>CP166130.1:0-1200000 GCA_041228335.1 Alphaproteobacteria bacterium LSUCC0684 | reverse complement strand
GGGCTGTGCCGGACTGAACACGGAACGTGCACTTCTGCCGGTGAAGGATGCCCCGAAACGCCAGAACCAGCAGGAAGTCCCGCCTGACGGGATTATCAGGGTTGAGCCTGGCGATACGATCTACACCATCGCCAACCGTTATGGGGTCACGCCAAGGCGGATCATTCTGGCCAATAATCTGGCCCCGCCCTATGAGTTGACGGGGCTTGACACGCTCGAGGTTCCCAAACCGCGATCACATATCATTGCGGCAGGCGATACATTGCAGAAAATCTCCAAACGCTATTCGGTGAGCGTCAGCGACATCATTCGCCTCAACGGTCTTGAAGAGCCGTATAGCCTGCGGCAGGGAATGGCGGTGGCGATACCGCGGCGTCTTGATTATTCCCTGCTTGATCTGCCGGTGGATCAATCCACCCCGGAAACGATAACCCCCGCAGAAAATATCGCCGTCAATCCGGTGCCGAAATCGGTCGGACAGCGCGTTGCATTCACCAGCGGGGGGACGTTTTCATGGCCGGTTGATGGCACGATCATCGAAACCTTTGGCGAAACCGCCCGCGGCGTGCATAACGACGGCGTGAATATCGGCGCCGAAACTGGCAGTGCCGTGAGGGCGGCGCAAAAAGGGCAGGTGGCCTTTGTCGGGGCCGGGCTTAAATCCTTTGGCAATCTTGTGCTGGTCAAGCATGATGGCGGCTGGATCACGGCCTATGCCCATCTTGGCTCGATTGAGGTGGAAGAGGGGCAGCGTCTCGATCAGGGTGATGTGATCGGCACCGTCGGGATGACGGGCCGCGTTGATTCACCGCAACTGCATTTTGAATTGCGCAAGGCCCGCAAGCCCGTCAATCCCCAGGATTACCTGACCTGATATCAGTTTTCCCGGATCAGAAAGTGATCTTGATACCGGCCTCACCGGCCGTGTCGACGATAAACTGCCAGGCAACACGCCCCGAACGGCTCCCGCGTGAGACGGACCAGGCGAGACTCTGCTTCTCAAGCTCCGCCCGCGCCGATCCCTTGGCAAGGCCGATGGCGTCGGCATAGCCGTTGATCATGGCAAGATAGGTGTCCTGATCAATCGAATGAAAACCTAGCCAGAGACCAAATCGATCGGAAAGGGAGACTTTCTCCTCCACCGCTTCCGAAGGATTGATGGCGGTGGAACGCTCATTTTCGATCATGTCCCGGGCCATCAGGTGACGCCGGTTTGATGTGGCATAGAAGATCACGTTCTCAGGCCGGCCCTCTATCCCGCCTTCGAGAATGGCTTTGAGCGATTTGTAAGAGCTTTCCCCGCTTTCAAAGGCGAGATCATCACAGAATACGATAAAACGCCGCCTGTCGGTTCCTATGGCGCTTAAAAGCTGGGGCAGGGTTGCCAGATCCTCGCGGTGAATTTCGACAAGCACCAGTGGATTTGCCACCGAAACCTCACCATGAATTGCCTTGACGAGCGACGACTTGCCGGTTCCCCGCGCCCCCCAGAGAAGAGCGTTGTTGGCGGCAAAACCTCTGGCAAAGCGCAAGGTGTTTTCCATCAGCTTGTCCTGCTGATAGTCAATTCCCCTGAGCAGGGACAAGGGAATGCGGTTCACGCTGCGGACAGGGTCAAAATCAAGGGTCGCTGACTGCCATACAAAAGCTGAAAATTCATCTGAAGGCGCGGAGACGCGCGCGGTTGCATTCCTCTCTTCCAGCGCCGAAGCTATCCGTTCAAGAAGTGCATAAAGAGCAGGATCAGCAACGTTCTTTTCAGTCATGTTCAGATTTCATCCGGTCAGTCAAAGCAATATGAAAGACATCCTAGCGAAAAACTTGACGTTTTGCTAAGGTTTATCATTGCGCATCCCAAGCTCAAGGTAGTATCGTGCCGCAACATCACGCTTGAAAAATTTGGAGATGGCCATGATCATTTCACCTGCCTTTGCTCAGTCCGCCGGTGCTGGTGGCCCTGGTGCCCTTGCCCAGTTGCTGCCGTTCCTGCTTATTTTTGTTGTTTTCTATTTTCTGCTGATCCGCCCGCAGCAGAAACGCGCCAAGGAACATCGCCTTCTGGTGAACAGCCTCAAGAAAGGTGATCAGGTGATCACTTCAGGTGGTATCGCCGGCAAGGTGACCAAAGCCGTGGATGAAAAAGACACCGTCGAGGTTGAGATTGCGTCAGGCGTGGTTGTGAATGTGGTTCGCGCGATGATCGCCGAGGTTCGCGACAAGAATGGCGAGCTGATGAAACCTGAAAAAGGCAAGAAGTAACCTTTACCACCTGACCTGAGCGTATCTTTGATGATTGTTTTCGAGAAATGGAAGATTGTCCTCATCAGCATGGTCTGTGCCATCGGGGTTGTGCTTGCACTGCCCAATCTGATGAACGGGCAGGATGAGGGGTTCTTCGCCGACCGGCAGATAAATCTCGGGCTTGACCTGCAGGGCGGCTCCTATCTGCTGCTTCAGGTTGAGCTTGATAAAGTGGTGACCGAACGGCTTGAAAACATGGCTGAGGCCATTCGAGTTGAGATGCGCGAAAACCGTATTGGAATCCGCGGGCTTGTTTCCGATGATACAAAGGTTGTCTTTTCGATCCGGGATGCAGAAGAGATTGCCGCGGCCAGGGAGGCGATACGGGATTTTATCGGCCAGGACATGCAGATTGAGGAAAGTTCAGGCCGTTTTGTCATAAACTATTCCGATACCGGTATGCAGGACCTTGCCCGGATTACCGTAGATCAGGCGATTGAAATTGTCCGCAACCGGATTGATGAAACCGGAACGAAAGAACCGATCATCCAGCGTCAGGGCCAGGACCGGATACTTGTGCAGCTTCCCGGTGTTGATAATCCGGATGATATCAAACGTCTTCTCGGCCGGACGGCGCGGCTTGGCTTTCAGCTGGTTGATATTTCGGCTTCAGCCGTTGAGGTTGAAGCTTCTGGCCGTATTCCGCCCGGATCGGAAATTCTGCCTGCCGCTGATGGTAGCGGCCAGCTTTATCTTGTCCGCAAGCGGGTGCTGATCTCGGGTGACATGCTTGATGATGCCCGGCCGGGTTTTGGTGAGAATAACGACCCTGTTGTCAACTTCACCCTCAACGCCACCGGCGGCGCCCGGTTTGGCAAGGTGACGGGGCAGAATATCGGCCGGCCCTTTGCCATCGTGCTTGATGACAAGGTGGTGAGCGCGCCGGTCATCCGGGCGCAGATTTTCTCCAATGGGCAGATATCAGGCAATTTCACCGTTGAAGAATCCGATGAACTTGCCTTGCTGTTGCGTGCAGGGGCTCTGCCGGCCCCGCTGGCTGTCCTCGAAGAGCGTTCCGTTGGCCCGGGCCTCGGTAGCGACAGTATCGAAGCCGGGAAACTTGCTTCCATCATCGGCCTGATTGGTGTTGTCGTCTTCATGGTGTTGAGTTACGGAAGATTCGGCATCTTCGCCACCATGGCTCTTGCCATCAACATGATCCTGCTGATCGCGGCTCTGTCCCTGTTGCAGGCGACGCTTACCCTGCCCGGTATAGCCGGGATCGTCCTGACCATGGGGATGGCGGTGGACGCCAATGTCCTTATTTTTGAGCGTATCCGCGAGGAATACGCAAAAGGCAGAACGATTGCATCATCGGTCAATACCGGCTTCAAACAGGCCACCGCGACCATTATTGACGCCAATCTCACGACACTGGCCGCAGCGCTTTTCCTCTTTTTCCTGGGGTCAGGTCCGGTCAAGGGCTTTTCGGTCACCCTCGCCATCGGGGTGGTGACATCCATGTTCTCGGCCGTGATGGTGACACGGATGATTGTGGTCTTGTGGCTTAATCGCACCAAACCCGGTCAGCTGGTTTTATAGGTGAAGCGATGCGTTTGCTGAAAATTGTCCCGCAGAATACCAACATCCCTTTTCTTGCCGCCCGCAGGATAGCGCTGATCTTCTCTCTTCTTCTTGTTCTTGGTTCACTCGCATCCTGGGCATTTATCGGTCTTAATACCGGTATTGATTTCCGTGGCGGATTTCTGGTTGAAGTCCGCTCCAAGAATGGGCCTGCTGATATTCAGGCCTTGCGTCAACAGCTCGGCCAGCTTGACCTTGGCGATGTCTCCTTGCAGGAATTCGGTCTTGATACCGACGTGTTGATCCGTGTTCAATCCCAGAATCTTGAAGACAGCGAAAGCCTTTCCGATGTTGACAAGGCGGCGGTGGCGCTGGTCCAGACGACCCTGGGCGAAGAATACACGATCCGCCGGACGGAATATGTCGGTGCGGTTGTTGGCGGGGAGTTGCGCCAGAAAGCGCTCATGGCAATCATCGCGGCGATCGGCGCCATCATGATCTATATCTGGTTCCGTTTTGAATGGCCTTTTGCCGTCAGTGCCATTATCGCGCTGAGCCATGATGTGATTACCACGGTCGGGGTTTTCTCGATCACGGGGTTTGAGTTTAATCTGGCAACCGTGGCCGCATTGCTGACCATCGCCGGATACTCGATCAACGATACCGTCGTCGTGTTTGATCGGGTCCGCGATAATCTCAAGCGATATAAATCCCGTCCTATTCCTGAGATTCTGACCATTTCACTTAATGAGACCCTGAACCGGACCGTCATGACATCACTGACAACGCTTCTGGCGCTCGTGTCGATCAGTGTTTTTGGTGGCGCGGTGCTGGCGGATTTTGCCCTGGCCATGATCTGGGGAATCGTTATCGGGACGTATTCATCGATTTTTGTCGCCGTGGGAACACTTGTCTGGTTCAATATCATCCCGGACGATGACGAAGATGTGCCCACCCCTGAATACGAACGCTGATGTCGGCATCTCTTCCCACGGCCCCCGTTATCAGCGACTACAGCGGCGGCAAGTTTGTTTTCAGCGACCAGTCCCATGAAGGGCCGATCATGATCATCGGGGAGGATGGGAGCGGATTTTCGATCCTGCCCTGGTATGTCAGGGATCGTGAAACCCTCAGCATTGATGACTTTGCGGCGGCTCTTGCCTCACCGCACCGGCCTGACCTGATGATTGTCGGCGTGGGTGAGATGATGAATCATCCCTTCATGGAACTGCGCCGTGATCTGAATGCTGCGGGCTTGCCTGCTGAAATTCTCACCACGGCCGCGGCCTGCCGAACCTGGAATCTTCTCTTGAGCGAAGGCCGGAAGGTTGCCCTGGCAGCGCTGGAGGTTTCGGAAAAGGGATAAGGATGGATTCCGTTTCCGCATTACGTCATGAATTCCCGGCGCTGGCGCTGACAACAGGATTTGCTGCCCGCAGGGACCGGGCATTTCTTGCTGATATGCTTCTTTTGTGGCTTGAATATCGGCGCGCAACCAGAGCATCGGAAAACCTGATCGCTGCCGCAAGGCTGACCTTTTGGCGTGAGGCGTTTGAAACGGGAAAGACCGATCATGTTCCCCTTGCTGAACGGATTTTGGATTGGTCCGGTCAACGTCTTGATCGCGCAAGGCTTGCCCATGCAACTGAGCGCCTCGTGGCCGCCGTGCTCGATGGCAGTGACGGTGGTTTCATCCATAAGGAATTTGCGGTGCTTATTGAAGATGGGCTGAAACTGGATGGCGAAGCTGAGGCCATGGCTTCCGTGCTGGCATGTCTTGCTGATGTGATGGAAGGAGGGGAGGCGCACTTTCCCGTCAAGCCTGGCTATCCGCCAATGGCGCTCATCGCCTGGTTGTGCCAGGATGCGTCACGCCTTGATTATCCCTCAAGACATCCCATGCTGGCGTTCAGGATGATGGTAGAGGTGCTTGCGCGCTGATATAGTCTTCCATAGATTTCAGCGCCCGTGCCGCAAAAAGTGCTTTACGGTCCCGTCCCTTGGGCCGGCGGGGTCTGCGGCCGGTCACCGGATCAGGCGTCATTTCACCTGTATCGAGATCGGGAAAGAGACCAAAATTGACATTCATGGGCTGGAACGTATCGGCATTGGCCCCGCCCGTGATATGGGCAAGGAGAGCGCCATGCGCCGTTTCAGGCGGCGGCGGGGTGAACTCAGCCCCCTTTTCCTGCGCAGCGGCCATGCGACCGGCCATGAGGCCGATGGCGGCGGATTCAACATATCCTTCAACACCGGTCATCTGGCCGGCAAAACGAAGCCGGGGCATGGATTTGAGCCGCAATTCCCTGTCAAGAAGCTTCGGGGAGCGGATGAAAGTGTTTCGATGCAGCCCGCCAAGTCGCGCAAAGGAAGCATTCTCAAGGCCAGGGATAAGCCTGAATACCTCTGTCTGCGGTCCATGGCGCATCTTTGTCTGGAAGCCGACAATGTTATAAAGCGTTCCGAGGGCGTTATCCTGCCTGAGCTGGACAACCGCATAAGGGCGTTTGCCGGTCCGGGGATCTGTGAGCCCGACCGGTTTCATCGGCCCGAAGCGTGGCGTGTCCACCCCCCGTTCCGCCATCACTTCGATGGGCATACAGCCCTCGAAATAAGGTGTGTTGGCTTCCCATTCACGAAAATCCATCTTTTCCGCTTCCAGCATAGCGGTGATCAGATGCGAATACTGCTCTTTATCAAGCGGGCAGTTGATATAGTCACTGCCATCCCCTTTATCATAGCGGGACTGAAACCAGGCGATATCCATATTAATACTGTCGCGATGCACGATCGGGGCGATGGCATCAAAGAAGGCCAGGTCCGCTTCGCCGGTAACCTCACGGATAGCCGCGCTGAGGTCAGGTGAGGTGAGGGGCCCCGTCGCAATGATCACGTTGGACCAGTCGTCCGGAGGCATGCCGCTGATCTCTTCCCGCTCAACATGGATCATGGGATGGGTGTTGATTTTCTCTTCGACCGCCTCGGAAAAAAGGTTCCGGTCAACGGCAAGCGCGCCGCCTGCCGGAACTGCTGTTTTATCGGCCATGGCAAGGATGAGGGAATTGAGCCGCCGCATTTCCTCATGCAAGACGCCAACCGCGTTTCCTGTTGCATCATCCGAGCGGAATGAATTTGAACAGACCAGCTCAGCCAGGCCATCCGTTTCATGGGCATCGGTGCCCCGGTGGGGGCGCATTTCATGCAAGATCACCCGAATACCCGCCTCGGCCACCTGCCAGGCGGCCTCACATCCGGCCATGCCGCCCCCGATGATATGCACAAGGCCGTTTGTCCCATCACGCATCGGATTATCTGGCTTTCTTCTTGCGCTGGCGCTGGCGCGCCATGACCATGGAAAGATACTGCCCGGTGATGGAAACCGCCGATGCCGCAATATCTTCCGGGGTGCCAACCGCAACAACCTCACCGCCGCCATCACCACCTTCAGGGCCGATATCAACAATCCAGTCCGCCGTCTTGATGACGTCAAGGTTGTGCTCAATCACGATAACGGTATTGCCGCTTTCGACGAGTTCTTTCAGAACGTCGAGAAGTTTGCGGATATCCTCGAAATGCAGCCCGGTTGTGGGCTCATCCAGAATGTAGACGGTCCGTCCCGTGGCCCGTCGTGACAATTCCTTGGAAAGTTTGATCCGCTGGGCCTCACCACCGGAAAGCGTGGTGGCCTGCTGGCCTATCTTGATATAGCCAAGACCGACGCGCATCATGGTTTCAAGCTTCTCACGCACGGTTGGAACCGCCTTGAAAAAGGACAAACCGTCTTCCACCGTCATGTCAAGAATATCAGCGATGGATTTGTTTCTCCAGGTAATTTCCAAGGTTTCCCTGTTGTACCTCTTTCCCTTGCAGGTATCGCAGGTCACATAGACATCAGGCAGGAAATGCATCTCGATCTTGATCAGCCCGTCGCCCTGGCAGGCTTCACATCGCCCACCTTTCACATTGAAGCTGAACCGGCCTGGCGCATATCCCCTCGTTTTGGCTTCGGGCAGACCGGCAAACCATTCCCGTATCGGGGTGAAGGCACCGGTATAGGTGGCAGGGTTTGACCGTGGCGTCCGGCCGATCGGGGACTGATCGATATCAACCACTTTATCCACCAGATGGAGACCTTCGATTTTTTCAAGCGGTGCCGGCACTTCGCGCGCATTGTTGAGCAGACGCGCCATGGTTTTCCACAACGTTTCCAGCACCAGCGTGGATTTCCCGCTTCCCGAAACGCCGGTAACGCAGGTCATCACCCCGAGGGGGAAGGAAACATTGACCTTCTTGAGGTTGTTGCCCGTAGCCCCTTTGAGGTGGATCATCCGCTCCTTGTTCAGTCGCCGGCGCTCATCCGGGATCATGATTTCCCGCGATCCGTTGAGGTACTGGCCGGTCAGCGATGCATCGACGCGGCAGATATCATCCGGCTTGCCTTTGGCGACAATATGCCCGCCATGAACGCCCGCACCCGGCCCCATGTCAATGACATGATCTGCGGCAAGAATGGCTTCTTCGTCATGCTCGACTACCAGCACGGTATTGCCGAGATCACGCAACCTCTTGAGGGTCTGCAGAAGACGATCATTGTCACGCTGATGCAGGCCGATCGAAGGTTCATCCAGCACATAGAGCACGCCCGTAAGCCCGGAGCCGATCTGCGAGGCAAGACGGATGCGTTGGGACTCACCCCCCGAAAGCGTGCCGGAAGCCCGCCCGAGGGAAAGATAACTCAACCCGACATTGGCAAGGAACATCAACCGCTCATTGATCTCCTTCAGGATCCGGCTGGCGATGGTGTTTTCCTGCTCGTTCAACTGAGATGATACCGAGCCGAACCAGTCAACGGCCTCGCCGATGGACAGCGTGGAAATCTCGGCAATGTCGTATTGGGCGACCTTGACGGCAAGCGCTTCGGGCTTGAGCCTCTTGCCGCCGCAACTGTCGCAGGGGTGATCTGCCTGGAATTTGGCCAACTCTTCCCGTATCCAGGCGGAATCGGTTTCCCGCATCCGGCGTTGCAGGTTTGGGATGACGCCTTCGAAAGGCTTGCTGGTGCGGTATGATCTCAGTCCGTCATCATATTGCATCTGCACCGTTTCCCCGCCGGATCCGAACAGGATGATCTCCTGATGGTTTTGGCTCAGTTTCTCAAACGGTGTATCCATATTGAACTTGTAATGGCGGCCAAGGGATTCGAGCGTCTGGATATAGTATTTCGCCGTCGAGGACGCCCAGGGCGCCACCGCCCCGTCGCGCAGGGTCTTGGCCGGATTGGGGATGACAAGCTGGCGGTCAAAGTGACTGGATTTGCCAAGCCCGTCGCAATCCGGGCAGGCCCCGAACGGGTTGTTGAAGGAAAACAGTCTGGGTTCGATCTCATCGATGGTGAACCCGGATTCGGGGCAGGCAAAGCGGGCGGAAAAAACATGTTCCCTGCCGCTGTCAGCTTCTTCTGCAATGACCAGTCCATCGGTGAGTTTCAGCGCGGTTTCAATGGAATCGGCCAGCCGTGTCGGCAGGTCATCGTCATCATGGCGGATCACCAGCCTGTCCACCACGATGGAGATATTGTGCTTCTTCTTCTTGTCGAGAGCAGGAAGCGATTCCATGTCGAACATTTCGCCATCGATCTTGACCCGCTGAAATCCGCGCGCGTGCAGGCTCAAAAGCTCCTTGCGGTATTCACCTTTCCGTCCCCGCACGATCGGGGCCAGAAGATAGAGCCGGGTGCCCGCCTCAAGGCCAAGCACCCCATCGACCATCTGGCTGACGGTCTGGCTGCGGATGGGCAGGCCGGTGGCCGGGGAATAGGGGATGCCGACCCGTGCCCAGAGCAGGCGCATGTAATCATAGATTTCGGTCACCGTCCCGACGGTTGAGCGCGGGTTTCGGGACGTGGTTTTCTGTTCGATGGAAATTGCCGGGCTGAGGCCTTCGATCAGGTCAACATCCGGTTTCTGCATCATCTCGAGAAACTGGCGTGCATAGGCTGAAAGCGATTCCACATATCGGCGCTGCCCTTCGGCGTAGATCGTATCAAACGCGAGGCTTGACTTGCCTGAACCTGAAAGCCCCGTCAGGACAACAAAGGAATCACGCGGGATATCGGCGGTGATATCCTTGAGGTTATGCTCACGGGCACCGCGGACATGGATAAGGCGTTTGGCTTCGGCGGGAGATGAAACCGTGGCGGAATTGCTGGTTGTTGTGTCAGGCATATCGGAACTATAGGGGGCAAGGTGGAAATTGCTATAAAAATTTTGTCTTACGCTCAATAAAATTGGCCGTATTCATCAGTTGTCAATTGCCCGTCTGCAAATGGTTTCGTATGCTGTTGCTGGTTATCAAGGGAGAAATACATCATGGCCGGAAGCGTGAACAAAGTCATCCTTTTGGGGCGCCTGGGGCGCGACCCTGAAGTGGTCAGCCTCAACGATGGCAACAAGATCATCAAGTTTTCCGTGGCGACCTCGGAACGCTGGAAAGACCGGAACAGCGGTGAGCAGCGCGAACGCACGGAATGGCACAATGTCGTCATCTTCAACGAGAATCTGGGCCGGATTGCCGAACAGTATTTGCGCAAGGGAAGCCAGGTGTATCTGGAAGGCCAGATGCAGACCCGGAAATGGCAGGATCAATCCGGGGCGGACCGGTATTCGACCGAAGTGGTGCTGGCCCGCTTCAGGGGGGAGCTTGCCCTTGTAGGTGGTCGTGACAGCGGCGATTCGGGGGGCTATGTCAGCAATGAGTCGAGTTCCTATCAGGTTTCTGACCAAAGCCCGCGTCCAGCCCCGCCCATGGGTGGTGATCTGGATGATGATATCCCGTTCTGATCTGTTTTCAGGTATTGAACCGCCAGGATTTTTTGAAATCAAAGAGCACCGCTCAGGCGGTGCTCTTTTCACTTTTGTGACAACAATATCTGGTATTTTTTCGTCAATTTTGCTAAATTATTAACAAGATTTTCTCTGTTGGAGTAAAGCGATTGACGGATCAGTCACGTCCCGGCGAAACCGGGATTTCCATCACCGAAGAAATGCGGAAATCCTATCTCGATTACGCGATGAGCGTCATTGTCTCGCGGGCCTTGCCCGATGTTCGGGATGGGCTGAAGCCGGTGCATCGCCGCATTCTCTATGCCATGATGGAAGGCGGCTACGACTGGTCGAAACAATATCGTAAATCGGCCCGTGTTGTCGGGGACGTGATGGGGAACTATCACCCCCATGGCGACAGCGCGATTTATGAATCCATGGTTCGGATGGCGCAGGATTTCTCCATGCGTGTCACGCTGGTGGACGGGCAGGGGAATTTCGGCTCCGTCGATGGCGATCCCCCGGCTGCCATGCGTTACACCGAATCCCGGCTTGCCAAGGTGGCCGAAGCCCTGCTTCGGGATATTGATCGCGATACCGTCGATTTCATCCCCAATTACGATGAAACGCAGGAAGAGCCATCTGTTCTGCCCGCGGAATATCCCAATCTTCTCGTCAATGGCGCCGGCGGTATTGCGGTTGGTATGGCGACAAATATCCCGCCGCATAATCCCACCGAGGTCATTGATGCCTGCATGGCCTATATCCGTAATCCGGCTATTACGCTTGATGAAGTGATGGAAATCGTCCCCGGGCCTGATTTTCCGACAGGCGGGATCATCATGGGCCGGGCCGGAATACGTAGCGCTTTTGAAACCGGACGCGGCAGCATTCCTGTTCGGGCCAAGGCAGAGGTGGAGCAGGGAGACAGGGACCGCATCGTCATCCATGAACTTCCATATCAGGTGAACAAGGCCCAGCTTCTGGAGCGTATCGGCGAACTCGTTCGGGACAAAACCATCGAGGGTATAAGCGATATCCGCGATGAATCCGACCGCAGCGGCATGCGGGTTGTCATTGACATGAAACGTGATGCCCAGGGTGATGTGGTGCTCAACCAGCTCTACCGTCATACCCGTCTGCAAACGACGTTTTCGGTCAATCTGCTGGTGCTTAATGGCGGCAAACCGGAACAGATGGGGATTCTCGATGTTATCCGGGCGTTCTGTTCCTTCCGTGAAGAGGTAGTCACCCGCCGGACCCGTCATCTGCTCACCAAGGCGAGAGACCGGGCACATATTCTGGCCGGGTTGATGGTGGCACTTACCAGCATTGATGAAGTGATCGAACTTATCCGCAAGGCACCGGATGCCGAACATGCCAGAAAATCACTGATGGAGCGGCTCTGGCCTGCCGAAGAAGTCGCGCCGTTCATCGCGCTGATCGCCGAGCCGGGGCGTGAGGTGGAGGATGGAAAATATCGTCTTTCCGAAACCCAAGCAAAAGCCATTCTTGAACTCAGGCTTCAGCGCCTGACTGGCATGGAGCGCGACAAACTTGCCGAAGAAACGCGAGAACTTGCTGAAAAGATCAGCGATTATCTTGAAATCCTTTCCAATCGCGAACGTCTAATCGAAGTCATTCTCGGGGAGTTTGCCCAGTCGCGTGAAATGGTTGGCGATGAACGTCGCACCGAAATCAGCGATCAGATTGGTGATCAGGATGATGAGGATCTCATCCAGTCCGAAGACATGGTGGTGACCGTAAGCCATCGCGGCTATATCAAACGGGTCCCGCTCTCGGTTTATCGGGCCCAGCGCCGCGGCGGCAAGGGGCGTGCCGGAATGCGGACGCGCGACGAAGACTTTGTGACGAGGCTTTTTGTCGCCAACACCCACACGCCGATCCTGTTCTTCACCTCCAAAGGAACGGTATATCAGTTGAAATGCTATCGCCTGCCGGAATCTGCACCGCAAGCGCAGGGCAAGGCAATGGTCAATCTCCTGCCCATTGATCCGGATGAGACGATCCAGACCGTCATGCCGATGCCGGACAATCCGGAACTCTGGGAAAGCCT
This sequence comes from Alphaproteobacteria bacterium LSUCC0684, assembly GCA_041228335.1. Lineage (NCBI taxonomy): Bacteria > Pseudomonadati > Pseudomonadota > Alphaproteobacteria > Alphaproteobacteria bacterium LSUCC0684. Next base: position 1,187,277 of record CP166130.1, on the reverse strand, counting down.
TAATGTTGTCTTTGCGACCTCCGAAGGAAATATTCGCCGCAACATGCTCTCTGATTTCACCAATATCAAGCGCAACGGCAAGATCGCCATGAAACTGAAGGAGGGGGACAGCCTGATCTCCGTTCACCCCTGCACCGAGAATGATGATATCATGATGGCGACCCGGAACGGCAAGGCGATCCGTTTCAAGGCTGAGGCGGTTCGCCTGTTTCGTGGCCGCGACAGCACCGGCGTAAGGGGCGTGCGTCTTCTTGGCGATGACCGGGTTGTTTCCATGTCGGTGCTCGATGATCCTGAAAATCAGTATGTTCTTGCCGTGACTGAAAACGGCTACGGCAAGAGAACCAAGGCAGATGACTACCGCATCACCGGACGTGGCGGCCAGGGGGTTGCCAATATTGAGACTTCAGAACGCAACGGCAAGGTTGTGGCCTCATTTCCCGTGCTTGAAGATGACCAGTTGATGCTCGCCACCGATGGCGGAACGGTGATCCGTATCCGCGTTCACGCCCAGGACGGTGACAGTATCCGTATCGCCGGACGCAAGACTCAAGGGGTGACATTGTTCAGCATCGGCAAGGATGAAAAGGTGGTGTCCATCGGCCTCATCCAGGAAAAGGATGATGATGAGATAAGCGAGGATGAAGACATCTCAGCCGATGATTCCCCCGGAAGAACATCCGAAACAGCGGATAGTGACACATCCGAGACCGATGCTGCGAAGGGAGAAGACGGCAAATGAGCTTGATCGCAATCTACCCCGGCAGTTTTGATCCGGTGACAAACGGTCATCTGGATATCATCGAACGTGGGGCGACACTGACCGACCGCCTGATTGTGTCGGTGGCCATCAATATCGGTAAATCCCCGATGTTTACCATCGATGAGCGGGTAGAACTTCTCCGCCAGGAAGTCGATGCCATGAAGATCGAAAAGGGATTGACGGCGGATATTGAAGTTCAGACCTTTTCAGGTCTCCTCATCGATTATGCCCAGAGTGTTGGCGCCAAGATGATTCTGCGCGGGCTAAGGGCGGTGACAGATTTTGATTACGAATTCCAGATGACCGGCATGAACAGGCGGATGAGACGTGATATTGAAACCGTTTTTCTCATGGCATCGGAACGTAATCAGTTCATCGCATCAAGAATGGTCAAAGAGGTGGCACTTCTTGGTGGTGATGTCAGCGTTTTTGTCCCCAAACGAGTGGCTGAAGCCCTGAAGGAACGCTGCGCTGAGAAAAAATAACCGATCAGAAAAAGAGGGGGTTGAAAAAGCAGGCTGTTTCTCCTAAACCTGTCATCACCCTTACGGGCGGTTAGCTCAGTTGGTAGAGCAAGTGACTTTTAATCACTGGGTCACAGGTTCGAATCCTGTACCGCTCACCATGTAAACCCCTCGGGATACCTGGCGGTTCTTGCCTCGGATCCCGGGGGTTTTTATGTTCAGGCAGGGCGGCGATCCTCACAGATATAGAAATCACCAACCACGCGTTGATAAAGCGTGTCGATTCTGCGGTCTCGATCATAGATGAACGTCCAGGCCTGGTTTTCAAAAGCAAGCAGATCAAGATAATTATGCTTGCTGGTATCCAGCCAGAAGACATCCTGCGGCCGTGAGGGATTGTAGATCAGCATGGCATCCGTATGTGCCGTTAACAGCCGCGTGCGACCGTGCTGATCATGGCAGATCAATTCGAGCGTATCTGCCCGCGCGGTTTTGATGGCAAGACATGTAAGAACAATGGCAAGCGATACGCCAAAAACCTTGAACTTGAATGAAGCCGGGAAAAAATATCTCATACTAGGGAAACTCCTTTCCCTGTAACGGTACCAACAAGATATTAATAAATGCTTATGATCAGGATCACGTTTTCGTTATCGCTTCATCCTCTGTTGAGGCGGTTGCTTAATGAGGCAATCTTCTTCAGAATTGATGGAATATCGGCAAGGGAGAACCAGCATGACGGCACTTGACCTGGATTACGTGCGAAAGCAGTTTCCTGCTTTTGCGACCCCATCACTTGAAGGGCAGGCGTTTTTTGAAAATGCCGGAGGGTCCTATATGTGCCAGCAGGTAATTGACCGGTTTGCACGCTATTTTGAGCAACGCAAGGTTCAGCCCTATTATGCCTTCGCCGCGTCAAAGGAAGCCGGTATGGAAATGGATCAGGCGCATATAAGGCTGGCAGCCTATCTGAATGTACCGGTTGATGAAGTCATGTTCGGGCCGTCCACCTCGCAGAACACCTATGTGCTGGCCCAGGCTTTCGCGGGCAGGCTCAACGAAGGTGACGTGATCATTGTCTCCGGTCAGGAACATGAGGCGAATAGCGGTGTCTGGCGGCGGTTGCAAAATCGCGGAATAGATGTGCTGATCTGGAAGGTTGATCCCGAAGACGGACGCCTTCACCTCGATGATCTGCTGCCGCTTCTTGATGATCGCACCCGCCTCGTTGCCATGACACATTGCTCGAATGTCGTAGGAGAGATCAATCCCGTTCGCAAGGTGTCGGATATAGCGCATGATGCAGGTGCCTTGCTGCTGGTCGATGGGGTATCCTACTGTCCCCACGGGTTCCCTGATATCGATGCATTGGGGGCAGATATCTATCTCTTTTCCACCTACAAGACGTATGGTCCGCATCAGGGGGTAATGGTGATCCGGCGTTCGGCGCGGGCACTGCTTGAACCTCAGGCGCATTACTTCAATCACGATAATCCTTCAAAATGGATGGTACCGGCAGGGCCTGATCATGCCCAGGTTGCAGCATCCAATGGAATGATCGATTATTTTGATGCGCTCGATATCCATCATGGTGGCCGCGATGAAGAAGGCCGGCCCAGGCGGATAGAGAAACTTTTCCGGGATGCGGAAAAGTCCAATCTGGCACCGATGCTTGAATATATTACCGCCCGCAACGATTTGCGGCTGATCGGCCCGTCTGATCCTGCCTTGAGGGCGCCAACGGTTGCGTTTGTTTCAAGTCGGCTTTCTTCCCAAGAGATTGCCCGAAGGCTTGCGGATCACGGCGTGATGGCCGGAGGCGGTGATTACTACGCCGTGCGTGTCCTTGAAGAGATGGGGATTGATACGAATGACGGCGCGGTGCGTCTTTCCTTTGTCCATTACACATCCCGGGATGAGATCAGCCAGGCGCTGGCGGCTCTTGATGCGGTTCTGTAGATTCAGCCGGCGCTGTTTCGGATACGGGTCAGCGTGGTGGTAGGGGAAATAGCCTCGGGATCAATCGGCAGATGAATGAGGGATGGCTTTCCTGAGTTCAGGCAACGTGTAAATGCTTCAGCAAAATCATCTGTTTTTATTACTTTTTCTGCGTGAAATCCAAAACTCTCAGCCAGACTGGTAAAATCAGGGTTGATGAGGGATGTGTGATTGACTCGTCCGGGGAAATGGCGTTCCTGATGCATGCGGATCGTTCCATACATGCCGTTATCCACCACCAGGACAATGATATTCGCCCCGATCTGCCGGGCCGTGGCCAGTTCATTCATGGTCATCTGAAAACAGCCGTCGCCGGCGAAAGCCAGCACCGGACGGTCAGGATATCTGGCCTTGGCAGCAACAGCGGCAGGAATACCGTATCCCATCGAGCCCGACGTCGGCGCAAGCTGGCTCATGAAGTCACGGAAATGGTAAAACCGGTGAAGCCAGGTTGCGTAATTTCCCGCGCCATTGGTCATGATGGCATTATCTGGCAGATTCTCCCTGAGCCAGACCATGATTCTGGCCATATTCACTTCGCCAGGTGGGGAAGGTATCGTGTCCGTCCAACGCTGATAGGATAGATGCTCATCACAGCCTGCCATGGGGGAGAGATCCTGCGCCCGGGCCAGCATAGCTTTAACAAACGCCCCCGGCCTTCCATGGAGCGCAAGGGCAGGGGAGTAGACACGTCCCAACTCATTTATATCACTGTGCAGATGGATGAGCGGCATCTGCGGCTCAGGCATCGATAACAGCGTATAGGATTGCGATGGAATTTCAGAAAGCCTTCCTCCCAGCATGATCAGCAGATCAGCGGTCCTGATCCGGTCGAGCAGCTCCGGATTGCAGCCAAGGCCGAGATCACCGGCATAAAAAGGATCCCGTGCATCCATCAGGCGCTGACGGCGAAACGAGCAAGCCACCGGCACCCCGTATATCGCAGCCATTCGGGAAAGATCAGCGACAGCATATTTGTCCCAGCATGATCCGCCAGCGATAATGATGGGTCTTTTCGCCTTGCTGATCATTTCATGCGCCTGATTGAGCGCCGCATCATCAAGGGAAGGTGACGCAATTTCAACTCGCCCCGGAACAGATACCGATGCCGTATCATAGAGCATGTCTTCCGGAAGGCTTAGCACCACCGGCCCCGGCCTTCCTTCCATGGCAATCCTGAAGGCATTGGCGATGGCCTCAGGCAGGTTCCGGACGTCATGGATTTCTTCGACATGTTTGGCCATGTCGCCGAACATTCGCTCAAAATTCACTTCCTGAAAGGCATCGCGGCCACGCATGTCGCGCGCCACCTGTCCCACCAGCATCACAAGAGGGGTTGAATCCTGCTGGGCCACATGTATTCCGGCCGAAGCATTGGTAGCCCCGGGGCCGCGGGTAACAATCACCACCCCCGGCCGGCCGGTCATTTTGCCGTCAGCTTCGGCCATCATGGCGGCACCGCCTTCATGCCGTGCCAGCACGGTTTCGATCCGGCATTGCTGAAGCCCATCGAGCACCGGCAGAAAACTTTCACCCGGCACGCAGAACACCCGGTCAATGCCCTGTTCTTCAAGGCAGCGAACAATCATTTCGCCGCCATTCATGGAGGTGGTCATCAATACTCCTCAACGTCAAAAAAATACTGAAATGATCTTAGGTCGGTGATCCATCCCACGGCAAGGAGAAAACTTCCGCGTCAAGATCAAATGCATCCGCCGGATCATGGCTGACAATAAGTGCCGTCATCCCAACATCATCAATGAGAAGCCGGACAGCGGCAAGACAGTCCTTCCGGGTTGCTGGATCAAGGGCCGTAAAAGGCTCATCCAGCAGGATCAGCGGCTTTTCTCGCCCTTTGGCCCTGACCAGCGCGCGGGCCAGTGCCACACGCTGCTGCTGGCCACCTGAAAGCCGGGGAGGGAGCCGGTCTTTGAGCTGGTGAATGCCAAGTTGCTCCATGGATAGATCAACAAGATGTTTTTCCGCGTCCGATATTTTCAGTCGGGGATCAAGACCGAGGGCAATATTCGTCCAGGCATCAAGGTGGTCGAAAAGGTTGTTATCCTGAAAAAGCATGGAAAGCGGCCGTTCCGATGGGGGCAGCGCCACGATGGAGTCATCCTGCCATCGAATGTCACCGCTCACCGGAGAAAGAAACCCGGCCACAAGCAGCAGAAGCGTTGACTTGCCTACGCCAGAAGGGCCCTGAATGACGGTAGCAGCACCACGCCGGACATCAAGATCATAGGTGAACCTTGTTTGATCCCCATAGCTGAACTCAACAGAACGGATCTCAAGCATGCACTTTCTCCATGAACCGGAACAGGCGTGCAGCGGATTTGCCCGCCATCAGCAGAAAAACGGTCACGCCGAGCAGAAGAAGAGCAAGCGCCGCGGCTTCATCGCCGGCATATCGGCCTGTTGCCTGATAGAGCATCCAGGGCAATGTCTGGAAATGCTGGCTGGCAAAAAGTGCAATCACCCCAAGATCTCCCACCGAAAGTGCAGCCGAAAGCCCAAGGATGAGCCCGATCTCACGTTCAAGCAAGGGCAGGGTGATCATTCTCCATCTTGCCATCCCATCTATTCCAAGCATCAGGGCGAGCCTGTCCTGCTGGCGGAAAAGCCTTGTCATCCTTGGCTCCAGCACACGCACCGCCAGTGGCAGTGCAAGAAGGGTATTGGCCGCGACAACAACCATCCAGGCGGCAGCGAAAACATCACCCGCCGACCTCAGAAGAATAAAGGCAGATGTTCCGAGGACGATAGCCGGGATCACCAGATAGAGCATAATGCCCCCATCAAGAACGACCAGCGCAATGGATTTCCGTGGCGCGCTTGTCTGTTGCCGCATGATGAGGCCTGAACGGGCACCCGCCAGCACAAATGCCAGTGACGTGACCGCAATGGCGCTTCCGATTGCTATACTCAAACTGGTGGTGAGCGCGCGCCAGAAAATCGGCCTTTCCATCACCATTGCAAGCGCCGGGTCGAGACCTTTGATGATTACCATCGCAACAGGCAGAATGATGAGAAACCCAAGCAGGCCATGGACCAACACTATCCAGAAGGAAAGGGGGGATCTTTCACTTTTGCTCCATGTTTCGGCAAGATTCAGCGACATATCCTGGGTGGTGCGGACAAGAGGCTGTTTTCTGTTCAGGATGGCGATTACCGATACAACAAGGGCGGCACAGGCAAATTGCAGGAGACTCAACCCCGAAGCCGCCACCAGATCAAAGGAAAACCTAATCGCGGCGTAGATTTCAACTTCCATCGTCGTGACTTTTGGCCCGCCACCCAGCATCAGCACCAGTGAAAACGACGTGAAACAGAAGAGGAAGACAAGCAGGGCCGATGCAGGGATGGCTGATCGTATCTGCGGCCACTCAATGTGACGAAACCTTGCAACCCCCGTGATATTCAACTGGCTTGCCAGGCGATGATGGGCGGCAGGTATCGCTTCAAGCTGAGGCAGGAATATCCGAATAAGAAGCGGCACATTAAAAAACATATGCGCAAGAATAACGCCGTGCAGTCCATAGATCGTGATATTGCCGCAACCGGACATATCAAAAAGAGGCTCACATAAAGACGCAAGAAGACCTTTTCGCCCCCATATGGCAATCAACCCTCCGGCCGCCACCGTCGTCGGGATGACAAGGGCAAGCCCCAGCATCATTCGCATCATCCGGGTCCACCGCCAACCCGCCGTCCGATTGAGCGCTATTGACGAAGGTATCGCCAAAAACAGGCTGAACAGCACCGACAGGCTTGCCTGAATTAAGGCACTCCTCAGAACATATCCGGTCCGCTCATCAATACCGCCCAAAAGGCGTCCTTCTCCACTAAATGCAAGCGCAAGAATTGCCGCAAGGCCGAGCATCAGCAGAAGTAAAGCCGCCCCCAGCCCAATGGCCACAAGATATTGATGCTGATGGGAAGGGCGTGGCTCCATGTGTTGATCTATCCTACCTGCTCAACCCGTTAACCCAGGCTTTCGTCCAGGCATCGCGATTGCGCTGGACTTCTTCAGGCGAGAAGAGAAAGGCTCTGGCAGGTTCAATGAGTCCTCCAAAGCCCTCAGGGATATTTGCCTCCTTTGCCGCCGGATACATCCAGTTCGTTGTCGGCAGAAGGGACTGCATTTGCGGCTCAAGAAGCTTTTGCAGGAACAATCGGGCGAGAGCAGGCTTGGTGGATGATTTCAGCACGCCCGCCACTTCGACTTGCGCATAATGGCCATCGCTGAACGCCGCGGCGGCGAAGTTCGTTTTGCCTTCCGCTATCAGATGATAGGCTGGTGAGGTTGAATAAGAGAGAACCATGTCAGCTTCACCTTCAAGAAACATGGAATAGGAATCCCACCATCCTTTGGTGACCGTGACAATTTTTGGCGCGAGCTTTGCCCAGATTTCCGGGGCCTTGTCTCCATAAACGGCGTTGACCCATAGCATCAGCCCAAGGCCAGGTGTTGCCGTGCGCGGATCCTGAATGACGATACGGATATCCTTTGCCGGATCAATCAGTTCCGCAAAAGACCGGGGAGGGGTTTTCAACGTCTCGGTATTATAGACAAAAGCAAAATATCCCCAGTCAACCGGCACGAATTTGCGGTCATCCCAGAAACCGACATCATCCGGCAGCGCAAGTTTTCCCTTGAGATTTGACTGATGATCAGCAAAAAGACCTGTTTCCGATGCAATCGCGGTAAGAGACGTGTCAAGTCCAAGGGCGATATCAGCTTTCGATGTTGCCCCTTCAAGTTGGATGCGCCCTAGAATACCCACCGAACTGTCGAGGCCTATAAAGGTAACGATACAGTTGCAGGTTTTTTCGAATTCCGCCTTGATAGCAGGGCCGGGGCCCCATTCCGATGCAAAACTGTCATAGGTATAGATAACGAGTTCCGGCTTGTCTTGCGCCGTTGCCGGCAGACTCATCAGGCCTATCGCAGACCACAATATAAATATGTATTTCAGCATCTTGCACTCCGTTACTGCAGTTACATGCCAAGATGCTGTCGGTGGGAAAATTTCAAAAGCGCTTTTCGACTTCTGATCCTCTTTCCTCCGCCAGCATGACCTGGTTCAGGTTCAATGGGTTTATCTCAGCCGTAGTGTGAAGCCACGGCACCCCAAGAGTTCTTCTAATTTAGGGCGATGGATCGCCTTTGTCAAAGTCTTGCGCGTGTTATTTTAAATCGCGTAGCGCTTTCAGATTCAGCTGTACTTGATATGTCTTGATATTTTTTCAATCTTTATTCTCTGCTTCTATATCCAGGCTTTCTTTACATGGTTCAATTGATGTTCGTTTTTTTCTTGCCACCTTATTCGCGAATTTCCCTGCATTTACGGCAGCAGATATTTTTGTTCTGTTACGGGCAGCAGGTAGTTTTATTCTGTCGATGTATTCTTACTCCCTGGTAAGAGAGGATATATTTCGTAAATGTCGCATAATTTATATTATGTAAAATATGGGAAATATATTAAAGGGAAACGCAAAGCCCGTCATAACCCGGCTCAACCCCATCGGGACAAATAGCAAGAAGCTCATCATAATCAGCCTCCAGGCCAAGATGAGTCAGCACTGCACGTTTTGGCCTGCAGCGCTTGATCCAGGAAAAGGTCAGCTCATAATGCGCATGGGCCTGATGCTCTGTTTCACGCAAACTTTCGACAATCCACAAATCAAGGTCATTGAGATGGGCAAAACTATCTTCAGGAATATCAACAACATCGGTTGAATACCCGACGCGTTCATCAAAGACAAAGCCAAGGCTGTCCACCCGGCCATGATGCTGGAGCAAAACCTTGATATCAATCCCGCCAAGGTTCAGCCGATCCCCCGGGGAAATGACATGGGATTCAAGCGACGGTTTGAAATATGAAGGTGATTTTTCAGATTTAATAAAAAGATACTGAAACTTGCCGGTGATATCGTCGAGATGACCTGCCGTGCCATAAACGGGAATTTTGATAAAATCAGGAAAAAAGAACGTCCTCAAATCATCCATCCCGGCAATGTGATCGGAATGTGTATGGGTGATCAGTACGGCATGTATCCGCGGATTACCGGCAGCAAGAAGCTGGTTGCGAATATCAGGCCCGGCATCGACAAGAAGATTGAACCCGTCTTTCTGCACCAGCAATGCGCAGCGCTGGCGGCGGTTTTTGGGGTTGTCCGGGTTGCATTTCCCCCATCCAGCAGCTCCAAGCGCGGGCACTCCAACCGACGTTCCGCATCCCAGCATGGTCACCTTCATGAATGCGGCCCCATTTTATGAAATAATCTGCGGGTATTCGCGGCCGTAATTCGTGCCATGTCAACAACACTCTGCCTCTTGATCTCCGCAAGACAGGAAAGCGTATGAACAACATGTGCAGGCTCATTGCGCTTGATGTTCCTCACCGGCTCAGGGCTAAGGTAAGGAGCGTCGGTTTCAACAAGAAGCCGGTCATCAGGTATCGAGGCCGCGATGTCGCGTAAATTTTCAGAACGGGCAAAGGTCAGTATCCCGGAAAACGAAACATAAAACCCGATTTTCAACGCTCTTTCAGCAAGTTCAGCCCCGCTGCTAAAGCAGTGCATTACACCGCGAATCTCCCCTTTGGCGGCAAATTCTTCCAGCGTATTGGCCATATCTTCATCAGCATCGCGGGAATGGATCACAATCGGCAGGCCGGTTTCAAGGGCAATGGTCAACTGGGCACGGAAGGAGGCCATCTGCCGCGCCGGATCAGCTCGATCATAAAAATAGTCAAGCCCGGCCTCGCCCACCCCGACGCAGCGAGGATGATCAACGGCGGCGCGATAGGCGTTGAGATTATCGTAATCCTCCTGATCCTGGGCGTGGTTGGGGTGAACACCGGCGGTGAACCAGATATTATCCGCGCGCTCGGCAAGCTCACGCGGTCCATCCTGATGCGTCAGCCGTGTCCCGATACAGATCACATCCGAAACCCCGGCCTCCTTCATGCGTTCAAGCATGGCGTCACGATCATCGGTATAATGGGGGAAATCGATATGGGCGTGGCTGTCAATCACGCCCAAAGAGGCGGTATTCATTCAGCTTCCTCTTCAACATATCTTGGGAAGACAGGCTGCGGGCGATCAAGCCCCTGCCCGCCTGCCATGCGGTTGCCCGCACCTAGTTCGGCAAAGGAACGCTTATCCCCCTCTACCCCAAGCTGCTCGAGCATATTGGCCGCGGCTTCAGGCATGACAGGCTGAACAAGAATAGCCACCTGACGCAAGGTTTCGGCCAGGACCCAGAGCACCACCTTCATGCGTTCCGGGTCGGTTTTGCGCAGCGCCCAGGGGGCCATCTCATCGACATAGCGGTTTGCCGCACCCACAACATCCCACAGAGATTTGAGCGCTTCATGGAAAAGTTGGCTGTCGTAATGGTTACGCTGCACCTCAAGAAGATCATCCACCTGATTGAGCAGCACCATATCCGCATCAGCCAGCGATCCCGGAGCTTCCGGCATCACCCCGTCGCAGTTCTTGAAAATCATGGAAAGAACCCGCTGGCTGAGATTGCCGAGATCATTGGCAAGATCACCATTCATCCGGTGAACCATCGCCGCATGCGAAAAATCACCATCATTGCCAAAAGGGACTTCGCGCAGGAGGAAATATCGCATCTGATCAAGCCCGTAGGTTTCCGCAACCTTGATGGGATCGATCACATTCCCCAGCGATTTGGAAATCTTCTGGCCTTCATTTGTCCACCAGCCATGGGCGAAAACACGTTTTGGCAGCGGAACACCGGCAGCCATGAGAAAAGCCGGCCAGTACACCGAATGAAACCTGAGGATATCCTTGCCCACCATATGCAGATCAGCAGGCCAGCGCCGGGCGAAACGCGCCTCGCCATCTTCCTGCCCGTACCCTGCGGCGGTGATGTAGTTGGTCAGCGCATCAAGCCAGACATACATGACATGGGCATCATCACCTGGTACCGGCACGCCCCAGGAAAAACTGGCCCGGCTGACCGAAAGATCATTGAGCCCGCCAGAAACAAAGCTTTTGACTTCGTTGAACCGGGACCGTGGCGCGACAAAATCCGGGTTGTTTTCATAATGGGTGAGAAGCTTGTCCTGATAGGCGGAGAGCCGGAAGAAATAGGAAGGTTCTTCCACCCATTCTACCGGCGCACCGGTCGGGGCCTTGCCATCGACGATCTCGCTTTCACTGTAGAACGCTTCGTCGCGAACCGCGTACCAGCCCGCGTAACTGCCGAGATAGATATCTCCGTTGTCAACGAGCGTTTTCCAGAGCAACTGGCAAGCCTGATGATGTCGATCTTCCGTGGTGCGGATGAAATCATCGTTGCTGAAATTGAGTTCGGTTGTCAGATCACGAAAATTCTGGCTGACCTGATCGGTGAAATTCTTTGGGTCGATACCTTTTTCTTCGGCAGATTTCTGCACTTTCTGACCATGTTCATCGGTTCCGGTAAGGAACATGACATCATAACCGTCAAGACGCTTGAACCGTGCCAGCGCGTCACAGGCAAGCGTGGTATAGGCATGACCGATATGAGGTTTGTCGTTCACATAGTAAATCGGCGTCGTGATGTAATAGGACGTCTTCATGGGCAACAGGTTTCTCGAGGAACTTTTTCAATTAACCACAATGATTTAGCCCGAACACTCCGCATGTGCAAGGGGCATCTGCCCCCCGATCAGATCACCTCAACCCCTGGCCAGCCTCGCAAGAATGCCTGCGGCGACAATCGTCATGTCGAGATTAAGCCGTTCGGCCTCATCTATCCTGCGGAGAAGATCCTGCTGGTACTCGGCAAGTTTTGCGGCAGGAATGCGGGTTGTTATGGCATCAATGGCCTGATTTTCGATATCGAGTCCCGCCTGCCCCGGAGCAGATATGTATCCTGCCGCCTTCCGGGCAGACATCCGCGTGAGCCGGTCAAAAAGGAGGCGCATCATCGCCCTGCGTGAGGTATTCTTTGCCCCTCCCTGCCCCCATTGCTGCGCGAGCTCATCCAGCGATAGAGCCGATGGCCGGGCGCTTGCCAACACGGAACAGGTCTCGGCGTAAAGGTCCATGGCCCCGCTTTGGGCAAAAATCTGTGCCCGTCCCGGCGCACCTTCGGTGAGATGCGCTGCCACGTCAACCCAGCCGGAATCAGCTTCAGGGAAAAGCCGCCTGATAACATTGCGCGTATCCTCCACGCCAAGGGGCGACATTCTCAGCACCTGGCAGCGTGAGCGGATGGTCGGCAAGATCGGGATAGTGCAATGATGGATGAGGATGATCAATGCCTGTTCCGGCGGTTCCTCAAGGGTTTTCAGCATCGCATTGGCGCCATTGAAATTCATTTCATCCAGCGCATCAAGTATCACGATCCGCCTTTTTCCTCGTGCAGGTGTATGTGAAAGGAAGGGCGGGATGCGCCGTATCTGCTCAACGCTGATGCGTGAAGTGGCTTTGTCTTCTTCAAGTTCAACCACCATCATATCGGGATGCGAGCCTGCCCTGATGAGCGGTGTTTCAGGGCTGTTTTCAGGCCCCGCGGTATTTCCGAACATATCCTGCCCGCTGGGACCTGCAAAAAGATGCTCGGCCACACGATAGGCAAGAGATGCTTTGCCAATTCCGCGCGGTCCTGAAAGGATCACGCCGTGATGACGACGGCTGTGGCCGGAGATCAGCAGATCAAGGATATCGTCATGCCCGCGCACCTCCTCGCAATATCGGGGATGCGTTGAGATTTCCGCCGCCTCATTCATCGAAACTGGCCAAGTCTGGGTTCAACCTGCGCAATGATATCATCATGGATGACTTTTTCGTTCCGGCTTGCATCAATGACAATGAACCTCTCCGGATTCTGTTTCGCGAGTTGAAGATACCCTGCCCGGACCTGTTCATGGAAGGCATGACCTTTGTTTTCAAACCGTGTTTCCTCGTTTTCACCCCGTGTGCTTCGCTTGAGACCGATAGCCGGGTCGATATCAAGAAGGATGGTGATATCCGGAATGACGCCATCAAGTGAGCGTGTATTCAGTGTCGCGATAAGCTCCGGGTCCACACCGCCGACAATTCCCTGATATACGGTCGTGCTGTCAAAGAAACGGTCCGTAATCACTGCATCACCATCTTTGAGCGCCGGAAGAATGATACGGCAGAGATTATCACGCCTTGAAGCGGTCATGAGCAGGGCTTCGGTAACGCTGTCCCATCTCGCCTCGTCTCCCTTGACGAGGAGTTCACGGATAAGTTCCGCACCGTGGGTGCCCCCGGGCTCGCGTGTCTGCGTGACCTTGCCGGGCCAGACACCACTCAGCCAGTTTGCGAGCAGCTTGATCTGGGTGGTCTTGCCGCTCCCCTCTCCTCCCTCGAATGACAGAAACACACCCGGCATGACGCCATCAGTTTCCTTCAGCCGGTGCGGGCGCATTAACGCCGAAAATCAATTGCTTGAAAAACGCACCTATCCTGCGATGGAAAGGCAGTTGCGGAATATCTTTGGTGGCCAGCAGCGGGTATCGTTCATCATTTCCATCGATGGTGAGAATAACCTCACCCAGTTGCTGCCCCTTGACCACCGGGGCATTGATCGGGTCCTGAATTTCGGTTCGGCGGATGATATTCGTATGGGTCTTGCGATCCAGCACCGCACTGACGGTTTCCTTGACCGCAAGCGGAACACTTTCCTCTTCCCCCATCCAGACCTGGGCATTGAGGACGATCTCATCGCTTTGTATGAGATCATATTTCTGGAACAACCGGAAAGAAAGATCCATTAGCCGGGTACTTTCAAGGCGGCGTTCCTTCATGCTGCCAAGGCCATTGACCACCATGATGATCCGCATGCCGTCCCGTTCGGCCGAGGCCGTCAACCCGTATCCCGACTCCTGGGTGTGTCCTGTCTTGAGCCCATCGGCATATTCCAGACTATAGAGAAGCGGATTACGGTTGCTCTGCTTGATGTTGTTATAGGTGAAGGATGTTTCCGAATATATTTTATAGAGTTCGGGAAAATCACGGATGATTGATCGCGCCAGGATGGCGAGATCACGGGCGGTGGTCATGGTGACCTCATCTGGCCAGCCGGTCGAATTTCCGAACACCGTGTTTTCCATGCCAAGTTTTTTTGCCTGAATGGTCATTTCCTCGGCAAAGGCATCTTCGGTTCCGGCAAGCCCTTCGGCAATGACGATAGCGGCGTCATTTCCGCTTTGCACGATGATCCCGCGCAAAAGATCACCGACGGTAACCTGTTTCCCAACCTCGACAAAAGTCCGCGATCCACCTTTTCGGTAGGCTTTCTCCGATACAATGAATTTGTCATCCATCTTGAGGCTGCCTTTTTTGATCTGTCTGAAGGCAAGATAGGTTGTCATCATCTTGGCCATGGAGGCGGGTTTCATCGGTGCATCGGCATTTTTTTCATACAATGTCTTGCCGGAGTCAAAATCCATGATCATGACATATTCCGAAGGCGTGATGATATCGGCATGCACAGGTGCCGTGGCCAGAATTAGACCAAAAAGACATGCCGCAATCTGGCGATAAAGATGTAAACGTGATCGCATTGCGGTAAATTTCATGAAAAACATCCTCTTATGTATCAGATCTTTAAAAGACTATCCTCGTTATGTGGTCAAAAAACGGCCTATTCAAGGATAATTTTTGCTCCGGTAAATCCGCGTGAGATAACGCGGTCAAGGGCCTGATCGGCGGCATTGACCGATAGGAGAGGGCCGACCCGGACACGATGAATATACTGGCCGTCATTCTCGAAGGTGGAGATCCGGGCCGTCACATGATCTTTAAGCTTGTTTACGACATTTTCGGCGTTGCTCAGCTCGCTGAAGGCGCCAACCTGTACCCAGATCGTTGTATCCACCGGTGGAAGTTCAATAATCTCGGTGGAACGTGAAGATGTAATCAGGTCAATCGCCGAAACGGCATTGGTGCCAGCTTCAACTTCAGCCTCTCCCTTTTTACTGGAATTGAGCGACACTTTCGGCACCGCGGCAGCATTGGTCGGGGGGAGCTCAACCGAGGATGTTGTGCCGATGGAAGGAAATCTCCCCTCCTTGGCTTCACGTTCAAGGCGCAGGCTTTCTTCAGCCAGGATCTGCACCCGGACACGGGCAATGCCCTGTTCTTTGAACCCGAGAAGACGTGCCGCCTCCCGCGAAAGATCTATTATCCGTGAGGCAACAAACGGGCCGCGATCATTGATGCGAATAACAAGTGAACGCCCGTTTTCAAGATTGATTACCCGCACCGCCGAGGGCATGGGTAGCGTCTTGTGGGCAGCCGAAACCACCTCGGGGTCGAATATCTCACCATTAGCCGTCAGCCTGCCGGCAAATTCGTCGCCATACCAGGAGGCAATTCCGGTTTCGTCATAGGTAAGATCACGTTCAGGGTAATACCATATCCCCTTGACTTCATAGGGATTGCCGACTTTATACCGGGGGTCTGCCTTTACCTCGGCTGTCTCGGCTGATTTGCTTTCTTCGGCACGCTGGATTTTCTTGGCCACATCCACCGCCACTTCCAGCGTGGTGCACCCCGAAAGAAGAAAAACGATGCCGATGATACCAAAAACAAAGCGCATATATTATCTCATCGCGTCGGACAGGGTGCCCACCGCAATCGCAAAATAGTTTGACCTGTTCCATTTCAGGATAGCTTCAAAATTTCTGTAGACAAGATAGGCTCGTCCATCCTTGCCATCCGGCAGAACAAGCCTGGCCTCAATGTTCCGTTCAGGGAGTGCGGACCCATCAGCTCTGGTCACCCCCAACCCGGCCCAGTCGTTCAGCCCTTTCCATGTTTTGGCATCATGCAGCGCCATGGCGTTATCGGCCGCCGCCGCCCCACTTTTAGGAAGTCGCACCTCCCTGCCCCAGGTGATATCATCCCGCCAGCCGACCTGTTTGAGGTAATTTGCCGCCGAAGCAAAAACATCACCCTGCGTGCCCCAGATATCGCGGCGTCCGTCGCCATCATAATCCTGGGCATAGCGGATGAAGGATGACGGCATGAACTGGCTCTGGCCCATCGCGCCAGCCCAGCTCCCCATCATGGCATCGGCGGTGATATGTCCTTCATTGATGACCTGGAGCGCATAGAAAAGCTCCTTTCGGAAAAATTCCGAACGGCGACCGTCATAGGCAAGACTGGCAAGGGCGGGAATAACCTTGAAACTGCCCATGACGCGGCCGAAATCCGTTTCAATCCCCCAGAGCGCTACGATGAATCTGGGCTGAACACCATATTTCTTGCCGATCTTGGTGAGCAGATCCTGATGTGTCCTGAACCGGTCTCTTGCCCGTTCCTTCCTTGAATCCGGAACGACAAGATTGAGATATTCGGCAAAGGTCAGGGTGAATTCAGGTTGCTTGCGGTCAAGTTCAATCACCCTTGGAATAGGTTCTATTCCGGTCAGCGCCGCATCGAGGGTGGCTTCGCTGATCCCTTTGCTGATGGCTTCCTTTCTCAGGTTGGCAAGCCAGCTGTCAAAGCTTTCTTCATTGGCGGCGGCGTGAAAGGAAATACACGACGCCCCCAAAAGCAAAGCAATACCGCCCATCAAGTAACGCTGCATGAATGCCTCCCTCGGTGTTTATAAAAACAAGCCTATATCCAGCCCGGGGTTGTGACAACAGGAAACGCGATCTTGTGGTCAATCAAAGCAGAAAAACCAGATATAGCACGACCGGCACCGTCAAGGTGGCGACCATCGTGCTGAGGAAGATGGTGGAAGCCGTTCGCCCGGAATAGGCACCATAGACATGCGACAGCATGAAAACATTGGCCGCAACCGGCAGGCAGGAAGAAATGATGGCAACCTTGACCCAGAGGATATCCTGGCCGGGAAAAAAGATGAACAGCGCGGCAATCAGCCAGGGGTGGATAACCAGTTTGATCATGGTCAGGGTATTCAGTTCGGCCATGGCGCTGCGGATAGGTTGTCCGTAAAGTGTCGCCCCAAGCGCAAAGAGGGCAACAGGCGCCGCGGCCCCGGCGAGCATCATGATGAAACGATGCGCAATCACCGGCATTTCAACTCCCAAGGCAGAAAAGGCAAGGCCGGAGATCACCGAAATCATCAGCGGGTTGCGCGCCATGGTGCGGATGATCTGCAACGGCACATCCAGCATACCCTGCCCTTCCTTGGAGACGAAAATTGACGTCAGCGCCAGCAGGACAATCGTATCGGCCAGCAGGATCAGCGCCATCGGCAGGGCCGCCGCTTCGCCAAAGGCCAGTATCGCCAGCGGCACCCCCATATATCCATAATTCGGATAAACGCTATTGAGCCCGAAAATACCGGTTTCGGATCGGGTAAGACGAAATAAACTTCGCGCAATAAAGGCACTGATCAGGAAAATCACGATCGTGCCGGTCTCATATCTCCAGACAAACCCCCAGTTGAGGATATCCTGCGCATTGCTGGCGGCGATATTGATGAACATGAACGGCGGCAGCGCCACAAAGAACGCAAACCGGGAGAGCAGCTTCGCCCCGTTTTCATCGCAGAACGATATCGCGCGCGCGCCAAGACCCAGAAAAATAAGCGCAAAAAAGGGAATGGAGAGCGAAAGAACATCAAGCATGCCCTTCTCATAGCATAAACTTCCGTTAAGAAAATCTTCTAAATTCGCGGTTGCTGCATCCGCTTCATCCCTGTCTTTGCGATGAAACCAAAAAACCTCTCCTCTTGAGCCGACATGATCCGGCCTGGGGCAAATATTTCGATCATATAGGTTGTGATGGCTGGACTTCCCGCCCAAGTATGCTATAGAACGCAGCACCGGACGGGTGGCAGAGCGGTTGAATGCACCGGTCTTGAAAACCGGCAAGGGTTAACGCCCTTCGTGGGTTCGAATCCCACCCCGTCCGCCATCTTCCTCCCAGGTTTGTGATCTGTTTTCTGATGGACTCACCCGCTTTCCGGCGGGTTTTTGGCCGTTGGAAAGCAGGCCACCTCTTTAAATTATAAAAAACTAATATAAATTAATGCCATGGGCAGCACGGTGACTATTCAGGAATAGCCGCAGTGATTTCATTTTTGCCTTTGACTCTGGGTCCAATGGCGGCACAATGGCATTTCAAAAGTCATGCAAGCAGCCATCCCTTTGTCGGGTTGACTGCTGAATACAACAGCCCGTCTGGCAGCGATTAGCTACCGTCGCCTTGGGTAAATAAGCAGTATCGTTGCTTGCAATGACTTTTGGCGGCCCGATGCCAGGGTGACGGGCCAATCATCTGGAAACCAAGGGACAGACATGAATATCAAAAAATCGAGCGAAGCACCCATGATTGCTTCATCTCTGGTGAAGGATTTGAAACCTCCCTCGCCGGGTGAAGTTGATGTGCAGCGATACCCGCATCCCTCATGTCAGCAGAAATATCCCGAAGGCTATATCGAGTTTCCCATCGGCCATGCCGTTATTCGTGTGTTCAAGCACGATACCCTTTCCTTGTCCTATCGCCAGCGCATTGTTCTCGGCTATGCCATTCAGGGAAAATCCGACAAGGTCATCGCCCGGGAGCTTAATCTTTCGCCGGTAACCATCAAACAGCATCTTATGGCGATTCGCCGCCATCTTAATGCGTCATCCCGGAGCGAGCTCTGTTTTCGTTGTATTCTCTGCGGCCTTATCGAAATCATTCCGCTAAAGTCAGGTATCGATGATCAGGCGCTTGATGAGCCGGAAAGGACAGCCAGTTTCGGCAGGTTGCCGTAATTCGCCATCCTCCCCCCCTCCGAGGGGAAAACCTTTCTGGATTTCAAAGAAAGGCTTGGCTCAGATATCGAGGGTGTTTTCCTTTTCCCAGCTGGAGAAATGCGACACATAGGAATTCCATTCCTGCATCTTGAGCTTGAGATAGGCGGAAGAGAATTCATCCCCCATCGCCGATTTAAGCTCCTTATCCTTGTCATAGGCACGCAAGGCATCAAGCAGGTTGAGCGGCAGTTTCGGCGCCCCTTTGACCTTGTGCCCTTCGGCATACATGTCAATGTCATATCTCTTGCCGGGGTCGGCTTTATGGCGCAGCCCGTCAAGCCCTGCCGCGATGATGACCGATTGCAACAGATAGGGGTTGGCAGCCCCGTCCGGCAGGCGCAACTCGAACCGGCCTGGCCCGGGGACGCGCACCATATGGGTCCGGTTGTTGCTGGTCCAGGTCACGGTGTTGGGTGCCCAGGTAGCACCTGAAATGGTGCGCGGCGCGTTGATCCGCTTATAGCTGTTGACCGTCGGGTTGGTAATCGCCGCCAGCGCGCTTGCATGTTTCATGATCCCGCCAAGGAAATGCCGGCCGGATTGCGACAATCCCAGTTCCATGCTGTCATCAGCAAAGGCATTGGCCTTGCCGTCCTTGTCCCAGACCGAAATATGAACATGGCATCCGTTACCGGTCAGGCCTTCGACAGGTTTCGGCATGAACGTCGCGCGGTATCCGTGTTTTTCGGCAACGGATTTGGTCATGAATTTGAAGAAACTGTGCTTGTCAGCGGTATTCATGACGTCATCGAATTCCCAGTTCATCTCAAACTGGCCATTGGCATCTTCGTGATCGTTCTGATACGGCCCCCAGCCGAGCGCCAGCATATGATCACAGATCTCGGAAATAACATCATAGCGGCGCATCACCGCCTGCTGATCATAGCAGGGTTTTGGGCTGGTATCGAATTCATCTGAAATTTCGCTTCCATCCGGCGTCAGCAGAAAGAATTCGGCTTCAACGCCCGTCTTCACCCGCAAGCCTTCCTTTGCCGCCGCATCGATCAGTTTTGTCAGCACATTGCGCGGCGCCTGCTCGACCAGCTGGTCTTCCATCACGCAGTTTGCGGCAACCCAGGCGACTTCAGGCTTCCATGGAAGCTGGATTACCGAGTTCGGGTCTGGCACGGCCAGCATATCGGGATGTGCCGGGGTCATGTCGAGCCAGGTTGCAAAACCGGCAAAACCCGCCCCGTCTTTCTGCATGTCGGCGATGGCCTGGGCGGGGACCAGTTTGGCCCGCTGTCCACCGAAAAGATCGGTAAAGGAAATCATAAAATATTTGACGCCCTTTTCCCGGGCAAATGCGGCAAGATCAACGCTCATCTTCATTTCTCCTTCATCATTGGCCTTCTGGCCGGCAGTAATACACCTTGGCTCTTTTCTAAAAACTCCCCTGGCCCGGTATCCAGTTTGTTCCGGCAAGCGGAACACCGGCCATGGCTGATGCTTCGATGGTCAACGCGCAGAGATCTTCCGGCTCAAGGTTGTGCACATGGCTTTTGCCGCAGGCTCTGGCGATTGTTTGCGCTTCAAGTGTCATGACCTTCAGATAATTGCGCAAACGTCGTCCGCCTGCAACAGGATCAAGCCTTGACATGAGATCGGGGTCCTGGGTGGTGATGCCCGCAGGGTCACGGCCTTCGTGCCAGTCATCATAAGCACCTGCCGTGGTACCAAGACGCTGATATTCCTCTTCCCAGCGCGGGTCATTATCGCCAAGGGCAATCAGCGCCGCCGTACCGATGGAAACGGCATCCGCACCAAGAGCAAGGGCTTTTGCCACATCAGCACCTGTTCTGATCCCGCCGGAGACGATGAGCTGAACTTCACGATGCATATCTAGGTCCTGCAGGGCTTTGACCGCTGGCCGGATACAGGCAAGTGTAGGCTGGCCGACATGTTCGATAAAGACATCCTGGGTGGCCGCCGTGCCGCCCTGCATGCCGTCGATGACCACGACATCCGCCCCGGCCTTGACCGCAAGGGTGGTGTCAAAATAGGGTCTCGCCCCGCCGATCTTGACATAGATCGGTTTTTCCCAGTTTGTAATCTCCCGCAGCTCAAGGATCTTGATCTCAAGGTCATCGGGCCCCGTCCAGTCCGGATGCCGGCACGCCGACCGCTGATCAATACCGGCGGGCAGATCACGCATCCCCGCCACCCGGTCACTGATCTTCTGCCCCAGCAGCATGCCGCCGCCCCCGGGCTTGGCGCCCTGCCCGACCACAACCTCGATCGCATCCGCCCGGCGCAGATCATTCGGGTTCATGCCGTATCGTGACGGCAGATACTGATAGACGAGTATCTTTGAATGCCCGCGTTCTTCTTCGGTCATCCCTCCATCACCGGTGGTGGTTGAGGTTCCGGCCATGGTTGCCCCGCGACCAAGCGCTTCCTTGGCAGGTCCCGAAAGCGCCCCGAAACTCATGCCGGCAATGGTGATCGGGATATCAATTTCGATGGGTTTCGATGCAAATCTCGTCCCCAGCGTGACATTTGTTGCGCATTTTTCACGATACCCCTCAAGCGGATACCGTGAAATCGATGCCCCGAGGAAGAGCAGATCATCAAAATGCGGCACTTTCCTCTTGGCACCGCCACCGCGGATATCATAGATCCCTGTTGCCGCTGCCCGCCGGATCTCGGCATTGACGGGATCGGTAAAGGTCGCTGATTTAATCGGTGCTGTTGGCGGGATTGCTTTTTTCGATGCGTCATCCATGTTTTTATGTCCCTCAATAGCTGTCCGCGTGATCAATGTCGAAATGATAGAGGTTGCGGGCTGAACCGTAGCGCCGGAATTCTTCTGGCTTGGCATCCGCTCCGGCGTCTTCAAGCAGGGTCTTCAGCACCTCGATATGTTCGGGGCGCATTTCCTTCTCGATACAGTCAGCCCCAAGGCTTTTGACCGAACCACGGACGAAAATCTGCGCTTCATAGAGGGAATCGCCAAGCGCTTCGCCGGCATCACCAAGCACCACCAGATTGCCTTTCTGCGCCATGAAGGCCGACATATGGCCGATATTTCCATGAACGACAATATTGATCCCTTTCATTGAAATACCGCAGCGCGACGCCGCATTGCCCTTGATCACCAGCAGCCCGCCCCGCCCTGTTGCTCCGGCATACTGGCTTGCATCCCCTTCGATGATGACCTTGCCGGACATCATGTTTTCAGCAACACCTGGTCCGGCGGAACCATCGACGATGATCGTGGCCTGTTTGTTCATGCCCCCGCAGTAATACCCCGTTGACCCCCGGACAGTGACCTCGATGGGCACATCAAGTCCAACCGCAATGGCATGGCTGCCGCGCGGGTTGATGACCTCCCAGGTCTTCTGATTGGTATCATTACCGAGCGCGTGCAGCGTCTGGTTGAGTTTTCTAAGACCTTCGGCTTCAAGATCAAATTGCTGCATTTCAATGTTTCCAGAAATAGACGGTTGCTGGTTCCGGCTCCCATACGCGAGCCATCTCGATATCCGGCAGATTAACAAGCGCGCGATATTCTGAACCGAAAGCAACATAGCGGTCGGTTTCAGCCATCACGGCAGGTTTGCAGGCGATGGGATCACGCAAGACGCCAAAACCGTCTCTTGTGCCGACAACGAACGTATAAAACCCGTCCAGATCGGAAAGGCTGCTCTCAAGAGCTTCGCCGAGGCTCGCCCCCTCCATCATCCGATAGCTGAGATAGCTTGCCGCAACTTCGGTATCGTTATCGGTTTCAAAGGGCATGCCCTGATGCCGGAGCTTGCGGCGCAGGCTGTTGTGATTGGACAGCGAGCCATTATGCACAAGACATTGATCCGCCCCGGTTGAAAACGGATGCGCCCCCATGGTGGTCACCGCGGATTCCGTTGCCATGCGCGTGTGACCGATGCCATGGGTCCCGCCCATCCCGGAAAGATCGAAACGCGCCGCGACGTCCCTGGGCTGCCCGACTTCCTTGTAAATCTCGATGTGTTGGCCACGGCTCATCACGCGCATGGCGGCAAAATCGGCACGCAGGAGCGTATGAAAACGCTCTTCCTCCGCCACGGGGAGGCTGAACACCGCATGCGTATCCTTGATTTCCATTGAAACATTGATCCCCGCCTGCTCAAGGCTTTTGGAAAGATCAGGAAAATCTGTTTCCGGCCGGGATGACTGTATCGTGATCTTGCTTCGGCCTTCCTTGCCCTCTCCATAGATCGCGATACCTGCACTGTCCGGCCCGCGATCCGACATCTTGACCAGCATATCCGCCAGTAAAGAGCCGAGGCGAGGTTCAAGCGATCTGTCTTTCAGAAAAAGTCCGACAATGCCGCACATCTCATTTCACTCCATCATTCCATCGGTGAATGTAAATGATAGTAGCGAAATTATGGAAACTCACAAGAAACTTTTATTCTTGAGGGGATAAAAAATGGATGAGATGACCCCTGTCACCGGCCTGTGCCTATTTTGACTGGGGATAGGAGATCACCGAAAGATAGCGCGCCGGAAGTTCGACCAGCACTTCAGGCCCATGCGGGGCATCGGCCTCAAAAAAGAGCGTATCCCCGGCCTCAAGACGGAACAATCGGTCCCCATGCCGATACTCGACAATTCCTTCAAGCATATAGATCATTTCAACACCATCATGCTGAAAGGCGGGAAAGGTATCTGATGTTTCGGTCAGGGTGATCATATAGGGTTCAACCACCACCCCGCTGGCCACGGATTGCAGGTGACCAAGCAGGTTATACTGATGCCCGGCCCTTGTGCCCGCCCGCTTGACCTCGACGCTTTCACCGGCTTTGGTATGGCTGACATGGCGTGTTTCCTCAAAGCCGCGCAGAAACCCGGTAAGCGGCACGCCGAGCGCGGTAGCAAGACTCTGCAGGGTTGAAAGAGATGGGGAGATATTGCCGTTTTCAATCTTTGAAAGCATGCCTCTTGAAAGGCCCGTGCGTTCGGCGAGGTCGGCAACCGTGATCTCCTGCTGGCGGCGAAAGCCGCGTATAGCCCGTCCGATAGCGATCTCAAGCACTTTCTCACGTGCGTGACTTGCCTGATGCGGATTCTGGCTCAGCGTTATCTTTTTACTCATGACATCCGCCCCTGTCCTGCGATGCGATCTTCGGATGAGGGTGGCACAGATTTGCCCCGCTTGACCAGATCCGAGTGATGAGGCCGCAAGGTAACAGGCTCAGCATGAAGGCACATCATCAGGCGTTCAGGCGGGCCGAAAAATGGCCGGGGCGATGTTCACCAATATCAAGCATCCTGGCCATTTTCTCCCATATTTCGGTGACTTCATCAGCCTCTGCCTCGCCGACAAGATCGACGATTTTCTTGCGCAACGGCCCCTTGAGTTCGGCAAGTTCATCACGGGCTTTCATCTTGTACCAGTCGTTGCGATCCCTGAGGGAGATATCCTCAAACCCGGCCGCCGCGAGCGCTTGCTGATATCTTTCAAGCGAACACATATGCATATCAAGACCTTCGCTTTTGATATATTCCCGCATCTCCGGTGACGGAGGATTGTCATCAATGCGCATCCAGTCGCTGGCAGCGATTATCCCGCCCGGACGCAGGATTCGCGCGCAATCACGCATCAGGGCCTCCTTGTCAGGAATATGCAGAAAGGCATCCTTGCTGAAAATCACGTCAAAACTGTCCTCGTCAAATGGGAGCGGTCCGGGTTCAACGGTGTTGAAACCGGCGCGTGACTGAAGTTGATATTTCATCGCCAGTTCGGTGGCCCTCGCGATGACCAGCGGCTCGATATCAATGCCCATCACGGTATCGGCCCCGTGCTGACGTAAAAGATGAAAAGCCGCCCCGCCGCAGCCGCACCCGATATCCAGCACCCGCATCCCCTTAAGATCAATGCCCTTGAGCACCAGATCAATCTCTTCAACCCCGCCGGGTGAAAGAAACCCCTCCCCCCACACGGTTTCAAGAAAGCGGATCTGCTTGTCGCCGTAATGGCCTTCATCGGTGATGCTCATCAACGTCTCCCCATATCCTGTTGAGCGCCTTTACTTCATGTCATCATATATGACATAGATTGAGGCTTGTTATCGAAAAATTCGACCCATCTGAAGAATGGCGTATTGAAAACTCATCCACAGGACACGGAAATTGACACAGAAAAACAACCCCCTTCATGATTTCGGATTTGGCACCCAGATCAGGAAAAGCCCCTTTTTTGATGCCACCGTTCGCTGGGGTGCTAAGGGGTTTTCGGTCTATAATCACATGTATATACCCCGTGATTTCGGTGACCCGGAACAGAATTTCTGGAATCTCGTCAATGATGCCATTCTTTGCGATGTTGCGGTGGAACGCCAGGTCCAGATCAAGGGGCGGGATGCAAGCCGCTTCGTCCAGATGATGACGCCGCGCGATTTGTCCACCATGGCCGTCGGCCAGTGCAAATACGTGATCCTGACCAACCAGCATGGCGGGGTGCTGAACGATCCTGTTCTGCTCCGCATCGACGAAGACTGCTACTGGTTTTCACTTGCCGACAGCGATGTTCTTTTCTGGGCACAGGGGCTGGCCGCGCATGGCGGCTACGACGTCGACATCACCGAACCGGACGTCTCCCCGCTTCAGCTTCAGGGGCCGAAATCGCGCGAGATCATGACCGCCCTTTTCGGCGACATGATCCTTGATCTGAAATATTACTGGTTCAGGCGCGCAACACTCGGCCGGATTGAACTGATCATCTCCCGGACCGGCTGGTCCAGTGAACTTGGCTATGAGATTTTTCTGCTCGACAGCAAGGATGGAGATGAACTCTATCAGACCATCATGGAAACCGGCAGCCCGCTTGGCCTCAAGCCCGGGCACACCTCGACGATCCGCCGGATCGAAGGCG
Organism: Alphaproteobacteria bacterium LSUCC0684; assembly: GCA_041228335.1. NCBI lineage: Bacteria > Pseudomonadati > Pseudomonadota > Alphaproteobacteria > Alphaproteobacteria bacterium LSUCC0684. Next base: position 1,161,414 of record CP166130.1, on the reverse strand, counting down.
GCATGCTTTCCTATCACGCCGATATGGATATCAACACCAACCCGCTGGAACTCGGAATGGACCGGCTGATCAATCTTGATGGTGATGTTGATTTCATCGGCAAGGATGCGTTGAAGAAAGTTGCCGCCGAAGGTATCAGCCGCAAACTGGTGGGGCTGATCCTTGAAGGCACGCCGCTGGCCGGGCCGAACACCCGCTTCTGGCCAATCGGCAAAGATGGCCATCAGGTCGGCAAGGTGACGTCGGCGGTTTATTCGCCCAGGCTAAAGCAGAATATCGCGCTGGCCATGGTCGATATTGCGCATGTCGCGATGGATACAGCCCTCATGGTCGATACCGGAACGGAGTTTCGGCAGGCACGGGTAACGGAAATGCCGTTCCACGATCCCAAAAAATCCATCGCCAAATCCTGATCACTTTCCTTTCAGGTCAGGAATGGGGAAAACAAAATCAGCCAGCATGTATTGAGGGTAATGGATCTTTGCCAAGCACCATATCAGCGCCTTTTTCCGCGATCATCAGCACCCCTGCATTGAGATTTGCTGAAAGCATGGTCGGCATGATGGAGGCGTCGATCACCCGCAGATTATCCATGCCGTGAACACGAAGCTGGTGATCAACAACCGCCGTCGGGTCGGTCTTGGGCCCCATCCGGCAGGTCCCCATCAGATGATAAAGGGTGGTGCTTCGCTGCCGCGCAACATCCAGCAGTTCATCATCGCTCTGGATATCCTTTCCCGGATAGGCTTCATAATCGAAAAATGGCGCCAGCGGGGCGGTATTCATGAGTCTGCGGCTTAGCTTGATGCCGGCAAGCAGGACTCGCCGGTCTTCTTCATGGGCAAGGTAGTTCGGCTGGATGATCGGTTTATCAAAGGGATTGCTGCTCCGGGCACGAACATAGCCCAGGCTTTCGGGGCGTTGTTGCCATGAAGCCAGGGTAAATCCCGGCTCATCATCGAGCCATGCTTGCAGGCCTTCCTTGTAACTTGCCGGGGTAAAACTGATCTGAAGGTCGGAGTTCCGCACCATTTCATCCGAGTGCCAGAAACAGTAAACCAGCGTCGGGCCAAGTTCGAGAATTGACCGCCTGCCGAGAAAATATTTCGCAATTTCACCAACCAGCAGCGGCCCGCGCGCCAGCTCATTGATGGTGCGGATATTCTTGGCCCGTGCCGTAAGCCGTGTGCCGTAATGATCGCGCAGATTTTCACCTACGCCCGCCAGATCATGATGAACCTCAATCCCGAGATCCCGAAGCCATGCCCCGGGCCCGATACCGGAAAGCTGGAGCAATTGCGGCGAATTGATCGTCCCGCCGGAAACGATTACCTCACGCCCGGCAAAGATTTCGGTCTCTCTCCCATTGTTGTCTCCACGACGATAGGCAACACCGATGGCGCGCTTGCCTTCGAGCAGTATCCGTGTTGCATGCGCCCGGGTGATAACATGAAGGTTATGGCGTTTTCGTGCCGGTTTGAGGAATGCCCGAGCCGCACTCATCCGCAATTTGCCCGTGGATGTCCGCTGGATATAGGAGGTCCCCTCCTGCACCGCGCCGTTATAGTCAGGATTGCGGGGAATACCGATACTTTCCGCCCCCTCGATAAAGGCGTCGCAGAGTGGGTCACGCCAGGCGAGATCGGTGATCTTCATCTCCCCTGATTGGCCACGGAAAGTGGTATCCGCCTCCGTCTCGTAGGACTCGAAGCGCCGGAAATAGGGCAATATATCGTCATAGGACCAGCCTTGATTGCCTTTCTGCGCCCAGACATCGAAATCTAGCCGCTGGCCGCGATTGAAAATCAACCCGTTGATTGAACTTGAACCGCCGATCACCTTTCCCCTTGGTGTCGGGATCCGGCGACCGTTGGTGCCATCACTTGGCTCACTTTCATACATCCAGTTCACACTTGGATTGACCAGCGTCTTGATAAAACCGGCGGGAATATGGATCATCGGATTCCAGTCCGGCGGACCGGCTTCAAGAAGACAGACCTTGTATCGGCCACAAGAGGTGAGCCTGTTTGCCAGCACGCATCCGGCACTGCCAGCGCCAACTATTATGTAATCATATTGTTCTGTCATAGGCGGTATCTGGCATCCCTTACCAACTCCGGAAATTTGAATTCTGATCTTAACTTGGGGTTAATTTTCCCGGCAATAGTGATGCCGGCAGAAATCATACTGAAAAACGACATCATGTATTGACACGATGCAGTGATACCCCGGAAAAATACATCAAAAATTTCATAAAATCATGAAGATTATAAATTTTAGATGCTTCGGATCACCGTTTGCACACTTCTTGCATGTTTTCGATCACCTTACGCAAAGCCAATGAGGAGATGAGCCCATGTATTCGCCGGTTTTTCCAAGTGTGAAAACCAACGCCTTCTTTTTCTTTGAAACAGAAACAAGAAGAAAAGACAGGCAAGCCAAAACGCTTATGATGACGTTGAGTGTCATTGCCATCTTCATGTTTGCCGGTTTCGCACCACTCTAGCTGATCACCGCCCATCGTGATCTATCTTGAAGTCCACGGCCTTTATCCAGGGCCCGCCTGACTTCATGTCCACCTGCATGTCAAAATGCTGACATGAAGGGATGGCGATTCCGGCAGGACTCGAACCTGCAACCTGCTGATTAGAAGTCAGCTGCTCTATCCAGTTGAGCTACGGAACCGTACCCTTGATATATCAGATCCATGCGGAAAAATCTAAAGCGGAAATCCGCCCGATGCGTAAAATCTGCCTAATGTGTGCCTAATGTGTCCAGGCCTGACGTTTGCCGAAGGCAAAATTATCCGCATAGGCCCTGAGTTTTTGGCGGCGTTGCCCTGTTCTGAGAAGGACATACTCCATCCCGTTTGCCTCCGCATAGGCGATGGCATCCGCCGAAGTATCGAAATGAAGGTGAACCGTCTTCAGCGTATCAGCTGAAGACTGCCAGCCCATCAGGGCATCAGGCACGGCCTTGTCCTGCCGCGGGTATTCAAGCACCCATTCCGCTGACTTGGCCTTGCCGGACTGCATGGCCGTCCTGGCTGGCTGATAAATACGAACACGCATGTTCTTCTCCCATTCTATGCATCATTTCTAGGCCTGCTATCGGGCAAAATCAAGTTATCTTGCACCGCGCCTTGAGGCGGTGAAAGATCCAATATAAACAGAACGGGAAAAATGGTCGGAGCGAGAGGATTCGAACCTCCGACCCCCTGCTCCCGAAGCAGGTGCGCTACCAGGCTGCGCTACGCTCCGATCGGATGATTTCGTCTTAAATCGCCTGCTTCACCCTGTCAACAGGATAGGTGCCATGGATGAAAAAATCGAGGCGCGTTTGCAGAGAAGCGAGATATAAAGAAAAGCCTTCGGGAAATGGTCGGAGTGGAGAGATTCGAACTCCCGACCCTCTGGTCCCAAACCAGATGCGCTACCAGGCTGCGCTACACTCCGACACTGGCTTTCTATCCAGTATTTTTCTTTAAATCAACCCTCAAGTCACTTTCGCCAGATTATTCCGGCAGTTTCAGGTAAGTTCCCTCACCCAGGCCGAGTTTCAGCGCAGTTCCGGCAGGCAATTCCAGCACATATCTGGCCGGAGCTTCAGAAGGCAGGCTTTCGGTGCTGAACGGTGTCGTATGCGCATGGGTATTGATCCAGGAGCCGTCATCCGCAAAAAAGATGATATCAAGGGAAACATGCGTATCTTTCATCCAGAAGGCCCTTGGGGCCGCTTCGGGAAAAACAAAGAGCATCGCGTCCCCTGCCCCGAAATCCTCCCGCCACATGAGCCCGTGCGCCCGTTCCGCTGGTGTATCGGCAAGTTCTGCCGCTAGCTGATGCTGCCCTTTATCGGTATTCAGTATGAGGGTAATCGTATCCGCGGCACCGGCGGCAGCCGAAAGCAGAATCCCGACAAAAGCAAGCCTAACCGTGCGCAACATAGATCAATATCAGCAGCAGCGTCAGCACCCCAAGCTGAACAAGTGCCGCCGGACCTGGTATCACCGGCCCTGCCATCGGCAGATGCGAAAGATACCGCACGCCTGCAATAATTGTTCTGGCTGACCGGATGACCAGCCCGTCGAGACCTTGCGCAAGCCTCAGCACCCCGCGCATCACCGGCCCGAGGATCATCGGCGCAAGACGGCGATAAAACCAGTCGGCGTTCAGCACAGTAGAACGGATTTCTGGCGGATAATAACCCGATCGCATGAGGAAAACAAAAGCGAGCATGGCAAATATCAGCACCTGAAGCTGCCCGACGATATGGCTGGCATCATAGGGCTGGTAGTCGATGGCGAAGGGCAGTATCTGATAAAACAGCTGTGGCAATACCCCAATGCCAATACAGAAAACACTCGCCAAACCCATGGCTATCAGCATATTCACCGGCGCCTCTTTAACGTCATGGCCACCATCATGTCCAAAGAAGGTGAAATATGGAATCTTTATACCCGAATGATGCAGCACCCCGGCCGATGCGGCAAGGAGTATAATATAAATCACAACAAGACCTTCATAACCGGTGGCCGACATGATCAGCGCTTTGGCCACAAATCCGCTAAACAGCGGAAAGGCCGAAATCGACATCGCCCCGATGATACAAAATACCATGGTCATGGGCATGCACCGGTATAGCCCGCCAAGTTCGGACGCCTTTACCGTACCGACGCGATACAGCACCGCCCCCATCGACATGAACAAAAGGGATTTGTAGATAATATGGGCAAACGCATGCGCCACCGCGCCATTGATCGCGAGTTCGGTTCCAATACCTATTGCGACGATCATGAAGCCTAACTGGTTATTGAGGCTGAACGAAAGAACCCGGCGGAGATCATTTTCAATAACTGCGAAGAAAACAGGAAAGGCTGTCATGGCTGCGCCAATCCAGATGAGTTCCGGCGTTCCGGCAAATCCGCGTGCCAGCGCATAGATCGCCAGTTTAGTTGTGAAGGCTGAAAGCATGACCGTGCCGATAACCGTGGCTTCGGGATAGGCATCCTGCAACCAGCCATTAAGAAACGGAAATGCGGCCTTTATCCCGAAGGCAAGGAAGATGCACCATGTGCCGACGGATCCGAGCTCCATCGCACCAAACCACCAGCTTCCGGTTTCCTGCCAGAGAAAAGCCGCCCCTGCAATAAGCAACACACCTGAAGCGACTTGGACGAGAAGATACCGCATGGCGGCGTTCTTGGCCCGCTCTCCACCCGACGCGAGGATGAGGAATACCGACGTGACCGCTGTGGCTTCCCACCAGATAAAGAGGCTGATAAGATCGCCTGCATGCACCGCCGCTATCGCTGCCCCTGCATAGGCAAGGCCAGCGGTATGTTCCATCGGTTTTCTCTCATGCCAGCCATAAATTACATTGAGCGCGGCGGCGAGATGAAAAATCACCCCGAATGGAAACGTCAGATTATCCGCATGGTGAAGGATGAGATGCTGGCCAAGAACCGGTACTATCCAATGAAAACCTTCGCCGGCGGAAAGGCTCATGGCGGACAGGGCTATGGCCCCAAGCATGACAATCTGGCGAATATGATGAGGGATAAACGGCACAACAAATGCCGCCAGCATCATAACCAATCCGGGAGTGAGATCAATCATCGCCATAATAATCCTCACTCCGCATGATAAATTTACGCAAAATGATTCCGCCAATCACCACAAAAACGGACGACCCAAAAGCATAGAAAGCCGGAAACAGCGGAATATCCTCAAGATTGGTTTCACCATGACGGTGAACAATAAATTCCAGAACGATGAGCAAAACACCAAGGCCAAAAAGAATGAGTGTCATCCACGCGCCCATCTCCTTTAGTCGAATACTTGTTTCCGTAATTTTTTTCATGGCGAGACCATCATCTGGCTGAAAGGGGTCAGGTAACCGATGGCAAAGAACAGCACCAGGCTAAGTATGGCTGTCGCGACCGGCGGCAGAACGGTCAGGATCGGGCTGTCTATCTTGATCTCGGTGTTTGTGGGGCGGAAAAATGCCCGGAAGACCGGCTCAAGGAGGTAATACACATTCAGCAGGGATGATATCGCCAGCACCGCGACCATCACCGGCATTCCGGCCTCGATGGATCCCGTCATCAGCATGAATTTGGACCAGCTGCCTCCCATCGGCGGAATACCGATGATCGAAAGCGCCCCGAGGAAGAAGGCAATAAAAACAAGCGGCATCCTCGGCCCTAATCCATCAAGTTCGGAAATCTTTGTCAGATGCGCGCCCACATAAATCGCCCCGGCACAGAAAAAGAGGGTGATCTTGGCGCTGGCATGCATCACGATATGCACAACCCCGCCCTCGACCGCCGATGATGTCGCCAGTGCCGCACCAAGCACAATATAGGAAAGCTGGCTGATGGTGGAATAGGCAAGCCTTGCCTTCAGGTCATCCTTGGTGATCGCCACGATCGATGACGCGAGGATGGTAAACCCGGCAAGCCACGCGAGCCACTCCGATGCACCTGTTATCCGCAGAAAATCTATCCCGAAGATATACACCATGACCATCAGGATGGTGAATACCCCTGCCTTGACCACCGCAACCGCGTGGAGCAGCGCTGAAACCGGCGTTGGCGCCACCATGGCCGCAGGCAGCCAGCGGTGGATCGGCATCAGGGCCGCCTTGCCGACGCCAAAGGCGAAAAGCGCCACCATGGCCGCGGCATATTCAGGCGCAAGCCTGCCCGCCAGTACGCCGCCTTTGGTGAAATCGAGTGTTCCCGCCACCATCCAGACCCAGACGACCGCCGGCAGCAGCAGGATCACTGATGTGCCGACCAGTATCCCCATGTAAAGCCGTCCGGCACGGATGGCTTCCTGGCTTTCCTTATGTGTAACAAGAGGATACGTCGAAAAGGTCAGAATCTCATAGAAGATAAACAGCACCATCAGATTGCCGGACCAGGCGATCGCCATGGCCGCATGCACCGCGATGGCATAGCAGACCGCAAACCGTGTCTGGTGCTTTTCATGATTGCCGCGCATGTATCCGGTAGAATAGAGCGCGGCCGCAATCCAGAGGCCGGAGGCAACGCATCCGAACACCGCCCCGAGCGGGGTGACACGGAAACTGATCTCAAGCCCTTCGGCAATCGTGACCAGTACGAGTTCGGGCGTGTTTCCTGCCAGAACATCCTGCGCCACGGTCAGGGCCGCGACAAAGCTGATAACCGCCCCGAGAGGCCCGGCGCCGTCACGCCAGTTCGACCGCACGGCAAGCCACGGGATCAGGATTGCCACCACCAGAGGGGCGAATATTCCAACCCACATAGCCGTCGTGACATCCATCATGATCCGGCTCCTGCCATCAGGGCGGCGGCGGCGGCTTCAGCCGATGACGTCACCAGGGTTGCATCAATCCCGAACCAGATATTGGCAAGCGCGATCAGCCATAGCGGCAGGTAAACGGCTGGATTCTCCTTTATGATCACACCATGCGGAGCAGGTTTCATCCACAAGGCCTCCATCATTTTCCAGAGATAGATCAGCGAAAGCGCGCTCGACAACAGCACCAGCGCCGCAATCATCCAGTAATCGGATGCGATGATCGCCAGCACAAGATAGACCTTGGAAATGAACCCGGCGGTCAGGGGCAGACCGATCAGCGAGAGCCCGCAAATCGTCAGGGCCGACGCGGTAACAGGCATGAGCCGGCCAAATCCCTCGATCGTACCGATCCCGGCCCTTTTCCCAAGCGCGAGCGCGATCGCTCCCACCGCCATGAACATCCCGCCCTTGATCAGCGCGTGATTGGCGATATGGATGAAACCGGCGCTGATACCGGCGCTTGTCCCAAGCCCGAAGCCAAGCGTGATATACCCGATCTGGGCAATCGACGACTGGGCCAAAAGCGTCTTGAGGTCACGCGCCCAGATGGCCAGAATAGTGCCGACAAAAATCGCCATGAGCGATACCGGCAGCACCACCCATTCAAGCATGAGATCCACGATCTCGCCGAGATCATGAAACACGGTGAAGATCAGGCGGCCCAGCACATAGATGGAGGCTTTCGTTGCCACCGCGGCAAGCAGGGCAGAGACGGCCGTCGGCGCAAATCCATAGGCGGCTGGAAGCCACATATGCACCGGAAATACCGCGGCTTTAACGAAAATCCCCGCCACCATGAACGCCATGCCGACATATACCGGCGCCCGCGACGTTACATCAGGCAGGCGTTCGGCCAGGTCAGCCATGTTGAGCGTGCCGGTCATGGCATAGAGAAACCCGACCCCCATGACGTAAAATGTCGCCCCGACCGCGCCGATCACGAGGTAATTATAGGCCGCGATAAGGGCACGCCGGTCTTTCCCTGCCCCCATGGCAATCAATGTCACCGCCGAAAGGGCGGAGATTTCAAGGAAGACAAAAAGATTGAAAGCATCCGCCGTCATCACCAGACCAAGCAGCGCACCAACCGTCAGCTGCCAGGCGGCATAAACACGGGGAATATCACCCTTTGCAATTTCATTTTCTATCAATGGCTTGGCGTAAATAGTTGAAGCAAAGGCCAAGCTTGAAATCACCACCGTGACAAGACCGGATGCCCCGTCGGTCACGAATTCAATCCCCCAGGGAGGCGGCCATCCGCCAAGCGCATAGGAGATCCTCTCCCCCCCGGCGGCGGCTTTGTTCAGCCATGCGGCGATCAGGCTTGTCGCGGTGCTGGCAAGGGCCAGCATCCACGCGAGATTGGCCAGACGTGCTGGCATGACCGCTGTGACCGCCGCCATAAGCAGCGGCGTTACGACCACGAGTGCCGGAAGATTTTCGAAAAACACACTCATTCGGCCCTGCTCTCCTGGTCTTCTTTCGTCTTCATGGCAAGAATTTCATCTTCCTCGATGCTGCCGAAGGCTTCACGGATGCGGAGCACCAGCGCCAGCCCGAGCGCCGTTGTCGCAACGCCGACCACAATGGCCGTCAGGATCAGGACATGTGGAAGCGGATTTGAATAGAGAACACCGCTTTCGGCGCCATCAGGAACAATGATCGGCGCCGTCCCGCCCGCAACCTTGCCAAGGGAGATATAGAACAGAAACAACGCGGTCTGGAAAATGCTGAGACCGATCAGTTTCTTGACCAGATTCCGGCGTGAAATCACGATGTAAAGTCCGGTCATCATCAACATGACAAAGACAAGATAGTTCCACTGCATCAGGAGTGTTTCAAGCATCAGCCATCATCTCCCCTCCCGGCACCGTTAAAACCGGCAAAAGCATAGTAGAGCCCCAGCATGACGCTGGTCACCGTGACCCCCACGCCCAGTTCCACCAGCAATATCCCGTAATGCTGGCCATGGGCCATGTCATGGGCAAGAACACTGTAATTGAGATACGCACCACCAAGAATGAGGCTTGCGACACCAACCCCGCCATAGATCATCACGCCGACGGCCATGAGCACGGCAACAATCCCGGGCGGCGCAACTTTCTTGACATCCTTGAGCCCGAAAACAATTCCGTAGAGAATAAAGGCCGCCGCAATGATCACCCCGGCCTGGAACCCCCCGCCGGGCCCGAAATCACCATGAAACTGGACATAGAGACCATAAAGAATGATCGGTGCAAACAGGATCTTGGTTGTCGTGCGGAAGACAGGATTGGATTTCATCACTCGCCCTCCTCCTCACGGCGATCATCTTCCGCCGCATCCCGGGTCCGGCCCGCGAGCAGCAGCAGCACCCCGAGACCGGCGGCAAAGATCACGATGGTCTCGCCCAATGTATCAAACCCGCGATAGCTGGCCAGCACCGTGGTGACGACATTGGGGATATGAAGGACGTCATTGCTTTCCGCGAGGTACCGAGGCGCCACATGCAGATGGACAACCGCATCAGGTGCCCCGAACGGCGGCAGGCTGAAAACAGCCACCACCAGCATCCCCCCGGCGATGAGGCAGATCAAAAGCGGAAGAGCAACCTGCACCCTTCCTTCCTTTTCCTCGGCAGGCAGGCGGGCCATGGCCGCGAGCAGGAGCACGGTTGAAATGCCGGCCCCGACCGCAGCTTCGGTAAAGGCCACATCCACCGCATCCAGATTGACGAACATCGCAGCAGAGATGAGCGAATATGCCCCCGCCATCACGATCGCCGCAAACAATCGGCGGGTGCGCAAGACAAGCACCGCAATGACCACCATCATCGACACAAGGAAAATATTGATCAGCAGCACGGTCACGACTTTTTCCCCTTTTTGCTGGTGGAAACGGTCAGGTCCCTGCCCTCGGGCTTGACCCCGCATTGCCTGGCAACAAGGGCGATGGCATGCCCCGAAATGGGGCTGGTGAAGAAAAGAAAAACACCAATGAGCAAAAGCTTCACCGTCACGAGCCATGACGGTGAGATAAATATCATCCCGAGGATCATGAACGCCACGCCGGCGGTATCCACCATCCCCGCGGCATGAATGCGTGAAAACACATCCGGCATCCGGACAAGACCGAACGCCCCGATCAGGATGGCAAGACTGCCGATGGCAAAGCAGATAGCGGCAAGGATGAAAATCACGCTATCCATTATCTGTCCCCTAGCGTGCCGGTGCTGAACAGTTTGAGCACGGCAAAGGTGCCAATGAAATTCAGAATGGCGTAGAGAACCGAAATATCTACAAATTCAGGGCGTCCCATGGCAAATCCATGCAGCGCTATGCCGAGGATGATCATCGTGCCGATACTGTTGACCGCCAGCACCCGATCAAATGCCGTCGGCCCGAGCGCAACCCGGATCAGCGAAATCAGAATTGCCACCGCAAGGGCGGCGAGAGCGGCAACAGCGATCATCCCGCACCGCCTTCCGTTATGCTCATCCGGCGGTCCATCTCACCTGACCGGACGTCATCGCCGAAACTGCCATCAAGCGCATGCACCAGAAACCCGGTCTCATCGATATCAACCGTCACCGTGCCCGGGGTCAGGGTGATGGAATTTGCATAAGCCGCAACACCGGCTGGCGTCTTCTGGCTGTAGGGGACATGGAAAATTTCCGGATCAGGCCTGTTCCCCAGAATGACTCTGGCCGTGGCGATATTGGACATCAGAATTTCACGGAAAAGCCAGATCGAATATCCGGGCAGTCGCTTGACCATGTGAAGGGGGAGGCCTTCGGCATCGGCGGCATTGATCCTTTTTGCCATCAGCACGGCGAAAGCCACGCTCACCACGCCGAGCCCGGTGACCAGCACCGTGTAATGGCCGGACATCAACAGCCAGAGCAGCATCAGGATGACAAAATGAAGACCGGTCCTCAACATGATAAATACACTGCCCCCTATCCTGGAAGCATTCTAAACGGAAAATTCATCATTACAATACCGATAGCCCTCATGCGGAACGATTTTCCTGATCAATCCATGACGCCTGCGTTGTGCTCAAGCCCGAATCTCGATATATTTAAAGTTAACCGGATATTAAAGGGAGTGAAACCATGGCCGAGAAAACCGTCACAAGACCAAGCGGCGTACCTGAGGAAAACGTCTATGATGGCATGCATTGGACTCTGTACATCGCCATGATTGCCGTCATCGCCACGCTTTATGTCATGGTGAATGCTGGCTGACCTGCGGATGGGTTATTCCGGTGATACGGAAAACCGTGCAAAGGCCATCAGCGCAAGGACCAGTGAAAGCGGAAAGCCTATCACCAGAAATAAACCGATTGTCGGATCCATAACCAAATATCTCCCTCATTCGTTTTCTTTATGTATTAGTATACCGGCCCTGCCTTGGCTAGCCCAAACATGAATTTCGGGTGAACAAATTGGGAAAGAGGATGTCAACGCTCATCATGGCCGCGCCGAACGGTGCCCGCAAAACCAAAGCTGACCACCCCAATCTGCCGATTACCGTCGATGAAGTTGTCGCCGAAGCCCGCGCCTGCCGTGAGGCCGGGGCCGCGATGCTTCACGCCCATGTCCGGAACAGGGATGGGGCACATGTTCTTGATCACGGCCTTTACCGGGAGCTTCTTGACGCCATGAAGCGTGATGTTCCGGATATGCTCTGCCAGATTACCACCGAAGCCGTTGGCGTGTTCACCCCGAAAGAACAGGCCTCCTGCCTTCTTCAGGTCCAGCCTGCCTATGCTTCAGTGGCAATCCGTGAGATAACAGCCGATCAGTCACCGTCGGCGATTGATTTTGCCCGGAATGCGCTGGGCGATGCGGTGGCAAGCGGCACAAGAATTCAATATATTCTTTATGATATCAGCGATCTTGAGCTTCTGCGCCAGCTTCACGCGCGCGAAATGCTGCCTGACCGCCCGCTGGATGTGCTCTATGTTCTTGGCAAATACAATCCCGGCTTTGTATCAAGCCCCGAAGAGCTTGATCCGTTTCTTGCGGCGGACAAGGGCTTCATCCGCTCCTGGATGATCTGTGCCTTTGGCCCAGAGGAATATGATTCCATGCTCAAGGCCGCGGCTGCAGGCGGCCATGCGCGGGTTGGTTTTGAAAACAATCTCGCCCTTAAGGATGGCAGCACGGCCACGTCAAGTTCGGCCCTTGTTGCCCAACTGGCAGAACGCCTCACCCCGAAATCACCTGCCGAAGCCGCCCGGCTTTTCGCTTGACCCGTCCCGACGACAAATTCCGAAAGCAATTCCTCCTCAGGCGTTGAATTCCTTTTCCTTCAGCCGGACGAGCGCGGCAAGGGCATGGTTAACCGGTGCATCCATACCGACTTCTTGTGCAAGAACAGGCACCATCCCGTTGAGGATATCGATCTCCGAAGGTCGCCGGGCCAGATGATCCAGCGCCATCGAAGGCCGGGCTTCCCCCAGTTTGTCCGCAAATGCGGTGACATAGGCAACCGGATCATCATAGGAAAAGGCAACGCCCTTTGCCTTGCCCACGGCATAGGCTTCCTTGCCGCAGGCAAGAGCCATCTGCCAGAGTTCAGGTTCAGCCCGCAACTCGGCGATATTCAGGCCACTCACGGTGCAGGCTGCGCTCAGCGTGACATTGCAGACAAATTTCTCCCAGATCAACTGGTCGATATCACCATAGGATTCAGCCGGGAAACCAGCCCCTGTCCAGATATCGGTGATGGATTGCAGGCGTTCGGTCATGCCGCCGTTATATTCCCCCAGTCTGATCCGGGTCATCCCGGAATGATGGGCATGGCCGGGCGCTTTCAGCGATGCCCCGAACCCTTCGGCAACGCCGAGAAGAAGGCGATCAGCCGAAATTTCCTCCGCGGCAATGGCGCCGCTGCCGAACCCGTTCTGGATCGTCAGAACAGGGGCAGCAGATATGCCTTCCCGGGCAATCTTGCGCGCCGCCGCCCTGACCCCGGATGCCTTTGTCGCGATGATATAGAGATCGGCTTCAGGGAGGTGATCCTCCGCCCCGAGGGCGGTGATATTCCCGGCCGTATGATCACCGGAAAACCCGCTGACACGAAGCCCGTTCTGCTGGATTGCCTTGATATGATCCTGCCAGATATCAACAACCGAAACCGCCGCCCCGGATTTGGCAAAAAGTCCTGCATAAACAGAGCCCATGGCCCCTGCCCCGATAATAACAATCATGACCCAACACCTTTTATTTCCCTGATGAAGGTTGGCGTAGCCTTTCCCTTAAGGCAAGCAAAAACCGGCCCATTATGGGCCGGTTCGAGGGGGACTGCCTTGATATGATCAGGATTGGCGGGTGAAATCCGGGTAGGATTCAAGCCCGCATTCGGAAAGGTCAAGACCGCTCACCTCATCCTCTTCCGAAGGACGAAGCCCCATGATGGCTTTCAGCACATACCAGATGATAGCTGAGGTTACGGTGACAAAGACCCCGATGGCGATGATGCCGGTCAGCTGCACACCGAAACTGGCCCCGCCTGAAATACACACGGCAAGCGTGCCCCAGATACCGGCCACAAGGTGAACCGGAATGGCCCCCACAACATCATCAATCTTGAACTTGTCCAGGAGAGGAACGGTGATCACCACCAGGAGAGCCCCGACACCGCCGATGAAAGCCGAAAGCATCGGCGTCGGCGCAAGCGGTTCGGCCGTGATGGCAACCAGCCCGCCCAGTGCGCCGTTCAGCGCCATGGTCAGGTCGATCTTTCCATAGAGGATTTGCGTTGCGAGGATGGCAACCACGACACCGGCGGCAGCCGCGATATTCGTATTGACGAAGATATTGGCGATAGCCGCGACATCCGCCGCCGAGCCCATGGCCAGCTGGGAGCCGCCATTGAAGCCAAACCAGCCGAACCAGAGAATGAACGTCCCCAGTGTCGCCAGCGGCAGATTGGATCCTGGCATGGGGCGGATACCCCCGTCAGCTGTGTACTTGCCTTTGCGTGCGCCGATGATGATCGCACCGGTGAGCGCGGCCCAGCCACCAACAGAGTGAACGATGGTGGACCCGGCAAAGTCACTGAAGCCCATCTCACTGAGCCAGCCGCCACCCCATGTCCAGGAACCCTGAATAGGATAGATGATCCCCGTCAAAACAGCGGAGAAGATAAGAAATGTTGTCAGTTTGACACGTTCGGCGACGGCACCTGATACGATCGAGGCGGCGGCGGCGACAAACACCATCTGGAAAAACCAGTCCGAGGAGGCGGCATAATCCGTGCCATCCCCTGTATATCCGGCATCGGTTATGGACGCATCTGCAGGCGACCAGGGCAGCACCGTGCCAATATAGCCCGATACATCCATATACATGAGGTTGTAGCCGCAAAGCCAGTACATCAGGCCGGCGATGGAATAAAGACCGATATTCTTGGTGGACTGAACCGTCGCGTTCTTGGACCGTACGAGGCCGACCTCAAGCATGCAGAATCCAGCCGCCATGAGCATGACGATAAAGCCATGCACCAGAAAGGACAGGCTGTTGAAAATGAAAGCTGTTTCGGCATCCGGCGCGGCAAGCGCTGGAAGCGGGGCCAGGATCACGCCAAGACTGGCAGGACCGGCGAATTTGGCAAAACGTGAACGTAACATCGGGGGTACTCCTTGAAAAAACGTGCTTATAAAGCAGCCTGACCAGTTTCACCTGTCCGGATCCGCATGGCCTCGCTGAGCTCAAAGGTGAAAATCTTGCCATCGCCGATACGTCCGGTTTTGCAGACATCGGTGATCGCTTCGGTGACCTTGGCCGCGAGCGTTGCTTCAACAGCCAGTTCAACCTTGATTTTCGGCATGAAATCGATGGTGTATTCCGCGCCTCGGTAGATTTCGGTCTTTCCCTTCTGGCGTCCGTACCCCTTGACTTCGGAAACGGTCATGCCTGAAACACCAATTTCACTGAGTGCCCGCTGGATATCCTCGATCCGGCTGGGCTGAACAATCGCAATGATGTATTTCATCTTGGGCTTTCCTTTCTCTGTTTAGCCTGACGGGGGTCAAGCACATTTTTCTAATACCAGCTTGAAGTGATATGTAATTCTGCTAATTTTGCAGGAAGGTGATGCATTTTTTGCATCACACCATATCAGCACATGGAGTTGCCGGAATGCGGGCCTTGATCAATCTGAAATATGTTGAAACCGTCGGCCGCGAGGGATCTATCCGCAAAGCTGCGGAAAAGCTTGCGATTACGTCAACGGCGCTGAACCGCCGCATCCTCGCCCTTGAGGAAGAGCTTGGATACCCGCTTTTTGAGCGCCTGCCGTCAGGGGTAAGGCTGAACACGGCCGGCGAGATCTTCGTTGATTTTGTCCGCCGCCAGTTTTCCGATCTTGAACGCGTCAGATCCCAGATGGCGGATCTTGCCGGCATGCGCCGGGGTCATATCCGGATTATCAGCTCACCTGAAGCGCTGAAAACCTTTCTGCCGGAACAGCTCGCCCTTTATCGGGATCAATATCCGCAAGTCACGTTTGAGGTCAAACGCGCCCACGGAGCGGAAGCCGAAACCGCCCTCACCCGGATCGAAGCTGATATCGCGCTGACGATGGAACCTGTCCAATCACCGCAATTCAAGGTCATGGCAACGGCACCGCAGAAAGTCCATGTCCTGATGGCGGCAGATCATCCGCTTGCCGGGAAGAGTGAAATGCGCCTGCGGGACTGTATCGGATACCCGGTTATCCTGCCGTCAAAGAGGAACGGCATACGCCAGCTGATTGATCTCAGCCTGCTGATCACTCCCCTGCCCCTTGCCGTGGTCGGGGAAAGCGACAGCCTCGATTTTCTCCACACCTATCTTGAAAAGGAACATGCCCTGTCCTTTCAGGTTCCGATAGCGGTAAAGGCAGGCGGAGAAAGCAGGCTCCGCGCGATCCCCCTCAGCGAGCGGGATGTCAAACACGGGGTGCTGCATGTCGGGCATCTGAAGGACCGCGTTCTTTCGGTTGCGGCATCAAAATTTCTTGAACAGATCATCACCGCGCTTGCGGCAACCTTCCCTGAAACCTCCTGATCCGGCAGATCACGTGTCGTCTTTGACGATATTTCCGGGCCTGACCGTCAGCAAGAAAAGAAACACCAGTCCGGCAAGACAGGAAAGAACAACCATCGCCTTGAAATAGATCGCGCTGCCCATGAGAAACAGCATGCCGCCGACACTTGGGCCGATGGCATTGCCCAGCGCCCGAGGCGTCGTGATCCAGCCTTTTGCCCTGCCATAGACCTCCGCCCGAAAATACATATTGGTCACATAGCCGAAAGATACCGTCAGAATGCCATGCCCCATGCCGAAGATCATCATGCCCGCCATCACCAGAATGAGGCTCTGGCTCTGCGCCAGCAATATCGAAAACGGGATCATGGCAAAGGCGATAACGCCGGTGTAGCGCGCGTCGAACTGATGCCCGAACCGCATCTCCAGCAATCGCCCCACCACCTGAAACGGCCCATAGAGACTGGCGAGCAAAACCCCTGTCTCCGGCCCGAATTGCTGGCTGAACCATTTGATCCAGAGCAGGGTCGTGCCGGCAAACACCATATATTCAAAGGCGCTGGATGCGGCGAGCGTCACCAGAGCAACCTTTTCCTCACGCGACATGGCCGACCAGCGGAAAGGCTTGACCTCACTTTTCTGCCTTCCGGCCCCGAAATTGATCGAACGGTCAAGGGTACCGGCCCGCATCCCCATGGCAAAAAGAATAACCGCAATCACCGCACAGGTGATCTCAAGCCCGAAATTTGACAGCAATGGCGCCACCGATATCCAGGTGATCGAGCTTGCCACTCCGCCATAGAAGGTAATGTAGGAGATATTCTTTCGCGCCCGGGCCTCGTTCATCTGCACCGCCGCCCCGAAGGCGATTTCATAGGTCGTCATGGCAAAGGCTATCCCGATGGGAATCATCGAGATCACGATCCAGACAAATGAGGAGACCATCGGCAGGATAAGCATTCCTAAAGCCCCGAGGAAAAAGCCATGTTTCATGACCCATAATGCTCCGAGCCTGTCCACGAGAGAGCCGACCCACGGCGCCACCATGGCCTGTATCAGGAGGCATCCGGTAAGCGCCGCGAGGATCCGGCTTTCCTCGACCCCGGCATTGGCTGCAAGCGGCGTCTTCAGGAGAGCAAAGACATAGAACATGAGCCCATAGGCGGCAATCTGGCTGATGCCCAGGGAATGCACGGGCACCGGCAGCGAAAGCCTTGAAGAAGTCTCGGATTGGGTCAATTTTACCAAAATTGTCTGCGGTGATAATATTTCGTCTTATCATGAAACCCGAATGTGGAAAGTCAAAGAAAAACTGAAAATCAGGGCACATCTCCCCCTTCCCCGATCTGAAAAACGGATTTATCTTGGGGCCTGTTGAAAGGAAATTCTGTCATGGCAACATTTCTGGTCACCGGCGGCGCAGGTTTTATCGGCAGCAATGCCGCCCGTCATCTTTCATCCGAAGGTCATGACATCGTGATTGCCGATCTGTTTGAAAAGGATGACAAGTGGCGCAATCTGCATCATCTCGCGCCCCGGGACATCATCACCGCAAGCCAGCTTCCAGGCTGGCTTGCGTCTCTTGATGGAGGTATTGACGGCATCGTCCATATGGGGGCCGTGTCGGCGACAACCGAGCGCGACATCAACCTCATCATTGAAACAAACTTCCAGCTTTCAAAACTTGTCTGGCAGACAGCAACCCGCCTTGCCATCCCGCTGGTCTACGCGTCATCGGCGGCGGTTTACGGGGATGGCAAGGAAGGCTTCAGCGATGATCCTGAACTGATGCCGCAGCTTCGGCCGCTCAACCCCTATGGCTGGTCAAAACTTGTATTTGATCGTTGGGCGGTGATTGAGGCTGAACAAGGCAATGCGCCGCCGCGCTGGGCAGGGTTGCGGTTTTTCAATGTCTACGGGCCGGGCGAAGGCCACAAGGGCAGCATGCGAAGCCTTGTCCACAAATCCTTTTTCGATATCAGCAAAGGTGAGCCCATCCGTCTTTTTCGTGATCATGCAGGCCGGTTTGGTGATGGTGAGCAGAAGCGCGACTTCATCTATGTTCGGGATTGCGCTGCGATCATCGGCTGGCTGTTGTCATCCGGCACCCGAAATGGGATTTTCAATCTCGGCACCGGCGAGGCACGGAGCTGGAACGATCTGGCAAGAGCGGTGCTGGCATTGACCCCGTCGCCGACGTCGATCGAATATATCGACATGCCGGAACATCTTCGCGCGCAGTATCAGGATTACACCTGTTCGGACCAGTCAAGCCTGAAGGCCGCGGGCTGGAACGGAAAACCCACCAGCCTCGAAGATGGCATCGCCGACTATATTTCAGCTCATCTGCTGCCCGGCAGGGTTGACTGAGGATCGATCTCCATCACGTCCATGCCGGATAAATCCAGCCCGAAGAATGGAAAATTTCCTTTCCCGACGTCATCAAACACCTCATAATCATCAATAGTTCACTTTAACCAGGGTAGCCCCGCTCATGAATCTGCGTTTTGGTATCGGCCAGCCTGTCCGCCGTCTTGAAGATGCATCTCTTCTCACTGGCCAGGGCCGGTACACGGATGATCATTTTCCGGGCCAGGGTCTTGCCGTTGCATTTCTTCGCGCGCCTTTTGCCCATGCGAGACTGACCGAACTTGACCTGAGCGCTGCCCGCACCGCCGAAGGGGTGCATCTGGTTGCAGGACAGGCGGATCTCGATGCCGATCAGGTGGGGGAAATCCACTGCCAGCATTATGTCCCCTGGCACGATGGCCGCCCCATGGCAAGGACGACGAAACCGCCGATGGTGCGCGATATCAATCGCTATGCCGGGGATATCGTGGCCATGGTGGTGGCCGATACCCGCCAGCAGGCACGCGATGCGATCGAGCTCATCACCATGGATTTTGAACCCATGGAGGCGGTGACCGATATCTATGATGCGCTTGCGGAAACCGCGCCCCGGCTTTACCCGGAATATCCCGGCAATCTTGCCTTTGAATGGCATGCCGGCCGCCTTGAAGAGGCGAGGCAGGCACTCGCCGAGGCCGAAGGTGAAGGCCGCCGCATCATCTCCGTCGACGTGATCAACAACCGGATCCTGACCAACGCCATGGAAACACGCCCCATGGTGGCCATGCCGCTTGAAGACGGCGAGGATGGGCTCCGGATCTGGACGGGATCGCAGGGCGTTGTCGGCTTGGGCGAACAGATCGCCGCCGCCCTGAACATGGAGCGTGATCAGGTCCATCTCCTGACCGATGATGTCGGCGGCGGCTTTGGTTTCAAGATATTTCTGCACCCGGAGCAGGTCTGCATCGCCTGGGCGGCCCGCAAACTCGGCCGGATGGTCCGCTGGCAGCAGGACCGCAGCGAAGCATTTATCTCTGATCTTCATGGCAGGGATAATCGTTCGGTTGCCCGGGCCGTTGTCAGCGATGAAGGCCGCATCGAGGCGCTTGAGGTCACGGTCCATGCCAATATGGGGGCCTGGCTGTCTAATTTCGGCGTCTATATCCCCACTCTTTCCGGCAGCCGGACCCCGACAGGCGTCTACGATATCCAGATCGCCGGGCTGATCGTCAAGGGCGTGATGACCAACACCCCGGCGGTTGATGCCTATCGCGGCGCTGGCCGGCCGGAGGCGAATTACCTGATGGAACGCCTGCTTGACCATATCGCGCATGAACTCGGGATAGACCGGTTTGAGCTGCGTCGCCGCAACATGATCAAGGCCGAACAGATCCCCTATTCCATGGTGCTTGGCGGCACCATCGATAGCGGCGATATGCCCGGACTTATGGAAGACGCACTTGAAAAAGCTGACTGGAAGGGGGTTGAAACGCGCCGCACCGAAGCCGCCGCTCGCGGCAAGAAACTCGGTCTTGGTCTTTCCATGTATCTGGAACAATGCGGCGGCGGTGAGGAAAACGACATTGAGCTTGAATTCAGCCATGACGGCAATCTTACCGTCTACGCCTCCCAGCACGATAACGGTCAGGCGCATCGCACGACCCTGACCCAGATCGTCTCGCATCATCTGGGCTATGACGTGGATAAAATTCACATCGTTCAGGGAGATTCGCGCCGCACCCCGCGGGGAACAACCGGTGGCGCCAGAATGACGGCGGTTCTTGGCTCAACTCTGGCCGAAGCCGCTAAAACCGTCATCGCCCGCGCCAGCAAGGATGCCGCCGATTTTCTCGAAGTCGAAGGCGACGACATCACTTTTGAAGATGGTGTTTTTTCGGCGCCGGGGACGAACCGGTCCATCTCCATCCTTGAGATGGTGACCGAAAGAGGTCAGGATGGCGAACCCCATCCCTATAGCCTCAAGCAGAGCTACGCCACCAGGGGGGCCAGCTATCCGTACGGGTGCCACATCGCTGAAATCGAGGTGGATGCGGCAACCCTTGTGCCTGAAATTGTGCGTTACACGGTGGTGGATGATTTCGGCGTCGTGCTCAATCCGCTGACCCTGGAAGGTCAGATCCATGGCGGCATCGCCCAGGGCATCGGCCAGGCGCTTTACGAATACCTGCCCTATGATGAAGATGGCCAGCTCCTCGCCGGATCCCTGATGGATTACACCCTTCCCCGGGCTGATCATCTCCCGAATTTCCGCATTTTCACCCGCAACACGCCTTGCCGAAACAACACGCTCGGGGTGAAGGGATCAGGCGAAGCCGGGGCGATTGGCGCACCGCCGGCTGTTATTTCAGCTCTCTGCGATGCGCTCGGGATCGTCCATATTGACATGCCGGCAACGCCCCAGGCCATCTGGCAGAGGATGCAGCGGGAAAACTGAACCTATCACGAAGGTCACGGGGCAAGATCGGTTATCTCGGGGATACCGAAAATGGACGTCGTGTCCTCGCCGTTTTCCAGCCGCTCAAGAACGCCAGCCTCGAATTTCAGCCGCTCTCTTGCCGTTTTCAGCACCTCCGCATGACGCGCCAGCGGCACGACCACAACACCATCCTCGTCACCGATGATCAGGTCTCCGGGGGTGACCGAAACGCCACCACAGGCAATCGGCCCGTCAATCGTCCCGCCCCAGCCCTTGGAAGGTCCAGCCGGGCTTGCCGCAACAGCGAAAACCGGCATATCCCCTTCTTTGAGTTCGGTAATGTCACGCACCGCGCCGTCAAGAACGACTCCCGCAATCTTGCGCCGCCGGGCGAGAGCCGTGAGAATACCGCCCCATACAGCCCGGTTTTCAAATCCTCCCCCGTTGATCACCAGCACCTCCCCCGGCTCCAGCAATGAGACCGCGGCATGGATGGCGGCATTGTCTCCTTCGACGGCATCGACGCATCTTGCCTGCCCGACCAGTCGCATCCCCGGGGCAAGAGGCTTGATGCGGGCCGCCATGACCTGCTGCCGGTTCAGGCTGTCACCGGCTATGGCCGATGGAATATCCTTCCAGGACGCCAGCACGTCTTCGGGAAGCCGCGTAAAACCTGCGGTATATCGCTGAACACTCATCCGTTTTTCTCGCCTGAACCAAAACCTGAACCCGGGCGGGTATATTCCGGTCTTGCCGGCGCGAAGATATCGAAAATGACCGCTCCTTCCGGGCCGGCGATGATACCATGTTCAACGCCACCCGGCGCGACCCAGAAATCACCTTTGGCCACGCTGATCTCCTCCCCGCCCTGTAATCGGGTGGCGCTGCCTTCGATCAGCAGGCTCCATTGCTCCTGTGGATGGCTGTGCAGTTTGCCCCTGGCGTTGGGTTCAAGCCGGACGACGGAAACCATGGATTGGTCCGCCGCAAAAATATGGGTGGTGATCCCCTCAGCAAGTTCACGAAACATCCCTTTTTCAAGATTATTGAGGGAATAGAAAAAATTCTGCTGGTCCGTCACGATCGGCCTCCTCGACGCAAGAAAAATTAACCAAAGCGGCACATTCAGTCATCCGCCATATTCAGTCACGGTACTGGAAATAAAGCGGCTGTTCCAGCACCAAGCGTGCCGAGCAGACCGATAATTCAAGGGAATGAAGTGGCGAGAGTGACGGGACTCGAACCCGCGACCTCCGGCGTGACAGGCCGGCGCTCTAACCAACTGAGCTACACCCCCGCGAAGGGAAAGCCGCCGAAGCAGCTAAAAGGGTGATACGCAACACCACCAGAGGTGTCAAGTATCGAGTTACTTCATTACCGCTTGCCGCAATCCTGAAGTGAATGGTGGGCGGTGAGGGGTTCGAACCCCCGACCTACTGGGTGTAAACCAGTCGCTCTCCCAGCTGAGCTAACCGCCCACGGTTTTCCGTATAGAAGAAAAAAGAATGGCCGGCAAGTCTTTACCGGCCATTCAGGGAAATATCTGCAGATTAGTTGTTAACAGCCTGCTTCAATGGAGCTCCTGCCTTGAACTTCGGCTGTTTTGAAGCAGGAATGGAAATCGTTTCACCGGTGCGCGGGTTACGGCCTGTCGTGGCAGCACGGGCGCTCACTGAAAAAGTACCAAATCCAACAATGCGCACTTCATCACCGGCCTTCAGGGCAGATTCGATGGAACCAACAATACCATCAACTGCTTTTGCGGCATCAGCTTTTGAAAGACCAGAACGAGCGGCAACATCTGCAATAAGTTCGTTTTTGTTCACGGGATACCCCCCATATATCTAAAGGTTTGAAGCTCTAAGCTCTTCAGACATACTACGCAGAAAAGACCTAAATGCCAACGAAAAACGCAAGTTCCGGCCAAATCTCCAACACATTAAACTAGACTAATGCGCTGTAATTGCATCGGCGCCGTCAGGCGTGTCATCCTCATGAGTTACGCTTGCGGAATTCTCGTCATCATCACTCAACGGCACGGGTTGCGATACCAGCGCATGCATCAGCACTTCATCGACCACCGATACCGGAATGATCGTCAGCGCAGATTTGACGTTATCCGGAATTTCAGCCAGATCCTTTTGATTTTCTTGAGGAATTAGTACCGTCTTAATCCCGCCGCGCACCGCAGCGAGCAGTTTTTCCTTAAGCCCGCCAATGGCAAGAACCCGGCCACGCAGGGTAATCTCACCTGTCATGGCCACATCCCCGCGGATGCCGATACCCGTCATCACCGAGACAAGCGAGGTGATCATCGCCACCCCGGCCGATGGCCCGTCCTTGGGTGTCGCCCCTTCCGGCACATGAACATGGATATCGTATTTTTGCAGTTTTTCGGCAGAAATTCCCAGCATGGAGGCCCGGCTCTTGATGAAATATTCCGATGCCTGAATCGATTCTTTCATGACATCGCCAAGCTTGCCGGTGGAACTGACACGCCCCTTCCCCGGCACGGTGACGGATTCGATATTCAGCAACTCGCCGCCGACTTCGGTCCAGGCCAGACCGGTGACCACGCCCACCTGATCGGTGCCGTCAATCTCGCTGTGGCGATACTTCGGCACCCCGAGATAATGCTCAAGATTGTCTTCGGTAATCGCAACGGACACAGCCTTGCCTGAGACGATTTCCGTGACAGCCTTTCGGGCCAGACGTGCAATCTCACGTTCCATGTTGCGCACGCCCGCTTCCCTCGTGTAGCGCTGGATCGTCAGCCGCAAGGCCGCATCGGAAAGGGAGAACTCATCTTGCTTGAGACCGTGATTCTTGATCTGCTTGGCGATGAGGTGACGTTTGGCAATCTCGACCTTCTCATCTTCGGTATAGCCGGAAAGACGGATGATCTCCATCCGGTCAAGCAGGGGCTGCGGCATGTTCAGCGTATTGGCCGTGGTGATGAACATGATATCCGAAAGATCATAATCAACTTCCAGATAATGATCCTGGAAGGTGCTGTTCTGTTCCGGATCGAGCACTTCAAGCAGCGCCGATGAAGGATCACCCCGCCAGTCCGCGCCGAGTTTATCCACCTCGTCCAGCAGGATGAGCGGATTGTTCGTCCCCACTTTCTTGAGACTCTGGATAATTTTGCCTGGCATCGAGCCGATATAGGTCCGGCGATGGCCGCGGATTTCGCTTTCATCACGCACCCCGCCCAGCGCCATGCGGGTGAATTTCCGCCCCGTAGCCCTTGCGATCGACTGGCCGAGCGAGGTCTTGCCCACCCCGGGCGGGCCGACAAGGCAGAGGATGGAGCCTTTGACCTTCTTCATCCGCTGCTGAACGGCCAGATATTCAATGATCCGGTCCTTGACCTTTTCAAGCCCGTAGTGATCTGCATCGAGAATTTCGCGGGCAGCGATAATATCGCGCTTGATCCGGGATTTTTTGGTCCATGGAAGGGAAAGGATCGTGTCGATATAATTACGCACCACGGTAGCTTCGGCGCTCATCGGGCTCATATTCTTGAGTTTTTTGACTTCCGCCGTCACCTTCTGAAGCGCATCCTTGGAAAGTTTGACAACCGAAAGCTTTTCCTCGATTTCATCGATTTCACTGCGGCCGTCTTCGCCCTCGCCCAGTTCTTTCTGGATCGCCTTGATCTGTTCGTTCAGATAATATTCCCGCTGTGATTTTTCCATCTGCCGCTTGACGCGGTTCCGGATACGTTTTTCCACCTGCATGACGCCGATTTCGTTGTTCATCAGGCTGTATATTTTATCCAGCCTTTGCGTCACATCGATCATTTCAAGCAGGTCCTGCTTTTCCGTCAGATTGACCACCAGGTGCGATGCAACCGTATCCGCAAGTTTGCTCGGGTCTTCGATCTGGGCGAGGGAAACCATCACCTCGGATGGGATTTTCTTGTTCAGTTTGATGTAATCTTCAAATAGTTGCAGCGTCGCCCTGCTGAGCGCCGTGGATTCAGCCAGATTATCGCCAAAATCATCATCCGGGAAGGTAACGTCAGCTTTCAGAAACCCGTCGCTTTCGCTGAAATGCTGGATATGCGCCCGGCTGCCTCCTTCAACCAGGACCTTGATGGCCCCGTCCGGGAGTTTCAACAGCTGCAGAACGGTGCCCAATGTACCGGTTTGATAGAGATCATCGGCAACCGGATTTTCATCACTCGCCTGTTTCTGGGCCACCAGCATGATCTGCTTGTCACCGTTCATGACTTCTTCAAGCGCACGGACGGATTTTTCGCGCCCGACAAACAGCGGCACGATCATATGGGGAAAGACAACAATATCCCTGAGCGGCAATACAGGAAACGTCTGAACGCGTTGCGGTTCCGGTCCTTCTGTCATGGCAACCTTCCTTGGCATAACTATCCGTGGTTAGAATGACTTAAGAAGTATTTGGGTACTGGCCAGGCGTAAATCAAGAGCGGGGCCCGGCTGATCCTTGAAAAGAGGAGCGAAATCAAGCGGAAGAATCCGCTTCACTCTTCTTTTTGCCTTCCGAATGGACGATGATCGGCGGCGTGGCCTTGTCGATCACATCCGCGCTGACGATCACTTCGGCGACATCATCGGAGGTCGGGATATCGAACATCGGATCCATGAGCACGGTTTCGAGAATGGCCCGCAAGCCGCGCGCGCCGGTCTTTCGCTCGATCGCCTTCTTGGCGATGGATTCGAGCGCATCCGGCCTGAATTCAAGCGTCACGTC
This sequence comes from Alphaproteobacteria bacterium LSUCC0684, assembly GCA_041228335.1. Classification (NCBI taxonomy): domain Bacteria; kingdom Pseudomonadati; phylum Pseudomonadota; class Alphaproteobacteria; species Alphaproteobacteria bacterium LSUCC0684. The sequence goes on along the minus strand of CP166130.1, from coordinate 1,135,529 downwards.
ATTCATGGCAAAGAGAGACTGATATTGCTTGGTCAGCGCGTTCCGCGGCTCCGTGAGAATGCGGATCAGGGCCTCTTCATCAAGATCTTCAAGCGTTGCCAGCACCGGCAGTCGGCCGACAAATTCAGGGATGAGACCGAACTTGATCAGATCCTCAGGTTCGACATCCGCCAGCATCTGGCCGGTGGTCATATCGTCATCGGCCTTCACATCCGCCCCGAAACCTATGCCGGAGCCCTTGTTCCGGCCGGCAATCAGCTTTTCAAGCCCGGCAAAGGCACCACCGCAGATAAACAGGATATTGGTGGTATCGACTTGCAGGAACTCCTGCTGGGGATGCTTGCGTCCGCCCTGGGGCGGCACCGATGCAACCGTGCCTTCCATGATCTTCAGAAGCGCCTGCTGCACCCCTTCGCCTGAAACATCACGGGTGATGGAAGGGTTGTCGGATTTGCGCGAGATCTTGTCCACCTCATCGATATAGACGATCCCCCGCTGGGCGCGCTCGACGTTGTAATCCGCCGCCTGCAGGAGCTTTAGGATGATATTCTCCACATCCTCCCCGACATATCCGGCTTCGGTGAGCGTGGTCGCATCAGCCATGGTGAACGGCACATCGAGGATCCGCGCCAGCGTCTGCGCCAGCAGGGTCTTGCCGCATCCCGTCGGGCCGATCAGCATGATATTGGATTTGGAAATCTCCACATCACCCGGCTTGCCGGCATGGGCCAGTCGCTTGTAATGGTTGTGGACCGCGACCGAAAGAACCTTCTTGGCGCGTGGCTGGCCAATCACGTATTCATCGAGAAAATCACATATTTCACGCGGCGTCGGCACGCCATCTGAAGATTTGTTCAGGGATGCCTTATGCTCTTCCTTGATGATATCCATGCAGAGTTCCACGCATTCATCGCAGATGAACACCGTCGGCCCGGCAATGAGTTTTTTGACCTCATGCTGGCTTTTGCCGCAGAACGAGCAGAAAAGTGTATTTTTTGAATCAGATGTATCGCCGATGTTTGACATGTCGAACTCCTACAGCGCCATATTAGACAGGGATGGTCCGTCAGCACAAACAAAAATTGCCATGGTTTCGGATAAAGCCGGTAACGCGTCGATGATCAGCTTTCATCCTTCGGCTTCGGGCGCTTGTCCACCACTTCGTCGATAAGCCCCAGTTTGAGCGCTTCTTCAGGTGCCATGAACGTATCACGATCCATGATCTTTTCGATATCCTTCAGGGTCTTGCCCGTATGCTTGACATAGATACCGTTGAGCCTTTCTCGCAGATTAAGGATCTCCCTTGCATGGATTTCGATATCCGATGCCTGCCCGGAAAACCCGCCCGAAGGCTGGTGCGTCATGATCCGGGAATGGGGCAGGCTGTAGCGCTTGCCCGCAGCCCCGGCGGTCAGCAAAAGCGATCCCATGGAAGCGGCCTGCCCGATGCAGACGGTGGAAACATCGGGGCGGATATATTCCATCGTATCGTAGATGGCGAGCCCCGAGGTCACGACCCCGCCCGGCGAATTGATATACATCGAAATATCCTGTTTCGGATTCTCCGATTCAAGGAACAGAAGCTGGGCGCACACAACCGAGGAGACGGCATCGTCAATCGGGCCGACGATGAAGATGATCCGCTCTTTCAGCAGACGCGAGTATATATCGAATGCGCGCTCGCCTCGGCTGGTCTGTTCCACCACCATCGGCACCAGGGCTGAGGCTGTTTCCGCCATGCGGGAGAAATCGGTCATCGGGTCATCCTTCATCTAATCATGTGGCTGAAAAGCGCCTGCCGCTTTCCAGCATTATTTTTTCTTCGCCGCCTTCTTGGCCGCCGCCTTTTTGGCGCTTCCATCCTTGCCGGCAGCTTTCTTGGATGCGGCCTTTTTCGCCCCCGCCTTTTCTTCTGATGCCTTTGCCGGGGCCTTTTTCGCCGCCTTCTTGGCTGTCTTCTTGGCCGCTTCCCTTTCGTCGTCGTCGTCGGAACGGTAAAGTTCCTCTACCGAGATCACATGTTCATTGACCGTCGCCATTTCAAGAATGTAGTCGACAACTTTATCTTCAAAAATGGGCCCGGCCAGTTGCTGAGCTGCCTGCGGGTTCTGCTGGAAATATTCCAGCACTTCCTTTTCCTGCCCGCGATAGCGCTGGGCTTCGGCGAAGATGGCGCGTTTCTTCTCCTCATCAGTGACCTGAAGATTGTTGAGCCGGCCGATTTCGGTCAGCACCATGCCAAGGCGGACACGGCGACGGGCGATGCTGTCCGCATCTGCCTTCTCTTCATCCGAAAGATGCTCATCCGCCGCGTGATCATGGTCGTGATCGTGATCGTGATCATGATCGTGGTCATGGTCCTGCTGCCCCATCACCCGGCAGATGCTTTCATATTCCTGCATAACGAGGGTTGGCGGCACGTCAAATTCCCCGGCAACCTCATCGAGCGCGTCGAGCACCGAGGTCTTGACCTTGGCACGGATCGCGGTCTGATGCTGGCGATTGATCTGGTCACGCACCGCAGCTTTCAGGGCCTCGAGATTATCCATGCCGAGGCTTGCGGCAAATTCATCATCGATCTTGACTTCACCCGGCTCACGCAGCTCATGGATGGTGACCTCGAAGATGCTCTGCTTGCCGGCAAGGTGATTTGCCGGGTAGTCTTCGGGGAAGCTCACCGGTACATCCACGGTTGTCCCCGGCTTGGCGCCGATCAGCCCGTCTTCAAACCCCGGAATAAAGGTATTTGACCCGATCCCGAGGCTATGACCTTCGGCTGAACCGCCTTCAAAAGCCTCGCCATCGATACGGCCGATGAAATCGATCACCACCGTGTCACCGGATTTGACGGCCCGCGGCTTTGCAACAGGAATGGTGGGCTTGTTTTCTTCGGCAATTCGCGCCACCGCTTCATCGACTTCGGCTTCATCGACCTCGACAGCAGGCTTGCTGATGGAAAGCCCTGAAAGATCAACCGGCTCGATTTCAGGCATCACTTCAAGCGAGATGGAGGCCTTGAGATCACCGCCATCTTCATAGGTCTCGACATTCATGTTCGGGTTTGTCGCAACCCGGAGGTTGTTGTCATTGATGATCGAGCGTGTCGCTTCATCCAGCGCACCCTGCAGCACTTCACCGAGCACCTGTTTGCCATAGCGTGTCTTGACAACACTGGCCGGCACTTTACCGGGTCTGAAGCCGGGCATCTTGACTTCCGTTGCAAGGCTGGCGATCCGGGCATCAACGCGCTCATTGATCTGGGCGGCGGTAAGAGTGATGCTGTATTCGCGCTTCAGGCCTTCCGAGTTTGTCTGGGTAACATCCATGATGACGTCCTGTCTTTAGCATAAATTCAGTGGGGCGAGTGACCGGATTTGAACCGGCGGCCTCCAGAGCCACAATCTGGCGCTCTAACCAACTGAGCTACACCCGCCACGGGATAGAAAGGTCCTATACAAATGCCAATTCGGCGTCAACCCATACTTCATCAAACTGGCTTCATTTCGCCTGTCTTTTCTGGACAAGCAATATCACCTGTGCCTATTGTTGAAAAAACATCCTGCGGAGACAACCATGGCTTCCATCACCGAACGCGCCTCATGCCTTGGCACCGAAACTGCTTTCACCGTCTTGCAGCGGGCAGCACAACTCACGGCCGCCGGGCGGGATATCATCAATCTGGGCATCGGCCAGCCTGATTTTCCCACGCCTGCACATATCGTGGATGCCGGGATAAAGGCCCTCAAGGATGGCCATCACGGCTACACGCCTTCCGGCGGCGTCTTGCCCCTGAAAGAAGCCGTCGCGGCAGATCTCCATCGCCGTCATGGGGTTGAGATTTCACCTGAACATGTACAGATCCTCCCCGGTGGCAAGGTGATCATCTTCTTTTCCGCCATGCTTCTGGGGGAACCGGGGCGTGAGATCATCTATCCTGATCCCGGTTTTCCCATCTATCAGTCGGCGATCGCCTTCAGCGGGGCAACACCCCGCCCCTACCCGCTTAGAGAAGATCTCAATTTCGCCTTTTCCGCGGATGACGTTTTGGAACGCATCACGGAGAAAACATCGCTCATCATCGTCAACTCGCCGGCCAATCCCACCGGCGGCGTTACCCCGCGTGAAGAGATTGAAAAACTGGTCCGCGGGCTTGAGCGGCACCCGCAGGTGGCCATCATGTCCGATGAGATTTACGACCAGCTTGTCTTTTCCGGTCATACCATGACAAGTCTGCTGGATTTTCCTGAAATCCGCGACCGGCTCATCATCCTCAATGGCTGGTCCAAAACCTACGCCATGACGGGCTGGCGTCTCGGCTACGCCGTCTGGCCTTCATCGATGGTTGAAGCCGCCGACCGGCTTGCGGTCAATATCCATTCTTGCGTCAATGCCGCCGCCCAGCAGGCGGCGCTGGCCGCACTTACCGGCCCGCAGGACTGTATTGAAGAGATGCGGCAGGCCTTTGAACGTCGAGCCGCGCTGATCAGCCAGGGGCTCAATACCCTTCCCGGTATCACCTGCCAGACACCCGCCGGGGCATTTTACGCCTTCCCGAATATCACCGGCACCGGGATATCATCCCAGTCCCTCCAGTCATCCCTGCTTGAGGAGGCGGGCGTCGCGCTCGTAAGCGGCACGAGTTTCGGCGATATGGGGGAAGGCTTTATCCGGTTTTCCTGCGCCAATTCCGATGCGGCGATTACGACTGCCCTTGAACGGATTGAGCGCTGGCTTGCTGAAAATCTCGCCTGATCTCGCCTGACCTCACCACCCCCCATATCCCCTGCCTTTATTTTCATCATTGCTGATTAAATATTAGGCAATAATTATCTTCCTCGATGCGGGCCTGAACATTTCCCCGAATTTCATCTGCAAAACCAGCATGTTGCATGTATTTTTTCTCTGGAACAAAAGTTGCTTATTCTACTGTGTAATCCTTTGAGGAGATGTTGCCATGAAAAAACTTGAAGCCATCATCAAGCCCTTCAAGCTTGATGAAGTCAAAGAAGCCCTTCATGAAGTCGGGATCCAGGGCATCACCATCACCGAGGCAAAAGGATTTGGGCGTCAGAAAGGCCATACGGAACTTTATCGCGGGGCCGAATATGTCGTTGATTTCCTGCCCAAGGTCAAGATCGAAGTGATTATCAAGGATGATCTGGTGGAAGCTTCGGTTGATGCCATTCTTGGTGCGGCTGCCACCGGCCGGATCGGTGATGGCAAGATTTTCATTTCCCCCATCGAAGATGTCATCCGCATTCGCACAGGTGAACGCGGGTCGGATGCCATCTGATAACCTACAATAACCCCTAAATAGGAGCTTGCTCATGTCTGATGCAAAAAACATTTTGAAAATGATCAAGGAAAACGAGATCACCTATGTTGACCTCCGCTTCACTGATCCTCGTGGTAAGATGCAGCACGTTACCCAGCACATCGACACGATCGACGAGGAAAGCCTGACCGAAGGTTTCATGTTCGACGGCTCGTCCATTGCCGGCTGGAAGGCGATTAACGAGTCGGATATGACGCTGATACCTGATCTTTCCCGCGCGTATATCGACCCGTTCTTCACCCACCCGACGCTGGCGATTTTCTGCGACGTGCATGAGCCCTCAACCGGTGAGCCCTATTCGCGTGACCCGCGCTCCACCGCCAAGGCAGCGCTTGCACATATGGCATCGGTAGGCATTGCCGACACCGCCTTCTTCGGCCCTGAAGCTGAATTCTTCATCTTTGAAGACGTCAAGATCGACGTCTCCATGCACCGCGCCATGTATGCGCTGGACAGCGTTGAAGGCCCGTATAACTCGGCCCGTGAATACGAAGAAGGCAACCTCGGCCATCGCCCGGGTGTCAAAGGCGGTTACTTCCCTGTGCCGCCGGTGGATAGCGGCCAGGATATCCGTTCCGAAATGCTCAGTGTCATGGCTGAAATGGGCGTGCCGGTTGAAAAGCACCACCACGAAGTTGCCCCGTCCCAGCATGAGCTTGGGATGAAGTTCGGCACCCTCATCGAAACCGCCGACAACCTGCAGCTCTACAAATATGCGGTCCACAATGTCGCCAACGCGTATGGTGTTTCGGCAACCTTCATGCCCAAGCCGATTTCCGGCGATAACGGCTCCGGGATGCACGTTCACCAGTCGCTCTGGATGGATGGCAAGCCTCTCTTTGCCGGCAACGGCTATGCCGATCTTTCGGAAACCGCCCTGCATTATATCGGCGGCGTGATCAAGCATGCCAAGGCACTGAATGCTTTCACCAACCCGAGCACGAACTCCTACAAGCGTCTGATCCCAGGTTATGAAGCTCCGGTTCTGCTGGCGTATTCGTCACGCAACCGTTCCGCTTCCTGCCGGATTCCGTTCGTGAACAACCCCAAGGGCAAGCGCGTTGAAGTCCGTTTCCCGGATGCCACCGCAAACCCGTATCTTGCCTTCTCGGCCCTCCTGATGGCTGGTCTTGACGGTATCCGGAACAAGATCAACCCGGGCGATGCGATGGACAAGGATCTTTATGATCTGCCGCCGGAAGAGCTGAAAGATATCCCGACCGTCTGCGCATCCCTGCGTGAGGCGCTCGACAGCCTTGATGCGGATCGTGAATTCCTGACCCAGGGTGATGTCTTCACCAACGATCAGATCGATGCCTATATCGAGCTGAAGATGGAAGAAGTCGTTGCGTTCGAGCACACCCCGCACCCGATCGAATTCCAGATGTATTATTCATCGTAAACACACCTCATCTTTCAGGAAAGGCGGTCTTCGGGCCGCCTTTTTTGTTGCCGCAACTCCACAACCTCTTGTATTCATGCTTGCTCTTGCGTCAAGATGATGTAGAAATTGGGGGAGTTTTTAGAGGTAATACCCATGGCTGATCTCTTTAATACCGCCACCGCCGCTGAATACAACGCGGCTGAAATCGAAGTTCTCGAAGGGCTTGAGCCTGTCCGGCGTCGTCCCGGCATGTATATCGGCGGTACCGACACCCGCGCCCTGCATCACATGGCAGCAGAGATTCTCGATAATTCCATGGATGAGACCGTCGCCGGCCATGCCAGCCGCATCGATGTGTCGCTCAACGAGGATGGCAGCCTGACCATCGGCGATAATGGCCGCGGCATCCCGACGGATCCGCACCCGAAATTCCCGAAGAAATCAGCCCTTGAAGTCATCATGACGACCCTGCATGCCGGCGGCAAGTTCGAAGGCAAGGCCTACACCACCTCAGGCGGCCTGCATGGTGTCGGGGCCTCGGTGGTCAACGCGCTCTCCGAACAGATGGTGGTGGATGTGGCCCGGAACAGGACTCTTTACCGGCAGGAGTTTTCAAGGGGGGTGGCGGTCACAAAACTCGAAGAGGTTGGCGCTGTACCCAACCGCCGCGGCACGGAAGTCACCTTTCTTCCCGATGCGGAGATTTTCGGCGCCAACTGGGCATTCCGTCCGTCGACGCTGTTCCGGATGGTCAAATCGAAAGCCTATCTTTTTGCCGGCGTTGAAATCCGCTGGAAATGCGCCGCGAAATGGCTCGAAGATGCCGGCGATACACCTGCCGAAGCCGTGATCAAATACCCCGGCGGGCTCACCGATTACCTCAATGATGTAACGAGGGACCGGGCGCTCATTACCGCAAGCCCCTTTGCCGATATGGTGGAGCTCAAGGGGGAGAAAGTCGAATTTGCCATCACCTGGCTTGGCCCGGGTGAGGATGGTTTCGTCCAGTCCTATTGCAACACCGTCCCGACGCCGGATGGCGGCACCCATGAAACAGGTCTCCGGCAGGCGCTAACCCGCGGCATGCGCAGCTATGGTGAGATTGCGAGCAACAGGAAAGCCGCCGACCTGACCGCCGATGACGTCATGGCGGGCACCGGCGCCGTTCTCAGCGTCTTTGTTCGTGAGCCGCATTTTCAGGGCCAGACAAAAGACCGGCTTGTCAGTCAGGATGCCACCAGACTGGTGGAAACCAGCCTCAGGGACAGGTTCGAAACCTGGCTTTCGAGCGATCCGGAACGGGCGGGTTTTCTCCTTGATGCGGCGATTGAGCGGATGGAAGAACGCAAACGCCGCAAGCGGGACAAGGATGTGGCGCGTAAAACCGCAACCCGCAAGCTTCGCCTGCCCGGAAAACTTGCCGACTGCTCTTCGACCGACGCCATTGAAACCGAACTATTTCTGGTTGAGGGCGACAGCGCCGGGGGGTCAGCCAAACAGGCCCGGGACCGCCGCACCCAGGCCGTGCTGCCGCTTCGGGGCAAGATCCTCAATGTCGCCTCTGCCAGCGACGATAAACTGATGCAGAACCAGGAATTATCCGATCTCGCGCTGGCGCTCGGGGTGCAGGCAGGCAAGAACTTCAATCTCGAATCCCTGCGCTATGGCCGCATCATCATCATGACCGATGCCGATGTCGATGGCGCCCATATCGCCGCCCTGCTCATGACCTATTTCTATCAGCAGATGCCGGGGTTGATCGAAAGCGGCCGCCTTTTCATCGCCCAGCCTCCCCTTTACCGGCTGGCCCAGGGCGGGACCGTTCTCTATGCCCTTGATGATGCGCATAAGGACGAACTGATTGAACGTGAATTCAAGGGACGCGGCAAGATCGATATCAGCCGCTTCAAGGGACTTGGGGAAATGCCCCCGGCCCAGCTCAAGGAAACCACCATGAACATGGCTACCCGCCGACTGCTGCAGGTCAACCTGCCGAAACGTGACGCCGAAGGGGCCGATGATCGCCGCCGCGTCGATGGGCTGGTCAATACCCTGATGGGGCGCAAGCCGGAATTGCGTTTTGCCTATATCCGGGATCACGCCGCCGAGGTGCTGGCGGAACTCGATATCTGAACGCCTTCACTAAAGCCCGGACAGAAACTTCTCAACTTCGAGATTGACCGCCGCCGGTGCTTCGAGCGGCGGCAGATGGCCGCTGCCTTCAATCTCGACATAGGTGCTGCCTGCCATCGCATCGGCCATCGCCCGGACCTGATCCGGCGGGGTCAGCAGATCAAGGCTTCCGACAAGGAAGAGCCCGGGCATGGAGAGACCTGAAAGGGTGCTGAACTGCTCGCGCCGGGTCATGATCGCCTTCTGTTGCAGGATAAAATTATCGCGGCCGATCTCTGCCGCCATTTCAGTCACCGCGTCAGTGATCCGTGCATCATTGAGGTGCTGCTCGGCGATGAATTTCGGCATCAGCACCGATGTCACGCCCTTGAACCGGCCGATATTGCTCATGGCGATAAGTTTCTGCCGCTCTTCACGTTTCGCCTCGGTATCGGCTGTGGCGTTGCTGTCCATGATGATGAGCGCAGAGAGACGTTCAGGCGCCAGCCGCGCTATTTCGAGCGTGATATATCCCCCCATGGAAAGCCCGATGGGGATGATCGGGCCATCGGTTTCATCGATGACGCGTTCCGCCATGGCCGTGATCGTGTCAAGGCCTGTCGTATCGGTATGATGGACGGGGTACCTGCCGGCAAGATGGTCTTCAAGGCTGGCGTAAAGCTTCCTGGTGAGCAGAAGACCGGGGGAAAGAATAAGAGTTGCCACGTCGTTCATGCAGAATGCCGGTCAAGAGGATGAATATCGCGCCCCGCCATGCCATATCGGTTGACGCGGGGCATGCAATTCTGTATGTCTCATTTTGTTTTGCGGCGCAACACATAAAGGCGCCGGTCCATTCGCACAGAAATCGGATGATATTTTGACTTTCCATGATCTTGGTTTAAGCGACAAGCTGCTCGATGCCATAGCTTCCATTGGCTATGAAACCCCCACCCCTATCCAGCAGAAATCCATTCCGGTTGTGTTGATGGGACGTGACGTTCTGGGTTCTGCCCAGACCGGAACAGGGAAAACCGCGTCGTTCACGCTGCCCATGATCGACATTCTCGATTCAGGCCGGGCCAGAGCCCGCCTGCCACGCTCGCTGATCCTCACCCCGACCCGGGAACTCGCCGCCCAGGTGGCGGAATCCTTCAAGGCATTTTCCAAAAACCAGAATCTCTCCATGGCCTTGCTGATTGGCGGCATCAGCTTTGCCGAACAGGAAACCGCCCTTGATAAAGGGGTGGATGTGCTCATCGCAACCCCGGGCCGCCTCCTGGACCATGTTGAACGTGGCAAGGTCATGCTCACCGATGTCAAGATTCTCGTCATCGACGAAGCTGACCGGATGCTTGATATGGGCTTCATTCCGGATGTTGAGCGGATCACCTCCCTGTTGCCGAAAATCCGGCAGACTCTCTTTTATTCCGCCACGCTTGATGAAACCATGCACGGGATTGCATCCAAATTCGTGATGAACCCGAAGATCATTGAAATCGCGCCACCTGCCTCGACCGCCGATACGGTGGAGCAGTTCGTCACCCATACCGGCACCAGGATGAAGCGCGAAACCCTGCGCCAGCTGCTCAATCAGGAAGACGTTTCAAATGCCGTTATCTTCTGCAATCGCAAACGTGATATCAGCACCCTGAAATCGTCGCTTGAACGTCATGGCTTCAACGTGCTGGCGCTCCATGGCGACATGACCCAATCTGCCCGCAACGATGCGCTTGCGAGGTTCAAGGAAGGCTCGGTTCCTCTTCTTGTGGCCAGTGACGTTGCCGCCCGCGGCATCGATATCGTCGGGCTTTCCCATGTCTTCAATTTCGACGTGCCGATGAATGCCGAAGATTATGTTCATCGCATCGGGCGCACCGGCCGGGCCGGGCGATCGGGGCGGGCCTTCACCCTTGTCGCCACCGAAGATGACCGGCATTATCTCGCCGCCATCGAAAAACTGATCGGCAAATCCATCAACGTATTGGCCACCGATGCCTGCTCCACTGGCAAATCCGATCCCGCTGGCAGGAATACTTCCCGTCCCGCCAGATCCTCTATTGAGAAAAAAGCCGCCAAACGCCCCCAGAAAACCTTCAAGGGCGAACGGCCGATGCCGCCCGATTGCAGCGGCGACAGTTTCCGTGATTCCGATCACGTCCCGGCATTCTTGACTTCATAAAATTATTTTAACTCAGTGCTTTACTTATCACTTCTGATAAATCACTTGAAAGACTTGCGCTGGTTTTGATACGGGTCAGCGCCCCTTTCATCAGCGATTGCCGCTCTTCATCGTAGCGTGAAAATCTGGTCAGCGGCAGGACCATGCGGGCGGCGATCTGGGGATTCCTGTTGTCGATCTTGGCGATATGCTTGGCGAGGAACATATACCCCGTGCCATCGGCGGCATGGAAGTTGCGCGGGTTGGATGAGGCAAATACCGACAAAACCGAGCGCAGCTTGTTGGGATTGGTGGCATCGAAAGCCTGATGTTTCATCAACTGGGTGCAGTATTCCGGGGTTGAGATCATGGGCGCCGAACTTTCAAGCATGAACCATTTTTCCATCACCAGCGCATTGCCGGTCCAGCGCTCGCCAAAATCACGGACAGCATCCGCGCGCTGCGTGCTGTCTCCCTGATTGAGCGCATGAAGCGCGGCTTCGGAGAGAGTCATGTTCGGGGAGGTGGAAAGCTCTCTTGCCGCATCAGCAATGCCGTCGTAATCAGCCAGCACCGCAAGGCCGAGGATTCGGGCCGCCAGCGCGCGTTCCTTGGCATCGAGTTTGTCGGGCGCGGCCAGATATCCATCCAGAACCGGACCGATGACACCACTGAGCGCCGCGCCGATCTTTTTGGCAACCTGGCGCCGCGCTTTCCAGATCAGGATCGGATCAGGCCGATCAACGGCAGATTCGAGGATCGCCTGCGATGGCAGGGAAAGCATCTGGGCTTTTTCCGCGCCATCGAGGCGGCCATCCTTGAGCACGGCGGCAAGACCGTCGCAGAGATTTCCGATGAGGATTGATGTTCCCGCATCGGACGGCGCATCCATCATGGCCCGCACCGCATCACTCATCAGGGTCTGGCCGGCATCCCAGCGGCCGAAGGAATCGCTGTCCCCCGAAAGAAGCGTGATCCGGTCACGGGTATTGAGATCCGTTTCGATCCGCACCGGGGCCGAAAATCCCCGAAAATACGATGGCACCGCGTCCACCGGCACATCTGAAAGCGTAATGCTTTTCTCAAATGTATCGAGGATGACGGTATCATCCATGATCGCGCCCCCCTGCTCGATCATCTTGAGCGGCAGATCCCTGCCTTCAGGCGTGACCAGCCCCAGACGGATGGGGATCACCAGAGGCTTGCGCGGTGTTTTCGCGGCGGTATCGGGCAGGATCTGCTGGAAGGTCAGCGTCAGGCTCCGGCTTTTTTCATCAAAATGCCGCGCGATCGAGATCACCGGCGTTCCGGCCTGACTGTACCAGTTGCGAAACTGGCTGAGATCTGTGCCGCTCTTGTCTTCCATCGCCGTGATGAAATCCTCGCAGGTTGCGGCGGTGCCGTCATGACGCTCGATATAGAGGCGGATTCCCTTCATGAAAATATCGGCCCCGAGCATCACGCTTAACATGCGGATGACTTCGGCACCTTTCTCATAGACCGTCGGGGTGTAGAAATTATTGATCTCGGTATATTCTTCAGGCCGGATCGGGTGGGCCGTCGGCCCGCTGTCTTCGGGAAACTGGATGGAACGCAAGAGCGCGACGTCATCGGCTCGCTTCACCCCCCGCGAATGCATATCAGCGGTGAATTCCTGATCACGAAAGACGGTCAGCCCTTCCTTCAGGGTCAGCTGAAACCAGTCACGGCAGGTGATCCGGTTGCCGGTCCAGTTATGGAAATATTCATGGGCAACGATACCTTCGACGCGTTCAAGATCGGCATCGCTGGCGGTTTCCGGATCCGCAAGGATGAACTTGGAATTGAAGATATTGAGCCCCTTGTTTTCCATTGCCCCCATGTTGAAATGGCTCACCGCCACGATCATGAAGATATCGAGATCATAGGAAAGCCCGTAGACATCCTCATCCCAGCGCATCGATCGCTTGAGGCTGTCCATGGCATGAGCGGTGCGGCCGACATTGCCATGTTCGACATAGATCCTGAGGTCAACCTTCCGTCCGTCGCGCGTGGTGTAGTGATCCTCGACATGCTCAAGATCCCCCGCAACCATGGCAAAAAGATAACTCGGCTTCGGGAAAGGATCATGCCAGACCGCGTAATGACGCCCCCCTTCGATCTCGCCTTCCTCGATCAGATTGCCGTTGGAAAGGAGAACCGGCAGGCTCTTGTCCGCCTCGATCCGTGTGGTATATACCCCCATCACGTCGGGCCGGTCCGGATGCCAGGTGATATGACGGAACCCTTCGGGCTCGCACTGGGTGCAGAACATGTCACCGGATTGATAGAGCCCCTCAAGCGCCGTGTTTTCCGAAGGATTAATGGTGCTGATGGTTTCGACCAGCGCCTCACCGCCCGTGGGAATGCTGATCTCGCCCGAGGCCGGATCAAGGCCGGATTTATCGATCATCTCCCCATCGACATGGACCTGTTCAAGCGTGAGCCCCGGGCCGCCTTTCAGCACAAGGGGCGCATCGCCTCCATCAAGACGGCGGACCGACAGGCGCGAGGTCACCACCGCCCGGTCTTCATAAAGGGCAATCACAAGATCCACCTTGTCCACCGCATGGGATGGCGGCGCATAGGCATCACGCCGAACAGGGGCCGCAGCCAGGGAATCTCGCATCAATCAGTTCCCGCTGCTGCTGTCACGATTGGTGGTATAGGCTTCAAAGCAATGATCATTGCAATAGGGTTTGCCGACAACCACATCCTCACCGCAGAATTTGAAAGCGGTGGATTTGGGGTCACCGATAGGCCAGCTGCATTTGCTGCGGGACCAGGAAATCTTCCTGAGCGCGAGTTTGAGCGGCAGATTATCCACTTCCGCATCCTGCAATTCGACCGCAGGCGCGACCTTGACCTGGGGCTTTGATACCGATTTGGTGGAGATGGGGGACTGGCGCTTCGGCAGCCCGAGGCGGTAGACCTTCCCGGCAATGGCGTTCCTTGACACATCAAGCTCTTCGCCGATCTGGGAGATGGAAAGCCCCTTTTCCCAGAGCTGACGGAGTTTGTTTAGCCGGTCTTCTGTCCAGACGGGTGTATCTGCCATAATATAAATCCTCTTCCGGCCTCAGGCGGCCATTTTCAAAAACCTGAACATCAGATCACGTTGGTAATCCAGCATATGACGTCCGGGATGAGTTTTCAGCCCTTTTTTATGTGCCTCAATCATCCAGGGGGTAATCGGCGGTATCATGATTATATCAGCGATGACCGTTTGAGGGCCAGCACTATCCAGCCCGCAGGGGAGCGCATCACCCGCATGAAGACCAAGAGACGTGGTGTTGATCACCATATCCATCCCCGCAAGATCAGGCCCGCCTGCCTCAAGCTTCATCACCTCAACGGAAAGATCGGGAAAATACTGTCTGAGCCGGGCGGTCAGATCTTCGGCCCTGTCAATGCTCCGGTTGGCGACGGTCAGATGCGCGATCTCGTTTTCGGCAAGAGCAGCGGCGACAGCCCGCGCCGCGCCCCCGGCCCCGAGCATCAGGATTTTTCTGTCCCTGATCTCAATTCCCTCACCAAGACATCCGGCAACGAACCCCGCCCCGTCGAAATTATCGCCGATCAACCTGCCGCCATCAAAGCGAACCGCGTTGACCGCCCCCGTGATCTCTGCCGCCGTGCCAAGCTCATCGCAAAGCCGCGCCAGCGCCATCTTGTGCGGTATCGTCACGCATACCCCGCCCATGTTCGGCATGGCGGCAAGAACGCGGATCGTCTCTTCCAGCTTTCCCTCGGGAATATGCAGCGGCACCAGAACAGCGTCCACCCCTCTTTCGGCAAAAACGGGGTTGAAGACCATCGGCGCGCGCACATGCGCGATCGGGTCGGCAATGACGCCGAATACCCGGGTGGTGCCGGTGATCGAATGCTCTGGAGGTGTTTTGCTCATGGCGCGTATCCTAGCGTTTCCTGCGCAGGGAGCAAGAAAAATTGGCAATACATTCAGGTCGTGTCACCAAGCTGGTAGAGCGCGCCCTGATCCATGAGCGGCGGCGCCGGCCTGAAGGAGGTGATGGCCCGTTCCAGCTGCTGCGCCCCGGCTCGGGCCAGCGCTTCGGCTTCGGCGACAGAGACAGCCTCAAAACGGATTTTCTGCCCGGGTTTGAGCCGCGCCAGCGACGGCAGATCCGCGGAAATCACCGTTGCGATCTTGGTATAGCCTCCCGTTGTCTGGTGGTCAGCAAGAAGGATGATGGGCTTGCCCTCCCCCGGCACCTGAACAGACCCGGTGACGATCCCGTCCGAAAGGATATCCGCCGTATCAAGATGCATCAGTTGCGGCCCGTCCAGCCGCATCCCCATGCGATTCAACACCGGCGAGACCTCGAACATCTCCCCGAAAAATGTCTTCATTGCCGCATCGGTGAAACGGTCATCCTGCGGGCCGGGCACGCAGCGGATAGACGCGCGCGGGGAAAGCCGGTACTCCGAGATCCATTCCGGCGCCCCCGCCGTTTCGGAAGGTTTGAGCGGCAGGATATCGCCATCACGCAAGAGTCGGCCTTCCATTCCGCCTATTCCGGCGCTTGGTGACGTTGCCATCGATCCGAACAGGGGCGCAACATCAATTCCGCCAGCAAA
The DNA here is from genome assembly GCA_041228335.1 of Alphaproteobacteria bacterium LSUCC0684. NCBI lineage: Bacteria > Pseudomonadati > Pseudomonadota > Alphaproteobacteria > Alphaproteobacteria bacterium LSUCC0684. Next base: position 1,119,920 of record CP166130.1, on the reverse strand, counting down.
AGCCAGCGTTGCCGTATTCGTATCTGGCAGGATGCCTAGGCGAATCACCCGCCCTGCGCTGAGATCAACGGACCTGTTCGATGGCACGTCAAGCACCTGCCCGGTCTCGTCCTGAACGGTCATGACCCCGCCGGTTGTTCCGGTGAGGGCGACGCGGCACGGGGAGAGAAGCTCAATCCCGACCCCACCAAGACAGATCTCAAGCCCCGCCGCATCCGCGCTATTGCCGACAAGAGCATTGCCGAGAAGTAGCGCCTCCTGGTCCAGCGCCCCGCCTTCGGGCACGCCAAGTCCCTGATATCCGGCGCGGCCCTTATCCTGCACGCTCGTATGCGGCCCGGCGGAGCGAATACGGATCATCGGCGTCATGAGGGCAGCTCCGGGCTGATGATGGCCTCGCCCGCTTCTGCCTTCTGCCACAGTTCTCTGAACATGGTTTCATCGACGGGCTCGAACGCCACCCGGTCACCGGGCCGGAACAGCACCGGATCTTCCCGCACCGGGTCAAAGAGCCGGACAGGGACACGCCCGATCAGGTTCCACCCCCCGGGGCTCGCCAGCGGGTAGATCACCGTCTGATCCATGGCGATACCGACAGTCAGGGCCGGAACATGTTGACGTGGCCGAGGTCGGCGCGGCAGGTAGAGCGCCGGGTCAACGCCTTTCATATACCCGAGCCCCGGCATGAACCCCATGATGGCGACGGTGAGAATATTGGCCGAATGGCGCGTGATCACCTCATCCGTGCTCAAGCCGGTCTTCGCCGCCACCTCGTTGAGATCAGGTCCGGCCTCGCCACCATAAAGAACCGGCAGGCGCCAGAGCCTGCCTTCCGGAATGGCATCGATCTTGAGGGCAGAAAGACGCGGCGCGACCAGCGAGATGAGCTCCGCCGCCGTTATCCTGAGCGGATCATACTGGATCAAGAGATTGGCCATGCCGGGGATGTAATCCCGCACCCCGGCCAGAAGGGGATCATCTTCGGCGCGCATCGTGTCGGCCAGCCCCCGCGCCAGCAGCGTGGCCTCGTTCTGGTCATGGTCGGCGAAATTGACAATAACACCGCTGTCGCCGGCGGCAAGATACCGCTTGAAAGGGTGAGCCCCTGATGTCGATGCAGCCTTGTTCATCCTGTTCCATCACATGAAGTTGCCGCATTTGCGGTTGAAATTACCTTTCAAAGCCAAGATACTGGCCAAAGCCAAGATACTGGTCGAAGCCAAGATACTGGACTGAATTGGCCGCTTCCGCAACCGTGGGATAGACACATGAAGTATAATCTCAACTCCGATATGGCAGAAGGCTACGGCCCGTGGAAGATGGGGGATGACGAAGGTCTTCTCGATCTGGTCCATTCGGCGAATATTGCCTGCGGCCTGCATGCCGGCGATTACAACATCATGGCCAGCGTCATGCGTATGGCCAGCGCGAAAGGTGTCAGCATCGGCGCCCATCCCGGCTTTCATGATCTGCATGGGTTCGGCCGCCGCCAGATCAGGCTGAGCGAGGCGGAAATTGAAAATCTGATCGCCTATCAGCTTGGTGCCGCGCTCGCCATGGCCGAACTGGTCGGCGCCAGGGTCACCCATGTCAAGCCACATGGCGCGCTCAACAACATGGCGGCGACGGATCAGGGCATGTCCATGGCCATCGCCCGTGCCGTCAAGGCCGTTGACCCGAGCCAGATTCTCCTCGCCCCTGTCCTGAGCGAGATGGTCACCACAGGCCGCAAGACAGGTCTTGCCGTTGCCGAGGAAATCTTCGCCGATCGCGCCTATATGCCCGATGGTCAGCTGGTGCCGCGCAGCCGGCCGGATGCCATGATCCATGATGCTGAAACCGCGCTTGAAAACTGCCTCAGAATGCTTGGCGACGGGATACTTCGCGCCGTCGATGGAACCGAACGCCCCATCAAGGGCCAGTCCATCTGCGTCCATGGGGATGAGCCGTCTGCCCTTGCGATGGTGAGGTCTCTCAAGTCAGGGCTTGAAGCCGCCGGTTTCACCCCGGCAACCTTGCCCCAGATCGTCAATGCCGCCTAGCCCGGATCACGCCGGAACTTCAGCGACGCTGAATTGATGCAGTAGCGAAGCCCGGTCGGCTCCGGCCCGTCGGGGAAGACATGGCCAAGATGCGCCGCGCAGGCATGGCAGTGAACTTCCGTTCGGGTCATGAAAAAAGACCGGTCCGTCGTCGTCCCGATGGATGCGTCATCCACGGGTTCGAAAAAACTCGGCCAGCCGGTGCCGGAATCATATTTTGTCGAGGAGGAAAACAGCGGCGCCCCGCAGCAGATGCAATCATACATGCCCTCGCCCTTTTCATCCCAATACGCTCCTGAAAAGGCAGGCTCAGTGCCGTGTTTACGGGTGACGCGAAACTGCTCATCGGTGAGCTGCGCCTTCCATTCCATGTCCGATTTTTCAATTTTCGCCATTGTTATCCTCAATCCTTTATCAGTCGGCATCGCCAAAAGCCTCGACCGCTGATGCGATCCGCGTTGCCGTGGTGATCCAGCATAAAGCGCCAAAACCGAAGGCCAGCGGGATGAAATACTCCGGCAGCACGCAGAACAGCACCATGACCGCGATGGTCTCCGCACCCTCGGTCAACCCGCCAAGATAATAGAGTGATTTGCGGGCAGGTTCAGCGGTGTTGATCCCTCTTTTCTCGGCCATGATGGCGAAGGCCAGAAACGACGTGCCGGTGCCGACAAAACTGACAATCAGGAACGCCGCGGCCACCGCGCGATCAGGCTCGGCAACAGCAAACCCCAGAGGCACGAGCGCGTAAAAGATGAAATCGAAAACGATATCAAGATACCCGCCGAGATCGGTGATCCCTTCATGCCGGGCAATCGCCCCGTCAAGCCCGTCGGCCAGCCTGTTGAGAAGAATAAGGCCAAGCCCGAGCATATAATGCCCAAGAGAGAGCGCAACAAAAGCCCCTGCCCCGATCACGAACCCGGCAACCGTCATCCTGTTGGCGCTGATACCAAGGCGGGAGCAGATCTTCCCCATCCGGTCCGTCACCGGATCGATGATCTGCCGGATGCGGGCATCAAGCATGGTTGGCCCCGGGCATGTTCAGGAATTGGGGATGACGAATACCTGATCAGGATAGATCAGATCAGGATCATCAATCTGTTTCTGGTTTTTCCGGTAAATGTCGATATATCGAATTCCCTCGCCATAGGTGCGGTAAGCGATACGCCAGAGCGCATCCCCTCGCTGCACCACCAAGAGGCTGTTATTTCCAAGGCTCTGCTGGATCTGGGCCCGGCTAAGCCTGAGGCTGGCCCGCGCCAGCACCTCCCCGCCATCCCCCTTGAGCTCGACCCTGAGCCGGAAGCTTTCCGCATCGGGATCAATATCGGCAACGGCAGCAAACATGCCCCTGTCATCGAGATCAGCGGCAACCGATACGTCATTGACGGTGAGATTTGCCGTAATGCCGCCGGTTGAATTGCCGCTGACCGCAAGACGTTTCGCCGTGAGCGCCTGTATCGTCCGGATCTGGACCGACGGCGACATCAGGGCCGGGCCGGCCGCGTCATCAGTATTCCCGCTTTCGCTCGGGGATGCGGCATTTCCCTGCCCGGCCACGCCTGAAGATCCCGCACCTGCCGAACTCGATATCTGCCCGGCCACGCCGGAAGATCCCGCACCTGCCGAACTCGATATCTGGCCGGTTACACCTGAAGATACCGCACCTGCCGAACTTGATACCTGCCCGGCCACCCCGGTTTGGCCCGCCACCACGGTTTGACCTCCATCAGATTGCTGGTCAGGGGCCTGCAGGACCCGGGCCACCGCATCCGTATCATCGGTAAAGGGAACAAGCGCCACAAGCGGCGTTTCCTCGCTGCCTGAAGGAATATCGATCACCACCGCCATGGGGCCGACGATCCGGTCTCCATCCGGCGGGATAATATCAACGCTCAGGAGATGCGAGCCCGGGTCGAGCAGCATATCGGGCACAATGACCCATTCCCCGGCCTCATTGGCCATCGTTGTGCCGATGATCTTGCCATCACGGATGAGATTGACGGTGCTATCCGCCAGCGCCTGACCGGCAACCACCATCGTGCCATCCTGCCGTACCCGGGCAAGGTTGATGCCAATCTCGATCTCGCCTCTTGCCTCACTTGTCAACTCGCCCGCAGGCGCGGCTGTCCCGGATGCGTTAGCGGTGTCTTCTGCGGCTCCTGCATCGCCTGCCGTTCTCGCGACGGAAGATCCGCCGGTTTCCGGCGATTTGCCTGCATCACCGCTCTCGGGCTGGCCTTCAACGGTCAGGCTTGCGCCGGGGGCTGTTTCGTCATCACCCGTGGAATAGAGAAAGAGGATGAGGGCAAGGCCTGCCGTGACCACCGATGCCAGAATGAGCAGATATGGTGCTGACTTCATCTATGCCCCCCTGGAAACATTGATTACATGTTACCCCAGGCCTGCTCAAATCGCAAAGAACAAAGCGCAGGCGTTTAATCATAAAGGGGGGCTAGCCAGAAGATGAAATTCATTCCAGTATGAAACATGTCCTGCCCGCGCAGGATTAAACGACCCGCGCAGGATTAAGCGAAAGGAACCGCCGCCATGAAAAATATCTGCATATTTGCCGGCTCCTCCAAAGGTCACGATCCGGCCCATGTTGATCACGCCTGGCGCATCGGGGCAATGATTGCCGCGCGCGGCCTCGGGATGGTCTATGGCGGGGGGCGGACAGGGCTCATGGGTGCCGTTGCCGATGGCGCCACGGAAAACGGCGGTCAGGTGCACGGGATCATCCCCCGCTTTCTCGATACGCTTGAGATCGCGCATCAGGGTATAAGCAAGCTCACCATCACCGAAACCATGCATGAACGCAAGACCATCATGTATGATGCAAGCGATGCTTTCCTCGCCCTGCCCGGCGGCTTCGGCACGATGGAAGAAGTGCTTGAAATCATCACCTGGCGTCAGCTCAAGGTGCATGACAAGCCCATCTGCCTCTTCAATGCGGATGGCTTCTGGGATCATCTGGTGACGATGTTTCACCTCTCGAGCGAGGCCGGATTCATCCGCCCCCATCAGCTCAATCTTGTCGCGTCTGCCGACAGTCTGGATGCTCTTGCCGATCACCTTGATCTTCTCGCCAACAGGGCTTGATATCATCCGTTGACGGGCATATAAATCACCCACGCCAACACGCATGACTAGAGGGGATGATCAATGTCCAGGATTAAAGTTAAAACACCTGTTGTCGAACTCGACGGCGATGAAATGACCAGAATTATCTGGCAGAAAATCAAGGACAAACTGATCCACCCCTATCTTGACATTGATCTGAAATATTATGATCTCGGCATGGAATATCGTGACGAGACCGAAGATCAGGTCACGATCGATGCGGCCAACGCCATCCGGGAATACGGTGTCGGCGTCAAATGCGCGACCATCACCCCCGATGAAGACCGGGTAGAGGAATTCGGCCTCAAGAAAATGTATCGCTCGCCCAATGGCACGATCCGCAACATTCTCGGCGGCACCGTCTTTCGCCAGCCGATCATCTGCAGCAACGTGCCGCGGCTGGTGCCGGGCTGGACGTCGCCGATCGTGATCGGCCGCCATGCCTTCGGTGATCAGTACCGCGCAACCGACATGCTGATCGACCGTCCCGGCACCCTGACCATGACCTTCACCCCCGAAGACGGATCCGAGCCGGTGACAAGGGAAATCTTCACCTTCCCGGATTCCGGGGTTGCGATGGGCATGTACAACCTTGATGAATCGATCCGCGGTTTTGCCCGGGCCTGCATGAATTACGGGCTTGATCTTGGCTGGCCGGTCTATCTGTCGACCAAGAACACGATCCTCAAGGTCTATGATGGCCGTTTCAAGGATATTTTCGAAGAAATCTACCAGTCCGAATACAAGGAAAAATTCGCCGCCGCCGGCATCACCTATGAGCATCGCCTGATCGACGACATGGTTGCCTGCGCCCTCAAATGGAGCGGCAAGTTCGTCTGGGCCTGCAAGAACTACGATGGCGATGTTCAGTCGGATACCGTCGCCCAGGGTTTTGGCTCCCTCGGCCTGATGACATCGGTGCTGTTGACCCCGGATGGCAAATGCGTTGAAGCCGAAGCCGCCCACGGCACGGTCACCCGCCATTACCGCCAGCATCAGCAGGGCAAGGCGACCTCGACCAACCCGATCGCATCGATTTTCGCCTGGACTCAAGGTCTGCGCTTCCGGGCCAAGTTTGATAACACCCCGGATCTGGCGCAATTCGCCGCCACCCTTGAAGACGTCTGCATCAAGACCGTTGAATCCGGAAAAATGACCAAGGATCTTGCGCTTCTGGTGGGGCCGGATCAGGAATTCCAGACAACCGATACCTTCCTCGACACCCTGGATGAAAACATGAAAAAAGCCGCCAATTTCTAAGCGGCTTTCTCAATAAATCAATATATTAAAGGGTGATATTCACCCTTTAATCAACCTTGCGATCGCCTCCAGCGCGGCCTCGGAACGGCTTGCATCAGGCCCGCCGGCCTGGGCCATGTCGGCCCTTCCGCCTCCGCCCTTCCCCCCGAGCGCTTCCGCACCGGCACGGACCAGCGTGACGGCATCGATCCGGCCTGAAATTTCAGGACTCACCGCCACCACCAGCGATGCCTTGCCCTCCTCGCGGGAGATGACCGCAACCACCCCCGAGGCACCGAGATTCTTGCGGATGGTCTCCGCCATGGGCTTGAGATCACGGGCCGGGGTATCATCAAGGATACGCGCCTCAAAGGTAACGCCGCCAATCTCTTTCGTCTCGGCATTGCCGCCGCCACCTTCCGCCAGCGCTTTGCGGAGCTCGGCGATGGTCTGCTCGGCCTTGCGCCGCTCGGCCATCAGGCTTTCAAGCCGGTCTTTCAGCATTTCAGGCGATGTCTTGAGCGACGCGGCCGCCTCCTCAAGCGATTTCAGCCTTGCATTAACCCAGTCCATCGCGCCGAGATTTGTCACCGCCTCGATCCGGCGCACGCCGCCTGCGACCGCGCTCTCACTGGTGATCTTGAAGACGCTGATATCACCGGTACGCCCCACATGCGTGCCGCCGCAGAGCTCCACCGACCAGGCAGATCGCCCCTCGATATCCGCAGGCCCGCCCATGGAAACAACACGGACTTCATCACCGTATTTCTCCCCGAAGAGAGCAAGCGCCCCTTCGGCAATCGCGGCATCCGGCGTCATCAGCCTCGTTGTGACCTCGGCGTTGAGCCGGATCCGGCTGTTGACGATATCTTCCACCTTGCGCAATTCATCCTTTTCAACGGCGCGGTTATGGCTGAAATCAAAGCGCAGCCGGTCCGGCGCAACCATCGATCCTTTCTGCATGACGTGATCACCGAGCACCTCGCGCAAGGCTTCATGCATGAGATGGGTGGCCGAATGATTGGATCGGAGCAGGTTGCGCCTGGCATGATCGATTTTCATGACCACCGCATCACCGACGGCAATTTTTTCCGCCATGATCTCGGCCTTATGGACAAAAAGACCCGAAGGCGTTTTCCAGGTATCCGTGATGCGGGCAATCACCTGATCCGTGCCCGGCCGAAGAAAGACGCCTTTATCCCCGATCTGGCCACCTGATTCGGCATAAAACGGGGTCTGGTTGCAGATCAGCGCGACGGACTGGCCGGCAGCGGCAGCCTCGCTTTCCTTTTCATCGGCAATGATGGCGGTGATCAGGCCCTCGGCACTGTCACGTTCATAGCCGAGAAATTCACTGGCGCCCAGCCTGTCGGCGGCGGCAAGATAGACCGGCGCAAGCGCGCTGTCACCCGAGCCTGCCCAGGCAGCCCGTGCCTTGGTCTTCTGTTCTTCCATCGCGGCATTGAACCCGTCCAGATCAACCGTCCATTTATAGCCGCGCATCACGTCCTGGGTCAGATCAAGGGGAAAGCCGTAGGTGTCATAGAGTTTGAACGCCGTAGCGCCGTCCAGCACCCCGCCTTCGGCGCGGCCTTCGACCTCATCAACCAGAATTTTCATCCCGCGGCCAAGCGTTTCCTTGAACCTCGTTTCTTCCATCTTGAGCGTTTCCGCAATCAGGTGTTCCGACCGCTGGAGTTCGGTGTAATGCCCGCCCATCTCGCGCACGAGCGCCGGCACCAGCCTGTACATCGTGGGTTCAGCAGACCCCATCTGATGGGCATGGCGCATGGCCCGCCGCATGATCCGCCTGAGGACATAGCCGCGACCTTCATTCGACGGCAGAACCCCGTCAGCGATCAGGAAGGCCGAGGCGCGCAGGTGATCCGCCATCACCCGGTGCGAGACGGCATGCGCCCCGTCCTTGGCGACGCCCGACACTTCGACCGAGGCATTGATCAGCGCCTGCATCAGGTCCGTGTCGTAATTGTCATGCACGCCCTGCATCACCGCGGCAATACGCTCAAGCCCCATGCCCGTGTCGATGGAAGGTTTCGGCAGGTTGATGCGCTCCCCGCCCTCGAGCTGTTCAAACTGCATGAAGACGAGATTCCAGATCTCGATGAAACGGTCTCCATCCTCATCGGGGGAACCGGGAGGGCCGCCGGGGATATGATCGCCATGGTCATAGAAAATCTCGGAACACGGCCCGCATGGCCCGGTATCCCCCATTGACCAGAAATTATCGGACGTGGCGATACGGATGATCCGGTCATCGCCGAGCCCGGCGATTTTCTTCCACCAGCCCGCCGCCTCGTCGTCATCGTGATAGATGGTCACCAGAAGGCGATCCTTCGGCAGGCCGTACACATCCGTGATCAGCGTCCAGGCATGGTGAATGGCCTGTTCCTTGAAATAGTCACCAAAGGAGAAATTGCCCAGCATCTCGAAAAAGGTATGATGCCGCGCGGTATGGCCGACATTTTCAAGATCATTGTGCTTGCCCCCGGCGCGGACACATTTCTGCGAGGTGACCGCCCGCGGGATCGCGCGCCGCTCACCGCCGGTAAAGACGTTCTTGAACTGCACCATGCCGGCATTGGTGAACATCAGCGTCGGATCATTGAGCGGCACAAGAGGCGACGAGCCGACAATCTCATGGCCGTTCTCGCCAAAATAATTCAGGAATGTATCGCGGATATCGCTGACGGTTTTCATGGTTCATCCTCATGACGTATGCTTGTGTTTTAGGTTGCACACAGCCCTTTGTCCAGTCCCGGATTGCAGATAACATGCCATGAAAAAGGGGCGGAAAACCCGCCCCTTCATGCTTTTCTGTATATGCCCTTCCCGTCCCGGGCGAAGGTAGGTCCGGTTATTCGCCGGCGCTTTCCTCCATCAGAGGATCGGCAAGGTTTTCGGCCGCGTCTTCCGCCGCCGAGGCCTGATCAAGCATCACCTCATCGAAAAGCCCGGCGTTCTGGCGCAGCGCCAGTTCGATTTCCTCGGCAATTTCAGGATGATCGCGCATGAACTGCTTGGCGTTTTCACGTCCCTGACCGATCCGCTGATCCTTGTAGGAGAACCAGGAGCCTGATTTCTCAATCAGGTTTGCGGCCACCCCGAGATCGATCAGCTCGCCTGTCTTGGAAATCCCTTCGCCATACATGATATCAAATTCGACCGTCCGGAACGGGGCCGCAACCTTGTTCTTGACCACCTTGACCCGTGTCTGGTTGCCGACCACCTCATCCCGGTCCTTGATGGCGCCGATCCGCCGGATATCCAGCCGCACCGAAGCATAGAACTTGAGCGCATTGCCGCCGGTGGTGGTTTCGGGATTGCCGAACATCACGCCGATCTTGAGCCGGATCTGGTTGATGAAGATCACAAGGCAGTTGGACCGGGCAATCGATGACGTGAGTTTACGCAGTGCCTGGCTCATCAGTCGTGCATGCAGGCCGACATGGGTGTCCCCCATCTCGCCTTCGAGTTCGGCACGCGGTACAAGCGCGGCAACGCTGTCGATGACCAGCACGTCGATGGCCCCGGACCGGACCAGTGTATCGGCAATCTCAAGCGCCTGTTCACCGGCATCGGGCTGGGAGATGAGCAACTCATCGAGATCCACCCCGAGTTTGCGTGCATAGCTCGGATCAAGCGCATGTTCCGCATCGACGAACGCGCAGGAGCCGCCGTTTTTCTGTGCTTCGGCCACCGCGTGGAGCGCCAGCGTCGTCTTGCCCGAGGATTCCGGCCCGTAGATTTCGATGATCCTGCCCTTGGGCAGCCCGCCAATACCCAGCGCGATATCAAGCCCGAGGGAGCCCGTTGAAACCGCCTCGATATCGTCAACGACATCCTGCTGGCCCATGCGCATGACCGACCCCTTGCCGAAATTCTTTTCAATCTGGCCGATCGCAGCTTCAAGCGCTTTCAGTTTTTCATCTTTTTTCATGCCGAGTTCCACTACCTGTGCCGTCATTTTCTGCTCCCTTATGTTGCACAGACTGCCGCGACTGACAATTGATGAAATGCGCGGGCCCGCCTGTCACTTCCGGTTGATCCGCCCCATGCTCGTCGGCTTTGCTGCTGCCAGGAAAACGTGGCGGAGGCGAATCCAAATATCCCATATATTTTCATGTTTTGTTCTTATTTGCAACAGGTTTTCTTGTTTTGTTCTCATTTTTCGTAAGAACAGCATGTTTTCAATGCCTTGGATGGCGATAGACCGTAATAAATTAAAGGGAGATCAGGTGGGAGCAAGCGGCAGGCGTATCCAGAACCGGCAGCCGGTATCACCGGCAATAGTATCGACCCCGTACTCCCCGTCCCAGTTGCTGACCGCGGAGGCAACGGTGGAAAGCCCGTAACCCCGGGCGCCGGTCGTATCCTTGGAGGTGAAACCGGGCTTGAAAATATCGTCCTTGTCGATGCCGGTGATCCCCGGCCCGTTATCGGCGACGGAAATCTCGCACCAGGTATCGACAAGCCGCACGGAGATGAAAGCCAGGGGATGCGGCACATTTACATCACCCACATTGCGGATGATCTGCATCAGGACCCGGAGCAGCGGTTTCGTATGCACCTTGACCGGTTTGGTATAGACCGGGCCAAGTTCAATCGTGACATGCGGCCCGGCAACATATCTGAGCGACGGCAGGATGCCATTCAGAAAGTTTCTGAGCTGTGTCTTGTCCATGATCGTCGGGGTATCGCTGCTCTGGGAGCGGACCATGTCGCGCATCAGGCCGGTGATGGCGCGGGCATTGGTGCGGATGGTTTCGATCGCTTCGGCGTTGATTTGGGTGATTTTTCTGTTTTCAAGCTGGTCACATGCGGCAAATACCGCCATCAGCATGTTGTTCACGTCATGGGCGACGCCCCGGATGACGATCTCGCGCTGGTCAATATCCTCAAGGGAAACCATACCGGTTCCCCCCCTCTTGGTGGAGGGTGGAGCGGTACTGTACTCAAATGGGACAGATTGCTTTTTGCCCATTCATCGTCCCTTCGCAGGTTGTATCAGTCCCGGACCGGGTTGGGAAAAGACGATGTACTGATTTATGGTTACTGTAACAGAAAGATATTAAAAAATCGTTAAAGGGAAACGTAATGGTAGATAAAATCAGAAACCCGCGGAAAACCCGAAAAAAACCCCCGTATCACGGGGGTTTTTAGTAAACTGGATATCCTGATCCGCCGTGCCGGGGCACCGCTGCCGCAATCAGTCGTCGCGATGGGTGCGTTCCATGCGTTCGTGGCGCTCCTGGGCATCGAGCGAAAGCGAGGCGATCGGCCGTGCTTCGAGTCGTTTCAGGCTGATCGGCTCATCGGTTTCTTCGCAATACCCGTAAGTGCCGTTTTCGATCCGCCGTAGCGCTGCTTCAATCTTGGAGAGAAGCTTGCGTTCACGATCTCTTGTCCGGAGTTGAAGTGACGCGTCGCTTTCCATCTGGGCACGGTCGGTGATATCCGGCTTCTGGAAATTTTCTTCCGAAAGTGTTGAGAGTGTCTCTGTTGCTTCGGAAAGGAGTTCCTGGCGCCATCTCATCAGTTTCTGACGGAAATATTCCGTCTGCAGCGGGTTCATGAACTCTTCTTTTTCCGATGGCCGGTAGCCGTCGGGCAAAACAATCGGGCTGTTCAGATTGACGATACTGGCGGTCTTGTTGGCAGTGTTTTTTGTGGCCATTGGTCTTCCATCCATCCTTTTGATCATTCAAATCGATGTTCTACACCTGCGACATTCAAAACATTCAACGGCGGAAGGGTACCGAACCAACTGAGGCATGGCTCAATATCTCCCCGTGAGATGGGTTTATAATTTCATCAAGGTGCTCTGGCAAGACTTTTATCACCAGACCCGAAGTCACAAAAATTTGATCAAAATCATTGAATTATCACGATTTAGTGATTTGCTAACGAAACGAAGTCAAAACAATAATATTCCGTTTATCGGGGCTGGGACCAGTTTCGGTAAAGGCAACAGAAACGCAACCCGAATGAGAGGGAAGAACGTGAGAGGGAAGAACGTGAGAGGGAAGAACGTGAGAGGGAAGAACGATTGAAGGACTGTTGAACAACATGGACCGAAGGCACGGAAGGAGTTGAACTTGGTTGCGGAGGGAAGACGTGTTTTCCAATGAGTAAACCGAAGAATTCAGTGACTTGAAAGGGTGACAGAATGAATATTCTAATTATCGAAGATGATCCCATTTGCGCCAAAAGCCTGGCGATCGCCGTCAAGAATGAGGGGCATTTCTACTATATCTGCGACAATGGCACCGAAGGGCTGAACGCGGCCCGTGAAGGACTTTACGATGCCATCCTTCTTGATATCAATCTTCCCGACAGTGACGGGTTCCAGCTTGCCCGGACCATCCGGCAGAGCAATACCGACACGCCGGTTCTTGTGGTTTCCGGCCGGTCATCGGTCACCGACCGGGTGGTGGCGCTTTCCGCCGGGGCTGATGGTTATCTGATCAAGCCTTTTGACCGCCAGGAATTGCTCGCCAACCTGACCGCCATCATCCGCCGCACCAATGGTCATGCGGATTCGCGCATCGTCACGGGGCCGATCGCGGTGGATATCAACAAGCATGAAGTCATGGTCGGCAAGAAGCGGCTCAAACTGACCTCCAAGGAATATCATATTCTGGAATTGCTCAGTCTCCGCAAGGGCTCGACCCTGACCAAATCTCATTTCATCAACCATCTCTATGGCGGAATTGATGAGCCGGAATCAAAGATCATTGACGTTTTCATCTGCAAACTCAGGAAAAAACTGGCTGATCTCACCGGCGGCAAGAACTATATCCACACGGTCTGGGGTCAGGGATATGTGTTGCGGGACACCGCCTCGGATTGATTTTCTCTTGCCCCCGGCAGGCGCTCCCCTATCTTGAAACACTATGGACAAGGGGGGCGTCATGAAAGAAAACCCGGGGGCAGATTTCAATCTGGGGGATTTCGTCTATCTTCCCCATGCCGCGGATTGGGGAATTGGCCAGGTCCAGTCCGTCATCGGCGCGCGCGTCACCGTGAATTTTGAACATCAGGGCAAGCAGCTGATCGACACAAGCCAGGTCCGCCTCCTGCCGGCGGAGATGAAAAACCGCTGAAAGCTCGCGGCCTCTTTCCCCCTTCCCGGGTATTCCCCCCGCGCCTCTAGCCCCGGCTGATCCTGCGTCATTTTCCCCCCATCCATCCGTCATCCGGGGCTTGCCGAAGCCGGGATGGCGCCTCATATAGAAAGGCATGAGCGTCAAACCTGTTCCTTCCGATCACCCGTCCCTGCCCGGCCATCCCAGAACCGGCATCCTGCTTGTCAATCTGGGCACGCCCGATGCAACCGATTTCCGGTCCATGCGTCGCTATCTCAAAGAGTTTCTTTCCGACCGGCGCGTGGTGGAAGCGCCGCGCTGGCTCTGGTGGATCATCCTTAATGGTATCATCCTGAACACAAGGCCCGGCAAATCCGGCGCCGCCTATGACCGGATCTGGCTGCATGATGACCCGGATGGCTCACCTTTACGGAAATACACCCGCGAGCAGGCGGAATTTCTGGCCGCTGACATGAACGAGGCCGTCGCCTCGGGCCGCGTCGTCATCACCTACGCGATGCGGTACGGCCAGCCGTCGATCCCCGATCGCCTGCAGGAATTGAAGGATGCGGGATGCAACCGCCTTTTGATCGTGCCGCTCTACCCGCAATACGCGGCGGCGACCACGGCGACCGTGAATGATGAGGTTTTTGCCTGGATGCTGAAACAGCGCTGGCAGCCCGCCATCCGCACCGTCGCCCCCTGGCATGATCATGGGGTCTATATCAACGCCCTTGCCGCCAGCGTTGAAGAGTCGCTCAAGGGCAAGCCCCGTGATCATCTGCTGGTCTCTTTCCATGGCATCCCGGAGCGATATTTCGTCCAGGGTGATCCCTATCACTGCCATTGCATGAAGACCGCCCGCTTGCTGCGCGAACGTCTCGGCTGGGATCCGGACCGCTATCACGTCGCCTTCCAGTCTCGCTTTGGCCGTGAGCCATGGATCAGGCCCTATACCGATGAGACGATAGAACGCCTGGCCCATGCAGGGGTGAAATCCCTTGCCATCATGGCCCCGGGCTTTGCCGCGGATTGCCTTGAGACACTGGAAGAGCTCAATATGGAAGGACGGGAGGAGTTCAAGGCCGCAGGCGGCGGGGAATTCACCTATATTCCCTGCCTTAACGCCGGCCCGCTGGGGATGGAGGTGATCCGCACGCTGGTTGAGGAAAACATGGGCGGCTGGCACTGATCCCCCGGGCATTGACCGCCCGAAAAGTGAAAATCCCGAAACGAACCCATTTCAGGGAAGATCAAACAGAAAGTTATGGAAAAACAAGGCGCTGTCGATATTGATCACCTCATCGGTGGTAAAATCGAGCAGAACCATGACGAGGATATCGTCGCTGTCATCTGATGTCGTTCCATTCCTGTTGAAGATCAGCAGATCCTTCATCTCGTCGTCATCATCAACATTTTCTTCAGGGATACGGCGATTGCTGAATTGCTCGAAGTAATGCTCCACGGAAAACCGCAGGTTTTCAAGCGGTTTCTTCGATGCATCTTTACCTGTCTCGATAATAAGGATATCACTTCCGGATGTAGCTCTTCCCGTAGTCGCATCCTTCTCCCATTTGAAATCGGTGACAACCTGGCGGTTGGTCTCCCCTTCCGCGTGGTCACCCAGATAGATATGAATGAAATCACCCCCGCTCCCCGTGGCGATGATGTCATTGCCCTTGCCGCCTTTGATGATATCTCTGCCCTGGCCTCCCTTGATCATGTCATCGCCTGCCCCGCCTTCGATTTCATCATCCCCGTTCTTGCCTTCGATCGTATCATCGCCGTCTTGACCATAGAGCTGATCATCCCCCTGGCCGCCTTTGATACGGTCATCTCCGCCGCCAGCCCAGATAAGGTCATCGCCTCTGCCAGTTATGAACACATCGTCGTAATTGCCGGTGGTGACGATGCGATCAGCCGCGTTTCCTATACCTGAAATCTCGAAACGTTCCACATTCCGGAGATAGGTGATCCGGTCAAGCGTTTCATCATCGCCGGGGAAATCATAGATCAGCCGGGTATAATCATAAACATGCCCGTCATTGCTCCCCCCGTCGGCCTGCACCCATTCCCCTTGATAACTGTCATATCTCCACTTGAGTTCGGCTGCATCCATCCGGATCGCGATATCAAGATGATTGCCGTTCTCATCAACACCGAACGTGGCCGCGCCAGGCGCCACCGATGCATACATATCCACCCCGCCGCCGCCATCAATGACATCCTGACCAGACCCGCTGGCAAGGCTATCATCGCCTCCCATGCCGATGAGGATGTTTCTGCCCCGGCCACCATCAAGTAGGGTATTCTTTGTTTGGGACGCGATGAGGTAGTCATCACCGTCTCCACCCGTGAACGTGTGTTTTCCATTGAATAAGAGATTTGTGAGATGGCTGCCATCGATGATATCATCCCCCGCCCCGCCGGATATCGAATTGGCAGCGGTTATATCGGAGCCGAAGAAATAATCCTCCTCTCCGTCAATCGAAATATGGGTCTTCCCTCTGCTGCTCTCGACCACCTTTGACGTTCCCAGTATCGTCACCCGGAGAGGCTGGCTGAAGCGGATCACCTCCCCTCCGTCGTCGGTGCGGCGAAACTCGACCGTCACCGTATCGGTAAGGGAATTGCTGGCGATATTGTCGCGGCTGCCGGTCAGCGCATTCACCTGCGCATGATCGCTGTTGAGGTCATACTGCCACCTGCCGCTCGGAAAGATGGTGAATTTGCCATAGGTACTGGTGACCTCTTTTCCTGTTTCTGTATCCGTGATTTCCTCTCCCCCGGTATAGAGGCTGAACTCGTCGATCATCTGAACGGTGTCGCTGTTGAGCTCAACGATCCCCAGCGCCCGCGACAACGGAATATGTATGGGGTCCTGAAGCGGCGCGTCATCCCGGACCGTGCCGGAGCTTCTCTTGTCTTTGACCGGCTCCTTGATCGTGACAAGGATCGTCTTGGTGCTGGTGCCGCCACGCGCGTCCATAACCGGAATGGTAAATGTGACCGATCCCGTGAAATCCGTGTTCGGGGTGAAGGTCCCCGTGCCCCCCACCGCCTTGTAGATGCCAAATCCCGTATCGATATCCTCGGTGGTGGCGGCAGGCGTGATCAGGTCCTCATCATCCAGGTCCTTTTCATTTGTTTCCAAAATACCATCCCCCTGCAGCGTGATGGTGAGCGCGATATTCTTGAAGGCATCATAGCTTCGCGGCGTCTCTGCGACCCTGATTGTATTGAAACTGACCGTTACATCCTCCGTGATGGTGGTTTCACCTTCGGTTGACGTGGTGAATCTCAGCCTGTGGGTTGAACCTGCGGTGTGATCTTTCCTCAACTCGATTGTCGTGTCATCGAGGGTGAAAACCAGGTCCTTCTCCGAAAATTCATTACCGTCGCTGTCAAGTTCAGCCAGGGTGGTGGTGATCGTCTGCCCCATCGGCGCGGAAACGGTGATACTGCCCACCGTGTCACCATCCAAAAGCCCGGCGCTGGGAACCTGAATGATATTGGGATGATCCGCAGAGCCAATAGACACATCAAGGGTAAACGGGATATTCTTGATCGTGATTGGGCTGATCCGGGATGATGCAATTTTACTTCCTATCCCGGTTGTCCCGTTTTCATAATCGAAATTCATATACATATCGATCCCGCCAGCGAACTGGCTGATCGCTTCATAATCGAGATAGGCATTTTCCTTGAGCCAGATTTCCCTTATGAGCGGATTATCCGTCTCCCGGTATTCAAACTGGCTTTCAAAACTGGGCAGTCTTGAGCTGAAACTTCCCTTTCCTCTCAGGATCAGGCTTGGCACGACATCTCCATACCCGTCATCTGAAATGGTCAGCGTGCCGATCCTCTCCGCGGCGTACCTGCCCTCATCAAAAGAAATCTTGTGGCCGTTATAGGAAAGCCCGGTCGGCCTCTTGTCGATGGTCAGCGTGAAGGTTGCAGGCGAAAGCTCTACCCCGGTGCCGGTCGTGCTCGGGGTGATGGTCAGCTCATGCGGGCCCGAATTCTTCGCGTTATGATTAACGGCCTTGAGCCAGATCTGGTTGCCCCCTTGGATTTCATAGTTTTCCGTATCTGAAATCGTGAACGTGTTTGTTCCTTTCGCGTCATCGGTAAAGGAAACCGTGGTCAGCTTGATCGCGCTGCTGGCAAGGCTGTTGTCATTGAGCGTATAGGCAGCAGGCGTAAAGACCATCCCGGTCGGCCTTTCATCAATGTCGTTCACCGTCAGGGTGAAATTCACCGTGGAAGGTTCCTGGCCGATGCCGGTGCTCGCGGATTTGATCGTCAGGGTGACTTGCCCGCCGGCTATGTCTTCATAGTCAAGGACAGACCCGGCCTTCAATACAAGCGCAACATAACTGTCATTGATCTTGATGGTGAGTTTGCCAATCGTCGCACTGCTTACAAATCCCTCGATAAAAGCGGTATTTGTACCACGCCCATCATCGGTGAAGGAAATGGAAGAAAGGGTTGTATCTGCTGCTATACTGCCTTCATCAAGGCTGACGGCCGTTGGCGCAAGCGACAATCCTGTTGGCTTGCGATCAATATCAGGCACGGCATCAAGATCAAAGTGATCAACGGTCAGGGTTTCACTGTAATCCTCCAGCACCATCACCAGGGTCCGGACGCCGCTGTCAAACACACGATAGATCAGCGTATCGACGATACTGCCATCATTGCTGGATCCGGTTGGGAAATGTCCCGGGAAACTCTGAAGCGTGTTGTAAATCGCAAGATATGCAGCCGCATCGGTGGTATTGGAAAGCCGTATTCGGTCATCTCCCCCGGCCGTGCTGCCATTGAAATTGGCATCGCCGGAAACCGTGCCACGGCTGAAATCGGAAATGACATCGGCATGACCGGTGCCGGCCTTGTGCAGATCATGGCTGTAGAGAACGATATCATCCCCCGCGCCAAGCGTGATCTGGTCCTGTTGCTTGCCGCCGGAAAGCAGGTCATCCCCGGCCCCGCCATCGAGACTGTCCTGCCCGTCGCCACCGGAAAGTGTATCCGCACCGGCCCCGCCCCGGATGATATCATTGACCGAGCCCCCGGTGATCGTATCGGCGGCATCGCCGAGGCCCGTGAAATTGATCTTTTCTATTTCGGTCAGGTAATCGTATTCATCATTTTCGTCCTGAACCCCGTCCCGATCGAGGTCAAACCAGGAACGGATATAGGAATACCCTGCCCCCGTCCCTGTTTTCCAGGTTGAACTCGCCCGGTCAAATCCCCAGAAATCCGTTGAACCAAGATCCAGATTGACCGCCGTATTCTCCCCGGAAACCCGGTCATCCGGATCAATGAAATAGGTATCTTCATCCAGATCACCCAGGGCGGCATCGCCACCATCAATGATATCATTGCCGACCCCGCCGGAAATCGAATCCAGTTTCGGACCACCGAAAATGATATCATCTCCCGCGCCAGCCTTGATCACAAGAAGCCCGGCATTGGCATTCCCGTAGATGATATCATCACCATCCCCCGCATTGATGGAACCACCCGATATTCCGGCGGTTTCGGCAATGGCATCAAAGATATCATCTCCGGAAGATGTAATGATGAAGGGAGTAGACGGAAGGGTGATTGTATTATCCTGATAAAGATAGTAATCATCTCCTGCCGTGAGCCTGAACAGACTTTCATCTGGCCCGAGCACATCAGTGACGCCATGGATCGTGATCGAAAAGGATTGGGTGAGTGTCTCCGCTTCATCAATTCCTGTCGTCAGCGGATCATCTTCACGGGACATGGAAAAATTTATTGTCTCGGTGAGGTTGCCGTTTGCGCCATCGGCATCATCGTCATCACCGTCAAGGGCATTCACCGTCGCATTGCTGTTGTCCAGCACATAGCGCCAGGAACCATCCCGATCAAAGGTAATGGTTCCATAACTGCCATCAATGGCCGTGCCATCAGCCGCAACATCGGTGCCGTTCACGCTTGCGATCATGTAAAGGGCGATATTGCGCCCCGGATCAATCGATGAAACACGCCCTGAGGTCGCCCCCGCCAGCCTGTTATCGGGCAGGGTTTCAGGTGCATTTTCCCGGACCCCGAGATCGCCTTTGACATCAAGCGCCTTTGCCACACTGACATTGACCTCAGCGGTCCCTTCAGCCCCGTGCTCATCCTTGATATTGATAGTGAATGTATCAGTACCGATGAAATCACTGTCCGGGGTATAGACAAGCTCGCCCGTGTTCGAAACCGTATAGGAGCCGTCGTTTGTCTGGACAGCGGCCGCGGTCTCGGCAAAGGAAACACTGTCGCCATCGCTGTCGGTGGTCGTTGAAACATGGGAAACCGATCTGTCCTCAAACCCCATCAGATCGAAAGCATCAGCATTGGTGAGATTGATCTCTATCCTGACCTGCTGATCAAGGTTATCCTCCGCTTCCGCCATGGCCGTGATCGTGACGGTTGTGGACATGCTGGACGTCACCGCAGCCTTGGTGCTGATCGCCCCGGTGTCTTTGTCGATGCTGAAAAGTCCTGCCGGGTCGGTCAGGGCAAAGGTGATCGTCGTATTCATTGGCCCGCTTGCCGTGACCGTGCCGATCTCGTCATCCGCCGCCTTCGCGCCGTTTAACCGCCAGCCGCCGGTGATGGACTCCCCGTTCGGAATATTGACCGTGATCGCAAGATCAGTATTGGCAATGAGCAGGTTTACAGCCTTGCTATCAAGATCTTCACCCACGCCGCTTGTCGTACTGCTGATATTGAGTGTGTAAACATAAATGGAGTTAAGGCCATTCACCAGACTGTCCCCGTCCAGAAGCACCCCGTCCTTTATCTGGAGAATGTAACTGTTGCGGATGGTATCGCCATCTTCATCCGTGCTGGCAACAATCTGAAAATCATCATCCATGAGCACATTCGGGCGTTTGTCATAATCCACAACACCCGTTCTCGAGATGCTGACAGAGGGAGTGTTGACCCCCGTCAGGTCATCACCCCCATATGTAATGGTAAAGAGGTCCATCGCGCCGCTGACCCGGCCTTCATGCACTGTTTTAATAGACGGGCTGATATTTATACGCTCAGGTTTCTCATCAACATCGCTCACCTGCAGCGTGAAGGTCTGGGCCGCGGGTGCGCTCCCTGTTCCGCTCACGCTCGGCGTCACCGTCACCACATGGCTCGTGGCCGTCTCATGGTCCAGATCAACCCCCGCCTTCAGCCACAATTGCGTCCCGCTTCGGATCTCGAACAGCACCTTGCCGCCAACCTCGACCGTATTCACCTCCGCCGTGTTCACCCCCGGCACATCATCCGTAAATCCGATTTCCGCCAGCTGCCGCGCTGCCGTCACCCCCTCCGCAACCCTCCCCGTGCTCGCCGTGAGCGTCATCGCGCTCGGCGCTTCGTCAACATCGCTCACCGCAAGGGTCACCTGCTGATCCGCCGTCAGAAGCCCCGAGGTTGCCCGAACCGTGAACGTGTATGTATCCTTCGTCTCAAAATCCGGCGTCACCGCCGCCTTGAACGTCACCTCGCCGCTGTCCTTGTCGATCTCGAACAGATTGCCGTCATCACCAGCCACCAACGACCAGATGATCGACGCCAGGTCATACGTCCCCTCCGCCGTATACACCACCTTCTCTGCCTCGACCTTCACCCTCTCCGGCAGAACAAGACCAGACCCGCCGGACGTGATCTCCGGCGCCTCATTCTCATCCGTCACCTGCAGCGTGAAGGTCTGCGCGGGCGGTGCGCTCCCTGTTCCGCTCACGCTCGGCGTCACCGTCACCACATGGCTCGTGGCCGTCTCATGGTCCAGATCAACCCCCGCCTTCAGCCACAATTGCGTCCCGCTTCGGATCTCGAACAGCACCTTCCCGCCGACCTCGACCGTATTCACCTCCGCCGTGTTCACCCCCGGCACATCATCCGTAAATCCGATTTCCGCCAGCTGCCGCGCCGCCGTCACCCCCTCGGCAACGCTCCCCGTGCTCGCCGTGAGCGTCATCGCGCTCGGCGCTTCGTCAACATCGCTCACCGCAAGGGTCACCTGCTGATCCGCCGTCAGAAGCCCCGAGGTTGCCCGAACCGTGAACGTGTATGTATCCTTCGTCTCAAAGTCCGGCGTCACCGCCGCCTTGAACGTCACCTTGCCGCTGTCCTTGTCGATCTCGAACAGATTGCCATCATCACCAGCCACCAACGACCAGATGATCGACGCCAGGTCATACGTCCCCTCCGCCGTATACACCACCTTCTCTGCCTCGACCTTCACCCTCTCCGGCAGAACAAGACCAGACCCGCCGGACGTGATCTCCGGCGCCTCATTCTCATCCGATACCTGCAGCGTGAAGGTCTGCGCGGGCGGTGCGCTCCCTGTTCCGCTCACGCTCGGCGTCACCGTCACCACATGGCTCGTGGCCGTCTCATGGTCCAGATCAACCCCCGCCTTCAGCCACAATTGCGTCCCGCTTCGGATCTCGAACAGCACCTTGCCGCCAACCTCGACCGTATTGACTGTCGCCGTGTTTGTCCCCGGCACATCATCCGTAAATCCGATTTCCGCCAGCTGCCGCGCTGCCGTCACCCCCTCCGCAACGCTCCCCGTGCTCGCCGTGAGCGTCATCGCGCTCGGCGCTTCGTCAACATCGCTCACCGCAAGGGTCACCACCTGATCCGCCGTCAGAAGCCCCGAGGTTGCCCGAACCGTGAACGTGTATGTATCCTTCGTCTCAAAATCCGGCGTCGTGCCCTTCTGGAACGTCACCTCGCCGCTGTCCTTGTCGATCTCGAACAGATTGCCGTCATCACCAGCCACCAACGACCAGATGATCGCCGCCAGGTCATACGTCCCCTCCGCCGTATACACCACCTTCTCTGCCTCGACCTTCACCCTCTCCGGCAGAACAAGACCAGACCCGCCGGACGTGATCTCCGGCGCCTCATTCTCATCCGATACCTGCAGCGTGAAGGTCTGCGCGGGCGGTGCGCTCCCTGTTCCGCTCACGCTCGGCGTCACCGTCACCACATGGCTCGTGGCCGTCTCATGGTCCAGATCAACCCCCGCCTTCAGCCACAATTGCGTCCCGCTTCGGATCTCGAACAGCACCTTGCCGCCGACCTCGACCGTATTCACCTCCGCCGTGTTCACCCCCGGCACATCATCCGTAAATCCTATTGCCGCAAGTTGCCGCGCTGCCGTCACCCCCTCCGCAACGCTCCCCGTGCTCGCCGTGAGCGTCATCGCGCTCGGCGCTTCGTCAACATCGCTCACCGCAAGGGTCACCACCTGATCCGCCGTCAGAAGCCCCGAGGTTGCCCGAACCGTGAACGTGTATGTATCCTTCGTCTCAAAGTCCGGCGTCGTGCCCTTCTGGAACGTCACCTCGCCGCTGTCCTTGTCGATCTCGAACAGATTGCCGTCATCACCAGCCACCAACGACCAGATGATCGCCGCCAGGTCATACGTCCCCTCCGCCGTATACACCACCTTGTCTGCCTCGACCTTCACCCTCTCCGGCAGAACAAGACCAGACCCGCCGGACGTGATCTCGAGCACATCGTTCTCATCCGTCACCTGCAGCGTGAAGGTCTGCGCGGGCGGTGCGCTCCCTGTTCCGCTCACGCTCGGCGTCACCGTCACCACATGGCTCGTGGCCGTCTCATGGTCCAGATCAACCCCCGCCTTCAGCCACAATTGCGTCCCGCTTCGGATCTCGAACAGCACCTTGCCGCCGACCTCGACCGTATTCACTGTCGCCGTGTTCACCCCCGGCACATCATCCGTAAATCCTATTGCCGCAAGTTGCCGCGCCGCCGTCACTCCCTCCGCAACGCTCGCCGTGCTCGCCGTGAGCGTCATCGCCGTCGGCACCTCATCCACGTCCTCAACCGCAAGGGTCACCTGCTGATCCGCCGTCAGAAGCCCCGAGGTTGCCCGAACCGTGAACGTGTATGTATCCTTCGTCTCAAAATCCGGCGTCGTGCCCTTCTGGAACGTCACCTCGCCGCTGTCCTTGTCGATCTCGAACAGATTGCCGTCATCACCAGCCACCAACGACCAGATGATCGCCGCCAGGTCATACGTCCCCTCCGCCGTATACACCACCTTCTCTGCCTCGACCTTCACCCTCTCCGGCAGAACAAGACCAGACCCGCCGGACGTGATCTCGAGCACATCGTTCTCATCCGTCACCTGCAGCGTGAAGGTCTGCGCGGGCGGTGCGCTCCCTGTTCCGCTCACGCTCGGCGTCACCGTCACCACATGGCTCGTGGCCGTCTCATGGTCCAGATCAACCCCCGCCTTCAGCCACAATTGCGTCCCGCTTCGGATCTCGAACAGCACCTTCCCGCCGACCTCGACCGTATTCACCTCCGCCGTGTTCACCCCCGGCACATCATCCGTAAATCCGATATCCGCCAGCTTCCGCGCCGCCGTCACCCCCTCGGCAACGCTCCCCGTGCTCGCCGTGAGCGTCATCGCCGTCGGCACCTCATCCACGTCCTCAACCGCAAGGGTCACCTGCTGATCCGCCGTCAGAAGCCCCGAGGTTGCCCGAACCGTGAACGTGTATGTATCCTTCGTCTCAAAATCCGGCGTCACCGCCGCCTTGAACGTCACCTTGCCGCTGTCCTTGTCGATCTCGAACAGATTGCCGTCATCACCAGCCACCAACGACCAGATGATCGCCGCCAGGTCATACGTCCCTTCCGCCGTATACACCACCTTCTCTGCCTCGACCTTCACCCTCTCCGGCAGAACAAGACCAGACCCGCCGGACGTGATCTCCGGCGCCTCATTCTCATCCGATACCTGCAGCGTGAAGGTCTGCGCGGGCGGTGCGCTCCCTGTTCCGCTCACGCTCGGCGTCACCGTCACCACATGGCTCGTGGCCGTCTCATGGTCCAGATCAACCCCCGCCTTCAGCCACAATTGCGTCCCGCTTCGGATCTCGAACAGCACCTTCCCGCCGACCTCGACCGTATTCACCTCCGCCGTGTTCACCCCCGGCACGTCATCCGTAAATCCGATTTCCGCCAGCTGCCGCGCCGCCGTCACTCCCTCCGCAACCCTCCCCGTGCTCGCCGTGAGCGTCATCGCCGTCGGCACCTCATCCACGTCCTCAACCGCAAGGGTCACCACCTGATCCGCCGTCAGAAGCCCCGAGGTTGCCCGAACCGTGAACGTGTATGTATCCTTCGTCTCAAAGTCCGGCGTCGTGCCCTTCTGGAACGTCACCTTGCCGCTGTCCTTGTCGATCTCGAACAAATTGCCGTCATCACCAGCCACCAACGACCAGATGATCGCCGCCAGGTCATACGTCCCCTCCGCCGTATACACCACCTTCTCTGCCTCGACCTTCACCCTCTCCGGCAGAACAAGACCAGACCCGCCGGACGTGATCTCGAGCACATCGTTCTCATCGATTATATCGTCGGTGTTATCTTTATTATCGCTGTCTTCTTGATCATCTGGGGCTGTATTATCATCAGGGTCTGTATTATCATCGGTGCCTGAGGATGCGTCGTCTTCCTCGGTTGGGTTGATCTCATCTGTTTCATTATTTCCTTCTTCCGATGTGTTAACCTCGGGATCATCCCTGTTTTCATTGCCAGTATCGTCGATATCTGCATTCCCTTCCACGGGCGGTGTTTTTTCACGATCAATTACCGGACGGATAAAAGACCCATCTTCTCCATCTGATCTATTGTTAATAAGAAGAACAGGGATTATAAAATCGCCCAGGTCAGGAACAAGATGCTCTGTATCGGGAAGATTTGTATTGATATCCGGTACATGTTCCGGTGTATTTACAGGCCCGGGTTCATGTAAACTCTGCACACTGGCATGAGTGGTATCAGTGGTATCAATTTTTGGCGTTGGGTCAGCGTTGATTGTGGGAATTGCTGTTTGACCACTAATGGGCAGGTCCGTTGTGGATATGTTGTTCTTTTCCGCAACAAAAGGTTCAAGTTCAGCAATATGCGATCTTACATCTTTATTGCGCGATGCCAGGGGCGGATGACGCCCTTCAAGATCAAGAAAATATAGAGGGACAAAGAGAGTTTCGGTATCTGGGAGAGATATTCTGGCTACATCATTCGGCTGGCTCTCACCCTCATCGCTCTCAAGTAATGTGAAGAGATACGCAATAAGAATACCGTCAATCAATAAAAGCAATAAAATTGCGTTTTTGCCTCTATTGTCTTTTTCCCCTTTGCGTTTGGGGTAGTTTATATGTCGGGCCTCTTCCCTTTGTCTGACCGTCTTCATTGCTTCATCCCCAGCGAAGTATTCATCTACTTGGATTTAAAGCACTTACCAGAACGGCATTAAAACTATAAATTTTATTCATATATAGTGATGCAATGAAAAGTGTAATTCAAGTAAAAAGCGACATCACATCCGATATGAAATCAGAAGATCAATATGCTTAAGGCTTTCCAAGTCTGAGCGCTGATGCTATAAAAACGCGTGCTGCGGTCGTGGTGTAGTGGTAGCACAAGAGCCTTCCAAGCTCTTAGGGCCGGTTCGAGTCCGGTCGACCGCTCCATTTATTTTTACTATAAATTTTAAGTGTTTGGCAAATTATTGTCATTGGGTAGTGTTCACACGTTCTTGACTTGGCTTATCCATCGCCAACGCCCATTCCTGGCGAACGCTTTGTTCCTTTTCTTTTTTGATGGATACTTTCGCCAGTGCATCAATCTCATATGGGGACATCAGGCAAGAGAGCGCCCAGACCGACGAGCCCCGAACGATGGGATCATAACTATCAAGGTGGACCTTGATCCAAGGGATAAGAGATTTCATGCCGGAATTTCCAGCAGCAATAAGCACGTTACGAAGATAACGGATATACCCGACACGTCGTACCGGCGTTCCAGCATACCGTTTCCTGAATCCAGTCTCGTCAAGGTTCAGCATCACCTCCAGAGGAGTCAGGCCCAAATCGGGCAACGGCTGAAACTTTATCTCGGCCGAGCGTTGGGCAAAACTGTTCCATGGACAAACAGCAAGACAATCATCACAGCCGAAGATACGGTTGCCCATCGCAGTCCTGAATTCACGCGGTATAGCCCCCTTATGTTCAATCGTAAGATAGGAAATACAGCGGCGGGCATCGAGTTGATATGGTCGAGGAAAAGCATTTGTCGGGCATATATCAAGGCATTTTGTGCAACTGCCGCAATGATCGGTGTTTTCCGTCCCCACAGCCCAATCCGCATCGGTAAGGATCACCCCCAAAAAGAGCCAGGAGCCATAGTCGCGGGAAACAAGGTTTGTATGCTTTCCCTGCCAGCCCAGACCTGCGCGGGCTGCGAGCGGTTTTTCCATTAGTGGCGCTGTGTCCACAAAGACCTTGACGGCAACCTTTTCCCTTACGGCAATTCTGCTGGCGATCTGCTTGAGTCTGCCTTTGATGACATCGTGATAATCCCTGCCGCGGGCATATACCGATATATTTCCACATCCTCTGGCATTGAGATTTTCCATCGGGTCGTGATCAGGGCCGTAATTCATTGACAGAACAATGGCGGTCCTGGCATCAGGCCACATAGCCTGGGCGTGAATTCGCCTGTCTCGAGTTTCCTCAAGCCAATGCATGTCCCCCATGAAACCATTTTCGATAAAGGCATCAAGTTGCTTGGCTTGTTGCTTGTCCGGGCCTGCCGAAGTAAAGCCTATACGATCAAACCCTGCATTATTTGCATCTTCACGAATGCGCGCACGAATTTTATCAGCATCGTCCTTCATAAAGTCACCATGCCCCAAAACGGCCAAAGATCAAAGTGAGCAGATGGTGAAAGATGGGACTGGTTACAATGGGTCTATATCACCCGAAGCTCGATTGGCTTCAAATTCTTTCTGAAATCTTTGAAATTCCCCAGCCTCAATCGCATCGCGAATGCCACGAGTCAGATCCTGATAATAGGTTATGTTATGACGGCTCAACAGCATCAGCCCAAGAACTTCATCAGCCTTGAAAAGGTGATGAAGATATGCCCGGGAATAGCGCGTGCAAGCCGGGCAATGGCACCCCGCATCGAGAGGGCGGGTATCATCTGCGTGCCGCGCGTTCTTGATATTCACAGCTCCCCGCCTCGTAAATGCCTGCCCCGTGCGACCAGAACGTGTCGGCAGAACGCAATCGAACATGTCAATTCCTCTTGCCACGGCACCAACAATGTCATCCGGTTTGCCAACCCCCATAAGGTAACGGGGTTTATCTGCCCGCATCAGAGGCGTGGTTACA
The DNA here is from genome assembly GCA_041228335.1 of Alphaproteobacteria bacterium LSUCC0684. NCBI lineage: Bacteria > Pseudomonadati > Pseudomonadota > Alphaproteobacteria > Alphaproteobacteria bacterium LSUCC0684. The sequence continues at coordinate 1,092,158 of CP166130.1, read as the reverse complement.
TCAAGGGTTTCGAACATGGCGTTCTGCCCTTCCCCTACGGCAAGCCCCCCCACGGCATAGCCTTCAAAATTCAACTCTTCCAGTGCGGCCACACTCTCAGCCCGCAGATCTGGAAAAATCGATCCCTGAACAATACCAAACTGCCCATATCCAGGACGATGAACAAATGCCTCCCGGCAGCGCTTCGCCCAGGCCATAGAAAGACGCATGGAGGAAGCTGCAACATCCTTTTCTGCAGGAAATGGCGTGCATTCATCAAAGGCCATGGTGATGGTTGCATCCAGCATACGCTGAATATCCGTAGATCTTTCTGGTGTAAGACGATGCTCAGAGCCATCAAGATGCGAACGGAAAGTCACCCCGTCATCATCAATTTTTCTGAGCGCCCCAAGTGACATGACCTGGAAGCCTCCGGAATCCGTGAGCAAGGGACCATCCCAGCCCATCATCCGGCGCACGCCACCCAACCGCTCAACCCGTTCAGGTCCGGGGCGCAACATCAGATGATAGGTGTTTGCCAGAATGATCATTGCCCCTGTTGCCCAGACATCATCCACCGTCATGGCTTTAACAGTCGCGGCCGTCCCTACAGGCATGAAAACAGGTGTCTGGATCACGCCATGCGCAGTTTTAACTTCACCTCGGCGAGCTGCACCATCGGTTGTCTTGAGGGTGAAGGAAAATTCAGTCATCACGGCGCTCCATCAGGCAGGCATCACCATAGGAAAAGAAACGGTACCCATGAGCAATGGCATGGGCGTAGGCAGCATCAACCAAGCTTTTGCCGGTAAAGGCCGATACCAGCATCAGAAGCGTGGATTTCGGCAGGTGAAAATTGGTCAGCAATATGTCAATGACACCAAACTTGTATCCAGGCAGGATATAGAGATCGGTTTCCGCCTCATACGGGCGAATATCACCATGATCCCGCCAACAGCTTTCAAGGATTCGTAATGACGTTGTTCCAACCGCAACGATACGCCCACCCTCTTTCTTTGTGCGAGTAATCATCTCGGCGGTCTTGTCTGGTATCACTCCCCATTCCTTGTGCATGACATGATCACGCGGGTCTTCGACCTTTACAGGCAGGAAAGTCCCCGCCCCGACATGGAGCGTTACTTGACTTATTGAGGCACCGGATGCCTTGATACGATCAAGCAGGCCAGGGGTGAAATGAAGTCCTGCGGTTGGCGCGGCAACAGCACCTGTGTGGCTTGCAAACATCGTCTGGTAATGATCAGCATCATCATTTCTGACACCTTGAGGTCGTGGAATATATGGTGGCAGCGGCATGGTACCGTGCGTCTCAAGCATGCGCTCTAAATCGTCCCCTCCATTAGAAAACGCAAGACCGCGCTCTCCATCCTCGCCGATAAAATCCACTTCAGCAGAAAATCTTTCGGAAAAAATTACCTGATCTCCCAGCCGAAGTTTTTTTGCCGGCCTTGCAAAGCATCGCCAGCGATGATCGTCCATTCGCCGATGGAGCGTAATGGAGATGGAGGCATCACCCCTCTTGCCAATTAACCTTGCAGGCAACACTTTTGTATTGTTGACGATAAGCAGATCCCCAGGGTTGAGGCAAAAGGGAAGATCTGAGATTTGCCGATCCTCGAGCTTTCCTCCCCGCATATCAAGGAGACGCGCGGAATCCCTTGGGTTAGCAGGTTCTGCCGCAATACATTCCGGCGGCAGAATATAATCAAAATCGGAAAGCCTCATCACAGATAAACCAGATTGATCAGAAAATCTGCACCACGCCTAGTACCGCACCGCTATCTTCGGTGACTACAAGACATTGCACACGGGCTTCCTGCATACGCTGTTCTGCGTCGGCCATTCGAACATGTGGCTGAGTTGTAAGTACGCTTCGCGTCATTAGGTCTTCGGCGGTGGCAGTGCTGATATCAATATCATCGACCATCGCACGCCGCAGATCACCATCGGTAATTATCCCCTCAAGTTTATCCGGGCTACCAACAATCGCTATGCCAAGACGACCATGTGTCATGGTGACAATCACATTCTTCATCACTTCATCAGGAGATACAAAGGGCAGATTATCCCGGATCATGGTATCTCCAACGGTGGAAAGAAGTCGGCGCCCAAGGGCACCACCCGGGTGAGTTGCTGCGAAATCCTCAGGTTTGAAATCACGCTTTTCCATCAGCGCAATAGCAAGCGCATCACCTACAACAAGCGTCACCAGTCCAGATGTAGTGGGTGCAAGGTTCAGCGGACAAGCCTCCCTGTCGACCGAGATGTCCAGTATTGTATCGGCATGTTTACCAAGAGTGGAATGAGAAGCCCCGGTAAGGGCGATAATCGGCGCCTCAAGCCTTTTGAACGCAGGTAGAAGACGGATAATTTCTTCGGTTTCGCCAGAATTGGAAATCATTATGACGACTTCACCACGGCGGACTTTACCAAGATCACCGTGAATAGCTTCCGCTGGATGCAGAAAAATGGAAGGCGTACCGGTTGATGCAAGGGTGGAGGAAATCTTGCGCCCAAAAAGGCCAGACTTTCCCATCCCGCACACGATAACATGACCTTCGGCGCCATAGATCAGGTCAACGGCCTTGCTGAAATTATCATTAAGATTTTGGGCAAATCGATCTATTGCCGCGGTATAGATCTTGGCCATGTGACGGGCGGATTCAATGGTCTTCATCGGATGTCCTTTTCTTTCGAGCTTTTACGCTTCTTTTGAAGATTTTGCAAAACCTTCTCCATCACGTCTCTGCGCTGATAGTATTCGTATCGCTTCGTCACGATCCTCTGGCGTATTGATATTGAAAAAAGGGTCGGGCACACCGGTGAAATCAACCTCGGTGATATCATACGCAGCGGTAAAGAGATCTATCTTTCGCATCTCTTGGTTCACAAGCTTATCGCGAAGATCTGCCCGGACACGAACCGGCCAGATAGCAAACACGGGATGACGCTGACCAAAGGATTTCGCCCTTGCCATATCAGCACCAGCCAAGATGGGCTTCATCAAATGCGCTACCAGATCACGGGGAATGAACGGGGCATCACCAGCAAAGCTCATGATATGTGTTACCATCGGGCTGTTCTGTGCCGCCCAGTCCATCGATGCTAGCACCCCGGCAAGCGGCCCTGGATACCCTTCGATACCGTCTGGAACCACTGGCAGACCAAATGACTGAAACCTTGCCGGATCACCATTGGCATTGATGATCATCCCATTGCATTGAGGTCGGGTGCGCTCCAAAACGTGGTCAAGGATAGAACGGCCGAGAAGATCGGTCATGGGCTTATCCCCGCCCCCCATGCGGCGGCCCAATCCCCCGGCGAGGACTACGCCTAGCACCTTTTGTTTCGATATCATCGGTGCTGCCTCTGCTGCCGACGCTGATAGGAAAGAGTATCCGCTTCATCGCCATCATCATCAGAGGCATCGAATATAATGCGCTCAAGCCCGGAAAGAGCAGTGAACCTCCGCCCCCGAGCTCGGCCAATCAGAGTCAACCCAGCTTTGCGTGCAAGATCTACTCCGCTTTCGGTGAACCCGGAACGTGAGACAAGTATGGGGATCTCCATCTGCACGGTCTTGATCACCATCTCACTTGTCAACCTGCCGGTAGTATAAAATATTTTGTCCTCTCCCCTCACTTTGTTCAAAAACATCCAGCCAGCGATTTTATCAACCGCATTATGGCGACCGATATCTTCCATATAAACAAGTGCCTCTTCACCTGATGCAAGGACACAGCCATGAATGGCCCCGGCAGAAAGATAAAGGCTCGGGGTGGTATTAATGGTCTTGGTCAGTCGCATCAACTTGCTTGTGTGTATTCGGGCATCCGGGTTCAGCGAGATGCGCTCAAAACGTTCCATCATATCACCGAAAACCGTACCTTGGGCGCATCCACTTGTTCGTATCTTTTTCTGAAGTTTAACTTCGTAATCGGTTTCACGCTCAGTCCGGACGACAATCACCCCAAGATCTTCATCAACATCGACCGCTGTCACCGTATCATCATCATGGAGCATGTGCTGATTACGCAAAAATCCAACCGCCATATATTCCGGCCAGTCCCCAAGCGTCATCGAGGTAACTATTTCCTGTCGGTTGAGAAAGATTGTCATGGGTTTTTCAACAACCACCGGCACTGTCACCGATGCCCCGCTTTCATCCACCCCGTTGATTTCCGCCGTCAACCCTTCAGCATCTGGATCAGGAAAAATCCGAGGATGAATATTTGCTTCTGCTATGCCTGTCATTGCCATCCTTCCTGTTGCCATGCCGCTTCAGAAGATTGCATCATAGCCAATTCGAGGGGAATATGCTAATACCCCGCAGAGGAGACCGGCATGAAAATGCATTTCACCGCATCCAGCAACCCGGATGCCATTGCCAGATGTGATGCCCTGATAACCCGATATGGCCAGTCCGGCCCCGGGGAGTGCGATATTGTTATCGCGCTTGGTGGTGACGGACATATGCTGAACACCCTTAAAGATGAGCGTTTCAGCGCCAAGCCTGTTTACGGCATGAATTGTGGAACCGTAGGCTTTCTGATGAATGATTATGAGTTGAGCGGGCTTGAAGATCGACTTCAGACTGCTGAAGAGACCATCATCCATCCCCTCAAGATGGTTGCAACTGACCGCAACGGTGTTGTGACTACGGCCCATGGGATCAACGAAGTATCCCTTTTGCGTGAAAGTCAACAGGCAGCCAGGCTTTCAATCAAGGTTGATGGTATCACCCGAATGGAAGAACTGGTCTGCGATGGGGCGCTTGTCGCAACACCTGCAGGCAGTACGGCCTATAATTTTTCTGCCCATGGACCGATTATTCCGCTGGGCGCGTCAGTCCTTGCTTTGACACCTATAAGTGCCTTCCGTCCAAGACGTTGGCGTGGCGCATTGCTACCCAATCATTCTGAAGTTGAATTCGTTGTGAAAGATGCTGAATTTCGCCCTGTATCTGCGACATCAGATTCTTTTAGAATCAGTTTTGTAGAGAAGGTTATTGTTAAAGAGGATAAACATATATCCTTGCGCATTCTCAGCGACCCTGGCCATGGTCTCGAAGAACGGGTCATGCGCGAACAGTTCCCTATATAACGTCTCTTCCATCCCAAGATAACCAAGCCTGGCCTGGACGATCAGATATATCTTTCAACAAAATCTTCCACACGTCGCCAAAATAACTGACGCACCTCTGGCAATTCCAGAAGCAGTTCATGCCGCGCATCTGCGTATTCGTGAATTTCTATTCCCGGTACTGCAGGCAGGCAATTTAAGCTATGTTTCAGCGAGACGACAACCTCGTCAAGAGGAATATGGGCTGAAACCGGCAGATCAACTGTCGACATCCATGAGGAGTCGGCTGTAGTTTCAGTGCAGGACTGGTAGGCAGCCCGAACCCAGCCATAGCTTGGACCTGTAGTCTTCAAGGCAGGGTTTTTGTTCCACCAATTCACTTGCAAAGCGTAGCCTTCGGGGTCACGCGTAAGTACATTCTGGGGGTTAAAGATCTCATCTCGAGCCTTGGACTGACGAAACATCACCGGCAGTTTGGACATGCCTGGAAGCAGGCATATCACTTGAGCGAGAGCCTCAATAAGCCATGGTGGTTGAACAGGCGGCATGATCATGGGGGCGGAGAGAATGACCCCGCTCAGAAAATCCCTCATCATTTTCGAATATCGAAGGGCAAGATGCCCGCCCATGGAATGCCCGAACAGGAATAAAGGAAGACGATGATCAACGAATCCCGCTTCTTGAGCAACTGCGGTCAGGGCTTTCAGATGCAGATCAAACCCATCGGTATGAACAACCATCGGGTATTTGGGAGACAAACGGCCACTAAGCCCCTGCCCCGGCCAGTCAAGGATCAGGCTATCAATCCCCATATTGGCAAAATGTGCAACGGTTTCAGCATGTTTTTCGATGAATTCCGTGAAACCCGGAAGGATAAGTACCTTGGCCCTTGACCGAGCCCCGTTCAAATGGCTACGATATCGGACATCGACCCCATCAACTTTGAGCCTCAAATCCAATACATCAGACATTCAGCAGCAGGTATTCCCTCTCCCATGGGCTGATGACTTGAAGATAGGCATCGCTTTCCGCCCGCTTGATCTCGTCAAAAATCGTAACAAAACGGTCACCAAGAATTTCGTGAAGAGCTGTTTCCTTCGAAAGCTTGTCAAGAGCGGTATCAAGATTGCGGGGAATAGTCGTAAGATCTTCACCTGATTTTGTCCGCTCTTTTTTAGCCTTGATCTGACGTTCAAGGCCAAGGCAAACCGCGGCCAGTGTTGCGGCAACGGCAAGGTATGGGTTTGAATCCGCCCCAGGGATACGGTTTTCAATCCGGCGGTGTTCCGGGGCTGACCGCGGGACTCTCAATCCTACCGTACGATTATCCACCCCCCAGGCAAGGTTTGTAGGTGAGTCTTCACCAGACAAAAGACGCCTATAGGAATTGATATAAGGTGCCATCAGGGGCATCGCTGCTGCAAGATACCTTTGCATACCACCAAGAGCATGGGTGAACATTTCTGAAGGACTGCCATCTTCATTGCTGAAAATGTTCCGGCCCGTAACCTTATCTACAACGGAAACATGGATATGCATGGCGCTACCGGGTTGATTCTGCATAGGCTTAGCCATGAAGGTTGCGTGCACATTATGATCGAGCGCCGCCTGACGAACGGTTCGCTTGAAAAGAAAAGTCTGGTCGGCAAGATCAAGAGCATCACCATGATTAAAGTTGATTTCCATCTGGGCCGCTCCGGCCTCGTGGCTCAGCGTATCAACGTCGAGGTGCTGCGCATCGCAGTAATCGTAGATATCCTCAAAAAGAGGGTCAAATTCATTCACCGCATCAATTCCATAGGCCTGCCGCGCCATTTCTGCTCGACCAGACCTGCCCACCGGCGGCGATAACGGCGTATTTGCCTCATCTTCCTTGCGAACCAGAAAGAATTCAAGTTCTGGTGCTATAATGGGCTTAAGACCAAGGGCATCAAAACGTGAAATAACCGCTTTCAACACCTGCCTCGGGGCCACATCCACCATCGATCCATCATGATAGATAGCATCATGGATGATCTGTGCCGTTGGCTCCTTGTACCAGGGAACAAGTCGCTGGGACATCATATCCGGAACCAGATATATGTCCGATACGGTTTCCAGAAGAACTTCGCTGCTAACGTATTCGCCCGTGACAAGTTGACCAAAGACATATTCAGGCAGACGCAAAGATCCGTCCTGAAGGCTGGTCTTGAATTTGTTAACTGGCACGATCTTGCCGCGAGGAATGCCTGCCATATCGCTGACGAGACATTCAACTTCAGTGATGGACTGCTCTTCGAGCCAGGCCATTAATGCATCAATCATAAAACATCCTGAATTCTGTTTGTCTGATTATCATTCCAAGCAGGTAAAAGGACAAGCCCTATCTTTCGTGACTATCTTCACCAGCATCGGAGTCTTCTGCGGCCTGGCGCATCCACATGTCATAATACATCCCCTTTGCAGCAAGCAGTGCCTGATGGGTTCCTCGCTCAGCAATCCGGCCTTCATTGAGCACAAAAATCTCATCGCAATTGACCACTGTTGAAAGACGATGTGCAATCACAAGTGTGGTTCGGCCCTTGGAAATGGTATCAAGAGAATGCTGAATTTCCTTTTCCGTTCGACTATCCAGGGCTGAAGTGGCCTCATCAAAAAGAAAGATGGAAGGGTTCTTGAGAATAGCTCTTGCAATGGCCACGCGTTGCTTCTCACCGCCTGAAAGCTTGAGCCCCCGCTCGCCGACCTTGGTATCATATCCATCCGGAAGATCAGCAATGAACGTATCCAATGATGCCAATTTGGCGGCGGCCCTGATATCAGACAAACTCGCATCCAGTCGACCATAGGAAATATTTTCGGCAATCGTTGAATTGAACAGCACCGTATCCTGTGGAACAACAGCAATTTCACTTCGAAGGCTAGCCTGCTGCACCATGTTGATCGGCTGATCATCAATACGGATAACGCCTTCTTCGGGATCATAAAACCGGAAAAGAAGTCGGGAAATGGTGGATTTTCCAGCACCACTCGGCCCAACAATAGCCACCCTCTGACCGGGCTCAACCGTGAGGTTCAGCCCACGAAGAACCCCGCGAGGCCCATAGGAAAAAACAACATTTTCAAAACTGATCCTGCCACCGCTAATTTTCAATGGCGGGGCATCTTTGGTATCAGTGATATCCTGCGTCTCCCGCAGAAGCGAGAACATGCGTTCCATATCCGCAAGAGATTGCCGAATTTCCCGATAGATATACCCAAGAAAATTCAACGGCAGATAGAGCTGGATCAGATAAGTGTTCACAACAACAAAACTACCGATGCTGAAATTGCCCGCATGGATATCATGTCCGGCAAGGCCCATCACCAGCATGAGCCCCGTTGCAATAATCAGCCCCTGACCGATATTGACAACCGAAAGTGACGTTCGAGACTGAACCGCTGCATTCTCATACCTGGAGAGAGCTTTGGAATATCTCTCAGCTTCAATCTCTTCAGCATTGAAATATTTTACAGTTTCATAATTGAGAAGTGAATCAACCGCCCGGGTAGCGGCGTGTTCATCCGCCTCGTTCATCTGCCGGCGAAACTTGATCCTCCACTCAGTCACGGTCAAGGTGAAACCGGTATATATAAGGACCGTTAGAAAGGTCACTGCAGCGTAGCCAAACCCGAAGAGTGACCACATGATGCCTGAAACAAGCACAAGCTCAATGAATAGCGGAGCAACCTCAAGGAGGGCAAAGGTGAGTAGGAACTCCATCCCTTTTGCACCGCGCTCGATTGCTCTGGTCATGCCGCCTGTCTGTCGGTCAAGATGAAACTTCAGGCTTAGTGAATGCAGATGGCGAAAGGTTGTGAGGGCGGCACCATGAACCGCTTTCTGCGCCACACGAACAAAGACAAATTCACTGCCTTCATCAAAAATCTGCTGGCTGACACGCGAAAGAGCATAAGCACCAAGAAGCCACCACATGATCTGAAGATCAAAACTGCCTTCACTGCCCGCAACGTGGTCAACCACCCATCCGTAAGCAAGCGGCGTCATCAGGGTTGCAGTTCTGGCAAGCGCAATCAGAACAAGCGCAAGGCCTATTCTGCCGGCTACCGTCCGATCACCCTTCGGGGAAACATACGATGCAAGGTCCCTTAAGGCAGGGCCAATGCCAATCCGTGCCCCTGTCCACTGGACGATCTGTTCTTTTGCCATGTTGGTCTATGGTCCTTAAATCAGGAAACCGAAAAGCTTTCGCCACATCCGCATCGTGCGGTTTCATTCGGATTGTTAAAGACAAAACCAGATGAAAACTTGTCTTCGCTCCAATCCATCTCAGAGCCGATAATAAACATTACCGCTGCCGGGTCCACAAGCACCGTAACGCCTTTTTCGGTTATAGCGTCTTCAAAAGGTTTTTTCTCGGTGGCGTACTCGACCTCATATTTCATGCCGGAACAACCCGCTGTTTTGATACCTACGCGAATACCAATCACGCCATCGCCCCCTTTTTCAACAAGGGCACGAACATGACTTGCAGCTTTTTCCGTCAAGGAAAGAATGGGTTTGTTTGGATCAAACATGACCTACCATATCATATCTAGTGCCAGTCTTGCATCATCACTCATCCGGTCTTTCGTCCATCCCGGCTCCCAGACAAGATCAACATGGACACATCCGGCTTCCGGAATAGCCGCAACGGCCTCAGCGACCTGTCCTGGCATCTCCCCGGCAACCGGACATCCCGGTGCTGTCAGGGACATGGTGATGCTGATATTACCATTGTCATGCCTGATAATATCGTAAATCAGGCCGAGATCATAGATATTTACCGGAATTTCAGGATCATGAACTGTTTTCAGCGCATCCACAATAAGCGCAAGATCAACAGCCTTTCCATCCGCCAGTTCTTTTCCGGCCGAGGCGCGAAATCCTTCCGGCGTAACTTCAGACTGGTAAGGCATGAAATGTTCGAGCCCAAGGGGATGGTCAGAGTCAGTATTTGTTTTACTCATCATCCGAAAATCTTTCTGACGGTTTCAAGCGCATCAGCAAGGGCATCAAAATCTTCCCGCCTTGAATACATCCCGACGCTTGCTCTTGCCGTAGAGCCGAGATCAAGGAAATCCATCAGCGGTTGGGCACAGTGATGACCTGCCCTGACAGCTACCCCCTTTCGATCAACAATGGTGGCAATATCATGGGCATGCGCGCAATCCATGACAAATGAGACCACCCCGGACTTTCCGGGAGCCGTTCCCACCAGTTTCAGCCCTTCGACCGATGACAGGCGCTGATGCGCATAAGCCAACAGATCACGTTCATGATCCCTTATGGTCTCCATACCGATGGATTGTACATAATCAATAGCAGCCCCAAGACCAATGGTTTCAACGATCGGCGGGGTTCCCGCCTCAAATCGCTGGGGCGGGTCAGCATAGGTGGAATGTTCAATTTTAACCCGGTCAATCATGTCTCCACCGCCAAGAAAGGGGGGCATATCCTCAAGCAGATCCATCTTACCCCAGCACACACCTACCCCATTTGGACCATAGAGTTTATGTGCAGAGAAAACATAAAAATCACAGCCAATCGCCTGCACATCCACGGGCATGTGAACAACGCCCTGGCAGCCATCGACGACGAATATTGCCCCTACCCTATGTGCCGCTTCGGCAATAGCCTCAACTGGAAAGACTGTTCCCAGAACATTTGAAACATGGGGCATTGCAACAATACGAGTGCGATCGGTAATAAGAGATGTAATCTCGTCTATCGATACACTGCCATCCGAATTCACCGGCGCTGCCTTAACAATCGCCCCTTTCTCCTGAGCAATCATCTGCCAAGGGACAATATTTGCGTGGTGATCGGCAACCGAAATCAAAATCTCATCTCCCTTGTTAAGGAAAGTCCCACCCCATGAACGGGCAATGAGATTGAGCGACATGGTTGCACCGGAAGTCAGGACAACCTCATCAGCAGAAGACGCATTGATCAGTCCTGCCACTTTCTTTCGCGTCGCCTCATAGGCGTCGGTGGCCTCCTCCGAAAGAACATGCAGGCCGCGATGCACGTTGGCGTAATGTCCGCGATAGACCTCCATCATCGCGTTGATGACATAATCCGGCTTCTGTGCCGAGGCGGCGCTGTCTAGATAGACAAGCGGATGGCCATGCACCTCACGAGTCAGGATGGGAAAATCATCCCGTATGGATGCAATATCACGTCTTGGCAGTGACTGCTCATTCATCGTTCAAATCCCGTCATTCTGGGCAGAACCTATTCCGGAAAGCCATGATAAAACCTGTGGCCGGATAAATTCCGCCAGCATCGGGTTATCTATTTCACCAATGGCATCATCAAGAAAGGCTTCAATCAGCATCTGCCGCGCCTCTTCCAATGCAATACCACGGCTCATCAGATAAAAAAGCTCCGTATCATCAATCTCACCAACGGTAGCGCCGTGGGAGCAGGCCACATCATCGGCATAGATTTCCAGTTCAGGCTTCGCGTCTGCTTCACATTTTCGCGACAGAAGCAAGGCGCGGCTCATCTGATTTCCGTCTGTTTTCTGTGCATCAGGCGCAACCTTAACCTTACCCTGGAAAATTCCCCTGGCCGTGTCATCGAGCACGCCGCGCACTATCTGCATGGAGGTGCAGGAAGGCATATCGTGATTGATCTGGGTCGTGACATCCATCACCTGATCACGCCGGGCAAGATAGAATGTGGTCAGGGTGGCGTCGGCGCCTTCTCCTGCCATGGCAATGTGATTTTCGGTGCGTGAGAGCACCCCGCCCGTCTGAAGTGAAACCCCGCGATAAATCGCGTTTGATGAAACCGTAAATACCGCCTGGCCAAGGTGATGGCGCAACGCGCCTTCAGCCTGTATGCGGCCATGGTTGAAAACAGCCCCTTCTCCGACATACACAGCCACAACCGGTAAGGAAAGACCACTTCCCTCCCCTATATGATGCTCAAGCAGTGTTACTTCTGCTCCATCGGTTATATGCACAGCAATAACAGGATGGCTTGATGTATCATTTCCATCATTTATAAAAACAATGTTAAGGGGGGCATCAACCTTACCGCTAACGTGAAGCCCTTTGCCGGATCCAAGCAGCGCCATAGATGCATCAGCCACCGGATGACCAGCAAGGCGTCCATCTTCGAGTAGCGTGGCGCAGGTGGATCCATCCACGAGTTCTTCAAGCGTGATAGCCTGCGGCAGATCAGTTGATAGCTCTGGCTGGTAGATACCGTTGAAAAAAACAACTCGATGACCATCAGGCAACTCAAGCCCTGAAGGGGCTATGCCGGCCAAAGCCGGATCAAAGACACGTTTATTGAGTCGTGCAAGATTCGTAAAACGCCAGGCCTCCACCGAAGCAGAAGGCCAACCGGTGGTATTGAACCTTGCAGCTGCGGCTTGCCTGAGCGAAGACAGAGGGCCTTCAGCGGCCCGTTGTTTCATCAATTCAGGCTGCATTTGTAAAGCTCGAATATCCTGATTTTTCAACTTCTAGTGCGAGGTTCTTGTCACCTGACTTTAATATTTTTCCATCGACCAGAATATGCACATGGTCGGGGATAATGTGATCTAGCAGGCGCTGGTAATGCGTGATCACCAGCATACCGATATTGCCACCTCGCAGGGCGTTCACGCCTTCAGAAACGATTTTAAGCGCATCCACATCAAGACCGGAATCGGTCTCATCAAGAATAGCCATTGAAGGCTCAAGCAAGGCCATCTGGAGAATTTCAAACCGTTTTTTCTCTCCCCCGGAAAACCCGACATTCACCGCACGTTTCAGCATATCATCCTTAATACCAAGATCAGCGGCTTTGGCCCGAACAAGTTTCACAAATTCAAGATTGTCAATGTCATCCTGACCATTTTCACGACGTCTGGCATTGACAGCGCCCCGCAGGAAACTCATCCCGCCAACACCCGGAAGTTCAACCGGATACTGAAACGCAAGAAACATGCCGGCTCTGGCACGTTCATCGGCTTCCATCTCAAGGATGGAAGACCCGTCAAGAAGTATATCTCCACCGGTAACCTCATACCCGTCGCGACCGGCAAGCACGTAAGAAAGTGTGCTTTTACCAGAGCCGTTGGGCCCCATGATGGCATGGATTTCTCCGCGATCTATTTTCAGGCTTATTCCTCTAAGGATTTCTGTTGACCCGATACTGGCATGAAGATCTTTGATTTCAAGCAATGGCATGATGATATTCCTGTTCTCTTGCCGATTATCCAACACTGCCTTCCAGAGAAATGCCAATGAGCTTCTGGGCTTCAACGGCAAATTCCATGGGAAGTTCTTTCATGACTTCCTTGCAGAAGCCATTCACGATTAGCGAGACCGCATCTTCTTCTGTCATCCCGCGTTGCAGACAGTAGAAAAGCTGATCTTCCGAAATACGGGAGGTGGTCGCTTCATGTTCAATTCGCGCACTCGGGTTGCGCGAGATGATATAAGGTACGGTATGGGCACCACATTTATCCCCCACCAGTAGACTGTCACACTGGGTGAAGTTGCGCCCTCCTTCGGCCCCGGGCATCATTCGCACCAACCCACGATATGTGCTGTCAGATTTGCCCGCGGCAATGCCTTTTGCGATAATGGTTGACCTCGTTCTAGGCCCTATATGGATCATTTTGGTACCGGTATCCGCCTGCTGGGCATTGTTCGTTACGGCAACGGAATAGAACTCACCGATGGAATCTGCCCCTTGCAGGATGCAGGATGGATATTTCCAGGTAATTGCTGAACCTGTTTCCACCTGCGTCCAGGATATCTTGGACCGGTCACCACGGCAGGCACCACGCTTGGTGACAAAATTATAAATTCCGCCTTTGCCGTTTTCATCTCCAGGATACCAGTTCTGAACCGTGGAATATTTGATTTCAGCATCAGTCATCGTAACAAGTTCAACGACCGCGGCATGGAGCTGATTCTCGTCACGTTGGGGCGCCGTGCATCCCTCAAGATACGATACATAGCTTTCTTCATCGGCAATGATAAGAGTTCGCTCAAACTGGCCGGTATTTTTCTCATTGATGCGAAAATAAGTGGAAAGTTCCATCGGGCACCGCACCCCTTTCGGGATATAGACAAATGATCCATCGGTGAACACCGCAGAATTCAACGCGGAGAAATAGTTATCGGCCTGGGGCACGACTGAGCCGAGATATTCACGCACCATTTCGGGATGTTTTTGGATGGCTTCTGAAATCGGGCAGAAAATCACCCCGGCTTCAGCCAGTTTCTCCCTGAATGTTGTAGCAACAGAAACCGAGTCAAAGACTGCATCCACCGCGACGCCGGCCAGCATTTCCTGCTCTTTGAGAGGTATACCCAGCTTCTCGTAGGTTCGGAGCAGTTCCGGATCCACCTCATCAAGGCTTTTTGGGCCTTCCGCCTTTTTTGGGGCCGCGTAATAGTGAATATCCTGATAGTCAATGGCAGGATAGTTAAGTTTGGCCCAGTCCGGCTCCGGCATGGTCAACCAGTGGCGATAAGCCTTTAATCGCCATTCAAGCATCCATTCCGGTTCATTTTTCTTTGCCGAAATAAGGCGGATGGTATCCTCATTAAGCCCCTTTGGGGCCTTGTCCACCTCAATATCCGTAACAAAGCCGTATTTATACTTGCCCGTGGCTTCTTCGACCTGACGGATGGTTTCAACTGTTGCCGACATGAAATCTATCACTCCCTGTGGTAACTTCGGCGGAAGGATGACGCACCCCTTCCTGAGCAAAAAGGCTGTCCGGGTTCACGAGATCTGCGAGGGTAACGCTTGCCAGTGCATCAGCGATAGCGACGTTGACACGTTCCCAGTTCCCGCCAAGAAAACAACTATATCTTGAGGCACAGGCGTCAACAGATGTCTCAACACAGGCGGTAAGAGCAATCGGGCCCTCAAGAGCCTCAATGATTGCCGCAACTGAAATCGAAGCAGGATCCTGCATCAATGCATATCCACCTGACTTGCCTCTGGTAGCCGAAACAAGGTCTGCTGCCGCCAGCATTTTTAGTATTTTGGCAACGGTGGGCTGAGAAAGACCGGTCCTTCCTGATATGTCCGCCGCAGAGAGACACGTATCCTCATCATGACGCTGCTCATATGCCAGCAGGCTTAAGAGGATTGCTGCGTAATCTGTCATGCGATTCAGCTTGATCACATTAACCTCGTTAAATTCAATGATTGCCGGATGGAGTGTCTCCAGAACCTGCAAGTTTTCCTCACCAAAATCGATTTTTCCAGACTGAGCAGGACTATTCACGATCAGGGCAAGTTTTAATCAGGACCAATTTGGTCCTGAATGTTATATGGAATGTTTATAAACATAATGCAAGCCCTATCTTTGCGTATGAAAATGCGAATTAATCGCAATAATTCAAGAGATTGAACGAACTGAAACAATCAGATACCAGCATCGAAATATAAAAAAAACCCCGCTATTCTAAAACAGCGGGGCTGGATCCCATGCGTAAGGTTCCAACTTCATCTTGACCGAAACACTTACCGAACAGAAATCAAATTTCCGTGATATTCTTGCTTTATAGGTAAAAAATTTGTCGTCAACAGGGTTAGTTGATGCTATCGCGTCGCGGTAGATATTTGCCGTCATCAAACTCTTCAAACATTTCGGTCAGTTCAGGGTGATCAACAGGCCCTGATTCGCCATCGGGCAGCAGATTCTGCTGGCTCACATACGCTGTGTAGTAACTGTCCTCATTTTCAGCAAGCAAGTGATAAAAAGGTTGCTCACGGCTCGGGCGAATTTCAGCCGGAATAGCCTCATACCATTCTTCGGTATTGGCAAATTCAGGATCGACATCAAAAATGACGCCACGGAAGGAGAAATGACGATGCCGAACAACATCACCGATTGAAAAAATCGGCAACCGCTCGACTTTTACATCCTTGGACATAGCATTCCCCATATGGAAGATTTTAAAAAAGGCCGCATGAAGCGGCCTTCATGTGAAACATGATCTGAATTATCAGATACGTTCTTTAACTTTAAGCACCTGGCGACCACGATACATACCGGTTTTCGGATCCATATGGTGCGGGCGATGCAGTTCACCTGTTGTTTTATCTTCAACATAGGCATCGGCCTTGATCGCGTCATGAGCCCGGCGCATGCCACGCTTGGAAGGAGTTGTTTTACGCTTTGGAACAGCCATGGTGGTGTCTCCTGAAAAAATCAGTCTGTTGGTGGAGCCAGACGGGATCGAACCGACGACCTCCTGCTTGCAAAGCAGGCGCTCTCCCAGCTGAGCTATGGCCCCAAACAGAAACCCACGCGATATCGCGTGGAACGGCAGTCTTTATTCACCAGCAAGGGCCTGACGTCAAGCCCTTACTAGTAAAAAGTTTAAATTATTCGGCCGCAGGTGTTTCCAGTTTCGGGTTTTGCCCGAGGCTTTCAATCACTGCAGGGTGAATAATTTTTCCGGCCTTCACGTTCAGGCCATTTTTAAGGTGTGGATCGTCTTCAAGTGCCGCAACACCTTTTTCCGCCAATGCCAAAGTAAATGGCAAGGTTGCGTTGTTCAGGGCATGAGACGAAGTCAGCGGCACTGAACCTGGCATATTAGCCACGCAATAATGCACGATTCCATCAACATCATACACCGGATCTTCATGGGTTGTGGCACGGGAAGTTTCAAAACATCCCCCCTGATCAATTGCCACGTCACAGAGAACCGCCCCCGGACGCATGCTGGCAAGATGCTCGCGACGAACCAGGCGAGGTGCTGCGGCCCCCGGGATAAGCACCGCACCAACAACAAGGTCAGCCGTAGCAAGGGCATCTTCAATGGCCTTGCCGGTAGAATACTTCGTGGTGAGGCGGCCACCGAAAACATCGTCAAGGTAGCGAAGACGTGGAACAGAACGATCAAGAATTGTTACATTTGCCCCTACACCAACAGCAAGTTTGGCCGCGTTCGTGCCAACCACTCCACCACCGATGACAACAATATTTGCCGGATCGGTTCCAGGCACGCCCGATAGAAGCAAGCCACGACCACCAGCTGATTTCTTGAGGAAATATCCACCTTCGATGATTGAAAGCCGACCGGCAACTTCGCTCATCGGGGCAAGAAGCGGCAATCCACCCTGCTGATCGGTTACAGTTTCATAAGCGATCGCCGTGCAGCCCGATTCCATTAATCCGATTGTCTGTGCCGGATCTGGCGCAAGATGCAGATAAGTGAAAAGGATATGATCTTCACGCAGCTGCTTCCATTCAACTTCCTGCGGCTCTTTGACTTTGACGATCATCTCGCTTTCAGCAAAGACCGTTGCCGCATCAGGAGCGATATCAGCTCCGGCGGCACGATAATCATCGTCACTTGAACCAATGCCTGTACCGGCACCTGACTGCATGAGCACATGATGGCCACGCGACGTCAGCTCTTTCACGGATTCAGGCACAAGCCCAACACGGAATTCCCTGTTTTTAATTTCTGTTGGCACACCAATACGCATGGCGATACTCCTTATGTTTATTTATCGCAATCCTTATACCTCAAATCGCACGCAGGGTGATTGCAATTTCATTGATTCCAACACAAAGAAATGATATATTATTTAATTATTTTGTGAATTATTAATATATTATACGAAAATAATGAAAATAAGGTATTAATCATGTCATTTGACCGCGCAGACCGTGCCATCATCAGCGCCTTACAGGACAATGCACGACTGACCAATGTAGAACTGGCGGATCGAGTGGGTCTTTCACCTTCTGCCTGCCTGCGTCGGGTCAACCTTCTGGAGAAAAAAGGGATCATTTCAGGTTACAATGCTGAGATTGATGCCGCAAAAGTCGGCTATGATGTGGTGGTTCTGGTTCAGATTACCCTGACCGGCCAGTCCGCCTCCATATTACGCGATTTCGAAGAAGCTGTTGTACGAATTCCCAACCTTCTCGCTTGTTTTCTGATGGCTGGTGCAAAAGATTATATTCTGCGGATTGCGGCCCGGGATGTATCAGATTACGGCATCATTCACAGCGATCATCTTGCCGCTCTCCCCCATGTGCAGAGCATGGAATCAAACTTTGTCCTGCGCACGGTTGCTAATCGGGGTCTCCCGGTAGAGCTTCTATAACCCTATGCGGATTTTCGGCTTTGTGGTTGCAAGCCCGCAGGCTTCCGACATCTGATGAATATCTTCAATTTTTGCCGCCAGAAATGACCAGTCGTCCTCCCTTGCAATGGGAGCCCAGATTGCTTCAACTTCATCTATCAGCATCGTCACCGGATGAGTTCGACTGAAATACGGATGATCTGGCGTTGCCCCCTCTTTTGTTGGGGCTGAGCCAAGATACGACGTAAGAATTTCAAAACCCGGGCTTTTATAGATAGACCCGCGAGGGCCATCATAGGCGCGATCCCTGCTTGCTGCCCCGCCATACCAATCGAAGAAGACAGATTCAAAGTTGATATCCTCCGCCTTGAGCGTCTTGAAGAATGTCTCGCTCATGGCTTCGGCTTCATCCCATGTCTCATCAATTCCAAGACGGCGGCACAAGGATTTAATCATTGCACCATTAATTTTCTCCTGATACCTGCTAACAGATTTCTGCATCGCTTCTATCCCCGTGATATCGACAAAGCAGTCCGCCAGTCTGCAGAGAGCCCAGAACGTGGCTTCAGGTTGACGGCCATAGGCATAACGCCCCTGATGGTCAAAATAGGCAGCGGTAAAGCCCGGGTCCAATTTTGGCAGAAACCGCCAGGGGCCGTAGTCGAAACTCTCACCACTGATGTTGAAGTTGTCGGTATTCAAAACACCATGAACAAAGCCTGCCGCCATCCAGCTTGCAGCCAATTCGGCCAGCACTCCCCCCACATGGCCAACAAAAGCTTCAGCAAGGGCAGCGTCGTCCATATTTTCCTGGAAAATTGCAGGGTAATAATTATGGGCCGCGTATTGCAACAACATGACCAGCCGATCTTTGTCACCGTTATAGGCCAGCCGCTGAAAGGAGCCTATACGAATATGACCATGGCTGAGACGCACCAGAACAGCGGAACGTGTCGGCGACGGTTCATCATTACGTTGTAGCTTTTCGCCCGTTTCGATAACCGAGAAAGTTTTGGATGTATTCACTCCCAAGGCATCAAGCATCTCTGTTGCAAGAATTTCGCGGACTGCTCCCTTTAAGGTCAATCTGCCATCCGCTGTGCGTGAAAAGGGCGTCAACCCAGAGCCTTTTGTACCAAAGTCAAGCAATCTTCCATCCACAGGGTCTTCCATCTGGGCATAGAGAAACCCTCTTCCATCACCGATCTCTGGATTATAGACACCGAACTGATGGCCATGATAGGCAAGGGCGAGCGGAGCTTTGAAGGAACCGGGGAATCCCTCAAATCGAGCAAAACGACGACACCATTCCGAGTTGTTTGACGCTAATTCGCCAAGTCCGAGACGCTCCGCCCAAGCCAGGTTCTGATAGCAAATTAGGGTTTCCGGAAATGATGCTGCTTTTACACGCCGAAACAAGTCGCGACTAAGATAGAGATGATTGCGTTTGGGAATAAATTCACCCATATAATATCCTTATTGGCTTGTCATGGAGGCGATAATGGCATCCTCACTTCACTCTGATCTTAACGATGTATTCAAACCCATAGAAGAGGCTTGTGGCCTGCCAAGTCAACTCTACATTGACACCGCCTCTCTTGAAGATGAGCGTCAGCACGTTTTTTTTGACAACTGGTCTGCCCTGACCAACGGATTTCAGGTGCCAGAGGCAGGATGCGTTCAACCCGTTGACTTCCTCGGCATGCCTCTTCTGGTTGTCCGAAACCGTCAAGGAGAGATACGTGTCTTTGAGAATGTGTGCCGCCACCGTGGCATGAAACTTATCGAAGAACAAGGCAAACTCAAAGGGCCCATAACCTGCCCCTATCATGCCTGGGCCTATGATCTGGATGGTGCATTAAAGGCAACACCTCATGTTGGTGGTCCAAACGTCAACACCCACCCGGTCATCGACCCTGATGAAATGGGGCTTCTTGTTGTTCCAAGCCATGTCTGGAGAGATGTTGTCTTCGTCAATATCAATGGTAATGCCCCTCCATTTGAAGACGTGCATCGTGATGTGATTGAACGCTGGCGTGAGTTTGATCAACCGATCCACCATGGCGGTGCTGATTCGAGCTTTTCGCTTGAACTCAAAAGCAACTGGAAACTGGCCGTTGATAATTACTGCGAAAGCTATCATCTTCCGTTTGTTCACCCTGACCTCAATAGTTACTCGAGGCTTGAGGATCACTACAATATCGTCGGCAAGGCTGGTTTTGCCGGTCAGGGAACTCTTGTCTATAACCCATCTTTGAGTGAAGATGGGTTTGCATTCCCGGATTTTGAAAATCTCTCCCAAAAGTGGGAAAAAGCAGCTGAATATATAGCTGTTTTTCCCAATCTTTTGCTTGGGGTACATCGAGACCATGCGTTCAGCATCATTATCGAACCTGCAGGCCATGACCGAACCATCGAGCATGTCGAACTTTACTACCCGACAAATGACTGTACACAGGATGAATATGCCAAGCTGAGGCAGGCCAATACCAAGCTTTGGCATACGGTATTTAAAGAAGATATCGGTGTTGTTGAGGGCATGTATGAAGGTCGTAAAGCTCCCGGTTATGATGGAGGCAAATTCTCTCCCGTCATGGAAGAGCCAACCTGGCGATTTCATCACTGGATTGCCGAGCAGATGCTGAAAGCCGAAGCAGCAGAGTAATGTACTAACTGGAAAATCCAAGGCCTTTAGCTGCGCCGGGTGAAATATGTATTGCGGCAGGGTAATTACCGGCCAGGGCCGCCATTTTTCTTGTAGCCTGATGATCAAAACCCCGCTGTAAAACCAAAGCATGAAACTCCTTTAATTCACGTTCAGCCTTGGACGGTTTTAATTTATGTTGTGTTTTTTCACGAAGTACTGCTTTCGTGAAATTGGTCGCGGTCACTACCCGAAAGAATAGTGAGCCAAAAACATCAGCATCACGCAGAATCGCGGTAGCATGATCCATCTTTATAGCTGACTTGGCACCGTCCCTTGCGGTTGACATAATCATTGCCTCAAAACGTCGCCGCAAAATCCCAGATCCAGACCTGGTGAAAAGCAGACGCCCAGCCTTGAGAGCTGATCGACGTTCTTCCCTACCAGTTTTCAGACTTGCAAATCGTCCACGATGATCAAAATCATGGCATAGTGCGGCCAGCAGCAACATTCGCTGATCCCGAGGGGGCAATCTTGCCCATCTCCCGATAAGCGCTGCCTGAACGACCACCGCTACAGTATGCCATGGATGATGATAACTATTGCAATGAGGATTTAGCGTCACTTCCCGACAAAGACGCTTTCTTATTTTATGAGGAGTGTATGATGGCCAGCCCCCAGCCCAGATCACTATCTTCTGGAAGAACGGCGCCTGTCTTTGTTGTATCATCTGTTCCAGAAAATAAAGACTGGAAGGCCAGCGGCATAAAACATATCGAAGTTCAGGGATGGCGATACCTGATTGCCGTATTTTTACTCTCATAGATCAGCCATCTTCAAGAGCAAAAACCAGGTGAAAAAGATTGCCCGTTCGCCCGGAGGTAATTTCATATTTTTCAGTAAGAGTTTGTATCAGCCCAAGCCCTAGTCCTCCATCTTCAGGTTTGCGGTGCAATTCATGTGAAAACCACTCCCCTGCCATTGCCGGCGGGGCTGTGTCCCTTATCCAGCAAAACATCTGCCTTGAGGAATGATTGCAGTAGATCTTGATGGTAATTTGGCCACTAGTATCCCCACCTCCATATCCATGACGGATAATGTTCTGCATCACTTCACCGACCGCCAGCTGGATATCCGTCTCATATTCATCAAGATTAAATGAAACTAACGCCTGCCTGATGAATTTCCTGCTCTTAGCAAGACTGGAAAGTGTCGCCGGGAACATTGTTCTCATGGCATGGGGGCTCATCATGCATCCCTCATCTGGCCCGTGCCAGTGACGACCAGAAGACTTGCATCATCATGGGTGATCAACTTACCTTCCAAGAAGCGGCGCATGATCGAGGTAACCCGCTTCGAGCTGGAAAGATTACGGTGAGTTTTGATGATTTGAGCAAGACCTTCAATTCCCAACTCCTTGCCATCTGAAAGAGCTTCGGTAATCCCATCGGTAGCCAAATAAAGCGCGGAACAGGCAAGATTTCCTTTCCATGGAACAAGTGTTTCAACAAAAAGATCAGCAATACCAAGCGGCACAGTATGCGATGGGATCATTTCAATCTTACCGGTCTGGTCATCCTGCCAGATGATCGGGCCGTGTCCACAATTGATTAGCTCCGCCTCTCCTGTTTGGATATCAAGCCATCCCAGAACAAATGTGATATATTGATCTGAGCCATTACGAATAAATTCATCATTAAGCTGGCTTGCAATCACGCGAATATTTTTCTCCTGCCTTGCCAGAAGACGAAAAACAGAGACCACCTGCGCCATCAACAGCGCCGCTGTAATTCCTTTACCCGCCACGTCCCCCTGGCAGAACATTATGCGGGAGCCAATATGCCGAAAATCCATGAAATCACCGGAAAGTTGCCGCGCAGGCAAGACCTTCCCAGCGATATGTCCCGTTGGATCAATATCAGGTATAAGGGTTGCCTGCGCTTCGGTTGCCTGATCAAGATCACGTTGCAGTATCTGATCAGAAATAACTTTTTCAGCGAGGCGCATGTTGACTACTGCCATAGCGAGTACAGATGCAAGTGAAGATAGCAGAGAGAGATCAGAAGGCTCAAAAAAACAAATGGTTTCAGAGATGTTTTCTTTTCTGCGATTGATTGCCTCTATGACGCCGAAGCGGTCATCTCCCAGCTTTACGGGGGCTGTTATGGTGGTAATCGTGCGAAACCCTGATCTTGCATCTGCGAGATGGTAATGCGCCCCATCTGTTTCGGCGTTGGATACGATTTCAGCTTCACCAGTGGAAAAAGCCCGCCCAACCAGCCCTTGCTCCACCGGTACCAACATGCCTGTTATATCCACCGGCCCTAGGCATACCACACATTCAAGCATGGCATCCTCATCACGGTACATAAAAAGGGATCCAGCCTCCGCCTTCACCTCCTCCAGAACTTTCGGCAGAGCCCATCGCAAGGCCACCACAGCATCGCCTGTTTCCCCGAACTTCTGCATGAGCCCGGCAACCAGATTGAGCCCGTTAGTTTCTTCCATGTTTTCGGTGATGCTTTTTTCGATCATAGGGAAAGCGGCCCGCCAGTTCAACGAAATGTCCCAGGTTTGATATCAGGAGCCGTTTCAGAATCAGTGCTCAGGTCTGTATCCGGATCCGTTAAGCTATTGTCGATATCACTACCAGTTAGCGCCTTATCCTTTGGGGCTTTTTGATCAACTTCATCCAACGTGGTGAGACCAAAATTTTCCGTTACCGCATCCTCGACCGGCACCACTTCTCCGATCGGAAGAAGTGTATCCAGCTTTGCCACCTCCAGAACCCGGAAAACAGGAGCGCTGATCACGGGCACCTGCAATTCGATCCCATATTCATGGCAACGCTGTCGGGCTATCAAGAGCACGGCAATACCGCTCGAGTCGATATATCTTACGGAACTGGCATTGATTTCCAAGAGCACAATTCCTGAAAGTTGCTGAATTTCAGCCTTAAGGTCTGCGGTTGTCTGGAGGTCAATATCCCCGGCAAGAACCAGGTGAGCTGTGCCATCAATGATATCAATCGAATACATTATTGAAAAACGAGGCCCGTGAAGGCCTCGTTCCCCTCATTCTACCAGGTAACCGTGTCTACGCTGGCAAAGGCTCCATTGCCGTCATTGCCGTTGCAATACCCGATTTCGATATCATTGCTGTCGGAGTTGTGGTCATATGTGCCCGATGACATCCGAAGAACTACCTTGCCATGATTGCTGGCATCGCTACAACTCGGATCTCCCTCGCTACCAGAAACGCTGGCATTATCATGAATGGTTGTGCTCGCATCATACGCATTGTGATAGGGATTAGTGATATCAGCAAGAGGTCCGGTGCTTGCCGTGGCATTGGAAAGACAAGCGGTCATGTTATCACCAACGCCCTTCTTGCATTGTTCAGGTTCAAGCGCGATTCCCCCGGCACGGGCAATGCCGCTCGTTTTCATCCAGCGAGCCACCGACTGCGCGTTTGTTTTGGCAACATCTGCCTTGGTACTGTCGATATATCGTTGATAGCCAACTATACCAACGGAAGCCAGAATACCGATGATGGCAACCACCACCAGAAGCTCTATGAGGGAAAAACCCTTTTGTTTTGATGGAAAAGACATAGTTTAATACCTCAATTTCAGGTGGCTGAGATTAGCCAGTCATGTCTCCCGAAATGATGGATCAAATGCGCCAATGCAACTAAATTCTGACTTTTCTATGCTTAAGATTTTTATTTAGCTTTTGGTGTTATCTAATTGATTAGGTTCTTTTGTTTAAGAATATCAATATACTTATCCATTGTAATCATGCCATATTGAGCCCCTGTCTGCATGATCGTTTCAATCTGTATGATTTTTGCCTCCCGGATAAGGTTTGCAACAGCCGTGACATTGACCATGACTTCGAACGCACCTATGCGGCCACCACCCTGCCTGGGTAGGAGACGCTGGGTTAGAACAAGACGGAGTGACTGCGAAAGCTGTGACCTTGCCTGTGGTTGTTCGGCGGCTGGAAACACATCGATAATTCGGTTGATTGTCTCCGGTGCCCCATTTGTATGAAGCGTGCCAAAAACAAGATGTCCGGTCTCCGCAGCCGTCATTGCCATGGAAACGGTTTCATAATCCCGCAACTCTCCCATGAGGATGATATCGGGATCCTGCCGCAAAGCACCTTTAAGTGCCCGGGCAAAACTTTCTGTATCACGTCCAACCTCACGTTGAGTGATCAGAGATTTCTGTGAAACATGAATAAACTCGATTGGATCCTCTATGGTGATGATATTCTCGCTTCTTTCACGGTTGATCTTGTCGATCATCGCGGCAAGGCTCGTGGACTTACCCGAACCTGTGGCTCCAGTGACCAGAACGAGTCCATCCCTTTCAGACAAGACATCATGCACCGCCGCCGGCAGGCCTAGCATATCAATATGCGGTACCTCGGAAACAATAACCCTGAGAACAAGCGCATACCCCCCCATCATCCGATAGCCGCTGGCTCGAAAACGCTGGCCTTTGTATTGAACCGCAAAATCAACATCCCCGTTGGATTTGAAGAGCTGAAATTCCTCTTCCCCCAGTTCAACCCTTAAGAAAGACTCAATCTCATCCGGCGAGATGATGAGATCTTCACGTCTTATGATTTTCCCGTCCGAGCGAAAGGCGAGCGGCGCATTGGCGTGAAGATGAAAATCGGAAACCTTTTGCGTAGTTATAATGTCCAAAAGATATTCGTAGATTGCGTTTTCCATATCATTCCTCTGCCATGGTCGGGAAACATATTTGAAATGTTCTTAAATCTTCCACACAGCCTGATTTTCGCAATAGCCACTAAGATCACTTGCATGCTGATCATCAGCGCTGGTGCCGCAGCAACTTCTGGGAAAAGTCCAGATAACACCCTGGCCGAACATCTTATTTTGGCAAGGCGTGGCAGTCCGGAGGCAATGGTTGAAGTTGCCAAACTTCTCCTGGAAGACAGACGTTGGAGAAATGACGATACGCTTCATAGCGACGCTTTTGGCTGGGCGTTAATTGCAGCTCGTCTAGGTCATCCCGAGGCCGCAACCCTCACCGGAAGCCTTTATCGTTCAGGTACTGGTGTTAAGCAGAATTTCGTGAAATCAGGTAAATGGTTGTGGCGCGCGAGGCAGCGCCAGGCGCGAGGCGCAGATTTTGAACTGGCGCTATTCTATCAGGATGAACGGAATCCGGTCCAAGATAAGGCTAAAGCGTCTTATCATTTGAAAGCCGCGCTAAATAAAAAAGACCCCAGGGCCTGCGTTCTGGCCGCGCAACAGAAAATACAGCGGCAGATCCCGACGCGCGAGACCTTGAAAGAACTTACCTGCGCTGCCGAAGGTGGGATAATTCCGGCCATGCTTATTCTGGCAACCTACTATGAAAAGAAAAGCTCCCCCAATGCTTTGTTCAAGGCAGAAGCCTGGTTGAAAAAAGCAGTTGCCGCTGGCAGTTCAACTGCCTTGGAACGACTTTACCCTCTACCATAGGGAAACAGGCCTCCGTGATATTTTCCCACCACCTTGAATTTTTTTTCATTCCGGCCACTATACCTGAATTTTCGGGCACCCTTGGCGCCGTCTTCTTTGGCGCAGTATTTATTGCAGGCATAAGTCTTGGCTCATTCATCCATACAGCGGCACTAAGGCTGAACAGAAGTGTCGATTTCATTTTCACTCCTTCGTCCTGCCAATATTGCAATAGACCTCTGTCTTGGCGGCAAAATCTCCCCTTGATCGGCTATCTTCATCATTATGGAAAATGCCGTCTCTGTAATGCTCGAATATCACCCTTGTATTTTTGGACGGAACTGGTGATGGGCGGGTTCTGCCTCATGATCGCCTTTCTCTATCCTCTGCCTGTTGCACTAGCCTGGATTGGTGGAGGCAGCCTGATGTTACTATGTGGCCTGACTGATCTTGACCGGATGATCCTCCATTTACCGGTGATGCTTCTTCTTGGGGCAGCAGGTTGCGTTCTCTCCTTATTCTCGTTCTGGCCAGTTACATTAATCGGCGCACTTCTGGGCATGATACTGATGATACTTGGGCTTTCAGCCATCAACATGCTTTATCGCTTCTGGCGCGGGATGGATGGATTTGGCGAAGGTGATATCTGGTTACTGGGCGCAGTCGGATGCTGGCTCGGGCCATTCTCAGCTATGATGGTTTTTATTACCGCATCCATGCTTGGAGCGATTACGGGGCTAATCCTGATCAGAACGGGTAGAGGTAACGCTTCGACCGCCCTGCCCTTTGCCAGTTTTGTTTCTCTTGTTTTTATTTGCTGGCCGATAATCAATCTATTGCTTATTGTATATGTTTAGGTTTTTGAGTTGCATAAAGCAATTATCTGCATGGAGAATGCTTTCTAATCATGACCATCATAAACCAAGCACAAAACAGGGATGCGGCGCTTGCCCGCATCAAAACTTTATGGCAGGAAGCGGAAAAGATTACCGCACCTGAGGAAACCGTTCCTGATCCGGCCCGGTCTGAGATCATGGGCCGGATAGATGCTCTTATGTATCAAGCTGAAAAACTTGATCAAAATCAATCTGCCGAAGAAATTGATCATTTTAATGCTGAAAGCAAGGTATCAACTGATATTTCAGCATCTGCATTTGACACAAATCAGGCTCTGCCAACTGAAGAAGATTTAATCGACGAAATCGCCGCACGGGTAAATACCGCCGCACTTGCCGGCCCTGACATCGCCGAGACCGAAGATTTTGACAATGTCAAAACCCGGATGGAAGCCGTTTCGCGTATTCGACCATCCCATCAGGATAATAGCCAAACCCAAAGTCCTGAATATGCTTTTGGAGATGCTTTTTCGACGCTGATCCGTCATGTGGTTCGCCAGTACATCGATGATGAATTTGAAGATGTCATGCGCCACGCCATCAAGAATGAGTTAACCCGGCTGAATTGGGAAGTTGATGATACCGAAAATAAAACTTCCCCGAAAAAGCGAAAGAAATAAAGCCGGGATCAGCTCACCTCCTCGACTGTTTATCTTCCTTAATTCAAGTATTATCACTCTTGCACTGCTGGTGCTAGCATCTTGCGGTGGTCCGGCCCGGCTACCCCAGGATGTCAGCCTCGATGAGTCACGCAAACTTGTGCAGGAACGCTTGATTGCACCACTCAGCCGGAACAATTCAGCAACAACACAACTGCCGAAACCCAAGCCTCGCCGTCAATTGCTTCAGGTTCGATATCATCAAGACAGCTTTTATAACACGAGCTTTATCAGCACCCTTAAACGCCTTTCCAGCATTCATGGGTTTAGAAATTCGTCCCTTGCGCTATCTCAGTCAGAACCAGAACTCACATATGATCCGCCTGCTACTGACAAGCGTGAAAACCCTGATACCACCAGTGACCGGGCGAATTACATCATTCGACAAGGCTTGCAGCTTGAGCAATATCTTTTCTCCCAACTCAAGACAATCGATAAGAACTTCATTGCCGCAACACAGGATCTCAATGCAAATCTTCAGACACAGATTGCTGAAATTGATACTTCAATAAATAACAATTTGAGCAAATTTGCATCCTCAACCGACGCGCTGAGCCAAGAATTGCATCAACAAATAGGAAGACTTGAGGATGAAATCCGCAACCTCCAACAAAAACAGATACCCGGCCTTCAGCAGCCAACGCCCGGCCAAATTTTCGGGATGAATCTGACGCGGGACCAGGATGGATATCTTGATCTGCCGCCGGATCTTGCTCTCATTGGCAGCAACTCAACCGGATTGATGTCAAGCAAAATTGCCAATCTTGATATCAATCTGCCCAATCCTGTTGTCTGGGTTCGCTTTCACCATCTCTCCCTTGCTGAAGCAATTCGCTTCCTTGCTGGCCATGCCGGACTTCCCGTTCTTATCTCACATGAGGTTGAGAACATGGAAAGGAACTTCAGTCTAGATACCGAAGCTCGTATCCTTTCTATTCTCGATGCAGTTTTTCATCAGCACAATGTTTCGATCCTGTACGACAGCGATCTTGAAGTTGCCCAGATAACAAGCGATTTAGAATTTAATAATCACATAAATAAAATCAGGCAAGCTATTGAAAACTATAATTCATACCTGCATAAAACTCGACGACTTACCGAACTTGAACACCATCAAGATATCCTGACCTCATTGCTGAATATTATCAATCAGATAAAGAACGACATGCCTCAAGATGAGAATGTCTCAAACCTGATACCACAAGAGTTGGTCGACCTCGAAGTGATGCTTCCTACTCTCGGACAGGATACAACAGGCCAACTGCTTAATACCTTTCTGGCTGACCTTGCCGCTTTATCTACACTCGCATCATTCAGGAAAAAGCAGGATTGGCTTCGCGAACTTGCCGGTCATATAGATGGAAACTTTGCTGATCATACCTTGACCTTACCTATGCAGGCAAATCTCCCGCAACCCACACTGACCGGGATGAAAAAGCTGGAGCAACTTAAGGATGATCGAAGAAGGCTTCTTGAAATGTTTGCTCTCGCCCAGCATTTGCTTGATGGCAAGGCCAGCACCTTCCTGGATCAGGCCGCAGACTTTCCTCGAAACACTGGCGGTGAAGTCCTGTCCTCATCTCTACATCACCTTACGCTTTTTCGTCTCGACCTTATGGATAAACTTAAAACCTATGATACCGAAATTATCCCTGCCACCTTTGGCCACGGGCAATCTGCCCTTCGGACCGGGGGGGCCAGTGATGTTAGAAACCTTCACTATCTTACTTCCACCTTTCCGGAACTTGAGACCATTGCTGTTCATGATCCCTGTATTCATCCAGGGCGGGAAGTCTTCAGTGAGAAGATAGCTGTCTTTGGGGGTGAGACATCGGTCACGAAAATCGAAGCTATTCTGGAAAGTTATTTTTCCAATAACGCCAGTAAACTTTCGATCAGTCCAGATGAAAGCCTCGTTCAGGATAAACCAGAAACGCCAGCAAATACTGAGACTGGTAAAGATACTTTACCAGATGACATAAATAACCATTCAATTTCCAACTTAACTACTGCACGAGTTGATGAACGCCGCGCAACAGGAGAAGCAAACAGGATTAATGAAAGCTGCGCTGAAGATCCAGCGGCCCATTCTCCCCATTATGTTCGCGCCGATGACTTTTCGGGCTTTGTTGTCTATGGACTGATTTCAGATATAGAACTTGTACTCAAGCTCATTGAGGAATTTGACCAGCCTCAGCGACAGGTTCTCATCGAAGTCTTCATGATCAATATCACGAGGGATTTCGGCCGCCGCCTCAATCTTACCTTCCAGACCGATGCACTTGCTGAAAATCTTGAAGATACCGAAGAGTTCTTTCTTCGCCGTGATTTGACCGAACTCAGCCATACGGTCACCTCCGGCAACCCAGGTGGTTTTGTTTCCGGATTGATCTCCCCCAATCATCAGGTTCAGGCACTGGTAGATTTCATTGAAACCAACAATCTTGGGCGAACGATCTCAAGTCCGACTATTCTGGTGGAAGATGGTGGCCAAGCCGAGGTCTCCCGAACCTTGAAGAAAACCGTCATCATTCCGGTGATTGAGCAGATCACGGATGCAAACGGAAATCTTGTCAATATCACGAATAACCGGCCCGAGAAGAAAGAGGTAAAATTCAAACTCGATGTGAAAAAGATCCAGATCAACCCCAACAACAACAACGTCACGATTGAGTATGAGCTTACCGATTCCTCCTTTGATGCGCCACTTGCCAGCGTCACCGCTGATACCGGAGAAAAATCTGATTTCATCAAAACAAGATTTGTGGCGGCCCCAGGAGACGTGATTATTATGGCCGGTCTTTTCAAACAAGCTGACAGCGTGAACGTAACGGGCCTGCCCGGTACCACCACCTCTGGGTTGCCAACATCATTTCTGCTGGGAGGTGAAGATAATATAGCCAACTCCGTTGAGGAGATGATTATCCTCATGGCACCAACGGTAATTGAGCCTGAAATCGGCAAGACAGACGCAAATTCTGCACGCCTTCCGGCAATCAATCAAAACCTGAGGTAAAACATGATAAATTTGAGATCAGAACAGCGATTTGGCTTTTTGATAAAGATCTCTGGTCTCTTCCAGAAAAACCGAGGCATCTATTCGCCCGGCATCATGGAGTTCACGCAAGGTGATCATGTCTCGCTCTATTTGAGCAAGCTCATCCTGACTATTCTCAATTTCCGAAATTTCTCTTTCCTCAGGGGCAATCGTTTCTGCGCCCATCGTTCTCGAAGTTGTTTCTGTCAAGGAAATTGCATCATCTGCATCGGCTCCAAGTCGTGGATTCCCCTGTTGAGACGTTGGTGTGGCCCTGAACATCAGCATTATAATCAGAAACAGGAGCAGCAGAAGCGAAATCCCGCCCCCAATAACCATCAGGGCAAGTGCTTCTTTACTGATCCCGATGCTGAGGGCGTGATCGGTGAGAGTGTTTCCTGCCTCAAGCAAAAACGATGCCCCTTGGAGAATCTTATCCTTGATGTCTTGAAACCATTGCATCGTTATACCAGATCGAGCGTTTTTTCAGTTAAGACTGCCGGCAACACGCTAACCATTATCTTTCTACCTTTGCAATCAAGTTAAAAGCAAGTTTAAGATGCCAAATTCACTTGCCAAGATCTCAAAAGTACTAAAACCGCTAGGCGGAAAGATTGATGCCGTCGTTGCCATCAAACTTCACCATCAGGAAATTTCCATTGCTGAAATAAGGGCAAGTGGCAAGAGCTTCCATGTCATTACCCTTGGCAATATTCGTTTACCGCGACCAGTTGATCCTGCCGCCATCCATCTAAATCAGGAGATGATCACTGATGCTATCCGGAGTTTGAAGGATCAAATCGGCCTTACGGTAGTTGATGCTGCAATTATCATCCCCGGGCAGATTATTCAGATCCGTGAGATTAATCTGCCGTATCTCAGCCCCAAGGAAATTACCCGAGAAACAAAAGACATGGCTTTCTGGATCGAGTATGAACCTGATCTGGAAAAATTTGACGACCCCGTTTTATCGTTTCAAATCCTTCAGTCTTCAGAAGATGATGACCTGACCCGTATTCTTCTTACCTTTGCTGAAAGCGCACATATCCAGCCTTGGATAGATATTGTGCTTGCTGCCCATCTCAATCCAGTTTTTCTTGAAAGCGATGCGCTCTCACTAATCAATCTTAGATACATAACCCTGCCAATAGAAGACCAGCGGCAGGGTCAGATGATCATTCAGCTTGACCGTAACTTCTGCCAGTGTTTGGCTTTTGAGCGCCACCACGTGCATCGTATCAAGCTTGAGATCAGCGAATTTGATCTGGTTCTGCTGGATCAGGCAAGAGAAACAAACCCTCTTGAGGGAGATTTCTGGGAAGAGGTTTCAGGACGAGTAGCGAACGTTATCCGCCAGGCAATTCTCTATCTTAAGGAAGAGCAGGATTTCGAACCTCCGTCAAAGGTGTATCTTGTCTCCGAATATGACAAATGTGAGAATATTCTGCCGCTTCTCAGCAAACAGTTTGATCTGGCCCCTCTCATTCTGTGGAATCCATTTCAAGGAATAAGCCTGTCGCTTCAGGCAAGTGCATGTGCAGATAGGTGCAGTAACCCAACTAAATTTGCATCTACAATTGGGACCAGTTTGCAGAAATTGGGCATCTATGGAGAAAAAGGGCACACCCCTTTTTCAGTAAATATTCTTCCTCGCCACAAAATACTGCAACGCAATCGTCAGATCTCCGTCATTACGACAACATTTTCACGCGGCCTGATGATATCTATTTTTCTGCTTGCAGGATGGACAGCTGGCTTCATTGTACCCCAATACATTGATAGTGAGCGGATCAGCCGTGATTACAAAAGTCTTGAATTCAACTCAGATCATATAAATGCCCAGATTAATGAGGCGATGGAAGCGCTCCAGAAGATTGGTCATGAAATTGAAATTATGCGAATTCTTCAATCTTCATCTTTCAGGACTTCATTTCTTGAAACCCTGCCCGATCTACTTCCAGACAGGATGGAACTTGCCTCTCTTGAAATGAAGCAATCAAATGAAGTTAAAATTACCGGCTTTGCCAGGATGGAACAGGCTATCACCCTTTTTCAGCAGGAATTACATCAAAGTGGCTTCATCGATCAGAGCAGCATAGAGACCGTCAAAGATAAAGATTTCATCTCCTTTACCCTAATCGGAAAGCTGAGGAAGACAGAATGAAATTTCTATTTCGCCAGAAATCTGAAGGTAAAAACCATACTGCAGGAGACTTGAATGACGTGATGGATAAAAAAAACCATCCCGGGCCAGCGGAACTTTCCCGCGACGCAGAACAACTGCTTAAAAGACTTGAGGAAAAATACGGAGAGCCTGAATCAAATCAGCCGTCACAACAAAAAGAAGAACACCTTAAACCTGTAAACAGCATTAATATTGATTCAAAAATCATTGATAAAAATGAAATAAACCTGAATTCAAAATTTCTATTTTTTCGACGCCGACCCAAAGCTGGCACACTGAGACCCAAAGGAAAACAGCCTTGTCAGACGACGACTACCGCACATCGAAAGCCCCTGCAGCAATACCGGTTTTCACGTCGCCGTTATTTGCGCGAATGCAACGGCACCAATATTCCACAACTGGTTTTCACTTTATCAATATTTCTATTCATTAATGCAGGAACCATTATCATCAATACTGTTTTTTTTATTCCCGAGACAAAAATCAATCAGGATATAGGCAAGCAATCCGGTGATCTGGCCCAACAGATCAATTCGGATCAACCCAGATTATCTGCCTTGCTGAAACGCAGGCAGTCATTAGCTCAACAGGCAGAGACCAGTTTTGCCGCATTTGAAACGATACCAGATATCCGCAAAACTTTTTCCGCGATGGCCCATCAGCTCAGCACTGCTCCTCAAGCCAAACTTCGACATCATCGTATCGAAGAGAAGGATAACGACCTGCCCGGGACAAAAACACTAGCGCTGACACTCGAAGTGGAAACAGCATTTCTTGACTGGCTTGCACTTCGAGATCAGTTGAAAGACATGAGTGGCGGTGCACAAATCCTTGAAGAGACCCTGATAGCACCGCCAGAAAAATCCACCCTTAACATCCATATCAGATTGGCCAAAACCGGAAGGCTCAAAGGATAGGCAATCATCCTTCATGGCAAGGCATATGACCTTTTTCGCAAACCGGTCATTACATTAGAATATTGTCATGAATTTTTACCATAAATTCATCATCGGGTTGCTATTGGCTGGGCAAAGCGCAGGCATGCTTAAGGCGGAAACAGATGCCGTAAATTCCAGCCAGGCGGTAATTGATACCACGCCTCCAGAAGTTCTCGATATTGACGACCCATTTTCGCGTGACTTGAAGCGTGCGGCAGACGATGCAACGGGCGGTCTGATATTTGGCGGCCAGGAGTTGAATTTCCTGGCAGAAGAAAAAATCGGCAAAGCACTTTTGGGAAAGGAAAGCCAGGCAGCAGTTATTGCCTCTCGGTTCCGGGTAATGGGCCTTGCGCTGGCACGCCCATCGATAGTTGATATCCATTTTAGAAATTCCAGTGTCAATGAAAAGGCCGGGGTAAAACCGCTTCTGCCGTATCTGCGGGTCGGGCAGGATTTATCCATTGATCAAGCCCGCCAGCAAGCAATTGACCTGATGACGTCCTATAGCGATTTCATGGACATGTATTTCATCATATCTACAAAAGACAGGAGGAAAGAAGTTGATCTGGATCTCGGCCCCTTTCGGAGCATCAGCCATGCAGAAGGGTTTTGTGATCTTCTGATTGACTTTACAGAAGGCCAGGTCAGCAACTGCCATGCTCTTCTCCACTATCCCGGAGATGAACCGAACAAAAGCTTCACTTCATCCGCAATCATCCGTCTTTCCCCTGAAACGGTTGCTAATGTGCTTAAAGATCGTGCCGTTTTTGATCTTGCTGCCGCCGCCAACCAGATTATCACCATCCGGGAAGGTGAAACGATTGGCAGTAATGGCGCCATCGCCGTAAAGATCATCCCAAGTGGGATCATGCTGGTGGATCAGATTGGGAATATTGCAAAACTGCCGACGACATTTATTCCCGAAGAAGCTTTTCAGACAGGAAACAGCCAGAACAGCAACCTGATACCGTCGCTTGATCCGCAACTGCCTGAACCGGAGATCAAAAATGAATCTCAAAATGGAACAGGAAAACACTCCTCCAAGACTGCAGCTGATTTACTAATCAATCAGAACTAAGCCAAAACCGGGAAAGGGAAATGAATGACCATCTATAAAGATGATGTGGCTGAGAAAGTGATCCGCGTTCTGAAAACCGCCAACCGTCTTGATCTGGAAAAACTGAAAATGGTTCAAGATGAGCTTAGCGCCCCAAGTGATGTGCTTGAGGCTCTTCTTCAAGATGGCAACATAGATGAGGATCTTGTGCAGACGGTGCTATCCCGTGCCTATGCAATTCGGCGGCTGAAACTCAATCCGGGTAGTCGCGCGGTTAGCCTTCTGCCAAAAGACGTAATTGAAACCAACAAAGCACTTCCTTATGCCGTTGAAGGAAGATTTCTTAAAGTGGCCATCGTTGATCCTACAACTTCATCTCAAGCCGGAAATTTCAAATCTCTTTCAAATTACAATATTGAATTCCAATTGATCCCGCTTTCAACTTTCGAGAATTTGCGAGCACATGAAAAACTGCGGCTGGTGCTTGATCCCAAAAAATCTGATGAGGCACAACCCCGTCTTCACGCAGGCCCTTCACGAAGTCGCCGGGGCAGATACCAGCCGGAAAATGAAGAAAGAATCCCGAAATTCTGTGATGATATTCTGCTTACCGCCATAAATTGCAATGCCAGTGATATTCATATCGAAATCTTTCGCGAAACCGCCCGCCTTCGCTTTCGGATTGATGGAAGACTTGTTGTGAGGAATGAATTTTCAGACTTTCTCACCCGTCATTATCTCAGCGTTATCACGCGATTAAAAATTCAGGCTGATTGCGATATTTCGGAAAAACGGCTTCCCCAGGACGGGGCCATCACCATCCGGCATGAAAGTGAAGACATTGATTTCCGTTTCAATGTCCTGCCAGGGAAGAATGGTGAGCGCATTGTCATGCGTATTCTCAAGGGTGATCCCGCTTTGAAACTGGATAGTATCGGACTCTCAGAAACAAGTTTTAAGAAAGTATTGGAGGCGATTTCAGCCCCGCAAGGTATGGTTCTGGTGACCGGACCAACCGGGTCAGGCAAAACGACCACGCTTTACGGTGCGCTCCAGTGGATAAACAATCCCGCGCTTAATATCATGACTGCTGAAGACCCGGTTGAATATTACCTTGAAGGAATAGGTCAGGTTCAGGCTAATGAAAAGATAGGGCTCACCTTTTCCAATATTCTGCGGGCATTTCTTCGCCAGGACCCCGAAGTCATTCTTGTGGGTGAGATACGTGATCAGGAAACCGTGGATATTGCGATCAAGGCAGCTCTCACCGGGCACCTTTTATTGTCAACACTTCATACAAACGATGCCATCTCGACGATATCCCGGCTCATGAACATGGGCGTGCCGCCTTTCATGGTTTCGGCGGCGGTATCACTGATTGTTGCTCAGCGACTGGCTCGTGCCAATTGTTCGAACTGCCTTGTTGAAGATAATGCCGCCAGCCCGGAAAGCCTTATCCGTCTCGGATTTTCGGAAGACCAGGCCGGGAATGTAATTCCTCATCGTGGCGCTGGATGCGATGTCTGCAACCACACAGGCTATAAGGGTCGACGGGGAATTTACGAAGTTCTCAAGATTAATTCAGAACTGGAAGGAGCCATCCTGAATGGAGCAAACCCGCAGGAGATTCTGAGCGCTGCTCGGGTAGATGGGTTTAAAACCATGCAGGAGATTGCCCGAGACATGATCCGTGAAAAACTGATCAGTGTGGAGGAATACACAAGAGTCCTGGTGCTAGGTTGATCCCAAACTCATGTTGATCCGAAGGGAGAGTACAACCTTCATTTCCTGTGTTCTATACTTGCATATGATCAGGATCCGGCCATGCCCACCACATTCAGATACAAAGGCAAGAAGAATGGCCGCCACATGAAGGGTGAAATCGCCGCTAATGGGCCGGTAGAGGCACGCTCGAAGCTTCGAGCTGAAGGCATGAGGGAAATCACACTCATCCGCCTGAAAGACAAAACACCATCGGCACTTGATCTCCAGATCACCTGGGGTCCCTTCGGATCAATTCCGCGAAAGGAAATTCTGATTTTCTCCAAAAAACTGGCAACGATGATTCGTTCCGGTTTGCCGATCATGGATGCTCTTATTCTTGTCAGGGAACAGACCAGGAACAAGAATCTCATCGCCGTTATCGGTAAGATGATCAGCCGATTAAATAGTGGAGCTTCACTTTCGGCGGCATTTCGGGATCATGTTCGCCATTTCGATAACGTTTACATCAACATGGTAGATGCAGGTGAAATATCCGGAAAGCTGGACAGTTTTCTCGACCGACTTGTTGAAATGCTGGAAAAACAACAGAAAATTCGGGCTGGAATAAAAACTGCCATGTTTTATCCGGTCACCTTGGTGGTGATTACCCTGCTTATCTCCTATGGCATGCTGACCCGCGTTGTCCCGACATTTCAGGAAATGTACGAAGGACTTGGTGCCGAACTCCCTGCTCCAACCCAGAAAATTGTCGATGCATCGGACTGGATCAGGGATGGAAGCAACCTTGCTTTTGTTTCAGGCACCGCTTTTACGATCTGGCTTGCCGACAGACTCCTTTCAAGATTTCTGCGCCCGTATCTCAAGATGAAAGGACGTATTTTTCTGAAACTCCCTCTTTTCGGTGATATTATCATGAAGGCGACCATAGCCCGAATGTCCCTGCTCATGGCAAATCTCCTGGCCGCAGGTGTCAGTGTGATCGATACGCTCGAAGTGGCACAAACCGTCTCAGGAAATCTGGTTTTTGTAGATGCCACCAGCCGGATCAGGGGGAGAATAACCAGCGGGCTAGAACTTTCGACGCTGTTCCGGGATGAACCTGCCTTTCCCCTCGCCTTGTCGCAACTTCTGGCCGTGGGTGAGCGCACCGGCAACATGGACGAAATGCTGACGTCCATTGCAAGATACTATGAAGAGGAATTCGACACAGTCGTTGAGGGCCTTTCAGCCATTATCGAACCTTTGATGATCGTCTTTGTGGGGGCAATGATCGGCGTAATGGTGGTAGCGTTATATCTGCCGATTTTCTCCGCCGGCGACGCCTTTTCCTGACCGATGGGAAAAGGGCGCTTTCATCTCCTTATTTCCACGATACTTCTGCTGATTTGCGCAAGCGTAATGTTGGCAGGGGTAAGCAATACAGGTGGATTTACCACACGCACGCAAAATGCATCTCATGATCTTTTGAACCGCCTCTATCCTTTTGAAGGCAATGACGAGATTGCGCAAAAACTGGTGCTCATAGATATCGACGAAACCAGCATCAGCGAACTGGGTCAATGGCCTTGGCCCAGAGCCGTAATGGCAGAGATGCTCGATCGCATTGATCGTGCAGGTCCACTGGTGATCGGGATTGATATTCTGATGACCGAAGAAGACAGGTTCAGCCCGGCAAATATTGCTCGCCTTTCAAATACCAGCGAAACGATGCTTGCGGCCATTCTGCCAGATGGCGATACTCTCTTGGGTCAGGTTCTATCCCGCATACCGGCGGTACAGGCAACTAGTCTCCTTGAAATGGAAACATCTCGCCCGATACATGCACCGGTGCCCATCACGTCTATTGGCTTCCCCTCCCCCTCCATTCTAAGCGCCTCTGGCGCTCTCACCCCAGTTGAAGCACTCGCCACCTCGCCAGGGGCAGGATTTGTCAGCCTTGGACTTCATGCGGATAAAACAGTCCGCCGGATGCCTATGATAGCCAGAATAAAAGACCGGATTATTCCATCTTTTTCACTTGAAATGCTCCGACTTGCTGACAAAGGCAAAAGTCACGTCATGAAACAAGATAGAAAGACTGGCCGGGCTCTTACACAAATCAAGACAGCTGATCATATCATCACCACAGATACGGACGGGCATCTACTTCTCCACCATGGGTATAATTCACGTTTTCCCCGCATCTCCGGGGTATCGATACTAGGTAAAACTGACAACACTGACTGGGCTGAAACTATATCTGGCAGTTTCGTGGTAATTGGCAGTACCGCTGCCGGGCTTAAGGATGTACACTCAACTTCACTGGAACCGGTGCTTCCTGGTCCATATCTGCACCTTCAGGTTCTACATCAGATCCTATCTGGCCGAACCTTGTATTCCGGGCCGGCAATCAAAAGCCTTGAAATTATGCTGGCGGGCATGATCAGCTACATCTTGGCACTTTTGATGCTTCGGCTTCCCTTTATATGGTCCATCAGCCTCCTTTCCGGGTGTGCAGTTAGTGCGGCCGTATTCTACACCGAAGCCTTTATTCGCATCGGACTCATTGGAAATATATATTTCACGCTTGGACTCATGCTGGGATTGAGCGTGATAGCGATCAGCGCGCGGGCGGGGTTTGAAGAAAGTCGCCGCCGGAAACTTAAACTTGCCTTCAGCCAGTATCTCTCTCCAGCGATGGTCCGAGAAATTGATTCATCAGGCAGTGCAGTTTCCCTCGGCGGGCGAACTATGGAACTCACAGTACTTTTTATGGATATCCGCGGCTTCACAAACTTAAGCGAAAAGCTGGCTGAAAACCCCCAGCGTCTCACATCGGTGGTGAACTTCATTATGGATCAAGCAACTGCCATCATTCTGGAACATGGCGGTACACTCGACAAATATATCGGCGATTCCTTGATGGCGTTCTGGAATGCACCTATTGCGCGAGAAGATCATGCGGCCTGTGCGATCCGTGCCGCAATCGCCCTTGAAGAAGCCCTGCCAACTATCAACAGGTCTATCAAAACGGAAACAGATGACCTTGATCAATTCCCGGAAATCCAAATTGGAATCGGCATTGCAACAGGAAAAACCCTGGTCGGAAATCTTGGATCAAGCTTTCGATTCAACTATTCATGCATTGGCGATGCGGTCAATCTTGCCGCCAGACTGGAGCCGTTCAGTAAAAAAACTGGTCTTCCCATTTCGGTCTCGAAGGCAACCGCACTTGCCTCCGGCAGATGTGATTTGATTGAAGTGGACCGGATCACTCTTCGAGGCAAGCGAGAAAAAACAACTGTTTTCTCCCCTCTCTTGCTCTCATCAAAAACCCTTCACCTGCATGAACATCTTCAGCAAGAACGCGCAGCAGGTAACACCACAGAAATGAATAGTATCCTCCGCAAGCTCAAAAACAGAAAGGATTACCCCCAAACGCTCTGGTCCTACTATCTTGGGAAATAGGGCACGGAAATCTTTTGCGATCCTCTTTCATCGTTCCTCTGTTGATCGATTATGGATTGAAGCAAAAAACGATGCATTTTGATATCTCGCTTAAGATTTTTCAAGCGATCACGTGTGGCAGGCTCCGGGTTGAACCGGATAAAATATATACGGCGGGCAAGGCTACATGTCTGGGCTTTCAGCCTTTCAGGCCAGTTCACACAGGATCTTTCCGCATAATCAATAAGTCCTTCGCCAGCTTGTCGCGGCGAGGCAACCTGCATCAACAGATGTTCAAGCTGCCCTTCCAACCTCCGCCCCTGATCTGGGTGTGATATGAAATGCAGGCCGGAAAATAAGACTCTGACTCCAATGAGCATGATCGCAACAAGACTTCCTGATATCATCAAGCCAGCCAATATCCAGAAAAGAGCGACGAAGTCGAGACCAGGAAAGCGTTTGAATAACGTCTTCACTGGCGAGGCATCATATTGAAGGATCATATGTGTAACCCGGGTATTCAGTGAATCTATCCAATATACTGTCTCAACCCAAAAGGGGTTCTGGCGGGTCTTTGGTCTTGTCTTGAGTAGCTCCTGCCCGAAATCCAGTTGTGCGACCTGTTCGGCGACTGAGACGGAAACCATTGCCGATGGATCGAAACGCTGCCAGGCGCCTCCATCAAGCCTCGCTTCTACCCAGGCATGTGCCATGTTATTTCGGACTATCCAGTATCGGCCATAGCTGTTCCATTCTCCACCAAGATAGCCGGTCACAACATTTGCCTTTATTCCTGCGGCCCTGAAGGCCGTTGCCAGTGCCTGGGCATAGAGAGAACAATGCCCAGATTTCCCCTTAAAAAAGAACGAGTCGAGCACCTGACTTGATGTACCAGCGACATAACTTGATGTGAGTGAATACGCATAATTCTGCCTGAAGTTTGCCATAAGAAAATTGGCAAAATCACGATCGGAAGACATTTTTTGCCGTTTATCCTTCGCCCATTTTGCAAGCCTGCCCTCATCTCCAAGATGAGTTGAGCCTTGCCATGGTCTCGGGTCCAATGAAATCTCAACCATGACGTCATAAGCTTTTACTGTGGCGTGCTGAT
Organism: Alphaproteobacteria bacterium LSUCC0684; assembly: GCA_041228335.1. Taxonomy (NCBI): domain Bacteria; kingdom Pseudomonadati; phylum Pseudomonadota; class Alphaproteobacteria; species Alphaproteobacteria bacterium LSUCC0684. Next base: position 1,050,821 of record CP166130.1, on the reverse strand, counting down.
GGGATGAACTGCGGTTTTCAAGCTCAGCGAAGGGCGTGAGATAATATTCATCATCTCCAAGATGTGCAGGCCATCCCGGAACCGGAAGATAGCCAAGGTCATGCCTGTCGGCCAAAATTTGAAAACTGCGGTATGGCGCATCAAGTGATAACATCTTGATTGTTTTCTCACTTTTACGTTCCCCCCTGCTCCAGCCATTTTCATTCTGCTGATCAAGGGCGAATACTCGCCAATATGGAGTAAGACTGGGGACATCATCTTGGGGAAAGGCACGAAAGGCAATCGTATCATCTGCCAGAAGGTTGCTGAACCCTTCGGCAGTCAGCTGATCGGTCAACCTGATCTGTTTCTGTACATGGGCTAAAAACGGTGTTGCTCCTATGTTTATTCTTGGAACAAGTGCAAAGATCAGAACAACTATAAATGAAATACTAAAGGCTAGGCTGAGCAGTCTCCACCAGTGGATGCGAATTTCTCGAAAAGACCATCCCGCATAGATCATCGAAAACCAGAGCAGAAACGAGAGTAACCAGACAATAAGCAACATCAGCAGAAAAAACTGAACGTGAAATATGAAGACTGTTCCAACCAGAAAAATAGTTGGCGCAAGACCACCTGGTGAAAGTGGTCGATGATCACCAGATTGCCAACTCAAGGGAAGTATCATGATGAGCATACCAATAAAAAACTCGACCCTTGGGGCTGGAAAGATCATGTGCAGATAAAGCAGCGACAGACCAAGTAGAAGCAGCATCCACCGCCATCGCTGAACCGCCATCAGAAGAAGACTGGCAATCCAGCAGAGAAGCACATATGGCCCGGGGTCAATGGCAAAGACCAACACAAGCGGAAATTGCCACAAAATGAGGACTGCTTCGTGATAACGACCCAGACAGGGGATGTTTTCACGCCATCGCCAGAGCATCCAGCGCCTCCCCGCCATTACCGGCATCAATACTGAGACGAATATCGGGTAACGTAATCACAAAAGCCTGATGATAATGCATCGCGTTCAAGACTGCCGCAGACATGATGCCGAGTGCCGTCTCATGCCCGAAATGCCTGACAACATCATAATCAATCTCAAGCGGTACAAAAGTTGTGTCTTCAGCTGATTTGACAGTGAGGCGCCGCGTTCCTGCATATCTTTTCCAATGGATGCGCGAAAGCGACATGCCCTGCCGCCAGTCTTCAATAGAATCAGCAATTTGGGCGTCACCTGACCATGGAATGCAACCATCCTGAAATACATGCTCCTGGCCATAGTTCGGGCGAGGCGCAACCAGTATCCTGCCGGGGGAAATCCGGCACCAGCTTCGAGCAATTCCAAAGGGAAAATCGCTTTCGATCCGTAACGAAGGCAGAGATTGCCAGCCACGGTCATCGCATTTGATCCTTAGTTTTAATCTCGACGATCCTTCGCTGAGATCAAATCCATGTCGGTCTGCCCCCATGACAAGAACCAGATGATGCCTTGGAGATGTTGCCCGGATGATAAACGTGATCTGCTGTTCTATGCTTGCAATCAACCTCTGGCCATGTTGAAGTTCAACCTTGATCCCCACAACATTTTTGCAAGACAAGATAAATGACAATAGAAAGAGAACAGCGAGTCCAACCGCCAGCAATAAGAGTATATTGTTCTGCACTCTCAGGCTGATGGCAAAAATGCCAAGGATGGCAAGACCTGACATGCATCCCTCACGACGCGGCAGAACCATCATGCGGAACTTGAGTAATTCATGAGAGAACCATGGCCTTTCTCGCCTTAAGCGATGATTGAATATATGCAACAATGAACACTCCACATCATTATCCATTGCGCATCTCACCATCAGGGCAGATTTGTCAGAGCAATGACCGAACTTGCCAGCGCCTGACGCTCATTCCGATCAAGACCAATAAGCCGATGGCGAAGGCTGGGATAAAAGACATTCTGAATATCTTCAGGAAAGACAAACTCCCGGCCATCCATCAACGCAGACGCCTGGGCAAGACGAACAAGCTGCTTTCGATAACGCATTGACAACATAGCCTGACCTTCGGCCTCAATCCTGTCCGCAAGATCAATCGCGTAACCGATGATGGCATGGTCTACCACCACCTCAGATACTCTCTTCTGCCAGGCTGAGACCTTCTCGGCATCCGCCAGAATTTTAACCTGATCAGGTGCGCGCTCCTTCCCTGAATTTCCCAAAATCATTTTCTGCACAGATTTTTCAGGGCGCCCAATAGTCATGGAAAGGGAAAAGCGGTCAAGTTGGGATTCCGGTAGATCAAAAGTACCGATAAACTCCCTCGGGTTCTGAGTTGCCACAACCAGAAACGGTCGGGGCAGCGGGTGAGTATCGCGGTCAATGGTTACCCAGCCTTCTTCCATGGCCTGCAACAATGAAGACTGGGTGCGGGAAGGTGCACGATTTAGCTCATCCGCAAGAACGATCTGGCTGAATACCGGCCCCTTCCTGAAGACAAAATTACCACTTGTGCTGTCAAAAACTGACATGCCGGTGATATCCGCTGGCAGTAGATCATTCGTGCATTGGATGCGTTTGAAATCAAGACCAAGACATGAAGACAAAGCTCTGGAAAGTGCCGTTTTCCCTGTTCCCGGAGCATCTTCAATAAGCAGGTGGCCACCCGCAAGAACAGCATTCAGCGCGAGACGGACCGCTCTCTTTCTGCCGATGAAAACAGAACTAATCTCCTCGGTGATTTCATCAAAACACCGGGCCAGATCATCGGCGGTTTCATCATCACTTGAAACCGGATCATGAAGCACTGTCTTCCCCCTCCAACTTAAAGGAAAAGACAACTCTACCGTTTCGGGTTGGTCAGTTTCTATAGACCAAATCGCCCAGAATTTAATCCGAAAGTATGGTTAATACCTCATTCTCTTGAGTAGAGTTGAAACTTCGCGGTCACTTCGGGTCAACATAAGCCCGAACAGGATTACCGCCATAGCGAGGATTGTATCGAGGCTGATCATCTCATCCAGTAGGACAAGACCGATCAGCACGGCAAAAACAGGGATCAGATACCCAACATAGGAAACAAAACTGTACCCCGCACGTTTGATAAGAAAATACCGCAGATAAAAAGCTAACCCGGATGGGAAAAGTCCCAGCCACAACAAGGCGGTCATTACATCCAGTGGCAGTGAAGTGAAAGCCGGGACCTGGTCCTGAAGCACAAAGGGGAGAACAAAAGTGCCGGAGGACAACAGCACCACCGCCGCAATGACTTCTGCCGAAACATTAACCATCCGCTTCGCCATCAAGCCGCCGATAGCATAACAGCATGCGGCTCCCATAGCCGCAAGAGGATAGACTATCTCAACAGCGTCGAAACCTGTCATCCCACCACGCAGAAGATAAATGGTGGCTAAAAAGCCGAACCCTATTCCAACGACTTTACTTCGGGTTATTTTCTCGTCTTCCGTTGCGGCATGGGCAAGAATAATTGAAATGATCGGCCCGATGGTCATCAATATTGCCGTCATCCCGGAGGAAATCTGCTGTTCTGCAAATGCAATCAGATAAAAGGGTGTGGCGGTGGAAATCACTCCCGTCATGGCAAGCCATAACCAGGCCTTGATCCCACGCGGCCATGTGGCGCGCCTGACCATAAGGCTTACCGTGAGCATAAGAAATCCGCCGATCAGGCAACGTGCTGCAACAATATAGGCAGGGCCCACTTCAGGAACGGCAATCTTGATCGCACCAAAGGATGACGCCCAGATCAACGACAGGATCAGAAGGATGGGAACATCCCAGTAACGTGGCACCATCATCAAAAAACCTGAAAGATTATCAGGCCGAGCAATCCACGCAACAGGTGGTGGCAGGGTCAGCCAATAACCTCTTATAGGGAATATCCTCACCACAGGCAAGGCAATACCCGTATTCATCGCTGTCCAGACGATCAAGGGCCGCTCGGATAAGTTTCAGCCTGCGCTGCCGTCTTTCTTCTCTTGCAACATTCATAGACTGCTGCTGTATCGCATCCATGCGTGACAGTCTCCCGACCGACTGCTGATCAAGTTCGACCGGTGCCCGTGCCTCCTTCGTCGTTTGGCTCAGGGAAGATAATTCTTCATGCTCTGAACAAAGTTTTAATTTTAATTCATTGTAATCATTATTATTCATTGGAAAATCTTTTGATGATATCTTTGACGACAGCAGCTCTCCATGCCTCTTCGGTCAGGCTCATCTTTGTTGCCTGACCTCGGCCCCAGACAGGTTCTGGCCAGGCCGGGTCGCCAGTCTGCCGCGCAACAATATGAATATGAAGCATTGGTACGATATTTCCGATTGCCCCGATATTGATCTTGACGGCATTGGTCGCCCGCTTCAATTCAGCAGAGCAGTGATGAATCAACTTGCTGACAAAGACTACCTCGCTGTCGTTCAAATCATGCCATTCCACCAACCCCTCCTTCTCAGGAATGATAAGTAGCCAGAAATACCGCTGATCCTGCACCAGTCTTAGCTGACAGAATTTCACATGGCCTATTAATAGGCTTGTGTTTTCGATGCGTTTATCAATGGCAACCATCTTTCAAGTGAACCAAAAAAATTGATATACGACAACTATGTCATCCTTGACCACTAACCTGCCTGCCCCCATGATATGGCATGTTCGCCTCGATTTTTGGAAAAACCAAACCTGCAACCGAATGGTGTCAATTTACCATAGGTGGTGAATTATACGAAGTATGCTGGCGACGACGTCGTAACGCACGCAAACTGACCATGCGCTGGCAAAATAAGGGGCTACAGATCACATCTCCACACGGTGTTACTGCGAAAGTGATTGAAAATTTCATCATTGAAAACAGGCACTGGATCAGAGCAGAAAAGGAGAGGTTGAACCATCTTGCCCGCATCCCCTCCTCTGATCTGTGTGACGCCGATGGAGAAACCCCCGTTATATTCTTTCGTGGTGAGCCCACGACTGTCAAACTCATGCATAACCCGGGGCAAAAGGGGAAAAGCCGAATTACTGTTGAAGACGGAAATCTTATAATTCATCTGCCGTATGAAAGCCGCCTCAACCCCTCGCGCGTACTGGAAAACTGGCTGAAATCCATGGCCAAGGAGGCCATTCAAGAAGAACTGGCAAGTATTCTTCCAGAACTGGGCGAAAAACCTGTGCAAATTTCCATTCGCGATCAAAAATCCCGCTGGGGAAGTTGTTCGACCAGACGCCGAATGTCATTCAACTGGCGGTTAATCATGGCACCAACCTTATCGCTTCGATATGTCGTTATTCATGAAGCGGCGCATTTGCACCATCACGATCACTCACCTCATTTCTGGCATCTTGTCGAGAAAATCATGCCTGATTATCGTACCCACCAGCACTGGCTGAAGCAGAACCAGATTGCCCTTTTCACTGATATCAACACACGCCTGCTGAAATTAACACCAGAAGGCCAACCGACCTCCTGACTCCAGCGCATAGAGGATATGTATGATACTTGGAATCGCACTTGCCCTGCTGGCTGGAGTTTCCCTGGGCTGCATCACCAGTTTTGCATCACTTTCATATAATCATGGAATAGAGCCCTTGAGCCTGATCCTGCTCCGGGGACTTGTTGCTACACTTGTCATGATAGGTGCAAGCCGAGTCCTAGGTGAGCCGATTTTTCAGGATAGAAGAGGCATGGGTTTTGCCCTCAGGCAAGGAATTGCCTTGTCCATGGTTGGGTTTGGTTATATGAGCGCGGTTGCCTATATCTCCCCAGGGCTTGCGGTGGCAATTCTCTACCTTTTTCCAATGCTTGTGCTTGTTGCCGATAGCCTGAGGATCAAGGCCATTCCACCTTTGATGACGATAATTGCTTTTAGTATTGCGCTTGCAGGCATCATCACCTGTGTGGGCGTGGGCGGGCCTATTGCTCCTGAAGGTATTATGCTGGCTCTGCTAGCTTCCCTTGGGATGGCCGCCTTCCTGTTGATCAGCGCTGATGCCTCACGCCATGGGTATGGTGGCGGAATTGCGGTCTGGGGAAATATCATCATTATTCTGATTTCCGGACTAGCAATATTATGGAGATATTTTTCGGCGGATGTTGCAATCAGCCTGCCGGAAGATTCCATCGGCCTTACCGCCACGATCGCGGCCTCACTGCTCTACGCCCTGGGTGTCATGTTTTCAGTCCTGGCTGTGCGACATGCACCTGCATCCCTGGTTGCACTCGTCATGAATATCGAGCCGATTATCACTCTCCTGGCGGCGCGGGTTTTGGTGGAAGAACATCTCACCAGTATACAGTATTTCGGGATGGTTGCCGCGGTGGCTGGTATTATGCTTGGAAGCTGGGCCTATAGCGGAAATAAATCCACCCTCCCACATATATCAGGAAATCAGACCTGAATTTTGCTCTCCTGATAAAAAAACTCCGCCATAAGACCGGGAGGTTGCCCGGACTCAATCGCAATTATTTTATCTTCAATAAGACGTCCAGCACCCAGCATCTCAAGCCAAGCCTGAAGTCTGCCCGCATCCGGATAGAGGCATTTCAATTGCCCAAACACCGGACCCTTGAAAGCCATCCCATATTGAGGCGGTACTCCCTGCCATTCGATAAGGGCAGGAATACACCCAGAAAAGGGCGGAACTCCATCTGTATTCAGTGTGATTTTCCAGCGAAGATCTCCTCTGGACGCCAAGGTTGCCGGACCCAGCATTTCGAGCAATTCCTCATCAAGTCCTGCAAGGGTTGCGGCCATGTCATCCGTTCGCAATACATAATGCACAAGCACAGGGGCAACGTCCAATCGGTCCTGAAGCGTTCTTGTATCAAGACCAAACCAGCGCGGTCCGGGCGGCGCGGGGAGCTTTGGGTCTACGGCAATAACCTCAAGATAAATTCCGTCACCAACAGCCATAACCGCATTATGTGTGCCCATAAAATGATGCTGGCCACCTGCTGGGATATCGACCCCAAATGTATGTTTTATATAAGCTATCCCTGCGGCAAGATCCGAACAGGCGATCACCAGATGATCAAATTCAAGTATTGGTTTTGACATAAGGAAAAGTATTGATCAGGAAGGCATGTGCTTGCAACATATAAACAAGATTGAAATATATCACTGGCTAAGTCCTGCCACCGAAAGAAAAATACGGAAGTAGAAATGTCAAAGACAACCTTTGCGAACGGCATAAATATCAACTACCACCTTGACGACCAGATAAAAGGTGATGCCACAGCGCCTGTGGTCATGCTCAGCAACAGCCTCATGTCCGCCTACGGAATGTGGGATGATCAGATCACGGCGCTTACTGATTATTTTCAGGTACTTCGCTACGACACGCGTGGTCATGGCAGGACAGATGCACCGGAAGGCCCATATTCAATTGAACTCTTTGTTGATGATGCGATCGCACTTCTGGATAATCTGGAAATCGAACAAGTGCATTTTGTCGGCCTTTCGATGGGCGGCTTTATAGGCCAACTCATTGCCGTCAGACATCCGGAACGCATCCTTTCCCTGACCTTGTGCGATACCGCCTGTGTCATGCCGCCACCATCTCTGTGGGATGACCGCATACAAATAGCGGAACGTGACGGGATAGAAGCTCTTATTGAAGCAACGCTGGGGCGATGGTTCACCGCGCCGTTCCGGCAACGCGATCCTGAGGCTATTCAAAAAATCATCGACATGATCAGGGCAACACCGGTCAAGGGATACATAAATTGCGCCAGAGCCATCCGCGACATGAACCAGTGTGCAATGCTCAAAGATATCAAGGCCCCGACCAATATCATTGTTGGAGACTGTGACCCGGCCTGCCCGGTCAGTGCGGCCGAAACACTTAAGGCTGGCATAAAAGGATCACGGATGGTTATTCTGAAAGATGCCGCACATTTGCCAAATATTGAAAAAAGGGACGAGTTCAACGAAGCTTTCGTTGGTTTCCTTAAGGATCAGATCTTGACGTGATGACTTAACTGACGCGCGCCGTGCTGATGATTTGAAAGATAAGGATGGTGGACGCGGTAAAGTTTTCTTGTATTTCTGTCTTTATGGCGCCCGGCCTGAAGGATCGAACATGATCAATGGCATCTTGGGACATAAACCCAAGATCAACGAGTATAATCATGGGAAATGTATTCATCTCCCATGATGTCGGGATTGCCCGCCGGATGGTGGAGGAAAAATCCAAATTCTCTCACCACCTACGCAAAAAACAGAAAAAGTCACTTGAAGCGCATTGCCACTGGCCGACATGTGATCAGGATTTCCTTCATCAGGAAAACCTCAACCTGCATGCCTTCCGATGACCAGACAATCCAGAAGCAGGACGTCTCTTCCAGAGAGAACATCTTTCTGGTCTATGAAAAAGGCAGCTCCGACGATCACATCCATCACAAAAAATTTCACATGCCAATTTAAAGGCTGCAGATGCTATCAATGTCTAATACGGTAGCAGCCTGTGCTAGCCTTTTGCCAGATGCTCAAACAGGCGAGCAACAGCCTCGGCACCCGGATCATTATGGCCCACGAGCTTGTCCTCACTGATATAGCTGGCACGTCCTGCCCGGGCGCGGCCAATCATTGCGGTCGTGTCGGCCCCTTCGCGTGCCGCCCTGGCTGCTGCTGCCAGGCCTTGCGAAAAAGATTCCAGTGCCGGGGCGAGGGCATCGATCATCGTCCGGTCACCTGGTTTAGCGCCGCCAACTTCCTGAATCCTGGCCAGCCCTGCTTTCAACGAGCCGAGCATATCTTCGCCATTGGCCGAGGCATCCCCTGCAGCCGCAAAGAAAATGGCCAGAAGAACGCCGGAAGATCCCCCCATCGCCTGACTCAATTCCTGCCCGATGGCGCGATAAAGTTGGGTGATATCCGCCTGAGGCAACCGCTCCAGCGCATCGAGCAGCGCCCGTGACGCGGTAGCAAGCGTGCTGCCAGTGTCGCCATCGCCAGATTTCTGGTCCAGGGCATTGAGATCATCTTCGGCGGCGATAAAGAGATGGCAGCATTTCTCGATAAAGGCGCTGTTGGCAGTGTTTTTTGACGGCATGGGCGCGATCGGGGCCAGCCCGTCGGGCAGCGGCTGGAGGTCGATATCGCCAACCGCATTGCAGCCCGGCCAGGCGGCGCAACCCACCGGCGCCGCCAGCGCTGCCTCATCGGATTTGCTTACGGGCAGAAGAGAGATGGAAAATCCACGCATATCAAGCGATGTCATCAGCGGTGCAGGCCCGATCACCCAGCGAATTTGTTTGCTGATCTGCGATTTCATCAACTCTTCGACAAGTACCGACATTTCAAGCGGCGTGGTGCTGCCAAGATTGTTCACCAGTGCCGCATGTGGGCCTGGCCCGATGCTCGCCGCCAGGCGTTCGGCAACCATGGCGATGGCTGTCTTTGCGTCCCTGAAATCAACTTGTTCTATGCCCGGCTCTCCGTGGATGCCCAGGCCGAGTTCGGCCTTGTCTTCGGGGATGCGGTTGTCCTTTTTGTTGCCCGGCACGGTACAGGAGTCGAGCGACATGCCAATTGACGCCGTGCCATTGATGACGCGGCGTGCTGTTTCGGTAATGGTGTCAAGATCGGCGCCTTGCTCGGCCAGCATCCCGGCAATCTTGTGCACGAACAGCGTGCCGGCGACGCCACGTGCCTGCGGCAGGTCGGGCAGGGCTATATCATCATCGACAATCACCATATTCACCTTTAGCCCAAAGGCCCGCGCGCGTTCGGCTGCAAGCCCGAAATTGAGCCGGTCGCCTGTATAGTTCTTGACGATGAGCAAGCATCCGGCCGGGCCGGTCACCGCCAGGATGCCGGCCAATACAGCATCGACCGATGGCGAGGCGAACACCTCGCCACATACCGCCGCGGTCAACATGCCTTCGCCGACAAAGCCGGCATGGCTGGGTTCATGGCCGGATCCGCCGCCTGAGACCAGTGCCACCCGGCTGCGATCCCAGTCATTGCGGATGACAACCTTGATATGAGGATAGCCATCAAGACGCGCCAATCTTCCGCCAGCGTGCCTGAGCATGCCATCAATGGCCTCGGTGACAAGGGTCTCCTTTGAATTGATAAACTGATTCATGGCTTTCTTCCTCTTTTTATGCGATTGCCGTCGGCGTCAAAATAGAGCGCGCTACGTGGTTTAATCTTGACCAGGTCGCCAGTGGCGAGCTGCGTCTGGCTATCGGCCAGTGTCACAATGTCATGGCCATTGAGCGAAAGATGCAGTCTTGTCTGGTCACCCAGATGTTCAATCCGCATCACCGAGGCGGGCTGGCCCGCCCCTAACCGGATATGCTCGGGCCGAAGCCCGATGGTTGCAGCACCTTCAGGTGCGCCCGAAAAAAGATCGGCAGGCAGGACATTGATTCGGGGCAAGCCCAGCCGGCCAGCGACATAGAGGCTCACGGGATCCTCATAGATTTCGCGCGGGGTGCCGAACTGCACCAGATGACCCTGGTTGAGCACGCCAATTTTGGTGGCCATGGTCATCGCTTCGATCTGGTCATGGGTGACGTAAAGCAGCGTCGCGCCAAGCTGTGCGTGTATTCGTTTCAACTCCAGCCGTAAATCAGCCCGGAGTTTGGCATCAAGTGAACTAAGGGGTTCGTCCATCAGGTAGATGGATGGGTTGCGAACCAGGGCACGGCCGATCGAAACGCGCTGCATTTCACCGCCGGAAAGAGCGGTCGCGCGATTATCCAGCTTGTGGGATATGTGCAGCACCTCGGCAATTTCGCGCACCTTACGTTGGATTTCGTCTTCAGGTGTGTTGAGGATAGGGGAGCGTAATGGAAAGGCCAGATTATCCTTTACGCTCATATGCGGGTAGAGCGAGTATTGCTGAAATACCATCGCCACATCGCGTTGCGCCGGTGTCCGGCCGATAACCGACTGGCCTGCGATCCTGATATCGCCGGCATCCGGTTGCTCAAGTCCGGCAATGAGGCGTAGCGTCGTGGTTTTCCCGGCGCCGGTTGGGCCGAGCAGTACCACAAAGGAACCATCTTCTATGTCCAAATTCAGCGATGCGACGGCATTGGACGTGGCGAAGGTTTTCCGGATTCCCTGCAGGACGACATCAGCCATGTGACTTAACCCCTTCATTCAACGCCGAGCGGATAGCATGCCCGGACGGGCGATCAAACAGCGTGATTTTGCTGTCCTCGAACACAAGCCCGACCTGCTCACCGACGCGCGCCACCTGATCAGAAGCAATGCGCGCCTTGACTTCGCCATTTGGTGTGTTGAGCGTGACGATCTGCGTTGTGCCAAGATATTCTGTCGCGGTAATCTCCCCGCGATACCTGGTGCTGTCCGAAAGACGAACATGTTCCGGCCGCACGCCGAAAACAAGTTTGCCGGCGCAGGTCTGGTGGAGCTGAGGCACCTTGAAGGCCTCTTCATGGAGCGAAACAGTTGACGCACCGGTTTCAAGCTCGGCCTCGAAATCAAGGAAGTTCATGGGTGGTGATCCGATGAATTGAGCCACGAACATGGTCATCGGGGTGTCATAGATCTGCTGCGGAGTGCCGAACTGTTCGATCACGCCATGATTCATCACTACGATCTTGTCGCCCATCTGCATCGCCTCAAGCTGATCATGAGTGACATAGACAGTGGTCGCGCCCATTCGGTCATGCAGTTTGCGCAGCTCTTCGGCCATGTGTTCGCGGAATTCGGCATCAAGCGCACCAAGCGGTTCATCCATCAGAAAACACTTCGGGCTGCGGACAATGGCGCGCCCCAACGCGACACGTTGGCGGTCGCCACCGGAAAGTCCGCTCACCGGCTGATCAAGCAGGTTTTCGATCTCCAATGTTGCCGCGACTTCCGCCACCTTGCGCTGAACTTCGTCTCTGGACATTCCCTGGCTTGTCAGGGGATAGCTGATATTCTTGCGCACATTCATATGTGGATAAAGGGCGAACATCTGGAAAACAAAGGCTATATCCCGCTGGCTCGCCGGCATCTGGCTGACATCCTCGCCATCTATGGTTATCTCGCCGGAGGTTGGCAGCTCAAGGCCGGCGATCATGCGCAGCGTGGTGGTCTTGCCGCATCCCGACGGGCCGAGCAGCATGAAGAACTCACCATCCTCAACTTTAAAGGACGAAGATTGAACAGCGGTAAAGTCACCGAATTCCTTGCGCAGATTCTTGATCCGGATTTCAGCCACCTGCACGCTCCTGTGGCAATATCGCCGGCACGCATTTCAGCCCTGCCGGAACGTTTTGGGATGGGCAACCCGGGGCGATGGTCATCTGGCTTAACAACATGCGGTCCTCTTATCTATTCCGGAAAATGGCTGACAATGATGAACATCACCGTGCCGGTCAGTGTCACGATGAAGGAATAGGTAAAGGCGAAAAGCGTGAAGGGCTGCATCAGCATGAACACCCCGACAGCGATGATAACCGACGCCATCATTTCCCAGGGGCCGCGGCGAAACCGCAGCAGCTCGTTGAAAAACTTGCTCATTTTCGCACGGCTCCGAAGGTTATTCCGCGCAGCAGGTGGCGACGCAGCAGAATGGTGAAAACCATGACCGGCAACAGGAAAATGGTTGCACCCGCCGCCATCGCCGGCCAGTCCTGCCCGGCCACCCCGATAATCGTCGGGATGAAGGGCGGCGCGGTCTGTGCAGTGCCCGAGGTGAGCAGCACCGCAAAGGCATATTCGTTCCAGGCGAATATCAGGCAGAAAATGGCGGTTGAGGCGATGCCCGTTGCCGCCTGCGGCAGCACGACTTTGTAAAAAGCCTGGAAACGCGTGTATCCATCGATTAGGGCTGCTTCCTCATATTCGCGGGGTATTTCGTCGATGAACCCCTTGAGGAGCCAGACCGACAGCGACAGGTTGACCGCGGTATAGAGAAGAATCATGCCAGCATGCGTATCCGACAGGCCAACCGCGCGGAACATCAGGAAGATCGGGATGGCAACGGCGATAGGCGGCATCATCCGCGTTGACAGGATGAAAAACAACAGATCATCCTTGAGCGGCACTGGGTAGCGGGAGAAGGCATAGGCTGCAAGCGTGCCAAGAAACACAGACAGGAAAGTCGAACCAAACCCGATGATGGTCGAATTGAGGAATCTTTCGCCAAATCGTGACGGCCCGGCAATGACCATGCCTTTTGCATGCACGATCTGCTCATACCATGTCTGGGGCGGGTTCGCTTCCATATAGTCTTGTGTCTGGCGTGTCTGCGTCGTGAAGAGGTTAACATAGCCCTCCAGCGACGGCTCAAAGGCGATTTTGGGAGGATAGGCGATGGAGTCAGCGCCGGATTTAAAACCGGTAGCGATAATCCAGAGCAACGGCATCAACGTGATCAGCGCATAGATCGATACCAGCGCGCCCGCAATCCATTTTTGTTTTGCCGAAGGTTCGGTGATCGAATAGCTGCTCATCGTTCTTTTACCTTATTCAATGCCTTGACGTAAATCGACGCAAGGCCGAACACGGTGACGAAGAGGATGATGGCATAGGCCGAAGAATAGCCGGTGCGCCATTTTTCGAAAGCCTCTCGCTTGAGGTTTATTGACGTCAACTCGGTGGTGGAACCGGGGCCGCCGCCCGTCAGTTGCACAACAAGGTCGAACATCTTGAAATTCTCTATGCCCCGGAAAAGCACCGCCAGCATCAGGAAAGGCAGCACCATGGGCACGGTGATGGTCCAGAACTGCCGCCATTTCGTCGCGCGGTCGCATTCGGCGGCTTCATAGATATAGTCGGGTATTGAGCGCAGCCCGGCAAGACAGATAAGCATGACGAACGGCGTCCACATCCAGGTGTCAACAATGATGATGGACCAGGGAGCCAGATCGACATCACCGATCATCGAAAAGCTGGTCGGATCAGATTGCGTGAAGAAAGCGATCACATAGTTGAAGAGGCCGATCTGGGGCTGATAGAGAAAGGTCCAGAAATTGCCCACCACTGCCGGCGACAGCATCATGGGCAACACGATGATCGTCGTCCACAGATCATTGCCCTTGAATTTCCGGTTGATCAACCAGGCCAGCGCAAAGCCGATCAGCACCTGCAGGACCAATGTCCAGACGAGGAAATGCGCGGTCGCCTGCATCGTCAGCCAGATATCGCTGTCGGTCAGGATGCGCTCGTAATTTCGCAGCCCGATCCATTTGACCTCGGCATTGGGCCGGTTGGCGCGATAATTCGTAAAGCTGAGCCAGATGGTCCAGAAAAGCGGGAAAATGTTGATCGCCAGCAAGAGCATGATTGTTGGCGTGATGAAGATCCAGGCAATGGCACGATCTGAAAGCCCTCTGATCTTCCGTGCAACCGCAACAGGCGTCATGTCGGCTGTTCGCTCAATTACGCCTTTCACCATGATCCGGGGCTCCCCAAACGATTCATCAGGATAACAGGCGGGGCCATACAGGCCTGATGGCCCCGCTTCGTATGTTCGCCCAAACACTTGGGCCGGGCAACAGGTTTGACCTAGAGTTTGCCTTCGTCCTCGAAGACTTCCTTCCAGTCCTTAACCAGTGCATCAAGCGCTTCCTTGGCGGTGCCTTCACCAGCAATGACGTATTTGTGGATACGATCCTGCATGGGCAGCAGCAGCGAAGCATAGGATGGTTCAGCCCAGAAATCCTTCACGATTGCCATGGAATCGAGGAAGGTCTGCGCATAAGGTTGGCTGGATGCAAAACCTGGGTCTTCAACCACGGCGCGCAGGGCAGAATAGCCGCCCAACTCCCACCATTTCTTTTGAATCTGCGGCTGAGCAAACCACTGGATATATTCCAGCGCAGCTTTCTGGCTATCCGAATAGGATACAACAGATATGCCCTGGCCTCCCAGCTGGGCAAAATGCCCGCCCGGACCGGCTGGATTAGGGAAGTAGCCTGACTTGTCGCCGCCGACATTCGGGTCGGCATGAACACCTGGCCAGATAAAAGCAAAGTTCATCTGCAACGCAACCTGTCCTGATTTGTAGGCGTCGATATTCTCGGACATATACCAGTCGGATGAACCTGGAGGCGTGCAGCAATCATAAAGTGCCTTGTAATATTCAAGGCCGGCAACTGCCCCATCCGAGTTGACGAAGCCATCGAGATCGTATGGCTTGTTCGGATTGTTGTATTCGAAGCCGTAGTTATAAAGTGCGTTGGTCACCCCCATGGTGATCCCTTCGGAGCCACGCTCGGTATAGATTGCGGCGCCATAGACCGTCTTGCCGTCGATTTCCCGTCCCTGGAAAAACTCGGCAATGTCCTTGAGTTCGGCCAGCGTCTTGGGCACATCAAGATCGCGCCCGTATTTGCCCTTGAACTCTGCCTTCAGATCAGCCCGGTTGAACCAGTCCTTACGGTAGGTCCAACCCACGACATCGCCAAATGCCGGCAGGGCCCAGTAATTGGGTGTTCCCTTCGGCCATTCCGAATAACCGGTGACGGTTGCCGGGATAAAGTCGCCCATCGAAATACCATTGGCATCGAAAAAGTCGTTCAGCTTGATGTAATGACCAGCTTCTGCACCAAGGCCGATCCACTGACTGTCGCCAATCATAAGATCACAGAGTTTGCCGCCCGAGTTGAGCTCGTTCAGCATCCGGTCGGCAAAGTTTGGCCATGGCACGAACTCAAAGCTCATATTGTGGCCGGATTTTGCCTCAAAATCCTTGGATAGTTCAATCAGGGCATTGGCAGGGTCCCACGCCGCCCAGCACAAGGTCAGGTCATCTGCCTGCGCTGCTGGTGAGAACGCTGCGGCCGCACAAGCCACCGTCATTGCGGCGGTTAGCGTTTTAAGTCTCATTGTCATTCCTCCTGTTTTATAAAGCGATCACGTTTGGCTCTGGCATCATGACCAGTTATTTGTGCCACTCACACAAAGATTAATTGAGGTACGTAACTCATGCAAATCAAAAATGACATACGTATGTCAAAAAATTCTAACGCAGAAATTTTTGCTAATGTGCAAATCAGGGAATGTTTTCCCGGGTGATGATATCAATCCTGATACGTTCTTGCGCTTCGAAAATGGCTACGCCGTCGCATTTCGCGCGCAGAACCCGCAGCGTGCTGCGGGCCAGATGCCCCACATTCTGCGCGATGACGACATCAATCTCATCGTTTTGCAGCGCTTCTATTGTATGGGGAGTAATTTCATGGACGATATACACCATATCTTTCAGGCGTCCTGTTTCCCTGAAAATATCGATCAGATAGCGATTACCCGGCCCCATTGAATACACACCCAGCAGATCCGGGTAGGTGGACACGATTCGGTGAATAATGTTTCGCGCCCGTTCAGGATCGTTATGGGTTTCGACCGAAGGCATTACAGTGAGCGAAGAAAACTCGGCAAGCATGACTGCATCAAATCCAAGGCGGCGATCGATATTGTCACGGGAAATCATGGAATTCGTGACAACAAGTATCTTTCCAGTTGTATTATTTGAAAACTTTCCCATGAGATGGGCGGCGGTGCGTCCGGCGGAAACACTGTTGATGCCGACAAAATAATCCCGTTCTGAGCTTGGCAAATCTGAAAGCAGGGCGGCAACAGCGATACCATCGCTTTTGAGCCGGTTAATCGCGTCCCGGACCTGAGGAGTCTCCGGGGCTGTGATCGCAATGCCATCCAGTTGCAAGGTACGAAGATGATGCAGTGTTCGTGCCACGGCATGCGCATCACCGGTAGGGGCGGTGACGATCCGCACGGATACCCGATCGACCATTTGTGCTTCGGCAGCTTCGCGCAAGGCATTTTTCAACGTCTCGTTAAATTGGCTAGCATCGTCAGGCAGGACAATTGCAAATCGATATTCACGCTGGCGTGCAAGATTGGCAGCGGAAGTATCGCGGATATATCCGATGCGTTTGACAGCTTCAAAAACCCGCTTTGCTGTTTGGTCACGAACACCGGTGCGGCGGTTCAGAACACGGTCAACCGTGGCCAGACTTACCCCTGCCTCATTGGCAACATCATGTACCGTTGGCCGCACTACTTTTCTCATCATACCCATAATGTGATAAAGTTTTTGAGTTACGTCAATCAGTTGATTAAGTATACTCGCTGGGGAGATGGCACTGTTCAGTCTCCATAGAGCCTCCGGCTTATTCTGTGTCGTTGCCAAAAGACAGATCGGTTCTATATGCGAAACTCACACGCCGCCATGGCATATTTCAACAGAGGTGCACCGGATCGCAGGCCATTTTAATCTTTCTGAACTGGCCTTACCCCAAAGCAGATACACAAAACGCCAGCCGCCAATGCGCGCGCCTCTGCCCTTGTAGAAAAACTTGCAGACCTTGAGAAGGATCCATTCTGACCTGCGCCTGATAGCGTCCACTTCTTTTACGAATCGACGCCATAAAAACATCCTGTGACACAGTGTAACAGAAGGACTAAAAGGCCTAATTTAAGCCTTTTATGAAACTGAAATTATTATAAAAATGGTGGACGCGGCTGGGATTGAACCAGCGACCCCTACGATGTCAACGTAGTGCTCTCCCGCTGAGCTACGCGTCCCCTGAAAGTGAACATAGCGAAAATCCAGATAGAAGCAAGCCTATGCTGATTGTTTTTTTACATATCTTCGCGCTACAATCCAACTAATTGATGTTAGCATCGCTAATACACCGCTTATTTGTAGGATTAATCGTTGACCACTCCACCTTCGCAGCATGCTATCACAACGGATTGCTCCGCCATGATTGTCCAGCAAATGGAGCAACCGTTTTGTGTTATCCCGCCAAAAGGCAATCGGCAAAGCCAGGTCATTGCTGCCTCCCCCCATAGTGGGCGCAAATATCTAAGCCACTTTATTCATCAGTCAAATCTATCCCTTCAGGAATTGCGTAAGGTTGAAGATGCGGGCATGGATCGCCTCCTGACTTTTCAACCCCTGCCATCGGCGCTCATTCTGGCGGAATTTCCCCGCAGTTTTGTCGATCTGAACCGGCACCCTGATGAGATCGATCATCTTATGTTTGATAATCCGGTGCATTTTGCCAACAAATCCGTAACACGATATCTCAGATCAGGACTTGGTGTGATTCCAAGCAAGGCCGCCAATCAACAGGATATATATACCGATAGCCTGCCCGCAGCCGAAGCGGATTTTAGGCTTGGTCAGTTCTATCGGCCATATCATCAGGAACTTGAAAAACTGATTACGATGGCAAGAACACAAGGCCACGCCCTGCTGATTGACTGTCATTCCATGCCTTCCGGGTTGTTTGGCATTCATAGCGACGTAATCATCGGCAGTAACCACGGTCAATCCACGCTAAACTGGATCGTGAATGAAGCGCAGGCGTATTTTACCCGCGAAGGCATGACGGTAAAACTGAATGCTCCCTTTGCTGGCGGATATATTACTCGTCACTATGGGCAACCGGATAACGGGGTTTCGGCGTTGCAGATCGAAATCTGCCGCTCGCTCTACCTTGACGAAACAAACCAGACGCTAAAGGATGGCTGGCAGGAAACCGCATCCATTCTCACCCGTTTTATCATGCGAATGGATGAAATGATGTCACGCTACAAAAACGGCTAAGCCTTTTTCTTTGTGGAAAAGCGCAAAGGATCAACCACCCTTTCCATCCCAAGATCAAGCGGTGATGGCTCCCCTGTAATCCTTGAAGCAACAAATTCACCAAGCAGAGGGCCGGTTACCATTCCCCGCGCGCCCAATGCAGTCAAAATAAAAAGACCGTCTTCAATCTGCCCGGCAAGCGGCTGGCGATCAGGTGACGCAAGGCGCAAACTTGTCCGTCCACCCCAGTTACTAAATTCAGAAGAAGGAAAGGGCAACATTTTGGCGGGCAGCAGCCCAAGATTAGCCTCATGGACTATCTCTTCCAATTCTGGCATGGGTAAAGCCGGATCATGATGGTCAAAGCTTGCACCGAGTGCCGTGCCGCCGTCCGGCATCTCAGCCATATATCCGCCAAAGCTCATACCGCTTTGGGGTGCTTTAAGCAGATGATCAGGTATATGGCTGACATGCCCCGCAGTTACTTGAAACCCAGGCAGAACCTTCTCTTTTGGATGGATGAGAAGAGGCAAGCCTGCGCCCATCGCAATCACCACTATATCAGAGAATATTGGGCCGGTATCCGTCTGGATTTTCCAACATGAAAGCTGTTTGGTGATGGAACGAACGACCACTTCAGGGCAGAAATCGATATCCCCAAGGAGAAATTGAACAAGGCGCGTCGGGATTGCGGTCCCGCCTTCGGGAAATACCATTCCTCCAAGTCCTGTCTTATACCCGGTAATCGCCTCTGCTTCGGTGCAATCCACCAGGCGGAAGACAGTTTCAGGCCAACCGAGCGATGCGAGCTTGGACTGCCTGATCTTTTCCCGCTCATTCCAGGCAAGGAGAACTGTTTTATCCGCAACACTTGCACCACTCTCCCGTGCAAGAGCGCGCGCGTATCCATAGGCTGTAAGTGACAGACGGGCCGCAGATGTATCTGTCGCCGTCAGCCGAGGCGCCTGCACGGCTATCCTGTTCCCCGACGCTCCATCAGCTGAACCGGCACTACACCCAAACACCGTGACATCATATCCGCGCCGTCTTAGCCCTGCTGCAACCGAGGCCCCGGCAATACCAGCACCGATTACCGCGACATGGCCTGAATGCGTAGGAATTTCTTCCGGCAAGCCATCGTATTCAGCGATGATGCGGTGACGTTTGGCCCCATACCCTTTAAGTCGGTGAACACGGAACCCGGCTTCTTCCAGTCCTCGACGCACGTGTCCGGCAGCGGTAAAACTGGCGAGAGTTCCCTTTTCAGCGGTATGGGATGCAATAAGCCCGAACAGATCACCTGCCCACATATCCGGATTCAGCGCTGGAGCAAACCCATCAAGAAACCAGGCATCAGCGCGAAAATCTGCCTTTTTGATCATGGCGGTACTATCACCATAAAGAAGTTCCAGCACAACATTGCCGCCGTTCAATACGACCCGATGCCGTCCTGGCCAGCGAGGTGGTAGATGCGTGATCAGCGTTTCACAGTTTTTCGCCAGTTCAGGGAAACACGACAACGACTTTCGTATCATCTTGCCATCAAGAGGTGCCAGCTCTGTCGCAATATATGTAAGTCGCGGGGCAGAGCTGCCAAACTGATCAAGAAGGGCAAGTGTTGCAAGGAAATTAAGCCCTGTTCCAAACCCTGTTTCTGCGATGGTGAAATGACCACGCCCGGGCATGCGCTCGGGGAGTTGATTGCCTTCTATAAACACATGACGTGTTTCGGCCAAACCATCCGAAATTGAGAAATAGATGTCTCCAAATCGGCGACTGACCAGCGCGGTCATCCCGTTCCTGTCTTCGATTTCAACATCAGCTGGCAGAAGTCGCTCAATCATAAAACTGGCTTAGCAGAAGCGAGACTGGCAAGCCAGTCTTGGGGGTGATTTCTCTAATCAATCCGCCCCCGCAAGGTGATTGGCAATTGCGCAAGCATAAACACCCCGCTCAGCGGCGCAAAGACAAATGTCTTAACCCATACCCACCCGGTGCTGTCAAGGTTACGCCAGGCAAGCTCATTGGCCATTGCAAGAAAACCGAAGAAAATCCCCCAGCGAAGGCTTAACGTCATCCAGGTTTGATTATCGAGATTAAACTGTTGTCCAAAGAAATACTTCATCACAGCAATCCTGCGGATCACGCCGACGAGAAGGACAAAACTGAAAATTCCATTGAATATTGTTGGCTGAATCTTGATAAATGTCTCCTCCCCACTAATGATAGCAATTAAGGTGAAGGTTGCCGATAAGAGCACTGTAAAAATTGGAAAAAATGCAACTCGATGCTGAGCGATCCAGCCATGGAGAAGAATTATCACCCCAACACCACTTGAGAGCCCTGCGGCTACAAAAAGCCCAAACCATTCATAGCCAATAAAGAAGACGACAAGAGGCAGTATTTCCATGAAAAAGGCGAAAAGCCGCATCGAAATTACCAGGATGAAAGGTCAAGAGGGCCAAGCGTCTCTGCAGCCTTCCCCCTCAAAAACACAAGCGTAACGGAACCGATTTCAACACCAAATTTTTTGACATAGGCGCGGTTAATTGCGACATGCTCATCCTGCTGGTAGATCCAGTCATTGAACTTGACTCGAAGTGTGTTGCCGCCAGTTTCCAGATCAATAATATAAGACCAGTTCAGCGCGTTACCAGCAACAGCACCTGTGGCAACCCCCACAATATCCTCAGCCTCACCTCTATACTGGATATTGCCCTCAGCATCTCTGCCCATGTTGGTGATCATCCAAATACGATTTGCCTTCTCTCCATCATCGTAGAGAAAATCTTCATCAAGGATGAGTGTATTTCCATCCACCTTGCCCGTGATGTTTACCCGGAACTGGCGGCGCAACTTGCCAAAACGATCTTCGAAAATACCGTATGCCACCGTTTGTCCGGCAAAGAATTCTTCCAAGGAAAACATGGGTTTTCTATCTTTCATTTCTGATAAACTGTTCTCGCTGCAACCGGCCATCACAAACATTAACATCATCGTGGCAAAAGCATGTTTCAGGCTGCGCATATCAAATCTCGCTGAATGAAATCCAATCATAGCCTAAAATTAGATCACTTTGCTTCCCTGGGAAGGGTTAGTGTCCTGCTTCGTGCGTATCGAAAGTGTTGACGATCTTCTTTACGATCATACTCTCAACTTGAGCCGCAAATTCCTGGTAATGCGCACTTTCCAGATGGAGATCAAAAGCAACCCTGTCCCTGTAAAGTTCATAGAGAAAAATATGATCAGGCTGGTTTGCTTCATAGGCAATATCAAATTGATGGCAACCATCCTCAAGCCGGCGTGAGTTCACTGCCTGTGCACGCATGAGACGCATAAAGTCATCAACGCTTTCTGGATTTATCTCAAAACTGACCGTCACGACATACATGTTAAAACTCTCTATGTAAGATGATTGAGTATTGCTTTCGTCATCGCTTTTGTACCCATATTGCCACCAAATTCAATCGGGCGTAGCTCATGGCTGGCAAAACCGCTTTCTACAGCCCGCTCAATCCGCACCGCCGCCTCGGCAAACCCAGCATGTCCTGATTTTTCCGCAAGATAATCCAGCAACAAGCCTGCACTCAAAATGGTTGCAATCGGATTGGCCTTATCCTGACCCATGATATCGGGGGCGCTTCCATGGGCAGGTTGGAAAAGGCCGGTATGATCCCCGATTTCCGCGCAAGGCGCCATCCCCATCCCGCCGACAAGCCCGGCGGCAAGATCAGAAAGTATATCACCGAACATGTTCTCTGTAACGAGGACATCAAACCTCCATGGCTTACGGATCAATTCAAGCGCCATGGCATCCACATAAGAATATAGCCGTGGAATAGCGGGATAATTTTCCGCAACTTCATCAAAAATTTTTCGGAAAAAGGCAAAAGCTCTAAAGACATTGGCTTTATCAACGCAAGTGACGCTGTGCCCTTTGCCTAGATTTTTCCGCTTTTCTGCCAGGCGAAAAGCAAAATGATGCAACCGTTCAGAAGTGGAACGGGTGATCCGAAGCATTTCCTCAACGGCATCATCCCCCTCAACCTTGCTCCTTGCATGAACTGCAGCAGAATAGAAAAGTCCTTCGGTGCTTTCCCTTATCAGTACAAGATCAATCTTGGCGGCTTCTGGCGCCACTAGCTTTGGTGGCACATTAGGGAAAGCACGGACCGGCCGAACTCCGGCATAAAGACCATATTGATCTCTGAGACGGAGATGCGGAGAAATCTCCGTCCCATCCTGGTAACGTATCTTTGGCAAACCGATTGCACCAAGAAAAATGGCATCTGCTTGCCCAGCACGTTCTTCTCCACCCTTTTCAATATCGCAGCCGGTTTCGGTGAAATATGCTGCCCCTGCGTCAAGAGAAATACATTCAGGCGTGGGAAGACCGCTGAGCAAAAGCGCCTTTTCCATAACCGCAAGACCGGCATCAATGCAGTCACCGCCTATGCCATCTCCGCGGATAACCGCAATGCTTGTTTTCATGCCTCAACCCCTTTGCTGAAACGGTATGGTGACATGGCATTGCAAGTTGCCGTATCGGGAGTAGGCGTCTGCCCCATAAGGAGATCAAAAGCATATTGAGCCATTGCAGGAGATGTCTGGATACCATACCCGCCCTGACCGGCCAGCCAGAAAAAACCGGCGTGTTGAGGGTCAAATCCAGCAACAGGATTATGATCTGGCGCAAAACTCCTAAGACCTGCCCAACGATGACTCACCCGCGTCACCTTGCAGGTAGTAGCATTTTCAAATCGGTGTATGCCCATGGCCAGCACCATGTCATCGGGATATATATCCTGGGCTTCAACAGGGTCTTCATCCGCAGGCGAGACCATTAGATTGCCGGCATCTGGGCGGCAATACCAGTCTTCACTGGCAGAAGCAACCAGAGGCCATCGGCTGATATCATGGCCATCCGGTGGCGGGATCAAGGCAGCTGACCGCCGCATAGGCTGAATGCCCTTGGGGTCTATATCAGCCAGCATTGCCACCTGATCTGCCCAGCCGCCTGCCGCATTTATGACAACCGGCGCACTGACTTTCCCGATTGCCGTTTCAACACGCCAGCTTCCCCTTTCCCATTTCATGTCTTGTACCCTGGCTCGGGTGATAATCTCCCCACCCTGGCGCCTGAGTATCGCTGCATATCCCTGAAATAAAGCTGCAACATTTATATCTGCAGCCCCGGCTTCATAGGCGGCAGCATGGATATATTGCGGGTTCAGAATTGGCATGAGATCAACCGCCGCTCTTGCGTCGATCCGTTCCATGCCCTCGCTACCATCGAGGTATTTTTCAAGATCGGGAATTTCATCTTCCCGCGCGACAATAAGCTCCCCTCTTGGCGATAGCAAAGGTGCATCGGTAATACCGGCCGGATTTTCAAATACAGACCCCGATAGTTTTGTCATCACTCGTATGGCGGGAGGGCCGTAATTGGCAATATACATCGCCGCCGAGCGACCGGTTGAGTGAAAACCAATCACATCCTCGGATTCCAACACAACAACACTTGCTTCTGCCGAAAGCAAAGCTGCGACACTGATCCCCGCGATGCCGCCGCCAATGACGCAGAAATCCGCTTCGGCGCGCATGTGCTAGCGGCCACGCTTTTCAAATCTGGGGAGCATGGCAGAAAAATCCATGCCCCGACCGTCTTCTTCCTCCACAAATATACGATAAAGTTCCGCTGCCGCCGCACCGAGAGGTGTATCGGCATTAGCGGTTTTTGCGGCCATTTGCGACAGGTTGAGATCCTTGAGCATAAGCTCGGCGGCAAACCCGGGACGATAGCTGTTATCCGCGGGAGATTTAGGGCCTACTCCTGGCGCGGGACAATAGACATTCATGGTCCAGCTATATCCTGAGGATGTGCTTACAACATCAAACATCTTCTGCCGGTCCAGCCCCAACTTGTCTGCGAGAGCAAATGCTTCACAGGTTCCTATCATGGTAATCCCGAGGATCATATTATTGCAGATCTTCGCGGCCTGCCCGGAACCACTGCCACCGCAATGAACCGCTTTCTGGCCCATAATATCAAAAAGTGGGGCTGCTTTTTCAAAAGCATCGTTGCTACCGCCGGCCATGAACGTCAATGTTCCGGCTTCGGCTCCGCCTACACCACCGGATACTGGCGCATCCACCGGTAAAAGCCCTGCAGCCTCCGCCATCTCGGCTACAGCACGGGCACTTTCGACATCTACGGTAGAACAATCAACAAACCCTGTCCCAGGCTCCATATGCGGAATTATTTCCTCGGCAACCTTACGCAGGACCGCACCATCTGGCAGCATGGTGATGACTACATCCCGGCCTGATACAGCTTCGGCTGCGGTCAAGACCATCGTGACGTTTTCAATAGAAATCTTCGCAACATCATAACCGGTTACGTCATAGCCGGCCTTGACCAGATTTGCGGCCATGGGCGCTCCCATGTTTCCAAGACCAATGAAACCGATGCGCATTTCACTTCCTCCAATTATTACATTCCCACCTTACCAGCACGGGAGAAGAGCTCAACAGCAATTAAGGACGGCATGATCGGGTAGCATCTGCCAGATCATACATCAGTGTAGCATAGAGATTGGCACCTGGAGGGATATCCTGTCCAATTGGGTCAAGCTCAAGAACTGGAATATCATCGATCATTGCCAGTGCATTCACGAGCCGTAAGGAATATTGCGGTTCGGCAAAAATGCAATCGGCCTGATGGTCTTCGACCAGATGCCGCAACCGCAACAGTCGTGAAGGCGTAATCTGTCCGTCATGGTGATCAAGAATGCTGGAAATAACCTTAAGATCATATCTTTTTTCAAAATACTGATAGGCATCATGAAAAACAATAAACTGCTGACCCTTATACGCATTAAGTTTCTTATGAATATCCAGATGCAATTGCCCCAGGTCATCATAAGCCTTTTGTGCATTGGCGAGAAAAGTAGGCGCATAGGCAGGATAGGCTTCACCCAGGATTTCCGCAATAGGTAATAGCGTTTGCCTTGCCCGAAGTGGGTCAAGCCAAAAATGAAAGTCAACGATCGCACCAGGCCCGTGATAATGATCGTGGCTATCGAGCATATCGTGATCATGCGTTTTCTTGTGGCCATCATCTCCACCATGACCATCATGATCATGTTCGTCATGATCTTCGAGCTTTTGATGATCGTCATCTTCATGTTGATCTTTGTGATCATGATCGTGATCATGATCGTGATGGTCATCGTGATCACCATGCCGATGAAAAGTTCCGATTTCTGCCGAAATAAACTCATCATCGCGACGGCGAGTCAACAGACTCAACTCCTTGATAGAGGCAATCTGGAAGATCTTGGCATCGCTATTTTCCAGCATTTTGGTGAGACCTGTTTCCATCCCCTCATGAATAATGAAAATCACCTCTGACTGGGCCATGATGCGGCGCTGAGAAGGTTTGAGGGAAAATCCATGGGGCGATGCCCCATCACCCATGATAAGCATGGGTTCACCCATCTCTCCCATCACCATCGACACCAGTGAATGAATTGGCTTGATGCTCACAGACACCCTTAAATTTTCAGCCAATGCCGCCTTCGTACCCATCAGGGTCAATGAAAGCACAATCAACACCCTGGACAGAAATCGGGTCGGTAAGAACATAATTGCCTCGTTAAGGAAAAAGGTGGATATCATTTTTTGTTATGTTATAACATTACTTAAACAAGAGGAACCCAAAAGATGACATTTTGTCAGGATCATCGTTCTTGCCGCAGGACTGCGCTCAAAGCAGCGGAGATGATTTGCTCACGCAACGGAACCAGGCTGACCAAAATTCGTCGGCGGGTACTTGAAATGATCTGGGAAAGCCATCAGCCGATCAAGGCATATGATCTTCTCCAAAAAATCAGTGAAGATAACTTTTCCATGAGCGCCGCACCACCGACAGTCTATCGAGCGCTGGATTTTCTCATCGATGAAGGTCTTGTGCATAAAATAGACAGCATGAACGCCTATGTCGGTTGCATCCATCCAGAACAGCGTCATGATTGTTATTTCATGATCTGCCGCGATTGTGGCACCGCTGCAGAATGTTGTAATACCGACCTGGCTGAAGCGATTGGCAATGCCGCGAAGCACCATCGTTTTACTCCAACCGTCACCACGCTTGAGATATTGGGCACCTGCACCCAGTGCCAGGGCAATGCCGCATGAATGCGCTTATCGCAGCTGAAAATCTGACGGTATACCGAGACAGAAGACCGCTTCTTGATCGCGTTTCAATTGAAGTTGTGCCCTCAGATTTTCTGACTATTATCGGCCCAAATGGCGCCGGAAAAACCACCCTCCTTCGTTGTCTTGCTGGCGTGATGAAACCTGATGACGGGGTGATACGCCGCCGAGCAGGACTGCGGACAAGCTATATCCCGCAACGTATGACCGCTGAAGCAAGCCTGCCGATGGACGTGAAGTCTTTCCTTAAGCTGAACACCCGATCCAGCCAGCATGATCTGGACGAAGTTGCCACTGAAACCGATATTAATTCCCTTATGAACCGGTCTATCCATGTCCTTTCCGGAGGAGAATGGCAGCGTGTTCTGCTGGCGCGTTCGCTGATCAACAGACCTGATCTTATCATCCTTGACGAGCCTGCCCAGAATCTTGACCTTTCTGGCCAGCTTGCATTTTACGAACATTTGAACCGTGTCCACAGGGAGCGGAATATTGCCCTTGTCATGGTTTCGCATGATCTGCATATGGTCATGGCCTCCACCCGAAAGGTTGTGTGCCTTTATCATCATGTGTGCTGTTCAGGAGAGCCCACTGCAGTTACCCGGGATCCAGAGTTTATCCAGCTTTTCGGTAAGGATATGGCCCGAATGATGGCCGTCTATCAGCATGACCATGATCACCATCATGATCATGATCACCCTGCTGCACAGGATCAGTGACAATGGATAGTTTTATTCTTATGGCACTGATCGCCGGCACAGGTATTGCCATTGTTACCGGCGTTATGGGCTGCTTTGTTGTCTGGAGACGGATGGCCTATTTTGGTGACTCCCTCGCCCATAGCGCAATGCTTGGGATAGCTATCGGTTTCGGTTTCGGGATAGGCATTTCAACCGGCATCCTTCTGGTATGTTCAGGCTTTGCAATCCTCCTACTCTGGCTGCAGCAACGCGGCGTTCTCGCAACAGATACCCTTCTTGGAATACTGGCCCATGGAGCGCTTTCCTCCGGGGTAGTTCTGATCAGTCTCTCCGGAATTAGCGTTGATCTTCATGCCCTTCTTTTTGGTGATATCCTGACGGTGATGCCGACGGATATTGCTGTAATTCTTGGTGGTGGAACGCTCGTACTGATCCTGGTGTATACTGTCTGGCCACGCCTTGTGCTCATGACATTAAGTGAAGACCTGGCCAGCGCCGAAGGCATTGATATTTTCCGGATGCGGTTACTCTTTCTATTTCTCATGACGCTGGTTGTTGCTGTATCAGTTCGCATGGTTGGAATTCTGCTCATCACATCAATGCTCATCATCCCGGCCGCGACCGCACGCCCTTTTGCTCGCAGTCCTGAAACAATGGCATTGCTGGCGGTGCTTGTAGGCATTATCGGGGTCATTTCAGGGGTCAATCTGTCGCTAGCCGCAGACATCCCCACCGGCCCGAGTATCGTGCTTATCCTGACAAGTCTTTTCGCCTTCAGCATGATCGCAAGCGCTCTATCTGCCCGGCTTCAAATACGCTAGGATAGAGCGGTCTTTTTGTGGAGGGTATCTTGGATTACCGCAATGTGATGGATAAAGACACCTGGGATTTCATTGAGACAACCCAAAGTTTCTACCCAGATTCCCGCAATGATCTGACGATTGAAGATCAACGGCAAATTTACACATCGCTCTGCACTCATTTTGCGAAAAGTCGCCCGGAAGGGGTTACATCAGAAGATCAGAAACTTGGTGATGTGCCTGTCCGCCGCTATCGCACCAGCGTTGCCCATGCCCGGGTAATCTACTTTCATGGTGGCGGGTTTGTTGTCGGCGGCCTGGATAGTCATGATGATATCTGCGCGGAGATTTGTAACACGACGCAACTTGAAGTGATTGCCGTTGATTATCGCCTTGCCCCGGAACACAAACATCCCGCCGCGCTCGAAGACTGTCTTGCGGTTTTGGATGCCGTTCTTGGTGAAGATGACACCCCTTTTCTGCTGGCGGGGGACAGCGCGGGTGCCTGGCTCGCTGCCATGGTTTCCGTCGCACGGCCGGGCAAACCCATAGGCCAGGTATTGATCTACCCGATGCTTGGCGGCGCACTTGATCAGGGGAGTTACATGACCCATGCCAATGCCCCCCTTCTCAGCACCGAACAAGTGGCGATATACTGGCAGACATATTTTGATTGCCCCCATAACAGGAATAACCTGACGCCGCCGATGGCGCTTGCTGATCTTGGGAAATCGCCCCCGACTTTCATGCTTGCCGCAGGCTGCGATCCGCTGGCTTCAGACACACCTGACTTTGCCCGAAAGATCGGTCTTTCCGGCGGCAAGGTCGCGTTCAAGATTGCCGATGGTCTTCCCCATGGGTTTTTGAGGGGGCGTCACACTGCCGCCGCGGCTAAAGAGAGTTTTGATGAAATCACCTCGGCCATCACGGCGCTCAGCCGCCTAGAGTGGCCCTATTGATCTTATCGGCAAATTCACGGCGCGCTGAAAATTGTTTATCCGCTAAATAAACTCAAAATCAGCATAGGTTATATTGGTTGCGGTTTCATTCTCCAGCACCATCACAACATCATTCGCGCCATCCGGATAATAGGTGATGATGGTGTGGTTAGCATCCGCCGTTCCAGTACCTTGTGCGATGGTGATATCCAGTTTAGTGAGAAAATTACCTGAATTAATCTCGGACGGGGTTTCCACATCCACCTCGATCTTATCCGTGCCATCGGCGAAATTCCGCACAATATCCCGGCTACGTTCACCATCGGCAAGGGTCAGGAAAAATCTATCAGCCCCGCTTGTGCCGTCCACCGGCTCCCTCCTGCTGACAAACTCAAAATCATCAAAAGTGATGTTGGTTGCGGTCTCACCCTCCAGCACCATCACAACCACCTCATCCACGCCGTCTTTATCATAGGTAATGATGGTGTGGTTAGCATCCGCCGTTCCAGTACCTTGTGCGATGTCTATTCCTATTTCACTTTTGAAATTGTCATTCGTGAGGATCACCGGGTCCGCCACAATAACCCGTATCTTATCCGTGCCATCGTCGAAATCTCTCACAATATCCCGGCTACGTTCACCATCGGCAAGTGTCAGGACAAAGGTGTCAACCTCGCTTGTACCGATTTTCGGCTTCCTCAGGCTGGCAAACTCAAAATCATCAAAGGTGATGTTGGCTTCGGCCACATTCTCCAGCACCATCACAACCGCCTCATCCACGCCGTCCTTATCATAGGTAATGATGGTATGGTTTTCATCTGCTGTTTCAGCAATACCCTGCGCAATGTCTATTCCTATTTTACCTTTGAAATTGGCATCCGTGAGGATCACCGGATCCGGCACGGTAACCTGTATCTTATCCGTGCCATCTTCGAAATCTTGCACAGCATCCCGGCCACGTTGACCATCGGCAAGAGTCAGGACAAATTTATCAGCTCCGCCATTCCCGATCATGAGATCATCCCCTGCCCGGCTGTCGAGTACACTGCCGCTAATCTCGGCGTAGAGAGTTTCAACAATCTCCATATTGATATGCTGGGTAGCAGTGACACCGTCACTATCCTGTGCGGTCAATGTAAGATTATAAATGCCATCAGATGGTTTGGTGAAGTCCTTACCAGAGTCTGGCAGATCAAAGGTAATCTCATAGGAGTTCCCATTGGCTGTGCCAGTGAATAAACTTGCATCTCCATCAACGCTACCTAAGGTAAAAGTAATGTTGTTCAGTTCGTTGTTCTTATCCGGGTCGTCCACTATGGCAGTATAGATGACTCCCGGTGCGGTCGTTGAGTATTCCTCGATACGGATTGACGTTGGAGGCGCGGTGATAAACTCTATCGGGTCTTCTTGTCCTTTTATGATGACAGTTTCGGATGCTTCAACCACCGTACCGCCGCTATCGGTGATAGAAAGTTTGATTACTTCTTCTATTTCTTCACCGTTACCCAAAGCGTTGACCTTGGCCTTGTCGCCCTGACTTAGCCCCGTAAAACTGTGCCATAATTTGATAGAGACGGAGGATCGAAATTATGGCTAGGAAGCGTTATTCGGACGAAGATATTTTGAAGCTGTTACGTGAGATTGAAGTTCATATTCATGGTGGCATGGATGTTGTTAGCGCTTGTCGCAAGGCAGGAGTTTCGGACAAAACCTATTACGGCTGGCGCAAGAAATTCGGCGGCATGGGGCGGTCTCAGCTCAGCGAGATGAAGTCGCTGCAAAAAGAGAATGATCGGCTCAAAAAGATTGTAGCGGAACTTGAGTTGGACAAGTTGATCTTGAAGGAAAGCTTGGATTTTTTAAAGCCAAAGGTCTGACGCAAGAGCAACAACGTCAGGCCGTCATTCATACAAGACAAAAGCTCAACACATCTGAGCGACGAACATGCAAGGTCTTGGATATTGCTCGTTCAACGCTGAACTACAAGGCGGTTCAGCACGATGATGATGCCCTACGCTTGGCCATGATGAGATTGGCCAAGGCGTATGGCCGCTACGGCTATCGGAAGATAACTCAGTTGCTGCAGATCGAGGGCTGGAAGGTCAACCACAAGCGAGTAGAACGATTATGGCGTGAAGAAGGGTTGCAACTTCCACAGCGTCACAAGAAACGAAAACGCCTGTATCACAAAGACAGCTCTGTCATCAGGCTAAGACCTCAGCATTCAAATCATATTTGGTCGATTGACTTTGTCCACGATAAGCTAACAAATGGACGCAGCTACAAAATGCTGACCGTTATCGATGAATACACACGAGAAGCTTTGTGCGTGGCCGTCAGGCCGAAGATGAATGCCAATGACGTGCTGGACGTATTGTTTGATCTGATCCTTAAGCGAGGAAAACCAAGGTTCATCAGATCGGACAACGGCCCCGAGTTCATTGCAGAGCATCTTCAAACTTGGCTTAGGAAGGTTGGCATCGAGCCAATCCAAATCTATCCAGGCTCGCCTTGGGAAAATGGCTATAACGAGCGCTTCAATGGCACGTTACGCAATGAAGTGCTAAACGCAGAATGGTTCCACACTGTCCATCAAGCGCAAACTGCAATCAATGTATGGCTCCGCCAATACAATCACATCAGACCACATCATGGACTAAATATGCGACCGCCCGTACCTGAAACACTAATAGAGTAATCGAAAATTAGTGGCACAGAAAATTGGGGCTAGACACCCCTGTAATTCGAGCAGCCCATGAGCGGGAAGGCGGTTCAGCGTATAGATAAGCGATGTTGCATCCGTATCCGGCATATCATTGAACATCATCAGCGCTTCATGACTGAGCACTTGCATATCGCCTTCAGCAACTTTCTGGCCATTATAAGCGGCAAAAACACCGTTCTCTTTGCCATGCTTTTCATTATCAGCGTTATCAGCACCTGTATTCAGGTAATCGCCCTGGCGATAGGCGGATGGAGTGAAATTGCTATCTAGCGTCAGTCCAAACAGAGTAGTGAATGTTTCATGATTGCTGGCGGCCAGATCCATACCAATTCCATTGGGAAGGTTGATCCCCTCGGGACCTGCGGCAATATCATCAACAAGCTCAGCTATCCGGGCCGGAGCATCAAGGTTTTCGCCGTCCCGTGTTCTTATAACCAGCACTCCTCTATCGGCATCAATCTCCTCGACAAAGCCTGTTTCAGCACCATTGGCAGGTTTGAATTCAATCGTCCAGCCACTGATCGACCTGCCGTCTTTTGCATAAAGAACCATCCCGTGTATTGAGATGAATTGCGCATCTATATACGCGCCATCCAGTGGATAGGACGTCGGAAGAACGGTTTCTGTATCCAGAACATTGCCGATCAGACCTGCAGGATCGTATCCCTCTGTTACCCTGGGATTTTCTATGCTTGTTGCGGTCAGTTGATCAGTTTCTATTAAACCGTTCAGCTTTTCGACAATCTCGTTCCAGGTCATGTTTCCATCGCTGGGAATATAGAAATATCCAAGAAACCCTTTGGGAAAGGTAGGATCATTAAGGGATGGGTCGAAAACGGAGAATTCGGTTAAGGATGAGTGCGCCTGAAATGCAATTCCAACAAAATCCTTTGAAATGACCTCAAATGTCAATCCATGTATGGTATGGGTTATGGGAAAATCTTCTGTAGTCGGCACTATGTCAGGTGCGTCATCATAGGGAAGAACATTAAAGGTGACTGTCTTCGGATCACTTTCAAGTTCGCCATCATTCAATATAAGGGTCAACGTAGTCGGTCTTGGGATATTCGTTAGAACACCGTTTTCAATTTCAAAAAGCTCACTTCCATCACGAACAAACTCGACCTGACCTGTTCGCAACTCATCTATCGTGAAAGTGGTTCGATCTTCTCTACCAACTTCTACATGACCATTTGTCGATCCGCTGACGGTAAAGCTGAACCCGCTTCCAAGCGTGCCATCTTCAGCCTGGTCAGCAATATCGACATCGCTCAACATGAACATGTTTTCTCTAAGAACAAGTCGATTATCACCAATATCAGGGTTGCCGTCGTCTTCGGTCAACTGCCCAATACCCATGGACGCTCCGGCAGCACTATCAATAATGGGGGCGTCATTTCCGTCTGAAAGATAGATCAGGTAGTTTTCACTGATAACGACGCCTTGGCTTGTTGTCATGCTGATGGAAACAACGATTGTTTCAGCCTTTTCGAAATCTCCTGAATCGGCTCCCGTATATACAAGACTTCCATTGACGATATCAAAATCATCATTGCCCTCAACACCAGCCTCAAGATGATAGGATATGGCTTCAAGATGATCACCAAGAGCACCAATCACTACCCCTTCTGCGGCTCCATTGGTGTTTTCAGCAAGCAGGCCATGGCCATTTTCATCCTGATATTTTGTATAACGCGCAGAGATTCCATCTTCAGCATCTAGGATGAAAAGTGATCCTTCTATAATTTCCACCACTTCGGGTTCAGGCAATGAGAGCCCTCCCATGTCCGTCACATTCAGGGTTATATGATACACTTGACCCAAAGGTTTGCGGCCACCACTTTCGGGACGAATTGCAGCCTCATCTCTGAACCTGATCTGGACATCACCATCTTCATCTACCATCTCGAATTGAGCACTGTCCTGGCCGCCTATAATGAAATCCTGTGCCCGGAAATTTTCGCTGATGTTAGGATCTTCAACATGAACGAGGCCAATTACACGATCTTCCTGCACCGCGGCATTGCGACTCAGGCTGATACTGATTGGCCTCATATCCATTTCCTCAACCTGGATGGTCAGAGCCAGTGACTGCGTTTTTATAACTGGATCAGACCCACCTAGCAGGGAAGTTGAACTCGCTTCGATGATGATCGAAAGGTCACCCACTTCGCTGTAATCCAGCGCTGCCTCGCTCGCCAGCGTCAACTCACCTGTCTCAGGTGCAATAGAAAACCAGTCAAGCGGCATCTCCTCACCGGATGTTCTGGTCACGCTGTGGATACTGTAGGTGATCACATCCGGCGCATCAGCATCAACCGCTCGTGCCTGATAGAGGCTGATGCCAACGTCACTGTCTTCGGAGATCGAAATGCTGTGCCTGTTGATTTCCGCCCCATGTTCATCGGTAAACCGGGGGCTGTTATCATCCGCATCCATTAGATGGATGACATAGTTCTCAGTGATTGCGTTCACATCGCTTGCATCCACGGAGTTGATTGATACCGTCAGTATCTCGTTCGCCTCAAAATCCCCGGAATTCGGACCCCTGTAATAGAGTTTGCCCGAGTTAATCTCAAACAGATCGTTGTCGTTCCCAGCCCCTGATACGAGCGTGAAGATCGTATTCCCGCCTTCATGTCTCAAAGCGCCAATTTCAACCTTGTCGGTACTGCCATCGATGTTTTCTGTCAAAAGCCCTATTGAATCGCCCGAGAAAGCCTTGGAGGCGTCAGAACGCTCGATATAGATACTTCCAACATTAATCGTGAAATCCTTTTGATATTTCAGGGTATTGTCATCCGGGTCCGCCACTATAAGCGTGATCGCGTAGGTTTGTTGCGGAACAGGTGTTGCGCCGATATAGCGTAACTCAATCGCACCGGTCCCGACATTGGCCTGGACCTCAAAATTTGTCTGATCGGACACCGAAATATTATCTGCCGTGTAATTTTCCCCAGCATCCGGGTCCGTCACCGTAACCGTGCCGACAACACCGCCCGTCGGCAGCAAAATTGTCTTGCTCAGACTGATCCCCGTCGGTGCTTCATCCATATTTGCAAGATGAATGACATAGCTTAGCAGTTTCTTTTCAGGTTGGCTGGCATCTGCCAGATCAAGGGTTAAATTATCCTGACCTTCAAAATCTCCGGCATCACCACCATTGAAAACCAACATGTTCCCTTGTGTAATCTCAAATAGATTATTGCTGTTCTCACCGTCCGCAGGCATCAATGCAAATGATGCAACCATACCGGAAACATCTTTAAGCTCACCAAGTTCTATCGGGTTTGTGGTGCCGTCCGCATGTTCTGCCAAAATACCCTGACCATCCTCTTCAAATCCTGAACTGAGCCTTCGGTTTGAGATATCCTCCAGAAAAAAGGTCGAGGTCTCATAGATAGTCAATATCTGGGTATATGCTGGAACCGTGCTGTCCTGGGCATCCGCAACCTGCACGCGCACCTGATAGTTTTCAAGTTCTGCCTTGCGATCACCTTCTCCGGCCACCTCTCCTGCACCGATAAAATAGAGCGCATCCCCACGTATTTCAAAGAGAGGTGTATCGGCCGCAGCAGCATCGTCTGCACCCCCGGCCTCGTTATCCGTGATCAGCGAAAAGACATGATTATGTGGCCCCGCATCGGGGTCATTCGCCACGAGGCGCCCAATTTCGGGGTTCCCTTGCATTAGAACATTTTCGGTAATGCGGATTTCAGTCGCGGCCTCATTCGCATCACCTAGCTCAAGCCGAAGCGTCTGCTGCGTAAGCCGTAAATGCTGCCCGCCAGCGAGAAGGGAAGTTGAGCTTGCCGTCACCGTTATCTCAATATTGCCAGCCTCAAAATCCAGCGCATCCGGATCTAGGAGTGTCAGCACACCACTTTGGCTGTCTATTGCAAAACGCCTCTCTGTCGGGTCAAGGCTGAAACTGACCGTATCACCATCTGCGTCCTCTGCCGTAACCTCAGCCAGCATTGTTCCGGAAGCAGCATTTTCCTGAACCTGCACTACCGCCGGACTTGTAAATACAGGGCCGTGCTCATCCACGTTGATCAGCGGAATGATATATTCTTCGGTTACTTCTATTTCTTGATCATCAAGACTGGTAGCCGTGATAACGAGCCTGATATTGTCACCTGATTCAAAATCCCCGCTATGTGAACCGGTGAAAAGAAGTTTGAAAATTCCATCCTCTTCAATGATGGAAAACATGTCATTCCCGGCACCAGATGCATTCGGCGCCAGCAAAAAGGAGGCAGGTCCCATTTCATGGCGGATTTCACCGATGATGAACTCGCTGGAAAAGTTTTCCTCAATTTCTCGCTGGCCACTGCTGTATTTTGTAATTCCATCCTGATCCAGAATGTAGAGTGAACCTGTAAGCCTGATGGTTTCGGTAACAGAAATATTCTGCCCCGGGTGATCAGGGTCAGGTGCAGTGAGTATGATCTCATATTCAACACCTTCGTCAGGTCTTTGGCCAATAAAGTGCAGCTCAGGGATGCCGGTACTCTCATCTATCTGAATCTCAAACAGATTGGCATCATTACCTTCAATGCGGATCAACTCAGGGTCAACAGGCTCTCCTGCGGCATTGGTGATCGTGATTACGCCCACGAGGCTGTCACCAGGCTCAACTATCGTCTCACTCAGCGTTATCTCACCGGTCGGGTCAGGAGTGGTTGTTGGTGGTGTTGTAACCGGCGGTGTTTCATCCGATGGCGTGACCCTTATGGTGAATGTCGCATCTTCTGAAATATTTTCACCATCCCAGACGCGGAAAATCACGTTGATCTCCCCTGTATGACCTGCCACGGGTTTGATCACCAGATTTGGAAGCGAATTGAAATTGACATAGGCATATTCCTGCCCAATTTCCGCCTCGATAGAATCATCCAGCCCCGCCGGACCACCAAGAACCAACGGCGTTAGAGCTGCATCGGGTTTATCGGCGTCGACAAGCCCGATCATGGCGACAATCACTTCGGCAGAATTTTCTCCCTCAATGGTGATGACTGTCATGCCATTCTCATCTAGTTTCACCTTGAGCAAGATGCCATGCAGATAGGATCTTATCCCCTCAACATTACCGCCCGGGTCGATAAAGCCGAAAAATGTATCGATTTGCTCATGGCTTACCGTGCCATCAACAATAAAGTGATCTATGAACCTGAATTCCTCACCACTCATGGTTTCAAGATCAAGTTGATCGTGATTGGGTGCGGCAACAGGCTTTCCACTGGCAATCTCCACCGCATCATCTAGTCTGTCCTGGAGCGTGCCGGAGATGGCATCCACGGCGGATTTTACCGACGCATCCTCCACATTGCCCGTCAGCACCTCACCATCACCTGAAATGATCTCTCGAAGCACTGCCGCTGTTTTAACGGGGTTATCCTCAAGGCTTGAGCGAATGCTTGGATTGTTGCGCAGTTCAATGAGCGATATGCAAATCTGGGCAAACTTGTATTCAACAGAGTCTTGATATATTGCCAGCTCTTCCGCGGAAGCCGGCGGCGCAGGCAGACTATAAAAATCAGGATCGTTGACATCAGCAAGGGTGACTATGCCAATTCCGAAAATAGCGTCCAGAAGAGCTTGAGGATCCTCTGACCGAGCAAGAAGATCGGTCAGCGGCGTTGCCAGCAACATTGCATCCGGATCAACAGGCTCAAGCGATCGGAAGGTAAGATCAGGCGCAACGCCACCTGCAACCGCTTCACCACCAAGAACTGCACCTGACTGCACATCAACGGCGCCGTTGAAATCTGCAATAACCGGAAATTTCGTATACTGGCCGGGAACTTCAACCAGTCCGTCTTCATCGGTCACGAAATACTCGGCATCCGGGTCAATACTACCGGTTCTGTCTTTATCGATATAAATCTTTGCTCCCTTCACGGGGCCATCAAATGCGCCCCTCAGAGCAGCTTGATCAGAATCCTCCTCAAGAGTGAATAATGCGGTCGTATTCTTGCCATGACTGCAAGCTGCCAGAACGACTCCACCAACAATCCAGGTGGATATCGTCACCCCCCCTTCCTTAACCTTGCGGCGGGACTCGGTCTTGTTCAGTGCGGGAGATGTTGCGAATTCAGGGCTCTTGAATATGTTTGGCATGGATCTGTTCCTGATATGTTTATCATGGGTACAGAACCGGCTTACAGGATCAGGAAAACACAAACGCCATTAAAACAATAAGACCATGCGATTCCGCAATTGCAAGAACAGAAGGTATCTAAAAATATTTAAATTTTACTTAATAAAAATACGTTTTTGATTCTTAAAGCGGATTTTTATAAAATTTTATTATTAATTAATAGTTAAATTCTTATTTAATTATAATTAATTCATTATATATCAAAGACTTATTCCATGTCATAAACATCATTTTTCCTGCCAGGTTGTATCTCAGGCTTTGCCCGCCGCTTTCTCCGCGGTACGAAGTGTCCCAAGTCCAAGGATTCCGAAGAGCACGGTATTTAGGGTGCTGAGATCAAACCTGGGCCAGGTAGATGTATCGATTCCCTCCCGGGCAAGCAGAAATTCCCCGATCGGGCTTAGAAGAAAATGCCAGGCAAGAGCAAGCCCGCATATCCATCCAATGAACGGTCGCCATCCAGCAATAAAGAGAGAACGATGTCTGGCCTCTATAAGGTTGACGTTTGTTTGCAGGCGGTCGGCTTCCTGCGCAATGCGTGCCAGCATTGCTTTTTTATCAAGCCTTTCATCGTCGGTAGTGTAGAGTTCATCCACAAGACGAGCGGCTGAGCTGACAAAATCAGGGGGTATTTGGGCAGATTTTGATGTTGCGGCAGAAGCCATGCCGGCCAAGCCGCCGACAAAGGCGCTGAATAGGCCCATTGGTATCTCCTGATAGGATTTGAGGGATCATAACTCTCGCTACATGGAGGGAACAAAACCCAGATATCAGCGAGAATTTACATTCTACAAGGCAATATACTCAAAACAATTACCCGTGCGTATCATGGCAATATCTATCTGGAGATATCTTCTCATCAAACACCAAGTTCATCCTGTCCACTGCCACCAGTCGGCAAGATGTTCTTCGAGCAGAAATTCAATGTCATCAAGCCCCGCCATCTTCAGTGCATGTCTTGCCTGAATAAGCACTCGCGGCATATGGCGGAGATAACCAGGCTTGCCATCACGCCGGGCAAGACGGATGAATACACCAGCAATCCTGAGGTGA
Source organism: Alphaproteobacteria bacterium LSUCC0684 (assembly GCA_041228335.1). Taxonomy (NCBI): domain Bacteria; kingdom Pseudomonadati; phylum Pseudomonadota; class Alphaproteobacteria; species Alphaproteobacteria bacterium LSUCC0684. Next base: position 1,011,711 of record CP166130.1, on the reverse strand, counting down.
CGCTGGGCTGCCAGACGCCAATAGCTGACCATGAAATCCAACCTGTCCAGGTTAGGAAATGCATCAAGGTAGCGGCGGATCATGGCATCCTCAAGACCTTGGGGCAGATCACGCCGTGCATCCTGCAGCATTGAGACAAGATCATAGGCTTGCGCCCCGATCAGCGCATCCTGAAAATCAAGGATGCCGCACCCCCTGACCCCTTCCCTTTGCTCAACAAGCATCAGATTATCAACGTGAAAATCACGCAAGGTCAGGGATGTATTGCCCTGATCGTGATATCGAAGGGGCTCTTCCCACATAGAAAGAAAATTCTCACGAAAGCGCTCCGTCCTGTCTGTACCCGGATCGTGGCCTGTCACCCCGGGCACAAACCAGTCAGGAAAGACTGCAAGTTCTTCCATCAGCACATTTGCGTTATAGAAGGGCAGATCAAGCTTCAGGGCATCCGGATGCTGATGCAGGCTGATCAGCAAATCGACCGCAAGCGAGTAAAGCGGTGCCGGGTCTCTTCCGGCATCGAGAGCACGGGTAAATGTCATCTCACCAAAATCTTCAATCAAAGCAAGACCGGTATCCGCATCCTCAGCCCTGACCGATGGTGCTGAAAATCCAAGCTGGCAGAGATGTGATGAAACCTTAACGAAAGCTTCAAAATCTGGAGAGCCGGGCACCTCTTCAAGAAGCAGAAGTCCAATCCCCTCCAGACGGTAGTAACGACGAGGAGAAGCATCTGATGGCAAAGCTATTAGTTTGGCGGAATCAAGACTGTTTTTCGCGAGAAATCTAAACCTGGCCTTTTGCCGACTTTCTTCACTTATATCAGGATCAATGAATTCCATCATCCCTCTCGGCTCTTCAATTCGAGTCTGGTGAAATTTCGGCTTCCGGCAGACGAATAGCTGTGATCAGGCCAAGTATGCATGAAAGAAGGATAACCCCGAAAGCCAGACGATAATCAGCCGGAGCATAGTATCTGGCGCCATCGATCATCTGGCCACTCCAGGACAGGTCCAAACCCAGACCGACAATCGGCTGAAGCACCGCCCCTGATGCTACCGTCATTGAATTTACAATTCCCACAGAAGCCCCTGCAAGACGTTCCGGCATCACTTCCCTTACCAAGGCAAAAGTTGACGTCATGGCAGCTCCAAAGACGCCCGTCAACACCAGAAGAGATATGGTCAGGGCAAGGGGCAGGTCAGGCAGGATTACGATGACGCCAACTAAAAACACAAGTCCGGCCAAGCCCGTGACAAGCATGGGTTTACGTCGGCCGAGCCTGTCAGAGATGCGGCCGCTCAGCGGCGCGCTGACCGCCCAGCCAATAAGAAGGAGTGAAACAAGACTCGCAGCCTCTGGCCGCTGAAGCCCATATGCTGAAATAAGATAGGGGGTACCCCATAATGCCCCGAGTGTCAGCATCGGTCCGGACATGGTGGCTGCGACAAAGGCAATCGCCCAGACCTTTTTTGAGCATAGGACAAGACGCAGATTTTCCCTCATCTCCATCCAAGTGGCGGATAAGGGTGGTCGCCCGGTTGAGATTGCAGCAACTTTTGGGGCATTCCGAACAAGAGCAAAAACAACAGCTGCCAGAACTGCACCGGCAACAGCCAACATGATCATGCAACTCCGCCAACCGAATGTCTCAACAAGCACAGCCAGAGGCCCTTGACCAAAAACCCCGGAAATCATCCCAAAAAACATGGTGAAGCCGGCAAGAAAGGCAAAACGGTCCGGGGGAAACCATGCGCCGGCAAGAGCAAGCGAACCCAGAAAACCCACGCTTGAACCAATCCCGATCAACACCCGCCCGAGGTATGCCACCTCCGGCACTTCTGCTATACCAAAAATCAGGGATCCAATCGCAGCCAGACTCAACGCACCGGTCAAAATCAGTCTAGTGCCAATAATTGACAAAGCCGCACCTAGCGGCACCTGAAGCAGCACATAGGGATAGAAATAGAGCGCGGATAAAACGCCAAGCATCGCTCCCCCAAGGGAAAATTCAGCCATCAGGTCTTGGACCATCACACCAGGAGCTACCCGATGAATAAATGCGTAGCCAAAAGCAATAGCTGCAAGTCCCCAGATAATCCAGGCCCGGGCATCGCTATGGTCAATTTCGGCTTTTTCAGGATGCTCGTTCATCATGCCTTTTCCCAGAGCGCCGCAGAAATCACAAAAAGACATCCGGGGAACAGTCGCCGGATGTCTTTTCTTATATCCCTGATGATGGGGAGTTGGCTATGCGTAATTCATCTCATCACTGATGACAGTTGAAGTATCTCCAGGCAATCTTTCCTGAGCGTATTCTGATTTCTGGGAAATGCTGCTCCGTACCAGAACAGGATTACCCGTAAATCTGCCGGTCAGATAAGTGCAAAATCCCCCACGTTGAGAGGATCGGTGTAATCTTCCAGCACCATTAATATATACTCATCCGCCAGGTCTTTCGATCCTGTTGAATGATAGATGATCAGATCATCAATATTGACATCATTGGTGCCTGTTTCCGTAACCTGATACTGCCCCGCTTCCCAACGGATATTTAGATCGGAGCGTATCGCATCCAGAGTGTTCACGATTCCTTCCGTTACATCCACAGCAATAGCATCACCTTTCACAAAATCAGTCACTATATTCAGCTGATCAATCAGATCAAGATAGATCCGGTCGCTTCCGGCTCCGGAACTTATGATATTAGTGCCTGTATCACCAAGCAGATGATCATCGCCAGCACCACCATAGATAAAATCATCGCCACTATCGCCGGAAATCAGATCATCTCCGTCATAGCCATAGATGATATCGTTATCTTCGCCTCCACGAATGAAATCATTACCAGTTCCACCATCGATGGTGTCATTGCCTGTACCACCAATAATGAAATCATCCTGATCGCCACCGGAAATATAGTCATCGCCACCCATACCGTAGATTACGTCGTAACCAGAATCGCCATGGAGCGTATCATTGCCGTCGAAACCTGCAATACTGTCATTCCCGCTACCGCCAAAAATGATGTCAACATTGTTTCCACCACTCAGATTATCATTTCCGCCATAGCCATAGATGCGATTGAAGATATTATTTCCAGTAACATGATTGGGCGCGTCACTTCCAAGGAAGAGGAAGTGGCTATCTTCCGGAGCAAAGTGAGTGCTAAAATACTCGTGAGGCCTTAAATCATATATGACGAACTTGACTCCCCCATCATAATAAAGAAGAAATTGTGGCGTTTCAGGAATTGGCCAGAGTTCATCTAGTGATGTGATTATTTTATCCATGTTATCTCTCCTTATTTTTGGTGAGACCGCAGAAACCCAGTGATGGCGGCTCGCATCCGGACATGGACGCTGAACAAAACATCCTCAAGCCTAGGCCTAAGACCAGAGAATTTATCCTATCCATCAAGTACAAAAATTTGAAAAAATCATGCCAATAGGATCATGGCATCCTAGTCTTTGTGGTAAGGAATTGCCCTTAATGCCAATCCAAATAGGTCAATGTTGTCCTATCGGGTGATTACCCCCATTGATCGCGACATGGCTGATGTTGTGTTATAGAGAACGATGCCACCACTCCCGACGGAATTGCCTGTAATTGCACTTATTACAACCTGATGGGTAACCATCAGCACCAGTTTACCCGGCGGAAGACTGTCCAGCCTCTCCCGGAGTTTTGCGAGGGTCTTCTCTCTGTCCGCGTAGCCTTGAAAAAAAGAATTCAATCCATCAAAACTCTGCCACGCACCAAGGCCAAGCTCATCTGCTGTATCTTTGCACCGGCACCATTCACTTGAGAGTATCTGGTCAAAACTGACCCTCTCCTCACGAAAGATGCGCCCGAGCTGTCTTGCCTGCTCTCTGCCACGTTGATCAAGATTGCGCTGGGTTGAACAATCATCGATCTTAAAATCAGCTGGATCCCCATATCCGGGGGCCAGCGCATGACGCATGAAGATAACATTAGCGGGAAAATCTTTTATAGCGTCCTTGAGGCTTTCGGCGTGTCCCGACTGTGATGCAATAAGACAAATAAAAATTAGAAGAAAGCGCATCGATGGCCTGAAAATTTTTCAATAAGATACCAGTTACCAAATTTATATAGGGCAAGCGCGATGAAAAACAGCTAAAAGAGGTTTCTATTTTGCTGCCTATAATTCAAGGCAGTATGTTTCTTACACCAGTTCAACCGTTGCTTCTTCGATTACACCACAAACTGAGGCCTCCCTTGCCTCAACCAGCATTTCACCTGTAAGAAAATTCTCTTCTGCAAGCAAGGCTTGGCTCACTATATCTTCTGAATTTACTTCATCTTCGAATAAATGAGACGCAATGGACTCGCAAGGCTGAATTAAAGAAAATGCATTTTCCATCGCCACCTTGAAATCATCCGGGGAAGCATCAAGTATCATTTGAGCTATCGAATTTGCATTGAGAACCCGTATCGCGTGATCTGGGTTTTCATTACCGCTATATGGGTTGAATTGCGTGATATCTATATCGCTGGGCAAGTGCAGAAACTCGTTAAACTTCTCAGGAAGAAGTGCCGATGCCGTGAGCAATTCCGTCAATGGTGAAATCACGCTACTGCCTGCCGGTGCGCGCCACGATAGTATCGCCGCATCGGAATTGTCCGGCGTCCCGAGAATGGCAAGAAGCGGCCTGTCCGTATAGTCAAGCGGTATATATCCTGAGAAATATCCCTGTTCTTGCAATACCCCGATAAAGATATCACCAGAACTGTTGCGACCGTTTGAATCGCTATCAACAAAGACTGCTCCACCCACAGAGATATATTCCGGATGAGATGCCTGAACAAATCCAGCAACCTCAATTAGTGTTTGTGTATCTTGCGCCAAATGATCCGGATCAAAATCTTCCTGCCAAGGAAAAGTTTCCTCAAGGAAGGTATTTTCATCAACAGCTTCCACGTCATTTAACAGAGGCATGAGATGTATAGTGCTGAATTCAGCATCTTTGAAATTGACTGGAACGGGAATATGAACATCCCTGTCCGCACCAAGTGTAAATTCAAGTTCTGAGAAATTACAGGATGCCATCGCAAGAGAGATCAACGAAAGCGATGGAGGAAACAACTGTACCGGCGATATTAGATGTGCTGCTCTATTTCTGGCATTCGTGATCATGGGTTTTCCTCCATATATCACCCGGCTCTGATGATTTAGTTAAACCGCGCATCATGAAGTATCCAATACACATCACTTCCCTGGATCAGAGGATTACCATCGGCAAAATCAGCCGGCACCATGCCGTGTATGGTCCTGGCTTTGATATCCGCGCCTGCAGCAATCAACACACGAAGTTTAGCGGGCATTCCTTTTTTTGCAGCCCAGTGCAACGGGGTGTATCCATTGCGGTCACGGGCTTCGAGCATCGCACCTTCATCGATCAGTTTCTGTACTATACGGACTGAACCGAACTGCGCCGCCCAATGCAGGGGCGTGCCTCCCTTGATACAGCGCGACTCGATATTGGCCCCCGCCAAGATAAGAGCTTCAATATTTTCAACTTTCCCCGAACCAACCGCCGAATGCAATGGCGTCTGACCATTGAATTCGGTTATCGCTTCAAGAGATGCACCCGCATTGACCAAAACCTCGATCACTTCAGGCTTGCCCCAGCGCGCGGCAAGATGCAGAGGAGTCCAGTCGTATTCATCCCGGCCTTTGATTTCGCTCTCAGCCTTGCTGTCAAGAACATCTCTTAATTCAACCTCATCAACCTGTGCGAGCCACTCGACATCACAGAGAATATGGCAGGTGTCCACGCTGGCATGGGCAAGGGGTGCCAGCAAAAGGCTGACAATCAATCCCGATCTTTTGGCAAAATATTTCATGGCTTTCCGATCCTTTAGGATCAGAAGGTACACGAAGCCAATGAAAAAATGATTAACACAAGCCAAAATAATTGCTTGCCGATTTCAGTCTCAGGCCGATCCGCTCCAGGTTTTATCATGCTGGGCTAAAAGAACACCACCCCCGACAACAACAGCTCCTGCCAGCCTGAAAAGATCCCATTCCCCTCCATAACTGAAAACCATGATTGCCATTACATAGACTGGAACGGCGTTGAGATGAAAGGATGCCACCGCCACACCAAGTCCCCGGGCCCCTGCAATCCATAGAGGCTGGGAGATCGCTGCAGAGAGAACAGAAAAGGCAAAAATTGTTGCCAGTGTATCCTGGTTTATTCTACCCATGCGGATTTCCTGTGGGAAAAAGATTAAAACGAACGCCCAGACAACGGCAATCAGGACCCCTGCCCCGGCTAGGGTGACTGCGGTCTGCCCCATAGATGACAAATCATCCAGCCGCTTGTTGGTTGCTCTGGTTGCCCAGGCATAAAGAAGCGTTGCCAGAAGACACCAGATCAGGCCAACGCCAATATCATAACCTTGCAACCGCACTCCGGCGGCCATCAACCCACCAATGATGGCACAGATCAATCCGGCAACAAGCAACGGACGTATACGTCTGCCGTCAAGCATCACCTCCAGCACGGCACCCATGATAGGCATCATGGAGGCAGCGATTGCAGGCGTGACCGGATTTGAAACCTGCTGGCCATAGAGGAGGAGCATGGTGCCAAACCCAAAGCCGATACCACCGATAATCATGCCTTCCAGCCACAACCTGCGATCAGGCATGACGCGTCCATCGATAATCCACCAGAAAAAAATCAGCAGAAAGGTACTTGGTACTAACCGAAGCAAAAGCAGCGACAGCAGGTCCCAGGAAACCATCAGACTTGTTCCGGCCGGAAACCCGAAAGACCAGGCCAGTGCCGCCAGCACGCAGAACAGATTTGACATAAGAGGCGAAGATCCCGGACGAGGCGATATTAAGGATCCAGCATTTGTCATGGCTTTGCCCAAAAAAAGAAATAAACCGCAATATCGAAAAAACTGGCGGTAAAAAAGATATAACCAAAAAATTGGGATTGCCAAGCGGCATTGGAAGTTTTCCTCTATCTTCCACACCCTATCACCAGGGCTGGTTTTGAGGCAGACATCGGCAAAGATGAAAGCTTTAAAAGCTTAATGATTTAAGTTCTCATTCGTGAAAGATTTTGCCAAAGTTCAAAAAGTGACCAAAGCTTGCATGAAAGGGGCCACGGTGCAGAAAGTTCAGTCCAAACTGCAAATGGATGGCAAACGCATAACCGTTAATTCTGATGATGCCATTGCACGCATAACCGCTATTTTTCAGGCTATCGGCGAGACTGCAAATACGGCACGGCAGATCGCTGAGCATCTTGCCGATGCCAGCCTTTCAGGCGTTGAAAGCCACGGGTTAATGCGGGTCCTTCAATATGTAAGCCAATATCGCTCAGGCTATTTGAAGGCCGGGGTGCAACCTTTTCATAAAATGACCGAGACGGGCGCACATGAAGTAGATGGCCTTGGGGGTATCGGTATACCTGCCATGCAGCTTGCGTTTAATGAAAACTCAAATCTGGCAAGGGTAAATGGAATTGCGGCAATAGCCATACGGAATTGCGGTCATACCGGCCGCCATGGCACATTTGCAGATGAAGCTGCAAGTCAGGGTTTTCTTACTATCCTTGTAGGTGGAGGCAACCGAAAAACATGGCGGCAGGTGGCCCCATATGGCGGTGCCAAAGGCATGCTGCCAACAAACCCATGGTGCGTTGGCATCCCGGGTGGTGAGCACGGGCCAGTAGTGCTTGACTTCGCGACTTCAAAAATTGCCGGTGGATGGATTTATGCTGCACGCTCAGCCGGAGCGCTTCTTCCCGAAGGATGCATTATTGATACGAATGGCAACCCGACGCAAGATCCCGAAGATTACTTTAATGGCGGCGCAATTTTGCCATCGGGTGAGCATAAGGGGTATGGGCTTGCGTTAATCGGTGAGTTGATAGGCGAGGCAATGCTAGGACCGGCGACAACTGAATGCAACTGGTTGCTTGTTACCATCGATACCACCCGCTACCGCGCGGCACCCCGCATGCAGGAAATCACCGAAGAAATCCTCGCTGAAATGAGATCTTGCCCACCTGCGCCCGGATTTGATCGCGTTGAAATTCCGGGTGAGCGCGAGAGGACCTACAAGAAGAGAGCAAATCACCACATTGCTGTACCTGAAAAAACTTGGGGGGAGATCATGGCGCTGTCCAAATCTTTAGGGGTGAAATGATATGAATTCAAATTTCCATTTCAGTAAAAAGAGCAGCAATCTGTGCACCATGCATATCACGATCTTCACGACTTCCTTGAGGTGCCTGCCTCACCACACTTATTTTGATGACCTTAAGTTCAGTGATTTCAAAGTGTTTCAATGTTGACGCATTACATCCAAGGAGATTGCAGATAGCAGAAACATAAAGCCTGCTGCGAATAAAATCAAAATTATCACCACAAAATATATCCACCGTGATCCAAAATGGACCGGCATTTTTGGATCTGATTTTTCTGGCAAGTTCAACCAATTTAGGCATGCTCAATCCGATCTGTCTTAAGTCTGAACCCATCCATTGGATTATTGAGGACCAACACGTGATTCATAGTGAATTCATAGAGAGCCCCCCTTTCCGTATGGGCTGGTGAATATGGAAAAGAGAACGTCGGCAAATCTTCATCCTTTGTGAGCGGATGATGCAGCAGAAAAGGATTTATCAGTTTTGACAAATCGGTGAACTGGGCGTGATCCGGATCGAACCTCATATGAGTCATGAGGCCGAAGCCTATAAAGAGATCTCGGCGGCGGCGGAAAGGCTTGATGAAGATGCGCCTGAATTTAGGGATCTCTGGAAACGCATCGTGGAAACAACCTTTCTTCACCGGCTTACACTTGAGATGGAAGACAAGGGCGTCTTGGATCTGGCATTTGGTCAGCATGCTAAACTTCATTCCATCCCGATTGAAGAAGCGAAGTCGCGTTTTCTCATCAGCATAGGCGCGTTTTCGGCCAGTTTCATGCCGATACACACCGCTCGCTTCGCTGTCCCTTTTGAGGCCTGGATCCGGCAAGGCGGACACCTTCGTTTTGAACTCAGGCCAGATACGCCCTTCAGTCTTGATCGGGTGCTCGAGATCCTTACCTCGAACTCCGGCGGTGGCATCACCAAGCCTGATCTTCTGCTGACCTATCTTAACCCTCGCCTCGAGCACCGACCTTGAGAGCGGGCAACTATTTTTTCACTTTCTTGCCACCGCAAGGATTTCTGAATTCTTTTGAGTGTAAACACAACTGTGACTGTTCTTAAGTCGTTCCATTAACTTTACTGGCAATATAGCATCGGGATTGGTGACCAATCCCGATGCCTTGTCAAGAACATTGGTTCAATTGGGGAATACACCGTGGATGATAAATTAGAATAGCTATTAGGCAGCGACCGTGTATTTGTGACCCTCACTACAATTACTGTGTTTGATCTTGATCTGATTATTGCGAATAGTAGCAGTACGTTCCTGGCTTAATTCTTCAATGGATTTATCCATTTCAAGACCAAGTTTTTCTGCAACATGCTTTCGGACCAGCATATCTTGTGCGGGGTCAATATTCATTCTGGATTTTTCCCAACGGGCTACTGTTTGTTTGTCACGATGAAGCAATTTACCCAATTCAGACTGTGTCATGCCCATTTCGGTTCTAAGAAACCGAATTTCCTTGCCATTCATCAGACCTGGTGAATCAATAATACTTTTTGCAATAACTTTGTGGAGCTGGTTGATTGCAGGTATCGTAATTACACTATTCCCTGCGTCATCTTCCTCAAGGAAGTCTGTATCGATGATGATATTATCCAGTCCACATTCTTCATAATGATACAGCATGGTTCTTTCCTCTATTTTCGTTTCCAGAAAAGCATTTACTTCTTAAGTATCATCAACCCACATAATAGTTATGATCTTTAGAGTATTTGTTTGAAAGTCAGGAATAACAACCGCCGCTATCTGCCTCTGGTTTGAATTTGGTGTTTCTCCTTGTATTTTATATTTCCAGTAATTTGGGTCTGTCGATGGTTCAGGCTCTTCATACACGAATCCATTTTTAAACAGATAAAGCAAATCACCAGTTACAATCTCCCTTTTGGTAATTTGTTTTTTCGCATGTGAGGTCATGCAAAAATCAAACTGATCACTTTGTGCTAACTTTCTAATGGCATCTGTGGCGTCTGCTGGCCCCATTCTGTTCATCACATAACCCGTATTATTGTTATTGTTTGATAAAGTATCGGTAAAACAACAAACTATCATTTTGATACTTTGTTTCGTGGCTGAGGTCAACGATCATTAAGTATCAATTGATGGTTTTCTCACATCGTCAACAAATGCTGAACAGGTAAATTTGTAATCAAATTTTGTAACGTCCTCAATCTTCTTATCTTCAGGTTGGATTTAATATGGCAAAATGGAGATGGCACACCAAAAAAGAAGTCTTGCCTTTAGGAGATTGGAGTAAGCATAGTCTGAACTTAGTGGCCAACTACGAAGTTGGTCACAATAAGGAAGCAAAACAGGCACTGAGATGGATAATATTATAGCCTATCTTTCGGCCATCTTTGTGTTGATGATCATTCCGGGGGCGGATATGGCCTATGTCATGGCGAATGGTATCGCCTATGGCAGGACTGGGGCAGCAATGGCGGCCTTGGGGATCAGCCTGGGTGGCCTTGTCATGACAGGTTTCCTCTGGGCAGTATTACATTTTGCCATTGCGTTATCACCTGAAGCTCTCATTTACTTTCAATATATTGGCGCATGCTATCTGATATATCTGTCCCTAACGCTACTAAGGGCTTCAGATGTATCAGAAAGTGTTCATCCGACCGTGCCGCCACTAAAAGCATTGATATTAAGAGGGGTAATGACCAACATATCCAACCCAAAGGTGAGTATATTTTTCTTTGCCTTTATCCCCCCATTTATACCGCCACATATCCCCGATCCAGCACTCTACGCTTTCTTTCTTGGCGTTCTGCTATGTGTGGTGGGCGGGGTTATGAATTTTGTCTTTGGTTTATCTGGAAGCCTCCTTCAGGGCGTGTTTGCTCGCCAGATCAAAGGCCGTCCCGTGGCAAACCTTATCCTCTCGGCACTGTTTGGCCTTATAGGTTTCAGCATCATAATTTTGGGCCTGATGAAATGACTATTCAATATCTCGCTCAATTCGTTATTTTCCGTATATTGAAACGGTCGCAAAATTATCATATGTTCTGGATGCAATCGTGTTCCGGTTTGTGGTTTTGCTGAAATTCGAGTAAAGGCCGATTGCTCGCCTTCGTGGATAAGGCGGGGTCACAAGCTGGTTGTATCTTTATTTTCTGTTCTGTCCCCGGGTTTTCTACGCGCAAGGCGAGATACGTGGCCTGGAGGTTCTATGACAGATATCATCTACCTGCTCACCAATCCTATCATGCCGGGGCTTGTCAAGATCGGCCGGACAACCCACGACATCAGGGTTCACATCAAAGATCTCTATGGCGACGGTGTGTCAGGCCCGAAGAAGGTGCGATTTCAGGATAAAGTGATGTCACTCTCGGAGGCTACCCGGATCATGCGGTCCGTCGACCATCCACTGCGCCCAGCCCTTTTTTGGCGTTATCAGGGCGAGTTGTTGCTGAATATCTACAACCGCACCTATGTCGAAAGGGAGGGGTAAGCGATGCCGGTACTGGACTGGATTGGTAAAGAGGCGGTAGTCAACCATCACAGGGAAGTTCCCTACCGGTTGATGCATTGCGATGGAGAGCTTTCGGCGGGGGATCGGGACTGTGGAAATCTGCTGGTTGAGGGAGATAACCTGGAGGCGCTGAAGGCTCTGCTTCCCTATTATCGGGGCCAGATCAAATGCATCTATATTGATCCGCCCTATAACACCGGCAACGAGGGCTGGGTCTATAACGACAATGTCAATTCACCAGATTTTATCTGGTTCCAAGGGTAAACGGCTCTATAGTTCAAGCCACCCTCTTCAGTTTTGGAGAACGGGGTGGTGCTGAAGTAACGGCAATTGAGCCCTCTCTCTTTTCTTCTTTTGAAAGGATATAGAGCAGCTTAACCGCCCTTAACTCTTTTTTAAGAAGGCACATGCTAGCGTTGGCTAAACGGGAAAAGGGAGGAGATGATGCAGACAATTGCTAGAATTTATAGATTCATGGTGATGACAATGATGGCCCTGTTACTAGGGGTCGGAGTTCCATACCTTGTTTATTTGTCTCAAGAGATTGGTTTTGCCAGGGCTTGGCTTGGCCTTCCGCTAGCTGGGATTTATATTATCATGACATTCGGATTTACAGCGCTGCTGTTTCACATATCCGATACGCTTGAACATATTCTTGATGAGTTGAAAAACTCTGGTGGGAAGAAAAATCAAGCTGCTGACAAGATCAAAAAAGACTATACAACTTCAAGGAAAGAGCCGCAGTTAAGCAGTTGAAGTACAAAAGAATACTGTATGCTAGCATAGGAGATCGTGGACTATCATTAGGAGATCGCAATGGTGATGCTTAAAAATCCGGTTCATCCGGGCGAGGTATTGAAAACTGAGTTTCTTGACGAAATGGGATTGAGCGCTGGTAAAGTGGCAAAAGCGATCAAGGTGCCGCGTACACGCATTGAAAGGATCATAAACCGGCAAACCGGTGTGACAGCCGATACCGCAAGCCGACTTGCCGTCTTTTTTGGCACATCCACCGAATACTGGATGAATCTGCAACGTAATTATGAACTTGGCCTTGCCCAAAGAGATGAGCAGCTGCTGCATGATCTGGGACAGATCGAAAGAGCAGTAATCCAATCCTTGTAATCTTGCCTAAAACCTATGGTCAGCTGAAAATCGATATCATGCAAAATGAGTTGGCGGAGAGAGATCAAGATCAACCCCTTTGCCGCCATTGATGCTGAGGCCATAAAGGATGATCAGGATTTTGCCCATACCGCAATTTCTATTCTGGTCAATTTCCTTTCCGCGCTTTGTCACCCTGGCAGTGAACCGAGCGATCCTGAACGCAGCGTACTGACTTCATCGAAGGGGTCGCCCACCGGGCAAGAAAATACTTCAGGTGGCTGATCACCGCCACTTAAGGGGTTGATGATTACTTCCGGTCGGAAGCCGCACGGGCCGCCCGGCCTCATGCTCAAGATCGAAGAATTACCGCTGAACCCCGGAGGCGCCCTCCGCCCGGGAGGACGGCCATGATTGAGCAGATGCTGGCTTTAACTGAACATGTCACGAAGCACCTGCTTGATCTGGTTTGCGGTTTTATCATCTACATGGCCAAGGAAGCGGCGGCCGCGGCTCCGAGCATCAACGCAACGCATTTGATCAAGCGCTACTTCTCCAGCGACATGCTGAAACTGGCATCTAACACGACAAGACCAGTTACGAATAGTGCTGGTCAAAGGAGCAACAAGTCGTGTTTTGAGTTTATCCATTTCATTGGGCGAGATAATCACACAGGGCCGTGTTTTGCTGATTTCGTGGCCTTTTGCAGGGTCAAGTGCAACCAGCCATACTTCAAACTGCTTCATGTCTTGTCACTGCCAGACGGAGGGGAGTTTTCGCCAGTATCATCCATGCCTTCGGGCCATGTCCACCAGCTGAAATCATCATCCTCAACATACTCATCCCAGAAAAATGGATCATTGGCCGCTTCGACGGGATCAATGCTTTCTGCCCAACCCTCACGCGGGTTCCGGGATGGCGTGATGACAATCGCCCCGTCTTCAAGCCGCATCTCAACCCGGTCTTCAAGCCCAGCCTCGGCCAGCATCGGTTTGGGAATGCGTACCCCCTGGGAATTACCCATCTTCACGAGTTTGGTTTGCATCTGTCTTTTCCCTCTTCAAGCCTTTCGTAAGTATATACAAAGGGCTTACGCAATTCAATATCTTTCATGGGGCGCCCTCCGCCAGGGAGGCAAGCCATTATCGAGCAGGCCTGCATTTTTCTACTCGGCGTCGGATGGCTTCGCAGATTGTGCGGGTTTGAGCACCAGGAGTTGGTTATCGAGCGGGTGGTAGATGGTTATACGGTGATCGTGTCTTTGATCAACAATCAGGGTGATCGGAGCGATCTTAATCCAATCCGGGTGCGCATCATGAACATGTAATGAAAAATGCTGATAAACCCTGCCTTGTGGTCAGTCATGTTCCTCTTTCAGGACATAGTCAGATTGGAAATTACTATTTTGAAAACCAACCCGCCTGTTCAAAATATGATGCCGATAGGGAAATACGTGCAATTCTCACCAATTGCCCTCAACCTGTTATCTGTCTTTCAGGTCATGTCCACTGGAATACTGTTACGAATATTAATGGAATTTACTATTTTACCCAGCAATCATTAACGGAAACATTCGCGACCCAAGGAAAACCAGCAGCTGCCTGGGGCACTCTTGAGCTGAACAATTCCGTTAACTGGAATGTATATGGGTATGATGAATTCTCTTTTTGTACAACGCCAAATTCTGAACGATGGAAAGACCCAAGGCCGGGTAAAGCATTTTATTAAAATTTACATATGTAAATACGTGGTTAAGATTGGTTGCGGGGGCGAAAATGTCCTTAAAACTATACCATATATGCATTATCTCTATCGGCTGACTTCTGTTCATCGACATGAAACAGCTCGAATGCTGGATCAAGACCCAGAGAGTGGGCACCCCGCCACCCGGCCCGAATGAATGATCTATAAATAGAGCAATAAGACAATTAACGTTCTGTTTATAGAACGTCGACTTGCGGTATTGGCTTGAAACATGCTAGATTGATCCTTAAATAAACCATAAGGGTATTTTATGCCCTGTTTATGAAACAGGATTGATCGAGATGGCAAAGCCAAACACCCGTCCTTACTCCCGATACGGGCTGGAAGCCGCCGAGCTGCTGGGGCTGCTCATTCATGACGCCCGCATTGCGCGAGGGATGACGGTTGCCGAGGCTGCCGAACGTGCAGGCATATCGCGCGGGTTGGTCCACAGGATCGAAAATGGCGAGATGGGGTGTTCCATCGGCGCTGCCTTCGAACTCGCCGCTATTGTCGGCGTGCAGCTCTTTGAAGCGGAACCCTCCAACCTGAACCAGCACCTTGCAACGGCACGAAGCAAGCTGACCCTGCTGCCGAAGAAGGTACGCAAAAGAACAAAGGCGGTAAAGGATGACTTCTAACTTCCGTCATGCGGAAGCCCCAAGAGAAGCGTATGTGTGGGTATGGTTACCCGGCGCAACTGAGCCGGTTGTCGCCGGACGCCTCGCCCGTGATGGCGCAAGCCTTATTTTCAACTATGGCCGCAGCTATCTGGAGCTTGAAGGGGCAATCCCCCTTTATCTGCCTGAACTGCCCTTGCGCCCCGGCGCCATTCCCCCTGAGCCGGGCCTGAGCATGGCAGGGTGCCTGCGTGATGGTGCGCCAGACGCCTGGGGGCGACGTGTGATCCTGAACAGAACCTTTGGCATCAAGGGCAAGGATGCTGATATCGGCGCGATAGACGAGCTGACCTATCTGCTGGAATCCGGCTCAGACCGTATCGGCGCGCTGGATTTCCAGCTGTCCCCCAAAGACTATGTTCCTCGTATGGCACAGGCGGCCACGCTGGAGGAACTGCTTACGGCTGCCGAGAAGGTCGAAAAGGGCATCCCTCTTACCCTTGAGCTGGATCAAGCCCTGTTTCATGGCAGTTCGCTAGGGGGTGCGCGGCCCAAGGCCATGATAGAGGATGGCCACAAGAAGATGATTGCGAAGTTTTCATCGTCTTCCGACACGTACAACGTGGTCAAGGCGGAGTTCATCGCCATGCGGCTTGCCGCCAAGGCCGGATTAGACGTTGCGCCGGTACGCCTAACCCAGGTAGCGGGGAAGGACGTGCTGCTGGTCGAACGGTTTGACCGGCTGCGCAGAGGTGACGGCTGGCAGCGCAAGGCTATAGTCTCGGCGCTGACGATATTCGGGCTTGATGAGATGATGGCCCGCTATGCCAGCTATGCCGACCTGACCGAGGTTATCCGGCATCGTTTCAGCCAGCCAAAGGATACACTGCGCGAGATGTTCGGGCGGCTGGTGTTCAATATCCTATGCGGTAATACCGATGACCATGCCCGTAACCATGCCGCCTTCTGGGATGGCAAAATGCTCCAGCTGACGCCGGCCTATGATATCTGCCCGCAAAGCAGGGCAGGCAATGAGGCCAGCCAGGCCATGCTGATTACCGGAAACAACCGTCGAAGCACGCTCGCGACCAGCATGGAGGCATCTCCCAACTTCCTGCTCGACAAGCAGACCGCTGCGGAGATTATTCAGGACATGCTAGCAACCGTACGCACGGAATGGGAAGCAACCTGCAATGAGGCTAGCCTCTCTGACGTCGACCGCAACCTGTTATGGGAACGGATATTCCTCAACCCATATATTTTTGAGGGCAGTGAGGGCTTCTGACGTCGTGCCTGAGGCACAGCTTCGCGGCTCTTGGGCGGCAAAGAGTGTTCAAGGCTGTTGGGAACTATTGGCGGCAACTGCCCCTGAATGTGCCTCAATTGTGCCTGAACGACAAAATTGCCCCAATTAGGAGAGTGAGGCGATTTTGTAACGCGTTGTATTTGCTTTGATTTTTTGGTTGCGGGGGCAGGATTTGTTCAAGACCCTACCATTAAAAAATGGGTTTAAATTGATGTATGGTGCCGCAACTGCCGTTACCTGCACCTTGATTCTGCAGTGATTTGAGCCTTAGTAGTAGTCATTTTAGAGTAATGTAATCACCTTGGTAATCTATGATGTATCAACCACTTTTGGCATTGTTTTATGTCTATTTATGATACGTTAGAGATAGTGGCCGTGCTTCGGGATACATCTCCGGACACAACCCTGGCGTGAATATGAAACTCCGGCGCGGACGAATGTTCAAGTTATCGGTCATTGGTCTTTTCCTCACTCTTTTTTATGAATTATTTCAGGCGGATCAAATGCCGTAATCTTTTGAACGGGGCCGTCATAGAGTTCGACTTCAGCAAGACAACTATGGGCCGCTGGTCCCTGGCTCAGTTTTGACGTGGCAATATCCGGTGAAAGCATGTTGGGATTGCCATGCTTGCACATGCTGCTGGCGTCAGCCGGATCAACAGGATCATACCATGATCCCGTACTGATGATTATAACCCCCGGCATAACATCTGCCGTAACGGCAACGCCACAAAGACAGGCACCTCTATCATTGAATACGCGCACGATATCCCCATCCGAAAGGCCCCGTGCCTTGGCATCAATGGGGTTCATCTCAACCGGTTCATGCCCTTTTATCTTGATCGACCGGCTAAAGGCTCCATTATCCATTTGGGAATGCAGTTTTGTTCTCGGCTGGTTTGATACCAGATGAAGCGGATACTGTTTATCTTTCGCACCCAGCCATTCAAGGGGCTCCATCCAGGCAGGATGACCGGGGCAATCATCGTAAGAAAAGCTGTCCACGGTTTTTGAAAACAATTCAATCTTCCCACTCGGGGTTCCCAGAGGGTTTGCTTCGGGATCGGCAATAAACTCAGAGAGGAAAATACGATCTTCATCCAAGTCAGGTGATTTGAAGAAACCGGCTTTGCAGAAATTTTCATAGTCAGGCATATCTATATTCAATTCTGCCGCTTTCTCGCGAGATCTGTCCCAGATCCAGCACTGCCAGTCTTCTGCTGTGCGACCTTCGGTAAAGGCGCCCTCTGCGTTCATGCGGCGGGCAATTCCGGCAAGGATATCGTAATCATTTCTGGCCCCGGCAACAGGTTCAATGGCCTTATCCATCGAAATCACATAAGGATCGCGCGGAGTCATGCCAATATCCTGTCTTTCCAGCGTGGTTGTACAGGGAAGGACGATATCGGCATGCCGCGCCAGTGCATTCCAGCACCAGTCGTGTACGATGACTGTTGATGGTTTTTCCCACGCCTTACGCATACGGGAAAGATCCTGGTGATGATGAAACGGATTGCCGCCTGCCCAGTAGACAAGATCAATATCCGGATAGGTATATTTCCCGCCATCATAAACGAATTTCTCGCCCGGATTGAGCAGCATGTCGCTCACCCGGGCAACAGGAATAAAATCAGCAACAGGATTATTACCCTGCGGCAGGGGCGAATACGGCATCTTGAAGATATTATTGCCAAGATAATTGGTCACCGTATAACCAAAGGCAACACCTCCACCGGGCTTACCCATCTGCCCGAGCATGGCGGCAAGGGCAACGACTGCCCAAAAGGGTTGCTCCCCAAACTGCTGCCGTGTCAGGGACCAACTGACGGTCAGCATGGTACGTTTTCGGGCCATTTCGCGTGTCAGCGCAACGATATTGGCCTCGGCCATGCCGCTTATGCCAGCAGCCCAGGTGGCGGTTTTCGGGATGCCGTCTTTCTGCCCCAGTAAATAGGCCTGAAACCGATCAAATCCAGTGGTGTAGCGATCAAGAAAGGATGGGTCATGCAAATCTTCAACAAGCAAGGTATGCGCCATGGCCAGCATAACGGCAACATCGGTATTTGGCCGCAAGTGGATCCAGTCTTCATCAATATCGGTTTTTACATCGGAACGGCGCGGCGACAGATTGACAAACCGTGTTCCCGCCGCCGCTGCTTCCCGAACCCTGAGACGCTGAATATGCGCACCGGTTCCACCATTGCTGATCTGGCTGTTGAACGCTGGCAATCCGCCAAAGGCCACCATCAGTTCAGTGTTGTGGCAAACAGATTTCCAACTTGTCTGCAGGGCCAGCAATTCCATCAGGTTGTCCCCCAGAACATGGGGAATAATGACTTCAGCCGCGGCAAAACTATAAGTATTCTTTGATTTTGTGTACCCCCCTATGGAGTTAAGAAACCGGTGCACCTGGCTTTGCGCATGATGAAAGCGTCCGGCGCTGGCCCAACCGTAGGACCCGGCATAGATAGCCTGATTGCCTTTAGTTTTTATCACTCGTTCAAGTTCTGAGGCTGCCAGCGTTTCTGCCTCATCCCAACTCACCTCAACAAATCGGTCACTGCCGCGTTTATGGGTGGCGGCTCCCGGGCCATCGATAAGCCAGCTCTCACGAATGGCCGGGGCCGTGATCCGTGTTTTATCCTCAAGCAGGTCAATGATTGAATGGCCAATGGGCGAAGGGTCAGGATCCTGGCCAAAAGGTTTCAGCGCTGAAAGCCGTCCATTTTTAACGACAAATTCGTAAACGCCCCAATGTGAACTTGTAAGCCCCATTCTTAATCCCCACTTCGTTCACTGGTATACTCGGCATCAGTTTCTCTAGTTGGGTCAAGATTTGCTGTTCTGGGAATAGTCCGGTCCAATCCCCTGACGATAAGGTGATCCTTGTCAAAGAAGGGTGTTTCTACAATTTCGCAATCATGCTGGCTGCCATCAGGGAGTTTCAGCACCATCTTTCGGCCCACCCATTCACCAGGCGCATGAAATCTCGCATAGCCTATCCCTAAACCCAATGTTGGTGATGGCACGCCTGCGGTGATGTGACCAACCTCTCTCCCCTTATCAAGAATCATGCTTCCCGAAGAAGGGGTTGCCGTCCTGCAGGTAAGTCCCATCAGCAAGGGGCGCCTGTCCGCCTCAATGAGGGCATTACGGCCGATAAACTCCCCCTTCTCCATATCGACAAAATTCCCGAGCCCGGCCCCAAACGGGGTCATTGTTGTATCCATGTCAGTTGTATTGCCAAGGATGCCTCCTTCAATCCGACGGATGTTCATCGCCCGGGTGGAGGAAAATTCCATCCCGAATGGCTCGCCAACCCGCATCAGATGATCCCAGAGCGCAAGATGATCCGTCCTGGCGCCATCACAGTAAATCTCAAACCCAAGCTCATTGGTAAAACCTGAGCGAGAGACATAAAGTCTCTGCCCGCCGAGATCAAAGAAGCCTGACCGGAAATACCCCATATTCTCATCGATCTGACCAGCCGATGCCGCTTTCATGATATCGAAGGAGGCTGGCCCCTGGATTTGCAGCACCCGTGAATTCGGATCAGAAATCTTGACATTAAAGCCGCCACTATGCGCCATCAGCCAGGTTTCAAAAGGGCCGTCCGCCTGCACATACCAGAAACGATCTTTGGCAATCTTGAAGATAACGCCATCCATGAAAATGCCGCCCTGCGGCGTCAAGGCAAGCGCGTAATAGCCGCGTCCTTCGGTCATCGTCGACACTTTGCGGGTCAGCACCCACTCTAGAAACGGCACGGCATCTTCGCCTGAAATTTCGACCGGTTTTTCGGGCACGTCGAAAATTAATGCCTTGCGGCGAAGCGTCCAGTATTTGGCAAGATAATCTTCCCCGTTATACACCGCAAAAAAACGACCCGCATATACACCACGAACCATCCTGGACGTGTCATGTCGGTCAATGAACGGGGACTCCTCATAGCGCCTTGCGCTGATGGCAACATTATTCTCCAAGTCTTTTTCTTCCTGCAAATTCACCATTACATCGCACTTTCTGCATTAGAAACTTCTAAAAGTTTTTATGAACAACGTTGATGGGTGATTAATACTGCATATCACAAAGTAATCTTTCTCCATGCTATGGTTTCAGCACGACTCTACCCACAATTTCTCCCTCCTGAAGATCATTAAGCGCCGCATTAGCCTCAGTGAGTAACCGTATTTCCACAGGAAGCTCCATTCTCAGCCCATTCCGTACAAGCGATACCAACTCCCTAAATTCTTCCAGAGTACCCACATAGGAACCTCTGATTTGCAACATTCTGAATGAAAGTGGCGGAAGGGAGAGTTGGAACGCTCCGCCAAAAAGCCCAACATGGACATGCACACCTCCCTTTCTTAAACTGTCGAGGCCAAGTTGCATTGTTTGGGGAAGGCCGACAAAATCAAGACTTGCAGCTAGCCCGTTGCCAGATGCCGCAAACTCCTTGATTTGAGTGCTGGCATTTTTAGAACTTGAAAGGATGCTTTCATCAGCTCCTAGATCCATTGCTGCGTCTAGTTTTGCCTCATCAATATCTGCAATGACAATCCGGGCTTTACTCAATGATTTAGCAAGCATCACTGCTGTAAGACCAAGCCCCCCTGCACCAATAATGAGAATAGTGTCCTGCCTATTAAGGTCCTGGGGCATAATTTTCTTCAATGCACTAAACACCGTAAGCCCAGAACAGGCCAAGGTGCAGGCAAGAGCGGGGTTGATATCGCCATACTCAACAAGAAATTTCTCATCAGGAACAATTACATGGTCTGCATAGGCGCCATCAACGCGTGTCCCAATGATTTTAGGGGCATCACATATCTGAGGAAGGCTATTTTGGCATGGCTCGCACTCTTCACAGTTAATCCAGGGGTAAATTACAAAAGATCGGCCAAGCAAATCGGGATTTGCCTCAGGACCAACGGCAACAACACAGCCCACAGGTTCATGCCCCATGGTGAATGGCGGGTGAACACCGCGCGCCGAAATTGGAAATTTTACGCCATTTCCCAGATCAAAAAAGCCCTCACGTATGTGTAAGTCACTATGACAAACCCCGCAATATTCCACCGCAACCAGAATTTGTTTTCCTTCAGGGACAGGTGTCTCGCTATGGCGCATCTCAAGTGGTTTTCCCCACTCAAGGATCTGCATGGATTTCATGTTGCTACTCCGGCTCTTTGAATAAACTTGATCATGGCGTTGAAAAGTGGACTTCTATCATCTCCGAGCTGAATAACGCTTGTGGAATGATTGGCATCAAGGATCAACTGTTTCACCGGTAAGCGCTGGTTTTTCCACCTCTTAGCAATCACATCACTCTGCCTGGCAAATTCAACCCCTTCACTGGCTCCATAAGCAAATAATCCAGAACATGGATTTTCTGGTGTCAGAGCGTTGATCCCATAAGCATCGATTACAGACTGATCCAGAAAACCGATCTCGTTCAGAAAGGAATTTGCAAGAGGCTCAAGATCATAAACCCCTGATATGCCTACCATTCCAGCTATCGCTGGGTTGTTACATGCAACATGCGCCGCCAGATGGGCGCCGGCCGAATGTCCGCAAACAATGATATTTTCTACTTTTCCGACAAATCCCTCTATATTGTGGACAATCCAGTCTACAGCTATGCGCGCATCTTCAACAATATTTGCCAAAGTAACGTATGGAAGAAGACGATAATTCACCAGAACTACTGTTACTCCCATGGACGTGAAGGGCGGAGCAATGAAACTGAATTGAGATTTATTCATCATTCGCCAATACCCGCCGTGAAGAAAAATCAGCACTGATTGATTTTGTTGATCCTGATCTGAAGGAAAGATATCCATCACCTGACGACTAACGTTGCCATAGGAAATATCCTGATGACAAAGCGAGGAATTTCTTACAATCTGACTAAGGTTGGCACAATCAGCTAAGTTATCATCCCATTCGGGCAATCTTCCACGGATAAAATAATGATAATCAATACTGGCACGATCAGTGGCTGGCATCATTAAATCCATGGCATTTACCCCTATCAGCAAAACAGCGCCTGATGAAACAGACTTTCATAGTCCGTGACATCGAGTGAAACGGGATTGGTGGCAGAACAGAAGTCAATTGAAGCATGAAGGGCCAGATCAGGGATCATGTCGGGCGTTATGCCCATCTCAGCCAAGTTTGCTGGCAAACCTAACTTGCTATTTAATGATAAAAAGAACGAAGCAAGGTCAGATTTACAGGGGATTCCGATTGCATCTGCAATACGAGGATATTTTTCACCAGCAACAGTTTCGTTACGCTGCAACACCACAGGCAAAAGAACCGCATTCAACGTACCATGATGTAGGCGAAGTTTTTCATCTTTACCACAGGCATGACTCATTGCATGGACAGCCCCCAACCCTTTAGAGAAAGCCATCGCACCTTGTGTTGAAACAGCCATCATGCTGTTACGGGCAGCCTCGTTATTTCCATCTTCGACAGCAGCAAGCAATGCCCCTTCTCCAAGGGCTACAGACAAGCCGCAAAGCCCGATTGCTTCAGCGGTAGGATTGATAATCGGTGAAAGCACCGCTTCAATACAGTGCGTGACCGCATCCATGCCGGTTGCTGCAGTCAGCAAAGGGGGGAGCCCAATAGTCAACATCGGATCGAGAATAGCCACATCAGGCACCAGTTTAGGACTGGCTATAATCCGCTTTTCTCCATTTTCAAGGATGATAACAGCCGCCCGCGCTACCTCACTACCTGTTCCTGCTGTTGTTGGAATTGCAATCAGTGGCGGTGTTTTTCCTATAATTCTTACGCCCTGGTTCTGCGTGGTGTATATATCAAGCGATCCCTCATGGGTTGCTCGTAAGCCAGCGGCTTTTGCAAGGTCAAGGGATGAGCCCCCTCCAAAGCCAATGATTGAATCGCAACTGTCAGACCTGAATTTTGACGCAGCAGCTTCAACGGAGGCCTCGTTAGGATTTGATGGCGTTTCCAGAAAGACCGAGTGACCTGGAAAACCTGATATACGAGCTAAAAGCTTTTCCAAAAGACCTGCATTTAGAATACCTTGATCTGTAATAATGAGTGGGCGGCTTACCCCAAGTGCCAGAAGATTCTCTGAGAGATGATCAATGGCACCTTTCCCGAAAATACTATTGCCATTGTTCGCAATTGATAGAGTGCCCAAAGCCATAGCCATTTGCCTTAACTGAATTTGTCATACCTTATCTGGTTATCAGCAACATCAGCATCCTCGCGGAGCATAGATTGCGCCGCTTCAACCATTTGCGATGGACCGGCAAGAAAGTAAACAGCGTTGGATGGCGCGGGCCTTGAGACCAAATCTCGCCTCGCAACTTCATGGATATTTCCTGATGAAATATAGAGATTACCTTGAGGCAAAGGTTCAGAAGGCGGACTTTCTGAAAAGGCAACTGTCACAGATAATTTTCCATCGGCCTTGTCGACCATATCTGATAATTCATCATTGAAGAAGATAGCGTCAGGGTTTCTGACGCCAAAAAAGACACGAGCCTGCCTGCTGGAAAGATGAGGAGTTTCGATGGCATCTTCAAGAATAGCCATCATGCCAGCAATACCACTTCCCCCGGCAATAATCACAATATCTCCATCACTTTCAGGCTTGAGAACAGCCTTGCCAACCGGGCCAAAAAACCTGATCTCATGACCTGTTCTGTCGCCTGAAAACAACCATTCAGAAAAAAGGCCGCCGGTCTTTTTTCTTATGACAAAGGTCAATTGGGTTGTGCCATTGCGAGATGATCGGCTTGTCATTGAATATGCGCGCCATCCCTCTACTTCGGGGATGCTCAACAAACCAAACTGTCCCGCAATATATGTACAGGTCTCTTCAAGTTTCAGGTTGAAAGCCATGACATCATCATTCAACCTGCGTTGCCTTTGCAGTGTTGCCGAAAAATAATCCGGCGAATTGATATGCTCATCACGATCACGTAATGAGCCAAACAATTTGAATTCTGCCGTTCGGCTTACAGCAGTTTGACACATCAACACCCGCCCTGCTCCTTCAGGCAAAAAGGATTTGCCAGGGGCTTCGTCCCACATTGACAGGATTGATGCTTCATCAAGTGCCTGAGCCTGACAGGTGCCACATGTCCCGCTACAACATTCATGAGGCAAATCAAGTCCAGCCCTTAATCCCGCAAAAAGGATTGTCTCTCCGGGTAATATTTCAAACTGTTTTTGAGATCTTTTGGTTAAGAGGGTAATTAAATTTGCCATTAATAGTAACCATATAAATAATCATTAGAATTCTCATTAGGTGACATTGATTCCATTAATGCCAGGTTCACCTCATCAAGCCTTTGTTGACTGCTATAACTTCTGTGGTGGCGTGATTTGCGCTCAAGAAGCAAGGCTCGGGCCATTTTGAAGTTTTCTGTTTTGATTGCCGCTTCGATTAAAAATATATTAAATATATCGCGTTGAGCATGACTGCCGCCAATAGGTTGATATTGATATCGGATAGGCCACAGCAATTCGATCACTCGCGGATAGTTTTTTTGATAAAATGCCTCAATAGCTCTGCAAACAGGAACGGCAATATCTCGTGTCACTCGCCCAGCAAAATCATCTCGACTAGCCATGGTTTTTTCAAGGGAATCTATCTGATTTTCAATATGATCAAACTGGGAAGTGCTACCAAAAGCCATGGTGTAGTGAGGTTCTGTAAAAAGCAGAACATGATCACCAGTACGTTCTTGCGCCTTTACGGCCAGTGATTTCCATCGGTCGCCCACATCTACCCCGGCAAATTCAAGCCTCGCCAACATTGAAGCAGAATTCTGAATATCAAGATAGAAACTGGAATCATCAGGCCATATAGATGTGTCGTAAAGTTCTAGTACCCGATCGTAAGCCCCCGTTTCAAAAGCAAAAAGAGCTGTATGCCACCAAAGATGATCTTTGAACGGATTTCGATCATGCCAGGTGCCATATGGCTGATCCAGCCATGAGATCCCTGCATCCAAGTCGTTCTTCATTTCGTAAACATGGGCGACTGCATGTACAGCCCAAAGATCATCTGGATCCATTTCCACAGCCATGCGACCTAGGGATTCTGCTTTTTTGTAGTCTCCCATTTCTTCATGAGCGAAAGCCTGCATGCCCAGAAGATTTGCATATCCCGGCATGTTATCCCGCCAATTCGGAAGAACCCGTGAAATTACATCCATCATATGATGAGGGCGCCCCATCCAGAATAAAGTGAAATGCTGGAGTTTCACCGCCAGTAGATCTCGCGGCTCGGCAATTGTGATCATGTCCCAATTATAGCATGCCAATTCACTATCCAGATTTATCCATGCCCTTAATGCTGACAGATGAAGATTTTCATTTGGGGTTAGATGATCACTTAGATTACGCACATGATCAGCGCAGTTTTCAGCGGCCGGGAATGTGCTTTGCGTACCCATTGAAAGAAGCAGGTAGCCTTTGAAGATATGTGCCATTGCAAATGACGGAGCATCTTCACATAGAGTTTTGAGCTGTGGGAAAACGCTAAGTCTATATGCAAAATAATCTTTAATTATTAAATCAAGCAACTGGCCCTGTTCAGGAGTTGCCCCGCTCCACTCGAAACCAAACTGATTAGTTATTTTCATTGCTCTAGGATCCAGCCAGTTTGACAAATACTTTACCGTCTTCAAGTTTCACTTCGAAGGTTTCGATTGGAGCTGAGACAGGTGCGCTCAACGCTTTTCCTGTTTTCAGGCAAAAGCGCCCCTGATGGAGAGGGCATTCAATCACCTCGCCAACAACAACTCCTTCTGAAAGATAGGCATCTCCGTGGGTGCATTTATCGCTGG
This sequence comes from Alphaproteobacteria bacterium LSUCC0684, assembly GCA_041228335.1. NCBI lineage: Bacteria > Pseudomonadati > Pseudomonadota > Alphaproteobacteria > Alphaproteobacteria bacterium LSUCC0684. Next base: position 985,416 of record CP166130.1, on the reverse strand, counting down.
TAGCGTAGAAGTTATCATTGAACCGGTAGATGGCAATTTCACGTTTGCCTATTTCAACTGGCATCACATCTTCATCTTCAATTTCGTTAGCATTTATCGCAAACTGCCACTCACTAATCATCTCACTGCCCCTTTTATCTTCTATTCTGCCGGAGGTGATGATTTTCTAGATGGCCAGAAACCTGACATATGTTTTGTCAGAATTTCCCACTGGATCGCAATATACCCCTTTTTGACTGGATTCATTTCATGACCGACTGCCTTATGCAGGCCCGGCAGTTGATGAAAAGGTACAGCGGGAGCAAGATGATGCTCGCAATGATAGGACATATTCCAACAGAAAAAGCGTGTGATGAAATCTGTTGTCACTGTCCTAGCATATCTACGCAAATCCGGCTTCTCATCACAACCTGTATGATCAGCAACCCTTAGCATCCGAGCTACCGGAACACCAATCAAGGTCGGGATCAACCAGTAATGGAGAACAACCATTGATCCCGTGCTGATGGTGAAAACTGCCAGTGCTGCATATATAGTGAGCATGATGCGTGCTTCCATGTAGATACGTGGCAATTCTTCGTCCGGGACAAACTGACGGTTGAACGGATGCATATATCCAAGCGCATGGCGGAAGAGCCACCCTCCGTTCTTAATCCACAAGTGAATTGCCGAAACATAATAGATATATCCCAAAATTGAACGTGGAGCGGGCAGCACGAATTCAGGATCCTTGCCAGCAACCTGAGCATAGGTATGGTGACCTGCATGATCATATCTGAAGTAAAGTGGCGGCCAGATCGTAACGATGCCACAAAACCAAAGCACGGTTTCATTAATCCATCGTGTCCTGAACGCTGTTCCATGGCTGGTTTCATGGAGAGGGGCAAAAAGATGCCCGAGCATGATGCCGTGCAGAAGCATGGCAGGCCAAATCCACCATCCATAAGGTTCGGCAAGATAGACAAGAAAACCTGAAGCTCCGATGCAAGACAGCAGACCGAAAAAATAGAGTAACCCCGGGAGATCACGTCGTTTTGTAAATGACTTGAGATCTTGGCGTGAAATGATTTCGCGTTGCCGTTTGAGTAAATCAGCGTTGGCATCAAGTTCAGTCATCTATATTCTCCAAGCATATATTTCTAAAATTAGATTTTAATTGCTGCATATCTCTTATTTCTTATTCATGTGTATTCGCTATAATAAGTTCAGTCAAAACAATCTAATTGATTAATATCTTCAGCAATGCTTAAGTAATAAGATGCTTATTCGCCACCTGAAAACTTTCCTCGCCATTGCTGATACGGGCAGTTTCAACGCTGCAGCCGAAAAGATGAATATCACCCAGTCCGCGGTCAGCATGCAGATGAAAAATCTCGAAATTCACATGAATCTTGAGCTTTTTGAAAGGTCAATGCGACCTCCCAGATTAAGCAATGCAGGGGCGATGATGCTTGAGAAGGCACGAGCTATTGTCGAGATTTATGATGATTTGATGCAAATCTCTCCAGTGGCCAGCCAGATGGCCGGTTCAATAAATATTGGCACCATCCCAGGAGCATCATTTGTTTTGCCCGAAGCAATCAAAAATCTCAGAAAATCTTATCGTCAGCTTCAAGTCAGAGTATCATCAAATCTCACCAGCGAGTTAAGCAATCAGGTTCTGAACGGTAAGATTGACGGCGCCCTAATAACGCTGCCAGACAATCTAGACAAGGAATTAATAGTTCGCCCTATTCTGAACGAACCGTTAATGGTTCTTGCGCCCATTGATCAAAGCGGCAAAACTGATGTTGAACTGCTGAAGAGAAACAGCTTTATCAGTTTTAACAGACGCGCAGCTGTCAGCCGTATCATAGAAATTGAGTTACGGCGCATGAAGATTGAAGTTGATGCGATCATGGAGTTGGATACTCTTGAAATTTTCCACACGATGATTCTAGAGGGCCTTGGGGTTGGTATATTACCAATGTCTTCGGTGCGAAATCATCTGAGAGAAAAACTATATATGGTACCCTTTGGCTCGCCTCCTGTTCAACGTAAGATCGTGATGGTTCAACTGGAAAACCATCATCGCCAGCCCATGCTTGATAGGGTGTATAATGCGCTTGTGACTTCTGCACAAAAAGCAATAGTAAAGTATGATTAAATGTTGCAGGGCTGAATTGGCACCTGTGCTACACTCATTACTTAGACTAAAATGAGAGAAATACTTCTATTTCCTTGGGTGATCAGGCGGTTTTGGCGCAACAAACGGATATCTGGCCAAACCCTTAACCTGGGTCGGGCTATTCCCTGTTCTGAGATACTGTTTTGAAGCATCAAATTCTGGCTGAAAGTCCCAAAGAACAGAGGTTCCCTTCATCAATATACGCTGGACAAAATGGCGACGTTTTTGGCTGGAAATTATATCTTCCTTTAACTTTACTGGGTCCCAACGACGCAGGATTTCCTTTTCCATCTCTGCAGCTTTGAAAGCATACGCGGGATCCTGACATAAATTATTCAACTCGTTGGGATCTTCTTCAAGATTGAACATCATGCCGGGATCGGTTTCACAATAGACATATTTAAAAGCACCTTGCCGCAAAATCAGAGCTGGTGCGTAAGTCCCCTCCGCAGTAAATTCGATCATCACTTCATCCGCAAGGCCAGTCTTCTGCCCATAGAGAAGTGGCTTCAAACTGCGGCCATCAATCTGGTCTACCGGCTGGAAGGACGAGCCCGCCCCACCCATATCAGCAAATGTTGGCAACATATCAACCAAAGAAACAAGTGCCTTTTCATGCTTACCCTTCACCCCACCGGGCGCTGAAATCACCAGGGGAATGCGCACAGACCATTCATAAGGATTGAATTTATACCACATGCCGCGCTCGCCAAGCATATCGCCATGATCTGCAGTAAAGATAACAACGGTATTTTCGCGCAAACCGCTCTCATCCAGAACTTTCATTAAACGACCGACCATGTCATCCATATAGGTAACCATGCCATAATAGGCATGGCGTGCATTACGTACATCTTCATCGGTCACATCGTGCTCATCATTACGGATAAGATAATAATAGCGTTGCGACCAAGGATCTTTTTCTTCAACCGGTATTGCCGGTACGATTGGCATATTTATCTTTTCATGTTCATAGAGATCCCAGTATTTGGACTGGGTGGTAAATGGATTGTGGGGATGGGTGAATGATACGGCCAGGAAAAAGGGCTTTTTCTCTGATGATCGAGCATATTCCCAGAGTTTGACCTCTGCCTGATGGCAGGTTTCCTCATCGTAATCTATCTGCAGGGATCGCTCAGAAACACCGGCTTCAACCACCGACCGCATTGACATCCCAGACGGCGCCGGTTGGAGACCTTCACATAGCCAGTCTGGAGTCCAGCCAAAGTCAGAAGGGTATATATCAGTCGTCACACGTTCTTGAAATCCGTGCAATTGGTCCGGTCCTACAAAATGCATCTTACCTGAAAGGCAGGTAGTGTAACCGAGATCTACCAGATAATGAGCAAACGTCGGCGTCTGTGCGGGAAACTCTGCTGCATTGTCATAAGCCCCCACACGGGATGACAATTGACCTGACATCATGGAAAATCTCGACGACGCACAGATCGGATTGTTGCAATAGGCATTATCAAAAACCACCCCTTCTTTAGCCAGTTTATCAATGTGAGGTGTTTTACATACAGGATTACCATACTGTTCGAGCGCAAAAGCCGTCATCTGATCGGTTTGGATGAAAAGAAAATTGGGTTGATCTGATTTTGACATTTTATCTCTCGTCTTTCACAGCGTTGAATAAATCAGGAACTAGCTCTTTGGCAGCAACATGGTTGCCGTCCATGGTGAAAAAGTTATGAAACCCCATAAAAGGAAAAGCGGTATAAGGAGTTTTAGGATATTTCGCATTACTGACGGGTAGGGAACATTCATCACGCCAGACACCACAAAGAGGTTAAGACCATACGGAGGTGTCACAAAGCCAATCGTGGTGCCAATAACAAACACGACTCCCCAATGGATCGGGTCGATGTTGAAATAATCTGCAATAGGGGCAAGTATAGGACCAAGAATTAGAACTACTGCGGTCGACTCGGTAATTGCTCCAACCATCAGGATAATCAGCATCATCAGCAGGATAGAAACGGCCATTCCGTAATCTGATCCGATTGCTGTAATTGTATCCTGGAGAAACTGTGGCAAACCCATCACCGAAGCCACCTGCTGAAACTGAACCGAGAATACCACAAGAGGCACTATCAATCCGGTCAGGGTCGCACTTTGCATTAGGATATTTGGAATATCCCTGAATTTCAGTTCACGACTAATGAATACCCCTGCAAGCATGCAATAGAGCGTCACGACACCTGCAGCTTCCGTCGGGCTGAAATACCCCCAGTAAATGCCGAACAAAATAATCCCGATTGCGATGAACCCCAGCCATGCTTTGACCGCATTGCTCATTATTGCACTCAAACTAAATGCCTTAAAGCCAGCAGACGGTTCCTTAGCGCGCGTATAGAATACGGCCATCAAGATCAGAACCATGACCATCATGATCCCTGGAATTATTCCACCCACAAAGAGATCAACTGAGGACACATCCACAGTAACGGCATAGATAAGGAACATCACTGAAGGTGGTATGATCACGCCGACCGTTCCACCTGCAGCCACCAAAGCCGCAGCCATTCCCGGCTCAATTCCCTGTCTGTTAAGCTCGGGGCCCAACAGCCTACCCATAGTTGCCGCCGTTGCAGCGTTAGAACCGCTTACAGCTGAAAAGAGACCGCAAGATACCATTGTTGTTGCCGCCGTTGCTCCGGGGAGAAATGGCACTGTGCTTCGGGCAAAGGTTACCAATTTCTGGGAGATCCCACCAGCGGTGAGAAGATCTCCTGTTGCCACAAACAATGGAACAGCAAGGAAGACGTAGATCAAAACCGCTTCATTAGCAACAACGCCCACATTTATAAGCGGAAAATCAACCACCCAAACTGATGTTGCAATAACCCAACCTGATATGACCAGCAAGATAGGTGTACCGGTCAGAAAAAGGAAAATAGCAAGTCCAGAAATTAAATAGGTCAAATCCATTACATCAACTCTGGCTAATGCTATTTTCAGTTCTGAGTGGAGGATGGGGATTTTGTCTACGCAACAAAGCGATAAGTATCTGCAAAATGCGTATCATTGAAAAAGACCATCCCAAGGGCACTGCCGCACTAGCTAGCGCCATGGGAATGTCTGTACCAAATACATTACGGCCCAGCCGGAGGTCATTCAAGACAACATTATAGGAAGTAGTAATAACGACCGTACCGATTGTCAGCCAGATAAAACAATCCAGGATTTCAAAATATCGTCTGGTTTCGTTAGTCATCTTGGAACGAAAAGTCATGAAAGCCAACTGGTTGCCTGCGCGCAAATTGGCAGACATGGAAAACCATGCCAACCAGACAAATGCATACATCGAAACATCTGGACCCCAACCAAACTGGTCACCAGTGATCATGCGTCGAATTGTTTCAAGACTAACTATAAGTATTAGCGTGAGATAACTTGACAGCATGACAACTCTTTCAATCCGGCTTAAAATTCGATCAAAAGACAAGGTCATCTCACTACTCTTAAATTTAATAAACTCTTATACATTGAGACATTTCAAACTTAGGCATTATGATCACATAAATTAAGGAATGTATGCCCACCCGCATCCTGTGCAGGTGGGCGAGGCAGGAGAGTTAATTATGCCCACCATTTTTGCATGTTAATCGGCTTGCCTACCCAATTGCTGGCCTGCTCTTTCATTGCTCCATAAACATCATAACCACCGATATCATCCATCTGGGAGCGCATGGCGCCATACATATCCATGTTCTTTTCAACACCGCCAGCTTCGGCGAAGGCAGCCCGTTCTTCATCGGTCAACCGGACATCACGCATATCAAGTGACCTGTAATTGCTGTCTGCAGCAGGGTTGTCTCCACTACCTACGACAACATTGTTTGCAACAATGCCATCTTCATATGCCAGTTTTTGCCCTTCCCATGCGGCCTCATACACAACTTCCTTAAGCCTATCGGACATTTTGTCCATAGAACGAGAGGAAATGAATGCCGGGCAGACCCCAGGTGAGAAATTCACATCCACTGCCTGCGCCGATACTTTGGTCATACCATATCCAGCAGCTGCTGATGGGAATGTTTCCATCGCGTCAACCACACCGGATTTCATTCCTTCCAGCGTTTCCACCCATGCCAGAGGGATAGGGTTCATCCCAAGGCTCTTGGTGAAATTTTCAAACATTTCACTACCTGAAATCCGAATCTTTGCACCAGCAAAGGCCTCTGGCGTACGCATTTCATCACGATCAGAATATTTGAGCCCCATATAAATACTACGCATGTCACCATAGTAATGAAGCACCTCAATCCCGTAGGTTTTTCGCATCACGCTTCGATAAAGTTTTTCACTCTCCGGGCTGAACAGGAAGTTAAATATTTCATCACGCCCAGTCCACATCATCGGCCAGTCAATTGCATTCGAGAACGCTGCTACAAGGCTCAGGTTCGTTGACGATGCGGTACCCATATCAATGACGCCTGTGGATACCTTTTGCGCACATGCAGTCTCTGCACAAACCTGCGCCTTGTCGAGCATCTGGATAGAAATTTCACCATCACTTTTTTCTTCTATAGCTTTTGCGAGATGGTAAAAGCCAGTTGCCAAATATCTGTCTGCTTTTGGCGCCACAATCGTACCAAACCTAAGTTTGTGTTTCGCACTTGTGGCAGCTTTAGCATCTGAAACAGCAAACTTCACCAAGTCAGGCATCAGACCGGTAGTTGCAAGTGTTACAGAAGCATAACCGAGCGCTTTAAGGCCAAAACGACGAGAAATTTCAACATTTTCTTCATGGGTTAATGTTTTCTTATCCATAATCTACCCCTCCACCATTGAAATAATTTATTCATTTGAGGGAACATAATTAATTTAGACCAGAAAATATTTGTGAACTTGTTTATAAGGAAATGTGAAGATAAATAAGTTTAAGGCAAAGAAAACTTGATATGATTAAATAATTAACCAATTTCTGAAGTCATCAAAAGTTCCAAAATGCCTGTGTTTCATAAGATTTGCTTAAGTTTAAATCAATAAAATTTCGATATACTGAAGATGGGCCGCCGCATTAATACTATTTAACTAAATCAATGAACAATTTCATGAAGTCGGCTGGGTTACAATGTCATTATCGTCAAGAAATAATACTTCCCCCCTCTCAGGTATTCGGATTCTTGACCTTTCGAGAATTCTTGCCGGCCCAACTTGTACGCAACTGCTCGGGGATTACGGCGCTGATGTAATAAAAATTGAAAAGCCGGGCACAGGTGATGACACTAGGACATGGGGGCCACCTTTTCTCAAGGATGATGGAGGAAATATTTCACGGGAAAGCGCCTATTATCTCTGCGCTAACAGAAACAAACGAAGCCTTGCCGTTGATATCACCAGTGATGAAGGGGCTTCTCTCATCCACAGACTTGTAAAACATTGCGATGTTGTCATAGAAAATTTCAAGGTTGGAGGGCTTGCTAAATATGGCCTGGATTATGAAGGGCTTAGCATGACAAACCCTGATATCATCTATTGTTCAATTTCAGGGTTTGGACAGACAGGACCAAATGCACATAAACCAGGATATGATCTTCTGGCTCAAGCTTATGGCGGGATTATGAGCATTACCGGTGATCCTGACGGTGAACCCATGAAGGTGGGGCTTGGAATAGCGGATGTCATGTGTGGGATGTATGCAACAACCGCAATTCTGGCAGCCCTTAGGCATCGCGACAGAACCGGTGAAGGTCAACACATTGATCTTGCACTGGTAGATTCACAGGTAGCGTGGTTGATCAATGCTGGGACGAACTATCTGGTGTCAGGTTTGGATCAACCTCGTTTGGGCAACCAGCACCCGAACATTGTGCCTTATCAGGTTTTTTCCACAACCGATGGTCATGTAGTCATTGCTGTTGGAAATGACGCCCAATATGAGCGTTTCTGCACAATTTTACAGCGTGAGGACCTGGCGTCTGATCCTCTATATGCAACAAATCAAATGCGTCTCAAAAATCGTCAGGAATTAATCCCAATCCTTGTCGCGGAGATTGTAAAGTGGAAACGCGATGAACTGGTTGCCGCCCTTGATGAAGCAGGTGTCCCCGGTGGCGCGATCAACACAATTCAAGATGTGTTTGAGACAGATCAGGTAACAGCCCGAGATATGAAGATCATCATGGCGCATCCTGATGCCGGATCAGTGGGCGTTAGCTTGATCGGGAATCCGGTAAAGTTCAGTAAATCAAAAATATCTTATCGCCGTCCGCCACCAAGATGTGGCGAGCATACTAAAGAAATACTAGCTGAATTGGCCAAATGGGAAAAGAAACAGGGGCAACCAACATGACACAATTGAGCAAAAACCAACAAAAACTCAAAGAAACAGCACGTGACCTTGCAACAAATGTTTTTCTGCCCACTGCTGCCGAGACGGATAGAACAGAAGCCTATCCATGGGATAATATCGCAGCACTTCGTGACGCCGGTTTTATGGGCATGACAATCCCCGAGGCCTATGGTGGCCGGGGCTTGAGCTATATGGATACGGTACTAGTCATCGAGGAAATGGCGCGCGCCTGCTCGACCATGGGCCGCATCACGGTTGAGGCGAATATGGGCGCGATTGGCGCGGTCATGAAATACGGCACCGAAGCACAAAAGCGCATGGCGGCTGAATTTGTTCTTTCTGGTGACAAACCGGCCATCTGTATCACCGAACCCAATGCCGGAAGCGCCGCCACCGAGATGACAACAACCGCGGTCAAGCGCGGTGATACTTATATCATCAATGGCAAAAAACACTGGATCACCGGCGGCGGCGTGTCCAAATTTCATCTGGTGTTTGCCCGGGTGATGGAAAATGGTGTGAGCCAGGGCATCGCCGGCTTTATTGCTGTTCTGAATGAAACTCCAGGTCTTGTCATCGGTCGGCGCACTCCAGCCATGGGCGTGCGCGGCATTCCGGAAACCGATGTGACTTTCAAAGATATGGAAGTGCATGAAAGCATGGTGGTGATCCCACCATCGGGCCTGAAAAAAGGCTTTGCTGGCCTGATGAATGCCTATAACGCCCAGCGTGTAGGTGCCGGCACCGTCGCCTTAGGCATTGCCCAGCGCGCCTTTGACGAGGCAAGAGATTATGCGCTGAACCGCATGCAGTTTGGCCGCCCGATTGCCGAGTTTCAGGGACTGCAATGGATGCTGGCTGATATGTCGATATCCCTAAAGGCCGCCCGCGCGCTGTTGCATGACGCCGCGGCGGGGGCCAGCGACAATGATGGTGGCTTCCCTGACATGATGGCGGCGGCGCAGGCCAAGGTGCTGGCATCTGAGACGGCACTGAAGGTGACGCAGGATGCGTTGCAGATTCATGGTTCAATGGGCTATTCGCGCGACTTACCAATGGAGCGGCTGACCCGCGACGCCCGCATGTTCACCATCGCTGGTGGCACGGCGCAGATTTTGCGCACCCAAGTGGCCAGTTCAATCCTTGGCATAAAAGCACCGCAGACCCGCGATGGCTATGCCCGCCTGCATGACAAGGCAGCGGAGTAATTTTAAAACATGCGATGGTTTGAAATTGTTGCATTTGTTCATTCAGGGGTATTTTTTGCTTTCGAAGAGTAAAGTGGTGCCCAGGGGCGGGTTCGAACCCCCGACACGCGGATTTTCAGAATACTGCTTCAACTTTTCCTGTTTTATTTCAGTGATTTGCAGGCCCAAAAATCAGGTGTGTTAAATAGTGTGTAATGGAATTTAGTTGCGGGGGCATGTAAGCGCCGTTACCTGCACATTCATTTCGAGAGCGTCTAGTGTCTCGATGGTTGCAGGGGCGGGAATGCCCTTAAAACTATTCCATATAAGCATTGTCTCTATCGGTGGATGGCACCCATAAAGACTGAGCCGACTTGCCTGTAGTTTTTCCATGCACCGTAACAGTATTGTGGCAATCTGATCATATGATTTGCTCCTGGATAATGGATGACCGATCGCATCTATCAGCAGTATCGACAGCCTGAACCTTTCGCTTTTGATTATGAGCGTTTGCAGGATCATCTCGCCACGACACCGGCGGATGAAGTTTTTCATCTGGTTGAAAAGCCAGAGATCACCCGCACCATTGACGGCGCCTACGCCATCCGCAAGATCTGTCCCAACTGGATTTTCATGCCAAAAGTCACGGATGATACGCCTGCACCCCGAAAACGGATGGCATGAGATCAAGGAGGCCGGCCCGGGCCTTGCGCGTCATTCCACGAAGATAGCCGCCCGGTTTGGTTACATGTCCCCGCGCGTGCTTGACTGCGATGATCAGCATCGCCAGCGCCGCGCCGTCCTGCCCCAGCACCTGGCACGCCTCCTGCCAGGCATCACGGCTGATCCCCAGCTCACTGCGCAGCTCCCGGGCAAGCGTGATCATATCTCGCCAGCCGGGGGTTACGGGCAATCGCGCCCGCAGCTCTTCCGGCAGGTGACGGGCCAACTGGCCGAGATCGCACTTCTCTGCCCAGCCAGTCATTCGGGCAGGCGTTGCCCCTGCCGCAGGAAGGCAACCCTTGCCCGGGAGGCAGCCCCTGCCCGGGAGGCAGCCCCTGCCCGGGAGACAGCCCCTTCCCGGGTAGACCGGCACCGGCATCTGCCAGGGTTCAGCTGGTGCAGGATCAGACGCCTGCCCTGAAGATGGAATGTCATCCGCTCCCGCTTTTTGATGGTGAGCGACATCAGGTGAGCCTGCGCTACCTTCCCCTTCCTGGCCTCGTGGTCTTTCAGCCGGTCGCGACCCTTTGGGGGTTGCTTCCGCGTCACGACAGTGGCGCTGGCATGGTTCGGGCGGTGCCGAAGGCGGCGTGCCGAGCGTCGGCGGCGTGCCGAGCGTCGGCGGCGTCCCGGCCGCCGGATCAGCCGCCATGTCATTGATATGGGGGCTACCTGTGGTGGTATTCTCTTCAGGAATTCTCTCTTGTATTCTATGTGCGTCGCATTCATTTGACCCCGGGGTTGTATCTTCCTGACCCCTGGGTCCTAAATCATCTGCATTGATGGCGGAATTCTGCGCTTTAGCGCTGTGTCCGGAGGCGGGCGTGCCGGTTTCGGGATCAGATACCGGTATCAGCGTCTCATCCAGGCGCTCAAGAAAGGTCTCAAGCAGGCAGGTCCAGCTCCGGATCTGCTCCGACCGGATACCGCGCTTGATGCTCATTTCTGCCACCAGCTCGTTGAACTCCACCTCTGCGGGGGTGAGATCAGTCTCCCAGGCATCAGGGCAGGAAAATATTCCCCTGATGTGGCGACGCAATGATGTAAACGCGGTCTTGACCATCTTCCATTCCTGGCGCTCACGCTCGATCAGCTCCTCCATCTCGGCAAGGTAGCGGGTCAGCTGGCCGAGCGGCGCAAGATTGATGCCCCAGGCCTCGATGATCCGGCCACGTTCATCACGCCGACCCCAGCGTTTGTGGTTGGCGCTGTCGGTCCAGGTGACGGCACCCAGTTGCAGGAGCTGGTTCTCGTTGTAATTGACCTGACTGGGAGAGATACCGAGGCGGACGGCCGTCTCGGCCACGCTCATCCAGACCACCGGTCGGCCTTCGATCCAGTCACGTTCCCGGGTCATGGAAACAAGCAACTCAAGATGGTCAATCAGCTGGCGGCTCCAGCGGGGCCTGCCTTTCTTTTGCGGCAGACGTGTGCCAATGCGTTTCAGAATATGGACGGGCCTGAACCGGTCAAAATCATGTCCGGGGGTAAATTCACGGCTAAATTTAGTCGCCAGCCGATGGGCCGGCGTGATCTTTCGCCCGCCGACCGGACGTTGTCCCGCCGGCAGGGTGATATGATTCGACGTCATGTTTGCATACAGAACCCTTTTTTTCGGCAAATTCAGAAAAACCGAAACCGTTCAGAAAAGTGATTTTTCTGTTGACATGAGAGCCAGCTGTGCTATGAAAAGTGTGCGTTACTACTTTTCATGACAGCCGCCCTCCGGGGCGGTTTTCTTTATCCGCTTGAAATTATGGGCTTTTCTGCTCCTCTTGACCCCATCCGTAATTTGTGACTATGCTCAGAGTGAGCCTGTTATCTTGTTATGCCCCGGATGGGGGTTGGCGGAGAGAGGGGGATTCGAACCCCCGAGGGGCGTTAACCCCAACACGCTTTCCAGGCGTGCGCCTTAAACCGCTCGGCCATCTCTCCATCTTGTGGTGATCTGTTTACAAAACTTGGACAACAAGCGCAACGGCAAACCGCCCTCCGGGCACAAATTTACCACATTCATGCAAGATGATTTGCCAACACAAGGCAGAGAGGCCATAATCCGACACATGTTACTCATCCTGCGCATACTTGGTCTGACTTTCGGGGTATTTGGGCTTGCGTCCATGCTAAAAGATCTCATGGATGATGGGAGAAGCTGGTATCTGATCGGCGAAATCTGGTATGAGTGGGCACCCACCAGCCTGCAGGTCAGTGAAAGCATCATCAGCCGCTATATCGACCCATGTGGCCTGCTTGTCTCGCTTAATTGCGAGCCCTTTTTATGGCATCCCTTCATCTCGTCTATTCTGGTTCTGCCGGCGGCGCCAAGTTTCATTATCACGTCTCTTTTGCTTATTCTGGCGCATCGCTGGTTCAAGCGGAAGAGATCGGTCTAGTTATCTCCCATTTTCAGCGCTTCGAGGAAGGCTGTCTGCGGGATATCGACATTGCCGAACTGGCGCATCCTCTTCTTGCCTTCCTTCTGCTTTTCAAGGAGTTTCTTTTTCCGGCTGATATCGCCACCATAACATTTGGCCGTCACATCCTTGCGGAGAGCGCCAACGGTCTCACGGGCGATGACCTTGCCGCCAATGGCTGCCTGAAGAGCAATCTTGAACAACTGCCGCGGGATCAGGTCTTTCAGCCTTGAGCAGATAGCCCGGCCGCGATGTTCAGCCTGTTCCCGATGAACGATCATGGCCAGCGCATCAACCGGATCGGAATTCACCAATATCGAAACCTTCACAAGGTCACCTTCCCTGTAATCCGAGATCTGGTAGTCCAGCGAAGCGTAACCCTTGGTTACGGATTTCAGCCGGTCATAGAAATCAAACACCACCTCGTTGAGCGGCAACCGGTAGACAACCATCGCCCTTGATCCTGCATAGGTGAGGTTGACCTGCTCGCCGCGACGTTCAGTGCAAAGGGTGAGCACCGGGCCAAGAAACTCATCCGGCGTCATGATGGTGGCTTCAATCCATGGCTCTTCAATACTTTTGATCTTGGTTACTTCAGGCATATCCGCCGGATTGTGCAGCTCACGGCTGGATCCATCGGTCATGTTGATCCGGTACACAACCGAAGGCGCCGTGGCGATAAGCTCAAGATTGAATTCACGCATCAGGCGCTCGCGAATGATCTCCATGTGAAGCAAGCCGAGGAAGCCGCAACGGAACCCGAACCCGAGCGCCGCGGATGTTTCGGCCTCAAAGGAAAAGGAACTGTCATTGAGGCTGAGCTTTTCAAGCGCATCACGCAGATCACCGAATTCTCCGGCATCAAGAGGAAACAACCCGCAAAAAACCACCGAAATCGAAGGTTTGAACCCGGGCAGGGCTTCTGATGCGGGACGTCGGTCATCGGTAAGTGTATCTCCGATTTTTGCATCTGAAACCGTCTTGATACCGGCATTGATAAATCCGATCTCGCCCGGGCCAAGGCTGTCGGTCACTTCAGGTTTAGGGCAGAAAAAGCCAACACGCTCAACCGTATGGACCGCACCTGACGCCATCATGCGTACCTTCATTCCCTTTTTGAGGATGCCATCCTTGACCCTTACCAGAGTCATGACACCGAGATAGGAATCATACCAGCTGTCCACAAGCATGGCCTTGAGCGGCGCATCGACATCTCCTTCCGGCGGCGGCAGGCGATGGACCAGCGCTTCAAGAACATCTTCAATCCCCTGCCCTGTCTTGGCCGAAACCTCGATGGCATCACTGGCATCAAGGCCGATCACATCTTCGATCTGGGCACGGACACGATCCGGCTCGGCGGCGGGAAGATCAATCTTGTTCAAGACGGGAACAATCTCATGATCAACGTCGATGGCCTGGTAGACATTGGCCAGAGTCTGGGCCTCAACGCCCTGGGATGCGTCGACGACCAGCACCGAGCCTTCGCAGGCATCTAGAGACCGTGAAACCTCATAGGCGAAATCCACATGTCCCGGTGTATCCATCAGGTTGATGATGTAGGTCTCACCATTCTTGGCGTTGTATTTAAGCCGCACCGTCTGGGCCTTGATCGTTATTCCGCGCTCACGTTCCAGTTCCATGTTATCAAGGACCTGTTCTTTCATCTCGCGATCAGTCAGACCACCGCATTGCTGGATAAGACGATCGGCAAGCGTTGACTTACCGTGATCAATATGCGCGATAATCGCAAAATTCCTGATATGGGAAAGATGTGTCATTGAGACCACCGATACTGGATAAAAGCTGCGTTTGCTTCCATCCTACATAAGGCGTAGCACGATCAGTTGCAACTGCCAGATTGACACGCTATCGATGGATTTTACCTAAGTATGGTAAACAGCCGCCTTTACCCCTAGAACCAATTGACTTGACCACCATGGCCGACTTGCCTTAGAAAAAGGCATGAGCATCTTGATGAAGATCATGCTGAACCTACGACTTTTGTGCCCGGCTCTCGCTGCTGCAAAGGGCTAGGGTCGGGATATTGCCGCGCCATTAAGGCATCCGCAACAAAAACAACAGAGCTTCATCATGACACATCCAACGGATCGATCCCCAAACTACACCGCTTACAGGAAATACAAACCCTATGAGCCGGTTGACCTCGGCAGCCGCAACTGGCCGGGCAAAACCATCACCGAGGCCCCCATCTGGTGCAGCGTTGATCTTCGTGATGGCAATCAGGCGCTGATCGAACCCATGGACAGCGCCCGCAAGATGGCCATGTTCAACCTGCTGGTTGAAATGGGGTTCAAGGAAATCGAGGTTGGCTTCCCTGCTGCTTCCGAGACTGATTTCAACTTCTGCCGTGAACTGATTGAAGGTGACCATATTCCTGATGATGTGAGCATTCAGGTGCTCACCCAGGCACGAGAGCATCTCGTTGACGCCACCTTTGATGCGATCAAAGGGTCAAAAAACGCCATTCTCCATATCTATAATTCGACCTCAACCCTGCAACGTCGGGTAGTCTTCCGGGAAGACCGGGCCGGGGTCAAGCAGATCGCCGTTGACGGGGCGAAAATGGTTGCAGACCGCATCAGCCGCCTTGAAGGCACGCGTCTTCAACTCCAGTATTCACCTGAATCCTTTACCGGCACGGAGCTTGATTACGCTCTTGAAGTTTGTGAAGCCGTGATGGATGTCTGGCAGCCAACCCCGGAGAACCGGACGATTATCAACCTGCCTGCGACAGTGGAAATGTCGACGCCCAATATCTATGCCGATCAGATTGAATGGATGTCCGGGCAGTTCACCCGCCGTGACAGCCTCATCCTCTCACTGCACCCGCATAATGATCGCGGTACCGGCGTTGCGGCAACAGAACTTGGCCTCATGGCCGGGGGAGATCGCGTCGAAGGCACGCTCTTCGGCAATGGTGAGCGTACCGGAAATGTCGATATCATCACGCTTGGGCTCAACATGATGACGCAAGGGGTCAATCCGAGGCTTGATTTCTCCAATATCAATCACCTGATCGAGACAGCTGAATACTGCAACCAGTTGCCTGTTCATCCACGACATCCCTATGCTGGCTCTCTTGTGCATACCGCTTTCTCCGGCAGTCACCAGGATGCGATCCGCAAAGGCATGGACGCCATTGCAAAGTCGAACGAATCCTATTGGGAGGTTCCCTATCTGCCGGTTGATCCGGGCGATATCGGCCGCACCTTTGAAGCCATCATCCGGGTGAACTCCCAATCCGGAAAAGGCGGGGTTGCCTATCTTCTTGAAGTCGATCATCACATCCGCCTGCCTCGAGGTGCGGAGATCGAGCTCAGCAAAGCGGTCCAGAAAGTAGCCGATTCCAGCGGCAAGGAAATCACCAGCAAGGATATCTTTGAGATTTTCTCAAAAGAATATCTTGAACTGAAAACACCATTCAGCCTCGTCAGTTTTGAAAGCCAGAAAGTCAGCCGTGGCGGTGAGATGGAAATGGTGACGGCAACCATCCGCCATAACGGAGAAGATGTGACCTTCACCGCCCAGGGCAATGGTCCGATATCCGCTTTTGTTGAAGGGATGCGGAAAACCTTTGATCTTCGCTTCAGGCTTGCGGATTTTGGCCAGAACACGAGGAGCGCCACCTCAAAAGCCGAGGCAGCGGCCTATGTTGAGCTTCATGTTCCCGATGATAAAGGCCAAAGCGTCTTTGGTGCAGGGATTGATACCTCTATCACCAAAGCCCCGATCAAGGCAGTGATTTCGGCAATCAACCGTATGCTGGCCTAGACACATTCATCAGCCGACAGGATGGAAAACAGCCTCGGATGCGCAATCAGGATCTGAGGCTGCCACCGCAGTGCCTGGCTACTGCCGCGATAATCGCATCGGAGACAGTTTCGATTTCCTCTTCGGTCAGGGTGCCCCTGGTCGGCTGGAGCGTAACCTGAACCGCAATGGATTTCCGGCCTTCAGGAATGCCTTTGCCCTGATAGACATCAAAGACGATCGCATCGACGGGAAGAGGCTTTCCTGCGCCTTTCATGGCGCGAAGAAGCTGCTCAGCACTCATATCCTGATCCACCACGAAAGCAAAATCACGCTGAACCGCCTGATAAGGAGGCAGCGCGGCAAGCGGCCGGGCCGGACCTTTTGATTTGGGCAGCATGATATCTTCGAGCGTGAGGTCAAATGCTACCGCCGGACCTTTGAGATCATAGTCTTCAAGCAATGACGGGTGGAGTGTCCCGAATGTTGCCAGCACTTTTCGGCCCTGGCAGAGTGACCCTGACTGCCCGGGATGATACCAGCCGGGGGCTTCCGCTACTGTTTGAAGGCTGGCCGTGTTGATGCCAAGAGCTGAAAGTATGGCCATGGCATCTGCCTTGGCATCGCTCCAGTCCACTTGCCGGGCCGAGCCTGTCCATTCCCGCGGAGATGTCATGCCAAGGCGTATGCCGGTCGCATGTGTCCGCTGATCATCGGGGCCGTCGCCCGGAAATACCGGTCCGACTTCAAAAATCGCGGCATCAGCCTCGCCACGGGCGGTGTTGCGGGAAAGCGCCGCCAGAAGATTTGGCAGGATGGATGGCCGCATGACCGACAGATCCGTGCTGATGGGGTTGACCAGCGTCAACGACTCCTGCCCACCGCCAAATCTGGCCGCCGTTCCGGCATCAAGGAAGGAGAAAGTGACGGCTTCCATCATCCCGCGGCCAGCAAGCAGGCGGCGGATGGTATGAGGCCGCTTCTGGGCTGTGTTGACCGCCGGTTGACTGACAACAGCAAGGCGCGGCAGTGCAACCTCAGGAATGGCATCGAAACCTTCGATGCGCACAATCTCTTCGACAAGATCAGCTTCACCGACGATATCGCCGCGCCATGGCGGCGGAGATACCTGCCATTTTTCCGCTGACTCCTGCCGCACATCAAACCCAAGATCTTCAAGGATGCTCGCCTGCCTTGCCGGCGCCACCACCACCCCGGTGAGGGCTTCGGTGCGCGCAGGCCGGAGGGTTATCTGACGTTGCCAGCCTGCTCCCGGTCCAGCCAGTTCAACGGCACTGGCCTCACCCCCACATATATCGATCACCAGCGCCGAGACGTAATCCATCGCCCAATCCGGCGTGGTGACGTCAAGACCGCGTTCAAAGCGGTAGCGTGCATCGGAATGGATATTCAGCTTGCGGCCGGTGGCAGCGACGCTGATCGGATCGAACACCGCCATTTCAAGAAACATGTTGGTGGTGCCATCGGAGACGCCGGTGCGCTGGCCACCCATGATCCCTGCCAGATCGTCAGCGCCGTCCGCATCGCCAATGACAAGCATCGTTTCATCAAGGTTGTAGGTTTTCTCATTCAGCGCTTCCACCGTCTCGCCATCACGGCCCAGGCGGATTGTCAGGGTATCCCCTTTGATCTTGTCGATATCATAGGCATGAAGGGGTCGGCCCAGATCAATCATCACGTAGTTGGTGATATCAACAAGGGCTGAAATGGGGCGTTGCCCCACGGCATTCAATCGCTGCTGCATCCAGGCCGGCGCATCGCCATTGCGGACACCGGCAAATGTCCGCCCCGCGACGCGTGGCGCCAGATGCACCTGATCCGGCGGCAGATCGATGAGCCAGGAAATCCGGCCTGGCGCCCTCGACTCCAGCTTTACCTCTGCAAGCGGCTTGAGATGCCCCAGTCCGGCAGCGGCAAGATCACGGGCAATGCCACGCACACCAAGGCAATCCGCTCGATTGGGTGTGATGGCAATCTCGATCACCGGATCATCAAGTCCGGCAAAAGCTGCAAAAGAGGTGCCTATCGGGGCATCACCGGCAAGTTCGATAATGCCGTCATGTTCATCCGAGAGCATCATCTCACGCTCGGAGCACATCATGCCGCTGGATTTGACGCCGCGAATTTCAGCTTCCGTCAGGGTGACATCGATACCGGGAACATATGCCCCGACCGGCGCAAACACGCCGACAAGTCCGGCTTTTGCGTTGGGCGCACCGCAGACCACCTCAACCGTGCCCTGACCTGTATCAACCGTGCAGCATCGGAGACTGTCGGCATTGGGATGCTTTTCAGCCCTGATTATCCGGGCGATGGTAAAGGGTGCCAGTGCCTCGCCCTTGTCCTCGACACTCTCAACCTCAAGCCCGAGCATGGGCAGGGCATCCAGAACGGAAGCCATGTCGTGATCTGTTTCAAGGTGATCTTTCAGCCATCTCCAGGTGAACTTCATCTACGCCTCCAGCCCGAGATGGATCGAAGGCGGATCAAACGGCAGGAAGCCGTAATGGCGCATCCAGCGCAGATCGCTGTCATAGAATGGCCTGAGATCGGGAATACCGTATTTGAGCATGGCAATCCGCTCAAGCCCCATGCCGAAGGCAAAGCCCTGATATTCGTTCGGATCAATGCCGCAATTTTCCAGCACCCGGGGATTGACCATGCCGCTGCCCAGGATTTCAAGCCAGTCATCACCAGCGCCGATCTTGAGCCCACCACCTTCACGGGTGCAGCCGATATCGACTTCCGCCGACGGCTCCGTGAAGGGGAAATACGACGGCCGGAAACGGACCGGCAGATCATCAACACCGAAAAAGGCCCGGCAGAAATCAATCAGGCAACCCTTGAGATGCCCCATATGAATATCCTTGCCGATGACCAGACCTTCACATTGGTGGAACATGGGCGAATGGGTCGCGTCATGATCAGAGCGATAGGTGCGCCCGGGAGCGATGATACGGATCGGAGGCTTGATCGCTTCCATGGTGCGGATCTGCACCGGTGACGTATGAGTCCGGAGGACCTTGCGGCGGCCTTCATCATCGGGGGTCAGATAGAAGGTATCATGTTCCTGCCTTGCCGGATGTTCGGGCGGGATATTAAGCGCGGTAAAATTGTAGTAATCGCTTTCAATATCCGGACCTTCGGCCACGGTGAAGCCCATTTCCGCAAAGATCGCGGTGATCTCTTCAAGCGTGCGGGAAAGCGGGTGAATGCGGCCTTCGGCTTCGGGCCGCGGCGCCAGGCTGACATCAACCTTTTCCTTGGCCAGACGGGCATCAAGGGCCTTAAGAGAAAGCTCGGCCTTGCGCTTGTCGATGGCATCGCTGATTTCGGTCTTGATCGCGTTCAGCGCCTGCCCTGCCTCACGCCTTGCTTCGGCATCAATCTGGCCAAGTTCTTTCATGGCCAGTGATACGCTGCTCTTCTTGCCAAGCGCTTCGATACGAAGGCTCTCAAGCGCATCAAGGCTTTCCGCAGCCTCGATTGCGCCAAGAGTCTTGTCTTTAAGTGCGGACGGGTCCGGCAAAGCCATGGCCTGCGCCTCTACTTGGCGGCGCTACGGGCCTGATCAACGATGCTGGCAAAAACCTGCGGCTCACGAACAGCCAGATCTGCGAGCACCTTGCGATCCATCTCAATACCAGCGGATTTGATCCCGTTGATGAACTGGGAATAGCTCATGCCATGCAGGCGCACGGCCGCATTGATACGCTGGATCCAGAGGGCGCGCATTTCACGCTTGCGGACCCGGCGATCGCGATACGCATATTGACGGGCCTTGTCCACGGCCTGCTTGGCGACGCGAAAGACGTTCTTGCGACGACCATAATAGCCTTTGGCGGCCTTGATGACCTTGTCATGACGGGCTTTAGCCGTCGTTCCGGAAGTAACTCGTGCCATGTGAAATCTCCTTTAGGCGTAAGGCAGGAAGCGCTTGACGATACGGGCGTCGGCATCACAAAGGATCATGGTGCCACGCGCCTGGCGCTTCATTTTCTGGCTACGACGACGGAGATTGTGCTGAAGAAACGCGGAACTGCCGCGTACCTTCCCGGAAGCGGTCAGACGAAAACGCTTTTTCGCCCCGCTTTTGGTTTTCATTTTGGGCATTTCATCCTCATCATTCAAAGGGTTAACGGCAAAGCCGGGGAATCCGGTCAGGCAGCCCTTTTTAGCCTGATCGCGGAACAATGGCGTCTTATACCGTCCACCTCCCCGGGATGCAAGGAAAATTGCGACTTCGCAAGACCTGTTGTCGTCCTGCGGCAGGTCACGGTCAGGTGAACGGACAGGTTATGGTCAGGCCGGGGCGAGCACCATGACCATCTGCCGGCCTTCCAGTTTGGGCATGGCTTCGACCTTGGTGAGTTCTTCCATCTCCTCGCGCACCCGATCAAGCACCTGGGCGCCGAGTTCCTGATGCGCCATTTCACGACCACGGAAGCGAAGCGTCACCTTTACCTTGTCGCCGGCGCCGATGAATTTGCGGACATTGCGCATTTTCACCTGATAATCATGTTCATCGATATTGGGGCGGAGCTTGATTTCCTTGACGTCCACAACCTTCTGCCGTTTCTTGGCTTCGTTGGCGCGCTTCTGGGCCTCATACTTGAATTTGCCGTAATCAAGGATCTTGCATACCGGCGGATCAACATTCGGCTGCACTTCTACCAGATCAAGACCAGCAAGATCGGCGCGTCGCAGCGCCTCATCTACGCTGATGATACCTAGCTGTTCACCATTTTCATCTATGCAACGAATTCGGGGGGCAGTGATGGCACCGTTAACACGGGGACCTGACTTTGCCGGGGGGGCCTTGGCGCCTATGGGTGGTCGGACTATGGAAGTTTCTCCTGTTTTGCAGTTTCAGATATGTATTATTCGGCCGCGTTGCGTTTCATGTCGGGCGGCAGAATTTCATCGCCTAGTGTATTCAGGGCATCCAAAAGGGCAAGCGTTTCTTGGTTCGGTGAGCCAAGACGGCGCAAAGCGATAGTGCGATCTTCGGCTTCACGGCCGCCGACCGCGATAATATAGGGCACTTTCATGACCGAGTGTTCACGCACCTTGTAGCTGATCTTCTCATTCCGGAGATCGGTTTCAACACGGAAGCCCTTGCGCTTGAACGCATCCGCAACTTCGCGGGCGTACTCATTCGCGCTTTCGCTGATCGGCGCAACGACGCATTGCACCGGCGCAAGCCAAGCCGGCAGGCGGCCGGAATACTGTTCAATCAGTATCCCGATCCAGCGTTCGAGCGAGCCGAGGATGGCACGGTGGAGCATCACGGGACGTTTTCTTTCCCCGGTTTCGGTAACATATTCGGCGTCAAGCCGGTCCGGCAGAACGAAATCCACCTGCAGGGTGCCGCATTGCCAATCGCGGCCGATGGCATCGCGCAGCACAAATTCCAGTTTCGGGCCATAGAAGGCCCCTTCCCCCGGATTTGGGGTTGTTTGAAGACCGGCGGCGTCCGTCGCCGCCTTCAAGGCGGCCTCGGCGCGGTCCCATGTCGCGTCATCGCCGGCACGGATTTCGGGCCGGTCGGAAAACTTCACCCGCACATCTTCGAACCCGAAGTCACGATAGACGTCGAGCAGGAGATTGCAGAAGGCCACCGATTCCGAATTGATCTGGTCTTCGGTGCAGAAAATATGGGCGTCGTCCTGGGTGAACGCCCGGACACGCATGATGCCATGCAGCGCCCCTGAAGGTTCATTGCGATGGCAGGAGCCAAATTCGGCCATGCGCACCGGCAGATCACGATAGGAGGTAATCCCCTGACGATAGATCTGGACGTGGCCGGGGCAGTTCATCGGTTTGAGCGCAAGCGTGCGATTATCTTCGGAGGCCGCGGTGAACATGTTCTGACCAAATTTGTCCCAATGCCCCGACGCTTCCCAGAGGCTGCGATCAACCAGCTGCGGGGTCTTCACCTCGTTATATCCGGCGACATCGAGACGGCGACGCATATAGGCCTCGATTTCCCGATAGAGGGTCCAGCCCTTTGCATGCCAGAAGACGGACCCGGCGGCCTCTTCCTGCATATGGAAAAGATCAAGCCCGCGGCCAAGCTTGCGGTGATCACGCTTTTCCGCTTCTTCAAGCATGGTGAGATATGCGGAAAGTTCTTTTTCGGTGCCGAAAGCCGTGCCGTAAATCCGCTGCAGCATGGGACGGGTGGAATCCCCGCGCCAATACGCGCCGGCGACTTTCATCAGTTTGAACGCATGCCCGAGCTTGCCGGTGGAGGCAAGATGCGGGCCGCGGCAGAGGTCAATGAAGTTCCCCTGACGGTAGAAGGTCACCACCTCATCTTCTGGAATTGAATCGACAAGTTCGACCTTGAAGGGCTCGTTATTATTACGATAAAACTGAATGGCTTCGTTTCGGGAAAAAACTTCTCGCGTGATCGTCTCGTCGCGATCGACGATCTCATGCATGCGGGTTTCGATGGCCACAAGATCATCTTCGGAGAACGGGGTGTCACGATGAAAGTCATAGTAGAAGCCGTTTTCAATCGCCGGGCCGATCGTCACCTGGGTTTCCGGGAAGAGCTCCTGCACCGCTTCCGCCATCACATGGGCGCAGTCATGACGCAAAAGGGCCAGTGCATCCTCATCCTTAAGGGTGACAAGCGAAAGTTCGGTATCTTCATCAAGCTCAAGGCTCAGATCGATCATCCTGCCATTGGCTCTTGCCGCCAGCGCTGCCTTCGCCAGCCCCGGGCCGATATCGGCTGCGACCCTGGCAGGGGTGACAGGAGTATCATAGATTTTCTGGGCGCCATCCGGCAGGGTTATGACAGGCATGTCCGATCTTTATCTTTGCTTTAGTTTACGCGCGAGTGCATGAGGCTAGGGTTTACCGCATTTCCACCTCTAACTGCAAGATCTATGCGCAATCGAGGCAGAAGCATCACTTTTTGAGCAGTTTTCTGTAAAGCGCGATGGTTTTCGCGCACATCATGGCGGTGGAGAATTTTTCCTCCACCCGCTTGCGGGCCGCCTTGCCCATCGCCCGACGCTCACGAAGATTGAGGCCCAGCGCCCGGCGCAGGCAATCAGCAAGAGACGCGGCATCACCGGGCGTTGCAAGCCAGCCCGTCACGCCATGCTCGACGGTTTCGGACGCGCCGCCATGATCAAACGCCACCACCGGCCGCCCCATGGCGGAAGCTTCCACCGCCACCCGGCCGAAAGGTTCGGGCGTTATCGATGGCATGGCCACCACATCGGCCAGCATCAATGTTGCCGGCATGTCATCCTGCGACGGGCAGAGCCGGATTTTTTCAGTCAGGCCGGCTTCCTCGATCTTTCGCACCAGCGCCGATTGAAATGCCGCCGACCCATCTGCCGCCCCGACCAGCAGGACAAGAAATTTCATGTCGTTCATCATCGCGCAGGCATCGATCAGGATTTCGGCCCCTTTCCATCCTGTCGGACGGGCAGGCAACATGATGACCGGCGTTCCATCCGGCACGCTCAACATGGAGGCCATTTTCACCACCCGCTGGGGAGACACGCTGGCGGCGGCAAACATATCAAGATCAACACCGCGATGAATAACCAAAAGACGAGAACTGACCGCGGAAAACTGGGACGCGGCCAGATCCTGAACATAACGTGAGATGGCGATCACCTGATCACCTTTGGTCATGATGCTGTTATAGAAGAGCTTTAATCTTGAACTGGCGGCAAACCTGCCATGGATGGTTGTCACCACCGGCAGACCAAGAGACCGGGCAGCGGGAATACTGATCCAGGCTGGTGCCCGGGAACGAACATGAACAAGATCAGCCCCGCATGCCTTCAGCGCCTCCCGGACCTTTTTGCGGCGCCAGGGCCATTTGAGCGGGTTTTTTGTATCAACGCCGAGATCGATATGCTCGCCGCCAACCCGCTTCAGGTTCGGCACCAGCAGACCGCCGGTGCTGAAGACGACGGCGCGGCCTCCGGCTTCGACAATGGCGCGGGCAGTTTCCACGGTACCGCGCTCAACACCGCCGCGATTAAGGGCAGGCAGAATCTGGACGATGACCTTGCCTTTCAACACTTTCGGCGAGCTCGGTCGAGTGGTGTTTTTCGGTCTTGATTTCAAAGATTATTGCCATAAATCCGGGACATGCCCTAAGATTTCATCATGGCCCCAATTGAGGTGGTGGATATTTAAGCCCTTTTGTATACGCTATTCCTGTCTCAAGGCAAAGATGGAAAGACCGGATCGTGGAAAAAGAAACGCAAATCGTTGAATTTCTCAATACAAGTCATGGCGCAAGGATTGCCTGGACCGGCGCCGAAGTTGCCGGGGCACCGACCATCGTTTTCTTTGCCGGCCACGGCTCCGATATGGACGGCACCAAGGCGTTGGCCGTTGACGCCTGGGCCAGGGAAAACGGGTTCGGCATCATCAGGTTTGATTATTCCGGCCATGGCCGGTCTTCGGGCGCGTTCCTCGATGGCACGATCAGCACCTGGAAAGCCGATTGCCTTGCCGTGGTGGACGAATTGACCACAGGCGCGATCATTCTTGTCGGCTCATCGCTCGGCGGCTGGCTGATGACGCTGGTGGCGCGGGAGCGGTCATCGAGAATAGCCGGCATTATCGGCATTGCCGCGGCGCCGGATTTCACCGATGAGCTGATCTGGAACAGGCTCAGCCCGGCCCAGCAGGATGACATGAAAACCACGGGCCGTATCGCGCTGCCCAACCCCTATGCCCCCGAGGACGTGATCTATACCTATGCCCTTATTGAGGATGGGAGGAAGAATTTCGTCCTTGGTGCGCGTATCCCCGTTGGCGGGCCCGTGCGCCTTCTCCATGGCATGAAAGACGAGGAAGTGCCGCATGTGTCATCGGAAAAGCTCGCTTCTGTCTTTCAGCACCCCGATATCGAAGTCATTCTTGATCAGGATGCGGGCCACCGTTTCTCGGAGCCGGACCAGATCGAGCTCATTCTTTCATGCCTTGACGAGATTTCCCGCTATATCGGCTGAGGGACAGATCAGAAATCAAGATCAGCGTAATGGGCGGGCGGCGTCAGGCCGGTGACGGTATCGGCAAGAAGAGGACGAAAAGATGGCCGGGATTTGATGCGGGAATACCATGTTTTTGCCTCCGGCCAGTCCTGCCAGAACACATCGCCAAGATAATCCAGCACCGACAGCGAGGCGGCGGCGTGAAGATCCGCTAGGCTGAGCCTGTTGCCTGCCAGCCATTTACGACGTTCCGCCAGATAGTTGACGTATTCAAGATGTGATGAAAGATTGCCCATGGCCGCCCGGATGATTTCGGATGATGGAACGCCATCGCCGGTCATGCGGCGAAAATGCTTCTCCTTGAGGACGGGGGTGACCACCTCACGCTCGAACTTGCCGTGAAACCAGTCCACCAGGCGGCGGGCCTCGGCCCGGGCGGCCGGCGTTCCGGGCAGAAGCGAGGCCTCTTTTTCGGTATCTTCGAAATATTCGGCAATGGACCAGACCCCGCTCAGCACCGTGCCGTCATCCTCCACCAGAACCGGCACCGTACCGGCGGGATTGATCGCAAGGAAGGCGGGCTGCGCTTCCCAGGGCAGTTCGAGTTTCTGCAGGGCGTCGAGCTTCCGTTCGGCCAGCATCAGACGGCAGAAACGTGATCCGGAGGAAAGCCAGTAATGGTGAAGCACACGCATGAATTTACCGGTATATATGCAGACTTTTCTTCAGGTTTCTGCCACCACAGGGCGGATGCTCCAGGGTCGCGGCGGCATATCAGAAAGACTATCCCCCGAAACAGAGATCAGATGCAAGCGTTCTTCTTCAATCGGTGCGGGCAGATCGACATCGCTCGCGGCAAGTTTGCTGAAGCCAAGCCGCGGGTAGTAATCCCGCTCTCCCGAGACAAAGCACCAGCGCCAGGGGCCCTTCTCCGCCAGCGCGAGGCTCTCCCGCACCAGCTGCCGGCCGATACCCTGCCCCCGCAATTCGGGATCAACGGCAAGCGGCCCGAGAAGAACCGATGCAAATCCGGCAATCGTGATCGGCCAATACCTGATCGAACCAAGGAGATGGCCGGGCCGGGCGTCATCTTCGGCGACAAGGCAGAGTTCAGCGAGCGGCGCCCCCGGCCGCAGGGCCCAGATATTCCGGCGCGCATGATGCGCCGGAAACCCTAGGCCCAGCAGGCGTTCGATTTCTGCCTGATCCGATGAGGTTTCAGGTCGCAAATGGTGCATTCATCTACCCTCAGGCAGTGGCCTGGCCTGCCGTATCTCCGGTCAACGGGTGCTCCAGCGTCCTGAGGATTTCGGTCGGCACCACATGCCAGAATTTTGGCAGGCTTTTCTCCCAGTCGTCAAGGATCCGTGTGGCGATCGCCGATCCGGTATAATGCACCTGCTTTTCCAGATGCACCTTAAGAACCTCGGCCCAATGCGTGGTCATGATCCGCGACAATTCAAGGGTTGCCGGATTGATATTGCCGGGCAAACTGCCATCCTCATCGTAGACGAAAGCCATGCCGCCGGTCATGCCGGCACCGAAATTGCTGCCGACGGCGCCCAGAATGACCACTGTTCCGCCGGTCATGTACTCGCAACCGTTAGACCCGCAGCCTTCAACCACGGCGGTAGCGCCGGAATTCCGCACCGCCATGCGCTCACCTGCCTGACCGGCGGCATAAAGCGCGCCGGAAGTGGCGCCATAAAGAACCGTGTTGCCGATGATCGTGTTCTTATGGGCGATGAGGTTGGAGGCGGCCATTTTCCTCAAGGTGATCAGCCCGCCGGAGAGACCCTTGCCAACATAGTCATTGGCGTCGCCCAGCACTTCGAGCTTGAGGCCCTTGACGGCAAACGCCCCGAGGGACTGACCGGCCGAGCCACGAAGCCGGACGGTGATCGTCTCTTCCTTGAGGCCTGTCATGCCGAAACGCCGCGTGATATGCGAGGACAGACGCGTGCCGATAGCACGCTGGGTATTGGCCACGTTATAGGAAAGCTGCATCCGCTGGCCACGCTCGAGCGCTTCGCGGGCATCCTTTACCATGAGCGCATCCAGCGTATCCGGCACCTCGTTGCGGCCGGTTTTCATGGGTTGATGCGCGGCGGTGCTGTCCGCCCGCACCAGGATCGGATTGAGATCAAGATCATCGAGCGCCGCATTACCGCGGCTGACCTGGGTCAGCATATCGGTACGGCCGATGATTTCCTCAAGGCTGGCGACCCCGAGATCAGCCAGAATTTCACGCACCTCTTCAGCCAGATGGGTGAAGAGCTGGACAACCTTTTCCGGGGTGCCGGTGAATTTCGCGCGCAGATCCTCGCGCTGGGTGCAGACCCCGACCGGACAGGTGTTGGAATGGCATTGACGAACCATGATACATCCCATGGCAATCAACGACGCGGTCCCGATGCCGTATTCATCAGCCCCGAGCATGGCGGCCATGACGATATCACGTCCGGTCTTGAGCCCGCCATCGGTGCGCAGGACAACCTTGTCCCTTAAGTCATTCATTGTCAGGACCTGATGGACTTCCGACAGCCCCATTTCCCACGGAAGGCCGGCATGCTTGATGGAGGATTGCGGGCTTGCGCCGGTGCCGCCGCCATGGCCCGAGATCAGGATTGTATCAGCTTTCGCCTTGGCAACGCCGGCGGCGATGGTTCCGATCCCGGTGGAGGCAACCAGTTTGACGCAGACACGGGCATCGGGGTTGATCTGCTTGAGATCATAGATCAGCTGCGCCAGATCCTCGATCGAATAGATATCGTGATGCGGCGGCGGCGATATGAGCGTCACCCCAGGCGTCGAATGGCGAAGCCTGGCGATCAGGCTGTCCACCTTGATACCGGGAAGCTGCCCCCCTTCCCCGGGCTTGGCGCCCTGGGCGATCTTGATTTCGATCTCCTGGCAGTTGTTGAGGTATTCCGCCGTCACCCCGAAGCGGCCCGACGCGATCTGCTTGATTGCGCTCGAGGGATTATCGCCGTTATCGCGCAGGACAAATCTTGCCGGATCCTCGCCGCCTTCGCCGCTGTCGGATTTTGCCCCGATACGGTTCATCGCGATGGACAGCGTTTCATGACTTTCGGGGCTGAGCGCACCGAGAGAAATACCGGGGGAAACCAGTCTTTTCCGGATTTCGGTGATGCTCTGGACCTGTTCGAGCGGCAGGCTTTCCCGGGCATTGGTAAAATCAAGCAGATCACGAAGATTGACCGGACCTGCCTTATACACTTTGGACGTGTAGGATTTCCAGCTGTCGTAGCTCCCCGTATCGCAGGCATGCTGCATCGAATGGATGACGTCGGCATCAAAGGCATGGGCCTCACCGGATTTCCGGAAGCGGAAAAACCCGCCAACCGGCAGCATTACCGATGCCTCGGCCCAGGCGTTTTCGTGAATGGTCCTGAGCTGGGATTCAATCCCGCTCAACCCGATGCCGGAAATGCGTGAGGTCATGGGCGGGAAATATCGAGACACGAGCGAACGTGACAGGCCGAGCGATTCAAAATTATAGCCGCCACGATACGAAGACAGGACCGAAATGCCCATCTTCGACATGATTTTCAAAAGGCCGTTTTCAATCGCCATCTTGTAATTATGGATTGCATCCTCAAGCGTGATGCCGGGGAGAAGGCCGCGGTCGTGACGGTCGCGGATGGATTCTTCCGCAACCCACGGATTGACCGTCGTCGCCCCAACCCCCATCAGCACCGCGAAATGATGCACATCAAGACATTCGCCAGAAGAGACATTGATCGAGGCAAAGGTGCGCAATTGCTGGCGGACGAGATGGGCATGCACCGCGCCTGCCGCCAGAATAGTCGGGATAGCCATCCTTCTGTCGCTGACATTGCGATCCAAGAGCATGATATGTTCAGCCCCGCCCCGGACGGCTTCTTCGGCCTCACGTTCGATCCGGTTGAGCGAGACTTCAAGCCCTTCCGCCGCATCACCGGGGATGAAGGTGGCGTCAATGATGGCGGCCTTGTCGCCAAGCCATGCGATCAGGGCGGCAAATTCGCTGCTGTTGAGTACCGGTGAGTTGAGCAGAAGATGGTCGCATTGCTCCGGCGTCTCATCCAGAATATTGCCAAGATTTCCAAGCCGAGTCCGCAAGGTCATGACGTGACGTTCCCTGAGGCTGTCAATCGGAGGGTTCGTGACCTGGGAGAAGTTCTGCCGGAAGAAATGATGCAGGCCGCGATATTTGTTCGACAGCACGGCAAGCGGCGTGTCATCGCCCATGGACCCGGTGGCTTCCTTGCCGCCTTCGGCCATCGGCTGAAGCAGAAGTTCCATATCTTCAAGCGTCCAGCCTGCCGAATACTGGCGCCGCCGCAGCATATCCTGATCCAGCATGGTCTCGGATCTGGCGCCGGTCTCGCTCAACAGGTCATCCATGACCCTCGAGCGGCCAAGCCATCTGCCCCAGTCCCGCCGCTGCATCAACCGGGCTTTCAGTTCGGCGTCGTGATAGAGTTTGCCTTCCTTCATGTTGACGCCGATGATCTGGCCCGGGCCGAGTTTGCTTTTTTCGATGATGCCCGCCTCATCAAGGCTGACCATGCCGGTCTCCGACCCTGCCAGCAAGAGGCCGCTTTCGGTGATCGTCACCCGCATCGGGCGCAGGCCATTGCGGTCCACCGATGCGATAACCCAGTCACCGGAAACCGCTGCAAGAGCGGCAGGTCCGTCCCAGGGCTCCATTACCGCGTTGCAGTAGCCATAAAGATTTTTCATCTCCTGCGAGGCGTTTTCGAGCACCGCTTCAGGCACCATCATGGTCTTTACCATGGGCAGATCACGCCCGGCATGAAGCATGAGTTCAAAGACGCCATCAAGGGCGGAACTGTCTGATGCGCCGCCTTCGATCACCGGCTTCAGATGCCGGATATCATCGCCGAAGAGAGGTGATGCCATTCTGTCTTCGTGGCAGAGCATCCAGTTCTGGTTGCCGCGCAGGGTGTTGATCTCCCCGTTATGGGCCAGCACCCGGAAAGGCTGGGCCAGTTTCCAGGTCGGGAACGTATTGGTGGAATAGCGCTGATGATAGAGCGCAAACCGGGACACAAAGCGTTCATCCAGCAGATCGGGGTAGAAGGCCGTCACCTGTTCGGCCAGGAACATCCCCTTGTAGATGATCGACTGGCTGGAGAAGGAACAGAGATAGAATTCCATGATCCGCTGGGCGAGAACCGCGTTCTCGATCTTGCGGCGGATGACATAGAGTTCACGTTCCGCGGTGGTGGCGTCTTCGGCTTCCGGCATGGAGAACATGACCTGCTCGATTTCGGGCCGCGTGGCATTGGCTTTCTCGCCAATAATGGAGATATCAACCGGCACCTGCCGCCAGCCGTAAATCCGGTACCCCGCCCGCAGAATTTCCTCTTCGACAATGCAGCGGCATCTTTCCTGCGCGGCCATATCCGTTCGCGGCAGGAAAACCATGCCGACGGCAAGCCTGCCATCATCAAGGCTGTGACCGGTGCGGGCGATGTGTTCACGGAAGAAATCAAGAGGGATTTCAAGATGGATACCGGCACCGTCTCCTGTCTTGCCATCGGCGTCTACCGCGCCGCGATGCCAGATAGCCTGCAATGCTTCGATGCCCTTTTCGACCACCTCACGCCGGGGCTTGCCGTCAATCGCCACGACCAGCCCGACGCCGCAGGCGTCATGTTCCATTTCAGGTGACCAGACACCGGCTTTGATCAGCTTGTCTTCCATGGCCTTGCGCCGCTTGAGCCATTCAATGCCGGCAAGGGCGCTATGGGCGTTCATTTCAGCTTTCGTCATCTTCCGTCTCCTCAGGACGCCAGTTTATCGGCGCCGCTGGCCTTTTGTTTTAGCCAGGCGTCAATCTGCTCCGCCGCATCACGTCCATCACGGACAGCCCAGACAACAAGCGAGGCCCCGCGGACGATATCGCCGGCCGCGAAAACACCGTCAACGCTCGTCATCATCGACTTCCAGTCAATCGCAATCGTCCCCCAGCGTGAGACCTTCAGCCGAGGCTCGGCAAACATGCCCGGAATATCTTCGGGATCAAAACCGAGCGCCTTGATCACCATATCGGCAGGTTTCGAGAAACCCGAGCCGTCGATCGGCTGCGGTACCCGCCTGCCGGTGGCATCCGGCTGGCCAAGATGAATTTTCGAACAGCGGACCGCCTCGACATGGCCATCGCCGTCAAATCCGTCCGGCTGGGTCAACCATTCAAAGACCACGCCTTCTTCTTCGGCATTCATGACTTCGCGCACCGACCCCGGCATATTGGCGCGATCACGACGATAAAGACAGGTGACGCTGGCGGCCTCCTGACGGATGGCCGTCCGCACGCAATCCATGGCCGTGTCACCGCCGCCGATCACCACCACATTGCGGCCTTTGGCGGAATAGGTTTCCTTTTCATCGGCACTCAATTCATCGCCCATGCCAAGCCGGTTGGATGCCGTCAGGTAATCGAGGGCCGGGATGATCCCCTTTTGCCCATCGCCATCGGTATCAAGATCGCGGGCCTTGTAGACGCCGGTTGCAATCAGCACCGCGTCATGCGCGTCCCGGATCGCGCTGAAACTTGTATCCTTGCCGATCTCGCAGTTGAGGGTGAATTTGACCCCGGCATCCCTGAGCAGACGTTCCCGCCGCTCAACAACATGCTTTTCAAGCTTGAAGCCGGGAATTCCATAGATCAGCAGCCCGCCAACCCTGTCATAGCGATCATAGATCTCAATCTGGTACCCGCGTCGGCGCAGGAGATCGGCTGCCGCCAGCCCCGCCGGGCCGGCGCCGATGATCCCGATGCTCTGCGGGCGCTCTTCGCGTGGAAGCGGCGGCTTGACCCAGCCATTTTCAAAAGCGGTTTCGGTTATGTGTTTTTCCACCGCGCCGATGGTGACCGATTCAAATCCTTTCTCAAGCACGCAATTGCCTTCACACAGGCGATCCTGCGGGCAGATACGGCCGCAGATCTCCGGAAAGGTGTTGGTGGCCGACGAAACTTCCCATGCTTCCTTCATCCGGCCTTCGGCGGTCAGCATCAGCCAGTCCGGGATATTGTTGTGCAGCGGGCAGTTTGTCTGGCAGAACGGCACCCCGCATTGCGAGCACCGCGAGGCCTGCATCGTTGCGGCGGTTTCCGAGAACGCATCATAGATTTCATCGAAATCATCCTTTCGCGCATCCGCGGCGCGTTTCTCCGGCATGGCTTTGCCGGTATGAACAAACTGAAGCATGCGATCGGTCGTCATCACTCAATCCTCAACGTGGAATTTATCTGGAAGAGTTCTCGTACCGGGTTACCCGTACATGCCCATCATATAGGCGCCGCTGTAAAAGGTCAACATATTTACCCTTTTTAGGATATTGGCGCCAATTCTGACCATCAAGGACCCATGAATTTGTGATCTTTTGTATATTTTAGGCCCGATTCGGACCTTTTAGTGAGGGTAAAGAAGAACCATAAAGTATCAGAACCGGGAAAGAAATTGCCGGAAGGATGATTTTGTGCGATACAGACAGGAAATGAAGTGAGACAAGTCAGGGCATGATTGAGCAGATCCTTCTAATTGCCGTTCTTCAGGGCATCACCGAATTCCTGCCAATTTCGTCTTCCGGCCATCTCAACCTCTTGCATGGCCTCTCGATCCAGCCTGATCAGGGGCTGACCATGGATGTTGCCGTACATATGGGCACGCTGGTGGCCGTCGTGATCTACAACTGGCGGGATATCACCCGCATGTTCATTTCCTTCTTCACCTTCGGTCGGCAATACAGGGAATTTTACGGGGTTTCGGTTTCCGCTCTCATCGCCACTATTCCTGTACTTGTAGCGGGCTTCCTCTTGAACCGGAACCATGCGCTTCTTGAAATCCTGCGGAGTGTCGAAGTCATCGCCTGGGCCACGCTCATCTTCGGTATTGTGCTGGGCATTGCTGACCGTTCAACAGGTCATCGCCGATTAACTACAACAAGCATGCTGGATGCCGTCATCATCGGGCTTGCGCAGGTCCTGGCCCTGATCCCGGGGACAAGCCGTTCCGGCATCACCATGACCGCCGCCCGCGGCATGGGGCTCAGCCGCCGCGCCGCCGCCAGATTTTCCATGATCCTTTCGATCCCGGTCATCCTCGGGTCAGGCGTGCTCAAGGGGATTGATCTGCTGGCCGTGGGGGGCGGCGAAAAATGGGTGGAAATCACCCTTGCCGCCGTCATTGCCATGGTGGTGGCGCTGGGTTCCATCAACGTCATGATGGCCATCCTCGCGCGCGTCGGATTCATGCCTTTCGTGATCTACCGGATCATTCTTGGCGGTGCTCTTCTCGGCATGGTCTATTTCGTCTAGCGGGAAGAGAACCTGCCGCCGGGGCGGAACCGTTCGAGATATCCCGGAACAACAAGGCTGATCGGGGTCGGCGTAATCCCGAGATCAGCGAGCCCCTTTGCATTGGCGCCGACAATATTATCAATCTTGAGTTGCTTGAGTTGATCGCGCGTCACCGGCGGATCCGGCAAAAGCCCCAAAGGTATGGCAGCAAGCGACATAAGCCCGAACGGAACCGGGATAAGGGCCCGGCGGCGTCTGATCTCTTTCAGGATATACGCCATGGTATCACGAAAGCTCATCTGCTCCGGCCCGCCAAGCTCAAAGATCTGGCCTTCGGTGCCGTCATTTGCAAGCGAAACCTTCACCGCTTGAGCCACATCCCCGACAAAGACCGGCTGAACAAGATTGCTGCCGCCGCCGATCACCGGCAGGCCGGGCGCCAGCACGGCCATTCTGGCAAATCTGTTGAAAAACCCGTCTCCTTCACCAAAAACAAGCGATGGACGCAGGATCGTTGCCTTCGGGAAAGCGTGATGCAGGTTCTGCTCCCCCTGCCCCTTGGAGGCCGCGTAGCGGATATGGGAGGATGGATCAGCGCCGATGGCCGAAAGATGCACCACTTTCTTAAGCCCGAGTTCAGCCGCAAGACGGCCGATCTGCCCCGGCAGTTCCGCCTGCAGGGCTGAAAACCGCTGCTGCCCGCTTTCGGCAAGAATACCGATCGTGTTGACCACCGCATCCGCCCCGGACATGATTTCGGTCAGTGCCTTTGCATTGAGGGCGTTCCCCGAAATGATGGAAATCTGCCCTACACCGCCCATGGGCTTGAGGAATTTGGCCCGGTCGGCGTTACGGGCGAGCACCTTGATGCGCGCGCCCTCTTCGGCCAGGACCTCCACGATCCGGCGGCCGATGAACCCTGTCCCACCGATGATGGCAATGGTTGAACGCTTGATTTCCATCCGTATTCCTTCTCATAAAACAGCTTGGGCGATATGTTTTTTTCACCTTAAATATATAGGGTGCCGGACGGGTTCTGCACAGGGTAATTTTTCACCGCCGCGAAGGAGGAAAACAATTGACAGCGGCGTTAAGGTGATTATTGTGGCCACAAATGTTCCACCCCTGTGCCCAGGTGGCGGAATTGGTAGACGCGCTGGCTTCAGGTGCCAGTGGCCGCAAGGTCGTGGAAGTTCGAGTCTTCTCCTGGGCACCAGTTTATTGTAAATTTATTAATTAAATCAATTAATTAAATTAATAATCGGATTTTATATCCACCTTTTTATCCACCTTTTATTTTGTTTTTTGATGGACAACAAAAGTACTACAGAGAGCCAAAGAACAGAAAAGGCAGAAGTTTTCCTTGAAAACTTGATAGCTGACAATCTGGACTAGATGACAAGTTGGTTATCTAAAAAAGGAAATGAAGCATTCGATGCGGATATGATATTTCTGCGTTTGAATAAATACCATTATGACAATGGATATAGATTCAACAAAACGACTGCAAAAATTGCACTGGATCTATTTTATCAAATGCCTGGCGGAAGAATTGCTGCTGGAGTTGTGTTAAATAGTTACATTGGAAATCAGCGAAAAATTCCAGTGTTTTTTTCTGAACTTCATTCAGACTTGCTTTTGCTTAATCTCGATAAGTTTTCTAACGCTATTTCTTACCGCAAAAAAGATAGGCGTGACTATCTGATGGCGTGGTTAACTCATTTATTGAGTCAACTCTTTCATCTACCATTGTCCCCACGTTCAAATAGAAAATCAGATATCGGAAATACTGCCGTTGAGATCGTTCACAATTCCCTAAGAAATCATTTTAACAATCATGGATTTGGGAATATTACTTCACGTGCAATTACTAAAGCCGTTGATCGTTTCACTAAGCGTTATCCATTTGTTGCCAACATTTAGCGTGCTACAAGGATAGTCGTTCATTTGTAGCACCCTAACTTCATTCCTCTTGGTTATGTTTTTCAGAAGCAACCAAGAGGTGTCATAATGAAATTTTACCGAGTAAATGATTTAGTTACACTAACTGGCTTGAGTCGTTCAACCATTTACAGGCTTGTCGACAAAGGTGAATTCCCAAAACCCGTCAAATTGAGCGCCCGCGTAATAGGTTGGGAGGAAGAGGTTTTATTCAAGTGGAAAGAAGATAAAATTTCCACAAATTTTGGCAAAATAGGTGATGGGGATGAGTAACACCGTCCTCAGACTCTCTTTACTAGCTAATGGTTTTCATCCAATTCCAATTCTGAATGGGACTAAAAGGCCCGCACTCAAAAACTGGAATAAAGATGAAGGTTATCCTACTAAAGAGGACATTTTGACTTGGGAAGCTAAATATCCCACAGCAACTGGTACTGGAGTGCTTTGCGGAAAAGTTGTTGCTGTCGACATTGATGTATTAGATCCAGACCTATCAACTAAAATTAAAAACGCAATTTTTGACCTTATGGGCACTAGTGCTCCCGAAAGACAAGGAAACAAGCCGAAAACTTGCCTTCTTTTCAGGAATAGAACCCCAATTACAAAAAAAAGCACTAATCGCTTCGGAACAGTTTTTTCGAAAAATCATCAAGTGGAAGTACTCGGAAAAGGACAGCAGTTGATTGTTGATCATATTCATCCAGATACCAATCAACCATATAACTGGCCGAATAATGATCTTGAACAATTAAAATTTGATGATCTTCCAGAAATTACGTCAGAACAAATTGATCAAATCATTGAGGCTTCAGAAAAAATATTCAGGAACGCTGGACTTATTTCAGATAAAAAAGAAGAAATCCAAAAAATGTCTGAAATTACATCCTGCAAGAATGATGAATACCCCGCCCTCACGGTTGAGGATATTGAAGACATATTGGCATTCTACCCCAATTCAGATCTTCCTTACGATAATTGGATAAAAGTAGCTATGTGTTTGAATTCATGGGGTGGGGAAAAAGGGCGTGAAATTTTTGAAACCTGGTCTGCTCAATCGTCAAAAAACGACCCTGAATTTACATCCATTAAATATGGACAATGCGCGAACCCAACCAGTATCACCATAGCGTCATTAATTTTCTTGGCAAAAAGAAATGGGTTCCAATTTAAGCAGAAAAGCTCGAACAAGCAAAACAACCAAATCGATGGCAAAACCAAAATTAAAATGTATGAGGGCAAAACCCATGAAACTTTGAATGAATTTGAAAAGGTAATGAGGGCATCTTTATTGGAATTTTATCGCTTTAATGGCCAACTTGTGGAGGTGCTAAAAGATGATCAAAAATGATAAAACCGAAAAAGTAAGAGTTCTCATTCATGACAAAGATACTCTGTTAGATCGCCTTGGAATTATAATACAGGGCATGGAGTTCAAACCAAGATACGGATGGGTCAATGCAGACCCTTCCCAACAAACACTTCGATCACTTCTTGCAAGGGGTAAATTCTCTTTATTGCCTACAGTAAGAACAATCTCACAATGCCCTTATCTGAACAGAAATCTAGAGGCAGAATTTAAATATGGTTATAACGCCGAAACTGAGGTTTTCTTGACCAGGGATGTCCCCCTTCTCTCTACCCTTCCCCACAATCCATCAAGAGAAGAAGCCATATCTAGTTTGTATTACTTGAGGGACTTTTTCAAAACCTTCCCTTTTGCAAGCGAAACAGACTTCAGTGTTGCTTTATCCGCACTTTTATCAGCAGTAAATCAGGTGAATTTAGACAATATCCCTTTACATGCGTTTAATGCTCCCGCGGCTGGCACAGGAAAATCCTTACTTGCTGATGTGATATCACTAATCACCACAGGAAAAACAATTTCAGTTATGTCCCAAGGAAAAGACGAAGCAGAAACAGAAAAACGTCTTCATTCAGCAATGCTCGCTGGAGATACATTAATAAGCCTAGACAATTGTGATGAACCGCTAGGTGGCGATGTTCTTTGCCAAATATTAACGCAACCATCAATTAGAATTAGACCACTCGGCGTATCCAAACTCATTGATGCAGAAAAAACCTGCATGATCGTCGCAACAGGTAACAACATGGTGTTTGAAGGTGACATAACCAGAAGAACATTGATCTGTGAATTAGATGCACAAATGGAGAGACCAGAAACAAGAAAATTCGATTTTGATATAAAAGAAAGAGCAGTTGCTGAAAGGGATAATATTATCTTTCATTGTATGATTATTTTTAAAGCCCATGGCACAAGAGCAAATGTAACAAAATCAAATACAACTCCCTTGGGCTCTTTCGAAAAATGGTCAAGGTTAATCAGGGATCCATTAGTTTGGTTAGGAATGCCTAATCCCGTTGATAGTCAGAAAAACATAAGAGCAACTGACCCTACTCTGTATGCTCAGCAGGTTTTGCTCGAGACACTCAAAAAGCATTTTGGTGAGGGAAAGTTCAAAACAAGGGATATTATGAATTCGCCTGAGTGTCGAAGGGATCAGTATCTTCTAGAGGCACTCGAAACGCTAGGTTGTATAAATAGAGGTGAAATTAGCACAGCATCAGTTGGCAGGCATTTGAAGAAGATAAAAAGTAAAATAATCAATGGATTACAACTAATTCAAGTTGGCCAAAGCGGCAATGCTGTTGACTGGAAGATTTGCACAATGGGTTAGGATAGTTAGGATAGTTAGGTCATTACATCCTGTTTATTTTTAAAATCATCAAACTGATGTGTTTCATCTATTTTTTATGTAGTCAAAAAACCCAACTAACCTAACTAACCTAACCATGCTCATATTTGCTAATCAATAACACCAGCAGCACGTAGCCTAATTTCAATCATTTTTGTCCTTGCCCAGAACTCTTTCGAAATTTTCGCATTTTCTTTTCGTTTTAAAATTTTATCTTTTGTATATTCACCATGCTTGGTATTTGCTTTTGTAATCATTGCACGTCCAGTATCTGTTTTAGGGCCTGTGCTTGCTCCACCATGTAGTCTGCAACGGCCATTCTTCTTATTGGCGGGGCGTTGGCACGCAGTGCCTCGACGGGTTTTAGCACCACATCTTTGGCCGGGCCAATCAGCCCCAAAACGACATTCTATACCTATTTTTACGTTACCTTTTGCTATCATTTATAACACCCCGACTAAGGGTATTATTATATCAAATTATATGACTATCCGTAAGTCGCCACACATAGGGCGCGCAACCGCCGTTATTTGCACCTTGATTTTACGTGGATGTAGATGCTTTATACCGCATCGCTGGTCAGGCCAATCAGCACCAAAACGCCATTCAATACCTATTTTTAGGTTACCTTTTGCTATCATTTATTACACCCCGATTAAGTGTATTATTATACCAAAAGAAGTTGTCACCTGTAAGGCATCTCGCACTAAACGCCCTGACCATAATGCAATAATATTGACCACAGAAAATTTATTTATTACGATAATTCAATTCGGATATAGGCTTTACATATCCGATATACAAAAGGGCTTATAACGCTTTTATGCTCCAGCCCAACATTCATAATTCGCTCCGTCAATCATAGTGCGCATGGTTATGTACTGTAATCCGCTCATTTGATTGAATAACTTTGACAAATGCATTTTGTCTTAGTGTTTAATGTATGTTGGGAAACAAAATGTCAGACCTTGAATATGACTTCGGTAAGGAATTAGCAGGTTATAAGTCTATAATGGATGGCGGTGAGTCAGACGTTATTCCGGTTACAACACAGATGGCAGAGTTCTGCATGGCTTATGGTGGACACAACGGCCATGAGTTTTTCCGTAACCCTGAATTATTTGTTCGCGGCAGCCTGGATGTGCAGAAAGAGATGGGTTTTCATGTCCCTGATATGGTTTGGGATGTCTATTCCGTCGAAGCAGAAGCCTTGGGCGGGAAAATGGCATGGTTTGACACCCTATATCCTGCACTGGATAATACAGAAGTCATCATAGCCAATGAAAAAGATCTTGCTAAGGCAAAAGCACCTGATCCGCTGAAAACAGCGCGCATGCCATGGGTGATGGAAGTCCTGCAGATTTGTCATGAACTCACCGGATACACCCATCCGATACATTATTGCTCACCAATCAATCTTGCCGCTCAGGTGATGCAATTTGAAAATCTAATCTTAGCCATGAACGAAAACCCAAAATTTGTACATAAACTACTGAACTTTCTTGTTGAGGAAGTTCTTGCACCTTACATCAATACCTATTTCAAAGTTGTTCCTGGAGCTTACATTGCCAACGGGAAAGATGCCGTAGGCTCTCTTCCATTCATCACTGAAGATATCCTCCAGGAATTTTCAGTTCCCTATCTTGATAAGTTAAGACAGCTCTGCGGCGGAGGCCGCGGTATCCGGTCAGATAACTGGTGGGGTGACAGTTTTGCTGAAAATATCGAAAATTACTGGGATGTGAAACTCCATGTGACGCCGCAATATCTGAAGATACAGGATCCTGACTGTTTCCGGGTAGGAACTGAACGGGCCCGCGCTTATGCGGACACTAAAGGCTGCGCTCTTAGTTTCGGAGTTGGCACGCTGTTGCTTCAGAACGGTAACAAAGAACAAATAACCCAACGGATACATGAATATATGGAAGTGGGAAGCCGTGGGGAACACGGAAAAAAATTCTTCCTATACTTGTGTTCGTTCTCAGCCCAAACGCCTCCTGAAAATGTTCGCTTTGCCATTGATGCCGTGAATGATTTTAACAAAGGCATTCGCCCTTACGAAGGTGAAGTATTTTCCGGGCCGGATGGTATTGCCCCTGAAATTGCCGGTGGCAAGGGCTTTATGGGAATAAACACCGACAATGCCGGAACCAGCGATTTCCGCAACGACAAAGCAGATCAAATTTATCAGGATATTTATCAGTCAGTTATGGATTTTGATGAGGACGCCTGCCCTGAACTGGTTCAGGAAGCCCTTGATATGGGCTGTGATGCGCTGGCTATTCTTGATGAGGGATTAATCCCGCCAATGGGTGAGGTTGGCGATCTCTTTGCTGCAGGGGAATTGTTTGTTCCTGAAATGCTTTTGGCAGCCCGCGCCATGAAAGCAGGCCTTGCTGTCCTGAAGCCTATTCTGACGGCAACCCAAACTGAAAGCAAGGGCACAATCGTTCTCGCAACAGTCTTTGGTGATTTACATGATATTGGCAAGAATCTTGTCGGTATGATGCTTGAAGGGGCCGGGTTCAAAGTGATCGACCTTGGCGTTAACACCAAGGCCGAAGTAATTATCGAAACAGCCCGTGAAGTGAAGGCTGACGTGATCGGCCTGTCTGCCTTGCTTACAACGACCATGCCGTTCATGCAGATGTCGATTAAGGAAATTGAAGAAGCTGGCCTCAACATCCCCGTTATTGTCGGGGGAGCACCGGTAACAGAAGATTTTGCTAATAGCATCAACGCCACCGGCTATGGTGACAATGCACCTATTGCCGTTGATATCTGCAAAAAACTGATCGGCGTCAGAGCCTGAATCAATTAATGAGCCCTGTTCTCAGGGCTCATTTCTGAAAATTCAAAGATAAAGAACAATTATAGTAACGACTGATGATGAAAAGGAAATTATAATGCAGGAAAACGCCCTTCAGATCATTGGAGAGAATTTCAACGCAACTCGGCGTATCAAGGCAACCAGCCCGCGAATCCATGTTGACGGCGGCAAAGCGATGTTAAAATATCGGAATCTTGCTGGCGATGATGCCTTTCTTGATGTCAGCAGTGTCTATCCTGAAGATCCCAAGGAATTACGCAAAACCCAAATTACACACATTGCCCAAGCCATGCGGATCAAGGATATGGATTATATTTCATGGATTGTCATGGCCCAGGTTGAAGCCGGTGCTACAATCATTGATGTCTGCATTGATGAAATTGCCGTTGACCCAAATGAACGCCATGAATGGATGAAATGGATCATCCCTGTTGTTCAGGGAATGACTGATCTGCCGCTTGCCATCGACTCATCAGACTCAAAGACGATAGAAGCCGGTCTTTCGGTTTATGACACTACCAAAAGCCGTCCTGCGATTAATTCCGTCAACCTTGAAGATGGCCGGCAGGATCTCATCCCCATGGCCCGCGAGTTCAATGCCATGCTGTTTGCCAATGCATCTGGCCGAGAAACAATGCCGAACAATGCAGAAGAACGGGTTGAGAATCTGAAGCAGATCATGAAGATGATGGATGATGATGATATTCCCATGAAAGACCGCTTTCTTGACCCTCTGGCTTTCCCCGTTGGTGCCGGTGGTGATTTTGCCAAACATTATCTTGATGCGGTCAGGATGATCCATGAAGAATTTCCTGATGTTCATATCTTTGGCGGCCATTCAAATACATCATTTGGACTGCCCCAGCGCAAGGTGATCAATGAAGCATTCTGCATTCTTGCTGTCATCGCAGGATGCGACACACTGATGATAGATCCTATTCTCAATAGTCCCGCAATTTTTAATCAGTTTCACCTCGCCAATGAGGCACTGATGGGACGCGATGAAATGTGCATGAACTACATCATGGCTCATCGCTAAATCGTTTTTGTCTTGTATTGAGAGACAGTCAATGCCTGAAACAGATATGGTCACGGTTACTTTCAAGAATATTGCTGATTCAACATCTTCAACGGTTGATTTGAAGGTTGCCAGAGGTACTCCAGTCCTTGAGGCTGCACTGAAAGCCAAAATCGATATCGAGACCACCTGCGGCAAACGCGGCAGTTGCCGTAGTTGCCGCATCAAAATCCTATCAGGTAAGGTTTCACAAGAAACCATGCAGGACAGGTTACAGCTTAGCCCTGAAGAATTGCAGGAACAGTTCCGGCTTGGCTGCCAGACCAAAGTGGAAGCGGATTGTGTCATATCGCCGTCTTCACCCAAGTCAGAATCAGGGCTTAAGGTGCTAAATGCCCAGCCCGCAGTCGATCTTCTGAATGATGGTATTGAAAGCGGCGTTGAAAAGTATTTCGTCACCCCCAAGCCCCCTATGGATGAAAATGAGGAAACTTCCGATCTTGAAGAAATCATCCGCGGTATTGATGGTGCCCGACAGTTAAAGCCAACCTTTGCCGTTGTCCGTCGCATTCCCGAATTATTGCGCAATGCCCGCAATGGTTTGACCGTGACTGTCTTTGACAACCTCATTGTTGATCTCGAACCAGGTGATACAACTGCCCATGCCTATGGCATGGCTTTTGATATCGGCACAACGACAATTGCCGGAAGTTTGCTCAATTTAAAGACAGGTGAACAGATAGTTTCTGTCAGTGGCGTCAACCCTCAGGCTGTTCATGGCGGTGACCTCATGTCACGAATTTCCTTTGCCCAGTTTGACGCCAAAAAACTGGCAACTCTGCGGGGCAAGGTCCTCACTGCAATCAATGATTTTGTTGATGAAGCCAGTACCAAGGCAGGAATTGATGCCGCCAACATCTATAAGATTGTTGTGGTTGGCAATACCTGCATGCATCACATGTTTCTTGGTATTGATACAAGTTACGTAGGGCTTGCCCCCTATGCGCCGGTTCTGCGTCAGCCGCTGACAATTCCGGCAGCTGAAATTCCACTCAAACGCGTGCCAAATGCCCATATCTGCACCCTCCCCATAATCGCAGGTTTTGTGGGTGCTGATACGATAGCTGCTCTCCTTGCCAGCAGACTTTACGAAAGCGACCAGATACAGGCGCTCGTTGATATCGGCACAAATGGTGAGGTTGTGCTCGGCAATAAAGACCGAATGATGGCCTGCTCAGCTCCAGCAGGCCCCGCACTGGAAGGAGGGGAAATTTCAAATGGTATGCGGGCCGCCATGGGGGCTATTGATGCCATTGAAATTGAGGATGATGTTGCTGTCAGAACAATTGAGGGTACTCCCGCTATAGGGATTTGCGGTTCCGGCCTTATAGATATTGTAGCCAAAATGCGAGACCGTGACCTTGTCAACAACCGTGGCCGTTTAATGCACAAGGATTTTGACACACTGCCCGAAACATTGGCTGAACGCTTCGTTCAGAATGAGAAAACCCGCGGCTTCAGGCTCGTGGACTCAAAAGACTCAGGCAATGATCAGGAAATCATTATTACGCAGACGGATATCCGCCAGTTACAACTTGCCAAAGGCGCGATTTATTCTGCCATCCTGATGCTGCAGCGCGTCATGAATATTTCCGATGCGGAAATAGACAAGTTGTTACTGGCGGGAGGGTTTGGAAATTATATTAATCTGGCTAGCGCAATCCGAATAAGGCTTCTGCCTGACCTGGAACAGGATCGTATTATTTATATAGGTAATGCCGCCCAGCAAGGGGCAGAACTGGCATTGCTATCAGAAACTGAACGACAATTGACAACTTCTATCGCATCCAGGATTGAACATGTCGCACTGGCCACTCGCATGGAATTCCAGGAGCTTTTTGTCGATGCCTGCGATATGCAATAACATCCATAACAAGGTTCAGGCATCATATAAAAGGATTAGTGAACGTTTA
This sequence comes from Alphaproteobacteria bacterium LSUCC0684, assembly GCA_041228335.1. Taxonomy (NCBI): domain Bacteria; kingdom Pseudomonadati; phylum Pseudomonadota; class Alphaproteobacteria; species Alphaproteobacteria bacterium LSUCC0684. Next base: position 941,037 of record CP166130.1, on the reverse strand, counting down.
TTTCTGGAAGATCCAGCCTGTTTCCCTGCCCTTTTGTTTGCGTACTTTACCAATAGCCTCACCACGGCGAAGCCAGGCCTGAACCTGCATCTGTTCAAGCCCGAAATATTCAGCAATTTCAGCTTCGGTTCTGATATTGGCGGCAAAAGTTTTAAGTTCTTTCATAAAAAGTCTGAACAAGCTGGAATTGTTTATTTCCACGAAATTATTCTGATCTCCCTGTCGCTTAAAACCATGATCCTGGTGATCAAGGAAAAATTGCTGCAGGTTTTCAGCATCAGCAATATCTCCAAACGAAACAGGTTGCAGACCAAGATGCATCAATGCCCTGTTACCCGGGGGAATATCGTCACTGTATCTGACAAAGGCGGGAACCCACTTCTTTTTCCGGTTTTCCTCCGCACCTTTCCAGACACCGCCGGTTCTGCGGGTTTCCGCCACCACTGTGATATCAGAAAGCGCATATTGATAGCGGTTGGCGCGGATCGCATTACCAATGGAAAATCCTACATTTGGAGCAAATGGGGTGATAAAAGTTATGCGGCCATTATCGACAGCCGTCTCATACCGAGGATGTTCAATCGCTTTTTCAAGCCGGTCGGACAGCACCATTTTAACCTGCCCCTGATTGGCCAGAACTGTCTGGATGGCCATTCTATCAACACCACGCATATCACTGGAAATTACAGTGATATTTTCATCAGCGCAGCGTTCTGCCAGTTTTTCAGAAAAGATCAACGCCTCAGGCGAGCTGCGTCGCGACCCGACAATGCAGAGCCCACCGCTGTCAAGCCCCTCACAGGAGCCAAATCCAAACAGCAATGGTGGACAGGATGTTGTCAGTCGGTGCTTGAGTCGCCGGGGAAAGAATTGATCCTGATCACCAAGTATCCAGATGCCACGCTGCAACCAGGATGTGATCAATTCATTGATTGCAGCCGAACGCCGTCGCAAGGCGATAACACGGCGCGCAATATCCACATTCTTGTGGAACAGTGCCAGCAGCGTTGCCTCAGGCAATGTGATGATATCCGACAAAAGTTTGCCGCCAGATTCCATTATATGACAAAGCGCACGAAATTCGCGCTGAGACAATGGTTTGAGTGGTCCATCCTCAGGCATGCGAAGACAGAGCAATGCTGTGATGCTGGTATGTTCAGACAGAGATTGCATTATTTCAGCCTGTCTCGCCTATATGTTCGGCAAATCGATAAACCCGTCTTCAGATTTAATTGTAGCATCAATGCGATGGGAAAACCGGCTTTTCAACTTTTCCGCCCGCATATCAGGAGCTTCATTACTGGGGAAAACATCATCACTACCCTGCTCTGTCATAGCAGCCCAGATGGCACTTGGTACAGAATAAGTCGTCTGGTTGTAGCGTTTGAAGAGAACACCGACACCGGGCGGCACTTGCAAAAACCCTTTTTCCACCAGCGCATCAAACAAATCTTCTTCATCAAGGGCAATTACAACACGCCTTTTGATCAGCAGAAGGTATTCCAGAAAAGCCCGCGCCTCTTCATCCAGTGCCTTAACAGACTCTTTCAGATTGCCAGCAATTTGCTGTCCTTCACGCTTGTCGACAAAACTTTGCTTGGTTGTTTCCGCTGCCTTGTCATAAGCTTCCCGTTTGGAAGCATCCCAAAAAGATTGACGCTGTCTGGAATTCGTCATGACCTGATCCGAACTAAAGTTAAACCATTGTTATTCTATCATATATTTTTCTATTCTTTGATTGAAAAAACACTCACATCACATACAAATCACTATCTTCCGAAAGGAACAATACGATGAATAGTCGTCGAGACCCGGAAGTTACAATGCAGTCTCTTGACGGCAGTAATAACCTGTTCCGGATGAACTGTGCGGCACCTAAAGTCGATTTGAACCGTGTGCTGAAAACATATGGTTACAAGGATCCCGCTAAGGTTCCTGCCAAGGTCAGGCTAGGCGCAATTGAAGCGATTGAGATCGCTCGCGGCCTGGCTATCCCTCAATCCTATATGACTGTAGCCGCGATCAGAAGTCTGGAGAAAGGCGTGATCGTTCTGGAAGACAACACGATTTTCACCTGTCCTGCCTTTGACAGGAATCTGGCAGGTTGCGATGCGGTCTGCATCTTCGTTACCACCTTAGGTGATAAGATCGACAAACGGATACAGCAGTGTTTCGGCGATGATTTTCAGCCCCTTCATGCGCTCTGTATCGGCACTTCCGGTTGGCTTATGATTGAATCAGTAACGCGTCTTTTCATGATCCATCTTAAAGAACATTTCTCACACCAAGACAAGACGCTTACGATGCGAATGGGACCCGGATACAGTTACCCCCATGGCAAGGGTAAGCGCGTTTCATGGGATTTGTCTGAGCAGCATCAGTTATTTAGTCTGTTTGCCGACATTGACCTCCCCATAACCTTGACCAAGGGTTTTTCCATGCAACCAAGCATGTCCCGTTCAGGCATGGCCGGATTGCGTTCACCCAAGGCCAGTTAAGGTTGTCTATGAAGATGGGGTATCCTTTGTTAATTCGCCCATGACAAGACGACTTTCTGTGAGCAGGTCTGCCTTTTCCAACTGTGGATAGGCTACTGAAGCAACACGGCCATTAATTTCCCTGAAGGAATGTAAAATTTCCAAATGCATGTTACTTGATTGTACACTTTGTCCTGAGCCTCTGCGAATACGCTCAAAATGCATTTTCTGACTTTTACGCAGTAATTTTGAAATTTCATCCTTGTTTTCAATGACCAGTTTCGCCGTATTGATTTCGATGGCGAGCAGAAGATTAGAAGCAATAGCGATATTGGCTTTCAGCTTTTCATGAATTTCCATCAATTCTTCTTCACCAGCAGTGGAAAACTGAATCCCTGCCTTTGCATCATCCTCGATACCGGGCAGCAGATTATTGACAATGATCTCGCCTGTACGGCTTAACTGCGTTGCATATTCAAACAGGTTGCGAACCTGCTTTTTTTGTTTTTTCTGCAACTCTATCGCAGACAGTGCTGAGACATAATTTCTGACCATATCAAAAGCATCTGACAAATGGTTGTTTTCTCTATTCAGCTCTGCCTGACTTTCATTGTCACAGTTTTTAAGCATGAGCATAAGGGGATTAATCATCGATGATACAAGATACGACATACGCAAGACTTCACGACGCAGGTTGGCCAGTGCCAGATCAGTATTTTCAATAATATTAAAATCAAGTACCGAACGATGATTGACATCTTTTGGTTCGCTGTTCTGCTGATCAGTGTTGATCATGTGTTCCACAAAACGTCCGACAGCATGTCGTAATGGCAAGGCAAGAATGAGGCTGGTGTTAAAGATCACGTGCAAAGCAACCAGCGCCTGGGCCTCGGACATGCCGCTGACATCGACCGATTGCATAATATTCTGCATTACAAAAAGGTAGATAACGGCACCTACTCCCCTGAAAACAAAATTTCCCCAGGGCACACGCCGCGACAGACTGTTCATCCCGCGACATAGCCAGACAGGGACGAGCGCACTGCCAAAATTGGCTCCCAGCACCAGAAAAACACCAGCTTCAAGGCTGATGAATCCGGTCGAAACAAGGGTCAGGATCATGAGAATTGTTGCGAGTGATGAATGCATCGCAAATGCCAGACCACCACCGATCAGAAATGCTGTGACCGCATCCTTTTCAAAAATTTCCGAAAGGAGGGGCAAAGCATCACTGGCAGCTATTGGCGCCACTGCTGTCCGTATCAGTTGAAGTGAGACAAGAACAAGTGCAACCCCTAGCAGCACACGCCCGATCTGTTTTGTTTTCCGAATATCTGAACGCAGAAACATTGTCCCGCCGGCAAACATCAGTAGCGGTGCAAGCCATTGCAGATTAAGAGACAATACCTGGACCATGATGGCTGATCCAAGATCTGCACCCACGACAATCGCCAATGCCGTTCCGAACTGCAGTATGCCCGTACCTGCCATAACGGAGGCCAGACCGGCCACAGCAATCGAACTCTGCATCACCAGTGCGATGATAATACCTATCATAACTGATCCGGGCACAGAGGTTGTTGCACTCAACCGAGCCCGGAAATTGGCTCCATAGGCACGATCAATACCTGTCTGGATCATGCGCACTGAATAGAGGAGTAGTGTTGTCGCCGCAAGCACCTGAAGCACAAAGGAAAGTAACCCCATCAGTTTATCTCCCTGAACCGGCTCCGGTTACAAGGATGATCATGTCCGGGACCAGGCAGTTAAAAACCACCTTCATTGCGAACAGGTCAAACATCAGAACACCAGAACATTGCGCAACATTGATCCTTCCACCATCATGTCAAAGGCTTCATTGAGTTCATCAAGTTTGACTGTATTGCTGGCAAGTTTATCGATTGCAAATTTGCCGCTCTTAAACATGTTCATAAACAATGGGATATCCCTGGACGGAACACAACTCCCCATATAACTGCCAAGAAGTTTACGTTCTTGCGCAACAAGTGTGAAATGAGAAATTTTGATCTCACGTTTCGGATTGGGCAAACCTGCGGCAACGGTGCTCCCTGAAACCGCTGTAATAGCAAATGCAAGTTCAAGCGCACCGGGAACACCCGCAGCTTCAATGGCAACATCAACACCGCCATTGGTAGCTGACATGACTTTCTTGATAATATCTGCATCCTTGGCGTTGAAGACTGCTGTTGCGCCAATTTCAAGAGCGCTTTCCAGCTTTGACGCATTGATGTCAATTCCAATGATATCTGATGCCCCTCCTGCCTTTGATGCCATTAGTGCACTAAGGCCAACACCTCCCAGACCGATAACAGCGACACTGTCTCCTACCTTCAGGGGCGATGTGTTTAATACAGCACCGACCCCGGTCATGACACCGCATCCGAATAAAGCTGCATGCTTGAACTGAATATCATTTTCTATTTTGACCAGTGAATGTTCAGAGACTACAGCGTATTCAGCAAACGCCGCAACTCCAGAATGGTGAAAAATGCGTTCTCCATTCAGATGCAGGCGGCTGTGCCCCCCGAACAGTAAGCCGGCGGCATTAGCTTCAGACGCAGGCATACACAGTGATGGTCGGCCCGTTGTACACATTCTGCATTTTCCGCAGCTCGCAACAAAAGAAGGGACCACAATATCCCCGACTTCAAACCTGCTGACCCCTTCGCCACATTCTGCAATCACCCCCACTGCTTCATGGCCGAGGACGATGGGCATTGGCTTTGCACGTTCGCCGTCAATTGCCACAAGATCAGAATGACAGAGACCAGCTGCCTTGATTTCAATAAGCACTTCATAAGAACCCGGCGGATCAAGTTCAACAGTTTCTATAGAAAGAGGTTTACTGTCGCGATACGGAAGTGGCAGACCACATTGCCTTAAAACCGCTGCTTTTATTTTCATACCCCTCTCCTGAAATACATCTGTAATTTCCGTACATAATCAAATCTGGTGTTTCACATAACGAAACTGACTCTTGAGGTAGGCCTGTGTCATCTCAATCCCGCCCTCGATGCCTATACCGCTATCCTTCCAGCCGCCAAGCGGAATATCAGCGGTATGGGTCGGGATATCATTGATACCGATTGTCCCCACCTGCAGGCGGTCAGCGAGATACGCCTGTCTGCGTTCATCATTGGTAAAAATATACCCTGCAAGGCCGTAATCGGTGCTATTCGCCTGCTTCAGAACTTCATCATCATCATTGAAACCATTGATCGGGACCACCGGGCCAAAAGGTTCAATCGTCATCAGGTCACTTTGTGGCGATACGTTTCTAAGTACTGTCGGCGGATAAAAATAGCCGGGCCTGTTGAGACGGGCACCCCCTAGAACAAGTTCTGCCCCACGTTTAACAGCATCAGCTACTAATAATTCCATCGCCTCGAGCCGTCGCTGATTTGCAAGTGGCCCCATGTTCACTTCAGGTTCTGTCCCCTCACCAATTGTCAGTGCTGAAGCCTTGGTGCAGAACTTTTCGGTAAAACTGTCAATAATATCGTCATGAATGAAGAACCTGTTTGGTGAAACGCAAACTTGTGCCGAATTGGCAAACTTCCTCGCCACAAGAATATCTGTGACATGTTCAAGATCAACATCTGGATAGACAATAACAGGGGAATGCCCACCAAGCTCCATAGTCGATGATTTCATATACTTACCTGCTTCTGACGCAAGCAATTTGCCTACAGGCACAGACCCCGTGAAAGTGATTTTGGCAATACGCTCATCCCGGATAAGACAGGATGAAATTGCCGCTGGCTCCCCATAAACAAGGTTGATCACATGAGGGGGCAAACCTGCATCAAGAAGGCATTGCAGCAACGCATTAGTGGATGCAGGCGTTTCTTCCGCCGGCTTGAGAATACAGGAACATCCGGCTCCAAGAGATGCCGCCAGTTTTTTTGACGGTTGAAGTACAGGATAATTCCAGGGGGCAAAAGCCGCAATGACTCCGACGGGCACATATTCGATCATTACACGCGCATCAGCATCGCGGGCAGCAAACATCCGTGAAGAAATACGCCGCGCCTCTTCTCCACCCCATTCAATAAAATCTGCCGCACGGGTAATCTCGACATCTGCTTCTGCGAGCGTCTTGCCATGCTCACGTGTCATCAGCATTGCAATATCTTTGCTTCTGCTACGGATCAGACCGGCCGCGTCTTTCATGATCGTCCCCCGTGTCCAGGGCGAGACAAGGCCCCAGTCTTTCAGCCCCTGTTCGGCAGAAACAAGGGCTCTTTCAAGATCAGCCCCGTTGGCCATGCATAGCTGGCCGATGGTTTCCTCTGTTGCTGGATTGATAATATCCTGCGTCTGACCACCACCACCTTCGACCCATTCGCCGGCGATGAACATCTTAAACATTGTTGTTTTTGCCATCGATGCGTTGCTTTCAGTGCTAGATGTTAACTTTCAGACCGTCATAGGCACATTCTTCAGGGACGCGGTTTGCCATTGCCAGCATTTCCGGGCCCATATGTGTGAGAATGATCCTCTTGGCATTGAATTCATCCCAATGTTCAACAACATCGGGATAATTGAGATGAAACCGGATTGGCTTTTCATAAAAATACGATTCACAAATGAACAGGTCAGCACCATCTGATACCTTTGTGACATGTTCGGTCCAGGCCGTGTCCCCCGAATACGCGACGATCTTGCCCCCTGCTTCAATGCGGAGCGAGGTTGGATGTGTTTTCGGTGTATGATCTGCCGGATATGGCGTGACGATCATATGCTCACCAACCTTATTGGGCTGATGGAGTTCCATTTCAACAAAACTAAGGTCAAATTTTGGTACCATGATATTACTGCCCGGCAACATACTCTCCATCATGTCCCGCAAGCGTTGTTCCGTATCTTTCGGGCCAGCGATAATGAGAGGCTTTGTCCGTTTCGCCGCCAGCATGGAATCCAGCAGCATAGACGGAATACCTGAACAATGATCAGCATGAATATGTGAGATTACAACAACATCAATGGAAGAATGCAAAATATCAACCTGTTTTAATGCAACCAGGGAAGTAGCTCCAAAATCGATAGCGTATCGCAGACCTTCCACATCAACGACAAAACAGGTGTTAAACCGCCCGCCAGAACCGAAAGCATCACCACAGCCGGCGAAGGTCACGGTATTTTTTTGCACTGTACTCATCATGGTCTCCATCTCTGACTTGGTTCTAAATAATTCCGTTCTGGCGCAATGATCTCGTTTCTTCACTTGTCATACCGAGAACTTCCTTAAGGATCTCATCTGTATGTTGTCCCAGTGTTGGCGGGGCCTGCCTGTAACTGACAGGGGTTTCCGAAAATTTCATTGGACTTGCAATCAAATCAACCGGCTCAGATGGCCTCAGGGAATGTTGCATCTGTATAACCATTTCCCGGGCAGCAACCTGCGGGTCTGCAAGTGCCTGATCCATTGTATTGACCTTTGAACAGACAAGTTTGATTTCTGACAAGGCCTCAACCCAGTAATCAGATGTGTTGCCCGCTAGGATATCTTCGATTTCCCTGTCAACTTCAGCCCTGTTATTTACACGTTCAGCATTGTTTCTGAACCCGTGGCGTTCAAGCAGGTCACGCCTTCCGGTAAGATCACAGAATTTTTCAAACTGGTAATCGCTGGCAATGCCTAGCAGCATAAACCCGTCAGCTGTCTTGAAAATCTTGTAGGGAACGATATTCGGATGGCTTGTCCCGAGACGCGATGGTATTTCACCATTAAGCAGATAATTTACACCCTGATTATAAAGCCAGGCAATTTGAACATCGAGAAGACCAAGATCAATCTGCTGCCCTGCCCCTGTGTGGTCACGATGACGCAAAGCTGCCAGTATTGCTATACTGGCATACATGCCTGTCATGATATCATTGATCGCAACAGGCACTTTGGCCGGGGGACTGTCTTCTTCACCTATAATACTGATAAGTCCACCAAGGCATTGCGCCACCATGTCATATCCGGGCCTGTCTCGGTAAGGCCCTGTCTGGCCATAACCTGTAATTGAACAATAGATTAAGCTGGGATGAATGCGGTGGACAGTTTCGTAATCGAGTCCATATTTCTTGAGCCCGTCCACCTTATAGTTTTCAACAAAAATATCACTTTCTGCCATGAGTTTGATGAGCAGGTCCCGGCCTTCAGGTCTGGAAAAATCAATCGTAATTGAACGCTTATTTCTGCCTGTGGACATGTAATAACCGCTCTCCGTGGTATCACTGCCTTGATCATCTTTCAGAAAGGGCGGGCCCCAGGTTCTGATGTCATCACCTTTTTCAGGATGTTCGACTTTGATGATATCAGCACCGAGATCACCCAGCGTCTGAGTACAGGACGGGGCAGCAAGGATTCGTCCGAGATCAAGAACCCTGACCCCTGACAAAGGACCTGAAGCAGGCTTTCCGGAAGTGTTGTCTTTTGTCATAACTGGCACCTGCTGGCCTGAACTCTGGCAACTGATAAAGAAATTAAATTCTGTATGTCAAAGTATGGATTGTTCTGTACTTGTGCTGCCCACTGGCATTTCACCAGTGGACAGCCCAATAGTCAGAGAGATCTTACTTTGGAAGAAGATCTGAAGTTTCTTCCATCAGCTCTTCCTGAAGATCGGCCATATCGTCATATTCACCTGTGACGATACCTTCAATGCCATCGTAGATTACCTGAGTAATCGCAAGGCCCTTATCACCAGGATAGGCAAGCCAGTCTCTCAACAATGGCAGCTGGTCAACGGCTGTCTTATTATTAGGATTCTTCTCATAGAAATCCGCAAGGATGATCTCGTTGGCAGCCTTGTTTGGTGGCATATATCCTGTTGTCTGGGCAACCGCCGCTGCACCTTCACCGGAGGTGATATATTTGAGGAAAGTCCAGGCTGCTGCCACTCGAGCCGGATCATCAGATGCAGATGTCAGCATAGCAGCATTGCCCCCGGCAGGCAGACCCATTGGTGTGCCGGTCATTCCAGGAAATGGTCCTGTTTTCAGCTCAAAGGCATCGCCTTTAGCACGGGTTACTGAGCCAAGAGCAGATGTTGACCAGAACAGCATCCCTATTTCGCCGGCAGAGAATGAAGCCAGAGCATCCTTGAATGAAAGGTTCTGCATGTCACAGCCCCTGAAGATCTTTTTCATAGTTTCAAGGGATTTCAATCCTTCAGAACCACCAAAGTTCATCTTGCCATCCTTGACAATTGGCGTGTCCTGAGTCCACATCAGGGCCTGCATGAACCAGTTCCCTGTAATGTTCCAGCCCCAGAACATTGGGTTTTTGATCCCTTTGGCATGCATTTTCTTACATGCCGCAACAACTTCATCCCATGTTTTTGGCTGGCTGGTGATGCCTGCTTCCTTCATAAGGTCTTCGTTGTAATAGCCAACCGGCAATGAAATTGAAAATGGCAGGCCATAGACATCACCGCCAAAAGTTGAAAGCCCCAGCATTGCCTGATGGTAACCATCTTTTTCAAAATCAGCTTCCTTTGCAATGAATGGTTCCAGTGACTTGGCAATACCCTTTTCAACCAGCAGTGCCTGTCTGTTCAGGCCCTGCATGGTGACATCAGGCAGATTCCCGGCAACAGCTTCACGAAGAACCGTATTGGTGGCATCCTCGTAGTTTTCGTATGTCGCACGGAATTTAACCTCAATATCAGGATGTGCGGCATTGAAACCAGGCATTATCTTCTGAAAGGTCACATCAAACAGGTGGGAATAGGGATATCCTACCTCAATCGTTACCTTGTCTGCTGCGACAGCATTGGATGACATCACCGCAGCCGCAAGCATTCCGATCAACATTTTCTTCATTTTTTCCTCCTTATACAATTTCACCGCAACATCTTTGCGTGTGAAAATTTCATGACGCTGCTTCATTGGAGTCAGGCAACGCCTTGTGGTTGTGATGTGGGATAACTCTCCTTTCTATTTCATCCCGCTGAGTGTTATGCCTTCGATAAATCGTTTCTGCGCGAGCAAGAAACCGACAATCAAAGGAGCAACAATGATCATGGCTGTTGCCATCATCGGACCGTATGCACTGCCATCGGCATCGCCTTTGAATTCTCTTAATCCAAGCGGCGGGGTAAAAAGATCCCGGTTGCCTGTGATCACCACCCGCGGCCAGAAATAGTCATTCCAGTGCGCGACCACAGAGAAAATGGCAAAGGCCATCAGGGCCGGAATGGCCGTCGGCAGCATAACTTTCCAGATGATTGAAAATTCCGACATCCCATCCATACGCGCGGCATCAAGCAGATCATCCGGGACTGTCATAAAAAATTGTCGCATGAGGAATATGCCGAAGACTGAGATCGTCCAGGGAATGATCAGCGCGGCATAGGTATTGGTAAGCCCCAGTTTTGCCAGCATGATATAAAGTGGTAATGCTATTGCATGAACCGGGATCAGCAGACAGAAAAGGACCATGGTGAAAACCAGTTCCCGGCCCCAGAAACGTAATTTTGCCAACGCATAAGCACATGGCAGGGCAATCAGCACCTGTAAGATAAATATGGAAACAGTGACAAAAACCCCATTAAGGAGGTATCGCAGCAAGGGTGCTTTTTTGAAGGCCATTGTATAGTTATAGACAACAGGCCGGAAATAACATTCTTCCACATCTCCCTTAATGGCTGTGCATTTGTCATCTTCCATCAATTGCTGTGCGCCGATGAATCCTCCCCGATTGGCTTCGATCTCGCTGGGAGATTTGAGCGAATAAGAGCTCATCACATAGAACGGCAAAATAACAATGATTGCTGCAACTATGAGCACAGCGTGTTTCAGGGTTTCCTTGATATCAAAGATGTGTGTCATGAATAATGCACCTTCTTTTCAACAAATTGACGCTGAAACAGTGTCATCAGTAATACCAGCACCAGAAATACAATGGTGATGGCCGCACCCAGACCGATCTGGTTTTCCTTGATCGCCTTTTCATAAATCGCAAACATCATCACGAATGTTGTCTTGCTCGGGCCGCCCTGTGTCAGGGCTTCGACCGTATCAAAAACCTGAAAAGATCGGATTGAGGTGATCGTCACAACAAAAACATTGGTTGGCCCCAGCATTGGCCAGGTGACAAGCCAGAACCTGTCCCAGGCTGATTTTGCGCCGTCAACCTGTGCAGCGTGATAGAGTTCCCGTGGCACGGAAGTCAGCCCGGCGAGATAAAGAACCATATTGAAACCAAACCCTTGCCATATGCCGATAAAGCAGATCGTCCAAATGGCATAATCCCTGTCACCCAGCCAGAGAGGGAAACCCTCTGAGCAGCCTGTCGCAAACCAGCTGGCGGAAGGATCTGTCCAGGGCAGGAACCCGAAGGATAAAAGGAATTTTACCCAGGGCACCGCACAGCCGTCTTCGAGAATTTCATTGACAATGCCGATGGTTGGATGCAGGGCGAATTCCCAGACTATAGCCATAGCCAGTAATGCCGCCATAACAGGGAGAAAATATATTGTCTTGTAGATCGCCTGGCCAAATTTGAGCGAATTTATCAACAGCGCAGCACATAATCCGAGGATCAGTGATGCCGGCACAACGACCCCCACATAGGTAACTGTGGCAATGATCATTTTGATATAGGTCCGCCGCGTCAGCATGCGTTCATAATTTTCAAACGCCACCCATTCAGCACCCGCATTGCCGAGACTGTAATCAGTAAAGGAAAGTATAGCTGCAATAATGATGGGCAGGATCAGAATGAGGAACATCAACGCCACTGCAGGAAATGTGAGCCAAAACGGCGTGGAAGATGAATGCCCAGGTCTCATCTAACGACCCTCTTTTATGGGGATACGGCTGTTATCGTCAGCAAACAAAAAGGCTTTGGAGAAATCGATCACCAGATTGATCTTGCTGCCCGGCTCAAGCAACTCGAGCTGATCCATCTCTGCCCGGACTATCACCACCTCGCCACCGGCATCCGGCTGGCAATGGGCGTAAAGCTCAGAACCCAGATTTTCCACATGCCGGGTAACGGCACTCATATACCCCTTGCTTTTGGCAAAGGTTACATGTTCAGGGCGAAAACCAACAAAACCAGCCCCCTGATAACCCTTTGCGGTAAGTGGAACAGCTCCTAATCCATCAATGGAAATCTTGCCCTTGCTGTCAATGGTAGCCGATAACATATTCATCTTGGGTGAACCTATGAACTCTGCAACACGCTTATCTTTTGGATCTGAATAAACTTTTCCGGGTGTATCGAATTGCAGGATATTTCCTCCCATCATTACAGCGATGCGGTCAGACATTGTCAGTGCTTCGGCCTGATCATGAGTGACATAAATGAATGTTGCTTTCAGCTGGCGATGCAGGTCAGCAATTTCTGCCCGCATGTGAACACGCAGGGCAGCATCCAGATTAGACAAAGGTTCATCCATCAGGAACGCAACCGGATTCCGGACCATGGCACGCCCTACGGCAACTCGCTGCCGTTGCCCCCCTGAAAGCTGTCCTGGCTTTCGATCCAGCAGCTCCGTGATCTTGAGCATCCCGGCTACATCACTCACCGCCTGCTTGATCACCTGAAGTTTTTGCTTTGAGCCGGGCAGGAAACGGCCGATTAACGGTAGCCGCTGAAAAAATGACATATCCCGCAGCCGCAATGGAACTGTAAGGTTTTCTTTAACCGTAAGATGGGGATAAAGCGCATAGGACTGAAACACCATGGCAAGATCACGTTCACTGGCGGCAAGATCATTCACAACCTTGTCATCAATGATAACTTCACCACCATTTTGAGTTTCAAGACCTGCCAGAATTCTCAATAAAGTGGATTTGCCACAACCAGACGGGCCAACTAATGAAATGAACTCTCCATCGGTTATAGATAAACTGACACCATTGAGAACATTTGTATGGCCAAATGATTTTGCAATATTATTAAGCGTTATTTTTGCCACAGACCGTTAATCCCCCCCGATTAACAAATTTTATAAAGCTTTTATATTAGGCTTTTATGAAACAATTATGACTGCGTATTAGTATTTACAAAATATGTAATATTGTATTTTATTATAATTTAAAATTATAATAGAGTGCGGAATGAAGTTAACTTTGCGACAGTTGTCATATGTTGTTGCTGTTGTTGAACATGGCAGTGTTACTGCAGCAGCGGAACATCTCAGAATATCTCAGCCAGCAATCAGCTCTGTTCTGAATGAAGTGGAACAGGAATATAAGGTCAGTCTTTTTGTGAGGGAACGCCCTCATAAAATCACGCCCACACCGGTTGGCCGCCAGTTTGTAGTCAATGCTAAAAAATTGCTCGAACAGGCCGAAGATTTTGATTCACAGGCCCAAAGTCTGAGCACTTCTCTCAAAGGGTCAGTTGATCTTGGCTGCTTCACACCCACGGCTCCTTTTATAATACCCGTAATCCTTGAACGGTTAAAAATGTACTTTCCCAATATCAATATCAAAATTCATGAAGCTGATATTGATGAACTTAACAAACTCCTGTCGAACGGGCATATCGAAATGGCCCTGACATATGATATGCAGCCTATTTTTGCGGTTGAATTTGAATCCCTGACAGAAATGCGCCCCTATGCGCTGCTCTCGGCAAATGACCCGCTTTCAAAACAGGAAACCGTTACGCTCGAAGAATTGATTAAACGTGACATGGTCGGCTTTGATCTGCCGGTCACGAACCAGTTTTTTATGTCTCTCTTCACCCAGCGCGGCCTCCGTCCCAGAATACGGCACACCGTCAAAGGGTATGAGATGCTGCGCAGTCTGGTTGCCCTAGATGAAGGGTTTTCAATTATGCTGATGCGCCCCTCTCATGACCAGAGTTATACAGGTGATCAACTGACCTATCGCAGAATATCTGATGTTGTTCCTGTCACCCGCTTTGGTATGGCTTTCAGAACGCATTACCAGCCGACAAATCTCGTGCATACGCTGGCAAATGTCTGCCGTGATGTTTTTGCCACCGATGAACGGATTAAAAATTTTACTTTTCAATAAATCCAATCATCACTTAAATAACCGTGACATAAACCATTGAATGCAGACCTGTTCAGCATTTATGCCAAATATTTTATCGGAGAAATCCATTGTCTTTTTCAGGCAAAGAAATGTCGAACTGGCAGGTATTCTTAGCTGTTGCAATTCTGGCCTGGAATTCAGTGATTGCCCGCCTTGCCTTTGTTGAACAAACCATCGACCCGGGCAGTTTTGCTCTGATACGTCTTGCTTCTGGTGCTGTCGCCCTATGGCTGATCCTGTTGTTACTCGGCCGGGCCGGACAATTTCGTTTGCTGGACATATCAGCAACAGTAAAATCGGCGGTTGCCATTTCTGTTTATATGGTGTTTTTCGCCTTTGCTCATACCCGCCTTGATGCAGGGGCCGGGGCACTGATCCAGTTTGCTGTTGTTCAGGTTGTAATGTTTGGCGCAGCATTTTTTGTTGGTGAAACAATCCCGAAAACACGCAGTATTGGAGCAGTTATCGCGCTTATAGGCCTCGCAGTCATGCTCTGGCCAAAAGGGGCAAATGCGCCTGAAATGACGGCTGTCATGGCGATGATTGCCGCTGCCAGCGGTTGGGCAATGTATTCTTTCTATGGCCGGCAGACCCGATATTCCATGGCATCGACCGGAGCTAATTTTGCCTTAGCATTACCTGTTTCTCTCGTGATGCTCCTTATTCTTCCTCATGATGGACCAGTTGTATTGACAGAAAAAGGGATCGTATTAGCGCTGTTATCAGGTGCTGTGACATCGGGGCTGAGCTATGCATACTGGTACAGCATCCTTCCCCGAACTAAAACTTCTATAGCAGGGGTTGCCCAGCTTTTAATCCCTGCAATCACCATGCTTGGAGGTATGGTAATTCTTGACGAAGTTTTGACAATGCGTTTTCTTGTTTCTTTGATCATCCTTGTTTTCGGGGTAGGCCTCTCTTTCGGATATTTCACCCCCGGAAAAAGATGAAGACGTTTTTTTTGATGTAAGTGAAATGATTACAACACGTATAGCCATTATTACCGATATTCATCACGGCCCGTCTTCAGCAACTAAATCAGGCGATCAGGCGCTTGGGTTGCTAAAGAATTTTGCTGAATTTGCTCACAAGGAACAGCCTGATCTCATTCTTGAGATGGGAGATCGCATTTCAGATATGGATGGTGATACAGATATCAAAAATCAAACTGAAATCGCTGATATATTCAAAACCATGGACTCGCCTGTGTTTCACATTTGTGGCAATCATGATCGCGTCAACCTTTCGATTGAACAAAACGAAGTGATACTTGGCCAGGAACTTGCTTCCGAAGTTATTGACGCGGGCGATTGGCAGATTGTGCTCTGGCGTGCAAATACAAAAATTGATCTCAGCAATATAAATGTTGGTTTTCTGGTTGATAATCATGAATTGATATGGCTTGAACATGTAATGAAAAATGCTGATAAACCCTGCCTTGTGGTCAGTCATGTTCCTCTTTCAGGACATAGTCAGATCGGAAATTACTATTTTGAAAACCAACCCGCCTGTTCAAAATATGATGCCGATAGGGAAATACGTGCAATTCTCACCAATTGCCCTCAACCTGTTATCTGTCTTTCAGGTCATGTCCACTGGAATACTGTTACGAATATTAATGGAATTTACTATTTTACCCAGCAATCATTAACGGAAACATTCACGACCCAAGGAAAACCAGCAGCTGCCTGGGGCACTCTTGAACTGAACAATTCCGTTAACTGGAATGTATATGGGTATGATGAATTCTCTTTTTGTACAACGCCAAATTCTGAACGATGGAAAGACCCAAGGCCGGGTAAAGCATTTTATTAAAATTTACATATGTAAATACGTGGTTAAGATTGGTTGCGGGGGCAGGATTTGAACCTGTTGAAGGTATATTTTGAATTTACTTAACCAAGTAAGTATGCGGCCCAGTTCTCCATGATTTCTTTGCGCTGATCCAGAAAATCAGTTCGCTCATATGCCCTGACCACTTTAGAGGCTGGACGATGCGCTAGAACCATTTCTTTCACTTCAAAACTAACGCTTTGTGTTTCTGTTATCCATGTTCTTAATGTTGATCTGAACCCTTGTGGTCTTGCTTTAATCTCTGCCCTTTTCATAATGCTCGACATGGCAGCATCACTGAGGATTTTTCCTTTATGGTTGGAGAAAATAAACTCATTCTGCGATCTATCTTTAGCGATGTTAATAATCCGTTTTGCCTCTGAAGATAATGGCACTCTGAAATCTGGGGTTTGGTTCTTTTTGCCCTTCATTTTATCTCCTGGAACTGTCCAAATATCTCCATAAAATTCATATACATGAGCTAGCCTTATTGGTTTTGACCTTAAACCAGTTATCATTAGTAATTTTAAAGCCAATCCAGCTTGAGTAGTTTCATTTAGTGATTTGTAAAATGCTGGGGCGTCTACCCATAACATAGAGGGAATATGACTCTTTATCTGTTTGGATTGACCAAGCAGAGCTTTAGCTTTTTCAACAGCTCCAATATCTACATCCAAGCCCATTGCAGCAGCGTGCTTAATCACAATGTTAAGCCTATGCATGGCTTTCTTTGCAGTTTCCCCCTTGCTGTGCCAAATGGGGCTTATACAGGTCTTTATGTCATGCTGGTTGACTTGCTCTATTGGCATTTTCCCGATCTTTGGCAGAACATGCAATTCCAATGGAGAAAACCATCTGCCATTCTTTCCGTCACCTTTGAGCTCTGCCTTCTTTGCTTCAAATGCAAGCGAGGCAATCATACTTATTGTGTTTGATGATCTGGCATAATCATTTTTCAGTCGTTGCTTTTCATTTATCGGGTCAATATTGGATGCAACTAACGCCCTAGCATGGTCCGCCTTCTTTCTGGCATTTGCTAAATTAACATTATTTAATCCACCAAGCCCTGTTTCTTTTCTTTGGCCAAACAATGTATAACGGAAAAACCATTGGCCGCCGCCATCAGGCCTTTTATGGAGCCACAGCCCTGCCCCATCATTATATTTTCCTGGGCCACATGATTTTATGAATGCTTGAGAAAGTTTAAATCTGGCACCCATTATTTATCCACCTATTTATCCACCTTTATATCCGAGATGTCATGGCATCACATGACACATGCTGAAACAATTATATGTTTTATATTGTTGTAATATATCATATTTTTTTCGATTTTGAAATAATTTGAAAAACTCTGGGATAAAAATGCAGTGCATCTCCTGGGCACCATAAACCAAGTATCAAGGTCTTAGATTCAAGGCTCATGTGTCTGTTTCCAAATGATTAATGTTCGGGAACAGGAGTTTGAATTGCTATGGTGTGGGTAAGGTCTCCGGTATATTTAAACAAAAGAAACGACATATTTTACTTCTCGAGGGCGGTGCCTTCGGATCTCCGTCATCGGTTTAACAAGAAAAAGATCGAGGTTTGCGTTCGCGCCAAGTCTGAGGCAAAAGCGGCCAAGTCTGCGGCGGCACTCTCTGACAGGCTTGAGCGGTACTGGTATAGCATCAGGATGGAGATGATCTATTCCCGTGAGTTGGGGATAAGAGTTTTTCTCGATACGGCAGTAGAGGCTGGCACATTTGGCCAAGGTGTCAGGCAACAAACAAATCGTTGACAGATTTATTTCAGATTTTTTCACCACGGCGAAGGCGTAGCGCACCCGGCATTCTTTTCACCATAATGCCGCTGGCAACAATCAGAACCATGCCGATCCACGAAATAGCGTCTGGCACGGTTCCAAACATGATTAAACCGATGATGACCGCCGCAACAATTTCAACATAGGTGAAGGGGGCGATCCTGCCTGCCGGAGCCAATGACATCGCGAAAATCATCAATGTCTGGCTTAATGCGGTCATTAACGCAAGACCCATGATCAGAATCATCTCTGACTTTGTCGGCATGCCCCAGACAAAGGGAAGGGTAAAGCCGGATAAAATGGTAGCCGTAAATGCACCCCATACGGCGACGATAACCGGGTCCATCATGACACCCAATTTACGGTTGAGAAGCATCTGGATGGCAACCATCAAACCGGTAAAAACGATAAACAAGCCATTCAAATCAATCCCGGCAACCTCCGGTCTCATCACCAGAACAACACCGCAAAATCCACCAAAAACTCCAAGCCAGGCCTTCTGTGACACGGACTCACCCAAGACCCAGGTCGACAGGCTGACCATAATGAAGGGATAGACATAAACAATGGCAATTGCATTGGCGTAATCAACATACTGAACACCATACATGAATGCCATGTTTCCCAGAGCCAGTGTCAGCCCACGGATAATTTGTACAAGAGGCCGCCGCGGTCTGAGCACTCGCCACCCATGCCGGAAAAGGGCAAGCGGCAGCAACAGGAGGAAATAGCCGGCAAAGCGAAAAAAGCTGATGAGCGGCGGCGACATGGTTTCTGCCAGAAGCTTCATAAAGGCGGCGCTCAACGCTGCCAGAGTAAGTGCAAAAACCATAACCAGCACGGCTTTATGCTGTCTTGGGGCCGGCATATCCATATGCTGGCTATCTAATGACAAAATGAGCCTGGTTGATGGTTTGATGTTTATGGGAAAGCATTTGCTGAAAACAGAATGTGGTCATCTCTATGGCTTTGGACAACTTGGACATATCATCTTCTTTCTGATCTATAGTATCAGATCGTGTCATAGCCGGATCGAAACATTGCATCAACAGGATGAAAGACAGCGCCATTTGCGCCATAACAGGAATGGTGATGCCATGGATGTGCACTTGCGTCCGCCAGCGTCGCGATTTCCTCGAGATAGCCAAGACTACCGTCAGCAAGCCCCTCGACGACTTTATCCCAATCAGGATAAGCTGCAAAAGCATCCTGCCATATAGCACGACCGGCAAGAAAACCTGAAGCGCCAGCTTTGAAGGCATGCGAGAGAATATCACGGAAAGCTTCTTTTCCAGCACCTGCAGACAACATAACCCAAGGTCGCCCGGCAAGCCGGCCCATTTCATCAAATAATGCCTGCACATTGGTTGAGCCATCAATCGCGTCGGCGTTCACCGGGCTTTCCAACTTGAACATATCCACCCCGTATTCCGGGCGGGCAAACTCCTCAACTGAGGCCAATACCTGATCACTTGCCTTTGCCTTCATCTCTACATATCCGCGCGATGTGGCCGCCTCGCTGGCCAAAGGATAGAGCAACAGTTCAAGCAAAAACGGAATATCAAAACGGGCGCATTCATCGCCAACCCGTTTCACATAATCTTTTTGAAAAGCTATATTTTCAGGTGATGCGTCCGGCCTATACCACGCAAGAACCTTAACCGCGTCACCGCCAAGCCGCTTGATTTTACCAACCGACCATTCATCAATATTTGCCGAAAAACGCCCCTCACCAGTCTCCTTAAAGACCGAGTCCTCAAGCGTGACGACAAGCCCCTTGCTTCTCCCGAGAACATCAAAGGCCGCCGGGATTCCGTAATGCGGATCCAGCAAGACAGCTGAACTCGGCCCTTGAAGTTGACGGACAATTTCCATTTTAAATCTGGCCACTTCGGACCATGGTGCTTCGGGCAGGTCAAGCTTCTTTGCTATCGGATCCTTGATTGGTGGCCGCTGGTCAGCAGCCACCATTTTAAACAATCCGTTTTCGTCCGCCATTCTGCGCATGCCCAAAAGCTTTCCCGGTGTCAATTGCATATCGATTTTTCCTCCATGAAGGCATCGCAGCTTTGCCGGTCAGGTGATGCCTTTATTCCACCAAATTGTCTGCATTTCATCGCCGCTGCGGCATTCGCCGTTCTGATCGCGGCTATTTCATCCTGTCCTTCACCAAGGCAAAGGGTAAAAATACCGTGCCAGACATCACCTGCGCCAATGGTATCGATGGCATCAACCGGAAATGCCGGGACATTTTTCATCGCATTACCCTGCAAATACCAGACACCGTTCTCGCCATCCGTTGCACATACCCAACACCCGGTATCTTCACGCGCATGTCTTAATCCGGCTTCAATGCTTTGACCCGACGCAAAGGAGTCTAGGCCCTGTCTCGAAAACGCAAGGTGCGTTGCACCGCGGGCATGATCTGCGGTAAACGGCGCTTCAGCATCAATCACGACCGGAACTCCATGCAGGCGTCCAAGGTCAATTGCCCAAACTGTCAATTCCGGATGACGGTTGTCGGCCAAAACCGCACATGGCGCCTCACCAGTTGCAATGACCGGAGACAGTTTGCTGAACCCCTGCCCAGCAAAATTTATTGTCTGGCGCTCACCCTTTTGGTTAACAAATGCCGCCGAGACCGATGATCGCGCACCAGGTATTGGCGGACTCATTGACATATCAACCGACTCACCCCTGAGCGTCTGATGGATGAATTGCCCCATCATATCATCACCGATATAGCTCACGAGCGCGGGAAGGCTACCAAAACGAGCCATGGCAATGCTTGCATTCGCCCCAGGGCCACCAACCACAAAACTTGAATTATGCGCACGCATCTTTTCACCTCGTGCCGAAAACTGATCGATTTCCATAATCAAATCAACGGTGGCACGACCAGCCACAATTATTCTCAAAGGCTCATTCATTTGCGAAAGTCGGGGCACCAAACCCACGGATCCTGACGTTGATACAGGCCGGTTTGCCACTTGCAAAGGCACGCTCAAACGCAGGCGCAATTTCGGCATTTGTTATGAGTTCAAGTTCAGAGGTTTGACAAATCCGCTGAGAAAATTTGGTCACCGCTCTGGTGATCTGGACCTGATCCATTTCTTGGAAACTACCCCTGTTATCGAGACTAGCCTCGGAATCACCGCTGAGCAAAAGAACCGGCGTTTGCGATTGCGTCGCGGTGAACAAAGGGGCAATTGCATTGCAAAGACCGGCACCAGCGGTAACCATGGCGACTCCGATGCCACCGGTAATGCGGGCATGTGCTTCTGCCATGTAGAGCGCTGCGGCTTCATGACAGACATGGACAATGCGGACACCCTCATCAAGACAGGCATCAAAAAGTGGCATAATCTGATTGCCGGACAGCGCAAAAATTGTCTCTACACCTGAAGCCTTCAATATTTTTATCAAACCCGCTGATGCTCTCAAAACGCCATCCTCTAATATCTGCACCTGCTTCTATCGATGACCGAAATCCCGAAAAACTTCGCTCTAACCAATGGAATAGCCCCCATCCACAACAAGGGTGTGACCTGTAATGAACGCCGCTTGCTGGCTGGCCAGAAAAAGGGCCGGGCCAGCAATGTCATCAGGCACCCCCCAACGGGCAAATGGTGTGCGTGCGATTACCGCTTCATAATGCAGGGTATCAGCGCGACCTCGTTCGGTTTGTTCGGTAACAACAAATCCTGGAGCGATGGCATTAACTCTCACGCCTTGCGGTGCATATTTAAGCGCCAGTGATCTAGTTAGCTGATGTATCGCGGCTTTGCTTGCCCCATAAGCAGGCACTTTTGGACTGCCCAGAAAACTGTACATGGAAGCAATATTGATAACCGTCCCTTTTGCTGCAATTAGCGCATTTTCAAATTTCCTCACCACGTCAAAATTGCCGATAAGGTTGACGTCTATAACATGGCGAAACACTTCAAGATCGTCTTCAAGATCCCGCCGCGAAATCGCGGCGCAATTTACAAGCACATCAAGGTGGGAAAACTCGCTCGCAAGCGAGATCACCGCCGATGTGTCACACACATCAAGCTGATGGTATGCGGAAACCCCTGCCGGCATGGACAATGGTTCAGGTTCAGCGCCTGTGATCACCACCCGGTCGCCTTGGGCGGCCGCGGCTTTGGCAATGGCAGCACCAATACCGTCTCGGCTTGCACCAATCACCAGCCAGACACGCTGGTCAATATCACTCATCACATCGTCCTATCATTCAAATAACAAAACCACCGCCGCCAAGGTTGATTAATGACCCACTTGCATATTTGAATTTTCCGGAAATCAGTTCAATCACCGGCGTCGCAATATCCACAGGTTCAGCCACCTTGCCGCAGGCAATTGATGCCTCAATTGATGCCTTGGTAACCGGATCGGCAAGCACATCACCAGTCATATCGGTACGGGTTACGCCAGGGCGGACCGAAAACATCGAAATGCCATGCGGCGCAAGTTCTTTTGCCGCACCGATGGTAAACACATCTACTGCACCCTTGCTGGCCGCATAAACACTTTTAAGTGACCGACCACCAATAGTGGCTGCCATTGATGACACATTGACGACAACTCCACCCTCGCCTTTTTTGATGGCGCGTGCAGCGAATTCCCGACAACAAAGTATCAGGCCAACCACATTTATCGCCATTGTCGAGTGAACAAACTCATGATCAATCTCAGCAATTGACCGGGGTCCTTTATCAATGCCGGCGGCTGTAACCAGTGCGCTTGCCGATCCCATTTCAGATTCAACGCAGGCGAAGAACGACGTGACGCTATCAGGGTTGGAAACATCCAGCGCAAAAGCCTTCATTCTGCCATTTGAGCCGGCAACCATTTCATCGGCCAATTGTCGGTTTTGGCCATAGCTTATTGCAACCCGCCATCCTGCATCCACCGCGGACAGGGCAACTTGTCTGCCTATGCCCCTGTTGCCACCTGTAACGACAAGAAGACTGTCTTTGATCATAGTGCATCCTTCAATCTAGGTAACATGAACTGCCCTTCGCCAATCGCTTCTGCAGCGGTATCAGCACCGTTGAAAACCATATTCATCCTGGAAAGTACGGCTATTTGCGCGTCAACACGGTCAAGTTCACCCGTAAAATAGCCATCTAATTCAACATCTATATCATCACCCCAATGACGCAAAGTTTTTGGATTGCCACAGATTTTTATTGTGGGGCACAACGGATTTCCGGAAGGGTTGAACACACCCATTGCAAATAGTCCAAGGTTACAGCCAGCCATCATCATGCCGGTAAGAGAAACCGGACTGAAGAAAGGGGTATCCATAAAATGCAAGCCTGGTGCATTTGGTGACATTCCAAATTCAAGTGCGGAGATAAAATCTGTTGTTCCTGTCTTACTCACCGCGCCCATCGACTTCTCAATCAAAGTGGTCAGTCCACCGTCAATATTTTCCTGTGTCGGGTTAGTGCCACGGTAATCTTTACCACAGTCCTGTTCTATTAATTCGGCACGATAGGTAATGAAATCAAGCACAGCCTGCTTTACTGCCGGGTCAGGGCACCGATGATCGAACACCATCTCCGCGCCAATGAACTCTGAGGTTTCAGAAACCACGGCCGATCCGCCGCCATGGACTATGAGGTCACAAATATCGCCGATGACAGGGTTGGTGCATATGCTGCTGGACATATCACTACCACCGCATTCCAGCGCCATCGAAACAGCCCCCAAACTGACGTTGCTTCGGTGTTGCTCCAGCTTTTCCTGTCGCCAGGCAAGCGTCTGCAGTTTCTCAACACCTTCGGCAACCGCTTGCCGACGGCCAGCACATTTCATGAAAGCAAGATATTCAGTTGGGACTATCTCATTGATTTTTTTTGACAGATTCTCTGAAGATGCGGCGTCATGTGTGATCACCAGCGCTGCGCCTATGTTGGGGTGAGTCAACACGCTTTGGATAAAGCGCTCAACCATGGCTTCATCAACTTGCTGCAAACCTCTGGGAATGGCTCCGACGATACACAATGCGGCTTCATCGGTAGCAGCAATCGCGCCAGCAAGCCAGTCGGTCAGCGCAACAGTTGACAGTACAATTCTATGATTGCGGACACCTACCCGGCCATCAGGTCTTCGATACCCTCGCCATTCGAGGCTGTTGGCAAAATCAAGAATTTCAGGTTCACTGACAGTTATGGACATGCACATGCTCACCCTTTTTGATAGGCTTTGTAGCCATCCCAATCATTACGCCATATTTGACAATTGCATCACCAACGGCAATGGGGTGCAGGCTAACTTTATGACCGAAGGGCACATGATCTGCGATGCGCATACCGTCGCTGAGCCGATTAACTTCGGTTTTCTCATCCAACAAGGTTGCCACGTTATCGGATGGGTTCAGCACTACAAACCGTCTACCAACCTCGACGTCTAGCTGCATATGATGCCCCCATCAACATTTATCACCTGACCGGTGACATACGCCGAGTCAGGACCCAGCAGGAACTGAATTACGCTTGCCACCTCATCCGCAGTGCCAAGCCGCTTCATTGGTATCTCTCCAAGAACTGTGTCAATGCCACGCTTGGCGATAATTTTCTGCGGCATTGTAGTATCGATGAAGCCAGGCGCCACAACATTCACCAAGATCTGTGGCGCATCTTTTCTAGCCAGTGACCGCGCCAACCCAACAAGGGCGCCTTTGGCGGCACTGTAGGCGGTATGGCCTGGCGCACCTCGTCGAAAGGCCAGTGAACTAACCAGCACAACACGCGCGCAAATTTCTTCCAGCAGAGCCGCCCGGATTGTAGTGTAAAGGGCATAGACATTACGAACATTTGCTGCCATTACCGGGTCATAAACTGTCTCCAAATCGCCGAAAGTCATATCATCCGGCACGAAAATGCCGGCAAGATGAACAAGTCCATAAATACGAGTCTCCTGATCCAAAATCGCGCGACACGCTGCCTCATCTTCAAGAGAGGAACAGTGATAAACAAGCCGACTTGTATCGGATATTTGAGATTGTAAAATCTCCGCCCCGCGTGGATTGACATCTATGGCGATTACCCTGGCGCCAAGATCGGTTAGACGACTGACCAGAGGAACACCAATACCACCCGATGCGCCTGTCACTATTATTGTCTTTCCGTCAAACATATGCACCCACCAGATACAGGTTGTTGAGCTAAGTTTTAGCTCATATAAAAGGCGGGCCCATAGTTCTACGGGCCCGCCAAAAGTCCAAAATCAAGATCGTTTTGGAGGATTAACGGCCGATAACACGCTTGTTCCTGTCGGCAACATCAGCTTCGGCATCAGCAACAGCTTTCTCGAATTTCTTCAGCCATGTGTCACCGTATTTGTTAGCGAACCAAACTTTCATTTTATCGCGCGCCTCTACAAAGGTTGCTTTTTCCTCTGGCGATGGCACATAAATTTCACCACCAAAACCAACAAACTCCTTGAGTGCACGGGCGTCATATTCCTTGTTCCAGTCAGACTGAATCATTGACGCCTGCTGTACGCCGTCAATCACCAGATCCTGCAGATCGGCAGGCAAGCTCTGGAGCCAAGCGTCTGACATCCACCAGAAGGCAAAGAGATACGCATGCTCATCAAGCGTTACATATTTCACAGCCTCATACATCTTTGTCGGAATGATATCGGTTGCCGCATTCTTTGTCCCCTCAACAACACCTGTTTGCAAAGACGTATACAGCTCACCCCAGGCAACTGGCGTGGGGTTGCCGCCAAGCGCCTTAATAAATTCGATCTGCAATGGTGAGTTGATGGTTCTCATCTTAACGCCCTTCATGTCGGCGGCAGACTTGATCAGTTTATTAGTGGTAAAGAAATTCCGCCAACGGCCAGTGTTGCCAACAGCAACAAGGCGCACATTTCCAGTCGTTTTCAAAATCTCTTCACGCACTTCATCAAAGAATGGGCTCTGTGAAATACGCTCGGCAATCGAATCCCCGTTCATCATATAAGGGATATCTGTTACCTGAAGTTCAGGCCAGAAGCTGGCAATGCCACCAACCGTTGTATGCGTAAGCTCCAGTGTGTTCAATTGCACCTGTTCGATCATATCGCGGAAGTTTCCAAGCTGAGCGCCAGGATAGATTTCAACAGCAATACGCCCATTAGAACGGCTCTCAAGGAATGACTTCAGAAATTCACCAGGCACCTGGTCATCTGAAGTTACTGGACCCACATGGCCGTATTTTAATGTGAATTCAGCCGCAAATGAGGCCACAGGCAGACAAGTGGCCACAATACTTGCTACGATTATGTTGCGGATAAGAGATTTCATTTTGATTCCTCCCAATTGATTGTTTAAAAAATAATGACACCGGTATCATAAATTGTAAATAAATTAAATAAACGTAATTTAAGGTCTAACCAAATCCCAGAAGCTTTGGCACCGTCATGGAAATCGCAGGCACATATGTGACAAGAATGATAATAGCGATATGAACGATGTAAAAGGGCACCATCTCCGATACCACGGACTCAATCCTCTCACGGCTGACAGCTGACGCCACAAACAGAATCAGTCCCATTGGGGGCGTGGCTAGACCGATCGTCAGATTCACGCACATAATGATGGCGAAATGCAGAGGATCAACCCCAACAGCAATTGCCGTCGGGGTTAAGATTGGCCCAAGGACCAGTATCGCCGGGCCAGCGTCAAGAAACATACCTACAATCACGAGCAGCAGATTAATCAGCAACAAAACGACATATTTGTTGTCAGTGTATTCAAACAAAAAGGCCGTCAGGATCTTTGGCACGCCGGAGAGGGTGGCGATCCAAGCGAATACACTGGCCATACCAACCGCCAACAATATCACGCTGGATGATACCGCTGTACGAAACAGCATGTTTTTTACCCTGGTCAATGGCAGACTTTTCATGAATGCGCATAATATAACGGCATAGACCACAGCAGCACCGGCTGCCTCAGTCGGGGTAAAGACACCAGACAGAATACCACCCATGATGATAATTGGCGTCAGAAGTGGCCAGAAGGCATCAAGGCCAGCGCGAACAGCAACGCGCATTCCCGGGAAACTGTCAGCAACCGGATATTTGCGGCGGCGCGCAATGATTGACACCATCATCATCAGCCCAGCCCCGGTCAGCAAGCCCGGCACGATACCAGCAAGGAACAACGCGGCAACTGATATTTCCATGATGTAGGCATAAACAACCATGATGATGCTTGGCGGTATGATCGGCCCGATCACTGACGATGCTGCTGTCACGGCAGCAGAAAATTTACGCGAATACCCCTGTTTTTCCATCGCTGGTATAAGCATTGAGCCAAGAGCCGACGTGTCAGCAACTGCAGATCCACTCAGACCGGCAAACAAAATTGACGAGATAACATTAACATGTGCCAGCCCCCCTCGCAGATGCCCCACCAGAACCCTTGCAAAATAGACCAGGCGCTCAGTGATTCCGCCAACATTCATGATCTCCCCTGCAAGGATAAACATTGGTATCGCGAGAAGGGGAAATTGATTAATCCCAATGTACAATTTCTGCGCTATAATCGCCAGGAAGGCTTCTTTGTCAGCCAGAATCAAGCCCAGCATCGGAGCTGCTCCAAGCGCAAAGACAATCGGCATTCCGACACTGATCAGGCCAAGCAAGATCCAAATAAAAGTGACAGGAATCATTTCAGAGCCCTCATAATTACCCTACTTAAAACTCTTCAAGAACCGGCTTGTGTTTAGCC
The DNA here is from genome assembly GCA_041228335.1 of Alphaproteobacteria bacterium LSUCC0684. Taxonomy (NCBI): domain Bacteria; kingdom Pseudomonadati; phylum Pseudomonadota; class Alphaproteobacteria; species Alphaproteobacteria bacterium LSUCC0684. Next base: position 913,154 of record CP166130.1, on the reverse strand, counting down.
ACGAAAGCATCCTGTTCTAACCTGCTATTTTTAAAAAGAGAGGATGCGTCTTCTAAAAATTGCTGCAGGGACACGAGTGCCATGCTAGCCATCCCCAAAGGTATTGAGACGAAAAACCAATACATCGAGATATCGCCTACCGAAATGGCAACCTGCGTTCGTCCATTCCAAGCGAAATCGTGACTTTTAATGGCAAGGAAGGCACAAAACAGACATACCGCCAAATGCATGATAGTCAGTATGAGCCGAGTCATCCGTGACGGGAATCTCGAAATGACGACCTCTATATTCGGGTGAGCGCCAAGGCGTAGCGCAATCGGTGCACCAAGGAACACCAGCCACAACATTGCATATTTGGCCAGTTCTTCTGACCATGACAGACTATCATTAAGAGCATATCGAAAGAACACACCAGCCGACACAATAGCTGCGATCGCCAGCACAAGTAACATCGCCCCCCACCGAAACACACCCAGTTGAACCCCATTGATTGCTGACAAAAATCTGATTGCCCAAGTCATGCCTGTGTTACCTCCCACCACAAGATAGTCATCCCGACATTATCGTAACATCAACACCTTTTTCCATCATCCTGGACAAATCCGGAACAATACCGATACCATCGCCCGTTGGCAGGTGTATGCGCCCGTCCTCCGCTGGATTCAGATCCCAACCCGCCAAACTTTCCCTGATCGGGTTTTCATTCACATCTATCTCAAGAAAACCAGCATCGCCGACAATAGTCAACATATGTGCCGATGCAGCAAGACCGATCATTCCACCCAACCAGTGCGGACAATACACACCATCCGTTAGGGGATGGGCAGTGGCAGGATTGCCAAAGATGCGAAGCAATCCGGTGAAACCGCCAATTTTTCCGATATCTGGCTGAATGAAGGAAAACAGTTTTTTTCGCCAATAGGCGTCAACTTTATCCAATGTCGGCAAATTTTCTCCACCTGCAAGTGGCACATCAATCATTTCAGCCATGGACCGCCACTCTTTTTGCCTGGCGCTGGCACGCAGCGGCTCCTCAACCCATGCCAAATTGAACCGACGCAACGTATTAATGTTATCGGCGGCCTGCTCTGGCGACAGCCAAGCCTGATTGGCATCGATCATTAACCGGTTATCGTCACCAATAACATCTCGGGCGGCAACCAAGCCTTTTTGGTCAATATCCCCACCAAACCCTACTTTAACCTTAAACGCCCTAAACCCACAATCTCGGGCAAGCCCGGCACGATCGCTTGCTTCTTTGGGATGAATTCCGCTAGCGTAGGCCTTTACAGATTTGCCTGGCGAGCCAAATAACTCACAAAGTCTTACCCCTTGACGGCGCGCAACCAGATCCCATAAGGCCTGATCCACGCCAGCAATTACCTGCGACACCGTGCCGGGGTCGGCAGTCTGCAAAGCTAACACCTTAAAGGCATCGTTTAACCCATCAAATATTTCTGTTGGGGAACTGAAACACCGTCCCTTAAGCCAGTGCGCAAATTCATTGACCAACAGGGCAGCCTTGTATTCAGCGCCATGTGATGGAAAATTGCACCATATCTCTCCATGCCCGACACAACCATCTGCGTCGGTGACCCGCACAAGCAATGCTGGACGGTCGTTCATGGTGCCAAATGATGTTCGCACCGGGACTTCAATCTTTGCTCGTAAAAGAATAGCCTCAACATGCTTGATTTCCTGAGTTTGGCCAGATAGTTGCCTTACTGCAACGCTAAGCGCACCCTCTTCATCAACATTCTTTTTTTTCATTTCCATTTTGCGTATCGGAGAGGATCTCAAAAAATTAATGACACCGGTATCATCACGATGTATTTTTGAAATGTCAATGCAATCAACTGTGCTACAAAAGTTGAGTAATATGGAACACAATTACGATTTTATTATTGTTGGCGCAGGTTCAGCAGGCTGCCTCATTGCCAATAGATTATCCGCAAATCCCGATCACAAAGTTCTTCTGTTAGAGGCCGGCGGTTCCGACCGCAGATTTTGGTCTCGCCTGCCAATTGGGTACTACAAAACAATATATAATCAGGCATTTTCACGCGTTTTCGAAACAGAGCCATGCGAGGGTAGCGGTGGTCGGGCCATAAAATGGCCTCGTGGACGCATCATCGGTGGATCAAGCAGCATAAACGGCCTAATCTTTATCCGGGGTCAGAGAGAGGACTTTGACGACTGGCAAGCACTGGGCGCAACAGGTTGGGACTTTCAGACGGTTCTACCCTTTTTCAGAAAACTGGAGGGGTATAAGGGTGGCGAGAGTCAGTTCAGGGGCAGTTTTGGCGAACTCAAGGTTGACGATCTTCGTCTGCAGCACCCCGCCTGTGAGGCGTGGCTAAAGGCAGCGATTGAATGGGGTCTACCCGAAATTGACGATTTCAACGGCAGTCAGTCGCTTGGTGCCGGCAGGTACCAACTCACGCTTGATGGACGATGGCGGTCGAGCTCGGCGCGCGCTTTCCTGCACCCTGTTGCCCACCGCGATAATCTGACTGTTATTTCTGATACACTGGTAGAAAAGATCACTTTTTCGGGTAACCGCGCAACCGGCATCATTGCCCGGCGCAACGGTGTTCAAGAAGTCTATCAAGCGAGAAAAATCGTTGTCAGTGCGGGCGCCCTGCAATCACCACAGATCTTGCAGTTGTCTGGCATTGGTCCTGCCGAATTGCTTCGCAAGCACAATATCTCTGTTATTCATCGGTCAGATGAGGTGGGCCAGAACCTTCAGGATCACTATCAAATGCGAACAATCGTCCAAATGCGAAACGGGATGTCATTGAACACAGACAGCCGTAATCCGCTAAAAATGGCCCTTCATGGTCTGAAGTGGCTGAAGGACGGATCTGGAATTTTGTCAGTTGGTGCCGGCCAGGTTGGTGCCGGTGCCTGCACAAAATATGCTAAAAACGGCCGCCCTGATGTGCAACTTCTTGTCATGCCTCTTTCCGTCGACAAACCAGGCGAACCCTTGCATGACTATCCCGGCTTCACCGCAACCGTATGGCAATGTCATCCAAAGTCTCGGGGGTCTGTTGAAATCCGGTCAACAGACCCAACCGAGAGCCCCAAAATACAACCAAACTACATGTCTGACAAACATGATCAAAAAGTTATGGTTGAAGGCGTCAAAATCATGCGGGAAATTTATCACATGTCTGCTTTTCGGGGTTTGTGGGATACCGAAATTGTCCCCGGTAGCGATGTTGATAACGATGAGAAGATTCTAAATTACATCCGTAACAACGGAGGTACAGTTTTCCATCCTGTGGGGACATGCCGTATGGGGGCAGATTCCAGCGCAGTGGTCGATCCAGAATTGCGCGTCAATGGAGTTGAGGGGCTATATGTCGCAGACGCCTCAGTTATGCCAAAGATTACATCGGCCAACACAAATGCACCTTCACTCATGATTGGTGAAAAAGCCGCCCATCATATTCTGCAACATTGCACTCAATAAGCATATTTAAATCCTTAACGATCTTCAGACTGTCTGTGATACTAATGTTCATCATATGACGGGCTCTTGTGTTATATTTACCTTGGGTAAAAGCTTGCCCAGCATATATGGACGGGTAGCATTTGATCAGATCGTAAGCCGGAGATAGTCTGTCTTACCCAAGTCAATGCGCAAGCAGTATACGAGGTCAACCGTGCCACCAAAATTGCATCACAAGCCGGTTACTATTCGTGATGTAGCACGAATTGCCGGCGTTTCGCCGATCACCGCGTCCCGTGCCCTAAGCAAGTCGCATCTGGTCAAACCTGCCACACGAAAAAAAGTCGAAGCGGCGGCTATTGAACTTAACTTTATCAGCAATGCTGCTGCTGGCAGCCTGTCAAACCGCCGCAGCAATATGGTTGGCATCATCGTGCCAACGCTATCCAATTCAATCTTTGCCGACACAATTCAGTCTATCACCAGCAGCCTGATGCCCGAAGGTTTTCAGGTTTTGATTGGTAGCAATGAATATTGCCTGCAACGAGAAGAAGACATTATCCGCACCTTTATTTCTCACCGTGCTGATGCACTGATACTGACTGGCCACACACATACCAAAGCGGCAGAAGAACTGATTGCTCAATATCGGATACCAACAGTTGAGATCTGGAATATATCAGACAAAAGCAACCATATCTGTGTGGGCATGTCGAATTATCAAGCATCATTTGAAATGACATCGTTCCTGATTTCGCGTGGATATAAGAACATCGGCTATATTGGCGGAATTCTAGAGAACAATGACAGATCCCAAGACCGTTTGCGCGGCTACAAGGCAGCAATTCAAAAGCATGGCTGGCCATTTGATCCCTCAATAACACGCGAAGCGACGTATGAGTTTGCCAGTGGCGCAGCAGCGATGAAAAGCTTGCTGACCAAAGGACATGGCCTTGACTGTGTTTTTGCTTCGTCGGATATCATCGCGTTTGGTGCACTCATGGAATGCCAGCGTAACGATATCAAAATACCAGATGACGTCGCGCTGGCAGGCTTTGACAATACCTCCATAGGCGCAATTCACAAGCCTGCACTGACAACTATTTCGGTACCGCGCCAACGTATTGGCCTGAAAGCCGCCGAGATTGCCATCCGCCTTATAAAAGGTGAAAATGACATCAACCGAATTAATGATGTCGGGTTTGACTTGAAAGTCCGTGATACCGCATGAACTATGAGATCGCGGTATTGAATACAAAGCTCTGATATCACCACCAAATGCTCTCCCAGTTACCCTGATCCGTCATTCCAGACATAAAACTTACTTGATTTGGAATATGATACCGGTATCATTCAGAAGGTCTACCACTTCCCGGGAACAGATGAAGGTGTTTTAAGCCGAGAAGAAGGGAAAAAAGATGATACAGGGCCGGAAACTGCATGAAAACAGGTAACAGAACAAAACTGAGTGAGTTACAAGCCATCGCTAAAACCATACGCAAGGATGTAATCCGCATGGTTGCACGCCATGGTCAAGGCTATGTTCAGCAAGGTCTTGGAGCAACAGATCTGTTCACCCATCTCTTTTTTCAGGAACTCCGTTTCGACAGCAATAATCCTGAATGGCCAGACCGAGACCGGTTCATACTGTCAACGGCACATAACACAGCAGTTTATTACGGCACCCTCGCCAGAGCTGGATTGATTGCTCTGGAGATGCTGGAAGATTACTGCCTTGACGGATCTGTGCTGGAAATCAACGCTTCCGAGCGGTTGAAGCCACTGATTGAATGCACTTGTGGATCACTTGGGCAGGGTTTGTCCGTTGCCGCAGGGCTGGCAATGGGCGCCAAGCTTCAACAGAGGAACTCAAACATCTATTTGATGCTTGGTGACGGCGAGTTGGAAGAGGGCCAGGTATGGGAAGCGGCTATGTTTGCAGCTACGCACAACCTCTCAAATCTGATCATGATTATCGATCTAAACTACATGCAGGTTGAAGGGGACGCGCGTGATGTTGCAGCAATAGATCCAGTTGACACCAAGCTCGAAAATTTTGGGTGGCATACAATGGTTATCGATGGGCATGATTTCGATGCGATGTTTGCCAGTTTCGAAGCGGCCAAGGCTAACAAGGAACGTCCATCCTGCATTATTGCCCATACCATACCGGGAAAGGGTGTACCCTTTCTTGAAGGCCGGAAGAGTCACAATATGGTGTTGCCGAAGGACGCTGCTGTTGAAGCCCTTGGCTGGCTGGAGGCAGGCCATGACTGAATCAGATAAAGAGATAGCAAAGGCTAATGCCCTGCATCTTGATGATTTCACTGTCAAACAGCAAGCAAGCCAGAAATCGGTTCCCAAATACTATGGCGAGGCACTGCTTGCCGCCGCACGAGCTAATAGATCAATTTTGGCGCTGACTGCTGACCTCACGGCACCGACAGAAACCGATTTAGTCCGCGATCATCTACCTGACCAATTTATCATGGCAGGAATCGCCGAAGCCAATATGGTTGGCGTCGGGGCTGGTCTTGCCCGGGCAGGTTTCATTCCGTTTGTGCATTCCTTTTCAGTTTTTTTGTCAAGACGCAGCTTCGATCAAATCGCGATGCAGGTTGCGTACCCCAAAACAAATGTAAAACTGGTCGGATTCATGCCCGGTATTGACTCGCTTCTGGGAGTTTCACATCAGGCGATCGACGATATTGCACTAATGCGGGCATTGCCGAATATGACTGTGCTGGAACCTGCCAACCCTGCCGATTACGCGGATGCGGTGGTGGCGGCACTGGCGCATGACGGACCAGTCTACTTGCGCTTATATCGAGCAACAAAACAAGATTTACGTCCCGACAACTTCCCTTCTCTGCAGATCGGTAAAGTCAGATGTCTTCATCAGGGGAGCGACGCCGCAATTTTTGCCACAGGCCTGATGATTGAACAAGCGTTGCAAGCCGCACGGGATTTAAAGCAGCAAGGTATCAGCATCAGTGTTATTGATTGCGCGAGCATCAAGCCTCTTGATATTGGAGGTGTTCTCAACGTGATCAGGCAAAGCAAAATCATTGTCACTGCGGAGAACCACACCGTCGTTGGCGGGCTTGGGTCAGCCATTGCCGAGGTAATGGCTGACAACAATATCGCGCGACCATTCTTTCGCATCGGTGTTCAGGATTGTTTCGCTGAAGGTGGAAGCCGGGATTTTCTTTTTGAAAAATATGGACTGACCGCAGACGACATCACGTCGAAGATCAAACAGGCCATGGCGTCATGAAAAGGCGACAGGAGAGGATTGGCTTCATCGGGCTTGGCACAATGGGCGCGCCGATGGCGGCTCATCTCATCAAGACAGGATGGGATCTAGTTGTCTACGACATCGACAAGACAAAATGCAGTTACTTCGAAGAAACCACAAACTGTGTGATAGCCCAATCCCCAGAGGAAGCAATGAAACTTGCATCCCGCCTTATCACCATCCTACCGACCAGCGGGCATGTTGAAGAGGTGCTTTTTGGTGACAACGGTGCTTCTGCCGGAATCCAATCCGGAGACATTGTAATCGAAATGTCGACTGGCCAAATTGACCAGCTTGAACGGCAGGCGCAACAGATTCAGAACCTGGGTGCTATCCTCATTGACGCACCTGTCTGCCTTTCACCAGCCGAGGCTGCAACAGGCAATCTGATAAGTCTTGTCGGTGGCGATACGGGCGATATTGAACGTATCTCTGATCTGCTTAAGGCATTGTCACAACGTGTGGTTCACGCAGGACCCATCGGCTATGGTCTGCGGTTGAAACTGGTGAACAACTATATGAGCATGATCAATCATGTGTTAACCGCTGAGGTGCTTGCACTTGCTAAAGCAGCAGGGCTGGACCGTCCGTTAACCGTTGATCTATTGCAGAACACCGCAGCTGGACGCGGCCAGTTGTTGACCAATTTTCCGAAAAAGGTTCTGCGCGGGGACACCGCCGCCGACTTTCCGATCAACATGGGTATCAAGGATTTGTCCATGGCCATGGCCATGTTCAGCAACATGAAAGGCAATGCCGTCTTTGGACCACTCGCAAGGCAAATTTTTGATGACGCAGCAAAAGCTGGATTTGGCGGCAAGGATTGCACAGCCGTACTTGAATATTTTGATGAAAAATTTTCAAAAGAAACCCTTGAGAACTCCAATTTAGAATAATGCTGACCTCTATCTTGGCTCAATGCACCGAGTTGTAATCGCAGGTGACACCAGCAGCTTACACGCAATTTTAAAAAACAGATTATATGTTGAACCAAGAGTGCAAAAGTCATGAGGCGAATTTCGTTACCAGTGACCGTGGCCACATGTTTGTCAGATCTCAAATATGTCGAATGATGAGAATTCAATCAAACCAGGCATGAAGGCATCATCTTCTGCCCCAATTTACGAAATGTGCAATTTCTGGCCTTACAGCAACATGGTCATTGCCATGACCCACCCTGGAATGGCGATAGCCGACACCAACGTCTGTACGGTAATGATCTCAGCCATGAGCGGGACATCTCCTCCAAGCTGCTGTGCCAGCGTGTAGGATGAAGCGGCTGTAGGGGCCGCCGCTAAAACAACCAGCACGAGCAGAACCTGTTTTTCCAAACCAAGGAAAAGGCCGGCGATCATCATGATGGATGGCAGGACAATAAGCTTTGACAACACTGCCAAAAACAATGCCATCTTGTGAGCCCCTAATCCGGCAATTCTGATTGATGCCCCCACGCATAACAACAGCATGGGCAATGAAGATCGGCCGAGCAGTTCGGTTGATACATTGACAAAACCCGGGATCGGAACAGCAAAGACATTGACCAGCCCACCGAGGATGATCGCCCCGATAAGGGGGTTGCGGGCACATTCAGTAAAAATAGCCTGGCCAAGATCGGCGTCCTTCTTACTGTCGCCCAACAAGAAAATCACCAGAACGGAAACGATATTGGCGATTGGAACGAGTATCGCAACACTCAGGGCACCAATCTCAAGGGCAGCCATGCCAAAGGCACCCTGTACAAATGCCAACATCAAGAAACCGTTGCATCTCAACCCACCCTGAACAAGCGATGAGGTGGTTGACCCACTTGCTCCAATCAGCCATCCCGAGAAAAGTCCGAAGAAAACCACTGAAGTCGAGCCCACAAGTATCGTAAGACCAAATGGCAGCAAAAACGGTGCATCCAACTGAAGCGTGGACATCAAATCAAAGAGCAGACATGGAAACAAAATCCAATAGCAGATCTTTGAGAGTCCATCCCAAAAAGAGACAGGAACAAATTTTTGGCGCCAAAGTATATGCCCGGCGAATACCAGTAACAAAACAGCAGAGATTGTTGAAAAAATGTCACTCACGGTGGGATATTGGTATCACAATGAAATCAATAAAGAGACCAAATTCGTTACCCTGCATTCCATGCATCTTTCATCTGGTCAAAATCCAATTCACCCGCCATCATCCGGTCAATGATGTCTGCGGCAAGATCAGGCATATCAGGCGGTATTGTAGCCACTCGCGGCAGTCGAAGTCGCGATTTCGTTCCATCAACACCGTCCCGGCGAACATAGCGTTCAGCATCACCCTGATACGCGATATAATCCCATGATGGTTGACGCCCGCCAACGGTCGCCACAAAACGGCGATATCGCTGGCTGATTATTATCTCTTCCATCAACCCGACCGGATCATAATCTTTCATTGCCACCTGTTTCAACTCATCAAGTGCCGGTTCATGCTTAGCGTCGAGCGCAAGATTGTTCAATTCCTGCGGGTCATCGACAAGATCAAAAAGTAGATCAGGCTTGCCATGCGTGAATATATACTTATAGCGCCCCTTCCTGACCATCCGGCACGGCACACAAGGGCCAATGGCCAGATAATCGGCAATGACACAATCAGGCCAATCTTCATCATCTCCAGTTAAAAAAGCGCCAAGATCTGTTCCCGCAAGGCCATGAACCATCTCTTCAGGCAGCCCTGCAGCGCCACCAGCCAACCCTATCAGTGTTGGAAGCAAATCTACCAGAGACGTGTTTACAGCAACCTGTTCATTCCGGCGGCCGCCCGGCACCGAAATCACCAGCGGCACCCGGGCAGACCACTCCCAGAAACATTGCTTGAACCACATGCCACGCTCGCCGAGCATCTCACCATGATCCGATGTAAACATCACCACCGTGTTATCAAGTAGTCCGGTGTCATCCAGTTGTTCTAAAATATTACCAATCTTTTCATCCAGATAGGAGATCATTGCAAAATAGGCGTGGCGTGCATTTCGCAGATGATTCTCGGTGACGGTATGTCGATGCCGCCCATGCGCAAAAAACAACGCTTTGGAAAAGTAATCAAGTTCGGCAAAGGGAATCGCTGGCACATCGGGAAGGCCTATTTGTTCATGATCATAGAGGTCCCAAAATTTCTGAGTGACATTGAAGGGCGTGTGCGGGCTCGTGAACGAAATCACACCAAAGAACGGTTTTCCATCTTCCTGCCGCGCCAAATCAAAGATCTTGCGGCGCGCCTGAAACTCGACATCATCATCATAATCTTCTTGCATCGTGCGGATACAGGGGCCCGCCTCAACAACCCCATTCAACGCCGTTCCTGACGGGACGAATGCCGGCCCCGCTGACCAATCGGCAATCCACTGAAAATCCGCCGGATAAACATCGGTGGTCAGGCGCTCCTCAAATCCATGAAGTTGGTCAGGGCCAATAAAATGCATCTTGCCGGATAGAAACGTCTGATAGCCCAGTGCGCGCATGTAATGCGCCATCGTCGGCAATGATGAGGCAATTTCATTGGCATTGTCATAGACCTTGATTTCAGGGCTGAGTTTGCCCGTTAACATGGATGCCCGGCTCGGAACACATAGCGGATTGTTTGAATAATTGTTCGTAAAGGTCACACCTTGTGAGGCAAGACGCTCAAGATTGGGGGTCTGGCATATCCCATTCCCGTAAACAGACAGAGCCTGCGCGGCCAACTGATCCGCCATTATCATCAAGATGTTGGGTTTTTTGGTCATTTCGCATGCTTCCCGGGAACAGCAAAACCAAATCGATGATAGGATTCATCCGGTGCATCAAGGTTAATCATATTTTTGATGATCTGTTGACGCAAGCGCTCCACTATGTCGGGGGCCTCGAGTGGCTTAAGTTGCCCCGGATCATTTACCAGATCAAACAATTGCGATTGTGTATCGACAAAGTCCATGCCTTGGACTTCGACTGGCTCTCCCTCATCATTTATTTTAGGGTCAAGGCGCAACACCGGCACACCCTTGGTGAAAGCAAAGGATGGGTGCAAGGTGGCGCCAAGCAACTCACGGATAGAAAAACGGGTCGTCATCCGTGTGGGCATCAATGTATATTCATGAAGATGATCGGCGCCCGAGACGGTCGGATAATGGAAATAGCTGTAGCGTCCGTCACAAACGTTCACCGCCGCACCAAAATAGCCGAAGATCACGCTCTCCCGTTTGCTTTTCTGACCCTGCAAAACCGGCATCAGTGAATGTCCGGTAACATCGTCGGGAATGGGTATACCCGCCATATCCAGCATAGTGGGCATAATATCCGTGGTCTGTGTCAAGGCGCTATTTCGGCTACCGCCCATATTGGCAAAATCAGGGTGATAGATCATCAGTGGAATATGTGCGATCTCGTCATAGACGGGCATACGGTTCTTTGCCCACCAATCATGCTCACCAAGAAGGAACCCGTGATCGGTAGTCAGAACAAGTGCGGTATCGGCCCACAGGTTTTTCTCGTCAAAAAAATCAAGCAAGCGACCGAAATATTCATCTGTCATCGTCACCAATGCTGAATAATTGGCGCGCAATTCAGCAATTTCTTCGGGGGTTTCTGTAACTCTGTCATAAATTGGCCAATCCAGAATAGGCCCTTCATATTGCGTTTTGTAGAGCTCACGGAAGCGTGATGGCGCGTGAAACGGCTCATGAGGGTCAAAGCATTCAAGCTGTAAAAGCCAGTTCTTGGCATGATGATTGCGGTGTAGAAATTCATCTGCGAGTGCAAATAATTGCGGCGCACAATAATCAACTTCCTCGGGCATGAATTGCCGATTGATCATATAATTGGTGCGATGGTGCTGAACAGGGTGATAGGCTGATTTCAACGCCTCAAGATCAGGCGCAACCTCGGCTTTCCAGCGGTCTATTGCCTGCCCCCTCACCAGCTCCCATGACGAAAAACGCTGATGATAGGTAGCGCCGCCGTCAGCAAAATAATGATGATGGTCGGTGATCAAATGCGTGTAGGTGCCATTCTGCTTCATCAATTCGGGAAAAGAATCGTCAAATGGCTCAAGCGGCCCCCAACTGCGATGCAGGAAATGGCTTCGGCCGGTGTGAAGATCGCGCCTTGCCGGCATACAGGGCAGGCTACCGACATAATGATTGTCAAAAGTGACCGCACGCTGCTGAAACCGTGTGAAATTTGGTGTATGAACAGATGTCGAACCATAAGGCGTCATTGCATTACGATTCAGCGAGTCCAGCAGTACAAAGACGATTTTCATTGGCTCAGAATTCTATAAAAATAGGGAGAAGCCACACGCCCAATAGGACGTGTGGCCAAAACATCAGTTTCCGACGCGTTTGGCAAACTCTTCGATGCCTGCAACGCCTGCTTCCCTGTAATAGCGCAAGGCACCCGGATGAACTGGTATTGTAAACCCGTTTACGATCGCATCTTTCTGAACGGTCTTCCAAGCCGGGTGAACCGTTGCCATGAAATCAAGGTTCTCCATCACCGCCTTCGTCGCCTGATACACGATCTCCTCCGGCATGTCTGCCTTGATCAGCAGAACATTCCCGAGCATGTATGACTTCACTTCATTTGGCTGGTCCGCATAGACATTGGCCTTCAGATCCCCTTTCGTATAGGCGGGTGACACCTTCATTATTTTCTCCGAGATATCGCGGGGAATGTCGAGAAACCGAACATCATGCTGTGATTTAAGCTTGATAACAGGCGGCATGGGAGGCGTTCCGCTCCAGATCAGTGCATCAAGTTGATTATCCCCAAGCATGTCTACCATTGTCGGTAGTTTCACCCTGAATTCCTTGAAATCCTGTCCGGGCGTCAATCCAACTGTCTCCATCAACAAATCAGCATCAAGCATTGAGGTTCCACCCGGCTGCCCCATGCCAACCCGCTTGCCCCTGAGATCCGAGAGCGATCTGATGTCAGAGTCCTCTTTAACAATAACCTGCATATAAATCGGCTTGACCGACATCCAACCCACAATCTGGCCTTGCTTTTGCCCTTTGTAGGAGCCCTGAGAATGATGGGCTTCATAGGCAAGCCGCGTGTTTGAAAACCCGGCTTCGACCTTGCCATCGAGCATCAGCTGCACATTGGCTACATAACCCTTGGTGCCCTCTGCTGCGGCCTTTACTCCTGGAACATTCTTGTTGACCAACTCAGAAATTCCTGCCGCCCATTGATACGCCGTATTGCCGACCGGATTTGAGCCGATAGATAAATAGGTTTCAGCAATGGCACTAGATCCGAACATCAAGCCCAGAGCTGCAAAAGCACCTGTAACAAATTTTGATTTTTTCATTTTCTCCTCCGAATTAGAGCTGATCTGGTGTTGTCTTCGATCGCGCTAGGTGCCAGCCCCCCTAGCCGATAGGCCGATCTTCCAAACTGCCCCCATGGCCAAAAGAACAGCTATTCCGATTGCAGTTAAAATTGTACCCGGCATCAGCAACGCAAATGCAGCCAACGGCAGGATACACCGCTCCAGGATTGATAATTTGGTGAAGGCATACCCCTGAATTGCACAGACCAGCGCCAGGACAGCTATTGTTGCCAAGACGAACATCTCCAGCACTTCAATCAGCTGCCCCTCAGCCAGCAAGCGAGGCTCAAGCACGAAAAAATAAGGGATTATAAATGCCACAAATCCAAACTTGACCGATATTACAGCCACCCGCATTGGTGGCTCTCTGCATATCGCGGCAGCTGCAAATGCCGCCAACGCCACCGGCGGCGTGATTGAAGACAACATTGCTGAATAAAACACGAACATATGTGCTGCCATAAGGTCCACGCCCATATTGACGAGTGCCGGTGCTGTCAGCGTGGCGACCAGAATATAGGATGCTGCAGTCGGCAATCCCATACCAAGGACCAACGAGGCAGACATTGTCAGGATCAAGGCAACAACCAGATTGTTTCCTGAAATGGTTACGATAAAAGAACTGAATTTGAGTCCCAATCCGGTCAGGGTCACAACACCGATAACAATGCCCGCCGTCGCGGTAGCCAGCGCGACTGGTACAATGGCCTCACAGGCAGATGACGCCGCCTCCACCAACTGCCTGAAGCCAAGACGACTCGATTTTCGCAGCAGTGAGAGGAACATAAGGCAAACAATGCCAGCTAACGATGAATACATCACCGAATAGCCCATTATGAGCGCGCCGATAAAAACCGGTATGGAGATCAGAACATGACCATTTCGTCGTAACGAACCGGATACACTGGGCACATCGACATCCAGCAATGGCTTCAACCCTGTTCGCACCGCCTCAAGGTGAACCGAGGCAAAAACCGCGACATAGAAAATAATTGCTGGAATGATTGCCGCTTTGGTGATCTCCAGATATGGCACTTCCATGATGTCGGCCATGAGAAAGGCTGCTGCGCCCATGATCGGCGGCATCAACTGACCTCCTGTCGATGCCACAGCCTCGACGGCGCCAGCAACAGCGGGTTTGTAGCCACCGCGGCGCATGAGGGGGATGCTGATCGTTCCGGTGGTTAGAACATTTGCAACGGCAGTTCCCGAAATCATCCCCATGAGGCTACTACCGATAACAGCAGATTTCGCCGGGCCGCCGCGGGAAGTCCTTGTTGCCGCCACTGCAATGTCCATAAGAACACCGCTGGCCCCCGTCTTTTCCAACAAAGCGCCCAAAACAACAATGATGATGACAAAAGTCGCGCTTACGCCCAGTGGGGTCCCGTAAATACCGTCGGCACCCAAATACACCTGTTCAAGAATACGCTGAAGATCATATCCGCGATGCGAGATCAAATCCGGGAAGTGCCGCCCAAATGACGCGTAAAAGAGGAAAAATACAGCCAAACCGACCATTGACCAGCCGATTGTACGGCGCGTCGCATCAAGCAACAGGATAATGGCGATAATCGCGACGGGGATTTCAAAAGTGGTGATCTCACCATACCGGGCTACCACTTCATCATAGAAGATAAACTGATACCCCGCACCAAAGGCGGCCAAAATACCAAAGACAAAAAATTTGATTCGGTGAAGGTATGTCAGGATACCACCACCCTCAGTGCCGGTGTCCCCAAAAAACTTTGCATAAACCAGCAACAGAACCGTGGAGAGATGGACTCCACGCTGGATAATATCAGGAAGTACACCAAAAAGCGCCGTGTAGAGTGAAAACAAAACCAGTCCAACACATAGACATTTTGTGACGAAATTTGCCATTTCACTGACGCGCAGGGCGTTTGATGTTGTCATTTGATAGCCGCCTTAATGCCTGAATGGCGCCTGGAGATTTGATCAAAGTCAAATCTGGATGAATAAACGATATCTGAAAGCGCCAAATAGACAGTTGCCATGGCAGGTGACATGATTTCCTCTTCACTGGCTGTGATAACACGGCATGGCAGGCTGCTTTCAGCCATCCTCTTTTTGAAAGCATTGGCATATGCAGGGTGACGCCCCAATGGTCCGGTAAGACAGATTGCCTCGGGGTCATACGCCTGACAGATCGGCGACACATACGCGGCCAGTTTCTCACCCGCCACAGTCAACGCATCTACGACATCCGGAGATGCCTTTGCCTCATCAGATACCAGTTCGGACAAACGCGCATTCTGCTGCTGGAACTGATTGATCGTTGCATAGGAAACAATAGCGTCACCAAGCATGTGCATCACTGCCCAGCCAGACGCTATTGTGTTCAAGCAACCTCTTTTCCCACATGAGCACAGGCCTCCATCGGGTTCAGCACAAACATGGCCAAGATCACCTGCAAAATTCTGACTGCCTTCAAGTACCCGTCTTTCAGAAATGAACGCACCGCCCAAGCCAAGACCGGACCTGATCAAAATCAGATCCTTATATCTGGACAGAACGCCATAGCGATTCTCTGCAAGGGCAACAGAACGCGTGACATTTCCGACCACCAAATCACACTGAAATAATTGTTTAAGACGCGCTGTCAGATCGAACGGAGGCCAACCGATATACGGTGCCCTCTTCAACTCGCCGGTGCGCTGATCGAGAAAGCCGGCGATTGCAAACCCCACCCCGAACAGGCGATTGGCCGGCACATTGTTTCTCTCGAGAAGCTCGTTCTTTGCGACTTTCAACTCATCAAGCGTTTTGTTTGGATCTTCAATTCGACGCGGATTGAGGTCCACACGGTCAATTACACGACCACAAATATCTGCCAAAACAACACTGACATTCGTCGCCAGGACATTGACGCCAAGCACAAAGCCACCCTGGCCATTTATTTTCAGGCCCACCGGTTTACGGCCTCTGTTTACCGTACTCTTGTCCGTTTTGACCTCTTCAATCAGATCAGCCGCCAGCAGTTCGCCTGTGATGTTTGTTATGGCAGCGTTGCTGACTCCGATTCTCGCGGCCAGTTCAGTCCGGTCAATTTTTGGATTCTCAAAAATGAGCGCCATGACCTGCGCCCTATTTTGTCGGCGGATATTTTGAGTCTCTTTGAATTGGAACTGCATGAACTTCTATATTTAATGTTTAACGTTGCTGATTTTTTCATATTTCGTATTTATTTTTTTAACTTAATTAATTATTGTCAACTGAATATTACAATTTGTTAATAATCCTCGGTTAATCACATGCCAGCGAACCCGCAAGAAACCAAGCCTAACATCGTTTTAATAATGACCGATCAGCAACGTGCAGACACGATCAGTCAGCTCGGTTGCCCCTGGATGAACACCCCGAATCTTGACCGTCTGGTGAAAGAAGGGCTTTCTTTTACAAACTGCTTTGTCACATCGCCTGTATGCGTTTCTTCACGTGCAAGCGTCTTTCTTGGCGCCTATCCACACACCACCAATGTCTATACAAATTTCGAAACCTGGCAGCCGAATTGGGTGAAATGGCTGGCAGAGGCCGGGTATCATTGCGTCAACATCGGCAAAATGCACATCAATCCATATGACGCCAAGGGAGGGTTTCATCAACGCTTCTTTGTCGAAAACAAGGACCGCCCCCTATTTCTGGAGGATCATGAGAGAGCGCTTTACGATGAATGGGACAAGGCACTGAAAGCAAAAGGGCTTGAAAAACCATCCCGATATACGCGGGTCAGGGACGACCGGGACGCATTCATGAAAAATCTCGGTTGCTTTACCTGGGAAATCGATGACGAGATGCATCCTGACAATTTTGTCGGGGATACCGCCCTTTGGTGGCTTGAGGATCGCAAGGCAGAAAGCCCGTTTTTCCTGCAGATTGGATTTCCGGGCCCCCATCCTCCATATGATCCGACAGATGATTTTCTAAAACTATACGAGGACACAGCCTTTCCTCACCGTTCTGCATCATCACATGAATTATCCAAACAGCCGAAAATGCACCGTCAACTCCGCCAGAGTATGGTTGATTTCAATATCGACAGTGTTGCCTGGCGAAAAAACATAACTGACGACGACATCCAAAGATTGCACCGGTATTACTCGGCAAATGTCTCAATGATTGATCATAAAGTGGGGCAGATAATGTCCTGCCTCGACAAGTGTGGCTATCTGGAAAATACCATTGTTATTTTTTGCTCGGATCACGCCGATGCTCTTGGCGAGCATGGCCATATCCAAAAATGGACCATGTATGACTGCGTGACACGCGTTCCACTCATATTCCGGGCACCGGGCAAGATTATGCAAAATCTGCAATGCGATGATTTGGTCCAACTCATGGACCTGGCGCCCACCATTTTGAATTTTGCGGGCATCACCCCACCAAAAAACTGGGAAGCTCTGGCGCTAAACAATATGCTCGCTGACGGCGTATGGGATCATGCCAATCCCGATGCAAAGCTTCGTGATTATGTCTACGCCGAGCTCGGCCGCGATCACATCCAATCCGGTGCCGAATATTTGATCATGCGCAGAGATATACGCTGGAAATATGTTGTCTATCCGGGGTCTAAAGACGGCGAACTCTATGACCTTGCCAACGATCCTGATGAAGTTCATAACTTATGGCATGATCCAAAGATGCTTGAGCAGAAAAAAGACGCCACAATCGAAATCCTTTCATGGTCAAATCTCGGCAATTTTCGTGGCAACCGACCTCCATCCAAGAAACCTCAGGATCCGATGAGGATCTAAAACCGGACGAAACCCAATCAAATGAGCAAACAGCCCAACATTCTGGTAATTCAAGCCGACCAACTTACCGCATTATGTCTGAACACATACGGCACACCGTTCGCCAAGACACCAAATATCGACAAGATTGCCACAAACGGAACCGTATTTGTTAATGCATATTGCAACAGTCCTGTCTGCGGCCCATCGCGCGCATCCATGATGACGGGGCGCCTGCCATCAAATATCGGTGTTTATGATAATGCCGGGGAATTTCTATCATCTGAACCAACCTATGCCCATTATCTGCGTATGCTCGGCTACCAGACAACACTTGTTGGCAAGATGCATTTTGTTGGGCCGGATCAACTGCATGGATTTGAGCGCCGTCTAACCACAGACATATACCCCTCGGATTATGGCTGGACTGCCGACTGGTCAAAGATTGACGAGGAATACTCACCCTCGAGGATGAGCCTTCACAGCGTTGTTGAGGCAGGTATCTGCCAACGAAGCCTGCAAATTGATTACGATGACCATGTTTTCAACACTGCACGACAAGAGTTGTTTGACATTGCCAGGAGCGCCGACCAACGCCCGTTTCTGGTCCACGCATCATTCACTCATCCCCACAACCCCTTCGTGACAACGCAAGAATTCTGGGATCTCTATGACCACGACGCGATCCCCATGCCAACTGTAGACTATATCCCCTACCCCGAACGCGATCCCTGGTCACAACGCTATTTCATGACCATACGTCAGGATGAATTCGACATCACTGAAGACCAATTGCGAACAGCACGGCATGCCTATTTTGCCATGACAAGCTATTTTGACTCACTGGTTGGTGGCCTCGTTGAGACACTTGAAAGAACCAATCTCATGGACAACACCTATATCTTCGTGATCTCCGATCATGGCGACATGATTGGTGAGCGCGGCATGTGGTATAAATTCAATCCCTATGAAGGGTCTGTCCGCGTCCCGATGATTTCCATGGGTCCAGAGATCAAGAAGGGACATTGTGAGACCGCCCTGACAACGCTTGCCGATTTACTGCCGACTTTCACCGACATTGCAACAAACAAGAACAAATATGAATTCGTAGCACCAGTGGATGGCAAAAGCCTGTTTGATCTGCCCGCCGCCGACAGCGATGATGATCTGATATTTTTCGAATATTGTGGTGAGGGTGTGCATGCACCGGCATTGATGTGTCGCCATCGGCAAATGAAATATGTTCGCTGTGGCGACGACCCGGAAATGCTTTTTGATTTGGCCGATGATCCGCACGAGCAGCACAATCTGGCGCAGGATACGGTATTTTCACACATCATCAGAGAGATGCGCGCTAAAGTGTCATCGCGCTGGGACGAAACGGCTCTTGCTGAGCGTGTGATGGCATCACAAAAGATGCGGTTATTCGTGCAGGAGGCAATGAAACAGGGTGTATTCCCTTCATGGGATTACACCCCGCCATTTGACGCAACCAGAGCCTATGTTCGTGGAGCGATTGATCCGAACACCACCGCAACAAAGGCGCGTAAACGATTTCCCTTTGTTCCAACCACGCCGCCACAAACCCCCCGCAATCAGGGATAAACTGACGGCGAGAGGATCAAACGGATCTAGCTATAAATCTCGCTTGAATATTTGGTAGCAAGGAACACTTCAAGCCCCTCAATACCCCCTTCGTAGCCATACCCGCTGAATTTCAGCCCGCCAAATGGCGTTTCTACCGAATGGACATGCAGTGAATTGATCGCCAGCATTCCGGTTTCAATTTCAGTTTTCAGCACGCCAGCTGTTTTTGGGCTGCCGGTAAAGGCATAGGCCGCAAGGCCAAAGGGCAGGCTGTTCGCTCTGTCAATGACCTCATCAAGGGATGAAAAACTTGCAGTGGGAGCAATCGGACCAAACGGCTCTTCAGTCATAATCCTCGCCGTGTCAGGCACATTCTGCAAAAGGGTTGGCATGAAGAAGGAGCCCGGACTCTGAATGCGTGACCCGCCAGTCAGCAACTCGGCCCCTTTGTCAATGGCGTCAGCGACGAACCCGTCCATGATGTCGATCCGCCGCTCGGCAACAAGCGGCCCCATATTCATTGTCTCATCAAGGCCATCACCCACCTTCACCGCCTCAACATGCTTCTTGAATTCGGCAAGAAACTTGTCGTGAATGCTGTCCTGAACAAAAAACCTTGTCGGTGAAATGCAGACCTGTCCGGCATTACGGAATTTTCCTGCCGCACAAAGTTGTGCCGCAGTTTCTATATCGCAATCCTCAAACACCATCACCGGCGAATGTCCGCCAAGCTCCATCGTGCAACGGATCATGTTCTTTGCGGCAAGCTGTTGCAAATGGATGCCCACCGGAACACTGCCGGTAAAGCTGAGTTTACGGGGAATTCGTGACGCAAGAAGGTGCTCTGAGACCTCTGGCGGTACGCCAAATACGATGTTCAAAACTCCCGCTGGCAACCCCGCATCGGTTAACGCCTTGCCGATTGCGATTGCCGTTGCCGGCGTTTCTTCACTAGGCTTGATGGTGATTGAACAGCCAGCAGCAAGCGCCCCTGCAACTTTGCGCATCATGTTAGTGGCTGGAAAATTCCACGCAATGAAGGCCACAACCGGCCCAACTGGTGCCTTACGGGCTTCATGCTGCATGTTTGGAAAGCGGGACGGGATGATACGGCCATAAAGACGTTTTCCTTCTTCCGCGTACCATCTGAGAAGATCAATCGCAACGCGCATCTCCACACGCGCCTCAGCGATAGGTTTTCCCATCTCCCGGGTAAGATTGGAACTGATATCTTCAAACCGCTCTTCAAGCAACCTTGCCGCTTTTTCCAGCACATTTTGACGACTGTGCGGCGTCATCTTGCGCCACACATTAAACCCTTCGAGACTACTATCCAACGCAGCGTCAAGGTCTACCGAGCTCGCATGAGGCAGGTGACCAAGCGTGCTTCCATCAGCTGGACAAATGACCGCTTCAGTCTTGCCCGAACTGCCATCTGTCCAATCTCCGGCTATAAGCATCTTCAATTCTGGGTAGGCCATTCAAAACTCCCTTGATTTTTGATACGCTGAAATTTAGCAAAACATGAGATGAGAAAAATTCTTACCAATCTTTTAGATTTCAGCAAAAAAGCTAGCGGTTAAAGAGGGACTTGCCTCGCAAACACACGTATTATGATTCCGCCACTCTAACCAAAATGCCAATCCCCTAATTTTTTCAACCCAAATTCTACAAACGTAAATCTACAAATAGAGTTTATAACTTCTCTGGATATTTGTTTATGTTTAATTTATGCCTTCAAGAAAAAAACAATCTATCCACCTCAATTTATGATTCTGAGGCAATAGAAATAGCTTTAGCGCTTGCTTGCGCCAGTTCAACTTGTAGGAGGGTTGGCGGCAATATTAGAGTTTGCTGTGGCCAAACAACAAAAAACCGCCATCCCATCGAATAGCGTTAATGATAGGGTTTTCATGGCTGCGAGGGGCAGGATATGCCCGGGAGGCCCTATAATTGATTAGTGGATATGAGGTTGTTTTCTGATGGTTCTGCAACTCACAAATCACCGAACTTTCGCTCGACCCGCAATTCCTGCTGCTGCATCAGCTTTTCGGCAAAAGCCATATGTTGGGCCATGATCTCCCTTGCCTCTTGGGCGTCACCCGTCTCCAGCGCCTGCAGAAGTTTAAGCTGAAACTCACGCCCCCTTGCCCAGAGCTGGTGGTTCGGGGGCTCAAAAAGGCGCCGGGTCGTTGTCACTTCGGACAAGACCTCAGCCATGAAGCCAATAATAAATCCCAGGAGATGGTTTTTGGCATGGGCGGCAAGTCTGGCATGAAAGCGAAGGGAGGCTTCGTGGTGACGCCGGTCATCTTCCCTGCTCTGTGGCGGTGTTTCATATTCTTCGGTAATGGCCTTGAGTTCCGCAATAGCCGCTGCATCCAGTTTGCCGGCGAGACCTGCCGCAAGTTCCGGTTCCAGCTGTTTGCGCAACTGGTAAATGTCGCTGATGGTCAGGTGCCGGAAATAGAAATAGTTGGCAAGAAGCGCCCGTGTTCTGGTTTCCGAGACTTCATGGACAAAACATCCTCCACCCGGCCCTGTTCTGGTTTTGACAAGCCCCTGGGCTTCCAGAATGCGCATCGCCTCGCGGATGGTGCCTTTTGCCATGCCGAAAAGCGTTATGAGCTCGGCTTCGTTCGGCAGTTTGTCGCCGGGCTGAAGCGCGTTGGAGACAACAAATTCCTTGATGGCTTCAGCTACCTGCAGAGGTCGGCTGGCCCGGCTTTCGGCTGCATTTTCACCGATTGAGCGGGAAGTGGCATGCGACATGTGAACTGGCCTTCTGTGATGATAATTCAGGTTTCTTCTGGTGGCAGATTTTTTCTGCCCTGGGGCATCTGGCGGCAAAAGCACAGCCTGTTGGAGGGCTTAACGGGTCGGGCAACTCGATCTGATGCTCGGTATAGAGATCAGCATCCTGACGCGGCGCTGTTCTGGCCAGCAGATCTGTGTAGGGATGCAACGCCTGACCAAAAAGTTTATCCGCGCGCCCGATTTCAACGATTTCTCCATGATACATGACAGCCACTCTATCACAAAAGGCTTCTATCACGGCAAGATCATGTGAAATGAAAATATAGGTCAGGCCAAACCGGGCTTTCAGATCAACCAGCAATTCGAGAATTTGCGCCTGTACCGAAACATCAAGCGCCGAGACAGGTTCATCAAGCACGAGGATGCGTGATCCGGCCAGCAATGCCCGCGCGATGCCGATACGCTGGGCCTGTCCGCCCGAAAACTCGTGGGGATAGCGGTCAAGCACGGATAATGGCATGTTCACCGCTGCCATGATTTCTTCCAGTTTAACCTCAGCCTCTTGGTGGTTGAGCCCGGCGAGCGCCTTGAGCGGCGTTGACAGGATCTGGCGAATGGAATTGCGTGGATTGAGGCTGCCCACAGGATCTTGGAAAACATATTGGATCGTGCGATGGCGCATAGCTGGCGGCATCTCCAGCAAGGGCCTGCCTTCAAGCCGCACCTCGCCGCTATCTGCGGCATGGAGCCCGACCATTACCCGCGCTAGCGTTGACTTCCCACAACCGGACTCGCCGATAATGCCAAAACTTTCCCCGGGCTCGATGGTAAGTGATACATTCTTGACGGCACGTAATAGCCGCTGTGGCGAAAAGATGCTTTTCCGCTTCAGGGAAAAATTTTTGCTGACCCCATTGAGTTCCATAATCGGATCAACCATTGGCAATCTCCGATCTGATGCATCGCAACGAACGCCCCTGAACCAGATTGATATCGATCGGCCCTTTACGGCAGGCGTGTTCTGCAAACTCGCATCTGGGCGCAAAAGCGCATCCTTCCGGAAGGTCATCCAGCAGCGGCGGGCTGCCCTTGATGGCCTGTGGCAGGCCTTGACCTGATCCTATCTGCGGTGAGCAGGCCAGGAGCGCTTTTGTGTAGGGATGCCGGGGGTTGCCAAGCACCTTTTTTGTCGGCCCTGCTTCGACAATCTGGCCGGCATACATGACCGCAATCCTGTCACTGATTTGCGCTATGACATTCATGTCATGCGAGATAAAGAGCAGCGCCAACCCGCGCTCACGCCGCAAGCGGTTGAGGATATGCAGAATTTGCGCCTGCACCGTTACATCAAGTGCGGTGGTGGGCTCATCGGCGATGATCAGTTCAGGGTCATTTGCCAGTGCCATGGCAATGCCGATACGCTGCCGCATTCCGCCAGAAAGCTCATGCGGATAGGACTCCATCACGCGTTCTGGATTGGCAATCCTGACATCGTTGAGAAGCTGGATTGCCCTTATCTCGAGATCACGCCGACGGATCCCAGCATCATGCACCTTAATAGCCTCAATAAGCTGGTCGCCGATATTGTGCAGGGGATGCAGGCTTGAATTCGGGTCCTGAAAGACATAAGCAATGCGGCTCCCACGATAGTTGCGCATCTGCTCAAATTCCAAAGAAAGAAGGTCCGTACCATCGAAATGGATCGTTCCACCAGCGATCACCGCAGGTGGCGAAGCGACAAGACCGGTCAGTGAAAGTGCCGTGACCGATTTACCAGAACCACTTTCGCCGACAAGCGCAAGGCATTCGCCCTTGCTGATGTATAAACTCACCTCACGGATAGCCTTGATGGTTTTGCGACCCATGCGGAAATCTGTTTTCAGCCCGGTGACCGAAAGCAGCCCACCCTCTTCAGATGCTGGCAGCGGCATGTCGCGCTCTATTTTTGTTATGGGTTGTGATCGCCGGAGCGCTCCTTGCGCCAGCCGCGGATCCAGCGCATCACGGATCCCGTCGCCAAGGAGATTGATCCCCATGACGATGGCAAAGATCATCATCCCCGGAATAAGCGATGTATGTGGATGGGTGATGAGAGCGGCACGTCCTTCGCCAAGCATGGAGCCAAGATCGGATTGTGGCGGCTGCGAGCCAAGCCCCAGAAAAGACAGGCCAGCCGTTTCCAGAATCATCCAGCCCACCGTGGTGGAAAAGGCAACGATAATCACGGAGACAAGATTGGGCAGCAATTCAAACAGCAGGAGTGAGAATGTATTTCGCCCCGAAAGCCTTGCGGCGGCAATGAAATCAGACTGCGCGATGGCCAGCGTCGCCCCACGGACATTACGGGCAAAGAACGGGATATTGACGACAGCAACGGCGATCAGCGCATTCATCAACCCCGGGCCCAGCACGGCAACAATTGCCAGCGCGAGCAGAATATAGGGAAAGGCCATCAGCACATCGATGGAGCGCATCAGCATCATATCCAGACGCC
Source organism: Alphaproteobacteria bacterium LSUCC0684 (assembly GCA_041228335.1). NCBI lineage: Bacteria > Pseudomonadati > Pseudomonadota > Alphaproteobacteria > Alphaproteobacteria bacterium LSUCC0684. The sequence continues at coordinate 888,471 of CP166130.1, read as the reverse complement.
CCCCGTAGAAGCCGGCAAAAATACCGATCAGCGATCCGGCGGTAGCGGCGATGAGCGCGGCTGCCATACCCACCATGAGGCTGAGACGGGTGCCCCAGAGGAGGCGCGAGAGAATGTCTCTGCCCAGATGATCCGCGCCGAGAAGATGGCCGCCTTCAAAGGGCAGCATGAACCGGTTCGATGTATCAATCACGTTGGGGTCGGGCAGGCCGAGCACCGGCGTCAACAGCGAGAGGATAAAAATCAGCATGAGCACGGCTGCGCCAAAAGCAGCAAGGCGGTTGCGGATGATTCTCTTCGCCAGCGCCATCATCAGCTTTTGATCCTCGGATCAAGCCACAACTGGGCCGCATCAACGAGTATATTGAAGATGACGTAACAACTTGCGACAAAAAGAACACCGCCCTGAACCAGAATGATGTCACGGGCAAGGATTGCATCCACCAGCATGCGTCCCACCCCCGGCCATTGAAAGACGATCTCGATATACACCGCGCCCGAGAGCACAAAACCGGCCTGCAGGCCAAGAATTGGGAGGATCGAGACAATCGCATGGCGCAACGCGTGGCGGAGGATAACGCGTCTTTCAGGCGCGCCCTTGGCCCGGGCGGTGCGGATGAAATCGAGCCGCAGCACCTCCAGCATCGCGGCCCGCGACAAGCGGGCTATGACCCCGGTGGCGACGGCGGCCAACGCCAGCGCCGGCATGACAAGATGGCTGAGAAGATCAGCAAGATCGCCACCGCCATAAAGGGCATACATCCCGGAGGCGGGAAACCATCGAAGCCGGACGGCAAAATAGAGGATCATCATCATTCCGAGAAAGAAGGATGGAACAGAAATACCTATCAGCACTGAAAAGGTGATGATTTTATCGGCCAAGCCATATTGACGGGTTGCCGAAATGACGCCCGCGGCAATCCCGGCGAGCGAGCAGATGATAAAAGCTGTCCCGGAAAGAATCAGCGTCGCATGGAACCGGTCAAGAATTTCATCGATCACCGGGCGGTTGAGGGCGAAGGAGCGGCCGAAATCCCCCTGAAGAAGATTGCCAAGCCAGATGAAGTATCGCTGAAATAGCGGCCGGTCCAGGCCAAGCTGCTGATTAAGCCGTGCCACATTTTCCGGGGTCGCGTAGGAGCCGAGTATCGCCATTGCCGGATCACCGGGGATCAGGGAGAGAATGACAAAGACGATCAGCGTTATGCCAAGCAGGACAGGCACCGCCGCCAGAATTCTGAAAAATAGATAGCGAGTCATGGCAAAGAGACCAAATCGCAGAAGTTGTGCTGGCCATCAGTATAATGGCCAGCACCAAGTTTATTATTATTATTTTTTCTCAACGTCCTTCAGGAGGAGGAGGAAGGACGGTTGCAGGGAGAAGTTCTGCACCTTGCTGCTGGTCACGGCATTCTGTTTCCAGTTTGCCACAAACACCCAGGGGGCATCTTCCTGAACGATGGTCTGCATTTCCTTGTAGAGACGTGCCCGTTCAGCCTGATCGGTTGAGGAACGCGCGGCTTCCAGCAACTCATCCACCTTTGGGTTGGAATAGTAGCCAGAATTGAAGCCGCCCTTGTCCGGCCAGGCTGCCGTCCGCAGGGCCAGATAAGGCAGGGTGTCCGGATCGTTCGTCATCCAGGCCATTTCCGCCATGTCTGCCTTGCCTTCAAGCCCGGGATTCACTTCACCGAGAAACGCGTTCCATTCAAATGTCTTGATTTCAACGTCAAAACCAACCGCGGCGAGATCTGCCTGAATGGCCGTGCCCATGGCCACCGGGTCAAGCATGCCCGATCCACCCTGGGTGACATAGAAGGTGAGCTTGGCGTCGGAAACCCCGGCTTCCTTCAAGAGAGCCCTGGCCTTTGCCGGATCGTAAGGATAGGGTTCAAGCGCATCATTATAGGCCCAGGCAAAAGCTGGCGGAGTAGGTCCTGCCGCAATGGCTGCCGTGCCTTCGAGTACGTTTTCAACAATCGCCTTCTTGTTGATGGCGTAGTTCGCGGCCTGACGCACCAATCTGTTGGCAAAAGGACCTTCCTTGGCGTTCAGGATGAGGAACCAGACATGCGGGCCTGCCTGCTCGGCTACAGCAAAGTCATTGCCGGAGAACTGCGCCAGCGACGTGGGAGGAACCTCGACCATCATGTCGATGCCGCCGGAAAGCATTTCAGCAACACGCGTATTGCCATCGGTGATAGGACGGAAAATCACGGCTTCGGTGCCGGCTTTGCCATCCCAGTGCCCGTCATGCCTGGAAACGATAACAGCTTCATTGGACTTCCATGTGTCAAACTTGAAAGCCCCGGTACCGACCGGATTGCGACCGAAATCCTTGCCATGCTTCTTAATTGCAGCAGGCGAGGCGATCAGCCCTGTCGGATAGGCAAGATTTGAAAGAAATGGCGCATAGGGCGCATTCAGCGTGAAGCGAACGGTGCTGCTGTTCACCGCTTCAACCTTTTCAATGGCCGAGAAAAAGAAGCTCAGCGGAAACGGCCCGGTATTGTGGTAGGGATGTTTTTCGTCGAGCATCCGGTCAAAGTTGAACTTGACGGCATCGGCATCGACGGCGGTGCCATCATGGAATTTCACCCCGGCGCGGAGCTTGAAAGTGTAGGTCTTGCCATCGGCGCTGATATCCCAACTCTCGGCAAGAGCAGGCTCAACCTCAAGAGCGCCATCTTTGTAACGCACGAGGCCATCATAGATGTTCATCAGGATACGGAAGTCATTGACCGCCGTCACGGTAGCCGGATCAAGCGATTTGGGTTCGGCGATCTGCCCCACCACCAGCACATTGTCCGGTGTGCTGGCTTGAACAGAGCCCAGAAACAATCCACTTGATACTACCAGCATAACAGCCGCAAATACGGTGCGGTAAGCCGTCTTAATGATTGTCATGGTAGTTACCTTCCATTAGGTTGACATTGCAACATTCAAATTATCATGATAAATATTGATCATGATAAATAGACAAATCAAGCAAAAAATGGTTTTATCCAATCAAGTAAATTTGACGAAGAGCACTCATGACTTTTTCACTTCTCAGTCTAGATAAAAATACCGGCACCTTTGCCGGGGCCACGGCCACCGGTAATCTCTGTGTTGGCGGCTGGGTGTTGCGTGGCCAAACCCATGTTGGCCTGACCGCATCTCAAGGCGCGGAACCAAGCGTTCTCTGGGGGGAAGAGGCGCTCGTCCAGATGCAGAAGGGATTATCGGCACCTGCTGCAGTTGACCAGGTCACGCGAACCGACCCGCGGCGGGAGTGGCGGCAGATGGCGGCTATTGACGGCGATGGCACGGCAAGCGCTTTCAGCGGCAAGCAGAACGGATCGATCATCGATGAAATTGTTGAAGATGGGCTGATCCTGACGGGAAACATTCTCAGCAATGACACCGTGCTGGCCCGGATGCGTGATACATTTATCGGATCTGGCGCCTCCATTGAAGACAAGCTCATTGCCACTCTCAGGGCTGGCGCCGAAGCCGGCGGCGACAGCCGCGGATTGATGTCGGCGGCACTGCTTGTCTTGCCACCAGATGCCCCTCCCCTGACGCTTCGGGTGGATTTCGATGAAGCACCGATTGACCGGCTGGAAGCACTGCTACAGAAAACACGGGAGCCAGCCTATCGCGCCTGGCTGAAGACGCTTCCCACCCATCCGTATCCCAATGCCGATGGCCTCACCCAGAGCGCTGAATAAAGGATGGGCGGGCCGATAACAGCTATGCTGGATGATATTGCCTCCTGTTCTGGTGAAGGACCGGGTGTAACGCGGCTACCCTTTACACAAGAGCATCACAGCGCGGCCGCCAAAATCAGGAAATGGATGCAGGATACAGGCCTTGCTGTCCATATGGATGCGGCTGGCACGATCATCGGCAGGCGTGAAGGCGCGGAAGGCGGCCCAACCCTGCTCTTCGGCTCGCATCAGGACACGGTGCGGCATGGCGGCAAATATGATGGCATCATGGGGGTTTTGCTGCCCATTCTGGCGCTGCGGGCAATTGACGATCTGCAACTTCCCTTTTCTGTTCAGGTGATGGCCTTTGCCGATGAAGAAGGGGTTCGTTTCCCGACGGCATTGATAGGGCCACGAGCTCTTGCGGGAAATTTCGACCCGGCGGTGCTGGATCTTGAAGATCAGGACGGAATTTCCATCCGTGATGCGATGGTTGATTTCGGCCTCAGGCCGGATGAGATAAAATCCCTTGATCGCAGAAACACGCCGATCATCGGTTATATCGAAACGCATATCGAACAGGGGCCGGTGCTGGATGATGAAAATCTGCCGCTTGGAATCGTCACGGCCATTGCCGGCATAGAACGCCACCAGATTACCTTGAGGGGGAGCGCAGGTCATGCCGGAACAACACCGATGCGCGGGCGGCAGGATACGCTTGCCTGTGCCGCGGAACTTGTGCTGGCGGCGGAAAAAATTGCCGGAGAAACACCTGAACTGATAGCCACCATCGGCAAGCTGGATGTGTCGCCGAATGCCGTCAATGTCATCCCGGGTGAGGTTTCAATGATCCTGGAGGTAAGATCTGCCGTTGATGAAACGCGTGAGCAGGGCGGTGAAACCATTGTCGGCAGGATGAAGGAGATTGCCGCACGCCGCTCCATCGGTTTCGCCTGCCGCAAGACGTATACTCAACCGGCGGTACCTTGCGACGGGAAACTTAAATCCCTGTTGAAAGAAGCAGTTTCTTCGCTGCAGCATCACCCCATAGAGATACCTTCCGGCGCCACCCATGACGCTTCCGCCATGGCGGATCTATGCCCGATGGCAATGCTGTTCGTGCGATGTCGTCAGGGGATAAGCCACACACCGGAAGAATTTGCTGAAGAAGCAGATATGCAGGCAGCGGTGGATAGCCTGGTTAATTTTATAAAACTTTTGAAATGATAAACCGCCATAAAGGCAGACTATTTCATCAGAAGATCTATGTTGCCTCCGGATGCCGTCACATCGCGGCAGATATGTTTTTCAGACCGAAGCCAGACATAGTCACCCGCATCCATAATCAGGGGGATCACCCTCTGACTGGTCTCACATAATGCCTTGCGCAAGACACCAGCATCGTGGCTGTTTTCCAGTTGCGTCATCACCACATCAATACCAGCGAGCGTCTCAGGGAGGATTTCAGCCATCTTGACCCTGTTCCCAAAGCCTGCTGCTGTTCTGGCAAGTTTTTCGCGTATCCTGGCATCTTCATGAAGTACCAGCACTTTGCCATTTCTCGGTGTCAGCATATAGCTATTGCGCTCACCAGACGGGCCCGGGCAGTCAAATGCTGCAGGTGTTCTGCAATGCTCTCTTCCCTTTTTTTTCAAAAATGCGTTGAGGTATAACGGCCCGCCCGCCTTTGGTCCGGTACCTGAAAGGCCATGACCACCAAAAGGCTGGGAGCCGACAACCGCGCCAATCTGATTGCGGTTGATATAGACATTGCCAACGTTGACAGTAGCGCTCACCGCCTCGATATTGGCGTCAATCCGGCTATGCATACCGAAGGTGAGGCCATAGCCTGACTTGTTGATCGCATCGACCACCGCAGCTTCGCCACCTGCCTTATAGGTGGCTATATGCAGGACCGGGCCGAAAACCTCGCCCTCAAGATCAGCGATGCCAGCGATACCCAACATAGACGGCGGGCAGAAACATCCCGTTACAGGCGCAATGCCCTGCCAGATGAGCCGGCCCTCCTTGCGGGCCTTTGCCACATAATCGTCTATGACGGCTTTTGCTTCCCCATCAATGACGGGGCCGATATCTGTATCGGTCTGAGACGGATCACCCACCTTGAGCATGGCCGCCGCCTCACCCAACATGCGGGTCAGGTCAGCGGCAATATTCTCCTGCACATAAAGTATCCGCAGGGCCGAGCATCGCTGGCCCGCTGAACGAAAGGCGGAGTTGATAATATCATCCACGGCCCGTTCGAGAAGTGCCGAACTGTCAACGATCATGGCATTAAGGCCGCCGTTCTCAGCAATGAGGGGCGCATCGGGCTTGGCTGAATGGGCAATAGCCCTTTCGATCAGTTTTGCAGTTTCGGTTGAGCCGGTGAACACGACCATATCCGCCTGCCCTGCCATGGTCAGCGCCGCGCCGACTTCAGTTCCGTTGCCGCACAGGAGTTGAACCCCGTCTTCGGGAACGCCGGCCATATGCATCAGGGACACCGCAAGGGCGGCAATTCGCGGCGTCTGTTCGGCAGGCTTTGCCAGGACCATGTTGCCAGCCCCAAGTGCCGCCACAATCTGGCCGGTGAAGATTGCAAGCGGGAAATTCCAGGGCGAGATGGCAACAACGATGCCGCGTGCTATCGAGGCGGGATCAAGCTTGCGCGCCTGAGCCGCATAGTAGCGGCAGAAATCCACGGCCTCACGCAATTCACCCGCCGCATCATCGATGGTTTTCCCGGCTTCATGAACAAGCAGATGGTAGATTTCACCCGCAGCTTCTTCATAGTGATCGGCGATACGGTCAAGAATATCGCCGCGCTGGATTGCGCTATGGGATTGCCATGATGAGCGCCGTGCTCCCTCAAAAGCGCATGCAACATCTTGCGGGCGAGCGTCACGCGGAGGCGCGGGCAATCGGGTTTTCGCAACAGCGGCGGCGAAGGCGCGCAACGTGCCTTTATCTGCATCGTCAAAGCCAGGGCTGTTTTTGCGTTCAGGCGCGAAAATCTGCTCCCCTGTGGGCAGATCTGTCTTGGGGATCGCTCTTTCGTAGGGATCACGGACCAGCGTTTCAATGGCAACCGTTTCATCGGCAAACTGGTTCATGAAGGACGAGCTTGCCCCGTTTTCCAGAATCCGCCGGACAAGATAGGCCAGCAAATCATGATGCAGGCCAACCGGCGCATAAACACGCAAGGGTGCTGACGTGATTTTTCTGACCTGCCGGTGAACATCATCCCCCATGCCATGAAGTTTCTGAAGCTCATATGACTTTGGCTCAAGAATTTCCGCAAGATGGGCCACCGCCGCAAGGGTATAGGCGTTATGGCTTGCAAACTGTGGGTGGATATAGATTGAAGCCGCCATCAGGCGCCTTGCATGGGTAATATACGCAAGATCGGTATGATTTTTTGCGGTATAAACAGGGAAATCCGCCAGCCCCTTTTCCTGCGCAATCTTTATTTCCGTGTCCCAATATGCGCCTTTCACCAGCCGCACCGAAATTCGGGTCTGATATTCGCGAGCCTTTGCTTCAAGCCAGTCAATCACCACACCGGCATGACGCGCATAGGCCTGAACCACCATCCCGAGTCCCGGCCAGCCCTTTAAGTCGGGATGCGCCAGCAGACATTCAAAAACATGAAGGCTTGGCTCTAATCGGCCAAATTCCTCGGCATCAATCGTCAGCGGAATGTTGTGGCGCCGCGCCTCCATCGCCAGCATCACCATGCGCCGCGTCAACTCCTTGTGGCTTACCGGCCAATAGCGCGGCTGAAACCGGCAGGACAGAGCAGAGAGTTTGACGGACACACCGGAATTCTGGTTGACGTCATTATTTGCGGCCTGCGCACCAACAACTTCGATTGCCCTGGCATAGGCATTGAAATACCGCTCGCAATCCTCGGCTGAACGCGCCGCCTCCCCCAGCATGTCAAAGGAGAAGAGTGTCTTCGCGTTGACGGCATTCTTCGTGGCGCGTTCGATCGTTTCAGCAAAGACAAACTGCCCGCCCATCTGGCGCATCGCTGTTTCGATGGCACGGCGTACGGTAGGCACACCAAGCCTGGAGACGATCGTCTTCAGGCCATTATCATGTTTATGCCGGACGATACTCCCCGCAAGGGCAAGCGCGGATTCCATACCACGCAAAAACCCGCTGGCGTCACCATCAAGCCAGTGACCGGGTGCAAGCTTGTCGAAGATCAGAAAATCGCGTGTTGTCTCATCCGGCACACGCAACAAGGCTTCGGCAAGCTCCATGATCATGCGCCCTTCCGCGGTTGACAGTTTATAGACCGCCATAATCTTTTCCGCCGACATCATGGCGCTGGTTCGGCGCGCCGAAGCCGCAATCTTTCTGGCCTTCAGCAAGACATTTGCACGGTCTTCCGCGGCAAGGGCAGGAGTGCGATAAAAACCGGCAACAAGCTCCTGCTCATCCGCAACAGGCCCCAGTTGTGGGAAAAGACCCTGACCCCATGAAACCGTTTTCGACACGCTTTTAATAGCATTCATCCCAAGCGCTCCCGCAAATTGGATTTACAACACCATTCTACCAAAAGCCTGAATTAAATTTTTCCCGTATTTTATCAAATTTCATATTTTTTATACTTTAATTTTAAAATTTTTGATTTATATTGACTGTCATTATCAATATATCGGGATTATTTCCTTTTGGACTCCATCGATCTCAAGATACTTGATCAGCTTTCTCGTGATAGCAAAACAACACTGAAGCGACTTTCTGAACATGTGGGCCTGTCGCCCTCTCCGCTGCAGGCAAGGATCAAAAAACTTGAAAAAGAAGGCTACATTCGCGGATATGCTGCGCAGCTTGACTACACAAAACTTGGGCAGGACCATATTGCCTTTGTTCAGGTAACCTTGTCGGATACACGCGCCGAGGCGCTGGCGGCATTCAACACTGCTGTCCGTCAGCTCAACTCCGTTGAGCAATGCCATATGATTGCAGGAAATTTTGACTATCTCTTAAAGGTCCGCACGAAAGATATCCGCACCTACCGAACCGAGCTTGCGGAAAAAATCTCGTCCCTGCCTCATGTGGCATCAACGTCAACCTTCGTTTCCATGGAAACCGTGCGGGAATAGTTTGAGCCCATCACGCACCAGCAACACAAGCTCCCTGAATACAAACAATTTGCCGACTTATGATCAATATCGGCGATGGCAATCCGGGTGTTGCCCAATGATTTAGCCAGCACCATTTCCCCGTCAAATCACAGGCTAACATGACTGGCATTGAAGCATTTTTACATGACAAAGTCTTGATGCAACCTGGCTGCCCTTGAGACCAGAGGCGATGGAGATGGGTATTCGCTACATGCTTGGATTGGCACTATTCAGAAACCTAATCATCCTGGACAACCAGTCTTGCAGCCAATGCCAGAAAGGTGACGGATGCAAACTTGTTAGCAAGAACCAGGAATAGTGTATTGTTAGTTGCGACCATTCTGAACCTGGCTACCAAAGCCACGATCACACCAATCCCGGCGACCGCCATCAATGCCAATGTGATACCAAGTATCAGGCTTTGAAGGGCAACATTTCCGGCGGCAATCTCAATGAACTGGGGGAAAAAGGCTATGAAGAATGGAATCATCTTGGGGTTAACAAGGTTATTCACCAGCCCCTGAAAATAATACCGAAAGCCAGTCCCTGTTCTTGAAGACAATGATGTGTCCAATTCCAGCCTTGCCGGAGACCGCCAGAGCACCACGGCCAGATATATCAAATACACCGCGCCAACATACTTCAGGACTGTAAAAGCCCAAGGCAGCATCAAGACCAGCGTGGATACACCCAAGCCTGCCAGCAAGGCGTGGATGATGTTACCTGTCTGCGTACCCAACAACGTCATAAACCCGGCGGATCCACCCGTGGCAACAGTGCGTGAAAGTACAAGAACCGTGTCTGGTCCCGGCGTCACAACCAATATCAAAGACGTCAGCAAAAACAGTTGATAAACATCGATATCGATCATAATACAGTGCCCGCGACCATTGGTATGTGTTTGTGTTTGTGTTTGTGTTTGTGTTTTGATTGGTGAGTTCATGCCAGGCATGTGGCTGGAAATTCAAATTCCTGCAACCTCCAGGTTAAACATATCTTCTGAAAGGTAAGGAGCAAACTTACCGCCTCTCCTGATGGGTAATGCAGATATAATGCCCGTCAGTCAAACTTATATGCAGATATTTTAGCCCCCAGAACAGTTTCATTGTAATCAATCATGCTTTTACCGCCAGCTGCGGCACCGGCAACCACATGAAGGGGTATCAGATGCTCTTCTCTGGGATGACAAAGCCTTGCAAATGGGGCAGATGACCAGTTGAGCAATCTTTCTTCTCTTTCCCCAGATGGCATCAGGACAGTTTCAGCAAGCCATTTGTCAAACTCATCTGAGCCTGAAACGTCTTTCCTTCCCATCAACGCCCCGACGTCGTGATAACTCATTCCAGAGCCAATTATCAAAACGCCTTCATCACGGAGCGGTTCAAGCAGTCTTCCGATGTTGAGGTGCATCTCAGGAGATAGATTGGAGCATAGAGAAATCTGGATGGTTGGAATATCGGCATTTGGAAAAGCCAGGAGAAGCGGAATAAACACCCCGTGGTCAAATCCTCTCTCCTCATCCACCACACACGCAATTCCCCCGGCATTGAGCGTTGCAGAAACCTGAATGGCCAAATCCCTGCTTCCTTGCGCTGGCCACTTCAAGTCATATGTATGTGGAGGAAATCCATGATAATCATAGATAAGTTCAGGATTTGGACTGCCTGTCACGTTGATGATGTCTTCTTCCCAATGCGCGGAAATCACCAGTATTGCCTTGATGTCATCTCGCACATCATCGGCAAAGCACCTGAGGTATTCCGCCATACCATCCCAGACACCTTTGGGATGCCAATCCATAAAAAAGCATGGGCCACCACCATGGGGAATGAAGAACGTTGGCAATCTTGACATCCGGTCACCCCGCATCCAATCAAAGAATATAACAATGCTTCAACCATAGCACATTGGTGACTGAGGGCCTATGGCAACGGAAGAGCCAGAAAATCAATATCCTGCGAAACTGGAAACCGCCGATACATGGATTTTGATCATCAATCTTAAACGTGTGCTGGAATTGCATATGAAATTGCTTGATATGGCAACAGATGATTAAATGACTTCCCGTGCAGTTAAGGTGACGTTTCCCGCATGACTTCTCTTTTTCGTTGATCCCACGCATTGACTGTGATTTCCGATATGCAGAAAATAATGGAATACCACGAAGAATTTAAAACTCATCGCGGCATTACTCCAATTTTAACCTGGGAAACCGAATTAGTTTACCTTGACTTTTCGCAGATACGGCAAGTCTTTTTTGAAGAGACCGAATTTCTTTTCAGCTTCTTCGTCATTTAGAGTAGCAGGGATAATTACGTCCTGACCAGCCTGCCAATCTGCAGGTGTTGCGACCCCTTTTTGGGATGAAAGCTGAAGAGCATCAAGTGCCCTGATAACCTCAGCAAAATTTCTTCCTACAGTCATCGGGTATGTCATGGAAAGTTTGAGTTTCTTGTCTGGTCCGATGATGAACACTGACCGAACGGTTGCGGTGTCATTTGGCGTGCGCCCATCTGGCAAATATGCTTCGCCTGGAAGCATGTCAAACGCCTTAGATACGACCAAATCAATGTCGGAAATTATTGGGAAGGTAGGTTTATGCTTGCCGTATGTTTCTATATCCCTCTTCCATTTTTTGTGGTCTTCAACACTGTCTACCGAAACGCCAATTACTTTTGTATTTCGCGCTTTCCATTCATCTTCAAGTTTTGCAACAGCACTGAATTCAGTTGTGCAGACGGGTGTAAAATCTTTGGGGTGAGAAAACAGTATTGCCCATTGGTCGCCAACCCATTCGTGCAAGTCGAAACTCCCCGCATCTGTGTTCACGTGAATATTTGGTATGGTGTCATTTATCCGGATGCTCATGGTTTTATCCTTGTGTAAAACAGCAGTCATCTAAACCAATAAAGGAATTATTTTTCAGTAAATACTGTTAACTGGAGCATGGGAAAATAATTTTTCAAAATAAGAAATAAATTAGCAAAATATTTTAAAATTATAGCATAAACCATTCTTTTCGCCCCCATGACAACAATGACAGGAATGACGTCTTTATGGAAATCAGAAGAAGGAAAATCAGGCATTCACCCGCCGGTGTATTGGCAACAAGCCCCAGCGTGTCTTGCTGTTGTTTTTAGATTGTCATCGCTGCCGCAGATATAAAGAAAGCCCTGTCATGAAGACAGGGCTTTCCATAACATTATGTGCCGGTCATAGAGACCGTGCCGGCTTGCCGATTTAACTGTAGCGATAAGGCCGACCTGCCTTTTCCATATCGGCGTTGTAGTTCTTGAAGATCTCTACAACCTTGGCCTTGGTTTCGGACTCGGAGGCAATTTCATCCCAGAACTTGCGCGCCGCTGCCTCAACCTGTGCCCATTCAGCATCCGGAATAGATGTCAGCTTCATTTTCGGCCCATTCACACGAAGGGCAGCTTCACCACCCCAATACCACCATTGACGATAATAATGCGACTGTTCCATGCAGACTTTCAGCAACATCTGAAGATCTTCGGGAAGCTCTTCCCAACGCCCCATATTGGCGAAGAAATGGCCGATCCACGCCCCGGAGATATTGTTGGTCAGGAAGTAATTGGTCACATCCGCCCAGCCAACGGTGTAATCCTCGGTGATGCCGGACCAGGCAATGCCGTCAAGCTCGCCTGTCTGAACGGCAACCTCGATATCTTCCCATGGCAGTGTCACCGGCACGACGCCAAACTGGCTGAGGAAGCGGCCCGCCGTGGGGAAGGTAAAGACTCTCTTGCCCTTCAGATCGGCAAGGCTGTTGATCGGGTCCTTGGTTGCGAAATGGCACGGATCCCAGGACCCGGCGCTGATATGCTTGACGCCGACTTTCGAATATTCGGCGTCCCAGATCTCATTCAGGCCATACTGGTTGAACAGCACCGGCACGTCGAGGGAATACCGGCTGGCGAATGGAAAGTAGCCGCCAAAAACCGTCACTTCCGTCGGGGATGCCATCGAATCATCATCCGACTGGACCGCATCGATGGTTCCGCGCTGCATGGCACGGAAGAGCTCACCCGTCGGCACAAGCTGATCGGCGAAATACAGTTCAATCTGCATGCGATCGCCGGCAATCTTGTTGAACATGTCGATCGCGGGCTTGACGACATGCTCGGCCAGTGCCGCACCGGCATAGGTCTGCATGCGCCATTTGATAGTGGACTGTGCTATTGCCGGAGCGGCAAGCGGCACCGCCACGGCACCGACAGCAGCTCCTTTGATAAACGAACGTCTATTTGTCATGTGAGGTTCCTTCCCTTGTTTTGTTGTTATGTTGTCATCGCGGCCTCTTGATAAGGCTCTTGTTGTTTTATCCCTTGTAAACCAGTTCCGGCAACCACAAGGCAATCTCCGGAAACACCATTACGAGGACCAATGCCAATATCATGACCAGCACAAACGGAATGATCGACCGGTAAATATCACGCAGACTGATTTCAGGTGGTGCCATTGCACGCATCAGAAAAAGATTATACCCAAATGGTGGTGTCATATATGCAATCTGCGTTGTGATCGTATAAAGAACACCATACCAGATAAGGTCAAAGCCTAGCAACCCGACGAGGGGCACATAGAGCGGGGCGACAATCACCAGCATTGCGGTATCGTCCAGAAATGTGCCCATCAGGATAAAGCTGAGCTGCATCAGGATCAGGATCATCCAGGGCGACAGGCCAAGCTGCTCGGTGAACAGATTTTCAATCGCACGCACGGCCCCGAGACCATCGAAGATTGCCCCGAAACCCAGCGCCGCAAGAATGATCCACATGAACATGCAGGAAATCGCCAGAGTCTGCCGCACCGATGTTTCAAACACGGCACGCGACATGCGGCCTTTCAGGATGGCCGCAAGAAAGGCCGTCATTGCTCCGATGGCGGAACTTTCGACCAGCGATGTCCAGCCACTTACGAACGGCACCATCATCGCGGCAAAAATGCCGATGGGCAGAATGCCTGCACGAAGCAGCCGCAGCTTTTCAGCCATGGGCACCTGGCGTTCGTCTTCCGGCAGGGCCGGCCCCAGTTCAGGTTGAAGGCGGCAGCGAATATAGATATAGACGATGAACATGCCGGCCATCATGAGCCCTGGCACCACGCCGGCAAGCCACAACTGCCCCACCGGCTGGCGCGCGATCATCGCATAGAGAACCAGAACAACCGAGGGCGGCACCAGAATACCAAGACTTGACCCGGCCTGAATAACCCCGGTTACCATCAGTTTGTCGTAATTGCGGCGCAGCAGCTCAGGCAGGGCAATCGTTGCCCCAATCGCCATACCGGCAACCGATAACCCGTTCATCGCCGATATCAGCACCATCAATCCGATCGTGCCAATGGCAAGACCGCCGCGCACCGGCCCCATCCAGACATGAAACATTTTATAGAGATCATCGGCAATCCTGCTTTCGGACAGCACATATCCCATGAAAATGAACATCGGCAGCGTCAGCAACGGATACCATTTCATCAGTTTCATCGCGGCTGAAAAGGGAACGTCCACACCGCCCGTCCCCCATAACAGGAGACCCGCCAAAGCACCGACAAAACCGATGGCGCCAAAGACGCGCTGACCGGTCATCAGCATCAGCATCATGGCGGCAAACATGGTGATGGCGATCATTTCATGTGACATCAGTCAAGCACCCCGCGAAGCCGGCCTATGTCACGAAACAATTCGGCCAGCGCCTGCAAAAACATCAGGAAAACGCCAAGACACAGCAGCAGCTTGATCGGCCAAAGATGCGGCCGCCAGGCCGTTGAACTGCGCTCCAGATAGCCAAACTTGCCGCTGGCCGCGTCAGCCCCCTCGGTGACAAAGGTCACAAAAAGGTCGGCAAAAAAGGCAAAGGGCTCGGTGCCGAAATAGCCAAGCGAATAGGCCATCGACCCGATGGCCCCATAAAGAAGAACACCAAGATAAAAGAGAAGAAACAGCACCGTGACAGTATCAACCCTGGCCTTTGTCTTCAATGACCATTCCCCATAGAAAAGATCCATCCGCACATTCGAGCCAAGCTGAATAGAATACGGCCCGCCGAGAATATAATAGGCCACCATCACGAACTGCGCCGTTTCCAAGGTCCATAATGACGGAGTGAAAAAGGTCTTGGAGAGGGACGACCACAACAGAACACCGACAAGAACGAAGATCAGATACATCGCCATACGGCCAATAAAGCGGTTCATCCGGTCCACGACGCGAACATAATGCATGCAATATTCAAACATTGCTCATCCGTTCGGGCGTCTCATTGAGGCGGAAGAGCGTGCCTCTGATGCTGCCGGCATCCTGCGCCGCATCACCGAGCCGAAAGACACCATCTGGACCGGAGCAGGTAACAGTTAAACCATCCTTTTCCTTACTTTCCCTATGGTTTCCAACCATTTTTCCGCCTCAGTCTTTTTAAAACCTTTCCATGTAACGCCTTTTGCGTCAATGATTTTTAATGAATAGAAAGGCCCAGCCCCTTGTTTCGGGAACATGCCGCGGCCTCATTACCTTGCCAGCCGTCAACACCGTTATCCGTCAGCAAGCCAATATCCTGAAACCTGTGGGGGGATGCCTTTATATTTCGCGCCGTTAATCGGTTGTTAATCTGTCCCTGATAGACTGGCCGTATTGTATATCCTGAAGAGGATGGCATAACAAAAACAGCCATTTTAAGGTTCATAGAGATATTTTTTCTTAAAAATCGCCACCGCATTACCAGTAATTCTTATGAATTTACTTTCGTTGTCTCTTTAAGTTTTGATAGGAGATTTTGCAGATGAACTAGTAATTCATCATAGAGAATAAAGTTAACATCCTTTAAGCTCTCTCTTAAAACTTTGAATTGTTTTTGTTTCTTTATGCAATCAAGTTGATTTGAAGTACCTGCAACGATAAATGCCTTGGGGTTAATTACCTTTACCTGCATCCCCTTTTCTTCCTCTATTTTCTGCGAGAAATTAGGGGCATTATTTTTTAGCTCATGCAGGTAAAAGCTGGCCTGCGCTATTGTTGCAGCCATCTCATCTGACCAATAGTAATTTTTATGGCTTTTGTCATACCTAAGAAGGCTAGTTTTGCATCTCTTCAATTCATACAAATCTATGAAGCCATATACATCTAAAAGGATTAGGTCTGGGTATTTTGTTGAGCCAAGTGAGATGTTTTTAAGATCAATGTTATTTTGATAACGGCTGTCGAATAATGTCACAAAATCATCAAAAAATTTCTGCCACTCATTTTCTAAAGGGTCTTCCCTTAGTAACTTTTCATATCTTGAAATCAATTCATTAAGAGACAGAATTTTTGCTTGCTCAGCAAGCAGACGAATTCGCTTTTTTCTTATTCTGGCACTCTTATGCTTTTCTAATGCTTCAAAATAGAACTCTCCAAATTTGTCAATTTCATCACCCGTTAGTTGTTTTAACAGCTTATCATTTAAATTTCGCAGGATTAGAGACTTGTTAGAGTTTAGCGCTTCGCTTGAAAGGCCAAGTTTAGGCACTTTAGAAGACCAGAAGTTATGCATAATTGCCTTTATTTCTGAGCTGTTAGCTTTCTTTTGAATGTTCAAGTCCTGAATTAACTTATTTAAGTCTTCCTTATTGACATTTATTTCACCACTCCCCTTGAACTTTGTAGGTTTCTCAGAGATCATAATAGTTTTCATGTAGGGTATTTGATTTTTAATAAAGTATCTTAAAGCTTTATTATCGAACCCTCCACCAAAAGGGTCAAAGAGATTGTCCGTCGCATCCCCAACACCTTTTACTGTTTTTAAATTTTGGGGGTCAAAATCACCTTCAAACACAATTTTCTTTAATTCCCCCAATGGCTTACAGATTAAAAAAATAATTCTATTTTTTTGTATCTCATGAGTGTGAAAGAGGCGCCCGTCTTGCTTGGACTCAAAATAACAATGCCTTTTCCCACTCTGCACGCCTGAACATCTCAAAATGACTTTTTCAGTTTGATGATATTGGTTTGGTTTTCTTTTTTGTAATGTGTTGTTTGACATGCTTGCATTCCTTTCTTGTAGAAGCAGCAACAACTGGCGAGAACATATTGGCCGAAAAAGTGAGTTAAATCATTGCTGCAAATGATATATAAGTATTACCACAATAGATTGCAAGGCTGAGCCATGATAATTTGGTATCAATTCAACTGAGGTTGAAGAGTACGGTCCACCCGCTCAAGCGGTCAGCGCCGGGCGGGACCTTTCGGTGCCGAGGCGGGGGTTGAGCTTTCCGGCGATCATCCAGGACATCAGCAGCAGGCTGCCGCCAAAAACAAACACCGTCGACAGGGGCGCTAGCAACAATACCACCGCCGATGCCCCGGGGGTGACAATCGCGGAGACATCTCGAAAACTGGAATATACAGCCGACATCTCATTGCGGTCAGATGGCTTGACCGCCATCAGAAACGGCAACCCGCCACAGATATCAAGGAAAATCATGGCAAACGAGCCCGCGAAAAGCAGGCTGATCGTCACCAGCGGCCAATCCCCCATGGCGCCCGCCAGGCTGAACAAAATACCGGCCACCAGAAATCCGGACCGTATCGCCGTCTTCACCCCGACGCGGCGAAGCAGGAACAGCATCAACGGTGTTATGAAAAGCGCGCTATTGGTCAGCGACAGCAATACCCCGCCAACAGATGAACCCAGCCCGTTTTCAAGCGCATAAATCGGCAGATAGACAACATATACCCACCAGCCACAAGATCGGGTGACGGCGAAAATCCACCCGGCGACAAGACGTTTCTGGCGGAAAAAACGGCCCAGATAGGCAAGCGGGTTGATGGCGGGGGCGCTGGCCCTGACGATCAACTTCCCGTTGCCAAGTCGCATGATCCAGAAAATTATCAGCAACATTACCGCGGCGGCCATGGAGACAAGAAACGGCATAGGTCGCCACCATTCCCAGAGCATGACGCCCGCCACCGGCCCCAATGTCCAGCCAACGGCCGAATACAGCATACGCAAGGTTTCACATCTGCCAAAATCATGTCGCCTGACATAATCCAGCACATAGGCATTAAGGCAGACAAAAAGAACCACCGTGGCAAAGGTGGTCAGCATCAGCCCGGCAATAACCCCGTAAGGATGGCCGGATGCGGCAAGACCAGGCCCGCAGAACATCATCACGCCCCCGAGACTGTAGGTCCACCGGCGCGATAACTTGCGGCTGATCGTCGGCACCAGAAGACCAACCATAAGCGAGGCAAGACCAATCAGAAAATAGGCCTCGCTGACGACCTGCGCTTCTTTGAGGGCCTTATACATTTCAAGCGGAAATACCGAGACAAGACTGCCCCTGGCAACAGCCTCCACACCTGTCAGGGTTGCAAACCCGTGTACGCTGGGTGCCGGAGCGTGGCGTACAAGTTCAGGTATGTTACGCTCAAACATCGTGTCACCTCATTGATATGAGGCTGGCACGACTTCGGCTTGCTGTCTAACACAGGCACGACAATCCTGAATGTCGAATTTACAACAGTATCCTGGCTTCAAGACGCCACAAATACCGTGCATGCGCGTCGGCCATGGTCAAGAGGCCAAGGAAGATGGCGGCGACGTTACGGCAGGACGCAACCCTTAAATCCGTCCCCCACGCCCTATTGAAGACATGGGGGATGCAAATACCATGGGTTAGATGACCTTGACTGTCAGCTCACAGATGCCTTCAAGTTCGCAATGAACGGTATCTCCACGCTGCACCGGACCAACACCGGAAGGCGTGCCCGACATGATGAGATCACCCGCGGCAATGTCATAAAACCGTGACAGATAGGCGATCTGCTCTGGCACTTTCCAGATCATCTGGCCAAGGTCACCTTCCTGACGCAATTCACCATTGACACTGAGGCTGATGCGGCCGCGATCAGGGTGACCTATCTCTGCTGCAGGGACGATCTCGCTCACCGGGGCGGAACGCTCAAAGGCTTTTCCCGGCTCCCATGGACGGCGCAATTCCTTGGCAACGGACTGAAGATCACGGCGTGTCATGTCAATACCGACCCCGTAGCCATAAACATAATCAAGCGCGTCTTCAACGGCGATATTGTCTCCCCCGCCTTTGAGCGCAACAATCATTTCAACTTCGTGATGCACATCACTGGTTTCGGGGGGATAGGGAAATTCGCCTGAACTGTCGGCGTTCTGGGCGTTTTTCTGGAAGAAAAACGGATCTTCACGATCAGGGTCTCCCCCCATTTCAATCGTATGTGCGGCATAGTTCCGGCCTATGCAATAGATGCGCCTGATCGGAAATACTCCATCCGTGCCTCGCACCAACAAAGACGTAACGGCAGGTTGTTCAATAACATATTTGGTCATCAAGACTTTCTCCTTCTAGGTGTTAACGGCGCGAGGCATAGTAATCTACACGGCGTTCCAAATAAGCCAAAAATTCAGCAATAACAAAGGCAAGAGCAAACAAGACGATGAGCACCGCCCAGAAATGTTTCATCAGGAAGTTAGAAGCATAAAGTTCAAACAACGAACCAAATCCTACTATTGAAATCAGCAACTGGCCGATGATGACCCCTTTCACCGCGCGGATAAATCCAATCCGGACACCGCCCAGAATTTCAGGCAAAGCTGCCCAGAAATAGATCTTGGTAAAGGCAGCCATGGGGGATGCGCCAAAGGAATGGGCCATTTCGACCAGCGAGCGGTTGATCTGCATGACGCCGGCGCGCGAATTCAAGACAATGATCCAGATGGCAAACAGGGCCGTGGTGATAATGATCGCCTTTATGCCAAAGCCGAAAAGCACCATGAGCACCGGCACAAGCGCCGTCAGCGGCGCGCTGAGAAAAAGGTTAACCCATGGAAGAAGAAGTTCATCGATCAATCGGCTTTTACCCATAAGAATCCCGACAGGAACACCGATGGCAATGGCCGAGAATGTTCCGACGGCAAAGGCATGTGCTGTTTCCTGCAGGGCTTTGATGAAAGCCTTGGTTCCGCCGATTTCAATAAGTGTGGCGAAAATGGCCGAGAGCGGCGGCAAGAAGAAGGTCAGCTCAATCTGACCGACGAATTCCCACAAAAGACCCCAGAGGATCAGCGATGACATATTGGGAAGGGTGACGCCAAAAACTTTCATCTGATATCACCTACTCCACATAGGATCGCAAGGATGCCCAGATGCGATCGACAATATCGAGATATTCGGAATCACGCCGGATGTGATCGACGTTTTTATTGCGGAATCCCTGTGGGCGGATGATTTCCATCACCCGGCTCGGGCGCGGCAGCAGTATGGCGATCTGGTCCGAGACATAGACCGCTTCTTCTATCGAGTGGGTGACGAAGATAAAGGTCTTGTTCTCGTTCTGGACAAGACCAAGGAGATCTTCCTGAAATTTCCGCCGTGTCTGTTCATCGACCGCTGAAAACGGCTCATCCATCAGCAGCACCTGCGCGTCAACACAAAGCGCTCTTGCAAGGCCAACACGCTGCCGCATGCCACCGGACAATTCATGGGGAAAACTGTTCTCAAAACCCGAAAGACCCACTTCGGCAATGTATTTCTCGGCAATCGCCTCACGCTCGGATCGCGCAACACCGCGCAATTCCAGGCCAAAGGCGACATTGCGGATCACCGTTGCCCATGGCATCAGGGCGAAATCCTGGAAGACGAAGGCGCGATCCGGCCCGGGGCCTTTTACCACTTCACCATTAACCAGAACCTCGCCGCTTGTGGCTGGAAGCAAGCCTGCGATGATTTTCAGAAGTGTTGTCTTGCCGCAACCCGACGGCCCCAAAAGAGACGTCAGTTGCCCACGAGGAAAATCAAGGCTGAGATCTCTTAAGGCTTCAACGTCACCATAGTTTTTATAGACATTGCGAACAGTAACGGCGTTTTCAGGAGTTTTTGTCATAAGGTCCATATCTTTCGGTCAGGTCAGCGCCTTAATCTGTGGCCAGCAACCGCCGGTTGCCTTGCAGAAGGTGATTTTCGATGCGCTCCAGAATATTCAGAAACAGCACCGCCAGAATGATGATCGAGGCAATGGCCGCATACATGCTCGGGTAATCGGCAATAGAGCGACTATAGGTGATAATGTCGCCGA
Source organism: Alphaproteobacteria bacterium LSUCC0684 (assembly GCA_041228335.1). NCBI lineage: Bacteria > Pseudomonadati > Pseudomonadota > Alphaproteobacteria > Alphaproteobacteria bacterium LSUCC0684. The sequence goes on along the minus strand of CP166130.1, from coordinate 867,532 downwards.
CACCGGTGGGGGTGATTTTCAGCTCTGAAAGAATTGCCCCGATGAACCCCGCTGAAACACCCAGCCTGAGGCCGGCGAAAATGATCGGAAAGGCTGAGGGCAAAATGATCTTGAGGATAATGTCACGGCGTGACCCGAGAAACGACTGGCCCATTTCAATCAGCGATGCGGACGTGTTGCGCACGGCACCGCCGGTATTAAGCACAATAACCGGCATCGCCATGATACAGACAACGAATACCTTGGATGTCAGCCCGATCCCGTACGCCATCACCAGCAGCGGGATGAGGGCCGCAAGAGGCGCCGTCTGCATGACGACGAAGATCGGCGATACCAGCCAGTCAAACGCACGGCTCAGACCAATCCAAAGGCCAAGACCAATGCCGATGACGGCTGAAATAAAGACACCGATAACAAGCGGTTTCAGCGTTTCGGCATAGGCTTTGAACATGGTGCCGTCAATGAGCAGGGCCCAGAAGGCCGCAAGGGATTCAAGAAATGTCGGAAAGGCAAAACTGACCGGGATCCGGCCAGCAATTTCCCAGGCACCAAACACGATCAGTGCGGAGACAATCTTGAGAATGACGGCACGATTTTGAGCAAGCATCGCTTTTACTCTATGAGGATTTTCAATGTCTGGCCGGCAGAAAAAACCTGCCGGCCAAACCATTCAGGTTATTTCGTTGCTTTGTCAAGCGGTGCAAAATACCAGAAATCATTCGGATCCAGTGAAGATGCATCACCTTCGAGCTGGCCGGCTTTCGAGTACCATTCCAGATCGGCCATGGCAGCTTTCATCCCGCCACCATTCGGATCATAAAGACCGCCCGCAACCGCATCAGCGAAGAAGGAGTCAAGCCCGTCAAGGACTTCCTTGGGAAGCTGGCCAATCGGTCCATCCGGATCCGTCTCGCGCTTGATGATGCTCGGATCCTTGTGCATGTCCTGATACACGCTGACCAGGGCCTTGACGAAAATATCGACTGCCTCGCTGTTATCTTTCATCCAGTTCAGGTTGGCAAAGAGAGCTTCGTCGCTGGCATCAACCTCAAACATGGGCAATACATTGAATTTATCACCCTGAAGTTTGACGAGTTTGTTTTTGTTCGACAAATCAACGATGGTCGCATCGGTCTGGCCCGCGATGAGTGCGGCAATCCTGTTCGATGAGCCTGGGACATAAGAACGTTCACCGAATTTGATGTTCAACCTGTCTTCAATGACGTTAGCGATGGAATCGGTGCCGCCACCACGGGAATGCAGCATGATCGGCTCACCATCGAGATCTTCCAGTTTGGAATATTTCTGCGAGGAAACCGGGAAGAATTTCAATTTTGACATCTGGAAGATGATCCGGACAGGCGCCTTGGAGCGCTGCATGACCGAATATGGGGTGCCGAAGCCGATATCCATCTGGCCGCTGAGAATTGCCTGAATAGCCAGTTCTTCATCCGAAAATGCCGTCCATTCGTAATCAAGCCCCATCGCCTTGGCGCGATCCAGCGCAACGAAGATATGGGCCAGTTCATCCGATGGTGGCTCGGCAAGAGCGATCTTGATCGTATCCGCCTGGGCCGTGCTGACAAAGCCAGCTATCGCGGTGACCAATGAAGCCATCACGATTTTAAGACGATGTAAAAGTGTACGCATTGCGTTTCCTCCCTGAAGTTCCAAGGTCACGAAAATTGAGGCCGTGTACCTGTTTTTGATCCCGGCGCAGCCATCTGATGCACCACACCATTTAACCAATAATAAAATTGATTGCATGAAATATTGGATTGGTCAAGCATTGGTCAGACCATTGACGTATATTGTTATGCTGTGCCATCAAGGGTTAGATATATAGGAGAAAGCAAGTGACATCAGCCGATGGAGCGTTGATCCAATTAAGAGCCTGGCTTGCCCAACGCAAATTGCCGAGCGATGGCCGCCTCCCCCCGGAGCGCGAGTTTGCTGAAATACTGGGGGTATCGCGAGGTGACCTGCGCAAGGCACTGGCCACACTTGAGCGCAATGGGGAATTGTGGCGCCAGGTCGGCAAGGGCACGTTTATCGGCGCGAAACCTGAAAACGAACTTTCGGCGGTTGGCATGATAGCGGATCAGTCTAATCCACTTGAAGTCATGCGGGCGCGCATCCTCATCGAACCCATTATCTGCCAGCAGGCGGCGATAAATGCCACCGGCATGCATATTGAGGAATTAAACCGTTGCCTGATTGCCCAGCGTGAAGCACAAAACTGGCGGCAATATGAAAATGCGGACAACCGGTTGCACCGGATGATCGCCGTAGCTTCCGGCAATATTGTTCTCCTGGCACTTTTCGATCAGTTGAATGCCATCCGGCGCGCGGTTGTCTGGGGACGGTTGCGCCAGGATTCAGATATCCCTCCAGCAGACCATCATAGTTTTGCCCAGCATGAAGCCATCATTGGCTCAATTGCCGAACGTGACCCTGAGGCCGCATCACAGGTGATGCGCACGCATCTTGAAGAAGTCCGGGATAAATTGATCCATCCCATGCAGGCCGCACAGATCTGATGTGGCAGGATTAGCCGAGGATGCGATACCCCTTTTCCGATGCCTGATCCTTGCGCTTCTTGGCCGCTGACCTATTCATTTTATCCCTTCGGTGCGCGCAAAAAGCTTCTGGCTCAACGCTCTTGCGGTCTGCATCTGTTCTTTTAATTCATCATCCGGCAGAACGGTGTGAGAAATCACCGGCTTTCGGCAGACATGTTCAAGAGGATTGCCGGCGGCAAGCATGCCGAGCCGGGCCGCCCCCAGCGCGGCGCCGGTATCCGCATCTTCAGGCACCGCAATACGGCAATCTGTTACGCTGGCAATGAGGCCCAGCCAGTAGCTGTTTTTGGCACCGCCTCCGGTGGCAATGATCATCTCCGGCTTGCCATCGGTGCTATCCAGAACGTCCATTGCATCGGCAATCGCAAAACTTACCCCTTGCAGGACAGATCGCGTCAGATCACCGGCATCATCAGCCCTTGAGAGGCCAAAGAACCCGCCTCTCGCATCCGGCATGTTATGGGGGGTGCGTTCGCCACTGAGATAGGGATGAAATATCGGCCAGATCTTGTGGTGGTCTTCATCCTTCATCTGCGCCAGCAGCTGCGGCAGGGGCTGGGCGGTGACTTCAGCAAGCCAGGCCAGGCTGTCACCTGCCGACAAGATGACCCCCATCTGATGCCAGCTCTCGGGAAGAGCGTGGCAGAAGGCATGCACCGCTTTCCCGGCGCGTTCATGGAACCCGTCGGTGACCTTGAAGACAACCCCGGATGTTCCCAAGGACACAAAGCAATCCCCCGGCTCTTTCAAGCCCAGACCGATGGCCGCAGCAGCATTGTCGCCGGCGCCACCTGCAACAATGACATCGCCTTTGATCCCCCACCTCCGGGCCAGATCCGGAAGAAGATATGCGCTGGCTTCACTGCCTTCAACCAGACGGGGCATCTGATCAGGCCGCAACCCGCAAAAAGACAGCAACGGCTCAGACCAGCTGCGATGAGAAACATCAAGCCAGAGCGTGCCTGATGCATCGGACATATCGGATATCTTTTTCCCGGTAAGGCGGAAACGGACATAATCTTTGGGCAGAAGGATCGTCCTGATCCTGGCAAAAAGATCCGGCTCATGCCTTGCCATCCAGACCGCCTTGGGGGCAGTGAAGCCCGCCATCACCATATTGCCGCCTGTGGTGCGGAACTCTTCATGTGACCGGTCAAGCATCAAAGCTTCCTCACTTGACCGGGTATCGTTCCACAAGATCGCATCACGCAAGGGCTGATCATCCGTATCAAGCGCCACCAGCCCATGCATCTGGCCAGACATGCCGATGGCATTGAGCTCAGCCATTTCAACAGGATGATCGCCTGCGATCTGTGAAATCGCCCGGTCTACACCCTGCCACCATGCTTCGGGGTCTTGCTCGGACCAGCCCGGCCTCGGCCGGGATACGGCAAGGGGGACAGCGTGAGACGCCTTTATCTGCTGATCGGCATCAAGCAGGATTACCTTGATCGCCGATGTGCCGATATCAACGCCGAGATAATAGGTCATTGCGGCAGCCCCGTGATTTTTTCCCCAAGTTTATCAGCCTGCCATTTCAAGACAAAACGTCAGCCCAGATAGGAGGCTATCGTTGCCTCAATCCCATCGTTATAGATGGCGGAAAGCCATTTTTCAAAAGCCGTGGCGAAACGATCATCACGGGCAAGATCACCATAGACTTTTTGCATTTCAAGCCATACGAGCGGGGTGTGACGTGCAGCGGCTGCTCTTTCGGTCAAGATGCTCCAGATCGGGTCATTCGGTGCAATCAGGCTGCCATCTTCCCGGCTTCCCAAACACATGCGCGCCCAGATCGCTTCGACAAGGGCCAGGCCATCAATCGAACCTCCGGCATTAAGGCCATCCCGGATCGAGGGCAGAAGAAAACCTGCATGGCGCGCGGCACCATCAAAGGCAACCCGCCGGACCGTATCTACAATCGCCTTGTTGGCAAAGCGGGTTTCGATCAGATCAAGGTAGTCGAGCACCGATATATTTGGCACAGGCGTTATATGGGGCGTGATTTCTTCTCGCTGAACTTTACGGAACATTGCCTTGATCAACGGGTTTTCCATCGCCTCGGCTATGGTTTTTATCCCCATGATTTCGGCAGCATTCGCCAGAATCTGATGGCCGCCATTGAGAATACGAATCTTCTGGGTTTCATGATGATGGACATGTTCGGAGAATTCCGCCCCTACCCTGTTCCAATCCGGCCGGCCGGTGCAAAAACTGTCTTCGATAACCCATTGGCGGAAATTTTCATGGGTGACCGGCGCCTGATCGCCAATCCCGAGGGTCTGGACAAGATCAATTTCATCAGGGCCCGTGGCAGGCACGATACAATCCACCATCGAGTTCGGGAAGGTGCAATTCCTGTCAATCCACTCGGCCAGTTCAGGATCGCCAAGGCGCGCCAGACCAATGATCGTCTGCTTGAGAATCTCCCCATTTCCCTGCAGGTTGTCGCAGCAAAGGCCGGCGAACGGCCCTGTTCCCTGATCTCGCCGGATGCGAAGGGCAGCCACCATGGCGCCAAACGCGGTACGCGGGCGTTCCGGGTTTTCAGCATCATGCACGATATCGGGATGCGAGATGTCCAGCCCGTTGCTGGCAGCGTCGATATAATACCCGCCTTCGGTGATGGTAAGCGAAACAATCCTGATCCTCGCATCAGCCATCATCGCGATGAGAGACCTGTTATCCTGCTCAACGGGAAGGAAATCGAGCATCGAGCCGATGATCTCTGTTGCCCGCCCGCCCTGAGGGTCAAGTTCAATCAGTGTAGTGAGGCAATCCTGTTTCAGGAGTTTTTCGCGCATTGCCTGATCCTGCTCACGCACACCTGCCCCGATAATGGCCCAGTCCATGGCAAGACCCTCTTGCATCAGACGGTGGATGTACCAGGCAAAATGCGCGCGATGAAAATTGCCGACGCCAATATGCACAATCCCGGGTGTCATCCTGTTGCGGTCATATTGAGGTACGGATACATGGGCAGGCATAATGCCCAAGGTTTCATTACCAAGGTCTACAGGATTTGATTTCATCGAAGTAAGGCTCATCAACTCATCCATTGTCCGCCGTCAACATTATAGGTCTGGGCGATGATGTATTCGGCTTCATCACTGGCAAGGAAAATGGCCATCCCGGCAAGATCTTCCGGTCGTCCCATCCTGCCATACGGCACACCTGCCCCAACTTCTTTCTTTTTCTGCCCCGGCTGCTTGTTTTCATATTTCGCGAAAAAGGCATCGACGCCGTCCCAGTGCTCGCCATCGACAACACCTGGGGAAATCGCATTCACGTTGATGCCATGCTTGATCAGATTCAATCCTGCCGACTGGGTGAGCGAAATAACCGCCGCTTTTGTCGCGCAATACACCGCAACCAGCGGCTCACCCCGGCGGCCTGCCTGGCTCGCCATATTGATGATCCGGCCGCCCCGACCACGTTCGATCATGTGGCGGGCAACAGCCTGCATGGTAAAGAGCGTTCCGGAAACATTGATATCAAACACGCGCTGATAATCTTCACGGCTGATTTCAGCAATCGGCGCGGCGGTGAATACGGCCGCGTTATTGATGAGAATATCGATGCCGCCAAATGCTCTGACCGTTTCCTCAACAGCCTGATCAATGCTCGCCTGGCTGGTGACATCCATCCTGACGGCAATGGCCTGCTCCCCGATTTCATCGGCAGCATGTTGTGCGCGTTCTTCTTCAATATCCGCGATAGCCACGCGCGCGCCTTCCTTGACATAGGCCTCGGCAAAATGGCGCCCGATCCCCCTTGCTGCACCTGTAATCAGGGCTGTTTTTCCCGCAAGACGCTTCATTTTACCTTCAGGCCCTTATCATCAAATCTGTGCAGATGCGCGGCATCCGGGGTCAGGAATACTTTCGCGCCATAGGCCAGTTCAACCTCACCGGTTGCGCGCACCGTCAATATTTCGGAAAACAGAGGGCAGTTGACGTGGAAAAACGTATCTGATCCCAGATGCTCGGAGACGCCAACCGTGCCTTCCCAATCCCCGGCATCGATCGATATGCCGAGATGTTCCGGCCTGATCCCTATGGTATGTGCGCTGTATTTCTGCGCCTCACTGCCCTCGAGAAGATTCATCCTGGGCGAGCCGATAAATCCGGCGACGAATGTATTGCACGGGTTATGATAGAGTTCCAGCGGGCTGCCCACCTGCTCAATAACACCTGCCTGCAACACCACAATCTTGTCTGCCATGGTCATGGCTTCCACCTGATCATGGGTCACATAGATCATCGTGGTGGCAAGCCGTTTATGCAACTCACTGATTTCCAGCCGCATGCCGACACGAAGCGCCGCATCAAGGTTTGATAAAGGCTCATCAAAGAGGAAAGCGGTGGGTTCCCGCACAATAGCACGGCCGATGGCGACACGCTGGCGCTGGCCACCCGAAAGCTGGCCGGGGCGCCGGTCAAGATAATCGGTAAGGTTCAGCACCCTGGCGGCGGTTTCAACACGCGTGTTTTGTTCGGCCTTGTCAAGACCAGCCATCCGCAAGGGGAAGGCGATATTGTTGCGCACCGACATATGAGGATAAAGCGCATAAGACTGAAACACCATCGCCAGACCGCGATTGGCCGGAGGTATCGCCGTCGCATCTTCACCATTGATCAGTATCTGCCCTGAGGTCACATCTTCGAGACCGGCAATCAGCCGCAGCAGAGTCGATTTCCCGCATCCGGACGGGCCAACGAATACGACAAACTCGCCTTCTTCGATATCCAGATCAAGAGGGGAAATCACTTCCACATCGTCAAAGCATTTCGATACCTGTTTCAACTGTATCTGTTTCATGTCCATTTTCCTATTTTACCGCACCAAAGGTCATGCCCCGGACAAGCTGTTTCTGGCTGAACCAGCCCATGATCAGGATTGGCGTGATCGCCATCACCGAGGCGGCGCTGAGTTTTGCATAAAAAAGACCTTCAGGACTTGAATAGCTGGCGATGAAGGCCGTAAGCGGCGCCGCTTTAGCCGCCGTCAGATTGAGTGTCCAGAAGGCTTCATTCCAGGAGAGGATAATGTTCAGCAACAGGGTTGAAGCGATGCCCGGTATCGCCATCGGTGTCAGAACATAGAGAATTTCCGATCGCAGGCCTGCGCCGTCCATTCGGGCAGCCTCAAGAATTTCCCCTGGAATTTCCCTGAAATAGGTATAGAGCATCCAGACAATGATCGGCAGATTGATGAGCATCAGAACCACGACAAGTCCGATGCGGCTGTCCAGAAGACCAAGTTCGATGAAGAGCAGGTAGATCGGATAGAGAACGCCAACCGCCGGCAGCATTTTCGTTGACAGCATCCACATCAGAATCCCGCGCGTCCTTCTGGACGGCACGAAAGCCATCGACCAGGCCGCCGGAACAGCGACAAGAATCCCAAGCAAGGTCGACCCGAGGGCAATGATGATCGAGTTGGTGAAATGCTTGAAATAATCCGACCTGTCCTGGACAACGGCGTAACTTTCAAATGTCCATAGAGAGGTCAGGACTTCAAGAGGTGTCTTGATGGCGTCACCTTCGGTCTTGAAGGACAGCACGGCGATCCAGAAAATGGGAAAGAAAATCGCAAGTCCGACCGTCCAGGCAATAATGGTGTTGATTATCTTGCGGCGGTGGGTGACAGCGCGAGCCATATGCTTATCTCCTCACCTGTCCAGATTCTTGCCGACAACGCGCATCAGAAAGATGGCGACAATATTTGCCAGAATAATCGCGTAGACACCGCCTGCCGAGCCCAGACCGACATTCTGACTTTCAAGCACCCGCTGAAAAATCAGGTAGGTCAATGTCTTGGTGCCGAAAGCCCCGGCCGTGGTGACAAAAATTTCAGCAAAGATCGAGAGCAGGAAAATCGTCTGGATCAGCACAACAACCGTGATCGCTCTGGCCAGATGAGGCAGGATGATGAAGAAAAAACGTCCCACTGGACGCGCCCCATCCATTTCGGCCGCTTCAATCTGTTCCCGGTCAAGAGACTGAATGGCCGTGAGCAGGATCAAGGTTGCAAAGGGCAGCCATTGCCAGGAGATGATCATCACAAGCGACGACATCGAAGCCTGGCTGAGCCATTGCACCGGTTCGGCGCCGAAGGCCCGCCATAAATGGGCAAAAAATCCGTTCACCGGATCCATGAACATGTTTTTCCAGACGAGCCCCGAAACCGTGGGCATCACAAAGAACGGGGCAATCACAAGAAGCCGGACAATCCCCTGCCCCCAGATCGGCTGATCGAGCAGCAATGCCAGCAACACCCCCAGCATCACCGTTATGACAAGAACCCCGCCAACGATGATCAGTGTTGTTGCAACCGCGGGCCAGAACGAACTCGAGGTAATGAAGCGGGTATAGTTTTCAAAACCAACCCAGCCCAGATCACCACCACGCAGGGGAAGATATTTTTTGAATGAGAAATAAAGGGTCATGCCAAGGGGAACAAGCATCCAGGCAAGAAGCAAGGTTGTTGCAGGCGCTATCATCAACCGGGCAATGGAACGGGAATGCTGGGTCGCCACGGCAATGCCTCCTTGATTGATGGGTGATTATCCCTTGGATAAGAAAATCATTAAAGCAAAAAGAGGGGGCAGGATATACCCGCCCCCTCGTGCAGGAAAGGCCTAGCGGTAACCTGCCGCTTCCATTGCATCGTTGGTCAGCGCCTGAGCTTTGGCAAGAGCTTCTGCAACACTCTGCTTGCCAGCATAGACGGCTGAAAATTCCTGGCTGACTTCGGTGGCGATACCAGCGAATTCCGGGATAGCCGCAAACTGAATCCCGACATATGGGCTCGGATCAACCGTTGAGTTATTCGGATCAGCCGAAAGGATTGAATCGAGGGTCATCTTGGCAAATGGAACATCCTTGTAGTTTGGGTTCTCGTAAAGTGAGGTCCGCGCACCTGGAGGAACGTTTGCCCAACCTTCTTTGGATGCCACCAGTTCGATATAGCCGTTGGACGTGGCCCATTCGATGAACTGCTTGGCAGCGGCTTCCTTCTGGGTACCGGCAGGGATAGCAAGCGCCCAGGCCCAGAGCCAGTTGGAGCGTACACCCATGCCATTATCCGGTGCGAGCGCAAAGCCAACCTTATCCGCAACGGTGGAATCCTTCGGATTGGTCACAAAAGATGCTGCCACGGTGGCATCAATCCACATGCCGCATTTGCCCTGCTGGAAAAGCGAGAGGTTTTCGTTAAAGCCGTTGGTGGCATAACCTGCCGGGCCTGAATCGGTCATCATGTTGACAAAGAAGTTCAGGGTATCGGACCACTCTCTTGTATCAAACTGCGCATTCCAGTTTTCATCAAACCAGCGGGCACCGAAGGAGTTTGACATGGCGGTGATGAATGCACCGCCCTCACCCCAGCCTGCCTTGCCACGAAGACAGATGCCGTTGATGCCGTTGTCGCGATCCGTCATTTCACGGGCAGCTTTGGCAATGAACGACCAGGACGGAGCCTCAGGCATGGTCAGACCTGCTTTTTTCATCAGATCCGTGCGGTACATGATCATGGAGCTTTCGCCATAGAACGGTGCCGCGTAAAGGGTACCTTCATAGCTCAGCCCACCAGCCATTGCCGGCAGGATATCGCCGACATTGTAATCCGCGCTCAGATCATTGAGCGGGACCAGCCAGCCATTCTTGCCCCAGATCGGTGTTTCATACATCCCGATGGTCATGATGTCGAAAGCACCGCCCTTGGTGGTGATGTCGGTTGTCACGCGCTGACGAAGCACGTTTTCTTCCAGTGTCACCCACTCCACCGTGTGACCGGTCTTTGAGGTAAAGTCATCGGTAAGACCCTGCATACGGATCATGTCACCGTTGTTGACGGTTGCGATGGTGAGGGTTTCTGCGTAGGCCACGCCTGACGCCATCACCGACGCCGCAGCGGCTGCTGCAATTAGTTTCTTAAGTCGCATTTTAGTCCTCCTAAAAGTAGATAAAAAATAGGACCAAAATTTTTTTCTCGCGTCAATAATTATTTTACGCGCGTAAATTTATGATTGTTTATCAAGTCCATGTAACGAACAGGTCAGGCCGAACCGCGCATGATCAGTCGTGCCGCAAACAGCGTTTCTTCACGTTTATCAAGTTTGCCGCCGGCTTCGATCAGGCGGAACAGGGTTTCAACGGCATGGCTGGAGACCGCTTCGTAATCATGGGCCGCGGTGGTCAGGGAGGGACAGGTGAACCGGGAATACGGGTGATCATCATGTGAGGCGACGCGAAGCGTGCAACCTTCGCCGCGGCCAACCTTGATTCCCAGTTCATGACAGGCAGAAAGAAAACCAATGGCCAGCCGGTCGTTACTGCAGAGGACCGTATCCGTTGGTAATGAATTCTCCCGCAGAACCTTGAGGGCACCCTGGCGGCCGATTTCTTCAAACCCCCAGCCCGTACCATCAATCTTCACGATATGTGGTTCAAGATTAAGCCGCTTCATCATTTCAATATAGGCATGACGGCGTTTATTGGCGTTCGGATTTGCCGGATCACGCATCTCAAAAAAACAGGGAACATTTCCTGTTCTGCTAAGATACTCAACAGTTTGCGAAACAAAACTGAAATTATCCGAACCTATAAATGCCGCCCCTACCCCTTCAATGTTGCTGTCAAATAATATCGTCGGCACATCATTGCAGAAGTCTTCCACATATTTCCTGTCCGAGAGCCGACCCAAAGGGGCGAGCAGCACACCTGCCGGTTTTATGGCGCGCAAGGTATCAAGAATCGCGTTTTCATTAGCGGGCTCGCCATGCGAGGAAAAAAGTGTCGGCGTGTAGCCGGCGTCTATACATCGGCGTTCCAATACCCGGGCAATTTCAGCAAAAAAGGGATCCGCCAGATACGGGACCACGATACCGATATTTTTCGTCAACCGGCGATTCTGGTTAATGGCATAGATATTCGGGCGATAATCATATTCTTTGAGGGCGGCTTCAATCTTTTGCCGCGTTGATGACCTCACGCTGTCGGGATCATTAAAATATTTTGAAACCGTGGGACGGGAAATGCCGATCAGTGCGGCAAACTCATCCATATTTCTAATCATCTTATCGCTCATCACCTTATCGCTCATCACCTGGTGTTGCACAGCCTCCTGAAAGCAGAAATTACTTGACAATTTCTTTCACAAGAATACACATAATATTAACGCGTGTAAAGTTTTGTGCAAGGCAACATGACATCGATTTGGCAAACTTTTCTTTCGCGTGAACGAAAACCTATTTGCTCAAATGGCACCTGACGTGAAACCAGCGACAATCAACATCGATCAGGCGGCAGAAGGCATAGCCGCGCTGGCCCCGTGGGGCGGGATCACGCTCATCGCCATAGCCGGGCCGCCCGGCAGCGGGAAATCCACCCTGGCCGAAAAGATGACCCAGCGTCTAGGCAAGAGATGCTGCGCCGTGCCGATGGATGGGTTTCATCTGGATAATGCCATCCTTGAAGAACGCGGGATGCTCGCGTCAAAGGGCGCACCTGAAACCTTTGACCATGGAGGTTTTGCAACATTGATCGATGATTTGAAGGCTGGCAAAACCCGACGCTTTCCAACTTTTGACCGGGATACGGACAGCGTGATTGAAGATGGCGGGTTGGTGCCTGATGGCGTGTCGATTTTACTTTTTGAAGGAAACTATCTGCTGTTTGATGAACCCGGCTGGTCTGGCCTGGCGCGTAAATGGGATGCCAGCATCTGGCTTGATGTTCCTGAGGATGTGCTGGAAGAACGCCTTACCAAGCGCTGGCGTGATCAGGGCATGCCTGAAGATCTGGCCATCAAACGTGCGCAGTCAAATGACCTTGTGAATGCACGGCGGATTTTATCAAGAGCTCTGCCTTCAACCTGGATAATCGGAAATGGTTACCAAGACTGATATTTTCGGAAATAATGCACCTGATGACAGGCGGCATGTGCATGAAAACCCTCCACGAGGAAGATGATGTCAGTTTCGTACAAGATTGTTGTTGGTGGTGAGAACCTGATCGATTTTGTCGAAAATGAGGTTGTCGATGGGATACCCCGATACAGCGCCTATCCCGGTGGCTCCCCCTTCAATCTGGCCCTGGCATCAGCACGTCAGGGGTGTGACGTGGATTATGTCACGCCAATGTCAAACGACCGGCTGGGCAAATTGCTGGCAGATCGGTTGATCGAGGCTGGCGTGAACCTCAAAGGTCCTCGGCTGGATGCCCCGGCATCACTTGCGGTGGTATCGCTTGAGCAAGGCCAGCCCAGCTATCAGTTCTACCGCAACGGCACCGCCGAACGGTGCATCACAAAAGATCAGTTTGGCGCCATCCTGCAGGAAGGAGCATGGCTCTTTCATATCGGCTCCCTTGCGCTTTCCGGCGGTGATGATGCCGCATTATGGGAAGAGTTCTTTATTACCTGCCATCAACATGGTGTAATCACTTCACTTGACCCGAATGTTCGCCCATTGCTGGTTGCAGATCGGGTGAGCTATATCAACAGGCTGGAGCGCATGTTCAGATTTGCGGATATCATCAAACTCAGCGATGAGGATCTGGCGTGGCTCTATCCGGAGATGGAAATGTCGGCGGCGTTTGATCATCTTATTTCAATTTCATCCACCGGGTTGCGGGTTCTGACCAAAGGTGCCGATGGTGCCCGGGCTTGCAGCGGCGCTGCCGAGATCGAGGCACCCGCCCATCCTGTCCGATCTCTCGTTGATACGGTTGGCGCCGGTGATACATTCATGGCGTCCATGCTGGCCTGGCTTGTTGACCATGATATCAGCGACGCGCATGCCATCCATGCTCTCTCCTCGGAAGAGCTTGAGGCGATGGTGGCGCGTGCGGCAAAAGCAGCGGCGTTGAACTGCGAAAAACAAGGGTGCAATCCTCCAACCCGGGAAGATCTGTTGTCATGAGTGAAACCTTACCTCAATCGGCCGTGGTACCTGCCAGCGACTATGTGATCATTGGCGGAACAGGTGATCTCTCGTTGCGGAAAATATTTCCGGCGCTCTTACTGCGTTATGCGGCGGGGCAGGTAACCGATGACTTCCGGCTTTTTGTCGTCGGCCGGCAGGAGATCAGCCCCGAAGAGTTCAAAACTAAACTGGAGCCGCATTGCCAGCCAGCCCTATCCGGCCTTGATGATGGCGCGAGGTTGCTGGACCGGTTCATGGGTCTTGTTGAATTTGCCTGTATCGATATGAGCAAACCGATGAGCATGACCGGCCTTGCTGACAGTTTACTGGCAAAGGCCGACGCGAACCGTCCGGTTATTTTCTATCTGTCGATTGCGCCGTCACTTTTCAGCGCTGCCTGCCAGCGCATTCATGAAGCCGGACTTGTTCTGCCCCAGAGCCGGCTGGTGGTGGAAAAACCCCTCGGCCATGACCGCGCTTCATCGCAAGAGATCAATGATGAGCTTCTTTCGGTCTTCAGGGAAGATCAGATCTACCGTATTGATCATTATCTGGGCAAGGAAACGGTGCAGAATCTCATGGCTCTGCGCTTTGCCAACGTGATTTTTGAAGCGCTGTGGAACAACCGCTATATCGACAATATCCAGATCACCGTGGCGGAAACGGTCGGGGCTGGCAATCGTGCCAGCTACTACGACAATTATGGTGCGATCCGGGACATGCTCCAGAACCACCTCCTGCAGTTGCTCTGCCTTGTGGCGATGGAGCCACCGGCCCGGTTCAATGCCGATCAGGTCCGCAATGAAAAAAAGAGAGTCCTTGAAGCGCTGAGACCTGTCAGGCCCGAGAATGTCGTTCTTGGCCAGTATCAGGAATACGCCCAGGAAGTGGGAGTGCCGACAACAACCGAGACATATGTTGCGCTGAAGGTTTTGATCGACAACTGGCGCTGGGCCGGGGTGCCGTTCTATATCCGGACGGGGAAAAAGCTCAAAACCCGGGCTTCTGAAATCGTGATTACTTTCAAAAACCGCCCCCATGATATTTTCGCAAGAGACGGGATCACCGATGAGATCAATGAAATTCCCAATCGGCTGATCATCAGGGTGCAGCCTCATGAAGGGCTGCGGTTGCTGCTCACTTCCAAGGAACCCGGACCGGGGGGGATGCGGCTCTTCCCATCCGAACTCAACCTCAGTTTCGGGGAAACCTTCAACGAACGCCTGCCGGAAGCCTATGAACGTCTGTTGATGGATATAGCCCGGGGCAACCAGACATTGTTCATGCGTCTTGATGAAGTGCTGGCGGCGTGGGAATTCATCGACCCTCTTGTCGATCTCGCCACCAAACGCATCCCGCTGATGTATCGTGAGGGCACCATGGGGCCGACGGATGATTTGCTGACAAGTACCGGCCGCGCGTGGTTCGACCCGAAAGAAGATGTATGACACTGATTGATGACATTGCCTCCGCCCTCGGGGACAGGATAGACAGAAACGGCAAGGTGAGCCTTGCACTTTCCGGCGGCTCAAGCCCTGTTCTACTCTATCAAGGGTTGTCGGTTCGCGATCTTGACTGGTCAGGGGTTACCGTGACCCTGATTGATGACCGGCTTGTGCCTTCGTCCCATGACGACAGCAACCAGAAACTGATCCGGGAGATGTTCCTGAAAGACAGGGCCATGGCGGCACAATTCATCCCTCTTCAGGACTGGCCCGCAGATCAGGTGCCCGATATCGGCATTTTGGGGATGGGCGCTGATGGCCATTTCGCCTCTCTCTTTCCCTCCATGATGGATGATGGGACTGCTTTTGATGTGGGTGCAGACCCGGCAATCATTACCACGGCGCCGATGGGCAACCCGCTTCATCCGCGTATCACCATGAACCTGCCGATGATCCTGGCCATCCCCTATCGGGTGCTGATGGTTGTTGGCGAGGAGAAAAAAACCGTATTGCATGAAGCCCTCAATGGTGCTGATCTGCCTGTCACCAGATTGCTGGCCCATGGCGGAACACGCATCACGCATGAAAGGATTTGACGATGGCTGACCTCAATCCCGCGGTTGAGAAAACGATAGCAACCATCAGAAAAAGAAGCCGGACCACACGAGCAAATTACCTCGAACGTATCCTGCGGATGGAAAACGACCCCGATAGCAACCGCGGGATGATCGGGTGTTCCAACCTGGCCCATGCCGCCGCCGGGGCGCTCGAGGATCAGGCGGAACTGCTATCGGGCCGCAAGCCGCATATCGGGATTATCACGGCCTATAATGACATGCTGTCGGCGCATCAGCCCTATGAGCAGTTTCCTCAAATCCTCAAAGCGGCGATCCGGCAGGCTGGCGGCACCGCCCAGGTGGCGGCAGGTGTTCCTGCCATGTGCGATGGGGTTACGCAAGGCCGGCCGGGGATGGAGTTGTCGCTGGCATCAAGAGATGTGATTGCCCTGGCCACCGCCGTGGGGTTGAGCCATGGTGTTTTCGATGCCGCGTTGTGCCTGGGGATCTGCGACAAGATTGTCCCGGGACTGGTGATCGGCGCGCTCAGCCATGGTCATATCCCTGTCATCATGGTACCGGCCGGGCCGATGTCAAGCGGGTTGCCAAATGCGGAAAAGGCCGCCCGTCGCAAGGCTTTTGCCCGCGGGGAGATTGGCCGCAAGGAATTGCTGCAGGCCGAAGCCTCATCCTATCATGGCCCCGGCACCTGCACCTTCTACGGCACGGCGAATTCGAACCAGATGCTGATGGAGGTGATGGGTCTTCATCTGCCCGGGGCGGCGTTTGAGCATCCCCATAGCGATTTGCGCCATGCCCTCAATATCGAAACCGGCATGCGTTCTGTCGCCATCAGCCGCCGCGGGGCATCACCGAGGCCGATAGGCCGGATGCTGGATGAACGCAGTTTCGTCAACGCGATTGTCGGGCTTCATGCCACGGGGGGATCGACCAACCACACGCTGCATCTTCCGGCCATGGCGGCGGCAGCGGGGATTGATCTGCGCTGGGATGATTTTGCTGCCCTGTCCGACGTGGTGCCGCTTCTGACCCGTATCTACCCCAATGGAAACGCGGATGTGAACCATTTCCACGCCGCCGGCGGGATGGGATATGTCATGGCAGAACTGCTGGCGGCCGGGCTCATTGACGGCTCTGCCCTGACCGTATGGGGAGACTGTCTTGCAGATTACGCCGTTGAACCCAAACTGGGTGAGTCTGGTGTTATCTTCACTCCTGCGCCAAAAACTTCGCTTGACCACGATATCCTGCGGCCGGTTGCCAACCCGCATCACCCCAATGGCGGTCTTGCCATGCTGTCGGGCAATCTGGGCCGGGCCGTGATCAAAATTTCGGCGGTAGACCCCGCGCATCACCGCATCACCGCCCCGGCGGCCGTGTTCGATCATGAGACAGAAGTCAAGGCGGCCTTTGCCGAAGGACGGTTGAACCGTGACCTGGCCGTGGTGGTGCGCAACCAGGGCCCGCAAGCCAATGGCATGCCGGAGTTGCACAGCCTGACACCAATCCTGGGCAATCTTCAGGATCAGGGGCATGCGGTCATGCTGATCACCGATGGACGTATGTCCGGTGCATCGGGGCGGGTGCCTGCTGCAATTCATGTGACGCCGGAGGCTATAAATGGCGGCGCGATCGGCCGGATCAGGGATGGCGACGTGATCACCCTTGATGCCAATACCGGCACGCTGGAGGTTGCGGCAGATTTAAGCCGACGCCCCGATGCCAACGCCAACGCCTTCGAAGGCGGTTTTGGCCGTGAGCTCTTTGCCGATATGCGCGAGAAGGCAGCATCAGCAGAGGCTGGCGGCGGCATCAATCTCTTGAGGAGATACAAATGAGCGTTAAATCCATCATGGCCATCGGGCCGGTGATCCCCGTGGTGATCATTGAAAAAGCCGATGATGCCATCCCGCTGGCTGATGCACTGGCCGAAGGCGGGATCAGCGTGATCGAAATCACCCTGCGGAGTGACGCAGCCCTTGATGCCATCGCGCGTATCGCCAGGGAACGTCCGGATATGACCGTCGGTGCGGGGACCGTTCTGCGCCCGGGGCAGATGACATCGGTAAAAGACGCCGGGGCGGATTTCGTGGTCTCCCCCGGGGCATATCCTGAATTGCTGCAATCCGCCCGGGATGAAGGCATGCCGTTTTTGCCAGGTGCCGCCACCGCCTCTGAAATGATGGGGCTCCTTGCCGAAGGCTTTCCCGCCATGAAGTTCTTTCCGGCGACGGCGGCGGGCGGCCCTGAATATCTGAAGGCGCTGGCCTCACCGCTGGCGGATGCGATTTTCTGCCCGACCGGTGGTATCACCGTTCAAACCGCTCCTGACTGGCTGGCTTTGCCCAATGTCGCTTGCGTCGGTGGATCATGGGTCGCGTCAAAAGACCTGCTGGCGGCTGGTAACTTTGACGCGATCAGCGCCAATGCCAGGGCATGTTCCGCCTTAACCCCTCGCGTGTGATTTGCCGGCTCGGAATATTCAGGCAGGATCTAATGGAGCAATCTGGCGATGGATTGCTGCCAGCCGTCATAAAGCCTGTTTGCTTCTTCGGCGGAAATCTGCGGCTCAAACCTTCTATCAAGCGACCATGACGTCGCGAATTCTTCTGGCGGCGGGCAAATGCCGGCAGCAAGCCCGGCCAGATACGCCGCGCCAGATGCCGTTGTTTCCGTCACCACCGGCCGATCCACCGGGGCGAGCAACTGATTGGCCAGTGTCTGCATTGCCCAGTCATTGGCCACCATCCCGCCATCGATCCGCAAAACCGTCTGGCTTGCGCCTTTCCAGTCCTGCCGCATGGCCTCAATCAGATCACGGGTCTGATAGGCGACGCTTTCCAGCGCGGCTTTGGCGATTTCGGCCGGGCCGGTATTACGCGTCAGGCCGAAGATTGCGCCGCGGCATTCCGCATTCCAGTACGGCGCCCCAAGCCCGGTGAAGGCCGGGACAAGATAGATCTGTTCGGTTGGATTGGCCGATTTCGCAAGGGCTTCGGTTTCACCGGCACTTCCGATGAGTTTCAGCCCGTCGCGAAGCCATTGCACCACCGCCCCGGCGATAAAGATCGAACCTTCCAGCGCATAGACCGGCCTGCCATCAAGCTGATAGGCAATGGTGGTGAGCAGTTTATTGCTCGAAAAAACAGGCTTCTTGCCGGTATTCATGAGCGCAAAGCACCCCGTGCCATAAGTGGATTTGGTCATCCCCGGCTCAAAACATGCCTGCCCTACCGTCGCTGCCTGCTGGTCACCGGCAACACCCATAATGGGCAGCGATGCCCCGCCAAAAAGATCAGGACGGGTGGTGCCAAAATCACCGGAACTGTCGCGCACTTCGGGAAGCATCTGGCGGGGGATGTTGAACAGCTCCAGCAAATCATCATCCCAGCCGCCTTTATTGATATTATACATCATGGTGCGGGCGGCATTGGTGGCGTCGGTGACATGGGAGGCGCCGCCGGTCAGCCGCCAGATCAGGTATGTATCCACCGTGCCGAAAAGAAGATCCCCTGCCTCTGCTTTCGCCCTTGCGCCGTCGACATTATCAAGAATCCAGGCCAATTTGGTGGCCGAAAAATAGGGGTCGAGCAGAAGGCCTGTTCTGGCCGTCACCATCGGCTCATGCCCTTCCTGCCTGAGTTTCTGACAGTATTCCGCCGTACGGCGATCCTGCCAGACAATGGCCCTGTAAACAGCCCTGCCCGTCTTGCGATCCCAGACAAGCGTGGTTTCTCGCTGGTTGGTGATGCCGATGGCGGCTATGTCACCCGGCTCGATATGCTCGCGTTCCATCGCCTGCAAACACATGGCGATCGTTGTTGACCACAAATCTTCCGGATCATGTTCAACCCAGCCTGATTGCGGGAAATACTGTTCGAACTCTTCCTGGGCGGTGACCAGCGGTTTCAGGTTGCGGTCAAAGATGATGGCACGGCTCGATGTCGTGCCCTGGTCTATGGCGAGGATATAGTCTTTTGACATGGCCCGTTAAACCTTCCAGAAACAGAATATGCTCCAGCAGATTGCAATCAGGAGCGGCCACCATAATGGCGTGCCAAAAAGCCCAAGCCAAGCCAGAAATCCGGAAATAGTTAAAAGGTGCCATCCATCAGAATGAAAACCTCACATCAGGACAATCCTGATCACCATCCCGACCGCCGTGATGGTGAGCACGCCACCCGCCCATAAAGCCATAAACCAGAAGAGACGCTTCGTAAATGACTTCGCCATCAATGATACCCTTCACCTGATCTGGTCTTGCCCCTGAATACCCAGTAGCTATAGGCGGTGTAGATCACGATTACCGGCAGCAAGACAACAGTGCCTGTCAGCAGGAAACGCAGGCTTTCATCTGGCGCGGCCGCCTGCCATATCGTGATGGAAGGCGGGATCATGAAGGGATACATGCTTATTCCAAGACCGATATAACTGATCAGAAAGAGGGCGAGGGAAATCAGAAACGGCCTGCCATCTCTCTTGGCATTGAGGCTGAGCACAAGCGCCACAAAAAGGGCAAAGGTGATGACGGGGACAACACTCACGTAATAGATAGACGGGGCTGAAAACCAGCGCTGCATGAATTTCGGGTCGAGGAACGGGGTCCAGATACTGACAATCCCCATCACAAGAGCCATGCCTGCGGCAAGAAACCAGCTCAAGTGATATGCCCTGCTGTTGAGCGTTCCATCCGTTTTCATGATCAGCCATGTCGCCCCAAGGAGCCCGTAGCCGACGACCAGCGCCACCCCGCACATCAGACTGAATGGCGTCAGCCAGTCCCACCACCCCCCGGCATAGGCCCGGCCAGAGACCTCGATCCCCTGGATGAGGGCACCCAGCGTCACCCCCTGGGCGAAAGATGCCGTCAGCGAGCCCAGGAAAAAGGACATATCCCAGGTTGTCTTCCAGCGGTTTGTGCGCCAGCGGAATTCAAATGCAACCCCCCTGAAGATCAGGCCGATGAGCATCGCGATTATTGGCGCGTAAAGGGCGGGCAGAATGATGGCATAGGCCAGCGGGAAGACAGCAAACAACCCGCCGCCGCCAAGCACAAGCCAAGTTTCATTTCCATCCCATACCGGCGCCACCGTATTCATCGCCTGATCGCGATGACGCACACCTTTGAGAAACGGAAACAGAATGCCTATCCCGAGATCAAAACCATCCAGAATGACATAGGCGAGAATAGCAACAGCGATCAGCCCTGCCCAGATAAACGCGAGGTCAATACCCATAGCTTTCCTCCTTTATTCCGCCGGCTGGGACTGGTTGGTATCAGCGTAGACTGCAATACCGCCGGCGGCACGGGACGGAACGCCTGCATCAAGGCCGGATTCCCCGCTATCGGGACTCTTGCCCATGAGGCGAAGGATATAGAAAACGCCAGCGCCAAAGACCACAAAATATACCCCGGCAAATACCGCCAGCGAAACGGCGACAGCCGGTGCATCCAGCGGCGAGGCGGAATCCAGGGTTTTCAGCAGCCCGTAGACAGTATAGGGCTGACGACCGACTTCCGTTGTAATCCATCCCGCCAGGACAGCGATGAAACCCGATGGCCCCATGATCATTGCCGCAAGATAGGTGCCTTTTGCATCATAAAGCGACTTTCGCAATCGCAGCCACAGGCTCCACGCGCCAAGCGCCATCATCGCAAAACCAATGCCGACCATGACCCGGAACGACCAGAACACCAGTGTTGCGTTCGGCCTTTCCTCTGGGGGCCATTCCTTGAGTCCCTTGACCTCACCATTCCAGTCATGGGTCAGGATCATTGAGCCCAGCCGGGGAATTTCGATGGCATATCTGGTCTCTTCGGCTTCCATATCCGGCAGACCGAAAAGGATGAGCGGAGCACCTCTCTGCGTTTCAAAATGACCTTCCATGGCGGCCACTTTCGCTGGCTGATGCTCCAGTGTATTCAGCCCATGCAGATCCCCGGCAACAATCTGGACCGGAGCCACAATCGCGGCCATCCACATGGCCATGGAGAACATCACCCGTGCCGCCTGATTGCTGCGATCCCTCAAGAGATGATAGGCCCCTACCCCGCCGACCACGAAAGCAGTTGTCAGATAGGCGGCCAGAACCATATGCACCAGCCGGTAGGGAAATGATGGATTGAAGATGATCTCAACCCAGTTTACCGGGATGAACTGCCCCATCTCATTGATGCCATATCCTGCCGGGGTCTGCATCCAGCTGTTGACCGAAAGTATCCAGAACGCGGAAAAGAGCGTCCCGGCAGCAACCATCAGGGTTGCCAGAAAATGCAGCCCTTTGCCAACCTTGTTCATCCCGAACAGCATCACCCCAAGGAAGCCGGCTTCAAGAAAGAAGGCAGAGAGCACTTCATACCCCATGAGCGGGCCAAGGACAGGCCCGGTCTTGTCCGAGAATACGGACCAGTTCGTCCCGAACTGGTAGCTCATGACAATGCCGGAGACGACACCCATCCCGAAGGCCAGCGCGAAAATCTTCACCCAATACTGGAAGAGATCGATATAGACCTGCCTGCCGGTCTTCAGCCACAGGGCTTCAAGCACCGCAAGATATGATGCAAGACCAATGGAAAAGGCAGGGAAAACAATATGAAAGGATACCGTGAACGCAAACTGCATTCGGGCAAGATCTATTGCCAGCGGAAGTTCTGTCATTGTGTTCCTCCTTATGCCTCGGCCACCTGCACAGCTTTGCCTTTTTGAGGTTTTCCAGCACTGAGTTTTCCCTTGCTGCGGGTCAGGGCTTTGACGGCATCGATCTGGGATAGGAAAACCTGCCCTGAGATATGCCTGGTGAAATTGATCCGATCCAGCCGGTCCATGACCGGGCCCTTGACTTCGGAAAGGTGAAATTCGACATTCATGGAAGCGAGTTTTTCATTAATTGCCTCAAGCGATTCCACCGCGCTTGCATCAATCTCGTTCACCGCCGAACATTGCAGCACAACATGCCTGATATCAGGATAATCGGCTAATCTCGCGGTGATGAAATCTTCGAGCGAGCGCGCATTGGCAAAATATAGGCTTTGATCAACACGGATGGACAGCAACTCATCCCATATCCGGACACGATGGCGATGAATATTGCGGAAATGTTCGCTTTCGCCTACCTGCCCGACAATCGCTATATGCGGGCGGGCGGTTTTGAGAAGATAGAGAAGGATCGAGGTCACCACACCAAGGGTGACGCCAATCTCCACCCCGAGCAGGAGGGTGCCGGAAAGTGTCAGAAACACCGCCATGAAATCAGCTTTCGAGTAAATCCACGTGCGGCGGAGAACAGAAAAATCAACAAGCGACAGCACCGCCACGATGATCGTTGCCGCCAATGCCGCCTTGGGAAGATAGAACAGAAACGGCGTCAGGAACATCGTGGCAAAGGCGATGCCAAGCGCCGAAAATGCCCCGGCCGCGGGAGTTGCCGCGCCGGCGTCAAAATTGACCACCGACCGGGCAAATCCGCCTGTAACCGGATATCCGCCCGAAAGAGATGAGGCGATATTCGAGGCCCCGAGACCGATCAGTTCCTGATCAGGATAGATGCGCTGGCGTTTCTTGGCGGCCAGTGTCTGGGCAACAGAGACGGATTCAACAAATCCGATGATGGAAATGAGAAAAGCAGATCCGGCAAGTTCCATCCACAGCCCGGAGCCAAGATCAGGTATGCCGAGACCGGGCAGCCCTTGCGGGATTATCCCGACGATCGCCACCCCTTCATGATCGAGATGCAGCACCCGGGTCACCAGAATTGTCATCACGATAACGAGCACCGGCCCGAGTTTGGTCATGAGCCCGGCCATGCGCGCGCTCATGCCAAGCCCGGTCAAGACAGGTTTGAGACCTGACCTGACCCAAAAAAGAAAGGCCAGCGCTGTAAACCCGATCAGGGCTGTTGGCATGTTGATCTGGCTTATCTTCGCCATCAGCGACGCGATGAGTTCAATCAGATTATGACCGGATGCCTCCACCCCAAGCAGATGTTTGAGCTGGCTGAAAGCAATGACCATGCCGGATGCGCTGATAAATCCGGCGATAACCGGGTGGCTGAGGAAATTGGCAAGAAACCCGAGACGCAGCACCCCCATCAGGATGAGCATACCGCCGGAAAGTCCTGCCAAAATCGTTGCCGCGAGGATGATTTCTTCGAGGCTTTCAAGACCGAGATTGCCGATCGCCGCAGCCGTCATCAGGGATACGACCGCAACCGGCCCGACCGCCAGCGCCGAGCTTGTGCCGAAGATCGCGTAGGCCACAAGAGGCAGGATCGAGGCATAGAGACCCAAATGGGCGGGAAGCCCGGCCAGTAACGCATAGGCAAGAGACTGCGGGATGAGCATTACCGTCACGATCACGGCGGCTATTGCATCATCGGTCAACTGGCTCGATGAATACTCCCGGCCCCATGTCAAAATTGGAAAATACTGTTTCAGCACCGCTGGCCACCCTTATTCATGAACTAGCTTGCCTGCCGACGAGGCTTTGCCATCCATTCCTTGCCCTTGAGCATCCCATGCCAGTAGAGCGATGGGAGAATTTTCTCTTTCAGGAACCAGGCGAGACGTGTCGGCCTTTCGCCATTGATCAGCCATTTCGGGAAGGTGGGCTGAAGAACCCCACCATAGCCGAATTCCGCCAGAACAATCCGGCCTCGCTCAACCGTGAGCGGGCATGATCCATAGCCTTTATAGACCATCTCCGGGGTTTTACCCGAAGATACGGCAAGAAGATTTTCAGCAACAACGGGGGCCTGCTTGCGCACCGCCGCCGCCGTCTTTGCATTGGACGTGCCCGCGGTATCACCAAGCGACCAGATATTCTTAAAACGCTTATGCTGCAAGGTTGATGGATCCACCTCCACCCAGCCGGCGGCATCGGCCAGCGGCGAGGCGCTGATGAACCCATGCGCCTTCTGGGGCGGGCAGACATGGATCATATCAAAAGTCTTTTTGACCTTTCGGGTTTTGCCGTTTTCATCGGTGCAGGCGAAGGTTGCCACCCTGGCCGGACCATCGATGGCAACAAGATTTGAATTGAAACTCAACTGCGCCTGATATTTTTCCACATATTCCATCAGGGCCGGGATATATTCCTTGACCCCGAAAAGAACCCCGCCCGCATTACAGAATTCGATATCGATATCTTTCAGAACACCTTTTCTGTGCCAGTGATCAGAGGACAGATACATTGCCTTCTGCGGCGCGCCAGCGCATTTGATGGGCATGGGCGGCTGGGTGAAAATGGCCTTGCCGGATTTGAGATTGCTGACCAGGTCCCAGGTATAGGGGGCGAGATCAAATCTGTAATTCGACGTAACTCCGTTGCGCCCCAGTGTTTCCTCAAGCCCGTCAATGGCCTGCCAGTCGAGAGCAAGGCCCGGGCAGACAACCAGCTGATCATAGCCGATCCCCTCGCCCCCCTTGACAAAGACCATGTTGCTTTCAGGGTCAAATCGCTCAACCGAATTCCTAATCCATCTGACGCCGCCGGGGATCTGGCTGGCCATGGTACGAACCGTGGTTTCGCTCTCGAAAACGCCGCCGCCAACCATTGTCCATCCGGGCTGATAGAAATGCACATCCGACGGCTCGATGATGGTGATGTTCACACCCGCCGATCTTTCCATGAGACTGCAAGCCGTGGCAATGCCCGCGGCCCCGCCACCAACAATAACAACTTGAAGGCCGTGATCCGTATCACGCCGGGTTGAACGGCCTGGCTTCACCATGGCTTGCACCGCTTGATAGAGGCTTTCTGATCTTTTGCCTGATCGGCAATACGCCAGAACAGGATGCGGCAGCTTTTCAATCAATGCCGCGGCTTGCACCACATTTTCTTCTGTAATGCCTGTTCCGGCAACAGGAAGATAATGCAGCTCAAGGCCGCAATTTTTCGCTTCTGCAGCAATCAACCCATGGGCCACCGCCCCCATTTCATCATCCGGACGGTTGCAGATGATGGCCTTGAACCCCTTGGCCGCGATCTCTTTCACGTCATCGACCTGAATTTGACCGGTGACCGAAAAACCTGATGCAATTTGTTTAATATCCATCTTTTACCTCTTCAAACCTGATCTCTATTGATTGCCTTCCAATCGAAGACCGGGATCAGGACCGCAACCCTGATACCGGCACTTTCAGGTAGGTTTCACCATTGTCTTCTGCCGCCGGCATGTGGCCTGCCCGCATATTGACCTGGATGGACGGCATGATCAGTTTGGGCATGTTCAAGGTCGCATCCCGCGCTTCACGTTTGGCCACGAACGCATCTTCGCCTACCCCGTTGCCAATATGAATGTTCTTTTCACGCTGTTCCTTTATGGTTGTCTGCCACATCACTTCACGTCCGCCGGGCTGGTAGTCATGGCAGACAAAAACCCGCGTCTCATCCGGAAGTGCCAGAATTTTATGGATCGAACGAAAGAGGGTGCGTGCATCTCCACCCGGAAAATCCGCGCGCGCGGTTCCGCCATCAGGCATGAAAAGCGTATCGCCGACAAAAACCGCATCACCGATCACATGCGCCATACAGGCCGGTGTGTGGCCAGGGGTATGGATGGCCCGCCCTTCGAGATTGCCAATTCGATATGTGTCGCCATCTTCGAGCAGTCTGTCAAACTGGCTGCCATCGCGTTCGAACTCCGTTCCTGCGTTGAACACTTTTCCAAAGATGTTCTGAACCGCCGAAATCTCTTTGGAAATCATGATCTCGCCGCCACATTTCTCCTGAATGTAGGGGGCCGCCGAAAGATGGTCAGCGTGTACATGGGTTTCAATCAGCCATTCCAGCTTGAGCCCTGATGCGCCGATAAATTCGATGATCTCATCGGCCTGTTCATAGGAAATCGTTCCCGACGCGTAATCAAAGTTGAGCACCGAATCCACCACCGCACATGCATTTGTCGTGCGATCAATCACAATGTAGCTGACCGTATTGGTATCCGTATCGTAATAGGCCCTGACTTCAGGTGATGTATTTGCAGGCATATCACTCCTCCAAAAGATAGATTGCTTATATAACCTTAAACTTATATACTAAATGTATCTTTACAGGTCAATATAAAACTTATATCAAAAATATAAGTTTTGGAGAATGCGGTGATGCGACTGACCCAATATTCAAATTATGCCTTGCGGACATTGATGTTTGCCAATCTGCATTCGGACCGTCTGTGCCAGTGCCAGGAAGTAGCCGATGCCTTCAACATTTCAAAGGCGCATCTCGTCAAATGTGTGCATCAGCTTGGCCAATGGGGGTTCATCCAGAGCGTACGCGGCCGCAATGGCGGGTTCAGGCTGGCTCGTCCTGCGGAAGACATTACGGTTGGCGCGGTGATCCGCAAGACAGAAGATACGCTTGAACTTGTCGAATGTTTCAATAGCGAGACAAACACCTGCCCGCTGATCAGCCAATGCAAGCTTAATCTTGTGCTGATGCGGGCAATGAAGCGTTTCATGGATGAAATGGATCAGGTGACCATCGCCGACATAACCGCCAATCAGCGCAGTCTTCTCAATCTGCTGAAGCCCTGAATGGGCTTTTTCGATATCGCGGGCGTTGCGATGATTTCGCCCATCTGTTCAGCATGAAATGCGGCTCACTTTGCCTGCCGGATTTATATCTTTCTGTCAGATTGGTTGATGGCCAAGCGCGGCCCTGAACCTGTTCTTGATATATACTCCATCACGCGGCGGCAGAACACGGGGAAGGTTTTCACCTTTGATCTTGATCGTGGCAAGCCGGGGGCCATCACGATCATGAAGCCGGGCGCGAAGAACTTCCAGATCATCCTGATCACGGATAATTCCGGTCCACGCAAACTCCATGCTTTCGGCAATGCGCGATATCTCAACCCCATGGCCGGTATGGCTTCGCTGCAGGCCTGTTTCACCGAAAAGACCGTTATCAAGTACGGCAATGGTGAGGTTGGCGGGTTTTGCAACCGCAATCGTGGCAAGGCCGCCCATCCCCATCATCAGCTCACCATCACCGGTGAGGACCAGAACAGACCGATGCGGCTGTGCCCTGGCCAGGCCCAGACCGATCATGGCCGCGCTGCCCATCGCCCCCCAGAGATAGTAATTGCTGTCGTGATCACCGGCGGCCATGACGTCATAGGCCGGTGATCCAAGCCCGGTCACAACCAGGAGATCACCTCGATCACGGAGCAGCGTTGCCACCGCATGGCGGCGGTCAAGGACGTGTTGATCCTTCAGCCTGTCCATTTCTTCTCTCCTATCAGTCGCTGGCCAAGGATAAGCGCGCAAGCCGCATCACCATTAAAGGCCATGGTTGCCGCCCCATGCAGAAGCGGGATGACGTCATCTTCCTTATCGGCGCGCCAGGTCCGCACCCCCATCATTTCAAGAGCTTTTTCCGTTGCCTCTCCCATCGGGTTCTGCCAGGCGTTGAATTCCGCCCAGTCTCCCCGCATGGTCACCAGCATGAGCAGGGGAAATCTCGCGCATGTACTGAGTGAGAGCGTATTGATGCAATTGCCCACACCGCTCGACTGCAAAAGAAGCGCCCCTCGGTCACCGCCAAGCCAGGCCCCGGCAAGATAGCCTATCCCCTCTTCTTCGGTGGTCAGGGGAAGGGAGATGATATCCTTATCCTCTTCTGCGGCACGGATCGCTGTGCTGTGCCCGGCATCGGGGACATAGACAACATGCCTCACATCAAACCCTTTGAGGGTCGGCATGATCAGATCCTGCCAGCCCCGGATTGCCGTATCCTGACCACCATCCATAGCAACTTCCCTCCCCCTTGTGCCGCAAGATCGCGGCGATCCTGATACTGATAAATCTTGAAACCGACCTAACGCATGATGAAAGGATTGGCGGCGGTGGTTTGCTGGGCGATCCAGACGGATTTGACCTGCAGGAATTCCTTGATGGCCTCCTGCCCGCTTTCGCGCCCCTGCCCTGAACGCTTGTAGCCGCCGAAGGGTGACATGAAACTCACCGCCCGGTAGGTATTCACCCAGACCGTGCCTGCCTTGAGTTTCTCCGACATGCGGATCGCCCGGCCGATATCTGAAGTCCAGACCCCGGCAGCAAGACCGAAGACGATATCATTGCCGATGCGGAGTGCTTCTTCTTCATCGTCGAACGGAATGACCGAAAGGATCGGGCCGAAAACCTCTTCCTGGGCGATGCGCATATCGTTCTTCACATTGGTGAAAATCGTCGGCTCGACAAAACGGTTGCCTTTCGCGCCTTCACCGGTATAGGGCTTGCCCCCAAGAACGCAGGTCGCGCCATCTTCCCGCGCCACATCCATGTAATGCAGGATCTTCTCATATTGCGGCTGGGTGGTAACGGGCCCGACATGGGTTTCCATCGACATGGGATCACCGATCCTGGCCGCGCCCGCCACTTCCACGAGACGTGTGACGAAATCATCATGGATGGACCGCTGAACCAGAAGCCGGGAGCCCGCAATACAGGTCTGGCCGGTTGCGGCGAAAATGCCGGAGATCGCCCCCATCACGGCGGCTTCGAAATCCGCGTCCTCGAACACGATATTGGGGGATTTGCCACCAAGCTCAAGCGTTACCGGCATAATCTTTCGCGCCGCGCTCTCATAGATCTTCTGCCCAGCGACATCAGAGCCGGTGAAGGCAACCTTGGCCACATCAGGGTGATCCACCATCGGCTGGCCGACTTCCAGCCCCATGCCAGTGATGCAGTTCACGACGCCATCGGGGATGCCTGCTTCCTTAATGAGTTCCATAAATTCAAGGCTTGAGGCGGAGGTGAATTCCGACGGTTTGACCACCGCCGTATTGCCCGCCGCCAGCGCCGGTGCAAGTTTCCATGCAAGAAGCAGAAGCGGTGAGTTCCACGCCGTGATCATGCCCACCACGCCAAGCGGCTCATACCGGGTGAAGTTGAAAATACCGGGCTTGTCCGACGGCAGGACCGCGCCTTCCACCTTGTCGGCCAGCCCGCCGAAATAACGGTACCATTCGGCAAGATATTTTGTCTGTGCCCCCATTTCGGCTATCAGCTTGCCGTTGTCGCGCACCTCAAGTTCACCAAGACGGACAGATTCGCGCTCAATGATCTCCGCAAGCCGCACCAGAAGCTTGCCGCGCGTGGTCGGGCGCATCCCTGCCCATTCGCCCTGATCGAAGGCGGCCTTGGCGGCTTTCACTGCCTTGTCTGCGTCTTCTGCATTGCCGCGGGCAACACGGGCCCAGACTTCGCCGGTATAGGGGTTTTCGGTGTCGAAATATTCCCCCGATGAGGGCTCAACCCAGGCGCCGTTGATAAAGTGATTATAGGTTTTCATGATTAAAATTTCCCTAATTCTTATATTTCAGTCAAGAGACCTGGCCCTTCTGATCTTCGGAAAAAACCCCCTTCAATGCTCACGCAAGAGCCTTCCGAATCCGGGGATAACATCGCTGATGCCGCTTTGACGCAGGCAATGCCAGGCCATCGCCTGATTTGAGCAGATCACGTGTTTGCCCAATTTTTGTTCGAGGCGATCAACTATTTCAAGCGATCGTAACGCGCCACAGGAAATAAACAGCGCGTCGGCATCGGGTTGGTCGACGGATGCGGCAAACTCATAGAGAAATTCGGGCCTCACCCGCACCATGTCGCTGTCTTTTTCGAGATTGAGCCCCTCAATCGCCAGTACATCGAACCCGTTGGCGGTGAGATATTCGGCCTCCGTCTTATTGATTTCATCAAGATACGGGGTTGCAACGGCGATACGCTCTGCGCCAACCGCTCGTAAAGCTGCCATGACCGATGTAATCAGGGAAGTGGGCCGGGCATATGGCGCCCCCTTGCTGAGCGCGTCGAAAATCCTCGCCTCCCCCATGACGATACTGCCGGAGGTGCAGGCGTAGCAGATAACATCCAGGCTGCCATCGGGAAGCAACGTCGAGGCGGCACGGGACAGATCAGGCAATTGTTCATTGAACGTCTTGATTGTGATGCTGTCCGGATTGGCGGCACGGGTAAAATGAAGCCCAACCCCATCAGGACATAACCTGAACATATCATCTTCAATCGTCTGTTCGGTTGCCAAAAGGACAAACCCGATCTTGGCGCGGTGATGGGTGCCGATATCAAACATTTCCGGCATCTGGCTGATCTCTGATCCTTGAGATGGTGTTTCAGGCATGACGCAAACTCCCCTGCCCGGGCATAAGATAAACCTGCCCGGCATCTTCTGAGCGTAGCGCATTACAACACATTCTTCCAACAGTATCGGGCTTCCAACAGTATCGGGCTTCCAACAGTATCGGGCTTCCAACAGTATCGGGCTTCCATCAGTATCGGGCTTTCATCAGTATCGGGACTTTTGTAATCAACTTCCCCTTAACCTAGACTTTCATGCCTGGACCGGATAGATATCCAGAGGCTCCGGCCAAAACAGTGCAATACGGATGAGGGAGGTCAACATGCTTAAAAATGATCAACTGGAGCAATGGGATCGGGACAATTTTTTCCACCCCTCAACGCATCTTGCGCAATTTTCCCGTGGTGAATTGCCAAACCGAGTCATCACCGGCGGCCATGGATGCATGATCGAAGATCGTGATGGCACCAGGCTGCTTGATGCCTTTGCCGGGCTTTACTGCGTCAATGTCGGATATGGAAGGCCGGAAATTGCCGAGGCCATCGCTGAACAGGCAAAAGAACTTGCCTATTATCATGCCTATGTCGGGCACGGAACCGAAGCAGCCATCACCCTTGCAAAAATGGTTCTCGATCGCGCCCCCGCGAATATGAGCAAGGTCTATTTCGGTCTATCAGGATCCGATGCCAATGAAACGAATATCAAACTCGTCTGGTACTATAACAATATCCTCGGCAGGCCTGAGAAGAAAAAGATCATTTCACGCTGGCGCGGCTATCATGGATCCGGGTTGATGACGGGCTCACTCACGGGCCTTGAACTTTTTCACCGGAAATTCGATCTGCCGCTTTCAACTATCCTGCATACCGAAGCCCCCTATTACTATCGGCGCGAAAACCTCGAGCAAAGCGAAGATGAATTCGTTGAGCATTGCGTTCAGTCCCTGGAAAGTCTCATCGCCCGGGAGGGAGCGGATACGATTGCCGCGTTCATTGGCGAGCCGGTACTGGGCACCGGCGGCATCGTCCCGCCACCGGCAGGATACTGGCAGGCGATTGAGGCTGTTCTCAAGAAGCATGACATCCTGCTGATCGCGGATGAAGTGGTGACGGGCTTTGGTCGGCTCGGCTCGATGTTCGGCTCGGATCATTACGGCATGACCCCTGACCTGATCACCATCGCCAAAGGACTGACATCCGCCTATGCGCCTTTATCCGGCAGCATCGTTTCAACAAAAATGTGGAAGGTGCTCGAAGACGGCACCGATGAGAATGGACCCATTGGTCATGGATGGACCTATTCCGCCCATCCGATCGGCGCGGCAAGTGGTGTTGCCAATCTCAAACTGATTGATACGCTTGACCTGATCAGCAATGCGCGTGAGACCGGCGCATATTTCAACGCCGCCCTTGCCGATGCCCTTGCCGGCCATGCGCATGTCGGGGAAGTCCGGGGCGAAGGCATGATTGCCGCCGTTGAATTTGTGGCCGATAAAGATGATCGCAAATTCTTCGATGCCGCGGAAAAAATCGGCCCCCGGATAGCCGCAAGGCTTCTTGAAGAAAGCAGGATCATTGCCCGGGCCATGCCGCAGGGTGATATTCTCGGCTTTGCGCCGCCCTTCTGCCTGACAAGGCAAGAAGCGGATCAGGTTGTCGAAGGAACCGCCAGGGCAGTCAACGCTGTCCTTGGATAGGAAAACCGGATCAATCTGGCAGATTCAGGAGAAAATCGAGAACAACCTGGTTAAATGCCTCCGGCTCCTCGATATTCGACAAATGACCTGCGCCTGCGATGATTTCCAGCCGCGCGGACGGAATTTGTGCTGTGATCTCACGGGCCAGCGACGGCGGCGTCAGCCTGTCCTCCGAACCGACAACAACAAGGGTCGGGATATCTATCTTATCGAGATTATCGGTGTGATCGCTATGGACCGATGCTTCGATGGATTTAATGTAACTTTCCTTATGAAGCCGGGACATTGAATCGACAAGCGCCGCGAAAGCCGAGGTGTTTTCAGGGTTTCCGATAAGTGTTTCGGCTACCACCGGCGCTATGTCCCGTGGCTCCTTGCCTGCAAGTAGCGGCTCTTTCCTCAGGCGAATGAATTCTTCCTGCTGATCCTTGCTGAAATGCCGAAAACCCTTATAGGTATCGCAGAGGGTGAGGGAAGAAACCCGGCCGGGATGTTTTTCATAAAACGACAGGGCAATACGTCCGCCCATGGAAAGGCCGAGCAGATGGGCTTTCCCGGCACCGAAATGATCCATGACGCGCGCCAGATCTTCGGCGAAATCACCAAAAACCAGATCTTGCTGATAGTCATCACTTTCACCATATCCCCGCGCATCCCAGGCCACCGTCTTGAAATGACGGCCGAACTCCTCGATGTTCAATGCCCAGTTTCTTTTGTTGCCGCCTATGCCATGAAGAAGGAAGAGCCATTCTCCCTCGCCACATATATCAACGGCGATATGCGGGTCAGGACCTATGCGGCGGGATGCAATCTTCACGTCAAGCCTCCATCAGGCCGGATTGAATATTTCCGGCCCCAGGATACGGTACACGGGCATGTTCAATCCTTAACGGAAAAATCATATCAGTTTGCCGCGAAGATTAACACCGGATACGAACACTTCCCGCAACCCGGGACCGGAGCCGGATACATCGGATGGATTAGCCAAAACGGGATGGGCAAAATGGCTTGAGCGACACCTTTGTCTGCCGCGCTATCACCAGATCGGCCAGGACTTCTCCCACCCCTGGCCCAAGCTGAAACCCGTGGGCAGAAAACCCGAAACCATGCACGAGCCCGGGCAGACCCCCCATCCCGATGACCGGCAGATCATCCGGCATATATCCTTCGATCCCGGACCAGCACCGAAGTATACCTGCCACCGATATCCCGGGAAGAAGCTGGCAGGCAAGACGGATGGAAGTCGCCATCTCAGGGATCTTCAATCCGGCTTTATCGGTTTCAAGATCAGCGGTGGCGCGCACTCCTCCGCCAATCAGAAACTGGCCGGTATCAAGCTGTTTGAGCGAAAGCGTATGGCCGAGCACTCCAAGAACCGCGGGCAGTACCGGAGCTCTCCTTTCAGTTATCGCCAGCATCGGGGCATGGGCGGAAAGAGGAAAATCGAGATCACCTGCCTTACGCGCAAGCCGAGCTGCCCAGGCCCCGGCGCAGTTCACCACCCAATCGGATTCAAGGCTCCCCGTTGCGGTCTCAATCTTCCAGACACCGGAAGAATGACGGGAAAACTGCACCACCTGGCATCCTTCAAGAATTTCCGCGCCATGATCAAGAGCCGCTTTGGCAAAGCCGCGCACGATCCGCCAGGGTACTGCCCAGCCATCACCTTCAACCAGCACCCCGCCGAGAAGCGGACCTTCCAGTTGGGGCAGCCTTTTCTTCAACTCACGCTTGCTCAACCAGATCTCATGCTGATACCCGGCATTCTCAAGCATGCGGATACGGTCGAGCCCTAATCCGTGGCCTTTATCATCGATCGCAACCTTCATGTAAAACGAAGGATGAAACGCCGCAGCAGCTTCCTCGCCAATATATGCCGGCAAATCCTTCCAGATATCCATTGCTGCAAGACTGAGCGGAACTTCCCGAAGGTCCCGGCCCAGTCGACGGACTCCACCGGCATTCGCCCCGGAAGCGTGACGCCCGATATTATCCTTCTCCAGCACGGTGACCGACCAGCCTGCTCTGGCAAGGAAATATGCCGCGGCGCAACCCTGAATCCCGCCGCCGACAATGACGACACGTTCGCTAGATTGCCTGCCCATCGTTCTCTGCCAGCATTGCCAACTCCCCGACCGTGACAGGCCGGATGGGGGGACGGAGACGGAAATAGTCAAGATCCCGGACAGGCCGCCCTGAATGTTCGGCAAGAATATGCTGAACCGTGATCCCGCACATGCGTGCCTGGCATCGGCCCATCCCTGCCCGGCAATAGCTTTTCAACTGATTGGGCCCGGCCACCCCCATCTTCGCGGCCTGATCAATCTCCCCCCTCGTCAGCCCTTCGCAACGACAGACGATAACCTTTTCATCTTCCGGCACGATCCAGTCTGTCGGGGGGCGAAACATGGCATCGAGAAAGGGCCTTGGTGCCTTGTTCAGCCAGTGGCGCAGACGCAGAAATGCTGGCAGGCCGCGAGGCGTTTTCCCGCCAAGCCTGATGATCCGGGCAGCTGCCAGCTGACCTGATGTTACGGCCACCGATGCGCCGGCAATGCCGCCACCGTCGCCGGCGACAAATACGGTCTTCCGGCTGCTCTGCCCATGCTGATCAAGAACAGGACGCCAGCAAAGCTGACCTTCATCCCAACGATAATCGAGCCCCGCAGCCATGCCAAGATTGACATTGGGGATAACTCCCTGATGCAGGAATGCATGCCCGGCCTTGATTTCCCGTTCTTTTCCAAGCCGATCAATAAAACTGATCTTTTCAAGCTTTCCATCGCCGCTCAAACTGACGCCGCGCACCCCGTTCTGATACGATGTCCGCTTTCTGACCTCAGCACGCCATGCCCAGCCCTTGGCCAGTATCCCGGCTTGCAAAAGAGCAGGCAAAATCCACCGGAACGCCCCGGCTGGCGGTATGGCCGTGGCGGTATCCAATACAGCCTTGACCCCAAAACCGGCGCGCAGGTATTGCCAGATCGTCAGATAGAAAAGAGGGCCCGTGCCAATGAAGACCGCTCCATCCGCACCTGTTGCCGACATTTTCAGCAAGGTCTGTGCCGCACCCACGGTCATAACCCCGGGAAGAGTCCAGCCGGGAATGGGCATCGGCCGTTCCTGAGCACCGCTGGCCATGAGGATGAAATCTGCCCGAATACTGGCTGCCGCCCCTTTCCTGCTGTAAAATACCTCATTGTCTTCCGTGATCTGCCAGACATGGGCCTGATGGATGCAGTCAACACCACTGGCTTCAAGTTTCCCGGCAAGATCACCTCCCCTGAAATACTCCTCACCGAGAAAGCCGAATGTTTTCGCATTCCGGCTGTTTGGTCCGATCTGGCGGTAGACCTGGCCACCTGCGCCGGGTTGGTCATCAAGCATGAGCACCGACAGTCCCGATCTATCCGCCAATAGAGCCGCCGCCATGCCCGCCGGTCCGCTGCCGATGATGATGAGATCATAGTCCCGGGCATTGCTCATCTTGACCCCCCATACGTCTGGCTGGTGCTGCGATAGATTTTCAACCCTTCTTCAACCGGCGTAAGGCAGGCCTGTTCATTTCGCCCATCCGCAAGCGTGATCATGCAGTCGTAACACACTCCCATCATGCAATACGGCCCTCGCGGCTGTCCTTGCGGTGACGCATGCGTGGCGGTCATGTTTTCACGCATCAGCACCGCGGCCACCATCTCGCCATCCAGCGCCGTGCAGGGCTTGTCATCAATGAAGACCGTGACCGAGTTCCGATCATTCCGTTTGCTGCGAAACATCAAAACGCCTTTCTGAAAATGGAGCAAGTGTATCGGCCAGCTGGCCTTTCGCTATATCCGATGCCAGATCAAAACAATGCGCCGCCGCCAGCGTCACCCCGCTATGGCAGGCAACCGCAAAAGCGCCGGGGCAGGTTTGAGACTGGTCGTAAACAGGATACCCATCGGGTGACATGACCCGCAAGGCCCCCCAGCTGCGGATAATGCGCATATGCCGCAGGCGTGGCATCGTCCGGCAGGCACGCTTGGCGATATTGGCCATGATGTCCGGCGTGGACGAGATATCAAACCCGACCTCCTCCTTGCTGTCGCCGATCATGATACTGCCTTCCTGTGTCTGGCGCAGAAGTGTCATGGGCCGGTGGATCATCGGTGCGGTTTTCTCGGTTACCAGTATCTGGCCCTTTTGTGGGCGCAGGGGCTGGCTGAGGCCAACCATCGGAGCAAGAAGCCGGTTGCCAAGACCTGCAGCAAGAACAATCTTATCCGATGAAAAATCACCTCTGGCGCAATGCACCGTAAAGCCGCCCTTTTGCGGCCTGATGCTGGAAATTCCTGCATTCGACCTGAACTCCCCACCAAGATGAAAAAGCCCGTGATGCAGGGAACGCAAAAGATAGAGAGGATTAACATGCCCGTCATGACGCGAAAACGATGCGCCAATAACGTCTTCACCAAGGTCAGGCTGGAGATCCAGCAAATCCTTCCGATCCAGCATCTCATACTTGAAGCGGCCATTCTGATGGCTCTGCAGGAGATCCATCATTTCCTTGCGGCGATCAAATTCATCCTGGCTGAGGCAGATATCTATCCCGCCTTCCTGTTCGAGCCCGAGACGCAACCCGCTTGTCTCCTCAAGCTCTTCCCGCAGTCTGGACCAGAGTTCGGCTGAACGCATGGTCCAGTCCGCATAAGGGGGAAAGCCAGCACCTTTTCCCTGAACCCAGACAAGACCGAAATTACCCCGCGCCGCCCTGAAGTCCGTGTCTCCTTCATCGAGAACAAGGCAAGCCAACCCTTTGCGGGCCAGACCATAGGCAATCGCCATCCCCACAAGACCGCCGCCAGCAACAATGACATCAAAATTCTTTTTCATCTGAAGCGGTCGATCCGGTAAGGGGCCAGATCCGTATCCGGTTTCCGGCCTGTCAGGCAGTCGGCGATGATCTGGCCTGTTTTCGGGGCCTGGCTCAATCCGTAATGGCTATGACCAAAAGCCGCAAACAATCCTGGCTGGCCCGGCACAGGGCCAATACATGGAAGACTATCCGGAAAAGAAGGGCGTCGCCCCATCCACGGTTCCTGTTCATCAAGATTGATGGCTGGAAACAGGCTTTTCAGCGATTCCGTGAAAACCTCGGCGCGGCGATAGTCCGGCGCGGCTTCGATACCGGCAAATTCAGCCGTGCCGGCAACACGCACCCCTGCCTCCATCTGGCTTGCAACACACATTCTTTCCGTGTCCATGATCGAATTATTTATGGTCACGCCAGCGTTTCGGACAAGGAGATGATAGCCGCGTTCCGCCTCAAGCGGCAAGGAAATGCCAAGAGGTTTCAGCAATCGGGCCGACCATACCCCGGCAGCCAGCACGATATGCCCGGCTTTGATCTCACCATCGCCTGCATGAACGGACCAGCTGCTGTCATGACGCGATATCGCGCTTACTTCGGCCTGCCGGAAGGAAATCCCCAGACGTTTTGCCTTGCCGGCCAGAGCATGACCTATCCCGGCAGGATCAAGAGCACGCGCCTGATCATGAATGACGATTGCAGCGTCGTATTGATCGGAAATATCAGGTTCGAGGCTTTTGAGTTCATCACGTCCGATCCGGCTGAGCGGAACATCTCTGGCCTGACGCATCCGCCAGGGCAGAAGACCCAGATCCGCCTGTTCCTTATTCCGGTAGGCGAAAATATAGAGTGAATCACGAACAAGATTTACGGCATTTGTTCCTTCCAGCAAGGCACGATAGTTAAATGGGGCATTTCTGCTCAGCGCCTGCATGGCGTCACCCAGAAGATCAATCCGGTCAGGCCTTCCGGCGATCAAAAATCTCCATGCCCAGGGCAGGAAACGTGCCAGATACCGGGGACGGACAAATACCGGACCTTCAGGATCAAGCAACCAGCGCGGAATCCTGCGCCATACATCAGGCGTGGATTGCGGCACGCAACTCCAGGGCGAGATCACCCCGGCATTTCCATAACTTGTTTCCTGACAAGGGGGATTACGGTCGACAAGGGTGACGGAAAGATTCCGCTCAGCCAGTTGAAGCGCGCAGGAAACACCGACAATCCCTGCCCCGATGACAACAACATTGCTTCCGGTTTTCCTGCCCCCTTTCATCTCAGCCCTCCTTGTCGGAATCGGGCTGAAGGCGGTCCTCATATGTTGATGGCGACGAGATCACCAGCAGTGACGCAGTCTTGGTGCCGTCATTCGCGATGAGATGCCTTGTTCCTGGCGGAATTTCCACCATCTCACCGGCGGCAAGCTGGCAGGTTTCGCCGTCCAGTTCCACCCGGAGCGATCCGGAAAGGATGTAATATACCTGCCTTGCTTTCGCATGGTAATGAAGATTTTCGGCCGTGCCTGGCGGAAGCTCTTCCTCGATGACCTGAAGCTTTGCCTCATCGCAGAGACGCCACCCCCGGCCATCCTGTCCCCATGAATAGGGCGTGACTGTCTGCCGGGAACGAATGCCGGTCATATCGCTTACGCTCCAGACTGCTGAACCTTCGGTTGACGACGTTCAGCAATAAACTGCCAGATCAATACCGGCGCGCAGAACACAACCGCATAAATATCCGAAACCAGGCTGGGGGCGACAAAACAGAGTCCCGCAAGGGCGAAAAGTATCCGGCTTGGCCCGTTCATATGAACACGGAAAAACCCGGCAACCGAAGCCGAAAGGAAATAGACCCCAAGCCCGCAGGTAATGACCGTATGCAGGAATTCCTGCCAGGTGAAATAGTCTTCGAGAACAATGAGCATCGCAGGCGAATAGACAAAGACCATCGGCACAAGCAGTTTGCCAATTCCGAGCGAAAAGGCATTGAGACCGGTTCGGAACGGATTTGCGTTGGCGATACCTGCCGCAGCATAAGCCGAAGCACAGACAGGCGGGGTAATTTCTGAAATCACGCCGTAATAGAGCACAAACAGATGTGAGGCCAGTGGTGGGATCCCCAGATTTCCGAGCGCCGGCTGGGCAACAGTGGCAAGCATCACGTAAAGCGCCGTCGTCGGCAGACCTGCCCCCATCAGAATACAGGTCATCGCGATCAGGATAAGGGATATCAGCAAGGTGATATCTTCAATCGAGAAA
Organism: Alphaproteobacteria bacterium LSUCC0684; assembly: GCA_041228335.1. Classification (NCBI taxonomy): domain Bacteria; kingdom Pseudomonadati; phylum Pseudomonadota; class Alphaproteobacteria; species Alphaproteobacteria bacterium LSUCC0684. The sequence goes on along the minus strand of CP166130.1, from coordinate 828,093 downwards.
TCAAGGAGTGGAATAAACGCCAGGACGCTCTGGATTTGCTCACCTATTCCGAGCGCACTCTGCGCCACCATGAAACCCAGCCTGAAGCCAAGACCGGTTGAATTCACCACGCCGACCACAATCCCGATCGCCGCACAGACCGCGCCTACCGAAAGCGTATATTTGACACCAAGAACACAGGCATCGATCAGATCCGAAATTCCGATCCGGCCACGGGGATTGATCAGACCGACGACCAGCGTGCCCGTGATGCCCCAGAATGCCGCCATATGCGGAGAATATCCGGAGAACAGCACATATATCAGGACAACGAGGGGGACGACCGTCAGCCAGCCTTCCCGGATGACTTTCCAGGCATTTGGAATTTCTTCGGGCGGCAGACCTTTCAGGCCAAGTTTCTTTGCCTGAAAATGTACAATCGACATGACTCCCAGATAATGCATGAGAGCTGGAATAGCTGCTGCAATCACCACGGTGCTGTAAGGTATCTCCAAAAATTCCGCCATGACGAATGCTGCTGCACCCATGATCGGCGGCGTGATCTGCCCGCCTGCACTGGCCGCAGCTTCCACCCCGCCTGCAAGGTGGCCCGGGTATCCCATCCGTTTCATGTTCGGGATGGTCAGGGAGCCCGTCGATACGGTATTGGCAATGGATGAGCCTGAAATCGTGCCGAAGAAAGCTGAAGACACCACGCTGACCTTTGCAAGCCCACCGGTATAACGGCCAGCAAATACCGTTGCGATATCGACAAAAAACTGCCCGAGCCCTATACGCTGCGCCAGCACCCCGAAAAGGACAAAGTGAAAGACAACCGTAGATACGATCCACAAGGTCAGGCCGTAGATACCGATATCAGGAAAATACATGTTGTTGATATAACTGGACCAGCTGATCCCAGGATGCATCAGGATCTGAACGGGAATATGGGGGCCGAAAATCGCATAGGCCGTAAAAATCAGTATAATGATTGGAACCACAATTCCGATAGTCCGGCGAACAGCCTCAAGCAGGACAATGATCAGCATGGTTCCGAAAACCACATCGATTGGCAGCGGCGCGCCCTGGCGCATCACCTGTTCGGGCAAAAAGAAATTGATCCCGAAGAGCGTGAAATTGATCTCATACCAGGTGATACCGATATAGAGTGATGAGGCAATACCGCCCATGATCAGCATCCAGTCCCAGATCGGCACATGACCGAGGACCCAGAACCTGCGCTTGTCTTCCAGGGAAGAAAGCTTGCCGCCGAATGCAGGAAACCCTACGAAAACAAGGAAAATCACGCCCGAAAGGTGAATGCCCATATGCCAGTAATCCACGGGCACACCCAGCCCGGAAGTCACATAGTGATAAATGGCATAGACAACGCTGAACGCAACAACAAAACCAAAGAGCCATTTCGGAAGCGGGCGTGTGGTCAGCCCCTTGTCATATTTTTCTTCCAGCGCAAGAGCGGTTTTAAGCTCAAATCGTTGCATGACCATGCCCCCATCATTTTTAACAAGATAGCTGGTATCTCGGTAAAGGAATTAAATTATTCGTCAAATCTGCTGTTAAAAAGGGAAGACAGTTAATGCTGTCTTCCCTTGAAATAAAGTGATGCCTAGTTCATCAGACCGGCTTCTTTATAGTAGCGCTCTGCGCCCGGGTGCAGCGGAATAAGCACCCCTTTAAGGGCAGTCTCAGCCTTGATGGCCTTGCCTTTTGAATGGCCCTTGTCCAGCAGTTTGCGGGTGTTGTTGTTCCACAATGCCTTGGTGACTTCATAGATCAGGTCATCAGGCTGGTTGGCAGAGGTGATCAACTGGCCGTTCACGGCAACCGTGTTGACATCATAGCCGATATTTTCATATTCGCCGGCCGGGATGGAGCTTTCCACATAGAACGGGATAATGCCGTTAATGGTCTTCTGCTCTTCTGCGCTGAAGCTGTAGAGTTCAAAACCCTTGGAGGCACCGAGCTGGATAAGCGCTGCCAGCGGGGTGCCGGCTGCGTAGAAGAATGCATCGATCTGGCCGTCGGCAAGACGCTGGGCAGACTGGGTCACATTCAGCTCATACTCTTCCGCCTTGATGCCATAATGGTTGAGGATCATCCGCACGGATACCTGTGTCCCCGACCCTGCAGCAGCAACGCCAACCTTCATGCCGTTCAGATCCATCAGGCTGCTGAGTTTCTTGCCTTTTGGCAGAACAAGGTGCATGTCTTCGGGATACAGATTAGCAATCACCCGCAGATCCGGGCGTGGATTGCCGGTGAACTTGCCTTCACCTCTGTAGCCCTGAACGACGGACTGGGCACCAGCCAGACCAGCATCAAGCTCCCCTGCGTGAATAGCGTTGACGTTGGCCACTGACGCATTGGTGGAAACGGCGATGGCAACCAGACCGGGAACACCACAGCTCCCACCTTTGTCGCATGGGCGCGAGCCAGGAGGATTGGAAATTGCATTCGCAATCAGGCCGCCGATCGGATAATAGGTCCCGCCTGTGCCACCTGTTCCAATCTTCCAGAATTTCATCTCCTGTGCCGAGGCAACCCCTGCAAAGGCGAAACTGGCCGCCAGCAAGGTGATTGCTGCTTTCATCCATCTGTTCATAATTTCTACTCCCTGTAGTTTGTCTTCAATCACTTGGATTAGCCTTTGGACAGATCATGCGGTTTTGCAATGCTGCCGACCCAAGACCGGTTCGTCTCTCTTTTTGATAGTTGAAAGAAGATCCCCCTAAATCCAATACCCTTACTATTGAAGACACCAAAATCTATTTACTCAAGTAATAAATTCTGTTTATTCTATAAAAAAAACAAATATATTTTGCTGCTCCTTCTTTCCGCTTATCGAGGCCGAAATGCTGAAATTATGGCACTTGAAAGTTATCCGGGAAGTCATAAAGACAGGATCCATTTCCAAAGCAGCTTCAGCGCTATCAAGGTCACAGCCAGCCCTGAGCCTGGTTATTGCGGATGTGGAATCCCGAATAGGATACAAGCTTTTTGAGCGTGTAAACGGCCGACTGCATCCGGTGCCGGAAGCGTATTTTTTTCTCGAAAGATCCGAAGAAATTCTGGAACAGATCAACAGCCTTGAGCGATCCATGCAGCAGGGTGGCGGCCGGATATTTGAAATCCGTATCGCCTGTATGCCTGTCCTTTCGGAATTCTTCATGCCGCGTCAGATCGCCAGATTCGCGGAGATACATCCCGGTGTCCGCTTTTACATGCGGGCGCAACCATCCGAACGGGTGCTGGAAAGTCTGGCATCGCAGCATTTTGACCTGGGTTTTGCCGAACGCCCGCAACCTTCAGAACTCTATGAGGTGGTGAATTTCACGTCCGAAACAGTTGTCGGCCTGTCTGCTGATGACCCGCTGGCTCTAGAATCTGCCCTTACTCCAAAATTGCTGGATGGCCGGGCGTTTGCCGGGTTTCTGCCTGAACATCACCTCATGCAGGCCCTGCGGGATACGTTCGATAACGAAAACTGTGAGTTGAACATTCCATTTGCCCTGCAAAACGGGGCCGCCCAATATGCGCTGGTAGAAAGCCGTCAAGCATTGGGGTTCATGTCGCTGCTGAATGTCTGGCTCTATCATCAGCTGAGAAGCAAACAAGCGACAGACGCACCGCCAGCCATTGTCTTCCGACGTTTTCGACCCATGATCAAGCAGACCATCAGCCTTGTCCGGCCGCGGCATCGCACGCTTTCGCAAATCAGCCAGCTTTTCGCCAGTGAAGTTGAAACAGCAATCAGGGACGTGCTGATGGAAGGGGAGCGTTTAATCGATACCTAAGAGACAGGTGATTTCATCAACTGCCGCATATGGCTTGCCATGGGGCACCCCGAAGAGAATGGCATCAACCTTCAGGTCCTGCCAGTTCGTGCATACCGGCCAGTTCAGAAAGCTCCTCCCCATTCGAGGCGATTGTTTCTGGTGCTCCCATGATCCTGCTCCCTTCTGGCCGACCTAGCCTGTCATCATCGCCGCAAGTTCTGTCTGATAGGCAAAAAACCCCCCGAGACCACCGGTATGCACAAAGAGAACACGGCTGCCTTTCTTGATCCTGCCAGAACGGACAAGTTCAGGCACGGCAGCAAAGGATTTGGCTGTATAGACCGGGTCCAGAATATATCCTTCCCGGCGCGCCATAAGCATCATCGCTTCACGTGCAACCGGGCCAGTCTTGCCATAGCCTGGGTCAAAAGCACCATCCCAAAGCTCAAAATCTTCCACCTTGAGAAAATCCGGCTTGCCAAGGAGATCATTAAACTGCTGGCTTAACCGGGTCACCCGGTTTTCCTGCAATGGCAGATTCCGGCGGACACAGGAACCTATGACGTCGGTTGAAGGAAAATAGAGTTTCATCCCCGCAACGGTTCCGATATGCGTGGCGGCGCTTCCGGAAGCAACGATAACAGTATCAAAAGGGTTTTCGGTCTGACCTGTAATTTCAGCCGCCGCCCGGACATACCCGCAAGCACCTATCGGCGGCTTGTTCTCACCCAGAGGTATCACATAGGGTTTGCGGCCCGCCTTCCGCAATTCCTCAACCCTGGTATAAAGTGCATCATCTGCCCCGGCTTCATCCTCGCCTTCGGGGTATGAGATGATCTCCGCCCCGAGAATCTGGTTCAAGAGAACATTTCCGGATTGATGATAGAGTTTGTCAGCGGTAGCGACACGCTGTTCAAGCTGGATGATCGCCTTCATCCCGAACCGGACGGCAACCGCCGCCGCTAGGCGAACGAAGTTGGATTGAACGGCCCCGGTGATCAGGATCGTATCGGCATCTTGAGCTATCGCTGCCCCGAAATAATATTCAAGCTGTCGGGCCTTGTTGCCACCAAAACTTGGCCCGGCCAGATCATCACGCTTCATCCAGAGATCGATATCCAGCACATCAGATATCTGCCTGAGCGGCACAAGAGGTGTCGGACTATCGAGAATCTCCGCCCGCGGCATGGCATCGAGAGCATTGAGTACAGATTGATACGGTGACATGTTGATCCATTTTCCCCAGGATTTGATCTGGTCAAAAGATAATCCAGCCAGCCTGAAGGAGAAAGGATTTTAATCCAAAAGAAGGCAGAGAAAGATGAAAACCCATCCAATGCCCACCCTTCAGCGTAGTGATCCAAATCAGAAGAAGGCAAATTCCTTGCCCATAATTTTGTTTTATTAACATTTTGACTAACCTATCATAATTTGAACCAAACATGCGATTCACCGGTGCTGGAGAGACGAAAGTTGAAAGATGTTTTCATAGCAGGATATAGCGACCGACTTTCTGCAAGACCGGGTGAAACGATACGGTTTTCTGTATCCAGCCATGCAACATCCTCATTTTCAGCAAGCCTGCATCGATCGATCTGCGCGGACCCTAACCCTGAAGGGCCGGGAATTATCGAAGAAGATGCAAGCGCATATTTCCCGCAAGCCAGTTTCCCCTCGCGTGTGCAGCCTATCCATCCCGGGTCCTGTGCCGAGACAACCACATCTCTTGACGTGAAGGCGTCATCTGAGTTTGAGGTGAATTTCTGGTTCATGCCAGGGGTTATTACGGGCGGTAACCAGATCATGTTTGCCTGGGGTGGTCTGTCTATTTTCCTGAAAAAGGATGGCCGAGTTGCCGCCGAATTCGCCCATAATCTGCTGGTAACGTCGGCTTCGGCCGTCCGCAAGCGGCGCTGGTATAAATGCACGCTGCACCTAACCAAAGAGGGGACGGTGACACTTACCCTCGCCAGCAAGGCTGAAAGCAAAGGCCAAGAGGAGACCAGAACAGGTGAGACCAGCAGCGGCAAAATGGAAAAACCTGTTTTTTCAGCCTTGAGCGGCCAGCGCGCTCCTCTTCGCATTGCTGCCGGGTTCGGTGAGGCGCGCCAGCATTTCAACGGCAAGATTGAAGCACCGCAAATCCTTGCTGATGGCGAGATTGCCGCTGCCTGGGATTTTTCCGTCAATATCCCTTCCCTTATCGTCAAGGCAACCCGGGGGCCGGACCTGATCCTCTACAATGCCCCGACAAGGGGCGTTACCGGCAGGAAATGGGATGCGAGTGAATTCTGCTGGAAACACAAGCCAGAACATTATGCAGCCATTCATTTTCACGATGACGATATCTATGACTTCAACTGGGAATGCGATTTCGAGTTCACCATCCCGGCGGATATGCCATCAGGCATTTATGTGATGCGGATTGAGGCAGAAGACCATTATGACGCAATGCCCTTTTTTGTCTGCCCGCCCCTGGGCAAGCCAGGGTCAGATCTGTGCCTCCTGGTTTCAACCTTCACCTATACGGTTTACGGCAACCATGCCCGGCCCGATTTCAACCCAACCTGGATTGAGCGGATCAACAAATGGAAGGCGTATCCCCATAACCCGGCGGAACATCCCGATTATGGACTTTCCACCTACAACACCCATAGAGATGGTTCCGGGATCTGCCATGCATCCCACAAGCGCGTGCTGTTCAATCTCAGGCCCGGCTATTCGACCTTTGGCGAGTCAACCTGTTCAGGGCTTCGGCATTTTCAGGCCGACAGCCACCTTGTTGCATGGCTGCATCATCAGGGGATCACCTATGATATCATTACCGATGATGAGCTTGATCGTGATGGGCTGACGGCCATTTCATCTTATAAAACAGTCATGACCGGCAGTCATCCCGAATACCACACGGCCAGCATGATTGATGCACTGAAAGAGTACCGGGATGATGGAGGCAGACTGATCTATCTTGGCGGTAACGGATTTTACTGGCGTATTGTCCGCCATAGTGAAGATCCTTCACTCATTGAAATCAGACGCTCCGAAGATGGGCTCAGGGCCTGGGCCGCCGAGCCCGGTGAATATTACAACGCCTTTGATGGCAGCTATGGCGGCCTCTGGCGACGCAATGGCAGGCCACCGCAACAGCTGGTCGGTATTGGTTTCACCGCCCAGGGAAATTTTGTCGGCATGCCCTATAAGAGGACCTGCTTTGATCCGGAATTCGACTGGGTTTTCGACGGCATTGAAACAGATACGCTGGGAGATTTCGGCTTCAGCGGCCATGGTGCCGCCGGATTTGAACTTGATCGCGTTGATGAGAACCTCGATGAAGGCGAAAACATCACTGTTCTGGCTCAATCCTTTGACAGGGATAAGAGGTTTATTCTGGTGCCGGAAGAAGTGCTGACCCATCTGACCAATCTCTCGGGCGGGCCTGAAGATGAGGTCAGGCGTGCCGATATGGTCTATTTCAAAACAGCTTCTGGTGGCGAGGTCTTCGGCGTCGGCTCCATCACCTTCTGCGGGTCCCTGCCATGGAACAATTTTGAAAACAATATTTCAACACTGCTGGCCAACGTGATCCGAAAATTCAGATCTGGCTGAAATGCCAGTCCTTTCCCGGAACAGCCGCCAATAATGCCTTGGTGTATTCGTGTTTCGGGTTGCTGAACAGTTTAACGGTAGGGCCAATTTCGACAACCTTTCCATATTGCATCACCGCGACGTTATCGCATACCTGAGCGGCGACCCTGAGGTCATGGGTGATAAACAGCATGGAAAGATCCATCTGCTTGCGGATTTTATCGAGCAGCTCAAGGATCTGTGCCTGTATGGAAACATCCAGCGCTGATACCGGCTCATCAGCAATCAGGATATCAGGTCTTAAAGCCAGTGCCCGGGCAATCCCGATCCGCTGCCGCTGGCCACCCGAGAATTCATGGGGAAAACGATCGAAGGATCTGGGGTCCAGTCCAACAATGTCAAGGAGCTCACGGGCGCGGGCATGGGCATCTTCCTTGCCGACGCCCTGCAAAATAGGACCTTGTGAAATAATGTAACCGACGCGTGACCGCGGATTGAGTGAGGCAAACGGGTCCTGAAACACCATCTGGATACGCTTGCGATGCGACCGCATCATGTTGCGGTCCAGTTTTGAGATATCCACGCCGTCCAGCTCGATCTTGCCTTCATCACTTTCCATGAGTTTGATAATGCAGCGCGCCAACGTGGATTTGCCCGATCCGCTCTCCCCCACAATACCAAGGGTTTCACCTTTGCGGAGTTCGATATTCACCTTCTGCACCGCCTTGACTTCACGTCCAGGTTTGCCGAGACCGAAAAAGCTCCGGCCGGACCCGAATGATTTGCAGATTTCATCCGTGCAAAGAACGACTTTCTCGGAACGACCGCGAGCCTTCCTGGGTTTGAGCCTAGGTATTGCGGCAATCAGGGACTGGGTATAGGGATGACTGGGTTTATTTAGCACCTGTTTTGCGGTGCCTGTTTCAACAATCTTACCTTCCTGCATCACCACGACACGGTCCGCAATATCGGCCACAACCCCAAAATCATGAGTGATGAACAAAACACCGGTATCCAGACGTTTCTGCATATCCTTGATCAGTTCCAGTATCTGGGCCTGGGTGGTCACATCAAGGGCGGTGGTCGGCTCATCGGCAATCAGAATTTTAGGCCCGAGCGCCAAGGCCATCGCGATCATGGCACGTTGCCGCTGGCCGCCGGAAAGTTCATGCGGGTAGGCATTGATGATGCGGGCCGGGTCAGGAAGATTAACATCTTCCATCAGTTTAAGTGCCCGTTCCGCACGCTCCTTCCTCGTCATGGAAACGTGGTAGCGGAAAATTTCATCAACCTGATCACCGATGGTCATCACCGGGTTCAGCGCCGTCATGGGTTCCTGAAATATCATGGATATCTCGCTGCCCCGCAACTCCCGCATCCGCTCGCTGTCGAATTTGGTGATATCCTCTCCACCAAACAGGATCTCGCCATTACCGATCCGGACATGGGGCGCTGGCAGCAAGCCCATCACGGCACGGGCCGTCAGGGATTTACCGGAGCCGCTCTCGCCGACGACACATACGGTTTCGCCAGCATGAAGCTTAAGATCAACATGCTGAACAGCATGGGTGCGATCAGATCCTTCAGGCAGAAGAATGGACAGATCATTAATGGCGAGCAGCTGATTTTTCATTGGCGTTCCTTAAGACGGGGATTGAGCGCATCGTTAAGGCCCTCACCAATCAGGTTGATTGCCAGAACCGTAATCAGAATGGCAATTCCCGGAAATGTGCAAACCCACCAGGCGGAACGAAGCATGGTCCGTCCAGCGCCAATCTGGAAGCCCCAGCTCATGATATTCGGATCGCCAAGACCAAGAAAGGCAAGCCCGCTTTCTATCAGAATGGCCGTTGCCACCATCAGGGAGCCGATGACGATGATCGGGCTCAGGCAGTTTGGCAGAATCTCCCTCAGCATGATCCGCAGATCATCCATGCCAAGGGTATGGCAGGCCTGAACAAATTCACGATTTTTCAGCGAAAGAAACTCCCCCCGAACAAGCCGGGCAACCCCGGGCCAGGAAACCACGGCAATGGCAATCACAATACTGTAAATGGAAGGTTTCATGATCGCCACCAGCAGAATGGCAAAGATAAAGGATGGAATTGTCTGAAAAATCTCCGTCACCCGCATCAGGAAATCATCGAGACGGCCACCATAATACCCGGCAAAGGCACCAAAAAAGATACCGATAAACACCGAGACAAGCGTCGCTATCAATCCGATCAGAAGGGAGGTTTTCGCGCCATGCACAATTCCCGATGCGACATCACGGCCAAGCGAGTCGCTACCCAGCAGAAAGCCGTTTTCAAAAGGGCCGGATAATGGCTTGCCAACAAGGCGAAACGGATCATCGGGGTAAAACAGGCTTGCCGTCGATGCCATGATGAGGATCAAGGCGATGATGAACAGGCCTAAAACCGCCATCCGGTTTCGTTTGTATCTGCTCCAGAAGTCAGCCATGTCAATCCACCTCGATTCTTGGATCAAGAAAGCAGTAAATGATATCCACCACCAGATTGACGGCCACTACAAGGATTGAAGAAAGCAGGAAAATCCCCAGCAACAGATTGAGATCACGGGCAAAGAGCGATTCAAAGGCCAGCATCCCGAGCCCCGGCCAGGCAAAGACCGATTCCACAATCACCGACCCGCCAATGAGGGCGCCAACCTGAACCCCGGCCATGGTAACCACCGGAAGAAGGGCGTTGCGGAGAACATGGACAAATGTGATGCGCCGTTCCGTCAAGCCTTTCGCCCGGGCGGTGACAACATAATCCTGGCCATATTGTTCCAGCATTGATGCCCGCATCATCCGCGTGTACAGGGCCAGATAGAACAAGGACAGGGTTATGGTCGGCAGAACAAGGTGATGAGCGATATCAACAACGCGATCCCATCCCTCGTAAAACGCCGCGACATTTTCCATGCCGCTGGTGGGAAACCAGCCAAGGTTAAGTGAAAACACCACGATCATCATCAAGCCAACCCAGAATAGCGGGGTGGCGTAGGTGATCAGGGCAAAGACGGTTATCACCGCATCTTTCCATGTATTGAGGCGCATGGCCGCCAGCAGACCCAGCAGAATGCCAAATCCGACCGCGAGAATGATGGTGCTGGTCATCAAGAGGGCCGTTGCCCCGAAACGGTCAAAAATCAACTGGTTCACCGGCATCTCGTGGCGAAAGGAATAGCCAAGATCAAGCATCACCACATTTTTGAGGTAAACCATCAGTTGAACCGGCAAAGGCTGATCAAGGCCAAATTTCTTGCGCAGTTCTGCCATATATTCAGGTGTTGCCGAACCCGCCTCACCCGCGAGCACATCGACGGCATCGCCTTCTGCCATATTCAACAGAAAAAAATTGATAACAACAATCGCCAGAATGATCGGCACACCCTGGGCTAATCTTTTCAAAACATATTTCAGGATCTTGTTTGATCGTATCATTTTATGAATTTCTATGGATAAAAATTTGGAGAGAGGAGCAGTCGGGCCGGGGAGAACCCCGGCCCGTCCATGGCTGACTAGTCGTCCAGATAGGCTTCTCTGAATGAGCCATATGCACCCATTGCAGACCCGTAAGCACCTTTGAGCTTGGTGTTGTATACCGTCAGGAACTGAAGTTCAAAGAGGTTAACAACCGGCATGTCATTGGCAAGGATGGACTGAATTTCCTTGTATGTAGCCGTCCGCTTGGCGGCATCTGGCTCTTTTGAGCCGGAGTCAAGCAGTGCGTCAAGAGTCGGGTTGCTGTACCGTGATGAGTTCACGAAATGCGTGCCCTGACGAATCTGGTTGGTACCATAATGACGATGGACCCCCAGAACCGGATCAGGCAGCTGGTAGAAGTAGTTTACGTTCATCTCAAAGTCATAATTGTGATAAACGCGCTTCAGCCAGGTTGGCACGTCTTCGTAACGAAGCTCAAGCTGAATACCGATATCGCCCATTGCCTGCTTCAGGTATTCACCGGCACGGCGCCAGTCTTCACCATAAGGAATGATATCGAGCACAGCTTTCATGCGTACGCCATTGCCGTCTTTCTTGTACCCAGCCTTGTCCAGAATTGCATTGGCCGCGCCCACATCACCCTTTTCAGGATAATTCGGCATCTGGGCATGCAGATTGGTGGCGCTGAAGTTGCTGCTGAGCGCACTTGTCGCCGGCTTGCCGTAGCCAAAGAAAATCGTATCAATCATGAAACGACGATCAATGGCCGTTGAAATGGCCCGGCGAACGGCCGGATCAACGAACGGTCCTTCCTTGGTGTTGAATTCAATCAACGCCATCGGGTTGATCATGGAATAGCCATCTGTTGTCACATCGATATCGTCGCGTTCCTTGAGGCGAACGGCATCAATATTCGGCACCGCGTTATAGGCAGCATAGAGAACTTCCCCGTTTTCCATTGCTGCTGTCCGGGTTGACGCATCAGGGATGAATCTGCCGACGATCCGGTCAAGATAGGGCAGGCCCTCCTGCCAGTAATTCTCATTCTTGTCGAGGCGGATATACTGGCCTTTCTTCCACTCAACAAATTTGAACGGACCTGTTCCGACAGGATTGTTCGCCAGAGAAGCAGATTTGACATCCTGGCCTTCAAGAAGATGCTTGGGGACGATCGGGGATTCATACGCGGAAAAAGACCGCATCATGTATGGTGCAGGATTATCCAGATTGAAGATCGCCGTATGATCATCCGGCGTATCGATGCTGCTGACCTCACGGAATGAATTCGGCCCGCGCGGATGAACTTTTTTCAGTACTTCAAGAATCGTGAACTTGACATCCGCCGAAGTGAAAGGCTTGCCGTCATGCCACTTCACGCCCTTGCGCAACTTGAAGGTCACGGTCTTGCCATCCGGAGTGATCGAATAGCTTTCGGCGAGCATGGGCACCATTTTCCCATCATTATCGTAATCAAAAAGCCCTTCATAGACTTTCGGCATGACAAGACCGATTGGCCCTGAAGTCGACACATAGGATGCCAGGGTAGGTGGTTCAGGCTGAACAAGGAACGAGAGCGTTCCGCCATATTTTTCAGCATGAGCCGAGATTGAACTTAAAATAATCGATCCTGCAAAGAGGATCGACGCTAAAATTTTCTTCATTATGTTCCTCCATATGTGGCAATACGCAAACAGCCACATCTTAGTTTTGCCCACATTATTTTTTAGAGCTTCTAAAATACTAATATGAATTTTCCACAGGCACAATCAGAATAGGCGCCTTTAGATCCAAAGAATTGACGGAACCATCAATCACCAATGATTTCAGCCAGTTCCAGAACAGCACGGTAAAGTACATTCGTGCTTGCCTCGGCCCATTCGGGGCTGATTTCCTCTGCCTCATTATGCGAAAGGCCATCAACACAAGGGCACATGATCATCGCTGATGGCGCAACCTTGCTGACCCAGAACGCATCGTGACCAGCACCAGACACGATTTCCAGATACTCATAATTAAGTGACTTTGCAGCATTTGAAAGAAGACGCACACATTCAGGGTCAAAAGCAACCGGCGCAACCTTGCTGAGTTGCTCGAACTCAATCTCAAGGCCGATTTCACGAGCGATTTCAGTGCTTTTCTTCTCCAGCTCACCTTGCATGGAATTGAGCTTGTTCGGGTCAGGACTTCTGAAGTCGATGGTAAAAACAGCTTTCCCCGGAATTATGTTGATGGAATTTGGAAAAATTTCACAACTCCCTACAGCCCCCACCGCATTAGGCGCATGGCCGTGCGCGATATCATCCACCAACGTTGTGATGCGCGCCATGCCAAGGCCGGCATTTATGCGGCGGTCCATCGGGGTTGATCCGGTATGCGCTTCTTTTCCCTTGAGGGTTATTCGTGTCCAGATCGATCCTTGCCCATGGGTAACAACCCCGATGGGAATATCCGCCCCTTCAAGAATAGGACCCTGTTCGATATGCAGCTCAAAATATGCTTTCAGCGGGTGCTGGCCCGGCTTTTCATCCCCGATCCATCCGATACGCTTGAGCTCATCCCCAAAGCGAACCCCATCATTATCGGTGCGGTCATAGGCCCAGTCCAAATCATAAATGCCCGAAAAAACCCCCGACGACATCATGGGAGGCGAAAACCTGCACCCTTCTTCATTGGTCCAGTTGACGACTTCGATCGGGTGACGTGTCTTTATGCCGGACTCCTTGATGCTCCGGATGATTTCAAGTCCTGCCAAAACCCCAAGAACACCATCATATTTGCCGCCGGTCGGCTGGGTGTCGAGATGGCTGCCTACCATGATGGGCAAAGCATCAGGGTCACTCCCCTCGTGACGTGCGAACATATTGCCCATCTGGTCAATCGTGACAGACATGCCCGCATCCTCGCACCATTTCATGAAAAGATGCCGGGCTTCGCTATCCGCATCGGTAAGCGTCTGCCTGTTATTGCCGCCGGCAACACCGGGGCCGATCTTTGCCATCTCCATCAGGCTCTGCCAGAGCCGGTCACCATTCACAGAAGTATTCGCAAGCACGCCAGTCATCTTTTTCAGTCACTCCCCAACCTGTCCTGTTTCCGGAAATACTAGTGCAAGGATGAGATTATTACACTTAAAATCACCTGAAGCCCGATCCCGGCCGTGTACAGGACCAGACATGGATTGACATCCTCAAGGGAAAGGCGCATGTAACGCCGGAGTTATGCTGCCCTTTGAGTGGCGATACATAGCCATGAGAAGCCAGCGCGCTAGAAAACACGTTCATGTCAGAAAAAAATCACGCTCCTGCTCAACCGGCAGCCTGGAGCCACACACCCGATCAGACCCGTATCGAAACCTTTGCTGATTTCGGGCTTCCCGCCCAACTCCTTGAGACCCTGTCAAAAGAATCCTTTATCACACCCACACCTATTCAACTCATGGCGATCCCTGCCCTGCTTGAAGGCCGTGATCTTGCCGGGCTTGCCCAGACAGGTACCGGCAAGACCGCCGCCTTTCTTTTGCCGATCATCACGCATCTGATGGTGGGCGAGCCTGTTCGTCCCGGCCAATCGCCTCGGGCGCTGATCCTTGCGCCGACCCGGGAGCTTGCCAACCAGCTGCGCGACAATACCCGCAAACTGGTGATGGATCTCAACCTGCGTCATCTGGCGGTATTCGGCGGCGCTCGATACGATGAGCAGATAGGCGGGTTACGGCGCGGTGTTGACATTGTCATCGCCACGCCGGGACGTCTTGAAGATCTGATGAAACGCGGGGTTATCCAGCTTGATGCAATTTCGCATTTCGTGCTCGATGAAGCCGATCACATGCTTGATCTCGGCTTTTATCCGGCGATGAAGCGGATATCCGCCGCCTTGCCAGATCATCACCAGACGATGCTGTTTTCCGCGACCATGCCCCAGGAGATCCGGAAACTCACCGCTGAATTCCTGACGGACCCTGTTGAAGTCAAAGCCCCGCAATCGGGCAATATCGCCGATAAGATCAATCAGCGCACCATCCTGATGCCGGAAAAGGAAAAGGGACAGGCGCTTGCAGAATTGCTTGGCAATCACCCCGATGAGCAGGTCCTTGTCTTTGTCCGCACCAAACGACGCGCCGATATGCTGGCAAGCAACATGGCCACGCGCGGTTTTGCGATCGACGCCCTGCATGGCGACATGAACCAGCGCATCCGCCAGAAAGTGCTGAACAAGTTTCGCCGCGGTGATCTGAGGGCCCTGATCGCCACCGACGTCGCCGCCCGCGGTATTGATGTTGCCGGCATCGGTCTCGTCGTCAATTTCGATCTGAGCGATACGCCGGAGACCTATGTTCACCGTATCGGGCGAACAGGACGCGCCGGGCTGACGGGCCTTGCGGTTTCGTTCTGCGCCCCGGATGAAACCCGCAAGCTTCGCCCCATCCTTGCCATCGCTGGAGAGCGGATGGTCATCACGGATGCCGAAGGCAGGCAAGTGGATGATGTGTCCGTATCCGGCAACAGATCAGCGCGCGCCCGTCCTCCGGCACGGCAGCGCCGGAAACCTGAGCAACCGGCAAGACCAAGACGCGATAAATCACGACAGGAGCGATCAGCCAGGCCTGATGCTCCTCGCCCCAACCCGCGCAAAGGCAAAACGCCGGATAAGAGACCCCGGCATGCGGCGGAAGATGATTTTGCCAAGGTGGTGACCGAAGCAAAACCCGGCCGCAAAAAACCATCACCTGGCAAAGACCGGGCGGCAAAGCCCCATAAACCTGGAAAATCATCAAAGGCAAGGAACCCTGCAAAGGCCGGACGCTCTTCGGTGAAGCGCGGAAAACCCGGCGGGTTTGGTCGCCTCAAGAGGTCAAAAAAATCATCCCGCGGTTGAGGCGGAACTCAGCAGGCGGACAGGCTTTCCTGCCAGAAATGCTTCAACCGATTCGAGCATCTGGCCATGGAAGACCTGCATCGTCTCTTCGGTGACATAGCCGATATGCGGGGTGAGGATGAGATTGGGCACGGACCTCAACCTGTCTTCTGCGGGCAGGGGTTCGGTGTCATAGACATCGAGCGCCGCCCCGGCAATCCGGCCTTCTTCCAGCGCCGTGATCAGCGCCGACTGATCGACAATAGGTGCCCGTGAGGTATTGACCAGAAAGGATGTCGGCTTCATGAGGGCAAGTTCAGGCGCACCCACCAGCCCGACCACCCGCGCCGACAGTTTGAGATGGATCGAAATAAAATCCGATGAAGCGAAGAAGTTATCCTTTTCGCAATAGATCACCCCTTCTTCTGCGGCCCGTTCAGGGGTGAGGTTCTGCGACCAGGCCTGCACATTCATCCCGTAAGCCTGCCCCAGTTTCGCCACCGCTGTTCCGAGACGCCCAAGCCCGAGAATCCCGAGCCTTGCGCCTTTAAGATCACGTCCTGCCGTGATCTGCCATGCGCCATTTTGCATCGAATTGGCGTTGGGCACGATCTGGCGGGCCAGCGCCCCGATCAGGGTCATGGCCAGTTCGGCGGTGGCATGGCCCGGGGAATCCGTCCCGCTGACAACGATGCCGGCCGCATCACAGGCCGCAAGATCAATCGCCGCGTTGCGCATGCCGCTGGTGATGATGGCCTTTAGTTTTGGCAGGCTTTCAATGACCTCGCGGGAAAAGGATGTGCGTTCCCGCATGGCGCAGATGATATCGGCATCCTGAAGCCTCTTGATCAACGCCTGCCCTGAGACGGTATCGGTAAAGATTTCCACTTCATGTTCACTGCCGAGGCGCTGCCAGTCAGCGGATTTCGCCGCGTCCTGCGTCCAGTCATCAAGAATGGCAATTTTCATGGGAATATCCTTCCACCGGTGAAATACATGCAAAAGCAAGGTAGGATTTTATTTTTTACTGGGCGATGGTGGTTGTGCAATAGTAAATTCAAGTCATGTTCGGAAAGCATGGTGTTCAAGGGGGGTCAAATGAACAGCGACGCATCCATCAAGACAACCGAAGCCGATATGCTGATATCGCAGGACTGGGCATTTCCGGTGCCGATTGCCTATGGGCCGGGGCGGCTTGCTGAAATCGGTGCGCATTGCATCACGCTTGGCATTTCAAACCCGCTCATCGTCACCGACCGGGGAAGCCGCGATCTGCCGTTCATCTCTGAGACCCGGGAGCATCTCAGGCACGCCCGGTTGAAATCTGCTGTTTTTGCCGAAATTTCCCCAAACCCCCGCGATGATGAAATCGGCGCCGGCAAGGATGCCTTTCTGACCGGCGGCCATGACGCCGTCATCGCCATCGGCGGTGGCAGTGCGATGGATGGCGGCAAATCCATCGGGCTCACGGCCCATAACGATTTCGATCTCTGGGATTTCGAATGGGAACTCCCGGCCCCGGAAATCCGCGCCGATCAGGCTTTTCCCAAACTTATCACCATCCCCACCACCGCCGGAACCGGTGCCGAAACCGAAGGCACGGCCATGGTGACCCATACCGGAAAAGGGATGAAATTCTGTATCTGCCATCCCGAATACAGCCCCGTGCTGGCGCTGCTGGACCCGGAACTTACCGCCGGGCTGCCGCCGCACCTGACCGCCTGGACCGGGGCTGATGCCATGACGCATGCAATCGAGGCCTATATCGTTCCCGGGTTTCATCCCCTCTGCGATGCCATGGCGCTGGAAGGCCTCCACCTGATCCGGCGATGGCTGCCTGTGGTGATGAAAGAGCCGGGCAATCTGGCGGCACGCGGCGGGATGCTGGTTGGCTCCTGCCTTGCCGGGATTGCCTTTGCCAAGGGGCTGGGCATGGTTCACGCCATCTCCCATATGGTCGGGGCGGAATATGACACCCAGCACGGGCTTACCAATGCCATCGTTCTGCCGGTGGTTCTGCGGTTCAATCTGCCGGGGCTTGAAGATAAAACCCAAAGGATGGCCCAGGCCATGGGCATGGAGGAATATTCCGTCGATGCCTTCATCGCCGAAGTTGAGCGCCTGCTTGATGAAATCGGCATCCCGAAAGGACTGGAAGAGATTGGCGTGCCGCTCGACTGCGCGGAACGCATCTCACACAAGGCGCTTCTTGACAGTGCCGCGGGGACCAACCCGCGCCAGGCAACCGCATCAGAAATCCAGCAATTAATCGAAACATCCATCACGGGGGCAAGATAACCATCATGGAAAACCTGTCTAAATTCTACATCAACGGCGAATGGGTCGCACCGATCTCAACCCAGACCATGCCGGTGATGAATCCCGCCACCGAAGAGCAAATCGGCACCGTCGCGCTCGGTAATGAGGCTGATGTGGACCGGGCTGTCGCCGCCGCCAATGCCGCGTTTGAGCATTTCTCCCGGACCAGCACAGCTGAACGGCTGGCCCTCCTCAAAAAGGTGAAAACCATCACCGAAAGGCGTTTCGAGGATCTGGCCCAGGCCATGAGCATGGAGATGGGTGCGCCGATCACCATGTCACGGAGCGCCCAGGCCGATGCCGCCATCGGCCATCTGGACGGGTTCATCGCCGCGCTTGAGAAACTTGAGGAACGAGTCACGCTGGATAACGGCGATATCATGGTGCGTGAGCCCATCGGGGTATGCGGGCTGATCACGCCGTGGAACTGGCCGATGAACCAGATCACGCTCAAGGTGCTGCCAGCACTGGCCACGGGATGCACCTGTATCCTCAAGCCCAGCGAGCACACGCCGATCTCAGCCGTGATCTACGCCGAAATCCTCGATGAGGCAGGATATCCGGCCGGCGTTTTCAATCTCGTCCAGGGGGAAGGCCCGGTGGTGGGGGCGGCCATGTCTCGCCATCCCGATATCCAGATGATGTCCTTTACCGGCTCCACCCGGGCGGGCACCGCCGTGACCCGCGATGCCGCCGACACCGTGAAGCGGGTGACGCTGGAACTGGGCGGCAAATCCCCCAATCTTGTCTTCGCGGATTGCGACCTTGAAGAGCGCGTGACCGCGTCGGTGGGTGAATGCATGTTCAATACCGGCCAATCCTGCGATGCGCCGACACGGCTTCTGGTGGAACGCTCCTGCTATGACGAGGTGCTGCGGATCGCCAAGAAAGCCGCTGAAGACACAGAAGTCGGCAACCCTGCCGAAGAAGGCGATCATATCGGCCCCTTGTTCGACAGAATCCAGTTTGATCGTGTCCAGACCATGATCAAGGTCGGCATCGACGAAGGCGCAACCTTGCTGGCAGGCGGGATGGGCAGGCCGGACGGGATGGAAAAAGGCTGGTTTGTCCGGCCCACCATCTTTGCCGATGTCAACAACCAGATGCGCATCGCACGCGAAGAGATCTTTGGCCCGGTGCTCTCCATCATTCCCTTTGAAGACGAAGCCGAGGCCATTTCGATTGCCAATGACACGCCGTACGGGCTTGCCGCCTATCTGCAGACAGGTGATCCGGCCCGCGCCGAACGTGTGGCCGCAAAACTGAAGGCTGGTGCCGTGCATATCAATGGCGGCGGTTTTAACTATGGCTCACCTTTTGGCGGCTACAAGCAATCGGGTAATGGCCGTGAAGGTGGCATGATGGGGCTTGAAGACTACCTTGAGACCAAAACTCTTCATGGTATCGGTTAAGCCGGGTCGGAGGCCGGCATTCCCCTGTTCCTGCTTTGAAACAACAGCAGGAATTGAGGTGATGGATTTGACAAAATTGAATTTTTTTCCTATTTTCGACTAAAGGTCGGAAACAGGATAAAATATGCCAATCAAGACATCATCTTCCAATGTTCTTTCGGACGGGAATGTCGAAACCACCCTCGGCGGGCGGATCTTCAAATGTCGAGAGCGGGCGGGTCTGAGTGTGCAGATGCTGGCAAACCTGACCGGCGTCAGACCTTCTACGCTGAAATCCTGGGAAAGCGATCGCAGTGAGCCCAGGGTCAACAAACTTGTGGCCATGGCCGGGATTCTTGGTGTCAGCCCCACCTATTTCATCGCCGAAGAAGGCAACAGTGGTGTTGCCAAGAAACGTGCCCGCGGCCGCGGCGGTAAATTGATTTCAAATCTCAAAGCCGAAATGGCGGAAATCAACGAGCAACAGAAAATCCTGGCCAAGCACCTTAGAAAAATCAACACCATCATCCAGAAGCTTTAGGCCAAATCCTGAACTTCACTTCCCTTCCGTGTAACCTTGTGCTTGGTTCTTGCTGATCCCTCAGGCATGGGCCAATCGCCTTTATTTAAACAATTATTTTCATATTGTATACAAAATTAAAGAATCTTGTTGCATATCATTTACGAATCCTATTCAATTTTTGTTTAAATAATGAAGTTGAACTGTCACAGGCATTTCACGAACAAAAGGGAGATGAAAATGCGCGAACATATGAGAAAACTGACAACTCTGGCTGGAGCAGCAACGCTCGCCGCCGGGGTAGCCTTCAGTGCCATGACGGCACAGGCTGCCAATGAAGTCCTTAAAATCGGCTTTGTTGGCGTGACCAGCGGCCCGGCCGCCGCCTGGGGGACTTCAAATGTCCGCTCCATGCAGACCCGGGCTGAATGGATCAATGAGATGGGCGGTGTCAAGATCGGCAACACGACTTATGATGTGGAAATTGTCACCTTTGATGACCAGAAAGACCCGAAGCGGGCTATTGCCGGCATGGAAAAAATGGCCAAGGAAGGCATTCATTATGTGGTTGGACCAAACGTGGATGATGGCGCGGCTGCTGTCCGTCCTGTCGCCGAGCAGAACGATATCATCTATTTCCCCTATGCTTTCCCGAAAGAGCTCTACACCGCCCCGGCGTCCAACGCCGTTCTCGGAATGATTGCAAACTATCAGTCCGGTCCGGCCATCTACAAGTACCTTCGTGACAACAAGGGCGTGAAGAAAGTTGCCTTTGTCGCGGCCAATGAATCGGACCCGCTGAGCCAGCGTGATGGCGGGGTTGCCGCCGCCAAGGCACTTGGCCTTGACGTCGTTTCAAGCAACGTGACCTATCAGGTCGACACTACTGACTTCACCCCGGTGCTGACCCCGGTTCTGCAAAAGCGTCCGGACCTGCTGGTTCTTTCCGGCGTGGCACCAGCCAATGCCCCGCAGCTGATCCGTTCAGCACGTGAGCTTGGTTATCAGGGCCTGATTTCGACGGAAACCGCCCAGGACGCGACGGTGCTGAAAGAAGGTGCCGGCGATCTGGCGAACGGATTCATTTCCGTCGGCGGTGCCTCGACACCTGAAATTGCCTCCGAAAAGATGAAGGAATTCGTCACGCGCTACACCAAGATGTTCGGTGAGTACAATGACGAATCCAACACCAAGGTATACGCGCTTGAGTATATCCTTGAGACCATGAAGGCAAACCCGAAAGCCATCGATGATGTCAATGAGTTCAAGAAGACCATCAATACGCTTTCCGTCCCCAACATCTACATGAAGGGCGACAGCAAGCTGAAATATGTTGGCAACAGTTCATTCGGCCAGAAGCGTCAGATCTTCGTGCCGATGGTTGTCAATGAATACAGGAACGGTGCGTTCGAAACACTGTTCATTGCCGAAGTCGACTAAATCCTCCCAAGTTGGCCCTGGCCAGTGCATTGCGCTGGCCGGGGTTTACCACGAAACAGAAAGCATCTATCTGTTTCAACCCAAATGTTCTGGAGCCCCAAGATGGAACAGATCATCGTCAACGGATTATACTTAGGCGCCCAATATGCGCTGATTGCGCTTGGCCTGACCTTGATTTTCTCCTTGATGAATGTGCTGAATTTCGCCCATGGACAGCTTTATGTCATCGGCGGATTCGTGACCTACACGGTTTCGGTCAAGCTTGGCATGCCCTATATTGTGGCCCTGATCAGCGCCGGTGTGTCTCTTGCCATCATCGGGGCCATTCTTGAAAAATTCCTTTTCCGGCCGGTGATCCGAAAATCCGTGCGGGAAGAAAGCACGATGTTGCTGGCCGCTGGCGTGGCCTTTTTCCTCGATGCGCTGATCCTCCTGCTGTTTGGTGAAAAACAACGGGGTATTCCCAAGATCGTCAATGGCGTCTTCAACTGGGATTTCCGCATCATCATGCCTTACGACCGGATTCTGATCGGCTGCCTTGCGGTACTTTTCATCGTTCTTTTCATCACCTATATGCAGTATTCCAAAACCGGGCGGGCGATGCGTGCCCTTGCCCAGGACAAGGTGGCGGCCCAACTGATGGGGGTGAATGTCGAATTGTATTCGATGATCGGCTTCGCGCTTGCGGCGATGCTGGCCGGAACTGTGGGGGGACTGCTCGTCAGCATAACCGGGGTTAACCTCGGCATGGGCGGGCCGACCTCGATCAAGGCGTTCATGATGGTCATGATCGGTGGCGCCGGGGTGATTTCAGGCGCTATCGCGGGCGGTTTCATCCTCGGCATGCTCGAATCCATCGGCCTAACGGTTCTGTCGGATTTCGGCGATATCACCTATCTGGTCATTTTTGCCAGCCTCATGGTGTTTCTTGCCATCCGGCCCCAGGGCCTCATGGGCAAACCCTGGGGGTAGAATCATGCCGGTAATGATCAGCTTGAGCCGGCGATGCAACTGGCGGGAGATTGGAACATGTTAACATTGCAGGCAAAGATATCTGCCCTGGCCTTCGCGCTGTTGCTCATTTTCGGCGTGCCGTATCTGATTGAGATATCCGGACGCTGGGATCTTTATTACACGCTGACTTCGGTTGCCCTTCTTTCGATTGCGAGCGCCGGCGTCTGGCTCACCTTCTATATTGGGCGGATCAATATCGGCCAGGGGGCCTTTGCCCTTGTCGGCGGATATACTTCGGCCATTCTGGTGGTCAAATATGGCGTATCGTTCTGGTTGACGATCCCTCTTGCCGGGCTGATGTGCATTCTGGTGGCGGTGCTTGTCGGCCTGCCCATCCTGCGTCTGCGCGGGGTGTATTTTGCCATGGTCACGCTGGTGATGACCGAGGTTGCCCGCCTTACGGCTCTGGCGCTGCCCATCACCAATGGCGCCAAGGGGATTTCCTCCATCCCGCTTCCGGGCGGGGTCAGCCTGTTCGGCCTGACCCTGATCCCGGATTTCGCCGAGCTTGAGAATGTCAAACGCGGGTTCTTCTATGTCGCGGTTGTGCTGATGCTGATAACCTTTGCGGGCATGTATCGGCTGGTCAATTCCAGGATCGGGCATCTTTGCCGATCCCTTCAGCAGAACGAGGAACTGGCCTCCTCCATCGGGGTCAATATCGCCAAGCTCCGGCTTATCGCCTTTTCCATATCCTCCTTTATGGGCGGGGTGGCCGGAGCGATTTTCGTGGGCATCTCGCAGTCCATCTACCCGGCAAGCTTTCCGGTGAAGGACTCCGTTGACTTCATGCTCAACTGTTTCCTTGGCGGGCTTGGCTATGTCTTCGGGCCGATGCTGGGCACGCTCGTCAACTACTTTGGCTGGGATCTTCTCTTTACCGCGGGTGAATACCAGCTCCTGATCTATTCCTCGCTACTCATTTTCCTGATGCTGACCCTTCCCAACGGGCTTTTGAGCATCTTCAGCAAGATGAAGAATTAGGAGCCGGCATGACAACAATCCTCGAAGTCAGAAACCTCACCAAGAAATTCGGCGGCCTCACCGCTGTTTCGGATGTCAGTTTTTCTGTCCACACGAATGAGATCCTGTCGGTGATCGGGCCGAACGGGGCGGGCAAATCCACCCTCTTCAAACTGATCGCCTCCTTCCTGCGCACCACATCAGGCGAAGTGCTGTTCGAGGGGCGGAAAATCTCCAACATGTCGCCGCATCAGGCCGCCAAACTCGGCGTGGTGCGGACATTTCAGGAAACAACCGTATTCAAGAGCATGACCGTGCGCGACAATATCATCGTCTCACATCACTTGAGCTCCAGCGCTGGTCTTTTCGGGTTTTTTCTCGGCACGCCGGCGGCCATCGCGGATGAAGCCGCTTTCGGGAAATCCGCCGATGACATTATCTCCTTCCTCGGCATGGATGATATCCGCAATGAACTGGCCAGCAATCTGCCCCAGGGTCATTTGCGGGCGCTCGGCATGGCGATCGGTCTTGCAACCAAGCCAAAACTCCTCCTGCTGGATGAACCTTTTGCAGGGATGAACCACGATGAAACCATGCATATGGTGGAACTTGTACGCGGGGTGCGTGACCGCGACGTAACCGTGCTTCTGGTTGAGCACGACATGGCGGCAGTGATGAAGATCTCGGACCGGCTGGTCGTGCTCAATTTCGGGGAAAAGATCGCCGAAGGTACCCCTTCGGAAATTCAGAACAATCCCAGGGTTATCGAAGCATACCTTGGCAGTGAAGATGATGCGGTAGGGTTTTAGAGATGGAACCGTTGCTGAAATTTGAAGATGTCGAACTTTATTATGACCATGTCTATGCGCTGAAAGGTGTTTCCATCCGGCTGGATGTTGGCGAGACCGTTGCCCTGATCGGGGCCAATGGCGCGGGCAAATCCTCCATTCTGCGCGCCATTACCGGCCTTGCCCGTCCGCGATCCGGCAGCATCACCTATAAGCAGGAAAGCCTGCTTGACTATGATGCGGCCTCCATCGTGAAAAAAGGGATCGCCATGGTACCGGAAGGACGGCGGGTCTTCCCCTATATGAGCGTGAAGGACAACCTCCTGATGGGGGCTTTCAGCCGCTCCGACAAGGACGGGATCAAGGATACGCTCGAAAGCGTGCTGACCCGCTTTCCCCGCCTGCGTGAACGCTATGGACAGATGGCCGGAACATTGAGCGGCGGCGAGCAGCAGATGATGGTTATCGGCCGGGCTCTGATGGCCAGGCCCAACCTGCTTCTGCTTGATGAGCCATCGCTTGGTATCGCCCCGAAACTGGTGCAGGAAATCGCCCGTTCCATCATCTCGATCAATCGTGAAGAGAATGTGTCGGTTCTGCTGGTGGAACAGAACTCTAAAATGGCACTCAGCATTTCAAACCGCGCCTATGCTCTTACCACAGGATCGGTTGCGGTAGAGGGTAAATCCGCTGATCTCCTTGATGATCCAAGGATCAAGGCGGCGTATCTCGGGGGGGAGATTTAGGGATGGACGGCAAGCCTGAAATCGTGGTGATCAACCCGAATACGACCGCCGCCATGACCGATCGCATACGCGTTGTTGCCGCAGAAGCGGCGGGAGATCGGCTTGATCTGAATGTATTGAACCCTGAGCACGGCCCCGTCAGCATCGAAGGATATTATGATGAGGCGCTGTCCCTTGCAGGACTGCTCGAGGTTGTCAGTTCCTTTCCGAAAGCGGATGGGTTCGTCATCGCCTGTTTTGATGATACCGGACTTGATGCAGCACGCTGCGCAACAGCGGCACCGGTGGTGGGAATTGGCGAGGCGGCGTATCATATGGCCTCGATGATCGCCAATAAATTCGGGGTGGTGACCACGCTTTCACGGTCGGTGCCGGCGCTTGAACATAATCTGGTGCGATACGGGCTTGCTGCCAGATGTTCGGGCGTGCGGGCAAGTGATATCCCGGTGCTTGAACTCGAGACAGGGAACGGGGATGCCCTGGCGCGCATCAATACCGAAATACGCAATGCCATTGAAGTGGACAAGGCTGAAGCCATTGTTCTGGGATGTGCCGGCATGTCTGACCTTGCGGCCCATCTTGGCCAGGAGCATCAGGTGCCGATACTGGATGGAATTTCCTGTGCTGTTCGACTGGTTGAATCCATGGTTGCACTTGGACTTGAAAACAGTAAGATTGGCGGCTATGCATGGCCAAGAATGAAATTCTCGTCATGATAAGCAGAGGTTAAAGAGGATTTTTTTAGTCATGACAGCGGCGCGAAAACATGAACCAACCTGGTTAGCTGTGATGGAAAACCTTAAGGAGGCGATCATTTCGCACCGTCTGGCGCCAGGTACACGCTTGGCCGAGGATGAACTGTGCAACATTTATGGGCTGGGGCGCACGGTGATACGCACCGCGCTCAGGGCCCTTACACATGAAGGTCTGCTTACTCACCTGCCCAATCGTGGCGTTCATGTCTCCAAACCAACCAAGAGAGAGGCCCGGGATGTGTTTGAAGCGCGCTCACTGGTTGAGCCTTATATTGCCGGGCTGGCCTCATCCAGGGCAACCGCCGATGATATTGAAGAGCTTTCACGGCACCTCCTCAAGGAAAACGAGGCCCTCAAGGCTGGAAACAACAGCGACGCCATCACTTTATCCGCCGGATTTCATATCAAGATAGCGCGTATCGCCAACCACTCTATTCTGACCAATATTGTCGAAGAACTGGTATCAAGATCATCGCTGATTGTGTCGCTCTACTGGCGGCGCCAGGATACGATGTGTGAATGCAACGCCCATGATGCGCTGGTCCAGGCCATAGCTTCAGGTAATGAGGCCAGGGCAGGTCAGCTGATGGAAGATCATCTTGAGGATCTGGTCTCAGGCCTTGATCTGGATGATCGCCCGGATACGCGCCCCCTGCCCCTCCATGAAACACTCGGTTTCTGAAATCCATTCCTCCGGAGTTGTGCCATGCATGAGACTGAACTGAACGACAACTACCCCCGGGACATGGTCGGATACGGCCAGAACCCGCCGCAGGCCACCTGGCCTGGCGGGGCCCGGGTCGCGGTGCAGTTTGTGCTCAATTACGAAGAAGGTGGCGAGAACGCAATCCTCCATGGCGATGCAGCCTCGGAAGCCTTTCTTTCCGAGATCATCGGTGCATTGCCCTTTGAAGGCGCACGTCACATGTCCATGGAATCCATCTATGAATATGGCTCACGCGCCGGGGTCTGGCGTATCCTTGATCTGTTCCGCTCGCGTGGTGTGCCGCTCACGGTGTTCGGGGTGGCAATGGCAATGCAGCGCCACCCGGCGGTGATCGAACAGGCCCTCAAAGACGGTCATGAGATTGCCTCCCACGGATTGCGGTGGATCAATTATCACGGCATGGATATGGCCACCGAACGCGCCCATATGCAGGAAGCCATCGCCATTCACTCGGCAATTTGCGGGGAGCGTCCTCTTGGCTGGTATACCGGAAGGACCAGCGAAAATACCCGCGCTCTCGTGGCCGAGGAAGGTGGCTTTGTCTACGATGCCGATGACTATTCGGATGATCTGCCTTTCTGGTCCCGGATGTTGGATCGCCCGCATCTGGTCGTTCCCTACACGCTGGATACAAACGACATGCGCTTTGCCACCGCGCAAGGATTTCATACAGGCGAGCAGTTTGCCCGCTATCTGATCGATGCTTTTGATGTGCTCTATGAAGAAGGGGCAATAACGCCGAAGATGATGTCGATCGGTCTTCATTGCCGGCTGATCGGCCGGCCGGGGCGTTTCCGGGGGCTTGTCAAGTTTCTTGATCACGTCATGTCCCATGACAAGGCCTGGATCGCCCGGCGCATCGATATCGCAAATCATTGGATCAAGACCCATCCTTATCCGGGACCTGCGGCATAACCTGTCCGGATAGGCAATGGTTTTTCAGGTCATCGAATTCCCCTGAGGGGAAATCTGCGGGCATTATGTATGCTTGAGCTGCCTGTTTTCAGGATCATAAGGGCTCGGGGCAATCACGGTTGCCGCCTCTGGTATCCCGAGCACATCAACTTCCAGCCGGGTGCCAGTCTCCGCCTGATCGGGATCAACAAAGGCAAGGGCAAGGTTCATCCCAACCCGATATCCCCAGGCCGCCGAGGTGACGGTTCCGATCACCTGCCCATCCTTGCTGACCGACGCGCCGCCATGGCTCGGCGCATGGGTGCAATCAAACGCAAGGGTGACGAGATTTCGGCGCGGACCTTGATCCATCATCTTCTCGAGCGCTGCCTTGCCGATAAAGTCCTTGCCCATATCCACAAAACGGCCGAGGCCTGTCTCAAAAGGATTAAACTCGGTGATCAGATCCGCTTTCCAGTGCAGGTATCCCTTTTCCAGCCGCATCGATTCAATCGCCATTGAGCCGAAGAGACGCAAGCCATGGGCCTCGCCCGCTTTTCTGAGCGCGAGGTAACCGGCATAAAGCTGGTTATTTGGCAGATGGATTTCAAACGCCTCTTCGCCGGAAAAACTCACCGACATGATCACCGCAGGGGCGATACCGACAAAGCCTTCTCTCACCTGAAGCCAGCCAAATGCTTTGGCCGAACAGTCCATCCGGGTGACATCATCAAGCACCGCCCGGGCTTTCGGGCCCGCCAGCACAAGCGTGGTCATATCGTTTGTCAACCCCTTGAGACGGATCGAACCATCGGCCGGCAGATGCGCCTTGAGCCATTCCATGTCATGATATTCCGCCGCCGCCGCGGACCCGTACCAAAGGCGTCCTTCGCTGATATTGGCAATCGTAGCCTCAGCCTTGACGTTGCCGTGATGATTGAGCATATAGCCAAGACCGACCCGGCCGATATCACGTCTGACGCGGCCGCAGAAAAGACCATCAAGCCAGTCATGAATCCCGGCGCCGGTGATTTCGATACGGTTGAAACCGCTGACTTCGGTCAGGCCAACAGTTGTATGGACAGCGTTGACCTCCTCGGCCACCACATCAAAGGTCTCATTAAAACGGAAACTGTGGGTTTCGCTGAAATCATCCGATGGTTTTATATAGGCTATCCGCTCCCAGCCATTGACGACGCCAAACTCCGCCCCTTCCGACGCCAGGACAGGTGTCAGCGGCGTGGTCTTTATCGGTCGTCCCGCTGGCCGGTGCTCATGGGGGAAATGAAACCGGAATTCATTCTGATAATCCTCAACAGCCTTGAGCGCGGTCAACTCGACATTGCCGTGACCAGTAAACCTTCTAGGATCAAGACACCAGGTATCGTAGCAGGCCTCGCCATGGGCAATCATCTGGGCCAGCAGCCAGCCATGGCCGCCGCCTTCCCCGACACCGGCACGCAGACCAATGATGCAGAAGGCGTTACGCCGGCCCGGCACAGGACCGACAAGAGGCGTTCCATCGATCGTATAGGTGATAGGGCCGTTCACCACGGTATGAATACCGGCATCCATCAGTGCAGGCATGCGTGCAAACGCCCCTTCCAGCACATCGGTCACCCGGTCAAGATCATCGGGGCAGAGGGCGTTGACAAAATTGGGATCAATGCCGTCCATCCCCCATGTCTTGCAGTTCTGCTCATAAAACCCGAGCAGAAGACCCTGTTTTTCCTGTCGGCAGTAATAATCCGAGATCGGGCAGCGCAGGAGTGGCATCCGGTGGCCGGCATCAATGATCCCCTGGATGGGTTCGGTGACAAAATACTGATGCTCCATGGACATGACCGGATGGTGCACCCCCATCATGGCACCGACCTCATTTACCCGATAGCCGCAGGCATTGACGACGATTTCGCAATCGATATCACCTTTGGTGGTGTGAACCACCCATGTATCGTCCTTCAACTGCGTCAGGGCAGTGACCGGGGTATGACGGTAGATTTCGGCTCCGGCGTTGCGGGCGCGGCGGGCCAGCGCCTGGCAAAGCTGGGCTGGGTCTATATCTCCATCGAGCGGATCCCACAGCCCGCCAAGCAGATTATCGGTGGAAATGAGTGGATGGCGGCGCGCGCATTCGGCCGCGTCGATTACCTCGAAATTCACCCCCATCCCCCGCGCCATGGAAGCAAAGTGACGATACCCTTCCATCTGGCTTTCGGTATTGGCAAGCCTGATCCCGCCATCGGCGTGATGATAGTTGATCGGATAATCGGGATCCGCGGCCAGTTCCTTGTAAAGCGCGATGGAATGGCTTTTCAGCCCGACCATCGTCTGATTCATGCCGAAATTGGTGACCTGCGCGGCCGAATGCCAGGTGGTTCCGGAGGTCAGTTCATCGCGCTCAACCAGCACCACATCTGTCCAGCCTTCCCGGGTCAGGTGATACAAGGTTGAACACCCCGCAATACCACCGCCGATAACAACCACGCGTGCTGAGGATTTCATTTGCCCGGCCCCCTTTTCCACCTTGCTATCTTGCACGGTCTGAAACCAAAGTTACAATGAAATTGATGCAGGTTGACGATATTGAATTAAACTTCCTGATTAATCTTGCCGGGATAAAGGCATGGAGAAAAGACCACAACGAAGCGGCGGGCGAAGCTCAAGACAAAAGCTGCGCGCCAGCAAAGGCAAGACTCCCAACCCGGCACCGCCTGGGCAGAAGGGCGGGCAGTACAGGCCGCTCAGTGATGCGGATATTGACCAGATCATCACCGCCGCGCTCAATCTCCTTGATACTCTCGGTATGGGAGAGGTGCCGCCTAGGCTGGCTGAACTCTTCCTCAGTAAAGGCGCGGAAAGACGGGACGATGGGCGCATCACCTTTCCCCTCTCCCTGACCGAAGATACGATAGCGCTTGCGGCCAGAAAGTTTGTTCTGCATGGCCGAGATCCGGACCGATCGATTGAAGTGGGCGGGGATAGCGTGCATTTCGGCACCGGTGGCGCCGCGGTGCAGACGCTTGATCTTGAAACCGGCACCTATCGCCCTTCCACCTTGCAGGATCTTTACGATTTCACCCGGCTGCAGGATCAACTCCAAAACGTGAGTTGGTTTACGCGTTGCTGCGTTGCCACGGATATTCCGGATAATTTCGATCTTGATGTGAATACCGTCTATGCTCTTCTTTGCGGAACAACAAAGCCCGTTGCCACTTCCTTCACCCTTGCCGAACATGTCGCGCCGATCGTGGCGATGCTTGATATCGCCGAAGGCGGCGACGGCAGGTTTTCCGCGCGTCCCTTCGTCAAGGCACATATCAGCCCGGTCATCTCGCCGATGCGTTTCGGCGAGGATGCGGTGGACGTCACCTATGCCTGTATTGAACATAATATCCCTTTATCCTGCATCACCGCCGCCCAGGCTGGCGCCACGGCACCTGCTACGCTTGCCGGTTTTCTGGTTCAGTCACTTGCCGAAACGCTTGCAAGCCTTCTGATGGTCAATCTCATACGCCCGGGCTATCCGATGGTTTTTTCAAACTGGCCTCTGGTGATTGACCTGCGCACCGGTGCCTTTTCTGGCGGCGGCGGTGAAACGGCTTTGCTCAATGCCGCCTCGGCCCAGCTCAGCAATGCTTTGGGGCTTCCCTCGGGCGTGGCGTCATCAATGACCGACGCCAAGGCCATCGATGCGCAATATGGAGCAGAAAAGGGAATAACCGCGCTTGCCGCCGGGCTGGCGGGAGGAAATCTCATCTATGAAAGCTCCGGGATGACCGCGGCCCTTCTAGGCGCCTCTTTTGAAGCATTTCTGCTGGATAACGACATGCACAGCGCCATCTATCGAACCCTTCGCGGCATTGAAGTCAACGACGACACCATTGCGCTTGAACATATTGAACATGCCATTCTCGGCGATGGCCATTTCCTCGGCCAGGACCAGACAATTGCCGCAATGGAACGAGATTATGTCTATCCCGTGCTTGCGAATCGCGACCCCCCTGTCACCTGGGATGAAACCGGCCGGATGACGATCTGGCAGAACGCCAACCAGCGGGCCCGGGAAATTCTGGCACAGTATCACCCGGAATATCTGGACACGAAATGCGCCACTAAAATTAAGGAAAAATTCAAAATTTATTTGTAAGATCCCTGCCGAGGGAGGGATTATTTTATCAGTTTTTTAAATTTAAGAACGCCAATTCAACGGCACCCAACACAAAAATCAAACTAAGTTATTGAGGAAATCGATATATAAATTAATGGCTTGAAGGTTCATCGAAAAAAGGGCTAATCTTTTTTCATCAAAACTGGGAGGAACTCCATGATTAAAACCATTACCAAAAATATTCTGGCCGGGGCGGTATGCTCTGCGCTGCTTGCTCCTGCGGCTTTTGCTGCGGATGTCGTGATCGGTGTGCCGAACTGGCCCTCGGTTCGAGTGACCGCGCATGTGCTGAAGGTTGCGCTTGAAGACAACCTTGGCCTTGAAGTCGAACTGCAGAACGGCACCAACCCCGTGGTTTTCGAAGCCATGGATGCCGGCTCCATGCACGTGCATCCCGAAGTGTGGCTGCCGAACCAGACCAACCTGCATAACAAATACGTGAAGGAAAACAAGACCGTCCGGATTAACCCCAATGGCGTTGCTGGTGACCAGGCGATGTGCGTGACCAAGGGAACCGCAGATCGCATCGGCATTACCGATCTGTCCCAGCTTTCCAACCCTGACATGGCCAAGAATTTTGACACCGATGGCGACGGCAAGGGCGAGATCTGGATCGGCGCAGCCGGCTGGGCTTCAACCAATGTTGAGAAAATCCGTGCCAAGTCCTATGGCTATAATGAAACCATGCAGCTCAAGGAAATGGATGAGTCCCTGGCACTTGCAGAAGTCGATGCCGCTGTTGCCGGCAACAAGAACATTGTTTTCTTCTGCTACACGCCGCACCACATGTTTGCCCTGCATGAGCTGGTCATCCTGAAAGAGCCGAAACATGATCCCGCCAAGTGGAATGTCAAGCAGCCTACCGATGGCGCAGACTGGCTTGAAGTCTCCGAGGCAGGCGTTGCATGGGATACGGCGTATCTGCATATCCATTACGCGGCAAACCTGGAATCCAGCCACCCGGAAGCAGCCAAACTGCTGGGTAATGCAAAGTTTGACACGGATACGATTTCCCAGATGACCTATGCGGTTGTTGTGGAAAAACAGGATCCGGCAGCCTTTGCCAAGGACTGGGTCAGCAAGAACGGCGATGCCGTGGACAGCTGGCTGAAATAATCCCTCTGATTTGAGGATGAATGGCAGCGTTCCTTCATGGCGCTGCCATTCTATCAGATACAAGACGCATCAAAATCCGCGGCGATTGTCCTTTGAGGGAACGACGCTATAGTCAAGCCCGGGGGGAATAATGATATGCAGCCAGCAACCCACAACGATATGATCGTTCTTGAAAACGTATGGAAGATTTTTGGCCATAATGCCGATGAAGCGATGGCCGCGATCAAGGAACGCAATCTTTCCAAAAATGACGTGCTGGCTGAATTCGGCTGTGTGGTCGGCATTGCGGACTGCTCCTTTTCCGTCAGGAAAGGCGAAGTCTTCTGCGTCATGGGGCTTTCCGGCTCCGGCAAATCGACGATGGTCCGGCATCTTAACCGGCTGATCGAACCAACCGCTGGCCGCATCCATGTGCTTGGCCGGGATATGCTGGCGCTCAATGATGCGGACCTTCGGGCCATGCGGGCACGGGAAATCGGCATGGTTTTTCAGCATATGGCCCTGCTCCCCCATCGCACGGTCCGGGACAATGTCGCCTTCCCGCTTCAGATCAGGGGTGAGTCGAAAGCCAAAAGGTGGGACGTCTCCCAGCGCTGTCTTGCAATGGTAAATCTCGAAGGGTATGAAGACCGCTTTCCGAGCGAGCTTTCAGGCGGCATGCAGCAGCGTGTCGGCCTCGCACGGGCGCTGGCATCAGACCCGGATGTTCTCCTGATGGATGAGCCTTTTTCCGCCCTTGACCCGCTGATCCGGCGTCAGTTGCAGGACCAGTTCATGGAACTGTCGCAGAAACTCCACAAGACCACGGTTTTTATCACCCATGATCTCGATGAAGCCATTCGCATCGGGGACCGCATCGCCATCATGAAGGACGGCCGGATTGTGCAGATCGGCACACCTGAGGAAATCGTGACCCAACCTGCCGATGATTACGTGCGTGATTTTGTCGAAGGCATTTCCAAACTGAAACTTGTTTTCGCCCATTCGATCATGGTGCCGCTTGCTGAATTCAAGCCCCCGCGGGGCCAGAAACTGGATGCAGCACCCAGAGCAAGCCATTCGGCCAGCCTGGATGAGTTGATTGATATTTCGGCCACCACCACGCATCCCATCGTCATTCAGGATGATAAAGGAAAAGATATCGGCGTGGTCGACAAGACAACCCTGCTCAAGGGAATTCAGGGAGGCAAAGCATGACCGAACCCGTGGACAAGCAGAATCTCTCAGCTTCGATTGACACATTTGCCGTAAGCCAGACCGATTTCTACGCCCGCGAGTTTACCCGCATTCAGGAAGCGGAAGGATTTGTTTTCACCTGGAACAGCATGGCCGCGCTCTTTGGCCCGTTATGGGGAGCGATGCGCGGTATCTGGGGATTTTTCTGGATCTTTCTCGTGCTGGAAATGTTTGCACTCGTGCAGGTAGGGCGCGGATTATGGGGGGAACTTGGCGGCGACAAACTTGAGCGCTACGAAAGACTGGCCACGAATATTGCGAAACGTGAATCGCAGGCAGCCGAATTGCTGGCCGCGGGCGATGCCGCGGGCGCGGAAAGCAAACTCAAGATTGCCAATAACCTCAAAAAAGCGGCCGAAACCGCCTTGCTGGAGGCCCAGGAAGCGGCATCTCAGGCCACGACGGTGCTTGTCACCGGCCTCCTCTTGCTTTTGGCGGTCAAGCTTCTTGAAGGTTTCTACGCCAATCATGCCTATGAGCGGCAGTATCTCAAATGGCGCTCCAACCCCAGAATCCAGGCTGGCACAAGCATCAAGGGAGCCATCTGGGGAATAGTGCTTGTCATCTGTATCCTGCCGCTGACGCTGATCCGTTTCACGGTGGTGAAGACCGATGAAGCCTTGTCGGGTTTCACCGGCGGCGTGCTGGGGGATAACCTGCCCATGACCGAATTCCCTATCGGCAAGGAATATTTCACCATTCTTTCGGCCTATGGCGATGACGGGTTTGACTGGCTTGCCGATCGATTTGGCGGTGTCTTTGATGGCATAACCCATATGATCCGGACGGTTCTTGACAGTATTGAAATCCTTCTCATCGGCACCCCCTGGCCGGTGGTGATGGTCGTGATCGTGGTGGCCGCTTTCCGTCTTGCCGGGGTAAGGGTTGCTATTTTCACCGCCGCAGCGCTTGCCTATCTCGCCTTCATGGGATTGTGGGAAATTTCCATGATCACCGTTGCGCTGATCGGCACGGGGGCGTTTCTGTGCATCCTCTTCGGCATCCCGCTTGGGATCTGGTTTGGCAAAAGCCAGCGCGCCTACAGAACAGCTGAACCCGTGCTGGATTTCATGCAGACCATGCCGGCTTTTGTCTATCTCATCCCGATCATCGCCTTCTTCGGCACCGGCAAGCCTCCGGGGGTTCTGGCAACGTTGATCTTTGCCATGCCGCCGGTGATCCGCCTGACCGCGCTCGGTATGCGCGGCGTGCCTGAAACCACCAAGGAAGCAGCGCTGGCGTTTGGCTGTTCACGCCGT
Organism: Alphaproteobacteria bacterium LSUCC0684; assembly: GCA_041228335.1. Taxonomy (NCBI): domain Bacteria; kingdom Pseudomonadati; phylum Pseudomonadota; class Alphaproteobacteria; species Alphaproteobacteria bacterium LSUCC0684. Next base: position 793,085 of record CP166130.1, on the reverse strand, counting down.
CAACTGCTCTGGAACGTGGAATTGCCGCTGGCCATGCCATCGATCATGACCGGAATCAACCAGACGATCCTGATGAGCCTTTCCATGGTGGTGATTGCCTCGCTGATCGGAGCGGAAGGCCTGGGTGCACTGATCCTTGAAGCATTGCAATACGCCGCCAAGGGGCAAGGGTTGCTCGGCGGGCTTGCGATCCTTTTCTGCGCCATGGTCATCGACCGAGTGGCGCAAGGAGCGTATAGAAAACGCTAGAACCGGTTTTTATCGCTTTGATCTTTAGGGTGAGATGACATGGGAAAAACGATTTCAGCTCGCATGAGTGTCAGGGTCAGGCGATGAAAGAGGAGAAGGACAAAACCGGTTTTGCTGGAAAATGGAATCATGTCCCGCCGGTACCTATCGGCGTATCCCCTCTCTTTTCCTTGCCCCTTGATCTCAGCGCCATTCTGCGCTGGACCGCCCGGCAATGGCTGGTCGTGACCGAGCGGTCGATCCTGATCCTCATCAGCCTTCTGTCGTGGATATTCTTCCAGCCGTCTCTTGAAGTGACGGCAACACTTTCCCCTGACTGGATCGCGCTTCTCTATATCCGGAATCTTGTGCTGATGATTGCGGTGGCGGGCGGGCTGCATCTCTATTTCTATGGCCGGAAAAGACAGGGTGACAGGCTGCGCTATGACACGCGTGATCTATCGGACATGAAGAAGCTATTTTCGTTCAACAGCCAGTTTGCCGATAATGTCTTCTGGACGCTGGTAAGCGGCGTTACTGTCTGGACCTTCTATGAAGTGCTGATGTTCTGGGCCATGGGCAACGGATACACGCCTGTTCTCTTATGGGCAGACAACCCCTTGTGGTTCGTTCTTCTGTTTCTGCTGACCCCGATCTGGATTTCGTTTCATTTCTACTGGGTGCATCGCTGGCTTCACTGGCCGCCGCTCTATCGGCTGGCGCATGCACTGCATCACCGCAACACCAATATCGGCCCCTGGTCCGGGCTTTCGATGCATCCCGTCGAGCATGTGATTTTCTTCTCTTCAATCCTGATCCATTTCATTCTGCCCTCAAGCCCTGTTCATATCCTTTTCCATATGCAGCATCAGTCCCTGACCGCCGCAACATCCCATACAGGTTATGAAGCCTTGCTGATGAAGGACAAGAAGCATCTGGCGCTCGGCACCTTTCATCACCAGATGCATCACCGCTATTTTGACTGCAATTACGGCAATCTGGAAATGCCATGGGATAAATGGTTCGGCTCCTTCCATGATGGAACGGAAAGCTCCCATTCAGCCTTCCGGGAACGGCGACGGCGTCTCCTGGCAAAGGGATAGGAGCGCCCTGCCACCTGCTGATGAGATCACAACTTGCCAAAATTCAGGATGCACCATACGATCATTTCAATCGGGATGACTCCTGTCCTGAAATGACAGGCTCGATGATTTACGCACTTTTTCAAAGGCCCTGACCTTGACCGGAAGCTCTTTCACCAAACCTTTCACCCAGCAGGAAGCCATTCCCGCCACCGGCATCGCCCGCGCGGTTGAAGTCATGCAGAGCGGCAGGCTTCACCGCTATAATCTTGCCAAGGGCGAAGAAAGCGAAGCCAGCCTGCTTGAGATGGAATATGCCCGGTGGCAGGGGGTTGATTACTGCATTGCCTGCACTTCGGGCGGTTACGCCATTCAGCTCGCCCTGCGGGTGACGGGGGTAAAGCCCGGGGACAAGGTGCTCGCCAACGCCTATACGCTCGCACCGGTGCCGGGGGCGATCCATAATGTCGGGGCTGAGCCGGTGCTGGTGGATATTGATGATAACTATCACATTGACCTTGATGATCTGGATGCGAAAGCTGCCCGGAGTGGCGCGAAGTTTCTTTTGCTGTCGCATATGCGCGGACATATCGCGGATATGGACAGGGTTGTTGAGATCTGCACCAAACACGATATCTGCCTTATAGAAGACTGCGCCCACACGATGGGAGCCAAATGGCGCGGCATCAGATCAGGAAATTTCGGCAAGGTCGCGGCGTTTTCCACCCAGACCTACAAGCACATGAATTCCGGCGAAGGCGGGTTTCTCACCACCAATGACGCCGAGATCGCCGCGCGTGCTGTTGTCTCTTCGGGGTCCTATATGCTGTATGGAAGGCATGGCGCTATCCCTGCCGAAGACGTGTTTCAGAAAATCCGTCTTAACGCACCGAATTATTCTGGCCGGATGGACCATCTGCGGGCGGCTATTCTGCGGGCGCAGCTTCCTCTGCTCGAAGAGAATTTGTCCCGCTGGAATGAACTTTATGATCATCTTTTTGCCCGTCTTGCGCAGTTGAGCGGGGTTGTCATCCCAAAACGCAAACAGGAAGAATTCTATGTCGGCTCCTCGATCCAGTTCCGTGCAGAAGGATTGAGCCGGGCGCAAATTCCCCAATTCGTCGAAGCCTGCGGCAAACGCGGGGTTGAGCTCAAATGGTTTGGCGATGACGAACCCAAAGCCTTCACCAGCCGTTACGACAGCTGGCGGTATATCAACGACATGCCGGTCCTTCCCAATACGCTTCGTGTGCTGGAAAAGACACTTGATATGCGGGTGCCGCTGACCTTCAACACCCGTGACTGTGACCTTATTTCCGATATCATCGACGATGAGATGCGCCGGCTCATGTCCGGATGAGCGGATCGCCTCATCCTGAATACAAAAGGAAGCTTTCCGGCATTTTCAAAAAAGGGGTAATACGATGGCAAGAGAACACGATCAGAGCATGATGGACAACCTCTACTGGTGGGGAGTGCCGACACTTTTCCGCGCGCCCCATGCCGCGGCAGATGGTGCGGACATTGCCCTTGTTGGCGTGCCACACTCCACCGGCAATGGCACCACCGAGCGTGATCAGCATCTTGGCCCGCGCGCTGTCCGGAATGTGTCCGCGCTCCAGCGGCGTGTGCATGGTGATTTCCGGATTGATCCCTGGTCATCTGCCCGTATCGTTGATGCAGGTGATGTTCCCTTCCCCCGCGCCAATGACAACGAAGACTGCATCCAGCGTATCACGGATTTTTTCACGGAGATTGATCATGCCGGTGCCCGGCCGGTTTCGATCGGTGGAGATCATTCCATCACCGGCGGCATTGTTCAGGCTCTGGGCTGCGGCAGGATTTCCGGGGGTGAGCCTCTGTCCTTCCTGCATCTTGATGCGCATACCGATGTCTTTACCAAGGTCGATCATTTCCTTGGTGCCGAAAAGTCAGCCGCGCATTGGGGGGCCTATCTTGCCGATCAGGGCAAGGTTGACCCGAAGCGTTCGATGCAGATCGGCCTTCGTGGACATCCGCGGACACTTGACTGGCTCCAGCCATCCTATGATTACGGATATAATATCGTCACCATGGCGGATTATCGCCGAAGAGGCGCTGCTGATGTGGTGCGCGAAATCAAATCCGTGCTCGATGGGCGGCCGGTCTATATCACCTTTGATCTGGATTGCCTTGATCCATCGGTTGCGCCCGCTGTTTCGAATATCGAACCTGGCGTGGGCGGGTTTTCCATCGATGAGGCGGTGGAACTGCTGCGCGCCGTCCGCGGGATGAATATCGTTGGCGGTGATGTTGTCTGCATGATGCCGACCAAGGACAGCCCCAACCAGATCACGGCCATGGTTGGGGCCGCCGTCATGTTTGAAATGATCTCCATGATCGCGGAAAACTGCGCGCAACCGGCCTAGAGCCGGTCATGTAGCGCGGGGTGCAAGGATGCGGCAGGCTGAGGGGCCTGACCTTTCCTATCCCCCGCCGGATGCAAAAAGGACGACGGTGAGCGTCACGTCATCCGTCAGGGATGGCGAGCCATCATCCGCAAGTTGCACCTCGAGAGAGAAAGTAGTGTCGTTGTTACTGCTCTTGGTAGAGTCGGTTGGGTTATCCTTCCAGGATATTTCAATATCTTGATTCTCTTTCGTTTTAAATTCAAACAGGTCAGTATCCGCAGAACCCGAAACCAGCGACCAGGTCAGGGTGGTACTTGCGTCCGGATCGGTGCCAGAAAGCGTGAAAAGAACGGTATTCTCATCATTCGTGCCAACAAAGAATGAAATAGCGGTTTCAACGTCGTTAGATATGTCCTCATTGTCAGTGACGGTGATTGAGGGGGTCTCGTTCACATTGGTCACATCCAGCGTGAAGTTCAGTGTGGCTGGCGCGCTCCCTGTTCCGCTCACGCTCGGCGTCACCGTCACCGTATGGCTGGTGGCCGTCTCAAAATCCAGATCAACTCCCGCTTTCAGCCACAACTCTGTCCCATTCCGGATCTCGAACAGCGTTTCCCCACCAACCTCGACCGTATTGACCGTCGCCGTGTTCGTCCCAAGATCATCATCAGTGAACGTGATTACCGCAAGTTCCTGCGCCGTCGTGGTGCCCTCGGCTACGCTCCCCGTGCCGGTGGAAAGAGTCATCGCCGTCGGCGCCTCATCCACGTCTGTCACCGCGATGGTGACCGTCTGATCGGTGGTGAGACCACCCGAATTTGCCTGAACCGTGAACGTGTATGTATCCTTCGTCTCGTGGTCCGGTATGGTGTGGGAATTGAACGTCACCGCCCCGCTGGTGGCGTTGATATCGAACAGATCGTCATTGCCATCACCAGGAACCTTCACCAAGGACCAGGTGATCGCTGCCCCTGCCACATCAGGGTCGGCCGTTGCCGTGTAGACCGCCGTGCTCGCCGAAACCAGCGTATTCTCCGCAAGCGCTGTGCCCGTCGCACCCGAGGTGATCACCGGTGCTACGTCGTTCAAATCCGTCACCGCGATGGTCACTACCTGATCGGTGTTGAGACCGCCCGAATTTGCCTGAACCGTGAACGTGTATTCCTCCTTCACCTCATGGTTCGGCGTCGTGTCACTCTGGAACGTCACCTCTCCGCTACCGGCGTTGATACTGAACAGCCCGTCATCATCCGAACCTGACAAGGACCAAGTGATCGCCGCCCCTGCCACATCAGGGGTGCCCGTTGCCGTGTAGACCGCCGTGCTCGCCGAAACCAGCGTATTCTCCGCAAGCGCTGTGCCCGTCGCACCCGAGGTGATCACCGGTGCTACGTCGTTCAAATCCGTCACCGCGATGGTCACCACCTGATCGGTGGTCAAACCACCCGAATTTGCCTGAACCGTGAACGTGTATTCCTCCTTCACCTCATGGTTCGGCGTCGTGTCACTCTGGAACGTCACCTCTCCGCTACCGGCGTTGATACTGAACAGCCCGTCATCATCCGAACCCGACAAGGACCAGGTGATCGCCGCCCCTGCCACATCAGGGGTGCCCGTTGCCGTGTAGACCGCCGTGCTCGCCGAAACCAGCGTATTCTCCGCAAGCGCCGTGCCCGTCGCACCCGAGGTGATCACCGGTGCCACGTCATTCGCATCCGTTACATTCAGGGTGAAGGTCTGTGCGGCTGGGGCACTCCCTGATCCACTCACGCTCGGCGTCACTGTCACCGTATGGCTGGTGGCCGTCTCAAAGTCCAGTGCGGCCCCCGCCTTCAGCCATAATTGAGTGCCATTCCGGATCTCAAACCGCGTCGTGTCATCTACCGTCGCTGTGTTCGTGCCAAGATCATCATCGGTAAACGTGATTACCGCAAGTTCCTGCGCCGCAGATCCCTCTGCCACGCTCTCCGTGCCGGGGGAAAGAGTCATCGCCGTCGGCGCCTCATCAACATCCGTCACCGCGATGGTGACCGTCCGATCGGTGGTCAAACCGCCCGAATTTGCCTGAACCGTGAACGTGTATTCCTCCTTCACCTCATGGTTCGGCGTCGTGTCACTCTGGAACGTCACCACCCCGGTGTTGCTGTCGATATTGAACAGATCGTCATTGCCATCACCAGCAACCTTCACCAAGGACCAGGTGATCGCCGCCCCTGCCACATCAGGCTCACCCGTTGCCGTGTAGACCGGCGTGCTCGCCGAAACCAGCGTATTCTCCGCAAGCGCCGTGCCCGTCGCACCCGAGGTGATCACCGGTGCCACGTCATTCGCATCCGTTACATTCAGCGTGAAAGTCTGTGTCAGCGCTGAGTTCGTGCTCGCCGTCACCGTCACCGTATGGCTGGTGGCCGTCTCAAAGTCCAGTGCGGCCCCCGCCTTCAGCCACAACGCCTTCACCCCCAGGGTGCTGGTACTGTCAAGGATCTCAAAAAGCGTCGTGTCATCTACCGTCGCCGTATTCACCCCGAGCGCGTCATCCGTAAAATCTATTACCGCAAGTTCCCGCGCCGCAGTTGTGCCTTCCGCCACGCTCCCCGTGCCGGGGGAAAGAGTCATCGCCGTCGGCGCCTCATCAACATCCGTCACCGCGATGGTGACCGTCTGATCGTCGGTGAGATTGCTCGAGGAAGCCCGAACCGTGAACGTGTATGTATTCTTCACCTCAAAGTTCGGCGTCGTGTCACTCTTGAACGTCACCGCCCCGGTGTTGCTGTCGATCTCGAACAGATCGTCATTGCCATCACCAGGAACCTTCACCAAGGACCAGGTGATCGCCGCCCCTGCCACATCAGGGTCGGCCGTTGCCGTGTAGACCGCCGTGCTCGCCGAAACCGCTGTGTTCTCCGCAAGCGCCGTGCCCGTCACGTCCGAGGTGATCTCCGGCGCTTCGTCATTCGCATCCGTCACATTCAGGGTGAAGGTCTGGGCGGCTGGTGCGCTCCCTGATCCCGTCACGCTCGGCGTCACTGTCACCGTATGGCTGGTGGCCGTCTCATAATCCAGCGCCACACCAGCATTCAGCCACAACGCCTTCTTCCCCGGGGTGGTGGTACTGTCACGGATATCGAACAGTTTTTTCTCCCCGACAGCGACATAATTCACCTCCGCCGTGTTCGTGCCAAGCGCGTCATCGGTAAACGTGATTACCGCAAGTTCCCGCGCCGCAGTCGTGTCCTCTGCCACGCTTGCCGTGCTGGGGGAAAGCGTCATCGCCGTCGGTGCCTCATCAACATCGTCAACATCCAGCGTGAAGGTCAACACGTCGTCTAGTAGTGAGGCCCCTGTTCCCGTCACGCTCGGCGTCAATGTCACCGTATGGCTGGTGGCCGTCTCATAATCCAGCGCCACCCCGTCTTTGAGCCATAACTCCGTCCTGTTCTGGATCTCAAACAGCGTCGAGCCACTACCACTCAACGTTACCGTATCCGTGCCAATTGTGTCACCACCGGTGAAGATGATATCCGCAAGCTTACGTGCCCCGGTCGCGTCCTCTGACACTCTTGCCCCGGGCTCTCCGGGAAAAGTCATCGCCGTCGGGGCTTCATCCACGTTCCTCACCGCGATGGTCACCACCTGATCGGTGAAGAGCTCTTCCGAGGTCGCCCGAACCGTGAACGTATAGCTACCCTGCGTCTCAAAATCCGGCGTCGTGTCATTCTGGAACGTTACCACCCCGCTGGCGTCGATCTTGAACAGACCGCCATCACCAGACTCCAGCAACGACCAGACAATTATGTCATCGTCATCCGTCCCCGTTGCCGTGTAGACCGGCGTGTTGTTCAAAACCAGCGAATTTTCCACAAGTTCCGTGCCTGTAGCACCCGAGATGATCTCCGGTGCTTCATCTATACTGATCACCGTCACGGTGAGGGTTGACGCTGCCGAGAAATTCTCCCCGTCCCAGACCCGAAATTCAATCTCAAGATCCCCATGGTAATTGGTATTCGGCGTCACGATCAGATCGGGGATGGATGCAAGGTCCACAAACGCGTATGAAGCCTGAAGATTTGTAAGAGTTATACCTCCTGGAATAAATTTGCCTGACAGTTGATCCTTAAGGTCCTCGGTAAATCCCATTCCGGCGGTCAGGGCGGTATTCCCTCCCTCATTGACCAGCCCGATACTGGCATTAGCAATGTTATTGCCATCAGCAGCACTCTTGACCTTGATAAATATGCCCTCAAGTTTGGATGACGGACCGTCCGAGTTTCCGCCCGGATCAAAAAAACCGAAGGCCTCAGAAAGGCCTCTTGCGTTGATTGCGCCGCTATCGTCGGTGATCACACCTCCAAGACGGAAGACGGTATCTTCATCAATTTCGTAGGTGCCACCATTCGCGATCGGCTTGCCTGACTGGATAGCCCCCGCCAGTTCGATACGATCCAGAACGGCTTTTCTGAGCGCTTCATAGATGTCCGTGTTGTTAGGGTTGTTAGGGTCGCCTAAATAGTATCCGAAATAGCCGTCCAATACGCGTTCCAACTGGTCAGGATTCAGCACGGTTGAACTTGTTACACCGTCTATGTTGCTATAATGAGGATTATATCTCAATTCCGTCAGGCTGATAGCGGCATGGCTGATCAGCGTGCTGATATAATCGCTGATTTCTGCTGCGCTGGCGCCTAGTCCGGGATCGGTTATGCTCCCGTGGTAGGAGCGCCCATACGAGGGCAGGACGTAATTTGCCGGATCCGTCACATCCGAAATCGTCACCACATTTTCACCGAAAATACTATTCAGAATACCTTGATAATCGCCGCCACGTTGCACCAGAAAGTCCGTCAGTGGTGTTGCGATCACCCTTACTTCACCTCCCAACGGTTCGATTCCGTAGTAAGTCCCGGTCAGCTGCGCGCCCGTTTCAACATCAATCGCCCCGTTGACATCCGCAATGATGGGGTGACCTTCAAGATTGTTTCCGGGCAATATTTCAGCATAGCCGGTTTCATCGGTGATACCGAACGGCTCGCCTGGGTCATACCTGCCATTGCCATCGACATCGGCAAAGACCCGTGCGCCCCAAACCGGGCCGTCAGCGACAAAAGCTGTATTAAGGTCATCGGCGGCATGGTCGCTATCCACGCAGGCTGCCAGAACAACCCCGCCCATCGTCCAGACCATGACACCGGTATATCCCTCTCGGGGACGGGAGGGCGTGGCTTTACCGGGTTTTGCGGTGATTACTTGTTTCGACGAATCAAAAAGGTTCTTAATTTCGTTTGGCATGGTCAGGCATCCTCGTGGTCTGTGCGTACTGGTTTCATCACAAGCCCGTCAGCACCAATCACAGAACTTCCCCCGAAGACACAAACCAAACCTGATAGCCAACACATGGCGATTCTGCTGAAGCAGGCCTGCTATCCAATGTACAGCAGAAAGGTTAATAAAAAGTTAACAAAACATAATTTTTTCAGCGACGGCACCCCCCCCCCCGCCTTTATTAGGCAAATATAATTATTATATGTTTTCAATAGTATAAACCCAATTTCTGCCGATAAAACATCCCATGGCACCGGGGGGCCAAAGGTTAAATTATGGGCATGCCGGGGAGTTTTGAGCATGCCGGGGTAAAAGACCTGTTTTTCCGGCCACGCGGCCGGTAAAGGCGATATTAGCCCCGCCAGTGGCAAAGGCTTGCTTTTGCACCGCAGGTAATAAAAATTGTGGACAATTGGCAAATTATATGTGAAATCGGTCCTAATTTGCCCCATTGGCAAATTGGTTCGCAGTTTTTCTTCGTCACTGAATGGAGGTTGCAGACCATAACCCCGATCAACGGAGAATAAGATGACTGTTGGAACAGTGAAATGGTTTAACCCTGTCAAAGGCTACGGCTTCATCGAGCCGGAAGATGGCAAGCAGGACGTTTTCGTTCATATCAGCGCCGTGCAGAATTCCGGCATGAGTGAACTCAAAGAAGGCCAGAGCGTTTCTTTTGAGCTTGAGACCCAGAAGAACGGCAAACAGGCTGCCGTCAATCTCAAAGCCAACTAAAGCTCTGACTTCAACCTGCTTTCAGGTTGAGGACATTACCTGCACATAAATCGCTGAGCTGTCTTTATGGCTCAGCGATTTCGTGTCTGAACAGGGGGAAGCCGGCTTGCCTTACCGGCTTTTCAGGAAAGATGCTCGCGGCGGCATTCAGTTTGAAAAACTGCTTCCCATCCCCTTGAAGATTCCCTTGAGCCTTTTTGATACATGCGCCGACGGCTCGTCTGGTGCGAAAGCATCGTTATTCGGCCGCAGATATGGCGCCACCGCGAAAGACCCCGCGGCAATAACCACCACTGCTATGATGACAATAATCAGGTTTCGCATATCCTGAGTATACCCACGATCCGTGCTTTTCATCCAACCTTAATCTGTATTTTCAATAATCTGCGTTTTCATTGCGCCCGGGGTTGCATCCATAATTTTTCCGTAAATATGTTTTTTTTACATGATTTTTGAAATTATCGCATTATAATGCCGGAATGGATATTTACTGGGAATCTGTTTCAACCGCTTTCCGGCTTCTTGCAACGGCCGACAGGGAATTGATGGAAATCATCCTGCTTTCGGTGCAGGTCAGCCTCACCGCGCTTGGGGTATCCTGCCTTCTTGGCCTGCCAATAGGCACGTTTCTGGCGATCCAGCGCTTCCCCGGGCGCGGCACGGCCATCAGCATGCTGAATTCGCTCATGGGTCTGCCGCCGGTCGTGGTGGGACTGCTTGTCTACCTGCATCTGTCGCGTTCCGGCCCGCTCGGCTGGCTTGGCCTGCTTTACACGCCGACGGCGATGATCATTGCCCAGATACTGCTGATCACGCCAATTGTCGCCGCCTTGAGCTGCCAGATCATCGAAGACCTGCAGGAGGATTACCGTGATCTTTTCACATCGCTCGTCGTGTCAAGATCAGCCGCGGTAAAAGCCTATATCATCGATGCCAGATATTCCCTTCTCACCGTCGTGCTGGCGGGGTTCGGGCGCGCCATCTCGGAGGTTGGCGCCGTGATCATTGTCGGCGGCAATATCGATCACGTCACCCGGGTGATGACCACCACGATTGCCCTTGAGACATCGAAAGGTGAGCTGGCGCTGGCGCTGGCGCTTGGTTTAATTCTGCTTGCAATGGCCATGCTGGTGAACTTTCTGGCAACCTGGCTCAAGCAATCTGCAAAAGACAAAGCCTATGTCTAGCGAGATACTCCCCATTTGCGTTGAAAATATTTCCGTGACCCGGGGAGGACGCCGGCTTCTTCATGACGTCAGCTGCACGATTGAACGTGAAGGGATATCCGTGATCATGGGCCCGAACGGGGCTGGCAAAAGTCTCTTTATCCGGTGCCTTCACGGGCTTACGGAAATCGATGCCGGCACGATGCTTTTCGGAAACCTGCCCCTCAATGCCGGCATACGGCAGCAGCAGTCCATGGTTTTTCAGACCTCGACCATGATGCGGCGCAGTGTTCTTGCAAACATGCTCTTTGCGGCACACCAGCAACACCAAACAGATCACCGACATATTCACGAGATACTGGAAAAGGTTGGCCTCGACCATCTTTCCCAACAATCCGCCCGGCTGCTTTCGGGTGGTGAGAAGCAGCGGCTGGCGCTCGCGCGCGCGCTCGTCACCCGCCCGAAAATTCTCTTTCTTGATGAAGCCACGTCCAATCTTGACCCAGCCTCGACCAAGATCATCGAAGATATCATCTCAGCAGAAAGCCAGTCCGGCACCAAGGTGGTGGCCGTCACCCATGATATCAGCCAGGCCAGGCGACTTGCCGATGACGTGATTTTCCTCAACGCGGGCAGGCTTTGCGAGCACAGCCCGGCATCGCGGTTTTTCAAGAAACCCTCTTCCGACAAAGCTCAAGCCTATCTGGCGGGCAAGATCGTCATCTAGCAAGGACCTCACCTCAACCATGAAAGGAAACACCCATGATGATTAAATACTTTCTCCTCCCTCTGTTCCTCGCCTCATTGATCGCGGGCCCGGCGCTTTCCGAAAGCTCAATCATCGTCCAGTCAACCACCTCGACCAAAAACTCAGGTCTTTATGACTATATCCTGCCCCGGGTGAAGGCGGATACCGGCATAACCGTCCATGTCGTGGCCGTTGGCACCGGTGCGGCGATCAAGAACGCCATGAACTGCGATGGAGATGTTCTGCTCGTCCACAGCCGCAAGCGCGAAGACAAGTTTGTCGCCGATGGATATGCCTCCCGCCGCTATGACGTCATGTATAACGATTTTGTCATCATAGGACCTGCAGCTGATCCGGCCGGGATTGCCGGCCTCAATGATGCCGCAACAGTAATGAAGAAAATTGCTGCAACACAAGCGTTCTTTGCCTCCCGCGGGGATGACTCCGGCACCCACAGCAAGGAAAAATCACTCTGGGCCGCCGCCGGTGTTGATCAGGAAGCCGCATCAGGCAGCTGGTATCGTAAAACCGGGTCCGGCATGGGCGCGACGATCAATACGGCAATCGGCATGGGCGCCTATACCCTGACGGACCGTGCAACATGGATAAATTTTGGCAATAAGGATGATTTCAGGATCATGGTCGAGGGGGACAAGACCATGTTCAATCCCTATGGCGTGATGCTGATCAGCCCTGAAAAATGCCCCACCGTCAAAGCCAAAGAAGGCCAGGCCTTCATTGACTGGCTGATTTCGGCGAAAGGGCAGGATGCTATCGCGTCCTATGAAGTGAATGGCAAAAAACTGTTTTTCCCCAGCGCCGAATAAATCCGGCACTATCTTTCCGGCGGCGGTCGTTCTGCCACCGGAACATTACAGCGAATTGAAATGAACAGCCCCGAGATGGCCAAAATCATACCCGGGGTAGTCCTTTCTGATCCGTTCAAATTCGGGGCTTTTACAGAAACCGAGAAACTGCTGAAACCCTTCCTCGAAATAAAACTGCCGTGAGACCAGAAGATCCACACGTTCTTCCAGCATTGGCACAAAACCAAGACGATACCTCCTGGCAAGATACTCAAGCCCGAAGGAAATATCCGCCACCCCTTCAATCAATGCCAGAACCGCTTCAAGTTCGGTGTGTTTTTCGGCCGTTTTGTGGATTGCCCCCGGATCGATCTTGTGTTCCGCCATCAGGCTGTCAAAAAGTAACTGGCTGCCAGAACCTTTCTGCCGGACACAGATACGATGGCCGATTATTTCCCTGAATTCATTGATCTGACCTTCGAGATCACGCGCGGTGATCAACCCCCGCTGTCGCCTTGCCCATTCGATCAGCACAAAATTTCCCGAAGCAAATCGTTCCCGGACGGCATTAATGTTCCATGATCCGGCATCGGGGTCAAAGATATGCAGGGCACTCGCCGCTGCATTGCCTTCTTCAACAAGATCAAGCCCTTCGCTGCTGCCATTCCAGATGGTTGCAATCTTGACGCCGGACTGCCGCAATACATCCTCAAGACATGGATCATGGCTGCCCGTGATTGTGGCTGGCACGTTGAGCGGCTTCCGGCCCTTTTCAAGCCAGTGCATGATTTCATCCCGCGGGAAAAGAAGCTTGCCCGTTGTCTTGTGAAACGGGATGAGCGAGCGGGCAACCAGATCATAGATCTTGCGCTCCTTGACACGCATCAGGGCGGCGACTTCCTTTGTTGTCAGATATGTGCTCATTTCAAAACATGGAGGCGCGTTGAGGTTTCATCCATCATGATAGGATAGAGTTGTGCAAGATCAAATCAGAAAAGGCCTGACGCCTGATCAGAAAAGCCGATGGAAAAAATCACCTGAGTCTTTTGGCAAGCCCCGGATCAACCGCCGCCACTGAACGTATTCTTGAGCCCGTCCGTCACGCCCCGCTGTCTTTCGCCAAAAGAGCAATCCGCTGTCACCCGCTGAAATTCGCTGGCCTTGAATATCATCCCGTCGTATTCAACATCTTTATATTTCGGGCTCAGCACCAGCTGGAGTTTCTCCCCCTTTATCGCATCGATGCTGGCCTGACCCTTGGCGAGGGAATAGGTTCGGCCGGATTCAAGTTTCTTGACGGCAAAGTAGGCTGACGGAACATCACATTCGTTCACAAGCACAATTTCAGCGGTGATTTCGCGCCGCTCTTCATTGGTGATTCCAGTCTGAATATAGAGATAGGTGCCGATAGCAATCAGCGGAACAGCCAGGAAGACAAGATTTTTCATTTCAATTCAACCGGTGCTGACAATATAAAAGATTGTGGTGTCTTTATCGCTTAATAAGGCTAGCCACGCAAGGGCACAACATTCGTGTCGCTGTAGATCTCATCAAGTTTGCCCGTCAGCACATAATCGCAGATGAATTGCCCAAAGCGTTCAAATTCTTCAAAAAATCTGGTGCCATGGGTACCGATCAGCCCGGAAAACTGCTCTGATTTGTGTTTGATGACCGATAGTTCCGACAAGCCTGGAGCAATGACGACATCAAGATCCGTCAACGCCTTTGCCAGATAGTTCAAGTTGCGCTGCTGGGGCGCAAGCCTGTTCGGCACAACAATGATATGAGGCGTAAGGCTGCCTGCGTTGTCTTTCAGCTCCTGTATCTCACGAATGAAATCTGAAGTCGGGCGGATATCCGTCCAGGAGAGGGAAACAGGGACAAGGAGGCATTTGCACATCATCATCGCCTGATGAAGGGTTTCAGGTTTTCCCGCCGACGTGTCGAGCAGCATGACATGATTGCTGTAAGAAAGCTCACTCCGCATCAAGGTATCAAGGGTCATGACATTGACCGCATCGTAACGCCCGCTGATCGGCAGATGCTTGACCTTGCCTGCGGGAAAGACCGGCGACAGGCTTTCATAGCTGCTGCCCTGCAGGTCTGTGTCTATAACGGTCATGGAAAGCCGCGGCTTGCGCATGCGCAAATAGTCCGCAAGATAGCAGGTAAGAGTGCTCTTCCCCACCCCGCCTTTCACATTTGCTATCATGATGCCTGAAGTAATCATGAATGAAGTCAATTGCCCGGGCTTATTATCAAAACAAAACGCTACAACAAATAATTACATAAATTCAAACAAATAGCGCTTTCTATTGAATTACCTATTTAAGAATAATTCTTTCATTAAACTCTTATATCGAAACTAGCATGTTTCAAACGTAAGTCACAGAGCCCATTTGTATCAGTGCCTATCCCGGGTTCTGTTCAGGATTTTGACATCAACCGCCGAGCTTCCTCAAATAATTGCCGACTTTGCTCGGCATAAATAGCTGATGAAATATGACCGTTCTGATAAAACTGTTTCAACTGCTTCATCCTGGCCTCGATCTTGCCCAGTTCAATCAGGGTTACGTCTTCTGATCGATCCATCGAAAATGACGGGGCAGCGGCCGCCGATGCTTCAACCGCCGAGAATTGGGAACTTTCCTCCGGATCAATCTTGTTGGCGTGCGTTGCCGCGGCCGGTGCTCTGCGGCTGCGCTGCTTGATAATAAATCCGTCAATACTGTCTTCACTCTGTTCCGTCACCTTAGCCGCCAGCGTTTCCTCTTCCGGAGCGGTTTTCGGCTGGTTGAAATAGAGCGGGCCTATTCTGCTGCCTTCGGTCGGCTGTTCTGCCAGCACCACTCCTGCGCTGTCCCGGTTGTTCCGGTTGAGATAGGTGACATTAAGCGGCATCTCCTCCATGCTGACGCCGGGTGGTGTCGGCTGGCCGCCGGTCTGGGATGCCGCCGCCATCCTGGGATGGG
Organism: Alphaproteobacteria bacterium LSUCC0684; assembly: GCA_041228335.1. NCBI lineage: Bacteria > Pseudomonadati > Pseudomonadota > Alphaproteobacteria > Alphaproteobacteria bacterium LSUCC0684. The sequence continues at coordinate 777,639 of CP166130.1, read as the reverse complement.
CCTTATCGAAACGAATATCCGGCTCCATTTGCCTTGCCGCTGCCTCGGTGGGCTGGGGCTCTCTCTTATCTTCGATCTGCCCCCACGAGACCCGAAGAACAGGCTGATCCTTTGAGGTGGAACCAGTTGACGCCTTGCTCATGGAAGGATTGCTGCTGGTTGAATTTCCCCGGTCAGTCTCAGGCTTGCGGATGCGGGACAATTGAAAACTGACCAGCGACAAGAGAAGCAGTATGAGCGACGCAACAAACAGAAGCACAACCAGCTGCGCCATGGTTGCCGACTGCCCGAACAGATCACTCCAAATAAAATCCAGCCGGTCAGGCATTTGCCCTGTCATCTTCCTGTCTCATTATCCAGAAATTTGCATTTCAGATATAAAATAGCCTCTATCGCCGATCAAATAAAGACATTTGCTCAACGGGCTTGCGCCCGGTCCATGGACAGGCTGAATTTCCACTAATGATCAAAGCCAGTCTTTAAGATTGGCTTCCGCATCCCCGGCAATATCTTTCGGCAGATTTTTACCCGCATCGATAAGACGTTTTGCGATCATGTAGGCACGCGGATCCCCGAGCGCATCAACAGCGATAAGCTGGTCGGCCGCATAGTACCAGACAGATTGCGTCCCTTCCCTCGGGCCCGGACGGACGATCGTATCATCATATCCTCTGTTCAGCCCGGCTATCTGCAATGTCAGGTCATACTGATCTGACCAGAACCAGGGTTTCGGCATATAGGCGGCCTTATGTCCGGCGAGATTGGCGGCGACGACTTCACCCTGATCAATGGCGTTGCCCACGCTTTCAAGCCTGATCTGCTCGCCCTTGTATTCAAATCTTGTGCAATCCCCGCAAGCATAGATATCAGGATCACTTGTCCGGCATTCTCCATTGATGAGAATACCCTCATCGCAACGTATGTCCGCCTCTTCGGCAAGTTCGGTATTGGCAAGAATACCGATCCCGGCAATCACAAAATCAACCTTGAGCCGGGTTCCGTCGGTCAGGGTTGCTCCGGCAACACGGCCCGCCGAAACATCCAGCGAGGCAAGGCCTTTGCCTTCATGAAATTCAACCCCTTTACCAAGATGCATATCACGGATGAAGTCAGCCGTTTCCTCACTGGCAACACGGCCCAGAATACGCGGGGCAGCCTCAACAACCGTGACATCAAGCCCGAGTTTGCGGGCAATGGCAGCAGCCTCAAGGCCGATATACCCGCCACCGATCACCAGCAGTCGGCGACCTGCCTGAAATTCCGGCCGCATGGAGTCAATATCCTCAAGACCGCGCAGGGTATAGATCCCCGCCGCATCAGCCGTAATTTCCCGGGGAAGCGGCCGTGCCCGCGCCCCTGTCGCCAGCACCAGCTTGTCATAGGCCAGGTGTTCACCACCATCGAGCCGAACTGATTTTTCCGACCTGTTGATCGCTTCGATCCGGCATCCCGGGCGCATCGTGATATTGTTTTTTTCAAACCATTCCCGGGGCCGGAGATAAAGCCGCTCAAGGGGCATGTCTCCGGCAAGATAGGCTTTGGACAAAGGTGGCCGCTGATACGGCAAAACAGGCTCTTCACCAAGGATGATCAGTTCATCCTCTCCACCCATGGCACGATATTTTTCAGCGGTGGTCAGCGCGGCCTGCCCTGCCCCTATTATAAGAATTGGCATTGTCTCACCCTGATATTTACCCACCTCTATCAAGAACAGAGCGACATGACCAGTGCTAGTTTTGACGGTTCTGGCTGGCGAAAGGAAACCCTCACGTCATTGCCGATCACCTGCATCATGCAACTTTGCGGTATGAAGGATATTGCGCCCGCTAGTCTCAACCACCTTCACCCTTGTTGGTGAGTTTCCTTTTTCTGTTCGAGTGCTGATCAAGACGCGCGCTGATAATGTTCTTGAAACGTGTCTCCACCCGGTCCGGCTTCTGGTCATGACTGGTAATCATTGCAAGATCATGAAAGATGGGCGGGTCAAACGGGCGGCTGACCACTCCATCGGTATTCGGCACCGAGCCGTTGATCGGATCTACAATGGCAAGGTAATTTCCCGAAGATACAAGACGACGTGCCAGGGCAAAATACGTGCATGAAACCTTGTATTTCAACTCCACACCCTCAATGGACATGACTTTCTGCAATTGCCTGTCAACGTTGTGATCTCCGGTGATGGCAATGATATGCCGATCTTTGAGGTCCCTGGGGCCGATGCGGTCAAGATGCGTTAACGCATCATCCTCCCGCATGATACAGACACATGGCAGCGGGTGGATTTCCGCCTCAAGACCGGCAACAGGTACAGGCGTATCGATAAAACCGATATCTATCTGGCGACTGGCCACCCAGGATGAGATCTGGCGTGATGCCTGTATTATTATTTCAATGTAGACATCCGGATAGTCCTGCTGAAATTCGGCGATAATGCCGGGCAGGAAATTAAAGGCAAGAGTTCCATTGGTCCCGATACGGATTGCCCCGGATTCACCGGAACGAATCTCATCGGCGCGTTTCTCCACCCTTGAAAGCGCGGCCATGCTTTTCTGCACCTCATCGTAAAGCAACAAGGCTTCGCTGGTTGGCGCGAAAAACCCGCGATCACGATGAAACAACTGAAAGCCAAGCTCTTTTTCCAGATTGCCAAGAGCAAGGCTGACCGCGGGCTGAGAGATATTCAGCCGCTCCGCCGCGCGCGAGACTGAACCTGCATCAAACAATGCATCAAACACATCCAGATGACGCATTTTCAATTTCATCGGATAAATTCCCCCATAAATAAATCGAATAAAAAAATATTTTATATTAATTTGACTTATCAAAACAGAAAATTGATAGTTTTTCATATGATTGTTTTTGCGTCCGGATCGGTGCAGAAGTGATCTGATATAGGGGGAGTTTCTCGCAAGAGAAAATTTCAGATGAACGATATCTGGATAAGCAACTGGTCTCGCAATTCCTACTGGCTCGACGGGATGCCGGAACTGGCAGCGCAATCACATGCCCTTCCCTCCTCAACAGATGTGCTGATTGTCGGTTCCGGCTATACCGGCCTGAATGCCGCCCTTGAAACAGCGCGGGCAGGCCGGTCCACGCTGGTCCTGGATGCCGGCGAGCCCGGTTCAGGATGCAGCACACGAAATGGTGGCCAGATCAGTACCAGCATCAAGCCATCGCTCGCCATGCTCAACCGTAAATATGGTGAAACCAGGGCCCGTGCCATTCGAAATGAAGGCAAGGATGCACTGGACTGGATTGAAGAACGCATCAAGGCCGAAAAGATCGACTGCAGCTTTCAGCGATGCGGCCGATTCCATGCCGCGCACTCGGCCCGGGCCTATGAGGATCTGGCCCGTGACTCAGAACAGCTCAACTCCATTGAAGGTATCCCTTGCGCCGCCATCCCAAGGCAGGAGCAACATGGCGAGATTGGCACCGATTTCTATCATGGCGGCGTTGTCTTCCCCCACCACGCATCGGTGAACCCGGCGCGATATCACCGCGGGCTTCTGGAACGTGCGCGGAAAGCCGGGGCAACGGTTATTGGAAATTGCGCGGTGACCGGAATTGAGCGCAACAATACCGGATTTGAAGTGACCACCACCAGCGGCAGCATAAATGCAAGAGAGGTGATTGTCGCCACCAATGGATATACCGGCAACGCTACGCCATGGCTCAAGAGGCGCATCATTCCCATCGGCAGCTACATTATTGCCACCGAGCAATTGCCGCCGGAATTGATGGATCGACTTTTCCCGAAGAACAGGGTGATCAGCGATACCCGCAAGGTAGTCTATTACTTCAGGCCCTCACCTGACCGGACCCGGATTCTCTTTGGTGGACGTGTCTCTGCCGATGAAACCGACGCCGCTGTCAGCGGCCCGCGACTTTATGATGACATGTGCCGCATCTTCCCTGAACTGCGTAGCTACAAGATTTCGCATTCCTGGATGGGAACGGTCGCTTACAGTTTTGACGAACTCCCCCATACCGGCATCAAGGATGGCGTCTATTATGCCATGGGATATTGCGGAACCGGGGTCTCTCTTTCAAGCTATCTCGGCATGCGTGTCGGGCAGAAACTGCTTGGCCTCAAGGAAGGTACGACCGCTTTTGATGATCTGTCTTTTCCCACCAGACCTCTTTACACGGGCAAGCCATGGTTTCTGCCGCCGATGGTTGCCTGGTACCGATGGCGTGATCGCATGCAATCCAGAAGGAGCGCATAGACGTTGGGATTTTTTTCTGAAACCGGATGGAAAACTGCCACCACATCTGGAAAAATAAAACGGCAAAACAACGACCTGCAAAAGGCCTATCTAATCATGGGAAGGGTTACCATCATGAAACTGAAAACACTACTCGCCTTGGGTGCTGGCTTGCTGGCATCAACCGCCTACGCGGCGGACAAAAGCGTCACCATCGCCTCCTGGGGTGGATCCTACCAGGAAGCCCAGAGCAAGGCACTGTTTGAGCCTGCCCAGGCCAATACCGGCATTACCGTCAAGCAGGAAACCTATGGCGGCATGTCTGATGTTCGCCTGCAGGTATCCACCGGACAGGTGACGCTTGATATCGTTGCCAGCGGTTCGGGTTCGGCGGCACGTGCAGCCGCGGAAGGCCTTCTTGAAAAACTCGATTACAACGTCATCGATGTTTCCACCTTCTATCCGAACCTCTATACGGATTACTGCGTTGGCGGTGATGTTTTCTCAACGGTCTATGCCTGGAACACCGAAACCTATGGCGATGCCGGACCAAACAGCTGGGCGGATTTCTTCGATGTGAAGAAATTCCCGGGCAAGCGGGCCTATCGCGGCAAGGTTGCCGGTGCACTTGAGCCAGCCATCATGGCTGATGGCGTTGCCCCGGAAGATGTCTATAAGGTGCTGGATTCCGAAGAAGGCATTGAACGCGCCATCAACAAGATCCGCGAACTCAAGCCACATATCGATGTTTTCTGGACTTCAGGCGCACAGCACGCCCAGCTCATGAAAGATGGTGAAGTTGACATGACCACCGGCTGGAACGGCCGTTTTGACAATGCCAAGAAAGACGGCGCCAAGGTCAAGTACAGTTTCAATCAGGCGCTGCTTGATTATGACTGCTTTGCCGTGCCGAAGGGCGCGCCGAACCGTGATACCGCGATGGAGTTCCTCGCCGAGATTTCCAAGCCGGAATATCAGGATGATCTGCCGAAATACATCACCTACGGCCCGACCAACGAGGCGGCATACAATACCGGCGTGATTGATGCAGCAACGGCTGCAAGCCTGCCATCTTCGCCAAAGAACGTGGCATCGCAGGTTCCTGTATCTCTCGAGTGGTACGCCAAGTGGGAAACCGTCGCGGCTGAAATGTATCAGGAAATGCTGACGGAATAATCTCAAAAAGACCATCTACCGTGCTGCGGGCAGATCAACGCCCGCAGCATGAATCTCATTCAATTCCCGAAGAGACTGAAATGACCCGCACTGCCGAAGCCCTGCCGATCACCATCCGCAATGTCACCAAGACATATGGTCAGGTTTATGCGTTGGACAATGTGTCTCTCGATGTGAAAAGTGGTGAATTTCTGACTCTTCTGGGGCCGTCAGGCTCCGGCAAGACGACCTTGCTGATGGTGCTGGCCGGCTTCACCCGTCCGGATATGGGCAGCCTCAAATTCGGTGATGATGAAGTGATCCGCACGCCGCCGCACTTGCGTAATCTTGGCATGGTGTTTCAGAACTATGCCCTGTTTCCGCACATGACCGTTGCCGGCAATGTCGGGTATCCGCTTCGGCTGCGCAAAACCCCCAAAAAGGAAATACAGGATCGCGTGGAAAATGCGCTTGAACTTGTGCAACTGGGCGGACTTGGTGAACGGCGGATCAACCAGCTTTCAGGCGGCCAGAAACAACGGGTGGCTCTCGCACGTTCAATTGTTTTCGAGCCGCGTATTCTCTTGATGGATGAACCGCTCTCGGCCCTTGACAAGAAACTCCGTGACCAGATGCAGATTGAACTGCGCCGCCTCCACGAACGGCTCGGCATGACCACGGTCTACGTAACCCATGACCAACGTGAAGCGCTGACCATGTCCGACCGGATAGCCGTACTTAACCATGGCCGGATCATGCAACTGGCGACACCGCAGGAACTCTACGATTACCCCCAGAACAAATTTGTGGCGGATTTCATCGGCGAGTCCACCTTCCTCAAAGTGGAAAAGAGTGGATCTTCCCTGGTGGCAGGCGGGGTCAAGATCAGGACCAGCCGCCCCGTGCCGGAGACAGAATCCCTTGTGCTGCTCATCCGTCCTGAACGGATACGCCTGATCGAGGGAAAGCCGGCCCGCAACGTCAATGTCTTCACCGCAACGGTAACAAATGTTGTCTACCAGGGGGAAAGTTTCCTGCTCTACGCCAACCTTCAGGATGGCACTGAGGTGGCGGTGCGCGGCACGATCAGAAGTGATAACTTCGCCCGCCTGCCCAGACCTGGCGAAACCGTCAGCCTCGGGCTTGAGAACGCCGATACTGTCATCATTGAAGATGGGGACAACTGACATGATCCAGACGGATCAACGCATGGGCAGTGATTTCAATGCCGCAGGGCTGCGACGTGATGAGCGGCTTGAACGGCTTAGACTCTTCGGGCTCAGTTCACCTGCGCTGATCCTGATCCTGATCATACTGGTGATCCCCGTCGGCTGGCTTTTCTATGTTTCCTTCATCGGTGCCGACGGAACATTCTCTCTTGAAAACTATGAGCGGATGACCCGAAGCAAATCCTATGCGAGGATTTTCCGCACAACCTTTGAAGTCAGTTTTCTGACCACGATTTTCTGCATCCTGATCGGGTATCCTCTCGCCTATTTCATGTCGCAGCTTCCCAGCCGGATCGCCAATCTGTGCATGATTACGGTTTTACTGCCGTTCTGGACCTCGCTCCTTGTGCGGACCTATGCCTGGCTGGTCCTTTTGCAGAAACGCGGGCTCGTCAACAACTGGGCGATTTCAGCCGGACTCTGGGATGATCCGATCAAATTCGTGCATAACCTCAATGGGACGCTGATCGGGATGGTGCATATCATGCTGCCATTCCTCATCCTCCCCGTCTATGGCGCGATGCGGGCGATTGACCGGGATTACCTCAAGGCGGCGTCCAATCTTGGCGCATCTCCTGTCCGATCTTTCTGGACGGTGTTCTTCCCTCTCACCACCCCGGGACTCTTTGCCGGCGCGTTGATGGTTTTCGTGCTTTGCCTTGGATTCTTTGTGACGCCAGCGGTTCTGGGCGGCGGCAAGGTGATCATGGTATCGATGAAAATCGTCTCCAATATCGAGCTCTTCGTGAACTGGGGGGCGGCAAGCGCCCTCGGGGTCATCCTTTTGATCATCACCATTGCGACGCTGTGGATAGCTTCACGCTTTCTTAATCTGCAAAATATGGTCGGGGGAGGCCACTAGATGCTGAAATGGCTCAACCAACCGGCGACCGAGACCCAGGTCTCCCACGGACAGCGACTCTGGCTCTATGCGCTCGCGACGGTCATCATGATCCTGCTGGTCACCCCGACCCTGATTGTGATCCCGATGTCCTTTTCCGACTCCCAGTACCTCGAATTCCCGCCTGAGATCTGGTCCACTCGCTGGTACGACAATTATTTCGGCTCCGATGAATGGATGATCGCCACCCGGACCTCCTTCAAGGCGGCCTTTCTGACCATGCTTGTTGCAACACCGCTTGGCGTGATTGCCGCCTACGGGCTTCACACCTCGCGCATCCCGTTTATGCGGCTGGCATTTGTCACGCTCATCATGCCGATGATGGTGCCTGTTGTACTGGTCGCCATCGGGGCGTTCTATGCTTTCGTCAAACTGAAAATCCTCTACACGATTACGGGGCTCGTGCTGGCGCATACGATCATGGCGGTGCCGCTGGTGCTGATTGTCACGGGCGCTGCGCTGAAGAGTTATGACATGAATCAGGAAAACGCTGCCCGTGCACTCGGTGCGCCACGCTGGAAAGCTTTTCTGACGATCACCTTGCCGCAGATACGCTTTGCGGTGGTGACCGGCGCGCTTCTCTCCTTCCTTACATCTTTTGATGAAGTGGTGATTGCCATGTTCATTTCAGGTGGAGACAATCCCACCCTGACCCGAAACATGTTTAATGCCTTGCGTGACCAGATAGATCCTACTATTGCAGCAATATCTACAATCATGATCATCGTGACAACACTGATGATGGTGCTTGCCCAGATATTTGGTCGTGAAAAATCGTGAGTTCCGGATGGATGAATTCGATTACGTTATTGTCGGGGCAGGTTCAGCCGGGTCCGCCATCGCCGCAAGGCTGAGCGAAGACAAGCAAACCCGCGTGCTTGTGCTAGAAGCCGGACCATGGGGCAAGCACCCATGGCTGCATATCCCCATCGGCTATGGCAAGGTTTTCTATGATCAGCGCTATAACTGGAAATACCACACAGAGCCTGAACCCAATCTCAACAACCGATCTGTCTACTGGCCACGCGGCAAGGTACTCGGCGGGTCATCTTCCATTAACGCGATGGTCTATGTGCGTGGCCACCGGGACGATTACGACGAATGGGGGGAAGTCGCCCCGGGCTGGAGCTGGCAGGATGTCGAGCCGGTCTTCCGCCGCATGGAAAACTGGCTTGGCGATGCGCGGGCAGAACGCGGTAAAGGCGGCCCGCTCGGTGTTACCGATGTCAGCCCCATGGTGCATCCGTTGTCGCGCGCCTATATCAATGCTGCCGCGGAAGCGGGGATTCCGCCCAACAGCGACTATAACGCCGGAGATATGGAAGGCGCCTCCTTCTTTCAGATCACAACCCAAAACGGGTTGAGAGCGTCCGCCGCAAGAGCGTATCTCAAACCGGCGGCCTCACGGCAAAACCTCTCAATCGTCACCAAAGCACATGTGACGCGTATTCTTGTTGATGGACGCGCCGCCACGGGGGTGGAATATATCCGAGGTGGCCGGATCATGAAGGTGAGTGCCCGCCGTGAGGTCATTCTCTCAGGCGGGGCAATCAACACGCCCCAACTGTTGCAGCTTTCCGGCATTGGCCCGGCGGCCCTGCTGAAGACGATGGGTATTGAAGTTGTGCTGAATCAGCCTCATGTCGGGCGGAATCTTGCTGATCATCTCGGGCTTGAACTCGTTTACGGCGCAACGGTACCAACCCTCAACCAGGATCTGCGGCCTTTTTTCGGCAAGATCAAGGTCGGGCTTCAGTATCTTCTTACCCGTAAGGGCCCTCTCGGCATGAGTCTTAATCAGGGTGGAGGCTTTGTCTGGCTGAAGGAGAAATCCGGGCCTCCTGATCTGCAGCTCTATTTCATGCCGATGAGCTATACACGCGCACCGGTGGGCACAAGACCACTGATGAGCCCTGATCCCTTCCCCGCCTACAAGATCGGGTTTAATCCCTGCAAACCCGAAAGCCGGGGATATCTGGAAATTCGCTCACCTGATCCGATGCAGGCACCGCGACTGCATGGCAACTATCTTGCCACCGAAGAAGACTGCCGGCAGATGATCGCCGGCACCCGCCTTGTTCGCCATATCGCCAGCATGCCCTCTCTTGCACGACTGACCGACAAGGAGATCCATCCCGGCCCGCAGATGCAGACCGATGAGGAGATCCTTGAAACCGCCCGGGATATCAGCTGGACGGTGTTCCACCAATGCGGCACCTGCCGGATGGGCAGGAACGCGAAAACTTCCGTGGTGGATGAACATCTCAGGGTGCATGGCATTGCCAGGCTGAGGATTGCGGACGCGTCGATCTTTCCAACGATTCCATCAGGCAACACCAATGCCCCCGCAATTATGGTGGGGGAAAAAGCCGCCAGTATCATCAGGGGCGAAGCATAAGTGAGGACACGACATGAAGCTCAGATCCATTGAAACCTTTTGCAATCCTTATGTCGGATTTGTTCGCGTCACCGCCGAAGACGGGGCCGAGGGCTGGGGACAGGTTTCCACCTATCACAGCGATATCACCTGTCAGGTGCTGCATCGGCAGGTTGCCCCATGGATGCTGGGCAAGGATACAACCGACCTTGATGATCTTCTTGATCTGGTCACGGAACGTGAACATAAATTCCCCGGCTCTTATCTCAGGCGCGCCATGGCCGGGGTGGATACGGCGATCTGGGATTTGCGCGGCAAGATTGCCGGGAAACCCGTGGTTTCCCTGCTCGGCGGAGCGCCAGGGCCTATCCGTGCTTATGCCAGCTCGATGAAACGCGACATCACCCCGGCCGAAGAAGCCGACCGGCTGAAAGCGCTCAGGGACAAATACGGATTTGATGCGTTCAAGATGCGGGCCGGGGCAGAAGTCGGCCGCAATCAGGATGAATGGCCGGGCCGTACCGAGGAGATCATCCCGACCATGCGCCGGGAGTTGGGCGAGAAAGTGGACCTCTTGATCGATGCGAACAGCTGCTACAGCCCCGAACGGGCGATCGAAATCGGCCATATCCTCGAAGATCACGGGTTCTGTCACTATGAAGAGCCTTGCCCCTACTGGGAGCTTGAACAGACCAAGCAAGTCACCGATGCGCTCAAGATTGATGTTACCGGTGGCGAGCAGGATTGCGACCTGCCCACCTGGCAGCGGATGATTGACATGCGGGCGGTGGATATTGTCCAGCCGGATATCCTCTACCTCGGCGGGATCAGCCGGACGCTACGTGTTTGCAGGATGGCGGAAAAAGCCGGGCTCCCCGTGACTCCGCATTGCGCCAATCTTTCGCTGGTGACCTTGTTTACCATGCATCTCCTGCGGGCGATTCCAAATGCCGGCAAGTATCTCGAATTTTCCATTGAAGGTCCGGATTACTACCCCTGGCAGGAGGGACTTTATGTTGAAACACCTTACCAAATCGAAAATGGTCATGCTAGTATATCCGACAAGCCGGGCTGGGGGATTGAAATCAACCCCGAGTGGCTGGCCCGCTCCAGCTATCAGTCCAGTGCGGTTTAGCACGGACAGGATCGAAGATAGGCCGGGGTAAGAGAATTTTGGCTTTGGAGGATATTATGACAACAGCACTGCACTGGGATGATCTCGTCCCCATGGTCGAGAACAGGCAGATTGATACGGTCCTGGCCTGTATTGTTGATATGCAGGGCCGTCTCATGGGCAAGAGGTTCCACGCCCGTCATTTTATCGATACCGCATGGGAAGAAACCCATTGCTGCAACTACCTGCTCGCAACTGACCTTGAAATGGCAACGCCGGATGGGTACCAGGCCACGTCATGGGAAAGGGGATATGGCGATTACACCATGAAGCCTGACCTTAAATCCCTTCGTCTTGTGCCCTGGCTTGAAGGCACGGTAATGGTGCTGTGCGATGTGCTCGATCATCACACCCATGCGCCGGTCCCTCATTCTCCGCGCGCGGTTCTGCAAGCGCAGGTGGCGCGTCTGCGCGAGATGGGATTTGAGGCGATGATGGCCACCGAGCTTGAATTCTTCCTCTTTGCCAAAAGCCTGGATGAGATCAGAAAAGAAGGCTTCCGTGATCTTGAACCCATCTCAGGATATAACGAGGATTACCATATCCTCCAGACAACCAAGGAAGAGCACATCCTGCGGCCGGTGCGCAACCATCTCTATACCGCCGGCATTCCGATTGAAAACTCCAAAGGTGAAGCCGAAGCCGGGCAGGAAGAAATCAATATCAAATATGCCGAAGCCATGCTGACGGCGGATTACCACACGATCGCCAAACACGCGATCAAGGAAATTGCCTGGCAGCAAGGACATTCGGCCAGTTTCCTTGCCAAATGGGACCATAATCGTGTCGGTTCATCCAGTCATATCCATCAGTCACTGTGGAAAGATGGCCAGAACGCTTTTTTTGACCCATCTGGTGAATACGGCATGTCGCCGCTGATGAAGAACTATATGGCAGGTTTGTTGAAATACGCCCCGGACAGCACCTATTTCCTTGCACCCTATATCAACAGCTACAAGCGTTTCATGAAGGGCACGTTTGCGCCCACCCGCACCATCTGGTCGGTGGATAACCGCACCGCCGGGTTCAGACTTTGCGGTGAAGGAACCAAATCTGTTCGCGTGGAATGCCGGATCGGCGGCTCGGATATCAACCCCTATCTTGCCATGGCCGCCCAGATTGCCGCTGGCATTGCCGGGATTGAAGAAGGTCTTGAACTTCAGCCTCCGACAATGGGCGATGTCTATAAGGGAAAAACTGGCAGTATCCCCCAGACCCTGCGCGATGCTCGCGACAAGCTCATCCGGTCGAAAATGCTGCGCGCCGCGATGGGGGACTGGGTGGTGGACCATTACGCCCGCTGTGCTGAATGGGAAATAGAAGAATTCAACCGCGTCGTCACCGATTGGGAAGTCGCCCGCGGTTTCGAAAAAGCCTGATTGAGCTATTGGTGATCACATGACAAAGACCCTGACCTGCCTCTCCCCTGTTGATGGCTCGGTTTTCGCAACAAGGGAAACCGTATCGCTTGAAACCGCCTGCAAACAGATTTCAGCCCTGCGGCAGGCACAGGCCGCATGGGCAGCACGCCCGCTCGAAGAGCGGATCGAACTGGTCAAGGCTGGTGTTGCCGCGCTTGGAGCGATGAGTGATGAAATCGTGCCTGAACTTGCCCATATGATGGGCCGCCCCATTCGCTTTGGCGGCGAATTTCGCGGCGTAGATGAACGCGCAAGTTACATGGCGGAAATTGCCCACACGGCGCTCGCTGATATCGAGGTTGGCGAAGACGCAAATTTCAGGCGCTTCATCCGGAAAGTTCCCCATGGGGTCGTGTTTGTCATCGCGCCATGGAATTACCCTTACATGACGGCTATCAACACGGTGGCGCCTGCGCTGATTGCCGGTAATACGGTGGTGCTGAAACATTCAACCCAGACCCTGCTGGTGGGTGAGCGCATGGCCAGGGCCTTTCATCAGGCCGGTATTCCCGAAGATGTGTTCATGAATATCTTCCTTGATCATGAAACAACCACCCGGCTGATCGAAGAACGCATGTTTGATTTCATCAATTTCACCGGCTCCGTTGGTGCCGGACGTGCCATGGAAAAGGCAGCAGCGGGGACTTTTGTCGGTGTCAGCACCGAGCTTGGCGGCAAGGACCCGGGTTATGTGATGGATGATGCGGATCTCGATGCCGCCGTCGATACGCTGATGGATGGCGCGATGTTCAATTCCGGCCAGTGCTGCTGCGGGATTGAACGGATCTATGTCCATGAAAGCATCTATGATGCCTTTCTGGAAAAATCGATTTCCTGGGTGAATGCGCTTAAACTTGGCAATCCTCTTGACCCTGAAACCACGCTTGGCCCCATGGCCCATCCACGCTTTGCTGAAACCGTCCGCCAGCAGATCAATGATGCGATCAAAATGGGGGCAACCGCATATATCGAACCTTTTGCCGAAGATGATGGGGCGGCCTATCTGACGCCGCAGATCCTCACGAACGTCACCCATGAGATGGACGTCATGCGCGAGGAAAGCTTCGGGCCGGTGGTCGGGATCATGCCGGTCAGCGACGATGCTGAAGCCATCCGCCTGATGAACGATTCATCCTATGGACTGACCGCAAGCCTGTGGACAAAGGATATCGAGCGGGCCGAGCGGATCGGCAACGCGCTCGAAACCGGCACCGTCTTCATGAACAGGGCGGATTATCTGGACCCGGGTTTGTGCTGGACCGGCTGCAAGGACACTGGCCGCGGCGGCGGGCTGTCGGTCATCGGCTATCAGAATCTGACACGGCCAAAATCATTCCATCTTAAAAAGGGTACATCATGACACCATCTGCCAACTGGTCCTATCCCACTGCCATCCGCTTTGGGGCTGGCCGTATCAAGGAACTTCCCGAAGCCTGTGCCCAGGCTGGCATTAAAAAGCCGCTGCTGGTCACGGATCGCGGCCTTGCCAGCGTGGATATCACGGCCCATGCGCTGGATATTCTTGATGCAGCCGGGCTTGGACGGGCGATTTTCGCTGAGGTGGACCCCAACCCAGATGAAGTCAACCTCACCAACGGGATCAAGGCATTCCATGACGGCGGCCATGACGGTGTGATCGCCTTCGGCGGCGGCTCCGGTCTTGATCTTGGAAAGATGGTTGCCTTCATGTGCGGGCAGACACGGCCTGTATGGGATTTTGAAGATATCGGCGATTGGTGGACCCGCGCCGATGCCGATGCGATCAAACCCATCATTGCCGTGCCTACCACCGCAGGCACCGGCTCTGAGGTCGGGCGCGCCAGCGTCATCACCAATTCAGAAACCCATGTGAAGAAAATCATCTTCCATCCCAAAGTGCTGCCATCGGTGGTGATCGCTGATCCGGAACTTACCGTCAGCATGCCGAAATTCATCACCGCCGGAACCGGACTTGATGCCTTCGCCCATTCGGTCGAGGCATTTTCAAGCCCGCATTACCACCCCATGTCGCAAGGGATTGCGCTTGAAGGCATGAAACTCGTGATCGAAAACCTGCCGCTTGTCTACCAGGATGGCAGCAATCTTGAAGCCCGGGCCCATATGATGAGCGCGGCAATGATGGGGGCAACAGCCTTTCAGAAAGGTCTTGGCGCGATCCACGCCATGAGCCACCCCATCGGCGCGGTCTTCAATACCCATCACGGCACAACCAACGCGGTCTGCATGCCGGCGGTGCTGGAACTCAATGCTCCTGTTATCCGGGAGAGGTTTGATCGCGCCACCTCGTATCTTGGGGTAGATGGCGGGTTTGACGGGTTCTGCGCCTTTGTGCAGGAATTCAACGATCAGTTTGCCATTCCCCGGACCTTGACCGATCTTGGGGCGGATGCGGCACGGATGGAGGATCTGATCACCATGGCCCTTGACGATCCTTCATGCGGCGGCAACCCGGTCCAGCTTGACCGCCAGAATCTCCAATGGCTTTTTGAGCAGAGTTTCTGATCATGCCCTGGTCTTGAAGGGCCAGAAAAGGTTTGGTCTTGAACCGGGCGGAAAAAGGGCCGAGGGTTGAGATATAAGGCAGGTGTTTATTGATGCTTCAGCATATCCAGCATAAATCTGTTCGGGATATTTTTATCAATATCAGCCATTTCCTTGACCATTTCATGATGTTGATCTTTGCCAAGGCTGCCTATGATGCGGCCCGGCATTTCGGGATCGGATATCAGGATATCATCAGCTACGGGACATTGGGGTTTGTGCTTTTTGGCGCGATGGCGCCTGTTTCTGCAAGGCTTGCTGATCGATATTCGCGATCACTCATGATGGTGATCTTTCATTTCGGCATCGGTGTTGCGGCCATTCTTGCAAGCCAGGCCCGGACACTGGATGAGCTTATGGCCGGACTTGCCCTGATCGGGATCTTTGCATCGATCTTTCATCCCGTCGGTATAGCGATGCTGTTGCGACGTGAAGGCAGGGTCGGGCTCAGGCTTGGCATCAATGGTGTGTTCGGCAATATGGGGGTTGCCGCCGCGCCGCTGATTGTGGGTGTTCTTCTGCTTCTCGGCGACTGGCGGGTTAGTTTCTGGGTTTGCGGCGGGGTCTGCCTTGCCTATGGGATTATCTTCATCCTCGCGCTCAGGCCTGAAACCCGGGCAACCGCGTCAGGCAAGAACACCGGCCAGGCTACCTCCGGGTTTTCAAGGGGATGGCTTCGCGCCCTTCTCGCCCTTGGGCTTTCCACCACCGCAGGCGGCTTTATCTTCGGGGCCATGACCTTTCTGGTGCCGCGATATTTTGAAATTTCCATGACCAGTGTCAGTGTTTCTGTCGCCGTCACCGGGCTTCTTGCCTCGATCGTCTACGCGGTAGCCTCCTTTGCCCAGATTGGCGTAGGCTGGCTGATAGATCGGGGCTCGCCGCGAATGGTGCTGTTCTGTATGGCCACCGGCCAGGGTATTTTTCTTTATGCGGCATCGCAGTTCACGGATCTTGCGCTGATGGCGGTGATGACCATGGCCATGAGCTTTGTTTTCGGTCAGATCCCCATCACCGATGCCATTATGGTCCGCTATGTGCCCGATGAATGGCGGGGAAGAATTCTCAGCATCAAGTTTCTGCTTAATCTATCGGTGGGGGCCAGTGTTCTTCCCCTCTGTGCCATGCTCTTGCAGAACGGCTATTCGATGGCAAATCTTTTCATGATCATGAGTGCCACCGCCGCGCTGATCATGGCAGCGGCGCTGTTCCTGCCGAGCCAGGGTATGACAAAGGAGCTTCAGGAAAAAACGGCCTGAGCTCCTTTGTTAAAAATTTCTGAATGTATCAGCTATCGCTTGCGCCGACTTGTGCCCAATCCGGCACCCAGGAAGGGTAGCTCGAACAACCCGCAGCACCGAAAAGGGTCAGTGTCAGCAATACACCTGCAACAATCTTTCTCATCAAATGACTCCCTTAAGACTAATTATGCTCTATGACGCTAACATATCTCTTGATAGGTGTCATGCACCTTGCGTTGGGCTTCTCCATTATCGCGGTAGGTCAAAGCCTGGCCATTTCCGCATATCGTGATGGATCATCGAGGCGGAGAATACCCCCCACCCCCAGACGGGGCGCGAATTGCTGAAATGCTTCTGTTTCGGCAAAACCAAGCAGATGCTGGATCATGTGTTCCACCTGATCTGCGGGAAGATTCCCCGGGGCAACGAAAGGCAGGCCTGGATAATCACCTGTCTGACCAAGAACACGGATATGCTGGATAAGTTCTGGCTGTTCATATATTGCCATATTAAAGCTGAGCCGGTCGATCGCAGCCAGCTTCACCTTGCCTTCGGCCACCAGCTGCACCGACTTGACATGCCCGCCACTCAAGACGTACCGGGGGAAACCGGCATCCCCCCTGCCCAGCATGTGAGATGAAAAAACAACCGATCCTGAAAAGGACCCGAGTTCATTGATGGCAACCTTGTGCCGCGCCGGATCAAAATCTTCCAGTTCCTCCAGCCCGCCTTGCCGCGGGGTGATCAGCACGGAATGGTAATAGCCAGCGGGAGCCGATTTATCGGCAAGCCACAGGGTTGCCAGATAGGAATATGTGCCAGCATCGGCTTTGGCAAATTCAATCCCGCAAATCTGGCCGAAGGCAAAGCCCGCAAGGTCGTGATACTGGTCGATTTCACCACATGCCTCCCGCATCCAGTCTTCAAGTGCGTTGAACAGGGGTTCAGTTGAGGCTGACAGATACATATCGAGTTTGGCAAAGGATCGTCTTGGCATGATCGCCTTCCCCGTCAACTGGCGCCGGTTTGTTCCATGGCACGCCGATAGCGGATGATTTCATCGCCCTCATCCCACGCAATATCATCCCAGGTCAGCATCTGGCCAGCCTTTACCTGCCTGATAAGATTCACATCACCCGCAAGACCTATGGGCAGGCCGCCAAGAGAAAGTGATCGCTCCGCTGGGATGAGTTTACCCCAGACCGAATGCCCCCCTTCCCCATCGAGCCTTGTGCCCGTAGGCATAGCTCTTTTGGCTGTGGCCACGACATCACTACGAAAATATCGCGTGGATCCCGTCGCACGGCCAAGCAACCCTGCCGCCAGAACCGAGATATTCAACTCAAGACCGATCAGGTGAAACGGTTTATACATGGCGGAAAATTGACCGGTCGTATCGGTGTTCATGCCGTATTGACGGAAACAGGCGGCAGCGTAATCGTTTGGCGCTTCCAGCACCACATAAACGCCCCAGCGCAAGTCCCTTTCGACATCGCTTCCGTCACGGTTAAGGGAGGATACCGCCTCAACCATGCCCTCAGCCTCAAGCACGCCGCCCTTTTCCGCGGGCCGCAACACCTGGGCCAGATCATCCATCCCGCAGGGCGGGAAAGCCAGCCCATCGGAAGGCGGCATCAGATCACAGGCATTGGCAATCGCGGCCATTTCCAGCGCTGATTTCGTGCCATCGAGAAAGGAATTGAACATCTTTGAATTCATGCCTGCCTCAGCGGCCTCTTCCGCGCTCAATCCATAATGATCCCAGACACTATCAGGTGTAGAAGCATGATAGGCAGGCAGATATTTTGTCCCCTTGCCGGCAGCCATGACACGAAACCCGCAAGCCCGCGCCCATTCCACCATCTCAGCTGTCAGCGCCGGCTGATCGCCATAAGCCATGGAATAAACACATCCGGTGGCGCGCGCTTCAGCCGCCAGGCTGGCGCCAGCAAGCACATCAGCCTCGACATTTACCATAATGATATGCACCCCCTCCCGGATGGCGGCGCGCGCATGGCGAATACCCGCATGGGGATGACCGGTGGCTTCGATGATCACATCAACTTCAGGCGTGATGGCGGCAAGTCCGTCCTCAACGAACCGGGTCCAGGCAATGCGATCTTCATCCCATCCCACATCCCGGCAGGATTGACGCGCCTTCTCCGGATCAAGATCAGCAATGATGACGACCTGAAGGCCTGGTGTTGTCGGCACCTGGGCCAGAAACATGGAGCCGAATTTGCCGGCCCCGACAAGCGCCACACGGACCGAGCCGCCTGCTTCGATGCGCGCCATCAATTCAGTAAATAGAAACATCGCCCTCTCCTTTTGCCATGGGGCAATATCGGTCTTCAGAAAAGGCCCACCGCAATCAGCCGGGCTCCCATGCAAAGAAACGCGATCAGCACAATCTTGCGGAAAGTCTGCTGCGGGACATGGTTGCGCAAAATCTCACCAATGCGAAACCCGGTCAGCACCACCACCATGCCGATGAGCGACTGCAGCATCGTTTCAACGGTCAGCGTTCCCGCAAGATAAAGACCGAGGGCCAGCGGAAAGCATCCAGCCAGAAACAGGAACCCGGTTGCGGCAATGAAATCATCCTTTTCCAGGTTACGGGCGATCAGATACATCGCAACCGTAGGCGACCAGATGGAACTGAGCCCGCCAAGGATACCGGAAACCAAGCCGAAACCAGCCTGCCAGCCCCTGCCAGGTCCGATCGGCAGGCGTATCCCGTAAAGACCGTTCAAGGCAAAGACGATCATCGCAATACCGATCGAAACGGTAAGAAAGGAGGTCGGATATCGGTTGATGAATAGCGAGGTGACGAAAATCGCAATCATGATCGCCAGCGCGAATACCCAATAGGTCTTTGCTATCTCCACCTTGTTTGCCGCACGGCCGAATTGGGTCAGATTTGTGAAAATGATCGGCAGGGTCAGCAAGGCAATCGCATGCGTCGGGGTTGTGACAAGCGTGAGCAGCCCCATGGCAGCGGCGGGCAGACCAATCCCGAGAAATCCCTTAACAGTGCCAGAGATGAAAAAAGTCACCATCATCACGAGAAGAACAGTGATATCCAGCGACGGCATGATGAGACTGAGAAAATTTTCTGGCACAGCCGCTGTCTTCCTTTCTATCCCTGATCCGGATAGACCAGAGGTTTAAGCTTCATCCGTTGCACCTTGCCCGAAGGACCCTTGGGCAGATCATCCAGCACATGAACCATGTCGGGCGACTTGAATTTACCCAGCCGTTCCTGGCAATGCCGGATGAGATGATCAATTTCGACATCTTTGCCATCTTTGAGACGGATACAGGCTTCGACACGCTCACCATATTTGTCGCAAGGCATGGAGAAGGCCGCCGCTTCAAGCACGGATGGATGCTCAAGCAGAACTTCATCAATCTCACGCGGCGCAATATTCTCTCCCCCCTTGATGATCAGCTCCTTGATCCGGCCGGAAACGAAGACATATCCGTCTTCATCCATATGACCAAGATCACCCGTTCTGAGCCAGCCATCGGCGGTGATTGTCTTGGCCGTTTCATCGGGCTGGTTAAGATATCCAAGCATCACGTTGTCACCTCGAACGAGGATTTCCCCGGTGACACCGGGGGCAACAGGCTGCTGATTTTCATCACCAATGATGACTTCATTGCCAACCGCCACGCCAGGGGATCCGATTTTGCGTTCAGCCGGCGGCATGGGATTGGAAAGTATCTGCGCGCCGGTTTCCGTCAGGCCCATTGTTTCAATGATCGGAATCCCGAAACGATCTTCAAAGCGGCGGTGAATTTCCGGCGGCAGCGGCGAGGAAGCGGAACGCGAGAACCGAAGACGTCCAAGGTCACCCGCATCATCCGGACTGTTGAGCAAATACGCAAACAATGTCGGTACCGCTGAAAACCAGCTGCAGTTGTTGGATTTGATCTGATCCCAGAAACGGTTGACCGAAAACCGGTACGGCATGACCAGCGTGCTTGCGGAAACAAGTGTTCCCATCACCGTCACGCAAAGCCCGTTGATATGATAGATCGGCAGAACACATAATCCGGCATCGTCGGGACCTATGCCATGGCCATCAGCGACGTTCCGCCCTGCCGCCAGCAGATTGGCATGGCTGAGCATTACCCCTTTGGGGTTGCCCGTTGTCCCGGATGTGTACATCAGCAGCGCCGGGGCCTCGGAAGAGGGAATGACTGGCTCCGAAGGTGTGGCCCCCTCTGGCCAGTCTGGTCCCTTTTCAGGATGCAGCGCAACAAGTTGGGGTGAAGTTCCTGCCTCGGCCGCCGCTTCTTCGATTTCGACCCGGCAATCATCGGCAACAAAAATCAGCCCGGCGCCTGAGTGATTGAGCACATAGGCCATGACCCTGGCTCCAGCCACAAGATTTAAAGGGGTGGCGTGAAAACCGCCATAGGTGATACCCATGAAAGCAAGACATGAGCCGATGGAATTATGCGCCGCAACCGCGATCCTGTCTCCGGGCCTGAAGCCGAGACCGGCAAGATGGGCGGCGATTTCCCTTACTCTGGAGACCGCCTCCGCATAGCTCACGGTCTTACCTGTTTCAGGTGAAACCAGCCATTGTTTATCGCCATGGGTCCTTGCGTTGAATTCGATCTGCTGGCGGAGATCACGCGGAAGATCAGCCATATTACTTCCCGAACGTATTCCAGTAGTTACCAAAAATATCTTCCAGTTCCGGCTTGTTTTCAGCTATTTCGCGAACAACCCGGACACGGTTGATGAAGTGACGCCAATTCAGGTTGTCGTCGATCGAATTTCCGCCCCAACTGCCGCAACCCATGGACAGGGAGAACGGAAGACCATTATTAAAAAACCCGCCATTGGCAAAACAATGCGCCTGATTGACGATCACCCGGCAGGTCCTTGCTGCCATGGCAAGGTGCCGCGCCCTTTCATCCAGTGATGAATGCAGGCTGAGCGAATGCCCCGCGCCCTGATAATCCTGTATCGTCCTTGCGAGATCCACCGCGGCATCAAAATCCTCGGCGCGATAGAGGGCAAGAAAACGAGACATTTTCTCCCCGGAAATGATCGCGTCAGGACCGGCCTTTTCCGCTGGTGCAATCAGAAATCTAGTATTGGCGCCGGCCCTTGATTTCAGATCAAGCGCGTCGATGATGACATCGATATCCTTGGCCAGCAGCATTGTTGTCATCCTGCCGTCGTGCCAGTGCACCTCCTCAAGGCGTTTAACCTCATCCGGATTGAGAAGAAGACCTCCCGCCGCCTCCAGTTCGGCCACGACCTCATCATAGACGGACGAGACGGCAATCACGGCGTTTTCCGACGAACAGGACGTGGCATTATCAAAGACTTTGGACGCGGCGATCTTTTCCGCGGCACCCGGAATATCAGCTGTTTCATCGATAATACTGACAACATTTCCCTGCCCGACACCTATCGCCGGCGTGCCCGAGGAATATCCTGCCCGGACATTGTTTTGCGAGCCTGTCACGACAAGAAGATCAGCAATCTCCATCAATCTCCTGGTCTTGTCCTTGGACGGCGGAGCCGGAACCATCTGAACAAGATCACGCGACACCCCGATCTTGTCGAGTTCAGCGTGAATATAGCCAAGAAGACGTATCATCGGCTTCGCCCCCTTGGGAGACGGCGCCACGATGATGGCGTTACCTGTCTTGAGGGCGTTGATGATGTTGTTGGTTGGTGTTGCCAGTGGATTGGTCGACGGCACAATGGCGGCGATCACGCCCTTGGGCCGGTAATATATCGAAAGACCTTTCGCATCATCATCTTCAATATGGCCAAACGCCTTGACGTCCTTGATGTCGCGCATCAGACCCAAGGTCTTGTTATGGTTCTTTCTGATCTTGTCTTCGGCGTTGCCGAGCCCTGTTTCATCAACTGCCATCACCGCAAGTTCGGCATTCCGTCCCGGCTCCATCAGCGCCCAGGCAACAGCCTGACACGCACGATCAAACAGCTCCTGTGCGCCGTTTTTCTCATATTCGGCCTGGGCTGCACGGGCACGGGCAACAATCGCATCAATGGCGGCGATATCATCTTCAGCTGTTGTCATGTCTTACCTTTACAAATCACTTACCACCTGCGAAATGCACAATCCTGAGGTCTCGATATCCCTTGCATGGAAAGGCCCGTCAAACTGCCTCCGTTGACCTTGATGACTGAATTGCTGAATACACCCCCCTCAACAGGGTGAGCGCTCCGGCGACAATCAGAATAGTGCAAATCGGGCGTGAAAAATATGTAACCAGATCATAATGGACCATCTGCATCCCCTGGGCGAAATTCTGCTCACCGATTTTTCCGAGAATCAACCCGAGCACGATACCTGGAATGGAATAGCCGGAACGGCGCAGAAGAAAACCGATTATGCCTGCGGCAAACATCACCATCACATCAAGCACCAGGCCGCGACCGATATACGCCCCGATGCTGGCCAGCATCAGGATGAGTGGCGCCAGAAACTGAAACGGGATTTTCAGAAGATAGAGAATTGTCTTTGTTTCCAGCAGCCCGATGAAAAGAATAGACAGATTTGCGTAGAACATGGCCGCGAAAACAATCCAGATCAGATCGGGAGAGTTGTAGAAGACAAGTGGCCCCGGCTCAAGATCATGCATCTGGAAAACAGCCACCATCATCGCGGTCAGCGCACCACCCGGAAGACCAAGCGCAAGAAGCGGAATCATCGCAGCTCCGGTGGCAGCATTGTTTGCTGTTTCCGAAGAGATCACGCCCTCAAGCTTGCCTTTGCCGAATTCTTCCTTGTTCTTTGACCAGCGCACCGCTTCACCATACCCCATGAAGGCCGCAAGCGTGGCGCCAATCCCGGGAAGGATCCCGCAGAAGAACCCGACAAAAATAGATCTGATAACTGCAATTTTATGCGCCCAGAGCTCCCGGAATGTGGGGAAGTTGACGCTCAGTTCAGGTGCTTCGTATTTGCCGCTTGCCTTCTTTTCGGCCTGTACGAAAACTTCGGATACCGCAAAGAAACCCAATATCGCCGGCACAAAGGCGATACCGGCGGCAAGATCGGAAAAGCCGAAATTATAGCGGTTTATCCCGCCAACTGGATCCTGGCCGATCGTCGCAATCAAGAGACCGAGAAGCACCGAAAGCCAGCCTTTCCAGATCGTCCGCCCGCCAACGGTGGAAGCCACCGCAAGCCCGAAGAAGACCAGCGCGAAGATTTCTGGCGGGCCGATATTCATGATCGCCCATTTCGCCAGAGGTTCGGTCGCCAACATCATCACAAGGGCCGATGCGGTCCCGCCAATGGCAGAACACAACACCGCAGCGCCGACAGCCTTGGCCGCCTTCCCCTGACGTGTCATGGGGTAGCCATCAAATGACGTGGGGGCGTTTTCAGGCGCGCCGGGAATATTGAAGAGAATAGCCGTGATGGCTCCACCATAGGTGCCGGTACAGTAGATCACCGCAAACAGCATCACCCCCTGGGCCGGATCAAGATCAGCGGTAAATGGCAGAAGAATGGCGGCAAGCGTAAGCATGCTCACACCCGGGATCGCCCCGAACAGCATTCCGCCAAGCACCCCGAAAATGAAAATCGCAATTGTGAAAGGGTCGCCAAAAAGCGTCGCCGTACCTGTCAGAAAATTCTCCCACATGGTCTTCCCCTTACATCAACTGCTGAAGCTGCGTTTTTGTCTTGAGCATGAACGCACTGAAATCATAGAACGGCGAGACATTGCCCTGCGGCAAGGGCGCATTAAGGAGAAACATGAATAAAAAGATCAGAAACGCGTAGATCACGAGGGTAACCAGCAGGATCTTGCCAACACGCCGCTCTCCCCAGGCCAGCATGATCAGGGCGATGAAAAACGGTGTTCCGGCGTAAAACCCGACCGGTTTAAGCAGGATTGCATAAAAGAGAGGCAGTAAAAGGATAAAGGATGTCTTGATCACCTGCCCCATGGAATTGTAGCTGACTTCACTGCTTTCCTCGCTGAAGCCGACACGGCCTTTCTGCGTCTCGGAGCCGTTATTCCACGCGTAATAGAGATTGCCAGCCCCGACAAGGATCAAGAGAAGAAGGATGGATCTCGGCCAGCCTGTTGCACCAAATTTATAAATTTCAATTGTTTTGTTGAATTCAAAGGAAAAACCGAAAAAAACAATGCAAATAAACAGCCATATTCCGGTCTCGACAAGATGCGCGCGCGTTAGATTGCCCATGGCTGAGGTCCTGATCAGGTAAGATGCTGCACAAGGTAAGGAGACCTGCCCGGCCGAATGCCGGACAGGTCAAGATCATCATAAGACCTTACTTAACGTCAAGGCCCATCTCCTTGTAGACCTCACGATACTGGTTGATCGAGTTGCTGATCAGCTTGATGGCACCTTCGGTATCACGGTAGCTGTCAATGACATTCATGAACTTGCTGTCATTATATTTCTGATAGCTGTCCTGACAGTAGGCACGCTGGAAAGCCCATTTAAGCCAGTTGAGGCGATCTTCGGGAATGCCCTTGTGGACATAGAAACCACGGAACCGCAGAAGAGGTTCGAAATCCATGCCCATTTCCCTATGGGTCGGAACATCGGCAAAGATGCCCGGGCGCTCGTTGAAAATGCTGAGAATCGGCTTGAAATTGCCGGCATCGAGGAATTTCCGGACATCACCCGGCTGCTCGAACAGGGCATCAACCTGGCCGCCGAGAAGTGCGCCATAACGTGGTGCACCCTTATCGAAGGAAATCTGCTGAATCTTCATGCCCGTGGCATCGGTGATGAATTTCATCGTCACCCGTTCCATGGATCCTTCGGCCGAAACATTGGCGATCGTGGCCTTGCCATCCTGCGCCTTGACCCATTCAACAAAGCTTGGCCAGTCGGTAAAGCGTGTTTCGTTGCTGCGAATATAGATCTGGGAGAAGGTCACCTGCGAAACAACCAGCGGGGTGAGATCGCTGGCCGGGTTGGGCTTGCTTGAATCAAGCGCATGTGCCGATGAGGCGTCATCGATATGTTCAAGCACGTTGTAACCATCTGCTGGCATGGCCATATAGGCGGTCATCCCGACCGAGCCTGACCCGCCTGGCTTGTGGTCACGGTTGATGCTGACGCCGGTAAGTTCAGTCACAGCTTCAGCCATGGCTGCGGCAACCTGACCGGAACCTCCGGCAGGGCCATAGGGTACAATCATGGTCAGGGCACGATCAGGGAAGCCACCCGGCTTGTCCATGCTGGCTTCGGCGCGGCGGCACTCTCCTGCATTTGCGATGCTTGCCACGCCTGCGATCGTGGCGGCGACAGCAACCGCTGTCAGTGTCTTTGTTGAAAAAATTGTCACGATTTCCTCCAATCAGTATTGTCTTCCGCTTTTGGCGCGGCCTTATTTGATAGGTGAATTTAACGAAGCGGAACCGGAGAGTGTCAACAAAAACTTTAATTTTTTTAGATTTATTACAAAAAACACCCCCGCAAGAAGGTGTTTTAATGTCGAGAATACTCGCTTCAGCCTTGCAAAAATTGCTGCTGATAACTGAGGTTTCTTTCCCCGATCGCATTGAGCCAGTATTTTTCCGGCATCCGCATGACCACATCAGGGGACAATGCCAATTCCGTGAACCCGCATTCGAGGGCATGGCGAAACTGCCCGACATGGAGATGGCCTTCCGCCCGCAAGGCCCCTTCATATCCGAGGTTACGCAGTTTTCGGGCCAGCGAGAAGCCACGCCCGTCATGCGGTGAAGGAAAGTGAACAGAAATCGCATCAAGTCGGGAAAGGATCGGGATCAGGTTTTCGACTTCGGCTGTATTCTCAAGACGGAGATGCGCATCCCGGGGGAGTTTGCGCTGCAACGCATCGTCCAAACCTGCCTGGGGCCGTTCAGCCCAATTATCGGCGGAAAAACCTTCTCTTGAAACAATGGTAAGCATGGTCACGCTCTAGCCTGTCTTTCGCATTGCAGTGTCGGGATAAAGAACCGTCTTGAATGGCGCCAAACCAACCCGGCGGTAGAATGCAAGGAACGTCTCATCCCTGTTATGTCGATGCCCGAGATAGAACTGGATGATCCTTTCAATGGCAAGCAGCAAGTCTTCGGCGGCAAATCCAGGGCCTGTCCGCTCCCCCAGCGTGGCATCCTCTGTTCCGTCGCCTCCAAGGGTGATCTGATAGTTTTCAACCCCCGCGCGATCAAGCCCGAGTATGCCGATATGACCGACATGATGATGCCCGCAGGCATTGATGCATCCGGATATCTTGATCTTGAGCGGCCCGATCTCATGCTCCTTGCGTAAGGCTGCAAATCTCAGCGCGATATCCTTGGCAACAGGGATAGACCGTGCGGTGGCCAGCGCACAGTAATCCATCCCCGGGCAGGCAATGATGTCGGACAACAGCCCGATATTGCTTGTGGCAAGTCCGGCTTTGGCAAGTTCGGTATAGACGGCAAGAAGATGCTCCGCCGGTACATGGGGAAGAATGATATTCTGCTCATGGCTGACACGGATTTCATCATGGGCATAGTGTTCAGCCAGATCGGCCAGCACCCGCATCTGTTCGGCCGAGGCATCTCCAGGTGTCTGGCCGGGTGCCTTGAGGGAAATGCTCACGATACGATGAAGCGGATCACGATGCCTTGCCAGATTGTTCTCGCACCATTGGGCAAAACCGGGGGAAATCAACTTGTCCTGCTCAAGATCATGATCCCGGGCGCGGCTGAAATCCGGCGTGGTGAAACTCTCCCTGATCCGGTGCATCATCTCATCCGGTGGAGATACCGTTCCGCGGATAGACTGAAAATGACTGTTGATCCAGTGCCTCGCTTCGTCAATCCCAATCTCGTCAATCAGGATCTTGATCCGCGCCTTGTACTTGTTATCGCGGCGGCCGAAACGGTTATAGACATGAAGGATGGAATCGATATAGGCCAGCAGGTCCTTCTCGGGCAGGAATTCCGTCAGCACCCGGCCGACGCGTGGCGTCCGCCCAAGGCCGCCGCCAACCCAGATCTTGTATCCCTTTTCCCCAACCTCGTTAAGAAGAGCCCTGATCCCGATATCATGGAATGCCACCACCGCACGATCGTCGGCGGAACCGGTGACGGCAATCTTGAACTTGCGCGGCAGGAAGGCGTATTCCGGATGCCCGGTTGACCACTGGCGCAGCATTTCGGCGATGATGCGGGGGTCCTCCACCTCATCGGCCACAGCACCGGCAAAGTGATCCGCCGTGACATTGCGGATACAGTTTCCCGAGGTCTGGATGGTGTGCATATCCACCTCGGCCAGCGCCTCAAGCGCATCGGGAACATCCGGAAGACGGATCCAGTTGAACTGGATATTCTGCCGGGTGGTGAAATGCCCGTAGCCTTTGTCATAGGCCTCGGCAATATCGGCAAGTTTGCGCATCTGACGACCGCTGAGCGTCCCATAGGGGATGGCAACCCGGAGCATATAGGCATGAAGCTGGAGATAAAGCCCGTTCTGAAGCCGCAGCGGCTTGAATTCATCTTCGGTCAGCACCCCCTGAACACGCAGCTTTACATGTTCACGAAATTCCCTGATCCGGTGCTTGAGATAGGTGTGGTCAAAATCAGTATACTGATACATGTTCAGCCTCATCACCGGCTTGCTTGCCATGGTAATAGTTGCCCGGCCCGAGAGCCCGAATGCGCTCACGCACCGATAGAGGCGAAATCGCATCACCAATCACGCGTACCTCGATCGCGTAAGCACCGATCAGACGGTCCGGCATGGCATTTGCGTTTCGGAGAGATTCCTCCACCTCTTCATCAGTAGTGAAAACCCGTGCTTCGGCAATCTCGCTGACCCAACGCGACGCCCCGAGATAGACAACCGCGCCACGGTCAAACGTATTTGCTGTAATGACTTTTCCTGCCATCAACCGATCTCCCGCAACTCAACGGAGTCGTGCATTTCAGGACCTGAAACAGGCATGATCTGCTCCAGCCTGCTTGCATGGGGCTCAAGACCATAAAGAACGACGGCGGGGCCCTTCAGGCCTTGATCCGCGCTGTCTTCCACCATCGCCGCCAAGGTTGTCGCCAGCCATTTTTCCCCCGCATGCCCTACCGATTGACCAATGGTGACCGGTGTTGCGGGATGTGCTCCCTGCATCATCAACCGGCTGCGGATATAGGGAAGCGCACGCATGCCCATGTAAATCGCGGCAACCGAGCCTGGTTTTGCGAGACGCCGCCAGTCCTGATCAGCAAACCCCTCACGGTCATGGCCCGTGATCAGATGCACGGCCTGATTGCGGCCACGGCGGGTGAGCGAGACCCCCATATCCGCTGCTGCTGCTGCCGCCGCGGTGATGCCCGGGATAATCTCAAACGCAAGCCCAGCTACATGCAGGGCATCAATCTCTTCATCGAGGCGTCCAAAGATTCCCGCATCTCCGGATTTCAGCCGGACAACACGATGCCCGGCCCGTGCTTTTTCAATGATAAGCGCGTTGATATCATCCTGCGTCCAGGAAGGACCAAAGCCTGTTTTGCCAACCTCGACAATCTCTGCTTCACGTCGGCAGAGTTCAAGGACAGGACCGGGTACAAGACGATCATGAAGGACGATATCGGCATCATCCATGGCCTTTATGGCCTTGCGGGTCAGAAGATCAGGATCCCCCGGCCCGGCACCGACGAATTGAACCGGATGGATGTGCAGGGTCTCTCCATCACTCTTACCCGCATGCAGGTGTTTGCCGAGCAGATCACGCAACCCTTTTTCATAGACCGCGGCCCATGCCGTGCTGCCCTGCGCCGTGCTCTTGCTACGGATAGACGGGACCACCCGGTCAAGAAATTCCCCCCAGAACTGTCGCCGTGCCGTTCCCGGGGCAAGTGTCTCCACCTCGGGGCGGAATGCCCCCATGATGCCTGCCAGCAGGCCTGTATCGTGATCAAGCAGCATCTCGATCTGGCTCTTGATCCGGCGCGCCAGCACCGGTGATGTTCCCTCCGAACCTATGGCGATCATGACCGGATTTCTGTCCACGAGGGCAGGCGTGATAAAACGTGATCTTTCCTTGTCATCGATCACGCAATACGGCAGATTAGTCGCTTCAAAGACGCTGATCGCGGCATCGCGTTCAACCACGTCATCACTGCCGATATAGGCAAAGACAGCCTCGGCGCAGTCCTCCGGACAGACTGAACGGTCATGGTGACCAAGCCGCCCGTCCCGCACGAGTTGTGCGAGATTCGGGTCCGTGACAGACCCGAAGAGGACCAGATCGGCCGAGGTTTTGGACAGCAGCCGGATCTTGGGGAGGGTGATCAAACCACTGCCCACAAATAGCACCTGACGGCCGTTCATCTGCATGTAAACTGGAAAATAATTCATCGGATGCTGCCTGTCCTTTCACGCAAAGGAAACAGCAATTCATCAAGCATGAAATCTCTAAACAGGTGCTAAAAACAAAAGGGGCTGTACCAGATAACTAGTACAAGTTATAGGTATAGTGATGAGAAAGAGCAGATTAAGCCGATTGAAGCAGACTAAATTGATGGAGCATTATGTTGCGGGAACGACGGCGAGATGTGCCGCTGATTTGGTGGGTGTAAACTTCAAAACAGCAGCATATTACTTTCATCGTCTGCGGGAAATCATCGCCCTTGAGACGCAAAATAACGATGTGCTTTCAGGTGAATTTGAGGTGGATGAGAGTTACTTTGGAGGCACACGTAAAGGCAAACGCGGGCGAGGTTCTGCGGGCAAAGTTCCTGTGTTTGGTATCCTCAAACGTGGCGGTAAGGTTTACACACAGATCATTCCAGATGCGTCAGGTCAAACGCTTATACCTATCATAGAAGATCGTATTATGCCTGATAGCATCGTATATTCAGATTGCTGGCGTGGATACAATGTCCTTGATGTATCTGAATTTAAGCATTACCGCATTAATCATTCAGTATTGTTTGCAGATAAGAAAAACCACATTAACGGCATTGAGAACTTCTGGAACCAGGCGAAACGGCATATGCGTAAATTTAACGGTATTCCTGCCAAGCATTTTCCGCTATTTTTAAAGGAGTGCGAGTGGCGATTCAACAACCCATCACCACAGACGCAATTAAAACAAGTCAAACAATGGGTTAACAAACATATGGGCTAGTTATCTGGTACAGCCCCAAACAAAATTTTTCTCATTTCACCGGTTTTGAAGAACAAAATTCCCTTCAAGGGACAGGTGAGCGAATTTCTTTCAGCACCCGTTCTGGAATGGCGGGATCAATTCCGAACAAACTGGCTGGGGCTATTCTCTCGTCTTCCAGTATTCTTCGCCGTAATCCTGAAAGATCTCCTCGCCCGGCTCAATATCCCGAAGCGCCGAGAAACGGACGAAGCGATTATCCTCGTCTATTTCCCATTCCGAGTTGGCATCGGAGGAGTGATTGTACATCATGCCATATCCCATCACGACAAGGTAATCCGTCTTGGCATCCGGGCTGGTGAAAAGATAGTCATTCAGGCGATTTTCTTCCTGAAGATCATCATCATCAATCACGATATAGGGGCAGCGTTCAATCACCTCGCCTTTCCTGATCGGAACAGCGGCGAAAACACCCTGGCCATGGATCGGGGAGTCGCCAATGATGATCTTTGATTCATTTGGCAGGCCGGACCCGGATGCGGGCTGAGGCACAGTCCCGGGTCTGTTTTGCGAACGCTTGGCCATGATTTCATCCTCAACCTGTTCCGGTTGAGGTTCTTTCATGACCCGGCATTTCTTTCAAGCGAAAAATCATCCACCTGCAGAGCGGTGCGTCATGCAGGTGCAGAGACTTGCCGGATATCCCGCCTCGCAGGCAAAAAAAGAAGGGGCATTACTGCCCCTTCCCTTGTTTCAGATCATTTTAAACCTTGCGGTTTATCCCTGATGTTACTGAGCCATCCAGGCGTTGAAACGCTCGGAGATTTCAGCGCCGTTATCTGCCCACCAGTCCGGATCGGCAATGATTGTCCGATCGTTAACTTCGGCGCGGTTCGGCATATGCTCAAGGATGCGGGCACCGGTGTTGAACCATGGCTCACCAGCTTCGATGATCTTCAGCGCGGAATTCCGCATCGGACCATAGTTGATGTAACGAGCCTGTTCAGCCTGTGCCTCGGTTGAAGACATATGTGCTGCCAGTTTGAAGGCTTCTTCCTTGTTCGGAGCACCTTTAACAACAACCAGCCATTCCTCTTCGAGCACCTGACCGTCCCAGATGGTCACGAAAGGCTGGCCATCGTTGAGGATCGCGGAACCAATACGTCCGTTATAGGCAAGTGACATGGCCACTTCACCGGAAGCAACCAGTTCAAGCGGCTTGGCACCGGATGACCAGAAGACAACATGGTCCTTGATGGTATCAAGTTTGGCAAAAGCACGATCGATCCCGGCCGCGGTATCCATCACGTCATAGACTTCGTCAATGGCGACACCATCGGCAACCAGCGCCATTTCGATGAGTGCGTTACCCCAGGTGTGGATGCCACGCTTGCCGGGGAATTTTTCCACGTCAAAGAAATCTGCGATGGTTGAAGGCTGAATCCCGAAGGATTTCTGGTGCTTGGTCTGGCCGTTTGAGGGATAGTCTTTCTCGCTGAAGAAGGCAGCATAGGACCACCAGATCTGCGGCACCACGCATTTGTTTGGCAGCGGAACCATCAGGTCTTCAGACATCGGCACGCCATCTGGAGTTGGCAGACGATACTCATCCGGAATTTCTTCAAACAGGCCTTCGTCACAACCAACCCGGGCTTCGCCAGGAAGAACGTCAACGATATCCCACTGAACATTGCCGGACTCAACCTGAGCGCGGACTTCACCAAGACCACCATTGTAGTTGATCCAGTTGATTTTCTCACCAGTCCAGGTTGGCTCATACCCCTTCTGCTGGGATGCGGTATATGCGCCACCCCAAGAAACAACATTGACCTCAGCCATAGCAGAGGCAGCCAATGTCATCGAAGCCAGCGCAGCCGAAGCCACTATGGTTTTTACAGACATTTTCAAAATAAATTCTCCCAATTCTGTGTACTGTCGGGGTTCATCCCCTTACTTGATACATATCACACCAAGATATCATGCGGCGTGTCAAGGAATTTAGCGAAATCAGTGCGGATTTTGTCCCAATTCTGAGAAAATTCCGACATCTTTGGCGCCTCAGCCATTGAAGAGGCGGAAGGCATGGGTGGCGATGGCCGTATCCTGGGCACCCGTGCCGGTCAGATCCGCCACCGTGATTGACGCATCATCCTTGCGGCCTGGTGCATCACCGGCGATCACGGCACCCAGTTCCACCGCAATGCTCTCATCACATATGCCGGCTTCAAGTGCCGGGCGCAACTCCCCGAGCAACCGGGCCTGGGCAATGACATCGCAGCAATAGCAATCCACCTGCCCCAAAATCATCGGGTCCAGTTCATTCTTCTCATGCTGATCTGATCCCATCGCCGTGATATGAAGCCCGGGGTGAAGCCATTCCGCCTTGATCAGCGGTGAAGATGATGGCGTGGTCGTGATGACAAACTGGCTTTCCCTGACCAGTTCTTCGGCCTCGTCGACCACCTTGACCTTGACGCCTTTATCCTTGAAGTCATCCGCCAAATCACTGGCGCAGGTTTCGGCCCGCTCACGTGATCTTCCATGGATGAGAAGATGGACAAAGGGACGTTCAAGAAAAGCTGCCCGGGCCTGGAGTCGTGCCTGAACGCCGGTGCCGATCACGCCAGCTGTTGTCACGGATGACGGCGCCAGATGACGCGCCGCCACTGCCCCGGCGGCCGCGGTGCGGATATCCGTCAGATAGCCATTATCCAGGATGACCGCCTTGACCAGCCCCGTATCTGCCGCGAAATAAACCACCAGCCCGTTCAGGCTGGGCAGACCAAGGGAGGGGTTGTTGAAAAACCCGGGCGAGATTTTGATGGCGAACCCGTCGAGCCCTGGGATATAGGCTGTCTTGACATCGACCTCGCCATTGACCTCGGGCAAGGCCATGGAAAGGATCGGTGGCTGGATAACCTTGCCGGCGGCGAGTTGCTCAAACGCGCCTTCGATGAGATCAACCATCTTGCGGTCAAGCGAGATCTTCCGGCGCAATTGCTCTTCACTGATGATCAGTACATCACGCATATGCTTTCCCCCTGATCACCTTCTCGCCGAGAACAACATCACGCCCCTCGATGATATCGGCAAAGATTTTCATGTTGAGATTGCGGCCCGTAATGATAGCTGCAGCAGGAGTTTTGAGCCCCGGGAGTTTGCCTGAAAGAAGCGCGGCAAGCCCCACAACACAGGCCCCTTCGGCCACGATCCGGTCTTCATAGAATAGCGCCTGCATGGCGTGATAGATTTCCTCTTCGCTTACCAGCAAGAGCTCATCCACATATCGCTGGCAGAGATCAAGCGTGTAGCGGTTGTCGGCCCCGATACCTCCACCCAGACTGTCCGCAAGGCTTGCGACTTCGTCCACATCCACCGGCTTTCCGGCAGCAAGACTTGCGTGCATGGCCGCCCCGCGATCCATGCTCACCCCGATGACGCTAATCGAAGGTTTGATGGTCTTGGCCGCAAGAGCAATGCCGCCGATGAGCCCGCCACCTGAAACCGGCACAATCAGTGTTTCCAGATCCGGCCGGCTTTCGAGAATTTCAAGCCCGATTGTTCCCTGCCCGGCTATGACATGCGGATCATCGAAAGGTGATATTTCAACGAGGCCCTCTTCTCTGGCAAGCTGTTCCGACAAGGCCCAGGCATCATCCTGGCTTTCCCCGATGATGCGGACATCCGCCCCAAGCGCTTTTATTCCTTCAACCTTGACTTCGGGCACCAGCGACGACATGCAGATCACTGCCGGCAGGCCGCGCATTCGGGCGGCATAGGCAACGCCGCGGCCATGATTGCCGGTTGAACAGCAGATCACGCCCCTGGCATCGGCTGGCAGAGCATTGACCGCGGTCATGGCACCCCTGATCTTGAACGCCCCTATGGGCTGCATATTTTCCAGCTTGAGAAGGAAATCCCCTCCGGCCCGGCCGGAAAAAAACGGCGACGGGATGAGCGGTGTCTGGTCAGCCACCCCGGAAATGGCCTTTCGAGCTTTCAGAATATCGCTCAGGTCCGGCTGATTGTTCAACGTCATGGCACTTCCCCTCCCATCGGGGATATCCTAGTTTGGTTAAGGCATGGGCACAACCCATCCCGGCTGGCACGATCGGGCAAGGCGCAAATCAATTTTCACCATGGACATGCGAGGCAGGCAGGTTACATACTCAGGCATTGAACAGCACCTCACCTGAACCATCATGCGCAATCCACGAATTGAACTCCCCCTGATTTCACCCGATCCGCTCCGAATTGTCGTGACCCGTGGCGATGCCGAAGAAAGCGTGCACGATGTCGATATCGCCCTTGTAGATGGCGATGGCCATGTTCTTCTCGGTCTCGGAGATATTGAACGTCCGGTTTTCCCGCGTTCGGCCATGAAACCGCTTCAGAGCATTGCTCTTGCCGAAACGGTGATGGAAAGCGCCGGCCATCATCATCTATCCGCGGAAGAGATAGCACTGATCACCGCAAGCCATAACGCCGAACCGCGCCACGTCGAGGCGGCAGCAAATCTGCTTGATCGGTTTGGCATCGACCCGGCCGCTCTTGTCTGCGGCGCCCACTGGTCACTGGATCAGCCCACGGCGATTGCCCAGGCAAGGATGATGGAGACCCCGACGAGGCTTCATAACAACTGCAGCGGCAAACATGCGGGCATGCTGGTGCTTGCCCGCATCATGGGTGCCTCGCTTGAAGGGTATAACGCGCTGAGCCACCCGGTGCAGCAGCGTATCCTAGGCATCCTTGAGGCCATGACCGGCACAGACCTTGCCGCCCATCCACATGGAATTGATGGCTGCGGTGCCCCTGCATTGAGCGGCCCGCTCGGTAACTGGGCCCGGGCCTTCGCTCTCTTTGCCGGTGGCGGCGTCATCCCTGAAAGACGGGAGAAGGCCTGCGCCCTTATCCGCGACAGCATCGCCGCTGCGCCTGAGATGATTGCCGGCACCGGACGCGCCTGCACGGCGATTTCCCGGAGCTATGGCGCAGCAATCACCGCCAAGACAGGTGCCGAAGGCGTGTTTGCGGCGGCGTTCCATGAACTTGGGCTGGGCCTGATGGTCAAGACAAGAGACGGAAACAAACGCGGGGCTGAAGTCGCCATCGGCGCGGTGATCCATGCCCTTGGCTATGATCACCCCGATGAGGTTAGGCCCTTCTTCCGTCCGGGCCTCAAGAACTGGGCCGGAGAAGACGTCGGCAGTATTTATGCAAAAGACCCGCTACGCCTTGACGCCTGAAGCCGCTATCTACTGGCTGAACTGCTTGAGATAGGCGATCACGTTGGCGCGATCTTCGTCCTTCTTCAGGCCGGCAAAAGCCATCCGCGTGCCCTTGATATATTTTTTCGGCGCCGCCAGATACGCATCCAGCGTGGTTTCATCCCAGACAATCCCGCTTTCCTTCATGGCGTCGGAATATTTCTTGTAGCCTTCGGCGGAACCCGCGGCTCGGCCCATGATATTGACCAGATGCGGGCCGGTCTTGTGTTTTTCACTATCAACCACATGGCAAGCCTTGCATTTCTTGAAAACTTTCTCGCCTGCGCCGGGATCTCCGGCGATGGCTGGCGCGGCAAAAACAACAAGAGACGCTGACAAGATCAGGGCAGAAATACGCATATCAAAAACTCCGGTCCGGTAAAAAATTAACCTGCGTATTCTTGCGGGCCATGGCCGCAACGTCAACCACCATGAGCAGAAAGATTTGCCTGAACGGTCTGATCAAAGACATTTTTCTGAAATTTCAGGTATTTAAGCCGATGCTCAAAAGATTTCGCCGTTGCGGGATCGCGCAAGCACTTTCTCGCATTCGGCCTCGGTCAGGCCATGATATCTTTGGGCATATTCAGGGGTGATATAGCCAAGTGCAAGGTCACGTTCCACCAGTTCCCGCGCACGTTCCCCCGGCTCGCCATAGCCTGCCCCGCCCGGGAAAGCCATTCGGACAATATGCCCATGGGGGACAAACTGCCTGCCCTTGCCCTTCATGACAAGACCATCGTTGCGGGTAATGCTCGTCGGCGCCCCGTTGCCGCCACCAGCGCGTCCACGGGCCGGGTGATCAATCCGGTCAAACATGGCCTGAAGGTCAAATTCATGACCTTCCCGGACGCCGACATCCATGAACTGTCCAAGTCCGCCGCGATACTTGCCCGCCCCGCCGCTGTCCTCCCGGAGCTCCTTGCGCCAGATCAGCACCGGCCCGACATTCTCGGTCGCCTCCACCGGCATCGTCATCACCCCCGATGGAAAAGCCGTCGCGTTCATCCCGTCGAGATCAGGCCTTGCGCCGGAGCCGCCTGAATTGAAGGTCAGCACCTCGGCCCGGATGGCATCTTGCGGGGGAGAGGTATCAGATCGTGGCCGGATCGATACCTGAAAATTGCACAGGCAGCCCGCCCCTTCGGCAGGAACCGTCCCGGGGATAAGCTGATCAAGCGCCGCATAGATGGCATCAGGGATCATATGGCCGATGATATGCCTCAAGGCCACCGGCGCCGGATGGACGGCATTGACAATCGATCCTTCCGGGGCGGTGATATGAAATGGCTCAAGCGATGCCGCATTATTCGGAATTTCAGGTGCAATCGCACATTTCAGGGCATAACAGGCATAGGCCTTGGTATAGACAAGCGGAACATTGATCCCCTTTTTATCCACCCCGGATGTGCCGGTAAAATCACAGGAGATATGGTCCCCCTCAAGACGGAGTCTGACCTTGAGATCGATCGGGGTGCTGTAGCCATCGATCCGCATGGCGCCTTCTGCCTCGGCCTTGCCAAGGGCTGCAATCCGCTCAAGCGTGGCTTTTCTTGAAGATGAGAAAATAAACTTCGCAACACCTTCAAGATCTTCAAGATCAAACTCATCCATCATGTCGACAAGCCGCCGATGGCCGATGACGTTGCAGGTCACCAGCGCGAAAATATCCCCGATCAGCTGATCCGGCAGACGCACATTGCCGCGGATGATATGGATCAGGGTGTCGTTGACCTCACCTTCGGCCATCAGTTTCATGATGGGGATATAGAGCCCTTCCTCAAAGACCGAATTTGCATCCGCCCCGAACCCGCGGCCGCCGATATCGACAATATGCGCCGTGCAGGCGAAGAAGCCGACAAACCGCCCCCGGTGAAACGATGGCGTCACCACGGTGATATCATGCAGATGCCCTGTGCCTTCCCAAGGATCGTTGGTGATATAGACATCACCTTCATGGATATTGCTGCGCCCGATCCGGCGGATGAAATGCGCCACCGCATCAGCCATGGCATTGACATGGCCCGGGGTGCCGGTCACGGCCTGGGCCAGCATCCTTCCGTTGCTGTCATAGACTCCGGCCGAAAGATCACCTGCCTCACGAACAGAGGTGGAAAACGCCGTACGGACAAGCGCCTGGGCCTGTTCTTCCACCACCGAGATCAGGCGGTTCCACATGACCTGGAAAGCTACCGTCGAACCCGGTTTCATGACTGCCCTCCTTCCACAAGACAAAGATCAAGGCAGCCATCCGTCAGCGCGCCTGCCATGCGGCTTGCGGGAACGACGATCGTGGTCTCCTCTTCGGTGATGACCGCAGGCCCGGAGACCAGACTGCCCGGCTCGAGCGCCGCCCTTTGATGTTCTGCTGCCACGAGCATCGCTCCGCTCGCGGCATCGAAAAGCTGGCGCTCACCTGAAGGCTCAGGCGTAATCCCATGCTTCGGCGGCAGGGCTGCCGATGGCGGCGGCACCTCGGTATGGGCATTGACGGACCAGACGGTGATTTCCACCTCCATCCCGGCAACCGGACGTCCGAAAAGCCTTGTATAGGCCTTCTCAAAAAGATCAAGGATAACCCGGCGGTCAGCCTCCATCGCCTGCGCGCGTGTCAGGGGAACGGGAATTTCCCAGCCCTGCCCTGCATATCTCATGAAAACCCGGAAATCTGCCAGTATTTCAGCTTCAGCATCGCAGGTCCGGACAAAGCCCATCGCTTCCGCTTCCATTTCAGCAAAAAGATTGCGGACAAGTTCAGGATCAAATCTCCCCGAGGTCATGAAAACACTGCGATTGGCTTCAAAACTGAACGGCGCCCGCAGGAAGCCGATCGCCGAGCCGACCCCGGCCCCGGCAGGGATAAGGCATCGTGATATGCCAAGTTTCTCGCACAGCCTTCCGGCGTGGAGCGGTGCCGCCCCGCCAAAGGCAATCATGGTATATTCGCTAAGGTCTTCGCCATTCTCGACCGCATGGACACGGGCGGCGTTGGCCATATTTTCATCCACCACCTCGACAAGCCCCCAGGCCGCCTCGACGGTATCCATCCCAAGCCTTGCGCCAAGCACATTTTCAAGTGCAGCAATGGATTTTTCCGGATAAAGGGTGATGTTCCCGCCGGCAAAACGATCCGGATCGAGCTTGCCGAGCATGAGATCGGCATCGGTTACCGCAGGTTTGTCTCCGCCTCTGCCATAGCAGGCGGGGCCGGGTTCGGACCCCGCGCTTTCCGGCCCGACACGGATCTGGTCCATGCTGTCCACATGGGCAAGAGATCCGCCGCCAGCCCCGATTTCCACCATGTCAATCACGGGAATGGAAATCGGCATGCCGGATCCTTTCTTGAACCGGTAGGTCCGGGCAACCTCAAAGACACGGGCGGTCTTCGGTGTCTGCGCCTTGATAAGGCAGATTTTTGCCGTCGTGCCGCCCATATCAAAGGAAAGCACTTTGTCCAGCCCGTGGCGGGCCGCTATATCCGCGGCAAAGACAGCCCCGCCCGCGGGGCCACTTTCCACCAGCCGAACAGGGAACATTGCCGCATTTTCAAGTGAAATGATTCCGCCACCAGAATGCATGAGAAAAACCGGGCAACCTGCGCCTTCGTCTTCAAGGCGTGCTTTCAGCCGGTCCAGATAGGATTTCATCAGCGGCTGGATATAGGCATTGGCGATGGTGGTGTTGAAACGCTCGTATTCACGCATCTGCGGGGAGACCTGGCTTGAAAGAGACACCAGCACCCCCGGCAGCCGCTCGGCCAGAATATCGGCAATCTGCCTTTCATGGGCATCATTGACATAGGCATGGAGAAGACCGACGGCGACGCTCTCATATCCGGCGTCTTTGATCTCATCGGCCAGTGCCTCGACCTCGCGCCGGTCAAGGGGGATCAGCACCTCTCCATCCGCGGCGAGGCGTTCACGAACAGTATATCGCCTGTTGCGGGGAAGTAGTGGTTCCGGCAGCACAAGGTTGAGATCATATTGCTCAAACCGGCTTTCGGTCCGCATTTCTATAACATCACGAAACCCCTGGGTGGTGATAAAGGCGGTGCTGGCGCCGCGGCGTTCGATCAACGCGTTTGTTGCCAGTGTCGTTCCATGGATGATCTGGCTGATCTCCTGCGGCGTGGTACCGGCCTTGGCCGTAACAGTCCTGATCCCTTCGATGATCGCATCTTCAGGCCGGCCATAGGTGGTGAGCACCTTGGTGGAAAACCGCCCCCCCGGACCTTCCAGCACCACATCGGTGAAGGTGCCACCTATATCAACGCCTAGCCGGATGCTCATAAAGAACTCTTCCTTTCACCTGCCAGCAACTCACCTGGCAAAAGCCATCAAATTTAGCGCCCCAGCGCATAGAATTCATCATTCGGACGAAGCGCCAGCATACTTGCAAGCCGGTTGCTCATGGCAAAGAAAGCTGAAATCGCCCCGATATCCCAGATATCCTCATCGGAAAATCCATGTTCACGCAAGATGCTGAAATCTGCTTCTGCCAGTTCCGATGATTTGTTGGCAACGGCGACGGCAAAATCAAGCATGGCCTTCTGCCGCGGTGAGATCTCCGCGTGCCGGTAATTGGTGGCAATCTGGTCGGCAATTCGGGGATTCTTCTCATAAACACGGAGAATGGCGCCATGGGCCACCACGCAGTAAAGGCAGTCGTTTTCCGCCGATGTCGCCACAACGATCATTTCCTTTTCAGCCTTTGTCAGGCCGGATTCGCGCCGCATCAGCACTTCATGATAGGCAAAAAAGGCCCGCAACTCATCGGGACGGTGCGCAAGCCCCAGAAAGACATTGGGCACGAAACCTGCCTTTTCCTGCACGGCCATGATCATCTCCCTCATGTCTTCGGGAAGAGACGTGATTTCAGGCACAGGATAGCGTGAAATATGGAGCTGATCAGGCGACGCGGTCATGGCAATATTTCCTTAGCTTCGGGATGACCGCATTGTTCCACAATGGCCAATCATCACGCAATGCCTTTTCCGATCTTCATCAATGAAAGGATGAAACTAGCTGATGCTGATCACGCCGCCCATGCCGGCGGCATGATGTTCAAGCATATGGCAGTGGAAAAGCCACAGGCCCGGATTATCGGCAATGAAGACAAGATCGGCTTCTTCACCTGGCGCCATCAGATAGGTATCGCGCAGAACATGCCGCTCCTGATCTCCGAATTCACGCGAGCGGACCCAGAAATGATGCCCGTGCAGATGCATGGCATGCTCCCATCTCGTATCGTTCCGGACACGCAGAACCGCGCGCTCACCAAGCGACAGATCAGCCAGGATATGATGATATCCCCCCACCACGCCATTGAAGGCCCAGAGTTTGGAATGCTCGGTCGCAAGTTCACGCAAGGGCAGCACCTCGCCCTCGAATTCGGCGGCGGCAAGGTTGCCCATGGCACCCCCCTGCATGTGGATCGGAATAATCGTTGCACCATCGATCAGGGGCATGGGGTAGAGCGGGGCCGGATCTGGAAGGAGACGTTTTCCGCTCCCGCCCGCCACCTCCTCGTTGCGGGTAAACCATGCCGCAGCAAAAGGTCGGCTGGAGCTGACCTCATAAAGAGCGTCGATTTCCGCATTTCCATCAAGAAGAAGATCAACACGCTGGGCTGGCGCCAGCCGGATCGTATCGGTGCGGAAGGGCGTGCAGGCAGCGCCGTCAAGGGCAATGATTTCAACAGGCAGTCCATCCCCGAAACGAAACGCAAGGGTCCGGGCATTGGCCGTATTCATCAGGCGGATGCGGGCGGTTGACCGGGGCAGATTCACCCGGGGTCTGCTCTCTCCATTGATGGTCAGCCAGTTGCCAAGCCGCCCCTGATGCGACCAGTCCATGAGTGAGCCAAAGCTCTGCTCATCAAGCTGATAGCCCTCATCCAGACGCCAGTCATCGGCAACGAGGAGAATGTCATGTGGATCAGCCCTGGGCGCATCTTCGCTGACAATCAGCGGACCATAAAGTCCGCGGGCCACCTGTTCCCAGGATTTGTTATGGGCGTGATACCAGAAACTCCCGGCATCGGGGAGAGGAAAGGTATAGGTAAAGGTCTCACCAGGTTCAACCGCAGGCTGGGTCAGTTCCGGCACACCATCCATGGCATTGATGTTGCGGATGCCGTGCCAGTGCACCGTCGTCGGCTGATCGAGTCTGTTGGTGAAATTCACCTTGAGGATATCTCCCTTGCGGGCACGGATCAGCGGCCCCGGCGAGGTGCCGTTGTAGAGCCAGAGACGGGTCGGATCACCTTCACTTCCGGCAAGCGGGAATTCGGCTGGCGCGGCTGTCAGATCATAAACCTGCTCTCCCGCCAGCCCCGGCACAGGGATCGCTGTGAAGGCGACTGATGCGGCGAGCGACTGGATCATCGAACGGCGAGTCAGCATCATGTATTTTCCTTCCCGGATATCAGCATAGAGAATTGAAAC
Source organism: Alphaproteobacteria bacterium LSUCC0684 (assembly GCA_041228335.1). Classification (NCBI taxonomy): domain Bacteria; kingdom Pseudomonadati; phylum Pseudomonadota; class Alphaproteobacteria; species Alphaproteobacteria bacterium LSUCC0684. The sequence continues at coordinate 735,563 of CP166130.1, read as the reverse complement.
TCATCAAAAAACAGCATTATTGCCGAAACCGCTGGTGGCAGGCTTTGCAACTGCCCGCCAATTCCCCGAAAGCATCATCAAGCCCTGCAATATCGCCGCTTCGGGCAAGACGTGAAAGTGTATCCGCTGCCTGTTCATGACTTCTGGCGGCCTTTCGGAACCCTTCAACATCTTCCCAGATTGCGGCCGCAGCCTCGGAGGGCGCAGCGCCACTGCCTTCGGGAAAATATTCAGGTATCCGAACCGCCCAGTTGCGGATCTCATCTGCCAGCGGGACAATGGCTTCAGCCTCCCCATCCCGGATCAGCCGCCGGATGGATTTGAGGTTTTCCTGGCTTTTCTTGAAATTATCCATCCGCTCCTTGACGATGCCGGTTGCATCTTTATGGGCATGGGCCAACCCGCCAATCAGCACGCCAGACACCACCACGAAAGATCCCGCAAAAAGAGAGGTGATATAAAGTCGGCTTGCGGATTTGGCGTTGGTTTTCAGGATCATCTCCATTCCCAAATGTGTTAATGGCAGGCCTTGCCCAGCGCTTTCAGCCGCCAGTAATTATACGGCAGCGGCGTGATAAACCCGGCCGTCAGCATGATGGGCAATACCCACCAGGTGAGCCGCGCTCCACCGGTGAGCATCACGTCCACCGCATTCATCGCCACTTCCATGGAAATCATCGACAGGAGTGACATGCCAAGCGCGGTTTTAAGCGCCAGCGCCAGCGCCATCTGCCGGGAAAGAATAATGGTTTCAAGAATAATTGACGTCAAAAGACCGTTCATGATCGCCAGACTCATGATCGCCAGCGTCGGCCAGTCAATGCCGCTCACCTGGAAAAAAAGTATTGTTCCCATATCGCCGATGGAACAGCCGATAAGACACCACATCGTATTGATCGATGCCCGCCGCCAGGTGTGCCGACAGGTCCAGCTGATTCCTTCACTTGTTGCAATCGCGCTCATATTGACCTCCTGTTGATATCCTTATACGCTTTCCCCTAAGGGGAAGGTAAAGAGGAAAAAACATGAATATCAGCGAAGCTGCTCACCGCTCCGGCCTGACGGTAAAAACGGTCCGCTATTATGCGAATATCGGGATGATTGTGCCCGCCCGCCACAAGGCGACCGGATATCGCGCCTATGCGGATAGCGATATTGCAAAACTGCAACTTGTCGGCACAGCGCGAAAGTTTGATTTTTCGGTGGAGGAATGCCGGGAGTTGCTTGCGCTCTACGAGGACAAGAACAGGCCAAGCCGTGAAGTCAAGCAGATGACGCTCAATAAAATTGCCGAGATCGATCAGAAACTCTCCGAGCTTGCCTCGCTCAAGGCTCAACTCAGCCATCTTGCTTCTTCATGCGATGGAGACAACCGGTCTCACTGCCCCATACTCAATGCCTTTAGCAAGGGAGAAAAGGAAATCAGCTAAAAGGGCTATTTCCTGTCATGACGCTGGCGGGCAGGGCCGGTATAGTGGCGCATGAGTTCCGGGTCGACATCGCCAGAACGTTCCGCGCCGAGGATAATACCGGTATGGGCAGGGCGTTCCCGCCTTGCCATGAGTTCCGCCTTGCTCATCGTCGTTCGCTGTGCCGGGCGTCGCGCCCATTCAAAAAGCTTGTCGTAACACGCATCGATGACGTCAGCATAGGCCGGCTCACGCCCGAGATCGACCAGTTCATGCGGATCGTTTTCAAGATCAAAGAGCATTGGCGGCAGACCGCCTTCGGCATGGATGAACTTCCATTTTTTATCCGCCACCATGAAGAGCCGCGCATCATCCGGGGATAGATGGAGCTCATCGGCCATGGCGGAGGCCGAAAAGTCATATTCGCTGATCGCATATTTACGCCATCCTTGCGGTGTCTCACCATGAAGAAACGGCATCAGAGACCGGCCTTCCAGTATCTCGTCCGGTTGCGGGCTGCCAATGAAATCAAGAAACGTCGGGGCAAGATCGATACTTTCCACCAGCGCATCCGAGACGTTCCCGCGGGAAGCATCAGCCTTGCTTGAAGGGTCATGGATGATCAACGGCACCTTGACCGATGGCTCATGAAAAAGGTCCTTTTCCCCCAGCCAGTGATCACCCATGTAATCGCCATGATCCGAGGTGATCACGATCATGGTGTTATCCATCTGGCCGGATTCTTCGAGCCAGGAGAAGAGAACCCCCATCTGATCATCGATCTGTTTGATCAGCCCCATATAGGCACCAAGCGCCTTGGCGCGCACCGACTCCTTTCTGAAAGCCTGGCCGATGGCATTTCCGGCAAAGGCAGCATAGACAGGGTTGGGATTCTTGAGCTCATCCTCATGACGGTTCACGGGGAGGAAATGTTGAGCCCCGTAGATGTCATGATAAGGGGCCGGCACGATATAGGGCCAATGTGGCTTGATATAGGAAAGATGGCACAGCCACGGGGTTTCGGGGCTTGATTTACGTTCTTCAAGAAACCTGATGGCTTCACGGGTGAGCCAAGGCGTTTCCGAATCTTCCTCGCGGATATTTGCAGGCAGACCGGCATTTTCATAAAGCCATCCAGAGGCGATATTGCCATCATCATCCACCCCGGCATTGGCGTAGTCATGCCAGGGATTGCCGCCGTCATAGCCCCGCGACCTGAGATACGCCTGATAGGGTGAAGGCTTTTGGTCATAGGCACCGTCAGGCCCCTCCCCCCAAAGTCCGTCATCGCGAATAAAGGCATCAAACCCGCATTCGGCGACCCGGGCACCGATCACGCTATCCGGGGCAAGCCCCAGCCGTGCCATGCCTCTTGCATCCACCCGCATATGGGTTTTACCGATGAGGACAGCATCCATGCCGGCATTGCGCAGGTGATCACCAAGGGTGACTTCACCCACCTTGAGCGGCACATTATTCCACGCCGCCCCGTGCGAGCTGACATATCGGCCGGTATAGAAGGACATGCGCGAGGCCCCGCAAACCGGCGACTGGACATAGCATCGATTGAACCGGAGCGACTGTTGCGCCAGCCGATCGATATTCGGGGTATCAAGATGCGGGTGGCCCGTGCAGCCAAGATAATCAAACCTCAACTGATCAAACATGATGAAAAGGATGTTTCGTTGAGGGCTCATCTCAATGTCTCAAGAAGGGTCAGAGCATTTCCCGGAAATCGCCCGGGCTTACCATAGTATTATGGATGAGAGCCTCTTCGCCAACCCCCTGATCACGCATTCTTGAAACGGACAGAACCGAGGCGGGAAAACCTGCCCCATCTTTCTTGGGATATCACTTCAGGTGCAAGCCGCCCTGATCGACGAGAAAATCGACCAGTTCATCAATGCCCCTGCTTTTCCGCATCGAGCCGAAAATAAACGGCCGCCCGCCGCGATTTTCCCTGGTATCCCGCTGCATCTGTTCAAGATCAACATCGACATGCGGGGCAAGTTCAATCTTGTTGACCACCAGCATATCCGAACGCATCAGCGCCGGTCCTTTCTTGCGCGGAATATCCGCCCCCATGGCGACATCGATGACATAGATGGTCAGGTCTGCGAGTTCAGGGCTGAAATTTGCCGCCAGATTATCACCACCGGATTCAATCAGGATCAGATCAAGATCAGGAAAGCATCGCTTGAGATCCTCCACCATGGCCAGATTGACCGAGGCATCCTCACGAATGGCGGTATGCGGGCATCCGCCGGTTTCCACGCCGCGGATACGTTCTTCAGGAAGAGCCTGCGCCCGCACCAGATAATCGGCATCCTCACGGGTATAGATATCATTGGTGATCACGGCCATGGAAAGACGCGGCGCCAGCGCCCGGCACAAGGCTTCCGTAAGGCTTGTCTTGCCGGCCCCGACAGGCCCGCCTATTCCCACCCTTAATGGGCCATGCTTGATCTTTGCCGTCATGTCCGATACATCCTGACGTCATCATATTCGTGCTGCATGGATACGATATCAGCAATCAGCGCCGAGCCACCCAGATCATCAAGACTTGATACATCAACCTCATCTTTAAGTTTGTGAATACCCGGCATGAGACGGACTAGACAGGATTGCCCCGCCATCTGCCCGATGGGGATGTTCCGCACCCCGACTGAAATAAGGTTGCTGGCAAAAGCCTGCAGGTAGCTCTGGATTGTCAGGCCAGGATCAAGCCCGAGTTTTGATGCAGCGACCCCGACCGCGACCGGATAAGCCAGCCCATCAGGCAACGCCAGGCCATAACTTTCATTGACCACGTTGGTGAAGGCTCTACCCATTTCAACAGTTTCCTGATGCCGTTCCCTGCCAGCGGCAAGACCGAGACAGAGGTCGTTGCAATCCTCCCCCTTGAAGGCGGCTTGGATGAAAAGCGCATCGTTGCGCCCTGTTCCGTGGCTGATGATAGAGGCTATCCAGTCCTGCAGGCTTTCCGCATCTTTCACCAACCCCTGATTGATTGCGCGCTCAAGACCGTGGGAATAGCTGAAACCGCCTATTGGAAAGGCTGGAGAGAACCAGGATTGCAGAATGGAAATATTGTGCTCAATGCTTCTCATGGCAGATCATGATGGTGCTCATGCCCATGGGTCCGGCCATGGCCGTAGGCACCGCCTTCGGGTGAGAACGGTGCCTCAACAGCCTCAAGTCTTGCGCCAAGCTTTCTGAGCATTTCTTCAACCACATGATCCTGCCGGATCAAGAGATGATCGGACCGGATCTCACATGGCGTATGCCGGTTGCCGATATGCCAGGCAATCCGGGGGAGTTCGTCATGCCTCACCTCAACCAGCGGCTCCGGGGCGGAAACAACACGAAAGATGCGGCCATCATCGAGCAGAAACCCCTCGCCTTCTTCCAGCGATCGTGTTTCGGGCAACTCGACCAGAAAGGACTCGCCACCATCGCTGACAAGTTTTCGGCGGCGCAGGAAACGTGCCTCAAATGTCAGGGTAACCGTATCGTCATAATGGTCATGAGATTCGATTTTTTGGATATGATGGGCAACATGCATCTTTCGACCTGCCTTGCCGTCAATAAAGGAAGTACCGCTGCGCCATGGGCAGCACCTCTGCCGGGGCGCAGGTCAGCAACTCTCCATCGGCACGGACTTCATAGGTTTCGGGGTTAACCTCAATTCGTGGCAGGGCATCATTATGGATCATGCTGGCTTTGGAAATATTCCGCGTTTTTTCCACCGCCAGCGTCTGATTGGCAAGACCAAGGGATGCCCCGATGCCGGAAGACTGCGCCGCCGCACTCACAAAAGTCACGGCCGATGCCGACACCGCGCCTCCACAGGAGCCAAACATCGGCCTTGTATAGACAGGCTGGGGCGTTGGGATGGATGCATTCGGGTCCCCCATCTGCGCAACGACAATGCTCCCTCCAAGCAATACCATTTCCGGTTTGACGCCAAAGAATGCCGGATGCCATAACACAAGATCGGCACGCTTACCGACTTCGATGGATCCGATATGTCGGGATAACCCGTGGCAGATGGCCGGATTGATCGTGTATTTCGCAAGATAGCGTTTGACCCGGGCATTGTCATTATCGCCTGTCTCTTCCGCAAGCCTGCCCCGCTGGATTTTCATTTTATGGGCTGTCTGCCAGGTGCGGATAATCACTTCGCCGACACGCCCCATGGCCTGACTGTCCGACGCGATGATGGAAAATGCCCCCATGTCATGCAGAATGTCTTCCGCCGCGATGGTCTCTTTTCTGATGCGGCTTTCCGCAAAGGCCACATCCTCTGGGATCGACTTGTCGAGATGGTGGCAGACCATGAGCATATCAAGATGCTCTTCCAGCGTGTTGACGGTATAGGGCCGCGTCGGATTGGTCGATGACGGAATGACATTGGGCTCACCGCAAACCTTGATGATATCCGGTGCATGGCCGCCGCCTGCACCTTCGGTATGGAAAGCATGGATCACCCTGCCCCTGATCGCGGCAATGGTATTCTCGACAAACCCGCTTTCATTAAGCGTATCGGTATGGATCATCACCTGCACATCCATGGCATCTGCAACCGAAAGGCATGTATCGATGGCAGCCGGGGTGGTGCCCCAGTCTTCATGAAGCTTCAACGCCGATGCTCCGGCAGAAACCTGTTCTTCCAGCGCCCCGGGCAGACTGGCATTGCCTTTGCCCGCAAAGGCCAGATTCATGGCAAAGGCATCCGCCGATTGAAGCATTCTTGAGATATGCCATGGCCCCGGGGTGCAGGTTGTTGCCAGCGTGCCATGGGCAGGCCCGGTACCGCCACCCAGCATGGTGGTCAGGCCGGAATGAAGCGCATCATCAATCTGCTGCGGGCAGATGAAATGGATATGACTGTCAAACCCGCCAGCGGTGACAATATGCTTTTCCCCGGCGATGATCTCTGTTCCGGGGCCGATGACGATATCAACGCCGGATTGGGTATCCGGATTGCCGGCCTTGCCAATGGCATGGATCACGCCATCCTTGAGCCCGATATCTGCCTTGTAAATCCCCGTAACATCGACAATCAGCGCATTGGTGATGACGGTGTCAACGGCACCGTCCTGCCTGGTCAACTGCGACTGCCCCATGCCGTCGCGGATCACCTTGCCGCCACCGAACTTGACTTCCTCGCCATAGCTGGTGAGGTCTTTTTCCACTTCAATGAATAATTCGGTATCGGCAAGGCGGATTTTGTCACCCGTCGTCGGGCCATACATGTCGGCATAGATTTTACGCGAGATTGATACCGCCATCACAGCTCTCCCATGATCTGCTGATTGAACCCGAAAACCCGCCGCGCCCCGCCATAGGGGATGAGGCGCACAAGACGCTTCTGCCCCGGCTCGAACCTGACCGCCGTCCCGGCAGGAATATCAAGGCGCATCCCGCGACTGACCTCACGATCGAAGGCAAGCGCCGCGTTTGCTTCATGAAAATGATAATGGCTGCCAACCTGAACCGGCCTGTCGCCCGTATTGGCCACTTCAATCTCGATGGCCTCATGATCTGGGTTGAGCAGCAACTCTTCATCATTGACGATTACTTCACCTGGTATCATCTGCCTTGCTCCCTTTACGAACGAACGGGGTGATGGACGGTCACGAGTTTCGTGCCGTCGGGAAAAGTCGCCTCAACCTGAACATCATGGATCATCTCCGGCACCCCTTCCATGCAGTCACCACGGCGGACAACATGGGCGCCGGCTTCCATCAGCTCGGCCACGCTCTTGCCATCCCGCGCACCTTCAACGACGAAATCGGTGATCAGCGCCACCGCTTCCGGGTAATTGAGCTTGACACCCCGGGCCAGGCGGGACCGCGCCACCATGGCCGCCAGCGAAACCAGCAATTTGTCTTTTTCTCTCGGGGTCAGTTTCATGGCCTCTCCTTAATCTATAATGCCCAGGCTCTTGGCAGGGGTAATGACGTCATCCGTTCAAGTATTGTTGCGATGGTGGGTTTGATCGAAAAGAGTTCCGGCGCAACAAGCCGCACCACCAGTTTGCCATCCCAGGATGACACCCCAACCCATGCGCCATCGGTGGACTCAATATTGCGGAGAGTGGCAGCCAGCGGATGTAATTCCTCTGGCGCAATCATCAACAATGTTGCCATCACGCCAGCCTGATTTGCGCCTGCCGCATGTGCAAGAATTGCCCTGACATCACCCGCCAGCCGGAAAGCTTCGGCATGAACAAGCTGGCCATCACGATGCACCCGCCAGTGATCCTCAATATGACCCGCGGTCATCACTTCACCACTGGCTTTACGGCCAAACACAACAATTTCACCCAGCACTACCTTGCTGGAGGCATCAAGATGGACATCAATCCGGCGGCAAAACCGGCTCCTGTCATAGAGAATGGTTTCATGCGGCAACCAGAATACATCGCTCCTGCCCGTTGCCTTGATGGTCAGACGGGCCTCAGCCATGCCGCCCCCAAGCGCCTGATACACCCGCTCTGCTGCCTGCGTTGTTGCCGCGATGCGGCTGTTCGCCTCGGCGCAAATCTCATAGGAAAAGATATCACCATCAGCAAGCCCGCCAGCGGTATTGGCGAGCACAACTTCCGTCGCCTTCCCATATGTTACGGGCAGGAATGCCTTGGCTGATCCGGACTGGAACAACCGCTGCAATGCCGCATCCTTGAGGGTGAGATTTACCTTGCCATGAGCGCGTTCAAGGGCAATCTCTTCGTGATGCAAGTCGGCAGATCCGGGCATGATGGCTTTCCACCATAATCAATAGGTAAATTATATTTTACTAATATATATCAGCATAACGATCTGGCCAGTCGTCTTGCGACGCAGATGACAGATTAAAGGATTTCTTGCAGATATCGGTGACAGGTCTTTCGGCAGGTTTTCCTACTGATGGGCGCAGAATTCGCCCTCTCTTGCAATGTCATAGGTCTTGTTCACCGTGAGGATGAGAGAGGGATCACCGGGCATGCCGCCCCACTCGATCAGATACCCATGGATTGAGGTGCTGTTATTTGGAAAATCGTTCCAGGTGCCATCCCGATAGAAATGGAGATGGTTCTCCGCGATACCGGTCGAGCTGAGGGTATAATTGTTCGGCTCACATTGACGGAAATTCCGGTAGGGCTGATCCGAGCCCCGGTCATCGAAAGTGTTTCCTGACCTCGGATAGGATTTCGCCGCATTGCTGTTTCGTCTGAGGTTCGACAACTCGGCCACGGTGCAGTTACCGGTATCGCGGAACATGTAATCCAGCCTTTCCGGCCCCGTCACCCAGTACCAGTACCCCTCCCCTTCGCCATAGACATAGATTGCAGGATAGGTGGAGCTGAACGGCCGCTGGGCCAGTGAATTGACCTCCGCTGCCGTCACGCCACATAAACCCTGCACCGTGCTGTTTTCAAGACGATCACAGGCACCAAGCCAGCCGAAGCCATCAATCTTGGGTTCGATATAGGCCTGTTCCGCCGCGCTGGTGATGGTGGCCAGATATCCTTCAAGCCCGAACAGTCTTTTGGCATTGCTGCTGGCCTCGATACGGGCATCGTTGAAGGTGATGTCGTTTCGGTCAACATAATCATAGAAATGCACCCGGCCATCAGCATGGTTATAGGGTATCCGGTTTGACAGCGAGAAGATCAGTGATCTTGTGCCTGTCGAAGCGCTGCCGCTGCTGTCATAGATATATCCCACCTTGCGAAAGATATTGATCCAGTTGGCGAGCGTGGTTGTACCGCTGAACTCAAGCTCGCCTGAACTTTTGTCATAGACGGCAGTGATCCCGGCGACGCCAAATCCTCCATAGGTCACATCACCTGTCGCGGAATCGGTTGAAATCGAAGTCGCACCCCGGACAAAGAGCTTATCACTGGTGTTGTGATCTCCACTGATGGTGACCGTTGCACCTTCAATACTTCCCGCAGAACTGCCCGCGCTGAACTGGGTCTCCGAAATACCATTGTTGAGAATACATCCCCGCTCATTCGACACGGTAAGGGAAACATCTGTTGATGCGGAAAGCCCGTAGGTATCCGCGTTGCTGTCGGTCACCGTGACCGAAATCGTGTATCGCCCGGGGGAAAGATCTTCAACACTGACGCCACTTGCCAGCGTCAGGCTGCCGGATGGGTTGATATCAAACCGGCGGCTTGCCTGCGGGTCGTCATCATGGCTTGCGATCAGCGAATGGGTAACGCTCCCAACGCCGTTATCCAGCCTGTTGCCAAGCCCGTCAATCAGCCCCAGCGACTGGCTATGGCTTGTATCGGTGCCATCAAAACTGACCGATCTTCGCGTCACCTGCGGGGCCTGGACCGCGTACATGTTCCCCGCCGTGATCGCGGCCATTATCTTGGCTTCGGTGACCGGCATCGTAATCGCGCCGAGTTCCGCGGCATAGGCTTGCGCATAAAGACCATTGCCGGAGGTATCAACCCCGCTGATCGAGGATATTGCGGCCAGCCTGTCCACGAATTCCTGTGCGCTGATCGCCCCGTCATTATCGGCGTCAAAAAGGGCGAGATTGTCCGTGCCCGTATAGACGTAACTGCCGGTATTCGCAAAGCCGGTTGCCAGAGCCGCAATATCAGCGGGATCAATTGGCTGGGCGCCGTCAACACCGATGAGATTATCGAGAATGTCGCTCACCCTCGATCCATCAACATATTTTCCCTCGCCAAATTCGCTGGTGGTGAAACCTGCCATTGCCCCGGCCTGGGGCAGAACAGTGCCTAGAACAGCAATCGGCAAAAAGACTGAAGGTTTCATTTCCATTCTCCCTTGATCATCTGAACGCTCCCGGGGAGGCGCATTTATCGATATTTCCGGGATGGGTGGACCAGTTGAGCCTGCAGGCACTCTCGCTCCCATAGCCGAGATGCGGCGGCGCTGAACAATCCGTGCCGACATCGGTGGTCGCGCAACTGTCCTCCCCACTGCAGAAACAGGTGAATAACCTGTACTGGCTGCTTTCAATCGTCGCGATGCTGTTGACGCAGGCAACCATCAGGCTGCCGCGCGGGACATCGATGCTGGCCCCGCTGATCTGCACCGGGCATTGCGCAAAATAGTTGACGTTGTTCGAGGTATCGAGATAGTCCGCCTGCCTCCAGGCCCTGTTGCCGTTAAAGGCGAAAGGACAGGCATCATCATGGGTGTTTGTCTTGTTCTGTACCGTGTTGAGCTGAAAGACGATCTGATCCACCTGATCCCGGCACCAGGACGTCTTGCCGAGATTCTGGTTCAAGGCGGATCTGGAACTGATATCCGAGGTGATCGAGGCATGGTCATATTCCAGCAGATTGACCACCTCATCCGCGGTGGCGATGCCGGCATCATCTTTCGTGCTGGTAATATAGGTCTGATAAGCCACCAGCCCGACGGAAGCGAGAATACCGATAATCGCTATGACCACCAGCAGCTCAATGAGGGAAAATCCCTTTCCCACAACAGTTGCCCGAATGATCCTGCGCAAAAAAATAGTAACCGTGGCGCAACGCAAATGGCTCTCCTGTTTTCGGAAAAACCTAAGCGCAAGAAAGATATGTCAGCAATCACGCATTGGGATCAGCACATGACCCAAAGGGCAGCATTGCGAGGCAGGACAGGTGCTTTCAGGATGAAGAGCGCGGATGAATCATGCGGCTTTGTCCCTGACCCCACGAAGATTGACCAGCTGGGCGGCTTTTTCATAAAGCATCAGCCCAAGTTGATCATCCTGCATGTCAGGATGCGGGGAGGTCATCGGCCAGCCCCCGCTGCGGTGCTGTCTGGATCGATAGAAAACGCTGCCTTGGGAGAAATATTCCCCGGCATGATATTGGCTTTCCTCATCAAGCAGGCAATGAAGCGTGGTCTGAACCGATTGCCATGTCGTAATCAGTCCATCCGACCCTTTCAGGATCTTCAGCAGTTTCCTGTAAAGTGAGATATGGGGAAATTGCAAGGTTTTGGTTTGCGTGCACCCGATATGGACCCCAAAGGCAGATACGCCTGATCCTTCCAGCATTTTCGCCTGCGCGCGGGCATAGAGCGCTAACGCCAGTTTTGACTGGCACCAGGCTTCTCTTCCTGGATTTTTTCTGGTCCTGTAATCAAGATCCGTCAGATCAAGCTCACCACGTTCGTGAAAAACGCAGGATGTATGCACGATACGGGCAGGGGCGGAAATCTTCAGCAAGGGCATCAGCAATTCGGTCAGAAGAAACGGGCCAAGAAAGTTGACGCCGATTTGCCAATGATGCCCGTCATGGGTATTAACAGCTTTTGTCTTGTCCATGTCGCCGGTATTGATCAGGCCATCCAGCCAGGAATTGGTGTTCTTGAACTTGTCTGCAAAACGCCGCACCGAGTCCAGTGACGTCATATCAAGATGCTCACCGCGCACCGTTGGGTTGCCTGTTGATGCAGCAATTCTTTCCGCAAGGGCGTGCGTTGCGGCACGATCCTGACTGGCTATGACAACGGTCGCCGCTTGCGAGGCAAGCTGCCCTGCCAATGTTTTCATATGCCCTGATAATGTTCCTGTTATAAGATATGTTTTTCCACTTAGATCGCGGGCCAGGTTTTCATCTGAACACATGTGTAAAGCTGTCATTCGCAAACTCCTGTTCAAGGATACGCAGAATATTCAGCGCATAAGGATCATGTTTTTATTTCCAAAAAATTAAAATTATTATTGTTATTACAATAACTTAATAACATAGCATGCTGCCGGTGGCAAGGAAAACCCGGCCAACCTTCAGGCCTGGGCAGAAAGAAATCGTGCCGCCATAACAAGAACAGCAACCTTTCGATAAAGCCGGAACGAAATAACTGAGCCAGGCAGCTAGCTTCAACCTTTCACCTTGATCGGCAGATCGACCGAAGCTTTCCGGTTCTGCGCCCTTCGCTCCCGCACGATAATGATAAGCCCGGCACCAACGATGAAAAGCACCCCCGGGAAGAGCGTGGCAAAAGGTGCTTCATCAAAAAACATCCAGCCCAGCAGAAAGGAAATGGGAATTCCGAAATATTCAAACGGGGCGAGGATCGACGGCTCAACAAGCCGATACGCCACCACCAGCCCCATCACCCCTATTCCGCCAAAACATCCAAGCAATATAAAAAGCATGGCATCGGTACTTGAGGCAATCGGCACTGGCTCGCTGATGGTGAAAAGCAGCACCAGCCCGAAACAGAATGAGGCCCATTGCTGGCCCGTCTGAATTGCCGCGGAAGGAACATCATCGGGGAACAGCCTGACCAGCACGTTTGAAAGCCCGTAACCCAATGCCGCCAGCACCGGCAGCAGCATCCAGATCGTGAAAGCCTCGTCAAAAGGTTTAAGGATCGTCAGCACCCCGGCAAATCCTACCACGATTGCGGCGAACCTTACCCAGCCGACACGATGACCAAGAATGGGAATGGAAAGCGCCGAGATGAAAAACGGACTGGTGAAACCGAGCGCGGAAGCCGTGGCAAACTCGATCTTTGTCAGCGCGGTATAAAAACTCATCTGCGCCATCAGCACCGAAGCGCCGCGCAAGGCCAGTATCAGCAGATGCCGCGCCTTGAATATCTTGCGGATCTCGCCAAGCCCCGGGCCCATCATCAGAATGGCAATGACCGGGATGAGGCCGAAAAAATTACGCATGACCGATACCATCAGGATCGGGTAATCCCCGCCCAGCATGCGCACGATTACTCCCATGGAATCCAGCGCGGCAATGCCGACGAGGATGGCAATTATGGCCCGCAGAAGACTGGAACTCATGATCTGTTAACGCCTGAACATCATCACTCAAGGCCTATCAGTGATAAGAAGGGGTGTAAAGATATACCATTACAAGCCCCATAGAGCGCGGCTAACATTTTCCCGGCCATGTCGTTAATAGAAATATCCGAATTGTGATATCCTCCCTGACTTTGGACCGGCTTTGCCGGTCCATTTTTTTATGGCAGACTGGCAAATGCGGCAAAAGAGGAGAAATGCAATGGACCGGAAGAGACAGAAATGAAGAAACCGCTTCTGGCAGCGCTGGGTGCCTTGATGCTGGCAGGTCTTGGCAACTTGCCTCTTCTTGCCCCGCCTCTTCTTGCCCATGAGAAGAACAAAACCCCCTGCATGGTCGATGTCGTCTTCCAAGATGATGCGAACGGGGTTGCCACCTATTTCATGCTGCGGCTTCAGCTTAAAAACAGGTCTGGCCGGGGGGTTGAGGCTGTCTCGGTTCTCGTTCGGGATGAGTCAGGCGCATTGGTGCGCAACTCCGATGCGATCTGCGGCGAGCCCGGAAAAGGTATCGGCGCAGGCGATACCGGTCAATGCGAGAAAGCCATCCAGGTCATCACCGGCAAAATGTCACAGAAAGTCGGCTATGATGTCTGGGTGAAGATGATCGACGATCAGCGCACCCAGCTCCAGAACGCCCATATGTGTGAGATCCTTGGCGTCCGGTATCTCAAGGGTTGAGCCTCGCTTGTGAACCGACTCCTCGGGACCAGAAATGACGGGGCATCAACCTTGATGAAAAGCAATAAATTTTTTATTTCAAAACACCGCAATTAGGTTCACAGTCAATCCAGCGATTTACAACAAAAGTAGAATTCGATGAATTGGTCCGATAACGCAAAAGGGGTCACCTTCATGGTGGTCAGCATTTTCGGTTTCGTCGTCAACGATACTTTCATGAAATCTCTTTTCTATCATTACCCGCTTTTTGAAATCATATTTTTAAGGGGATTATTCTGCCTGCCCCTTCTTTTCATCGTGATGAAAACCAAAAAAATTCAAATCTTCAACCATGCAAGGACAGGTTGGAATTTCATGCTGATGCGGGGATTTGCCGAAGTCATGGCAACGATTTCATTTCTCAGCGCCTTAAAGTATCTTCCTCTTCCCAACGTCACCGCGATCATCCAGATCCTGCCCCTTACCGTGACGATGGCAGCGGCATTGTTTTTAAATGAACGCGTTGGCATAAGAAGATGGGCCGCGATCATTATCGGCTTTATCGGCGTGATCATTGTGATCAAGCCCGGGACTGAAGGTTTCTCGAACTACTCATTCTATGCCGTCCTTTCGGTTGTCTTTGTCACGTTGAGAGAGATCGTCACCCGCAAGGTTCCCGCCGAGGTTCCATCACTGATGGTAACCTTCGTCACCGCGCTGGCCGTGACCGTCATGTCCGGCGCAGCCTTGCCGTTCATTACCCTTGAAATGCCTGATGCGACCGCGTTGCTGCTGGTATTTTCGGCGGCGGTGGCGATTTTCTTCGGCTACCTTTTCAGCACCATGGCGATGCGTATAGGCGAGATCAGCCTGGTATCTCAATTCCGGTATACAGCCATGATCTGGGCGGTGATATTGGGCTATGTTGTCTTCAACGATATCCCGGCCCCAAACACCGTCATCGGCTCCGGCATCATTGTGGCATCCGGCATTTACGCCTTCCACCGGAAGAGAGTTAAAGAAGGAATTCAGTGACCGAAGGCAAGGTGATTGTCAAGGTGTCTTGCCCTCCTCCCGCAAGAACTTTCAAACAGGCCTGCCACTCCATGACGCCGCATCCCGAAAAGTGAAGATATCTCCATTCACCGCAGGTGTATGTTAAGGTCAAAACAACCCTTCGTGTTTTGCCTGCCGACCCCCGGAAGTTTACATCATTTAAAACTTGAAAAGTTCTTTTCCTGATTTAGGTCAAGAGCATGTAATTACGCTTAAAGTCGGGTGATATGATGAAAATTTACCATCTTTTTTGTTATTCCATTATATTTGCGTTTTTGACGATTGCAGACCTTGCCATCGCATCTGATGAAAAGACCATTTACTTCCATTGTCAGGGCAACGGGTGGAACTATCAGGTTTCTTTCAACCAACAGCCCGAACAGCAAAGCATATTACAGAAAATTCAGTATCTCGATAGTTACACTTCCGAAAATACCGAAACAGTTCTGACCGAATACAGCATCAGCGATGATGCGATCACATATATGAAACAGGGAAATCAATTTATCATCAACAGGCGTGATGGTTCTGTCACCCGAAATCAAGAATCTGTTCCCGTCAACTGCATCGAGATTGATTACGATATGATTGCCGCCGCAGCGGCAGCAATTGAAAACGCCAAAACCACCACAACAGAATTCTGGTCTCCCACCACAGGTTATGGTGATACCGGTTATGTTCAACTTGGCATGCTTGCGACCGCAGATGAAATTTGCCAAGTCTTCGAGCATCCTTTTTTCACCTATACAAGCGATGATTATCGCGCACTTGACACGATGAACTCAGATTTCGACTGGGAGGGAATTGAGGCGGCCAGTCTGTGGATAAGGAGGATGTTTGAAAAGAAAGGGGTTCAACTGCAACGGTTTGGTCTCATGGAAAATATCCATAATGCAGCCAACGCCAACCTTTCGTCATGCCTTTCCAAAAAAGAGCAAACCAGCCCCGGCTTTTACGACAAATTAACCCGGCATTTTCTCGGCAATCTTCGCTATAGTGGTATCCAGTGTCATGAGCAGGAATACCGAATTGAACAAGACGTTGATGACAATGGCAACCTGATTGAACGCAAGATACCCATTGGCTCCCAGAGTTGCATTGATTTCAATTACAACAGCGGCAGGCTGAATGATTGGAACACGTCAACGTTCACCCTGATGCTGATATGGAAAGAAGCGCATCCTGTTCTGGAAAAAGTCTTCGATAAGGGTGAAACCATCATGGTTGCCCGACTTGAGGAGATGGAGCGTGTTCGTCTTGCCGAAGAAGCGGCGGAACAAGAGCGGCAACAAAAGGCAGAGGCCGAACGGGCCGAATGGGAGCAATACTGGTCGAACTATCAATCCCGGCAAAAGACCCTCATGGAACAGGTCTATAACTTTGCCACGACAGGATACCCTGAAGGGCTCCAATATTCACACTGGGTTGAGATTGAGGAATGTGTGCTTTCAGATGGCAACCAGATGATTGATAACCGTGAACTGAACATGACCGCCTTTCGCATGTATCAGGAATTCATCGGCTCATCATGGTACATGGTTTCAACCGACATGAACATTCGCCTCATGACTTCCGCACCTATTCCGATGGACAGATTGCAAAATGCTTGGGGGCTGGCATTTCAGCAATGCCCGGGCAGACAATCCAATTTCTAAGAAGAAACTAGGTTTTGATTTTCTTCATCCATTGGTAAAGGTTCTAGATTTACGCGCATAAATTTTCACAGTTTGCTTTGCTTTTCTGGGTGGGCATGGGCCGCAGAGGATATGCACATATACACCCTATACAGCACTTAGTTGCGTTAAGAACAGCAACATAGCGTAATTGGAATCTGGGCCTTACTTTTGACATCATCTATGTCCAAAGTGAGAATGTGATGCTGTAAGTTGCTAAATGTTGGTGAAACTTTTTCAACTGCTTCATCCTGGCTTCGATCTTGGCCAGCGCAATTAGGGTTTCATCTTCTGATTGGTCCATCGAAGATGATGGCGCATCAGCCAAGGATGATCTGACTGCTCAGAATCTTTGTTTTCCGTTCCTATGTTACAGGAAAGAAGCGTTCCGGGCTCTGCCGCCCCCATGAAAAATCAACTGCCGCTTGCCATCATCGTGCCTCATGTTGAAGAGAGCGTAATCCTATCAATATTCAATCACCGTAATCAGGGTATCGAAACCATAGGATAATGAACCCATGTACCGGAAGGGGTATAAAGGGATTAACGGGGATATTTGCAACTCAAGGAATAGGAAAAACAACTTTTGCCCTGATTTCAGATGTAGCCACCTCTGATGGATAAATTTGATCTGTAAATATGCCGGAAGGGGCTAAAGCCCCTTTTTTGACATTCCTCACAAAAGACACTAAAGAATTAAGCTAGGATTAAGTTCGTGTTTTTCTTTTTGGGTTGCCTCAAAACAGAAAAAACAGGGGCCAAAAATGGCGCGAGACTTCAACGCCAATCCAATTCTCAATTCACCTTATGCGATTCCTAAATTCCATTGGCAGCTTGATGATAAAGGTGAGCCAAATGGTAGGCTCATAGAAGGACGGAGAGCTAGTCAGCATCTGTTGTGGAAAGTCAATGCACGAAAAGCAGCAGAACGCATCAAGAGAGCCTGCATTCCTGAAGATGCCGGAGAGGAAGTCATCATTCCTGTGATTGATAAATTCACGCAGGAGGGTTCAACATTCATCGTGAATTTCCAGACAAGGAAGACATTGCGCGTTGAAACAAGCGCCGCAAAATGCCATGTCAATCTTGCGGTTTGTGACAGCGAATGGGAGATGAGTTTCTGCCGGTTCCTTGAAGATGAGCCAGCTGTTGAAGCTTATATCCGCAATGAAGGACTCGGGGTTGAAATTCCCTACGAATATCAAAAACAGCATCACAAGTATTTGCCTGATTACATTGCTCTTATCAATGATGGGCACGGCCGTGGCGATTTGTTGAACCTGATTGTTGAAATCAAGGGGCAACGGGATGACCAGGACAGGGTGAAGGCAGATACGGCCATCCGCCAATGGGTGCCTGCCGTAAACAATGATGGCCGCTGGGGCCGTTGGGACTTTGTTGAAATCACCAATATGCATGAAGCGCGTGAAATCCTCTCGGACATTGCTACCGGTCGACGGGCGAGGGCATAGAAATGCTGGTCTTCATCGATGAGAGCGGGGATCCGGGTGTTGGAACAGGCAGCAAATACCTAGTGATAGCAATGGTGATTTTCCATTCAACGGCGGATGCAAAAGAGGTGGATATGGCCATAGAAACGCTACGCCAAACAGGCCATCACAAACGTGAGTTTAAATTTTCACAGGTAAGTTATAAAACACGCGATGCATTTTTTGATGCCATCATGCCACGGTCTTTTGAGGTTAAAGCTGTTATCCGGAATATGGACAAACTCAGCCATATTCCAAAGAATGTTCAGCTTTCACCCATGGTGGAATATCAAATTGCCCTGAACAATTTGTTTCATCTTTGGAAATTGACCGATGCCAGAATTCGTCTGGATGGTAAAATTAATAAGAAGCTTGAGCATTATTTAAAGCATCATAAAAACCATCTGAATGCAATAAATCCAGACACAGTCAAACAAATAGGAATGCGCGATTCCAAGAAGGATAATCTTATTCAACTGGCGGATATGGTGGCAGGGGCCATTGCTCGCTCATTGTATCAGGACAACAAGAATTCCAATCGCTGGAGGAACAAATTAAAACTGAAGAAAAGCGATTTGCATTATGACTGGTAAAAAAAACCGTCCCCCCTGCGCTAGCGCTAGGTACTCCAGAGGGAGCCCATGAGGAGGAACGGCAATGCAACGTAAATATAATCTCAAATTGAGATAAACGCAACAATTTTTGATTTCTGTTCATTTTTTGCTTTGCCTGTTGCGTTTGCACCATTGAGGAGTGTGAACAGAAATGGCAAGACGACGCATTGCGGTCAAGGCCATCAACCACTATGGCGACGAAGTCCTGCGTATTTTCGATGTGTGAGGGCAGAAATGGAAATATCAGGAGAAGTAAGAAAATATAATTAATTTCAATTAGTTATATAAACTTTAAGGGGCTGTACCAGATAACTAGTACAAGTTATAGGTATAGTGATGAGAAAGAGCAGATTAAGCCGATTGAAGCAGACTAAATTGATGGAGCATTATGTTGCGGGAACGACGGCGAGATGTGCCGCTGATTTGGTGGGTGTAAACTTCAAAACAGCAGCATATTACTTTCATCGTCTGCGGGAAATCATCGCCCTTGAGACGCAAAATAACGATGTGCTTTCAGGTGAATTTGAGGTGGATGAGAGTTACTTTGGAGGCACACGTAAAGGCAAACGCGGGCGAGGTTCTGCGGGCAAAGTTCCTGTGTTTGGTATCCTCAAACGTGGCGGTAAGGTTTACACACAGATCATTCCAGATGCGTCAGGTCAAACGCTTATACCTATCATAGAAGATCGTATTATGCCTGATAGCATCGTATATTCAGATTGCTGGCGTGGATACAATGTCCTTGATGTATCTGAATTTAAGCATTACCGCATTAATCATTCAGTATTGTTTGCAGATAAGAAAAACCACATTAACGGCATTGAGAACTTCTGGAACCAGGCGAAACGGCATATGCGTAAATTTAACGGTATTCCTGCCAAGCATTTTCCGATATTTTTAAAGGAGTGCGAGTGGCGATTCAACAACCCATCACCACAGACGCAATTAAAACAAGTCAAACAATGGGTTAACAAACATATGGGCTAGTTATCTGGTACAGCCCCAACTTTAATTAATTGATTTAAGAAATCCTTTAAGCCATTGAAGTGAATCCTAAATTCGTTAGGATATTACATCATTGACATTATTTTTTAGGTGATACATGCTCAGGTTTATCACTTTGAGTATTCTATTTATATTCATTTATGAAGCAATTGTATTAGCCTCTTCCTATGAAATCAGGGATTATGGAGATGCAAATTGCAGTATTAAGGAATTTAATCCATCTCAGCTTGAAATCGACCTCACGGCCAATATAACCGGGCAGATATTCGGACAATACAGCCTTGATGCAACAGCATTTGAAGAAAACATGTGGCAAGCAAGAGAAGCGCTCAGTCTAGCCGCAGGAAGTTGCCTCAAGGAAAATGAACATTCTAATGCGTCTTGCCATGGCATTATAAAGGCTGCCAAGAACTGGCAGCAAAAAACCTATCTTGTAGCCAAATCACCTTATGATAGCGAGAATTGGTGGGAAGAATCGTTTCAGTCAAACGAGTTTTTTGTTTCCTTTCTGGAAGCCCTTCTCATTGCAGATGAGAGACTTGATGCTCAACTCAACAAAGACCATGAATTGGCAGAATGGCTTCATAATGCTCTTCACAAGAATCGAAAATATGAAACCTCAAAAAACAATCATCGAACCGTATGGGTTGTCGCGGCCGTCAAGACGGCCCTTCTTACAGATAGAAAAGTTAAGGCTGGGTTTAACAAAAAATCCGCAGCAGAACTGATAAATTGGGAACTCAATTATCAATTTGGGAAAATGGATAAAGATGGCGCATTGCCGGATGAAGCAATTCGAGGCAGAAGAGCAGTTTTTTACACAGGGCGGGAACTTGGATATCTGCTTTCCCTTATCGAGATGGGTGAAAATATCGGCCTTAAAAGTTACGAAACATATGCAGACAAACTGCACAAAGCTGTATCTTACATGATTGATGCAATAGACGATGCCAACGTGATTTTTCCATATGCAAAGAAAATGAAATCATCCCCTAAAGGTGACCCGCTTAATCAGGATTATGGCAAAAATGATGGCGAGAGATGGGGGACATTTTCCTTTTTGAAAGTGTATGTATCCAGATTTCCTGAACATGAAAATTCAATACGCATAAAAAATCATCAACAATTGAGCGTGTTTCTAACAAAAGATTCCAAGCAAACAAAAGGGTTTGGAATTGATATAGGGTGTCTCAACCCGAACTCCGTTGATAAATTGTATCAAATAGAAACCACCGAACCGCAAATTCAGCAGATTAATTCCAACCAGATTGGTTTTGAGAAGCCAAAATTCGACAGAACAGTTTCTGGCCTAAAGCAACGCTTTGCTTGTTTTTTTGATTTTGCAAAAACAAACGGGTTGACCAACTTACCATCAGATGAAGATGTCTCGCTGTTCATCACCAATCTTGAAGGAAATAAATATTATCGCAACACCGGCCATCTCAAAAAACTGGGGCTTCCAGATGACGTTGTCGACACCAATAAAAAAGCATTGCTACGGTTGGTAAATTTTGAAGGAACAAACGAAGAATATTGCAACAAGCCCATGCTGGAATAGCATTATCCATTCTCCCACATGAGTGTGGAAGGCAACGGACAAGTGGTTACCATTGCTAACACCTGATCTGTGTAACAGCATATGTATATACACGCGCATACTCCTCTCTGGCCCATGCCAGGCGGCATTGAAGGTGACTTACATTTAAGTAAGCACTTCCTGTAAAACAAACTGTGAGAGATTTGTGCGTGTTGACAGGCTAAATGCATCACATAAACTGGCAGTATTACTGTAGTTCAATTGGTAAGTGGCGCACCGCAGTAGCGCAGACCTGCTCTCCACCAGCACCATTTCCTGTGTATCACCCGATATAACCAATTGAATTGCTTCACTTTGCGTGCCTGCATGGCGATTGGTGTGAAACAAAATTTCTCGAACATTTATAATTACAGGAGTGAACTATGCCAAAAGGTTACCTCGTGGCTAACATAAGAGTGAATGACAAAGACAAATTCCAAAACTTTTCAGGTATGGCAGGTCCTGTAATACAAAAGTTTGGCGGAAGGGTTCTAGCAAGGGGTCCAGGTGCCGACAGACACGAAGGCAGTCTATCAGGCGTGGTGATGATGATAGAATTTGAAAGCAAGGAAGTCGCAGAAAAATTTTATTTCAGTGATGAGTATCAAGCAGCAAAAGCCGTCCGGGATGAATGTGCTGATACAGACCTTATGATTATTGAAGGGGCTGAATAAGCCGGATTTATCATAATCATTAATAATTTTTGGGGCTGTACCAGATAACTAGTACAAGTTATAGGTATAGTGATGAGAAAGAGCAGATTAAGCCGATTGAAGCAGACTAAATTGATGGAGCATTATGTTGCGGGAACGACGGCGAGATGTGCCGCTGATTTGGTGGGTGTAAACTTCAAAACAGCAGCATATTACTTTCATCGTCTGCGGGAAATCATCGCCCTTGAGACGCAAAATAACGATGTGCTTTCAGGTGAATTTGAGGTGGATGAGAGTTACTTTGGAGGCACACGTAAAGGCAAACGCGGGCGAGGTTCTGCGGGCAAAGTTCCTGTGTTTGGTATCCTCAAACGTGGCGGTAAGGTTTACACACAGATCATTCCAGATGCGTCAGGTCAAACGCTTATACCTATCATAGAAGATCGTATTATGCCTGATAGCATCGTATATTCAGATTGCTGGCGTGGATACAATGTCCTTGATGTATCTGAATTTAAGCATTACCGCATTAATCATTCAGTATTGTTTGCAGATAAGAAAAACCACATTAACGGCATTGAGAACTTCTGGAACCAGGCGAAACGGCATATGCGTAAATTTAACGGTATTCCTGCCAAGCATTTTCCGATATTTTTAAAGGAGTGCGAGTGGCGATTCAACAACCCATCACCACAGACGCAATTAAAACAAGTCAAACAATGGGTTAACAAACATATGGGCTAGTTATCTGGTACAGCCCCTAATTTTTTTTAGGAAAAGTTTGGAGATTAAGGATGTTGTATCAAAGGTTCGTTGATGCTTGGGAAAATAAGGATGCGCAAGCAGAGTTGGATTTATACCATGAAGATTGGGAAATGAAATTTCATTCCACAGGTAAAATCCTAAAAAAACATGACATGTCTTTGGCTGATAGAGAAAAAATGATGGAAAATATCCGTCAGTATAACAGAAGATGTATTTATGAAAATGAAGACATCTTGGTCATGCATTCAATGACTGATTTTCCAAACGGCACCACTGATGCGGTGATGATGGTCATTACCAAGAAAGACGGACTCTTTTGGAGAACGGAAACAGGTTCAACACCAATCTCTAAAGACTAACGTGCCTTGAAAATAACCGGCATTAGTTCCAACAGGTATTTCTTCAAAGATGATGGACCTCCTTAACCCCAAAATTTTCCTGGCTATTCTTCTTCTTTTTCTGAGTTATCCAAGCTGGGCAGGTAATCACGCATCTTCTTTTGACATTGTGGAACCACCAATTTGCACAAACAGCAAAGGTGAGACTGTAATCTTCACAAACATCAATAATTCCAACGCACCCAGCGCGGCAGGCATGGCTAACAGGGACAAGGATGGGTTACCTGTCGTTTACAGGTTCAGTTATCAAAAATCCCCAGAGGCACTTCAGCGTTTCGTGGATTTGCATGAATGTGCTCATCACCAGACAGGCGACATTGATTTGCCACATCCACCGCGGAACAGTCCTGCACATATGATGAACGAGAGCATATCTGATTGCATAGCAACTCTTCGCATAAGAGACGAATATGAAGACGGGGAAAGCCTACTGAAATCTGCGATTGCTGAATTAAAGACAGCGATGAGTGAAATGGGTTTCCCAGCATCTACTGTGGGAAGCAGAATTTCAAACATCTCCAACTGCTTTGAAAAAGACCTAACATCAACGGAATTTATTGACGGCGTCCTTGAACATCGTGGATTGATAGTTCCTTAACCTGTTTTCTGGCCAAAATGTCCTACCGTTTGTCCTACCCTTTACAACTGCAGCAGGAAAACTCTAGGATATCTCTCGGGTTTTTGAGAAAAAAATGGTGCGGCTGAGGCAATATCTTAGTGGGTGCCGTTTGACCTTTTTAATATCAGTAGATCTATGGAAGGGTGGCCAAGAGGCTTGTGACACCTTTTGTGATCGCTATTAGCCTTATGGATAGTTGACGGCCTGCGGTACTATACCCATTTGTATTAATAACGCAGCACTGACCTTTTCCTGTTCGGCTCCGTTAATGTTTCTCGCCAAGATGTGCTGCTAACTTTCTTTTCAATGGAACAGGAGAAGCCACATGGCAGAAGAAACGAATGTGTTACAATACAGCCAAGAAAAGGTTGCATATGACCTACACACCTATATCTACCGACTCGTTTACCATAGCAACAACGAAAGGCTCTCCAAAGAACAACATTTAGAACTCTATAAGGAATGTTTGAGGGCTGTGCAGAACCCACACAAATAACTTTTTTAAAAAACTTACCGGTAATGGAATAGGGCTAGTCAGTATCAGGTCTGGCAGGCCATGGGATAGCATGGCCAAAACTCTACTCAAAATAATTTACATCAAGTTGCTTGATGAAAAGGTTTTTTGGCAATTAAACTGTGTTTTTCACACCTTCTTGGGTTTGTATCGCGGCGACGTTTCCAGGGAAACGGCAGTGTTGACATGAACAAAATCAGCTTTGCTTCTGCAAAATATTTCTCTATCTATCTTGCACCAAGAAAGATCATTATCAAAGCATCCACCGGCCACGCCAATAAGCCCAGCATTCAACGCCCCTGTCAGAAATAGTGATGTCCCGCATTCTTTGCAGAAATGGGATTGCATGGCATTTCCAGACTCTGCTCTATATTGAAACAGGCTCAAAAGATGTTGGGGGAAAGAAAGCTGGCCTCTTTTGAAATAAATCATAAGGCCAAATACAGACCCTGTGCGAAGCTGACATGATTTACAGTGGCAAATAATTGATTTTTCGTGCGGAAGCCTCGCTTCGAACACAACTTTACCGCAAGCGCATCGCCCTGTTTTATACTGGTTTGCCATGAAAAGCCTCCATCAGTTTCAAACCCTGCTGGCGGAAACTAACAGATGCCAAAAACAATCATAAATCAGGAAAAATGGTGCGGCTGAGAAGACTCGAACTTCCACGGGTTTTATCCCACAGCGACCTCAACGCTGCGCGTCTACCAATTCCGCCACAGCCGCACGGGATGGCAGGCAATGCCATCGTGATCGACAAGTGATAACGAATACCGATGCGTAAAGCAAGCCTGATATGCAGGTCTTTCACGGGAATTTTGCCCCCGAACCATAATGGACCCGACCTCAACCACGGCGGCTCCATCTTCAACCATGATCACCTTTCCCTTTCCCTTTCCCTCTCCCTCTCCCTCTCCCTCTCCCTCTCCCTCTCCTTCTTCCGCTATCATACAGCCAACTGATCACGGGACATCCCTTCCCCGTGCCGGCGCACCGCCCCAATATCCATTGCCGAAACAGAATGGGGAGAAAATCTCCCCCCGCCTCTCATCTCCTGCTAGAGTGGCAAGGTCAGGATCAACCCTGGGGGTACAGGCGATACCTCACGGATGAAAAGAGCCATATGGACGCGATGCATATCAGGAAAGAAAACACCGATAACAGCCTCAATACCCCGCTTTCCCTGCCGCTGGAATGGCGCATCTCGCCCGTGCCCGTGGCTTATGATGAGGCGGTTTCCCTGATGCAGGAACGGGCGGCGGCAATCCGCGAAGGCACGGCGGGCGAGCTCATCTGGCTGCTTGAACATGAGCCGGTCTATACCGCCGGCACTTCGGCCAAGAGGGAGGATCTGCTTGACCCCGGCGATGCGCTGATCCGTGAGACCGGCCGTGGCGGCGAATGGACCTATCACGGACCTGGCCAGCGCGTTGTCTATATTCTTCTCGATGTTTCCGCCCGCGGCCATGATCTGCGGAGATTTGTTCATCAGATCGAGGCCTGGTCCATAGCCGCCCTGGCGAGGCTTGATATCACGGCGACACGGCGGCAGGGTTTTCCCGGTGTCTGGGTTGAGCGGCAGGACGGCATGGCAAAAGACAAGATTACGGCCATCGGCATCCGGCTTTCCAAATGGGTGAGCTGGCATGGCATGGCGATCAATCGCGATCCTGACCTCAAGGCCTTTGCGGGCATTGTGCCTTGCGGGATACATGATGGCGGGGTGACATCGATCAAGGCGCTGGGCAGAGATGCTGATCCGGAGAGGCTCGATACCGCGCTCAGAGAGACGTTCAATTCCGTCTTCTGACTCATTTCGGCAACCTGCCCCACCCGATATCAAGCAATGGAAGAAGATTTGACCTTTCAGGGCATCAGCAGATCAAGCGCCTCGGCCAACACTTTCATGGCCCGGATGGCATCAAGCTTGAGCGCGGCCTCCTCATCCCCCATCAGGCCGCCGCGGCCGCCTTCAAAATGGACAATGCCATTGCGTCGCTCCCTTAGCCAGAAAGCGTCACGGCTGTCACGGGCAGCGGCAAGATCAATTCCATCCGCGCCAGCCGGATATCCCGACGGCTCCCTCAAGGCCACATCCAGCACCGCCACCGCAAGGATGATCACCGTTGCATCTAGCCCGGCGCGCTGGGCGGCAAGCATCTCTCCCATCAGTCGCCCGGCATGGGGGCCGAGATCAGGAATATACCCTTCAAGCCGGGTGATGGTGCTCCTCTGGTCCATCCCCGCTACTCATCACCGGAAGCAAACCGCAGGATAGGCTGATCAACAGCCAGGCTTTCGCCCTCGCTGGCCATGACTTCGGCAACCACGCCGCCCCGGTCGGCTTTCAGCAGATTTTCCATCTTCATGGCTTCGATCACCGCCACATCATCACCAGCGGCAACCGTATCGCCTTCCTTGATCAGAAGTCGGCTGAGCAAGCCAGGCATGGGCGCAACAATCGTCGCCGCGCCGGAGGCATTTTCCTTGACCGGCATCAGCGCCTGGGCGTCTTTTGCCCGGGCCGGAAGTACCAGCACCCTGAGACGGCAGGCACCGGCCATGAGATGCACCTCTTCTGCCAGCCGCCGGTATTGCAGGGTTTTCGGCTTGCCGTTGATCTCCCCCTTGAAAAGCCGCCGCGCCATGTCAGGCAGATGACTGAAGCTGAAATTCTTGCCCGCCACGGTCACGACAAGCGGATGATCAGGATTCACCGAGGCCGAGGTCTCCCCCCCCTCGTCAAGAAGATGAAATTCTGTTTCACCCGCGCCGTTTCCACAATCTGCCATGCGCCGCATCCGATCCGCGATGATCAGCACCGCCAATGCGCGCAGGCAGCCAAGATCATCTTCACCCGGGACACCCGGAGTGTATCCTTCGGGATATTCCTCGGCGATGAAGGCCGTGGTCATGTCACCTTTACGGAATCTTGGATGGTCCGTCACATGGCGCAGGAACTGCCGGTTATGCCCCGGCCCGTCAATAACATAGCCATCAAGCGCCAGCGCCAGCCGGTCCAATGCCTGATCCCTTGTCTTTCCCCAGGCAACCAGTTTGGCAATCATCGGGTCATAGAACATGGAGATATCGCCGCCCTCGGCAATGCCGCTGTCGACGCGCACGCCTTCGCCTTCGGGCTCGACATAGCGCTGCAAGCGGCCTATGGCAGGAAGAAAATTCCGCGACGGGTCTTCCGCATAGACACGCGCCTCCACCGACCAGCCATCAGGCTTCACCTCCTTCTGGGCAAGGGCAAGTTTCTCCCCGGCCGCAATGCGGATCATCCATTCCACGAGATCAAGCCCATAGACCATCTCGGTCACCGGATGTTCCACCTGGAGACGCGTGTTCATCTCAAGAAAATAGAAATCCTGATCCGCGCCGACAATGAACTCCACCGTGCCGGCCGAACGATAGCCGACAGCCCTGGCAAGCTCGACAGCCTGGCTGCCCATGGCTTCGCGTGTTTTTGCGCTGATGAACGGGGACGGCGCCTCCTCAAAAACCTTCTGATGTCGGCGCTGAAGCGAGCATTCCCGCTCCCCGAGATGGATCACATGGCCATGGGTATCCGCGAGCACCTGTATTTCGATATGGCGCGGGCTTGTGACGAATTTTTCAATGAAAACCCGTGAATCCCCGAAGGAAGATGCCGCCTCGTTCTGTGCCTGGGGCATGCTGACGCGAAGCTCCGCCTCATCATGGGCGATCCGCATGCCTTTGCCGCCGCCGCCAGCCGAAGCCTTGATCATCACGGGATACCCGATCTCTTTGGCGCATACCGCAGCCTCATCCAGATCTTCAACAGCATCAGGCGTGCCAGGCACCGTTGAGACGCCGGCCTTCTCGGCGATGGTTTTGGAGGTGATCTTGTCGCCCATTGCGGCAATCGCCTTCGGATCAGGGCCGATAAAGACGATGCCCGCCGCTTCCACGGCCTCAACAAAACCGGCATTTTCGGAAAGAAAGCCAAATCCGGGATGGATGGCTTCGGCCCCGGTTTTTTTTGCCGCCTCAATGATCACATCACCTTTAAGATAGCTCTCTGCCGAAGGCGCCGGGCCAATCCGGACAGCCTCATCCGCCATCGCCACATGTTCGCCATTGGCATCAGCATCCGAATAGACAGCGACGGTCTTGATACCCATCCGCTTTGCTGTTTTCATGATGCGGCAGGCGATTTCACCACGGTTTGCCACCAGAATCTTGCTGAACATCATCGGATCTCCCTAAAGTGGCAGGTTGTCGTGTTTGCGCCATGGATTTTCGAGCTCTTTATCCTCGAGCATGGCGAAGGCACGGGCAATTCTGCGGCGCGTGTTGCGCGGCATGATCACGTCATCGATAAAGCCGCGGCCAGCAGCGATGAAGGGATTGGCGAATTTCTCGCGATATTCCGCTGTTCTGGCCTTGAGCTGTTCGGGATCTTTGGCATCTTCACGGAAAATGATACGGGCCGCGCCTTCCGGCCCCATCACGGCGATCTCTGCCGTCGGCCAGGCGTAATTGACATCCCCCCTGAGATGCTTGGATGCCATGACATCATAAGCCCCGCCATAAGCCTTGCGCGTAATGACCGTGACTTTGGGCACGGTCGCCTCGGCATAGGCATAGAGAAGCTTTGCCCCATGATTGATGATGCCGCCGTTTTCCTGCGCGGTTCCGGGCATGAAGCCGGGCACGTCCACGAGCGTCAGGATCGGAATATTGAAGGCATCCGCAAAACGGACAAACCGTGCCGCCTTGCGTGAGGAATTGATATCAAGACACCCTGCCAGCACCATCGGCTGATTGGCGATGATCGCAACAGACCTGCCATCGATATGGGCAAAGCCGGTGATGATATTAGCCGCAAAATCCGGGTGAATTTCAAAAAAACTGTCTTCATCGACAATATGGCTGATGATGTCCTTCATGTCATAGGGTGCGTTGGGATTGGCTGGAATGATGCGGTCAAGCGCCGGCGCGGGCCGGTCCGCGACATCACGGGTCGCAAGCCTAGGCGCCCGGTCACGATTTGACTGCGGCAGATACGCCATGAGCGCCCGCACCCCCATGATCGCCGCCACATCATTGGGGTAGGATTTATGCGCCACACCCGACGTGCCTGTATGCGTGCCCGCCCCGCCCAGGTCTTCGTGGGAGACGGTTTCGTGCGTCACGGTTTTCACCACATCAGGTCCGGTCACGTACATATAGGAAGACCCTTCCACCATGAAGATGAAATCGGTAATTGCCGGCGAGTAGACAGCCCCGCCCGCGCATGGCCCCATGACCAGCGAGATCTGCGGCACCACGCCGGATGCAAGCGCGTTGCGCTGAAACACTTCGGCATACCCCCCGAGCGATGCCACCCCTTCCTGAATACGCGCGCCGCCACTATCGTTAAGGCCGATCACCGGAACGCCTGTCTTCATCGCCTGATCCATGATCTTGCAGATCTTCTCTGCGTGGGTTTCCGAAAGAGACCCGCCCAGCACCGTGAAATCCTGACTGAAGACAAAAACCGATCTGCCATTGATCCGGCCAAACCCCGTGACGACACCATCACCGGGAATCGTGTTCTTTTCCATGCCGAAATCATGGCAGCGATGCTCAACGAACATGTCCCATTCTTCAAAACTGCCGTCGTCGAGAAGCAGGTCAATCCGTTCACGCGAGGTAAGCTTGCCCTTGGAATGCTGGGTTTCTATCCGGCGTTCGCCTCCCCCCATCCGGGCCCGCTGGCGCCGCTCTTCAAGCTGTTCGATAATGCCGGTCATCCCGTTTCCTCCACCTCGTTAGGTGAGCAGTTTCAAATACCGCTCAGCATCTTCTATCAGGGCCTGGTGCGTTTTGATTCGCCCATCGGCTTCCGCATCATAACCCCATTTTTCCTGTTGCCACAAATCATCAAGAAATGCCGCACCGGAAACCTCCTTCGCGCTCGTCATGCCGTCGGCAACGGCCAACCCCAGGACCAGCGATCCGCTCACCGTGACAAGGCAATGCAGGCCCGAAAGCGCGAAGTCATCCTTATCCGCGACAAGAGCCCGCATCCGCTCCCTTGCAGATGGTGACTGGGCTTGCGGCATGATGCCGTGAGCCACCACAAGCTCAATTCCCCTTGTTGCGGCAAACCAGTTGAGAAAGGGCTGCCAGATTTCATCCTGGCGCGCCCTTAAAACAGCGTCGCTTGCCTCGCGGTAGCACAGAAGATCGCTTGCCCCATACCCGCTGATTTCATCGACCACCGCCTGCCGTTGCGGCGTGACACGATCAATGGCCGTGACCGCGAATTTGAACATCGGCATCGTATCAGGAGCAATCACCTCATCCTGCGCGTCCCATTCCTTTGAAATTTCTTCCGCCAGTTCCTGCCGCGGTATCAGAAATGCCGCACCCGAAGGGGTTTTGACCGGCCGGTTATCCAGCAGGACCGCATATCCTCCGGCGCCTGAACTGATATCAACCTCTTTCCAGAAACGTCTGGCTGCCGCTTTCATTTATCTCATCTCCTCAAAAAGGGACGGATCGGCAGCCGCATGGAGCGCCGAGGCCGTACCCAGCCCGAAAACCCTGAACGCCTTGGCCAGATCACCGGGGATGGGTGCGGAGACGGTCTCCCCGCTTTCAAGCACGAGATGGGCGGCGTGCAGGCAAAGACGCCTGATATCTTCGTTGGGGAAAGCCTCGCTGCCGCCATATTTCCCATCACCGAGGATCGGATGGCCAAGATAGGCCATATGCGCCCGCAGCTGATGCGTCCGCCCCGTCAAGGGCTGCATGGCGACAAGGCTTGCCGCCCGCCCCATGGTTTCCAGCACCCGGTAAATCGTCCGGGCGGATTTGCCCTTCGCCTCGTCCACCGCCATTTTTTCATGCCCTGGCCCGCCAAGCTTTGCCAGCGGTGCATCGATCAGACCTGCACGAATCTTCGGCACACCAAGCACCAGCGCAAGATAGGTTTTCTGATGCCGATGCTGCTGGAAACCCATGGCCAGTGCCCGGGATGCGGGAAGCGTTGTCGCCACCAGGAGAATACCTGATGTATCCCGGTCAAGCCGGTGCACCAGCCTCGGCCGTTCGCCGCCCGGAAAGGCGTCCTCAAGCACCCCATCCACATGGCGATGGGTGCCAGCCCCGCCTTGTGTTGCAAGACCAGAGGGCTTGTTGATGGCAATCCAGCCTTCGCCCCGGCCAATCTCAGCCTCGCGGATCTCTCTTGCGAGTGCCGGATCATTAGACTTGGCCGCCTTCGGCCTGCTTTCCTCTACCATAATCTGATCCGGCATGATGACTGTCTGTCCTTCAGCAATCCGGGTGGAAGATTTCGCTTTGGCGCCATCGACCCGGATCGCCCCGTTGCGAAGAAGCTTTTCAATCCGCCCCTGATTGATGCCCGCA
Source organism: Alphaproteobacteria bacterium LSUCC0684 (assembly GCA_041228335.1). NCBI lineage: Bacteria > Pseudomonadati > Pseudomonadota > Alphaproteobacteria > Alphaproteobacteria bacterium LSUCC0684. The sequence goes on along the minus strand of CP166130.1, from coordinate 703,949 downwards.
TGATGGCGGCGGATAAACCGATCCAGCCTTGTGCCGTCGTCATCACCTGAAATGATATAGTTGCGCGTCTTCACCTTACTGCCCCCCGGCCATCAGGCGCACAGCTCCCGCTGCCATCGCAAATGCAGCAACCGACAACAGCACCGAGCCGATCAGATAGAATCCGGCCATACTCACCTGCCCGCGGTCAATCATGACCGCAATATCAAGCGAGAAGGAAGAAAACGTTGTCAGCGCACCAAGAAAACCGATCAGAATCATCCCGCGCAAAGGTTCACTCAGATAAAGCATGCCTGCGCTGATCATGCCATAGGCAAGGCCCATCAACCCGGACCCGACGACGTTGACCATCAGGGTTGCCAGCGGCTGCCAGTATGCCCCCAGCATCGCGACAACCACAAGAGATATGGCGTAGCGGCTGACCGCCCCCAATGCACCACCTGCAGCAATGAACAGCACCGTTATCATTGGTCCTGTCTAGCGTAGCCAACGCCGAATATCCAGCCTTCTTGAGCGGCGCTCGCGCGCGCCGGCGCTTCAATCGGGAAGATCTGATCCGGGCAGTGTCGGTCACGCAATGCCGCGGCTGAAATCATCGCGTCGCTGTCGTCCTGATCCGGCAGTTTTTCGGCAAGTGACCTTGCAGGTTCGGCCTGATAGAAGGCAAGTGCCCTGTTCAACGCAGAAAGCGGGGCATCACGCTTCATCCTGTCGGTAATGCCGGCCATGGAAAAATAAAGCGACGGGAAGATTTCAACCACCGCCAGCTGCCCGGCACCATCTTTTTGCACTGCCGGCAGGATTGGCCAGATCCACGCCTGCCGCTTGAGCCGGTGCAGCAACCTCATGCCAGCAAGCGAGCCGGTACCAACACCTGCCGGGCCGACGCAATTGAACGTCGGGGATGGCGATCTGCCATTCACCCGTGCCGCCATGATCTCGGTCATCCGGCGGCGGGATGAAAACAACTCGCCACGTCCGCCTCGTCCATCCCGGCGCCTTGGCGCATTATAGAACCGGCGCAGCTCCGGATGCCCCCAGATCCCCCCGCCATAGAGATGAGCTTCATCCGCCGACGCGTGCTCCACCACCTGCCACAGCTCTTCAGGTGTTTTCGGTGAAGCCGGATATGCCGGGAAATACCCTCCATCCTCCGACATCGGATGGACAAAAGCAAAGTCAATACCGGCAAGAACCGATCTGCCCTCCTTCTTGAAATCGAGCAGCAGCGTCAGGATATCGGCCCGGGACCAGCCAGTTCGTGCAGGCGGCGACAGAATCTCGGGGCAGGCATGGCCAGGTGCTGCCAGCGCCACCTGTATCCCGCGATGATATTCCCCCCGGGCACCAGACCAGTCTATCCCGAGAAAAGTATCGAAACCCGGTGTCGCCATCAGCTTTCCTGCCGGGTCTTTTCTTCACGTTTTTTCTGCCACCAGTCGAGCCGTTTCTGGATTTCCCGTTCAAATCCACGCTCCACCGGATGATAGAAACGGGTACGCGGAAGATCATCGGGGAAACAGTTCTGCCCTGAGAATCCGTCTTCGGTATCGTGGTCATAGACATACCCGCTGCCATAGCCGAGCTCTTTCATCAGCCCGGTAGGTGCATTCAGAATATGTTGAGGCGGCATGAGCGAGCCTGTTTCCCGGGCCTTCCGCATGGCTTCCTTGAACGCAACATAGACCGCGTTTGATTTCGGGGCCGTGGCGAGATAGAGCACCAGCGACGCCACCGCAAGCTCACCTTCCGGCGACCCCAGCCGTTCATAGGATTGCCATGCCGAAATCGCATGGCTGAGCGCTTCGGGTTCGGCAAGACCGATATCTTCGGATGCAAACCGGGTCAGCCGCCTCAGGATATATCGGGCATCCTCCCCCCCGATCAGCATCCTTGCAAGCCAGTAAAGCGCCGCATCGGCATCGGATGACCGGAGGGATTTATGCAGCGCCGACATGAGGTTGTAATGATGGTCACCGGCCCGGTCAAACGCCATGGAACGTCGTGACAGGACTCCAGCCAGCGCTTCGGGGTCAAGAGGTGCGGCATTTTCATCCTGAACATTGAAGATCGTCTCGATCATATTGAGCATATACCGGCCATCACCGTCCGCCATGGCCTTGAGCGCTTCGCGTGCATCGTCGGTCAGGCCAAGCTTACGTCCTGTTGCGGTTTCCGCACGCCCGATCAGCTGGCCGAGCGCCGCATCATCAAGCCGGTTGAGCACCAGCACCTGGCACCGCGACAGCAACGCCCCATTGAGGGCAAAGCTCGGGTTTTCGGTTGTCGCCCCGACCAGCACCACCCTGCCATCCTCAACATGGGGCAGAAGGCCGTCTTGCTGGGCTTTATTGAACCGGTGGACTTCATCGACAAAGAGCAGCGTTCCCTGCCCCAGTGCGCCGCGTTCATCCGCCCGGGCAAAGACCTTGCGCAATTCAGCCACCCCATCAAACACCGCCGAGACCGGTTCAAAAGCCAGTTGCGCCCGATCCGCCAGCAACCGCGCGATTGTGGTCTTTCCCGTGCCGGGCGGCCCCCAGAAAATAAGCGATGGCATTGTCCGGCCACTGGCGGCAGCATCCAGCATCCGGGTCAGCCTGCCTTCAGGTCCGATAAGATGATCCTGTCCTGCCACCTCATCAAGCCGCATCGGCCGAAGTGTCTCGGCCAGTGGCTTCTGGCGGCTGTCCTCGAATAGTGTTGATCCACTCATGCCGTATTATTCCATGGTTCCGGCCGCAATGCCATGATGCGATACCGCCCGCAAGCCCTGCTGCCAAGAAAAAAGGCCGGCAAGCCGGCCTCGTTTCAATTGATATCTTCTTTCAGCCTCAGGCAACAGCTTCAGCAGCGGTATCCTCGTCAACCATGACCGGGCCTGAATCCTGTCCCCGTGCATCTTCATCACGATCGACGAATTCGATCACCGCCATGGCCGCGCTGTCACCGTAACGGTAGCCAGCCTTGATTATTCTGATATAGCCGCCCTGACGCTCTTCATAACGTGGGCCAAGCACATCAAAAAGCTTGGTAACCATGGCATTGTCACGCAAGCGGGCAAAAGCCAGACGGCGAGCGTGGAGATCACCACGCTTGGCCAGGGTAATAAGACGTTCGACAACCGGACGCAGCTCTTTTGCTTTCGGCAGCGTTGTCACAATCTGTTCATGCTTGATCAGAGCCTGTGACATGTTGCGGAACAGCATCTGGCGATGCTGGGAGGTGCGGTTAAGTTTGCGACCTGACATACGATGACGCATTTTTCTCTCCTTCTGGTCCGGCCTTAGAAAGGCTCATCCAGACGCTTGGCCATTTCTTCAATATTTTCAGGTGGCCAGTTAGGGACATCCATGCCGAGTTCGAGACTCATCGTTCTCAGCACTTCCTTGATTTCATTCAGCGACTTGCGGCCAAAATTCGGAGTCCGGAGCATTTCCGGCTCGGTTTTCTGCACAAGATCACCGATATAGACAATGTTGTCGTTCTTCAGGCAGTTTGCCGAGCGGACGGAAAGCTCCAGCTCATCCACCTTTTTCAAGAGGTTGCGATTGAACGGAATGTCATCCGCATCATCGGCCGCAGTCGTTACTGAAGGCTCTTCGAAATTGATCATCGGCTGGAGCTGATCCTGAAGAATACGGGCCGCAAAGGCAACCGCATCTTCGGGAAGAACCGACCCGTCCGTCTCAAGGGTGAGGATCAATTTGTCGAAATCAGTCCGCTGGCCGACACGGGTATTTTCCACCTTATAGGCAACCTGGCGGATCGGCGAGTAAATCGCATCAACCGGAATAAGCCCGATGGGCGAGTCTTCAGTCCGGGCTGAACTTGCCGGCACATAGCCGCTGCCGGTTTCCACGGTCAACTCGACATTAAGGGTAGCGCCCTGATCAAGGGTACAGATCACATGATCCGGGTTCATGATTTCAACACCATTGACCAGATTGATCATCCCGGCGGTAACCGTGCATGGGCCTTCGGCTGAGAGACGCAGGCGCTTCGGGCCTTCAACGGTCATCTTCACCGCAACACCCTTGATATTCAGCACCATATCGGTGACATCTTCGCGAACACCCGGAATAGATGAGAATTCATGCAAGACGCCCTGGATCTGCACCGATGTGATCGCTGCACCCTGAAGCGACGACAAAAGGACACGACGCAGCGCGTTGCCAACGGTAACGCCAAAGCCACGCTCGAACGGTTCAACCGTGATCGAGGCCTTGTTTGGGTTTTCATCCGAAGATTTGACCGTTTTGTTTTCAGGCTTTTTCAGTTCCTGCCAATTCTTTTCAATCATGGCGATGTATCCTTCAATAATATATCCGCCCATTCAAGGGCAGTGGCCGGACAAACCGGTAATAGCAAATCCGATCAGACCCGGCGGCGCTTGCGCGGACGACAGCCGTTATGCGGGATTGGCGTAACGTCACGGATCGAGGTGATGTTGAACCCGACCGACTGGAGCGCACGCAATGCACTTTCACGACCCGTACCAGGTCCACGCACCTGAACATCAAGGGTTTTCATGCCATGCTCGATCGCCTTCCGGCCCGCATCTTCAGCGGCCAGCTGTGCGGCATAGGGGGTGGATTTCCGTGACCCCTTGAATCCCATCCCACCTGCGGAAGACCAGGAAATTGCGTTACCCTGAACATCGGTGATCGTGATCTTGGTGTTGTTGAACGACGCGTTGACATGCGCAACACCGTTGCTGATGTTCTTTTTCTCGCGGCGGCGGACACGTGCTTGTGAGGGCTGTTTTGCCATAAATACTCTCCTGGACGATCCGGATTATTTCTTCTTACCAGCAATGGCCTTGGCCGGGCCTTTGCGGGTGCGGGCATTGGTGTGGGTGCGCTGGCCGCGAACCGGCAGATTGCGGCGATGGCGAAGACCACGCAGACAGCCGAGATCAAGATATCGCTTGATGGCCATCGAGTTCTTCCGGCGCAGATCACCTTCGACAAGATAGTCGGCATCGATGATATCCCGGATCTTTGTCAGTTCATCCTCGGTGAGATCGTTGACGCGACGCTCATCGGTCAGGCCTGCACGTTCACAGATCTTGCTGGCCGACGTCGGGCCAATGCCATGAATATAGGTCAGGGCAATTTTCACCCTTTTCTTGGTCGGTATGTTGACACCAGCGATACGAGCCACTGCCCTCTCCTCTTTCACTACGACTTTTCCGAGTGCCCGCTTGAAGAATATTCCACTCCACAATGGGAAAGCGAATTATAATGCGCGCATTCGTCCAGTCAACCGGTCAGTTCTGCTGACCTCCCAGAATTTCACCAATAGCTGACGCCACGCGTTCAATCGGTTGCATGCCGTCAACAACACTCATATTCCCGTATTCACGATAATACGGCAGAATCGGTGCCGTGCTTTCGTGATAAACCTTCAGTCTTTTGGCAAGCACTTCGGCACTGTCATCGCTGCGTGCGCCGCCGCTTTCCTGAGCCCGGGTCTCGATCCGCTTGACCAGCGCATCTTCATCCACCCTGATCTCAATCACATGATCAATTTTAAGGCCCATCTCGCCAAGCATCGCATCCAGACCTTCGGCCTGGGCAATGGTGCGCGGGAAACCATCAAGGATTACACCCTTTGAACAATCCGGGCTTTCAAGCCGCTCCCTGATCATGCCAAGGATGATATCATCGGCGACAAGATCACCTGCGTCCATGATCGCCTTTGCCTTGAGCCCGAGTTCCGTGCCGTCGGCAATAGCCTGACGGAGCATGTCACCCGTGGAAAGCTGCACAAAACCATGTTCGGCAACCAGCCGTTCGGACTGGGTGCCCTTGCCTGCACCTGGAGGTCCAAGAAGGATGATATTCAACGCTTCCTCCCCCGCAGGTTGGATTTTTTCACCAGCCCTTCATATTGGTGAGCCATGAGATGTGACTGGACCTGCGTTACCGTATCCAGCGTCACCGTCACCACGATCAGAAGGCTGGTACCACCGAAATAAAATGGCACGCTGTACTGGCTGATCAGCAGCTCCGGCAGGATACAGACCGCTGAAAGATATGCCGCGCCAAGCACCGTAAGCCGGGTCAGCACATAATCGAGGTAATCGGCCGTCGCCTGACCTGGCCGGATACCGGGGATATAGCCGCCGTAGCGGCGCAGATTTTCTGATGTATCCTGCGGATTGAATACAATTGCGGTGTAGAAAAACGCAAAGAAGACAATCAGGCCGATATAGACCGCCAGATAGAGCGGCTGGCCGCGACCAAGCATGGCGTTCAGCGTCACCAGCCATCCCGCACCCCCATCCGAGCCAGAGGTCAGATTGATGATGGATACCGGCATCAGCAGAAGAGATGAGGCAAAGATCGGCGGAATAACGCCGGGCACATTGATCTTCAGCGGCAGATGCGATGCCTCGCCACCGAACATTTTATTGCCCATCTGGCGCTTCGGATACTGGATAAGAATCCGGCGAAGCGAACGTTCAATGAAGACGATGAGCGCAATCACCCCGATCGCCATGACCATGAAGAACAGGATCAGCAGCGGCGACAACGCTCCGGTGCGGCCAAGCTCAAACGTACCGGCAATCGCGACGGGCAGATTGGCAACAATACCGGAGAAGATGATAAGCGAAATTCCGTTCCCGACACCGCGGGCGGTTATCTGCTCACCAAGCCACATGAGAAAGAGCGTGCCACCAACAAGCGTGACCACCGTTGTGATACGGAAGAAAAGCCCCGGGTCAATCACGACACCGGATGCGGATTCAAGGCCGACGGCAATACCATAGCCCTGCACCGTCGCCAGCACCACCGTGAGATATCGCGTATACTGGTTGATGGTCTTGCGCCCAGCCTCCCCTTCTTTCTTGAGGGTTTCGAGCGATGGCACGATAGCGGTCATCAACTGCATGATGATCGAAGCCGTAATATACGGCATGATGGTCAGCGCAAAGATCGTCATCCGCCCAAGCGATCCACCTGAGAACATGTCGAACATGCCCAGAATACCGCTCGAATTACGGGAAAAGATTTGGGCAAGGGCGGTCGGATCAATCCCCGGAACAGGAATATATGTCCCGAGGCGATAGATAATGAGCGCACCTAAGGTGAAAAGAATACGCTGTTTCAGGTCCGAGGCCTTTGCAAAAGCCTCGAGCCCCATACCAGGCGCCATTCTTTCCGGGGAACGAGCCATGTTTATTCAGCGTCCTTGTTTGTATCAGCCTTGGCGGCAACCACCGTTACCGATCCGCCAGCCTTTTCTACCGCCGCAATGGCAGCAGCAGATGCGCCCGCAACCTCAAGGGTGACCTTTGCCTTGATCTCACCATTGGCAAGAAGACGGATCCCGTCTTTGGCCTTGCTGACAATACCTGCAGACTTGAGCGCGTCGGCATTGATCATTTTCTTGGCATCGATACGCCCGGCATCGATCGCCCCTTGTATCAGGCCGACATTGACCACTACATACTGCTTGCGGAATACGTTGTTGAAACCGCGCTTTGGCAGACGGCGGTGAATGGGCATCTGCCCGCCTTCAAAGCCGTTAATGGAAACACCGGAACGTGCCTTCTGGCCTTTATGACCGGAACCGGACGTTTTGCCTGTGCCTGAACCGATACCACGTCCAACACGCTTACGGTTGGCGCGAGCGCCATTGTTATCTCTGATTTCGTTGAGTTTCATCTTTTATCTCCGGGGCACTTATTCGCTGTCTTCGACACGCACAAGGTGAGCTACCTTGTTGATCATGCCACGAACCGACGGGGTGTCCTCGAGTTCCCGGGTACGACCGATCTTGTTGAGACCAAGACCGATAAGGGTTGCCCGCTGATCTGCCTTGCGGCCGATCGGGCTTCCGGTTTGGGTCACTCGCACTGTTGCTTTCGCTGCCATCCCTGTTCCCTCTTAGTTTGCTACGGCTTCTTCAGCCTGGGTTTCTTCAGTGTTCTGGCCACCTTTACGGCTGCCAAGGATATCACCGACACGCTTGCCTCTTTTCGCGGCGACCTGACGCGGAGCCTGGATACGGGAAAGAGCCGCAAAGGTTGCCTTGATCATGTTATGCGGGTTTGATGAACCAATGGATTTGGCAACAATGTCCTGAATGCCAAGGGTTTCAAAAACGGCACGCATCGGACCACCGGCAATGATACCCGTACCCGAAGGCGCTGCCCGCAGGATGACATGCCCGGCGCCATAATGCCCCGATACGTCATGATGCAGCGTGCGACCATCGCGAAGAGGAACCCGGATCATGTTGCGCTTGGCGCTTTCGGTTGCCTTGCGGATGGCTTCGGGCACTTCACGTGCCTTGCCTGAACCAAAGCCGACACGGCCCTTTGCATCACCGACCACGACCAGCGCGGCAAAGCCGAAGCGGCGACCACCCTTGACCACCTTGGCCACACGGTTGATGCCGACGAGCTTGTCGATCAGTTCCGGTTCTTCACGCGTGGTGTCGCGATTTTGTCTGTCCTGACGTGCCATGAAGATCTCCTAGAATTTCAGCCCGGCTTCGCGCGCGGCTTCCGCCAGCGCCCGGACCCGGCCATGGTAAATAAAGCCACCACGATCAAAAACGACATCGGAAATGCCCTGTTTCATCGCGCGTTCAGCAACCAGTTTGCCGATTGTTGATGCGGCATCCATATTCGCACCGGACTTGATCGTTGAACGAAGATCCTTGTCCAGGCTTGATGCGGAAGCGATCGTGGCGCCGCTTTTATCATCAATGATCTGGGCATAGATGTTCTTGGATGACCGATGCACCGAAAGACGCGGCTTGCCCCCGCCAAGTTTGGCGATGCTGGCGCGGTTGCGGCGACGGCGGCGGATAAATAGTTCTCGTGAAGTAAACATCAGTGCCTCTACTTCTTCTTGCCTTCTTTGCGCAGAATCTGCTCGTTCTCATACCGAACACCCTTGCCCTTATAGGGTTCAGGTGGCCGCTTTGCCCGGACTTCGGAAGCAAACTGGCCGAGGATCTGCTTGTCGTGGCTCGACAATTTGACCTGGGTGTTGTTTTCAACACTGCATTTGATCTCAGATGGTACTTCCATCTCAACCGGATGGCTGTAACCAAGATTGAGCACAAGTTTCGTCCCCTGCATCTGGGCGCGATACCCAACGCCATGGATGGTCAGGTTCTTGGTGAACCCTTCGGAAACACCCTGGACCATATTGCTGACCAGCGCCCGCGCGGTTCCCCAGAGGGCGCGTGACTTGTTGCTGTTCTGCATCGGCTTGACCACGGCTTCCTCTTCACCAATCGAAAGCTCGACCAATGGCGGCAGAGCCATGGCCAACTCGCCATTGCTGCCCTTGGCCGAGACCATGCCATCAGCGAGAGACAGGCTGACACCTTGTGGAATTTTAATGGGGCTTCCGCCAACTCGTGACATCAAGACCTCCCTAGAATACGTGGCAGAGAATTTCTCCGCCAACCTTGGCTTCGCGAGCTTCAATGTCAGACATCACCCCGCGAGGTGTTGAAAGAATGGCAATACCAAGGCCATTATAGACACGGCTCAGATCCTTGATCTTCGAATATACCCGGCGACCTGGACGCGATACACGCTTGATCTCGGAGATCACAGGCAGGCCGTCATGATATTTCAGCTGAATCTGCAGCTCATGAATACCCGGGCGCTTTTCAACGCTCGAATAATCACGGATATATCCCTCACGTTTCAGCACATCGAGTACATTTGAACGAAAGCGGGAGGCCGGGCTGACCACGGTATCCTTGCGGGCGCTCTGGCCGTTACGGATGCGTGTCAGCATATCACCAAGAGGATCACTCATTGTCATCTTTTTATTCCTCTCTTACCAGCTGGACTTGACAACACCGGGCACCTGACCAAATGAGGCCAGATCACGGAGTGCGATACGGGACATACCCAGTTTACGGTAATAGCCGCGTGGACGGCCGGTTACCTGACACCGGTTACGCAGACGGGTCTTGGCGCCGTTACGTGGCATCTGGGCAAGTTTCAGATTGGCATCAAACCGCTCTTCAATGGGAAGGGAGCGATCCATCACCAGGGCCTTCAGACGCGCACGCCGGGAGGCGTTGCTGCTGACTTTCTTGGCACGTTTCAGGTTCTTATCGATTGCGCTTTTCTTAGCCATCGTATTCCCTCGCCTTAGCTGGTGAACGGAAACTGGAAGTTACGAAGCAGTTCGCGGGCTTCGTCATCCGTTTTCGCTGTTGTTACAACAATGATATCCATGCCGCGGATGCTTTCGACCTTGTCGTAATCGACTTCCTGAAAGACGATCTGCTCCTTGAGCCCCATGGAATAATTCCCGCGACCATCAAAGCTCTTCGGGTTCAACCCACGGAAGTCACGAACACGCGGCAGCGCAATGTTCACCAGGCGATCCATGAATTCATACATCTTTTCGCGGCGCAGGGTGACCTTGCAGCCAACCGGCATGCCTTCGCGCAGCTTGAAGGATGCAACAGCCTTCTTGGCGCGGGTGATAACAGGCTTCTGACCGGTAATGGCGGAAAGTTCCTGGGCAGCGCTATCAACTTTCTTTGAGTCGCGGACACCTTCGCCGACACCCATGTTGATCACGATTTTCACCAGTTTCGGCACTTCCATTGAATTCTTGTAGCCGAACTTTTCCATCATAGCTGGTCGAACAGCCGTCGTATAATGTTCTTCTAGACGCGTTTTCATCTCAGCTTCCTTGCACTTAGCCGATTGCCTTGCCGGAACGGCGGGCAATACGGGTTTTCTTCCCATCCTTGATCTCATAGCCGACACGTGTTGGCTTGCTGTTATCGGGATCAATATGAGAGACGTTGGAAATATGAAGCGGGGCTTCACGCTTTTCGATCCCGCCCGGTCCTGCCTGCGAGGCACGAACATGCTTGGTCACCATGTTGACGCCCTGGACAAGAACCCGGTTTTCAGACCGAAGAACTTCAACCACCTCACCGGTCTTGCCTTTTTCGCGACCGGTGATGACGACCACCTGATCGCCTTTCTTGATTTTGAATTTCTGGGCCATTACAGCACCTCCGGCGCGAGGGAAATGATCTTCATGAACCGGCGTGACCGCAATTCGCGTGTTACCGGGCCGAAGATACGTGTTCCGATCGGCTCATTCGAATTGTTGATAAGCACCGCCGCGTTACGGTCAAAACGGATGACCGTTCCATCGGGACGCTTGATCTCGCTTGCGGTGCGAACGATCACGGCACGATGCACGTCACCTTTCTTCACACGCCCCCGCGGAATAGCTTCCTTGATGGAGACGACGATGATATCGCCCACGGCAGCCACTTTACGGCCGCTTCCCCCAAGTACCTTGATGCACTGGACCCGACGCGCGCCGGAATTATCAGCAACATCAAGATTAGTTTGCATCTGAATCATGATAAACTCCCGCTATCGGCTAGTTGGCACCGGCGACTTCAGCGTCGTCATAGATAACCGTGTAGGTTTTAGACTTTGAAATCGGAGGGCATTCCTCGATCCGGACCCGATCACCGATCTTGAAACGGTTTTCAGCATCATGGGCGGCAAACTTCTTCGATTTCGAGATAAACTTCTTGTAAAGAGGATGCATCAGTCGCCGTTCGACCTTGACGACAACTGTCTTGTCGCCCTTGTCGCTGACAACCACACCCTGAAGAATACGCTTTGGCATAATTAAACTCCTTATGCGCCGGTTGCCGCGGCCATTTCAGCCAGCACGGTTTTGACCCGGGCGATCTCGCGGCGGACCAGCCGCATGCGTGCCGGATTTTCCAGCTGACCTGTTGCCCCCTGAAACCGCAGGTTATAGGCCTCTTTCTTGAGATCCGTCAGTTGCGCTTTCAGCTCATCCGATGTCTTGGCGCGAAGATCCTGTGCTTTTACCACTGCCATCTTGTTCTCCTATTCACCCAGACGCTTAACGATACGGGTATCGAGCGGCAGTTTTGCCGATGCCAGCGCCAGCGCTTCACTGGCGAGATCCCCGCTGACCCCGTCGACTTCAAACATGATCCGGCCGGGTTTCACTCTGGCTACCCAGTATTCCGGGTTACCCTTACCTTTACCCATCCGGACTTCGGCTGGCTTGCTGGATACAGGCACATCAGGAAAGATGCGGATCCAGACACGGCCGGCACGACGAAGGTGACGGGTAATGGCACGGCGGGCCGCTTCGATCTGGCGAGCGGTGACCCGGGCCGGGGTTGTAGCCTTCAGCCCATAGGCGCCGAAATTCAGCTGTGTTCCGCCTTTGGCATTGCCGTGGATACGGCCCTTATGCGCCTTGCGGAATTTGGTACGTTTTGGTTGCAGCATGCCTCAGCCTCCTGCTTACGATGCGTTGCGCGGGGCTGGCGCAGATTGCTGCTCAGCCAGGCGCTTGTCCTGTGCCATGGGATCATGGGCCATGACTTCACCCTTGAAGACCCAGACCTTGACACCGCATGCACCGTAGGTTGTATGGGCGGTAGCTTCGCCATAATCCACCTCGGCACGAAGTGTATGAAGCGGCACCCGGCCTTCACGGTACCATTCGGTACGGGCGATCTCCGCGCCGCCAAGACGGCCGGCGCAGTTGATACGAACCCCAAGGGCACCAAGCCGCATCGCGGACTGAACCGAACGCTTCATGGCGCGGCGGAAGGCAACCCGGCGCTCCAGCTGCTGGGCGATCGACTCGGCCACCAGTTTGGCGTCAATTTCAGGCTTGCGGACTTCAACAATATTGAGGCTGACTTCACTGCCAACACGCTTGGTCAGGTCAGCACGCAGGCTTTCGATATCTGCGCCCTTCTTGCCGATGATGAGCCCCGGACGACCTGCATAGATCGTGATCCGTGCGCGACCCGCCGGACGCTCGATGACGACGCGGCTAATTGCAGCGGCCTTGAGGCGATCCATCAGGTGTTCGCGCAATTCACGGTCCTGGTGCAGGAGCGATGCGTAATTGCGATCAGCGTACCAGCGGGAATCCCAGGTGCGGTTAATGCCGAGCCTCAGCCCGATTGGTTTGATTTTCTGTCCCATCAGGCGTCCTCTTTCTCGGATACAATAATGGTGAGGTGTGAAAACGGCTTCAAAACACGTGCGCCACGGCCACGGGCGCGGGCACGGAACCTTTTCATCACCAGCCCCTTGCCAACATGCGCTTCCTGAACAACCAGGCGATCCACATCAAGCGAATGGTTGTTTTCAGCATTGGCGATAGCCGACTGAAGCGCTTTCTTCACATCAATAGCGATACGGCGGCGTGAAAAGCTCAGCAGAGCCAATGCCTTATCCGCATTCTTGCCCCTGATCAACCCGGCCACTTCGTTCAGCTTCTGCGGGCTGACACGAAGATTGCGTACAACAGCGCGAGCCTGATTGTCAGCCAGAGGGCGTGGTTTCGATTGCTTACCCATAACTTACCTCTAACGCTTCGATTTCTTGTCGGCCGCGTGCCCGTAATAGGTACGGGTCGGGGCGAATTCACCGAATTTGTGACCAACCATATCCTCGGAAACGAGAACCGGAATGAACTTGTTGCCGTTATGTACACCAAAGGTCAGTCCGACAAACTGCGGCATGATGGTGGACCGGCGAGACCAGGTTTTGATCACTTCCTTGCGGCCGCTTTCGCGCGAGGCATCCGCTTTTTTCAGCAGATAGCCATCAACAAAAGGACCTTTCCAAACAGAACGTGCCATCTCGTCTATCCCTTATGCCTTGCGACGGCGCACAATCAGGCGATCCGTCTTCTTGTTATTGCGTGTCCGCTTGCCTTTGGTCGGCTTGCCCCATGGTGTCACCGGATGACGACCACCTGAGGTCTTGCCCTCACCGCCACCATGCGGGTGATCGATCGGGTTCATGGCCACACCACGAACGCTCGGGCGACGACCCAGCCAGCGGCTGCGTCCTGCCTTTCCAAGCTTGATATTCTGCTGATCCGAGTTGGAGACAGCACCGATGGTGGCCATGCATTCGGAACGCACCATCCGGACTTCACCGGAAGCCAGGCGAAGAATTGAATAGGACTGGTCACGGCCGATCAGCTGCACATATGTACCGGCAGAACGTGCCAGCTGCCCACCCTTGCCGGCTTTGAGCTCGACGTTGTGGATGATCGTACCCACCGGAATTGAAGAAAGCGGCAGGGCATTGCCAGGCTTGATGTCCGCCTTTGCCGAAGAAATCACCGTATCACCAGCAGCCAACCGCTGGGGCGCCAGAATATAGGACTGCTCCCCATCGGCATAGGTGATCAGCGCGATAAAGGCTGTCCGGTTCGGATCATATTCGATACGCTCAACCGTTGCCGCCACATCCATCTTGCGACGCTTGAAATCGACCAGACGGTATCTCCGCTTGTGACCACCACCCTTCTGCCAGGCCGTGATATGACCGGAATTGTTCCTGCCGCCAGATTTGGTCAGGCCTTCGGTCAGTTTCTTGACTGGACCGCCCTTATGCAGATCGGAACGGTCAACGGTGACAAGACCACGCTGGCCGGGTGACGTCGGGTTATACTGCTTTAATGCCATCCCCTTACACTCCCTGCATCAGATCAATGCTCTGGCCGTCAGCCAGGGTCACGATCGCTTTTTTCTGGTCGATGCGGCGGCCCAGGACACCGCGGAACCGCTTTGTCTTGCCTTTCAGGACCGACGTGTTCACCGCCTCGACATTTACCTTATAGAGCAACTCAACCGCCGCCTTTATCTCAGGCTTGGTGGCGCTCATCGGCACGACAAAGCCGATCTTGTTCTGCTCTGCCTGCATCGTTGACTTTTCGGTTACGATGGGGCGCAGAATCGTATCATAGGCCTTATCCTGTGACATGAACGTTTCGGTCTTTGCGCGGGGACGGATACTCATTTCAGCCGCTCCTCAAGATGGGCCGCGCTGTCCTTGGTCAGAACCAGTACATCACGACGCAGAATGTCATATACATTAATTCCCTGCTGCGGCAGCACATCGATATTCGGAATGTTGCTGGCGGCGCGCTGGAATTTCTCGTCAATTGCCTCACCCCCGATAATGAGGGCGTTTTCAAGACCAAGCTTGCTGAGCTTGCCCTTGAGAGATGCTGTCTTGCCATCAGCCTTCAGCTCATCAACAATGAACAGCTTGCCGTCACGTGCCTTGCTGGAAAGAGCGGAACGCAGCCCAAGGGCACGAACCTTTTTCTGCAGGCTGTGGGCATGATCACGCAGGACCGGGCCATGAACAACACCGCCGCCACGAAAGATGTTGGTTGAACCTGCACCATGACGCGCACGGCCTGTTCCCTTCTGGCGATACATCTTGGCACCGGTACGGCTGATCTCGGAACGGATCTTGACCTTGTGGTTGCCGGCGCGGCGCTTGGCCAGCTGCCAGTTGACCACGCGGGCCATGATATCGGCACGTGGCTCAATCCCGAAGACATCATCGGCAAGACTTACGTCGCCTGCTGCCTTGTTATCGAGAGTTTTAACTGCAAGTTTCATCACACTTACTCGCCTTTCTTCTCTTCCTCAACAGCCTCAGCTGCGGGGGCTTCATCTGCCTGAGCTTCTTCGGCAGGGGCGTCTTCGGCTAGATTATCTTCTGCCGGGGCGCCCTCGGCTGCCATATCCTCTGCCTGAACATCTTCAGCCGGGGCGTCTTCGGCCGCAACTTCATCAGCAGGCGTTTCATCAGCCATGGCATCGGCGAGCAGACCGGCCGGGAACGGGGCTTCATCCGGACGCGCTGCTTTCAGTGCATCACTGATTAGCACATACCCGCCCTTGCTGCCAGGAATGGCGCCACGGATCAGGATCAGCCCTTCGGCCGGATCAGTAGCAACAACTTCAAGATTCTGGGTGGTCACCCGTTCAGCCCCCATATGGCCAGCCATCTTCTTGCCTTTGAAGACCTTGCCCGGATCCTGGTTGTTACCGGTGGAGCCGTGTGAACGATGCGAGATCGACACACCATGGGAGGCGCGAAGACCGCCAAAGTTATGGCGCTTCATGGCACCGGCAAAACCCTTACCCTGGGAAATACCGACAACATCAACCATCTGGCCGCTGACATAGTGATTGGCACCAAGTGTTGCACCAACCTCAAGCACCGCATCTTCGGAGACACGGAATTCAGCAAGTTTGGCCTTGGCTTCAACGCCAGCCTTGGCGTATTGACCGCGCAGGGCCTTGTTGACGTTTTTCACCTTGCGGGAGCCAACACCAAGCTGAAGGGCGGTATAGCCATCCTTTTCCTTGCTGCGGACCTGCGTGACCTGGCAGTTTTCCATCTGCAGGACGGTTACCGGCACATGGGCACCATCCGCGGCAAACACGCGTGTCATCC
Source organism: Alphaproteobacteria bacterium LSUCC0684 (assembly GCA_041228335.1). NCBI lineage: Bacteria > Pseudomonadati > Pseudomonadota > Alphaproteobacteria > Alphaproteobacteria bacterium LSUCC0684. The sequence goes on along the minus strand of CP166130.1, from coordinate 687,646 downwards.
CAACTTTTCGAGCAATTACGCCGCAACGCATGGGTAAGACCTTTCCTTAAAGCTTAATTTCAACGTCAACACCGGCGGCCAGATCGAGCTTCATGAGCGCATCAACGGTCTGCGGTGTTGGGTCGATAATGTCAAGAAGACGCTTATGCGTCCGCATTTCAAACTGCTCACGGCTCTTCTTGTCGATATGGGGTGAACGAAGAACGGTGAACCTCTTGATCGAAGTCGGCAGCGGAATAGGACCGCAGACTTCAGCGCCAGTACGCTTGGCCGTGTTCACGATCTCTGTCGTGGACTGGTCAAGAATACGATGATCAAATGCCTTGAGCCTGATCCGAATATTCTGATTTTCCATTTTCTTAACCCTCTGGCGCTTACCAAAAGAGAACCGGCGAAAGTCCCGCCGGTTCTGATGATTAGTTTACCTACTTAACGATGCTTGAGACGACGCCGGCGCCGACGGTACGGCCACCTTCGCGGATAGCAAAGCGAAGACCTTCATCCATCGCGATCGGCGCGATCAGCTCCACCGTCATCGCAATATTGTCTCCGGGCATCACCATCTCCGTCCCTTCCGGCAACGTCACCGATCCCGTCACATCCGTCGTCCGGAAATAAAACTGCGGACGATAGTTCGAGAAGAACGGCGTATGACGTCCACCTTCATCCTTCGTCAGGATATACGCTTCCGCCTTGAACTCCGTATGCGGCGTGATCGATCCGGGCGCCGCCAGAACCTGCCCGCGCTCAACTTCCTCACGCTTCGTGCCACGAAGCAGAACCCCGACATTGTCTCCGGCCTCGCCCTGATCCAGCAGCTTCCGGAACATCTCAACACCCGTGCACGTCGTCTTCTCCGTCGCCTTGATCCCGACAATCTCGATCTCTTCGCCGACCTTAACCATGCCACGCTCAATACGGCCCGTCACCACCGTCCCGCGTCCCGAAATCGAGAACACATCCTCGATCGGCATCAGGAACGGCTGATCCTTCGGACGATCCGGCTGCGGTATATACGCATCTACCGCCGCCATCAGCTCCTCGATCGCCGACTTGCCGATCGTATCATTCGTCCCTTCAAGCGCCGCAAGCGCCGAACCCTTCACGATCGGAATATCGTCTCCAGGGAAATCATAGCTCGACAGAAGCTCCCTGATCTCAAGCTCAACCAGTTCCAACAACTCCTCATCGTCAACCTGATCGGTCTTGTTCATGAAAACCACCAGCGCCGGAACACCTACCTGACGCGCCAGAAGAATGTGCTCACGCGTCTGCGGCATCGGTCCGTCCGCCGCGGATACAACAAGGATCGCTCCATCCATCTGCGCCGCACCCGTGATCATGTTCTTCACGTAATCCGCGTGACCCGGGCAGTCAACATGCGCGTAATGACGATTGGACGTCTCATACTCAACATGTGCCGTCGATATCGTGATACCGCGAGCGCGCTCTTCGGGCGCCTTGTCAATCTGGTCATACGCCTGAAACTCCGCACCTCCGGATTCCGCCATCACCTTCGTGATCGCCGCCGTCAGCGTCGTCTTGCCATGGTCAACGTGCCCTATCGTGCCGATGTTTACATGCGGCTTGCTTCGATCAAACTTTTCCTTCGACATATCTGCCTCCTAGATGTCTTTCCGCCTTAGGCCATCTTGCTGCGGACTTCATCCGCAACGGCCTGTGGCACCTGTTCGTAATGGTCAAATTGCATCGTGTATTGCGCCCGGCCCTGGGACATGGAACGCAGGGTGTTCACGTAACCAAACATATTGGCAAGCGGAACCATGGCGCTGATCACACGGGCATTGCCACGCTGATCCATACCGCCGACATTGCCGCGACGTGAATTGAGGTCACCAATGATATCCCCCATGTATTCTTCCGGGGTAATAATCTCAACCTTCATCACCGGCTCGAGGAGACGCGGCGCTGCCTTCTGCATGGCTTCACGGAAAGCGGCACGTGCGGCTATCTCAAAGGCCAGCACTGATGAGTCCACATCATGGCTGGCGCCGTCGATCAGCTCGACCCCGAAATCAATAACCGGGAAGCCGGCGATCACGCCTGTGTCTTTTGCTGAAATAAGTCCTTTTTCAACACCCGGGACATATTCACGCGGAACCGATCCACCCACGACCTTGTTCTCAAAAGTGAAGCCTTCTTCAATCGGCTTGAAGACCAGCTTCACCCGCGCGAACTGGCCGGAACCGCCGGACTGTTTCTTGTGCGTGTAGTCAATTTCGACTTCCTTGGTGATCGTTTCGCGATACGCCACCTGCGGCGCACCGACATTTGCCTCAACCTTGAATTCACGCTTCAGGCGATCAATCAGGATATCAAGGTGAAGTTCACCCATCCCCTTCATGATGGTCTGGCCGGATTCTTTATCGGTGCTGACCTGGAAGGAAGGATCTTCCGCCGCCAGACGTGCAAGGCCTTGCGACATCTTTTCCTGGTCGTTCTTTGAATTCGGCTCAACGGCAATTTCGATCACCGGATCAGGGAAAGTCATCGTTTCGAGCACGACCGGGTTTGCAACATCGCAAAGCGTATCCCCGGTGGTGGTTTCCTTCATGCCTGCAAGAGCAACAATATCACCGGCAAAAGCCTCTTCGATTTCTTCCCGGTTATTTGAATGCATCATCATCATCCGGCCAATGCGCTCTTTCTTGCCCTTGGTCGAGTTCATGATGCTGTCGCCTTTTTTCATCATACCCGAGTAAATGCGCACAAAGGTCAGCGAGCCGACAAACGGGTCATTCATGATCTTGAAGGCAAGCCCTGAAAGAGGCTGGCCATCATCGGCATGACGCTCAATGTTACGGGTTTCCGTCTCATCACCTGGCTTGAACCCTTTATAGGCAGGAACGTCAAGCGGGCCCGGCAGAAAATCAATCACGGCGTTCAGCATGGGCTGCACACCCTTGTTCTTGAAGGCCGAGCCGCAAAGAACAGGAACAAAGGTCATGTTCAGGGTGCCTTTGCGGATCAGTTCACGCAAGGACTGGGGGTCAGGCTCTTCACCTTCAAAGAATTTTTCCATCCACGCATCGTCCTGCTCAACGGCAAGCTCGATCATGGCGGCGCGCATTTCTTCAGCCTTGTCCTTGAGTTCAGGACGAATTTCACCGAGAGTCCAGGATGCGCCAAGATCTTCACCGGCCCAGACCCATTCCTTCATGGTGATCAGGTCAACGAGCCCGGCAAATTCGCTTTCAGAGCCGATCGGCATATGAACCGGCAGCGGTGTTGCACCGGTGCGATCCTTGATCATGTGAACGCAATTGAAGAAGTCAGCGCCGATCTTGTCCATCTTGTTGACAAAAACCACGCGAGGCACTTCGTAGCGGTCGGCCTGGCGCCATACTGTTTCGGTCTGCGGCTCGACCCCGGCATTGGCATCAAGAACACAGACAGCGCCATCAAGCACCGCCAGTGAACGTTCCACCTCAATGGTGAAGTCCACGTGACCTGGTGTATCGATGATATTGAAGCGGAATTTTGCTTCATCCGCATTCGATCCATAAGGACCATCCGGGTTTTCCCCATCTTCGGTGCGGAACCACATGCAGGTGGTGGCGGCCGACGTAATGGTGATGCCACGCTCCTGCTCCTGTTCCATCCAGTCCATGGTGGCGTTGCCGTCATGAACTTCACCGATTTTATGGGATTTACCGGTGTAATAGAGAATCCGCTCCGTCGTGGTAGTCTTACCTGCATCAATATGAGCCATGATGCCGAAGTTGCGGTAGCGCTCAAGTTTATACTCTCTAGCCATGACGTCTAATCCTGTGCGTATGGGTTACCAGCGATAATGGGAGAAAGCACGGTTGGCTTCTGCCATCTTATGGGTGTCTTCACGTTTCTTGACGGCTGAACCACGGTTGTTCGAGGCATCGAGAAGCTCGGCGCTGAGGCGATCCATCATGGTATTTTCACCACGTTTGCGGGACGCATCAATCAGCCAGCGGATAGCCAGGGCCTGGGCGCGGGATGGCCGCACTTCAACCGGCACCTGATAGGTTGCACCCCCAACGCGGCGGGAGCGCACTTCAATATTCGGACGAACATTTTCAAGCGCATCATGGAACACCTTGATCGGCTCATTGCCGGAACGTTCCTTGACCTTGTCAAACGCGCCATAGACGATCTTTTCAGCGACCGAGCGCTTGCCGTCATACATCAGGCAAGACATGAACTTCGATACAACGACATCCCCGAATTTCGGGTCAGGCATTGCAGGGCGTTTGACAGCACTATGACGACGTGACATGGCTCTACCTCTTTATTTGGGCCGTTTGGCGCCGTATTTCGACCGCCGCTGACGACGATCGGCAACACCCTGGGTATCCAGCGTGCCACGAATGATATGATAACGAACACCTGGAAGGTCTTTTACCCGGCCACCGCGGATCAGCACAACCGAGTGTTCCTGCAGGTTATGGCCTTCGCCAGGGATATAGCTTGTTACTTCGAAACCATTGGTCAGCCGTACACGTGCAACTTTACGCAGGGCAGAGTTAGGCTTCTTCGGCGTTGTCGTATAGACACGGGTGCAAACGCCGCGCTTCTGCGGGCAGGCTTCCATCGCCGGAACCTTGTTGCGGGCCACTGGACGCGTCCGTCCATGGCGAATTAACTGGTTAATCGTCGGCATACCAGACTTTTTCCCATCATGTTCAAGCCGCATTAGCAATTGCCAGGTCAATACCGGCGGACTTCTGCGGAGTTAACAACCACCCTTGCAGGTGAACAAAGACCCGAGGCCGGGCCACTCTCCATATTTTGGCGTCAGTGTCTGTTATGATGCAGAATCACACACCACCTGAACCTTTGGAGTGGCCGGAAAGTAATGTTTTCCGGCCATCCGGTCAAGAGGTAAATCGCATACCTCCTGCAGATTTTTATTTGCCCGGGTTTCAGGCCCCGCCGAAGACGTAAATCCCTTTATTCCCCGGCACCGGCTTCAACCGCTTCCGGATCCTCCCCGGTTGCTGCAAAACTTTCCTCATCTGCAGCAAGAGCTTCGAGTTCCGCCTGTCGCTGGCTGATGATGCTGCGGTCCCGATCAGCGGCAATCGCCTTCAGGCGTGACATGACCGAACCTGTCCCGGCAGGGATAAGACGGCCGACAATCACGTTTTCCTTCAATCCACCAAGCGTATCTTCCTTGCCCGAGACGGCAGCTTCGGTCAGGACACGCGTGGTTTCCTGGAAGGACGCCGCCGAGATGAAGGAACGAGTCTGCAGGGAAGCCTTGGTGATTCCCAGAAGAACAGGCTTGCCCTTGGCTTCAGCGAGGCCTTCGGCCGCGGCCACGGCATTGGCAGCGTCGAATTCTTCGCGATCCACCTGCTCGCCCACAAGAAGGGTTGTCTCACCTGCATCGGTAACTTCAACCTTCTGCAGCATCTGCCGGACGATCACCTCGATATGCTTGTCATTGATCTTAACGCCCTGGAGACGGTAGACGTCCTGAATTTCCTTGACCAGATATTCAGCGAGCGCTTCAACCCCTAGAATATTCAGAATATCATGGGGAACCGGATTACCGTCGAGCAGCAGATCACCCCGGCGAATGACATCACCTTCCTGAACCGCCAGGAGCTTGCCCTTGGGTATCATGTATTCCACCGGCTCGATGCTGTCATCAAGCGGGATGACGCGAATACGGCGCTTGGTCTTGTAGTCGGCACCGAATTCAACACGTCCGTCAATCTCGCTGATGATGGCGAAATCCTTTGGCATCCTGGCTTCGAAAAGTTCAGCCACCCGCGGCAGACCGCCGGTGATATCTCTAGTCTTTGAGGATTCCCGCGGAATACGCGCGAGCACTTCACCGGCCTCGACCTCGGCCCCGTTTTCAACGGAAAGAATGGCATTGACCGACAGGAAGTAGCGTGCCTCAAGCCCGTTATCGAGAATAAGCACGTCCCCCTTGTCATCCCGCATGGTCAGGCGTGGACGCAGATCCTTGCCCTTTGTCTGGGATTTCCAGTCGATCACCTCACGATTGGTGATGCCGGTTTCCTCGTCGGTGACCTCACGCATGGAAACGCCATCGACAAGATCAACATAATTGACCACTCCCTTGACCTCGGAGACGATCGGAATCGTATATGGATCCCATTCTACCAGCCGCTGGCCGGCTTTTACCTTGTTACCGTCCTTGACGTAGATCTTCGCGCCATACTGGAGCCGGTAGCGTGAACGCTCACGCCCCTGATCATCGGTCAGCAACAGCTCGGTGTGCCTGTTCTTGACCACCGCGTTGCCATCAGGCGCAACCACAAGCGCGGCATCCTCGAACTTGACGATCCCGTCGATCGGGGCTTCGATGCTGGATTGCTCGGCCCCACGCTGGGCGGCGCCGCCGATATGGAAGGTCCGCATGGTCAGCTGGGTGCCCGGCTCACCGATGGACTGGGCAGCAATAACGCCCACGGCTTCACCGATATTCACCGACGTGCCGCGTGCCAGATCACGTCCATAGCAAGCCCCGCAGACACCAACCTTGGTCTCGCAGGTCAGGACCGAACGGATAAGAATGGTATCAATCCCCTCGGCCTCGATGCGTTCGACATCTTCCTCGTTGATGATCGAACCGGCGGGAACCAGCACCTCATCCGATGAAAGAGCAAGAATGTCTTCGGCAGCCGTACGCCCGAGAACACGCTCACCCAGGCTGTCGACAACATCGCCACCATCAATCACCGGACGAATGTTCAGGCCGTTTTGCGTACCGCAATCAACTTCGGTGATGATGCAGTCCTGGGCCACATCAACAAGACGTCGGGTCAGATATCCTGAGTTGGCGGTTTTCAGTGCCGTATCAGCCAGCCCTTTCCGTGCCCCGTGGGTGGAGTTGAAGTATTCCAGCACATTCAGGCCTTCCTTGAAGGAAGAAATGATCGGGGTTTCGATAATCTCACCCGAAGGTTTGGCCATCAGGCCGCGCATGCCGGCCAGCTGCTTGATCTGGGCGGCAGAGCCACGGGCACCGGAATGCGCCATCATATAGACCGAGTTCACCGGCTCACCTGGCTTGATGGTGGAGATCGATTTCATCATCTCGTCAGCCACAAGATCGGTGCAGCGTGACCACACGTCGACAACCTTGTTGTATTTCTCCCCTTGAGTGATGAGACCGTCCTGATACTGCTGCTCGAAGTTCTTCACTTCGGCTTCAGCCTCATCGACGAATTTGGCTTTTTTCTCCGGGGTATTGAGATCATCGATACCAAAGGAAATACCGGCTTCACAGGCTTTCTTGAAGCCCATTGCCATCAGCCGGTCACAGAAGATCACCGTCTCCTTCTGTCCGCAATAGCGGTAGACATAATCGATGACGCTGGAAATTTCCTTCTTGGTCATGAGCTTGTTGACAAGCTCAAACGGAACCGAGGAATTGTCAGGCACGATATTGGCGAGTTGCGCCCGGCCCGGGGAAGTTTCCACCACCCTAAAGACACGGGATTCACCTTCCCAGGTATGGACACGCACCTTGACTTTCGCCTGCAGGCTGACATGCCCGGCGTCATAGGCCAGCATCGCCTCTTCAGGGGAAGAGAAGATCATGCCTTCACCCTTTTCGCCTTCACGGATCAGCGTCTGATAATAAAGGCCAAGAATGATATCCTGCGACGGCACGATGATGGGCTTGCCATTGGCCGGGCTCAGGATGTTGTTCGTGGACATCATCAGCACCCGGGCTTCCAGTTGGGCTTCAAGGGAAAGCGGCACATGCACCGCCATCTGGTCGCCGTCAAAATCAGCGTTGAAGGCCGTACAGACCAGCGGGTGAAGCTGGATGGCCTTGCCTTCGACCAGCACCGGCTCAAACGCCTGAATGCCAAGACGGTGCAGCGTCGGCGCCCGGTTCAGCATGACCGGATGCTCGCGAATAACTTCTTCGAGAATATCCCAGACTTCCGGACGTTCCTTTTCCACCATCCGCTTGGCGGCCTTGACCGTTGTCGAGTAGCCATAAAGCTCAAGTCGTGAATAGATGAAAGGCTTGAACAGTTCGAGCGCCATCTTCTTGGGCAGGCCGCACTGATGCAGCTTGAGCTCGGGGCCGACCACGATGACCGAACGGCCCGAATAGTCGACGCGCTTGCCAAGGAGGTTCTGGCGGAAGCGCCCCTGCTTGCCTTTCAGCATATCCGAAAGTGACTTGAGCGGGCGCTTGTTCACGCCGGTAATGACGCGGCCGCGTCGGCCATTGTCAAACAGCGCATCCACCGATTCCTGAAGCATCCGCTTCTCGTTCCGCACAATGATATCCGGTGCGCGCAATTCGATCAGACGCTTGAGGCGGTTGTTCCGGTTGATCACCCGGCGATAGAGATCATTGAGATCCGAGGTCGCAAAACGGCCCCCATCGAGCGGTACCAGCGGGCGCAGTTCCGGCGGAATGACCGGCACGACATCAAGTATCATCCATTCCGGACGGCAACCTGAAGCAAGGAACGCATCGATCAGCTTCAATCTCTTGACCAGTTTCTTGCGCTTGGCTTCCGAGCCGGTTTCGCGAAGCTCTTCACGCACCGTCTCGCGCTCGGATTCAAGGTCGATCTCTTCGAGCACCTTCTTGATCGCTTCCGCGCCGATACCGGCCTCGAACGCATCATCGCCATATTCATCAAGCGCATCGTAATATTCGCTTTCGCTCAGCATCTGGCCTTTCTGCAGCGGCGAGAGACCCGGCTCGATGACAACGAAGTTTTCAAAATAAAGCACACGTTCAAGATCCTTCAGCGTCATGTCGACCAGAAGACCGATCCGCGACGGCAGGGATTTCAGGAACCAGATATGCGCCACCGGTGAGGCGAGTTCAATATGCCCCATCCGTTCACGCCGGACTTTGGAAAGCGTGACTTCAACGCCGCATTTCTCGCAGACGATACCGCGATACTTCATCCGCTTATACTTGCCGCACAGGCATTCGTAATCGCGGACCGGGCCAAAGATCCGGGCACAGAACAGGCCATCCTTTTCCGGCTTGAACGTCCGGTAGTTGATGGTTTCCGGCTTTTTGATCTCACCAAACGACCAGGACCGGATCCGTTCCGGGGAGGCAATGGAGATTTTGATCTTGTCGAAGCTTTGCGAGCTTGGCGCCTGGCCAAACGGGTTCATCAATTCGTTCATCATCGACTCCCTGGATTAATATTCGGATTCGTGCAGATCAACATTCAGGCCAAGGGACCGCAGTTCCTTGACAAGAACGTTAAAGGATTCAGGAATGCCGGCCTCGAAATCATCGTCACCCCGGACAATGGCTTCATAGACCTTGGTCCGGCCCGAAACGTCATCGGACTTGACCGTCAGCATTTCCTGCAATGTATAGGCGGCACCATAGGCTTCGAGAGCCCAGACTTCCATCTCCCCGAACCGCTGGCCACCAAACTGCGCCTTACCACCGAGCGGCTGCTGGGTGACAAGCGAGTATGGACCAATGGAACGCGCATGGATCTTGTCATCGACAAGATGGTGCAGTTTGAGCATATAGATATACCCCACCGTCACCGGCCGGTCGAAGACTTCGCCGGTGCGCCCGTCGGTCAGCCATTCCTGTCCGGTTTCACTCAAGCCTGCTTCCTTGAGCAGCGCCCGCACATCGGCTTCCTTTGCGCCGTCAAAGACCGGCGTGCCCATCGGCACCCCGCGAGAGAGAAGATTCCCCTGCTCGATCAGCTGGTCATCTTCCATCGCCGTGATGGTGGTATCGAACTCTTCCTTGGAGTAGATCTTCTTCATCATCTTGCGGAGATCTTCCGCCTTGCCGCTTCGTCCGGCAGCTTCGGCAGCAGCACCGATCTGCTTGCCAAGACCGGCAGAGGCCCAGCCAAGATGTGTTTCGAGAATCTGCCCCACATTCATGCGTGATGGCACGCCAAGCGGGTTGAGCACGATGTCAACCGGTGTCCCATCTTCGAGATACGGCATGTCTTCCGCTGGCAGAATGCGTGAGATCACGCCTTTATTTCCATGACGGCCTGCCATTTTGTCGCCGGGCTGCAGCTTGCGCTTCACCGCAACGAAGACCTTGACCATTTTCATCACGCCGGGAAGCAACTCGTCGCCGCGCTGAAGCTTGTCCACCTTGTCGTTGAATCTCGCCTCAAGAGCCTTGACCGAATCCTCGAAATTGGCGATCTGTGCTTCGATAGCCTTCTGATTGGCATCATTCTTGACGGTGATCGAAGGCCAGTTGGAGCGCGGCATATCGTCGAGCATCGCGCCACTGATACGACTGCCAGACGTAACACCTTTCGGGCCGGTAGCAATGGTCTGGTTGATGAGCATTTCCTTCAGACGGCCATAGAAGCCGCGTTCCAGAATTTCCTTTTCATCATCGCGGTCCTTGGCGAGACGTTCGATCTCAAACCGTTCGATCGCCCGGGCGCGTTCATCCTTGTCGACCCCGCGGCGGGAGAAGACACGCACTTCAACAACCGTACCGGCACCACCGGGCGGCACCCTAAGGGACGTATCACGCACATCCGACGCTTTTTCGCCGAAGATAGCCCGCAGCAGCTTTTCTTCAGGGGTCATCGGGGTCTCACCTTTAGGCGTGACCTTGCCGACGAGAATATCGCCCGACTTGACCTCGGCGCCGACATAGATCATGCCGGCTTCATCAAGATTCTTGAGCGCTTCTTCACCGACATTTGGAATATCACGGGTGATTTCCTCCATGCCGAGTTTGGTATCCCGGGCCATGATTTCATATTCTTCGATATGAATGGAGGTGAAGACATCCTCGCGCACGATACGTTCGGAAATGAGGATGGAATCCTCAAAGTTATACCCGTTCCAAGGCATGAAGGCGACCAGCACATTCCGGCCAAGAGCCAGTTCCCCATCTTCGGTGGATGGGCCATCGGCCATGATATCGCCCTTGTTCACCACGTCACCGACCTTGACCAGCGGGCGCTGGGTGATGCAGGTGTTCTGGTTGGACCGCTGGAATTTCAAGAGGGAATAGATATCCACCGGCGAGACATCATCTTCGCTGCTTTCCGCGGCACGGACAACGATACGCGTGGCATCAACCTGATCGACGACACCGCTCCGGCGGGCGACAATCGTCACCCCGCTGTCACGGGCAACAACAGCTTCCATGCCTGTTCCCACGAGCGGCGCTTCTGCCTTGATAAGCGGCACAGCCTGGCGCTGCATGTTTGATCCCATCAGCGCCCGGTTGGCGTCGTCATTCTCAAGGAACGGGATAAGGGCTGCGGCAACCGAAACAAGCTGCTTTGGTGAAACGTCCATGAGATCAATATCTTCCGGACGCGCAAGACCAATCTCGCCACCGCGACGGATTGGGATCAATTCACCGACAAAGCGGCCGGACTTATCCAGTTCTGCGTTGGCCTGGGCAATGGTATAGCGGGATTCATCCATGGCCGAGATATAGGTGACTTCACTGGTCACCTTGCCATCCTTGACCGTCCGGTAAGGTGTTTCAATGAACCCGTATCGATTGATCTGGGCAAAAGTGGCCAGCGAGTTGATGAGACCGATATTCGGGCCTTCAGGTGTTTCAATCGGGCAGATCCGGCCGTAATGAGTCGGGTGCACGTCCCGAACCTCAAATCCGGCGCGCTCACGCGTCAGCCCGCCCGGGCCAAGCGCCGAAAGACGACGTTTATGCGTGATCTCGGAAAGCGGGTTGGTCTGATCCATGAACTGCGACAGCTGGGATGAGCCGAAAAACTCCCGGACCGCTGCCGCAGCAGGCTTTGAATTGATGAGGTCAGCCGGCATCACGGTATCGATTTCCACCGACCCCATTCTTTCCTTGATGGCGCGTTCCATCCGCAGGAGACCGACGCGATACTGGTTTTCCATGAGTTCGCCAACCGAACGGACACGGCGGTTGCCAAGGTGATCAATATCATCGATATCACCCTTGCCGTCTTTCAGTTCCACCAGCACTTTGAGCATGGCGAGAATATCTTCGCGCCGCAGCACCCGGATCTGGTCATCGGCTTCAAGATCAAGACGCGCGTTGAGCTTGACCCGGCCAACGGACGAAAGATCATATCTGTCCTTATCAAAAAAGAGGCTTTGAAACAGCGCTTCGGCGGTTTCAAGTGTCGGCGGCTCACCCGGGCGCATGACCCGGTAGATGTCAATCAGCGCCTCTTCCCTCGAATTATTGCGGTCAGCGGCGAGAGTGTTGCGCAGAAATGCACCGACATTTACGTTGTCGATCGCCAGCACGGCAAAGGAGTCCGCCTTCATCGCTGAAAGCTCCTGCAGTGTCTCTTCGCTGACGATATCTCCGGCTTCGGCAATCACCTCACCGGTTTCCATATTCACGATGTCTTCGGCGAGATAATGGCCGTAAATCTGCTCTTCCTGAACCAGGATCTTTTCAATCCCGCTCTCGGCAAGTTTGCGAACCGCACGCGGGGTCAGCTTTTCTCCGGCAGCAACCACGACCTTGCCATTGGAGGCGTCAACCAGATCATGGGCCAGGCGCGCGCCACGAAGGCGGGAGGCGTCGAAATCGGTCTCCCAGCTGTCCTTGTTGCGGGAATAGGTGATGGTATCATAGAAATACCCGAGAATGTCTTCCCGCGACAGGCCATTGACCTTGTTGCGCTCAGGCTCAATCCCTTCGGCCTTGCACTTTTCGATATAGGCATCGGATGCCGCATCGGTCAGGGCCATCAGGAAGGTGGTGGCAGGCAGTTTGCGCTTGCGGTCGATCCGGACATTGAGCATGTCTTTGGCATCGAATTCAAAATCAAGCCAGGAACCGCGATATGGTATCACGCGAGCGGCAAAAAGAAGCTTGCCCGATGAATGCGTCTTGCCCCGGTCATGGTCAAAGAAGACGCCAGGCGAGCGGTGCATCTGCGAGACAATCACGCGCTCGGTGCCGTTGACAATAAATGTCCCGTTGCCCGTCATCAGCGGCATGTCGCCCATATAGACATCCTGCTCCTTGATATCACGGATGGAGCGGGTGCCAGTGATCTCATCCTCTTCCCAGACGACCAGACGGAGAATGACCTTGAGCGGCGAGGCATAGGTCATCCCGCGCTGCTGGCACTCTTCAACATCATATTTCGGATCTTCAAGTTCGTAGGAGACGAACTCGAGCATGGACTTGCCGGCAAAATCATTGATCGGGAACACCGATTTGAAGACTTCCTGAAGCCCGATATCTTCGCGTTCATGGGCAGGAATGTCCCGCTGCAGAAACGTCTCATAGCTCGTACGCTGTACTTCGATGAGGTTCGGCATGGCCGCAACTTCGGTGATCGAACCGAAAGTATGACGAAGACGTTTACGACTGTTGAGGGCGGTGACATTAGAAGTCATTGGATGATCCTTTGTGTTTAGAGCGTTGATTTAACACAATTTATCAAGACCGGATTTCCCGGACCAAACAAAACCCAAGCACCGGAAGGGAAACCCGACCGGTGCTTGGTGAAATATTATACGCCAGCAGGCGTAGCCATTACTTGACCTCGACGGTTGCGCCGGCTTCTTCCAGCTTCGCCTTGATGCTAGCGGCTTCATCCTTGGAGACGCCTTCCTTGACAGGTTTTGGCGCGCCTTCAACAAGGTCCTTGGCTTCCTTGAGGCCAAGGCCGGTAATGGTGCGAACTTCCTTGATGACGTTGATCTTCTTGTCGCCGGCAGCGGCCAGAATAACGTCAAATTCGGTCTGTTCTTCACCAGCAGCAGCACCGCCAGCGTCACCAGCGGCAACCGCAGCAACAGCTACCGGAGCGGCAGCAGCGGAAACACCCCATTTTTCTTCCAGCAGCTTGGCCAGTTCGGCAGCTTCCAGAACGGTCAGGGATGAGAGGTCTTCAGCAATTTTTTCAATATCAGCCATTTTTGTCTCCTTTGGCTTGAACTTAGAGATCGTGGGCAGGGCCCAGATTTAACCTTGCTCTGACTTGGCCTGGATTACCCGCGCCAGCTGTGCAGCCGGAGCCTGGGTAACGCGCGCGACCTTGGTGGCAGGTGCCTGAAGCAGCCCGACCAGTTTCGCACGCAGTTCGTCCAGGGAAGGCAGTTTGGCAAGGGCTTCAACCCCGGCCTTGTCCAGAATCTGGCCGCCAATGGCGCCCCCGACAATGGTCAATTTACTGTTTTCCTTGGCGAAATCCACGAGCACCTTTGCGGCGGTCACCGGGTCAGATGACGTGCCAATGGCCGTCGGTCCGGTGAAATAGTCGCTCAGGGTTTCGTAAGCCGTATCCTTCAGCGCGATTTTGGCAATACGGTTCTTGGTGACCTTGAAGGCGGCACCTTTTTCCCGCATCTTGTTCCTAAGCGCACTGCTTTCAACAACAGTCAGCCCAACCTGATGCGTTACAACCACAGAGGCTGCATCGCTGAAGGTTGCGTGCAGGGTTTCGATCAGTTCCGTTTTCTCGGTTCTGTTCACCGATCGTCTCCACTAGTTGTGGGGCTGGCCTGCCAGCCCCGGTTGCACGAAGGATGCCTGCAACTGCAGCCATCCCATGGCCTGCCCATAGTTCAAGCGAAATTCTCGCTCTCCCCGTCTGAATAGGATATTAAGCACCCGGAGGCACACCTACCGTCTTGGACAGGTGGGGCCGAAGCCCCGATCCGGCATCTTTCAATACCGGAAACCTTGAGGCCTCAGGAGGCCCGGGCCGGATCGACCTGAACGCCGGCGCCCATGGTGGAGCTGACATTGATCTTCCGGATGAATACACCTTTCGCCCCGCTCGGGCGTGCCTTGGCTACGGCATCGATGAAAGCGGCCGCGTTTTCACGCAGCTTGTCCTCACCAAAGCTGACCTTGCCGATCCCGGCATGAACAATCCCCGCCTTTTCGGCACGGTACTGCACTTCCCCGGCCTTGGCGGCGGCCACGGCATCGCCGACATTGGGGGTAACCGTGCCAAGTTTTGGGTTTGGCATCAGCCCTTTTGTGCCGAGGATCTTACCAAGACGCCCGACAACACCCATCATGTCCGGGGTTGCGATCACGCGGTCAAAATCAAGACGGCCGTTCTGGATTTCATCGGCCAGGTCTTCAGCACCAACCACATCGGCGCCAGCAGCCTTGGCTTCCTCCGCCTTGTCATCACGGGCGAAGACAGCAACACGCATCGTCTTGCCGGTGCCATGAGGCATGGCGACAACACCACGCACCATCTGATCCGAATGGCGTGGGTCAATCCCGAGATTCATGGAAATCTCGACGGTCTCGTCAAAAGACGCGGCCGCATTGCCCTTGACCATCTTGATCGCCTCTTCGAGAGAATATTGCGACATCCGGTCGATTTTCTCGTACGCTGCCTTCAGCTTTTTGCCTTGCGCCATGATTTACTCCGTCACTTCAAGGCCCATTGCGCGGGCCGAACCAAGGATCATCTGAACCGCGCCATCCTGATCAATGGCGTTGAGGTCACTCATTTTCTTGTCTGCAATATCGCGAACCTGATCCATGGTAACGGATCCAGCGACCGCCCGGCCAGGTGTCTGGCCGCCCTTCGCGAGCCCGGCGGCTTTCTTGAGGAAGAAGCTGACCGGCGCCTGTTTCATCTTGAAGGTGAAAGACTTGTCCCCGAAGACGGTGATGATGACAGGAACAGGCATGTTCTTTTCCATGCTCTCGGTCGCCGCGTTGAACGCCTTGCAGAATTCCATGATATTGACACCACGCTGCCCGAGTGCAGGACCAACCGGTGGAGACGGGTTTGCCGCCCCGGCAGGAATGTTCAGCTTGATATATCCTTCGATTTTCTTTGCCATGATTATATCCCTCGAGCATCAGACCTGGGGCTGATGTTAGATTTTCTCCACTTGCGAATATTCCAGATCAACAGGCGTTGACCGGCCAAAAATAGAAACCGTCACCTTGAGCCGTGACTTGTCTTCATCAACTTCTTCGACATAGCCGTTAAAGGAAGCAAACGGCCCATCAGAGACACGGACCTGCTCGCCGATCTCAAACAAGATATCGGTACGCGGACGTTCGATCCCTTCGGTCACCTGCTTGATCAGACGTTCGGCCTCACCCTCGGTGATAGGCACCGGCTTGCCCTGCCCGCCCAGGAAACCGGTGACACGATTCTGTGACTTGACGATATGCCAGGACTGATCGGTCAGTTCCATTTTCACGAGGATATAACCGGGGAAGAATTTGCGCTCCGAAGAGACCTTGGCGCCACGCCGGATTTCGGTCACTTCTTCGGTAGGCACCAGCACGTCCTCGATCTGGTCTTCAAGACCATAGCTTGCCGCCTGCTCCCGGATGGACTGGGCCACTTTCTTTTCGGAACCCGAAAAAACGTGAACAACATACCAGCGTTTTGCCATTCTTTGATACTCTCGCCAAATTATGGGGCAAAACACCCCAACCGCCGCTCACCTAGCCGCCAAAACCCAAAACCAATTGCACAACGTTTGACAAAATCCAGTCCAAAAGCAAAAAGAACGCGGCCGCAATAAAGGTCATCACCAGAACTGTTATCGTAGCGGTGACCGTATCGCGTCGCGATGCCCAGGTTATCCGGCTTATTTCCTGCCGAACCTGTCGAACAAATTGTGCAGGACTAGTTTTAGCCATTCCGTCGCATCCAAGCAAGCCAATTCTGGCCTTTGTGTTTCATTTCTTCCACCAGCGACCTTTGCGGCAGGTGCCGTTTGAGGTATCAGGATCTTTGATGGATGGCGGTTTCTACCCCAGGAAGGGGGCAGATGCAAGCCCAATTTAACGCATCGGGCAAATATTCAACCCGGCAGTCACACCTCATGCCCCTGCAGCTTTCGCCCTGATGCGGCTTTCACCTGGTCAGGAGATCAATTCCATGGCCTCTTCAAGAGAGGCGACAACATGGTCCGGCGACCGGGGCAGATCATCCCAGATACGCCCTGCCCGGTTCACCCAGATGGTGCGGAAACCGAAGGTTCCTGCCCCGGCCACATCCCAGTTATTCGATGAAAAGAACGTCACGTCCCCGGGCGCACATCCATAGGCATCGGTGACCATAGCATAGACCCGCATATCCGGCTTGTAGATACCGATGGCATCGACGCTCAGCACCTGATCAAGGAGCGGGGCGATTCCCGCCCCTTCAAGGGCATTTTCCAGCATCGACGGGCTGCCGTTGGACAGCACCCCGAGCTGGTGGCCGGCATTCTTCATGGCCGTGAGCTCAGCCGTGACTTCATCATAGGCGCTCAGCCGGGTGTAGAGCTGAAGCAGGCGTTCACGCACCGCTTGATCGCTGATGGCAAGCTCCTCAAGGGTGACATCAAGGGCATTCGTGGTGATCTGCCAGAAATCCACATACTCCCCCATCAGCGACCGAAGCCAGGAATAGCTGAGCTGGCGTTGACGCCAGGCTGCGGAAAGAGGCGCCCAGTTTTCCTTGATAGACGACATGCCGGGTTCTGCCGCCGCCTCACGGGCCGCGGCATCGACATCAAGCAGCGTTCCGTACACATCGAAAACAAGAGGCATGGGCCGTATCCTTGCTATTTCTCACCGGCTGATCATTCCGGCTTTGTGTTCACGCCGACAGTTCAACCATGAGATCATTTAACCAGATGATTCCCTTTCGGGCCAGTGCCATTTCCCGCCACCACGCAGCAGCTGGTCGGGCCGGGTCCCCGAGCGCTGCTGCTTGATGATTTCAGATGGAAGCATGATTTCAGATGAAACCCTTTCATTATTCTTCTAGAATATGCAGCAAAAGGGGGAAAGAACATGGCTGATATCGTATTTTCTGATGCAACCGTGCTGGATGTTGCTGCCGGCGACTATAGGACAGGGCAGTCGGTTCGAATCATCGATGGCAGAATTGCCGAGATCGGAGCTTCCGTTAAGGCAGGCAAGGACAGCACCGAAATTCCGCTCAACGGCAAAACCCTGATGCCCGGCTTGTGTGATGCGCATGTTCATGTCACCGCCTACACCGCCGATTTTGCCAAACTCAAGGCCACCTCCCCCTTTTATGTCGGCGTCAAGGCGCTTGAGATCATGGGGGGCATGCTGGCCCGGGGCTTTACGACGGTCCGTGACGCAGGCGGCGCGGATTACGGTCTTGCCCGCGCGATTGAGGAAAACCCGACCGCGGCCCCGAGGCTTCTTTTCTGCGGCCATGCCTTGTCCCAGACAGGCGGCCATGGCGATGTCCGCGGCCCGGGTGAAGTCAGCCTTCACCAGTGCTTCTGCTGTTCAGGCATGGGCCATGTCTGCGACGGTATTGCTGAAGTTCTGCGCGCAGCGAGAGAAGAAATCCGGCGCGGGGCAACGCATCTGAAGATCATGGCCTCCGGCGGCGTCTCCTCGCCGACTGATCGCATCACCTCCACCCAGTTCACCGAAGATGAATTGCGGGCCATCGTCAATGAAGCCAGGGCCGCCAATATTCCGGTCATGGCGCATGCCTATACGGCAAGAGCGATAAACCGCGCCATCCGCTGCGGCGTGACATCGATTGAACATGGCAATCTGCTCGATCAGGAAAGCGTCGATCTGCTGCTTGAGCATGAGCGGTATCTGGTGCCGACGCTGGTGATCTATCATGCGCTCATCGCCGAGGGAACCGAAGCCGGCCTTTCGGCCGAGCTTGTCCAGAAAACCTATGAAGTGCTCGATTCAGGGCTGGACGCGCTCAAACTTGCCTATCAGCAGAACGTCAACATCGCCTATGGAAGCGATCTGCTCGGCATCATGCATCGCCGCCAGCTCGAAGAATTCACCCTCAGAAGTCCGGTGGTTCCCAATGTCGATCTCATCCGGCAGGCCACCTCTAATGCCGCCAGACTCTTTGAGATGGAGGATCAGATTGGCCAGGTCAAGGAAGGCCTTCTGGCTGATCTGCTGGTAATCGACGGTGATCCTCTTGAAGATATCTCAGCCCTGACCACCCCTGAAACATCACTCAAAATGGTGATGAAGGAAGGCCGGATCTGCATCAACCATCTCGGTTGATGCTGTCCTATTTGTTGAACAGTTTATCCGGCAGCCAGAGCGCGATTTCGGGATAGATCGTGATGATGGTTGCGGCCACGCACATCAGGATAAAGAAAGGTGCCGAGGCAATCGCGACCCGGAAGATCGGCGTTCCCGTAAGCCCCTGAATGATGAAGAGGTTGAAGCCGATGGGCGGGGTAATCTGCGCCAGTTCAACCATGATGACCAGAAAGATGCCGAACCAGACCGGATCAAAACCGCTGGCCAGCACAAGCGGCAGGGTGATCGGCAGGCTCATCACCGTTATGGATATGCCTTCAAGGAACAGCCCGAGCAGGATATAGAAAATCGCCAGAACAAAGATCAGCTCATAGGGTGACAATTCCATCCTGGCGATACTCATCGCCACATCCTGCGGCACATGCAGATAGGCCATGCTGGTGGAAAGGAACGCCGCCGCCAGCAGGATCGACGCGATCATGCAGGACGTCCGGACCGATGCCATCAGACTTTCAAAGAAAATCTCCCGGGTCATCTGCCTGGTAACAAGAGCCATGATCAGGGTGGCGGTGACACCGACAGCCCCGGCCTCCGATGGGGTTGCAAACCCGGAATAGATCGCCCCGAGAACAATGAAAATAAGGAGCACAATGGGCACAAGATTGACCAGCCCCATGACCATGTCCCAGAGGCTTGGGGGCTCTTCCTTGGCCGGCGTCAGCGATGGGTTGAGAATACTCCGGCACATCACATACCCGGAATAGAGAAAGGCGATCAGCAGCCCCGGATAGACCCCGGCGGCAAACAGTCTTGAAATTGAAACTTCGGCCAGCACCCCGTAGACGATCAGCACGATCGATGGCGGGATCAGCAGACCAAGCGAGCCTGCACCGGCCAGCGAGCCAAAAGTCAGCGAGGGGGAATAGCCGCGCTGCAAAAGTTCGGTGGTGGTGATTTTACCGACGGTAGCGGTCGTCGCCGCACTTGAGCCGCTCACCGCCGCAAAAAGGGCCGACCCGAAAATATTGGTGTGAAGAAGCCGGCCGGGCAGATGATAGACCAGTGGCGACAGACTTCGGAAAAGCCGGTCCGAGATATCGGTCCGGAACATCAGCTCCCCCATCCAGACAAACATCGGAATGGCGGAAAGCTCCCATGATGTGGCGGAGCGGATGATCAGCGGCGCCATGATCGTCCCGATACGGTGCAGGGGCATATCCAGCAGCAGCGTCAGGCCCGTCACGCTGACCAGAAGAAGGCCTGAAAACACCCAGACACCCAGCCCGAGATAGAAAACCAGCAGCAGCAGAACGATAAAGGCGATATTGAGCGATTCCATCCTGTCTTCCTTCCCCGTTCCTACTCGTCTTCCCCGGATCGATATCGTTCAATCCGGACAAGAGCGGTCGTCAGCATTTGCAAAAGGAAGATGCAGAGACCGCAGAAGAAAACGCTTTCAACCATCCATATCGGGGTTTCGGTAAGTGTCGGGCTGATGGTGCCGCGCTCCCAGTTGCGGTAGAGACTGCGCCAGACATATCGGGCAAAGAACAGGATCACCGAGAAGGTAAAGGCGATACAGATCAATTCCACCACCAGGCTGAAAAGCCCGGAGATGGCATTGGTCAGAATATTGACCCGGATCAGCTTGCCCGAACTGAACGTATGCCCAAGCGACAGGAAGGTCATCGACGCAATCGCGTAGCCGACAAATTCATCGAGCGAATAGGTGGACGAATCAAAACCTGTCCGGGCCACGATTTCAACCAGAATATGGATCACCATATAGACAAGAAGACCGGCAGCAACCCATGCGCCTGCGGTGCTCAAGCGTCGTGACAAGCCTTCAAGCAAGCTGAGCATAACTCCCCCTTTTCGTAACGCTCAGGAAAGAACGGGCAGGTATGATGCCTGCCCGTTCCAGATCAGGTTCAGTTACCGCGACGCTTTTTATACTCGTCGAGGATGGATTTTCCGGTGTCACCAACCTTTGAGAGCCAGTCGGAATACACCGCATCCCCGGCTGAATTCAGCGCGCCCAGGAAATCTCCGGGAACCGTCTCCGCAACCGTGATGCCATTGGCACGCATGTCCTTGTAGTTCTGGCCCACACGTTCCGCCAATGCCGACCATGCCGCGTCGCTTGCCGCTTCCGACGCTTTCATGACCGCCGCCTTCTGATCCGCGCTCAGCGCATCAAAGGCATCCTTGTTGACATGGGTCATATTGAGCGACATCGAATAGTTGATGGCGTTGAAATGGGAAAGATGCTCCCAGAACTTGGCGTTCACCCCGCCTTCGGCCGACGTCAGCACCGCCTCGATACCACCTGCCGACAGCTGCGGGACGACATCGGCCCAGCTCATCTGCACGGCAGCGGCACCCGCGGTTTTCAGGGTCCGCGTGCCGCTGGCATCCCAGGCACGGATTTTCAGCCCATTGAGATCAGAGGTGGAAAGAACAGGCTTCTTTGACCAGATTCCCGCAGGCGGCCATGGCGATGCGTAGAGAAGGATCTGGTTATGCTTGGCAAAGACTTTCTCGTAATGCGGCTTGGCAACTTCCCAGAGAAGCTTTGCTTCCTCTGCCGACCCGACAAGGAAAGGCAATGATGAGAGGAGGAAGATCGGCTCAATCCCGGCGACCTGCCCCATGGATGTATTGGCAATCGGAAGTGCGCCATCGCCAACAGCGTCAAAATGTTCCTTTGATTTGTAGCCGATTGAGCCACCAAAATGATTGGTGACGACAACAGACCCGCCCGATTCCTTCAACAGGGTTTCCGAGAAGACTTTCTGCCCCTGGCCGTGAATCGAGCTTTCCTGATATTCATTGGCCATGTCCCATTTGACGGTGGCCGCTGACGCCGCTGAACTGAAGGCCAGCACAGCTGCCGCTGAAATCATGAATGTCTTTGCAAATATGTTCATTTTCTCCTCCCTTTATTGGACTTCTTACTGAACTGAAATCATCTTGACCGCTTTGGATAGTACTTGGCAAGAAATTCATCACTGAATTTTCCTGATCTTCTATCTTCTTCTTGATTTTCTTTTGAGCGTTTCTCCGGCGGGCCATATCCCCCTGCCCCCGGTGTTTCCATGAAAACGCAACTGCTGCTGTCAAGTTTGATACTGCCTGTCTTCGAGGCAAGTGGTTTCTTCTTCCCGCTGGCATCGACAATATAGAATTGCCCTGCCGCCCCCGGCTTGCCGCCAAACACCCCCCAGGGTTGATGCCGAAAGCGCTCCCCGACGCCATTGAATTCACAGACATGGCCGATCGGGCGGATGGTGCGGCGGATACCCATGCCGCCCCGATATTCACCCGCGCCGCCGGAATCCTCAACCAGCGCATAGGCCTCAACACGCAAAGGGTATTCCATCTCGATGGCCTCGACCGGAAGATTTGAGGTGTTTGTTATATTCACCTGCACCCCGTCCTTGCCGTCCTTGGTTGCCCGCGCGCCCATGCCGCCGCCCAGTGTTTCAAGATAGACATATCTGTTTTTTGTTTGAGGATCGGTTCCAGCGAAGACCGCGCTTGTATTGGCGCCATTGGCCGCCGCGGTTACCTCTTCGGGCAGAACATCCGCAAAAGCACCGATCACCACATCGACAACCCGCTGGCAGGTATTTGCCCGCAAGGCGACGCCGGCAGGCGCAACACAATTAAGGAAAGATCCTTTCGGCACGGTGATATCGATCGCCTGGAAAATACCGCTGTTATTGGGCATTTCCGGGTCAAGCAACGCTTTGAGGGAATAACACACCGCCGACTGGGTTGCATTGAAGGTGAGGTTGAAATTGCCGGGAACCTGCTCCGCGCTGCGAGAGAAATCAAACAGGATTTTATTCCCCTTTTTGGTGATATCCACCGCAATCCGGATATCGAGGGTATCGATACCGTCATCATCCATCATGTCTTCAAATTGATAGCTGCCGTCGGGAAGCGCCTCGATCGCCGTTTCCATGCGCAGGCGCGACCGGCTGAGAATGGCGGCAAAAATATCCTCAAGATACTCGGCCCCATGGCGGTTGATGATATCCCCGATCCGCGATGCCCCGAGGCGGCAGGCCGCAATCTGGGCGTTCAGGTCCCCTTTTCGTTCATCGGGAAGCCGCATGTTCAGCAACAGAATGCGGAGGATGGAATCATCCACCACGCCCTGCCTGTACAATTTGACAATCGGGATACGCAGGCCTTCCTTATAGATCTCATCCATACCGCCGGACATCGATCCGGCCATGGCCCCGCCAACATCCGCATGGTGAACGATATTGGCAACGAAGCCGAGCAGGCGTCCTTCGCTGAAAACAGGTATCGCCATGTTGATATCCGGCAGATGCGTGCCGCCCGCCACATGCGGATCATTGGAAATAAAAATGTCTCCTTCGGCAATATCGCCATCGTAGCGTTCAAGAATATGCGCAACCAGCCCGGCCATTGAGGCAAGATGGATGGGCAGGGCATGCTCCGCCTGGGCAATGAGGTTGCCCGCCGCATCGGTGATGGCCGTTGAGTGATCATGGCGTTCCTTGATATTGGTGGAAAACGCGCTCCGCATCAGGGTGATGAAACATTCATCGGCAATCGAATTCAGGTTGTTCCAGAGGATTTCAAGGGCGATGGGATCAGGTTCTTGGCGCGTCATCGGGTAATCTCCAGGATCAGGTTTTCCTGCGCATCCACCTTCATTCGGCACCAGGGCGGCATGAGCGTCGTCGCATCCGTCTGGGTGAAGATCGCCGCGCCTTCATGGGTGAAACCAGGTGCCAGCGATGCCCGGTCAAAGACAGGGGTCTTCTGGGGGCCATCACGATCAAACCAGACATCTCGATATCCCAGCGGCTCAGGCGTGCCGGATCTTGGCGCATTGACGCCTGAAATTTCCGGCAATGTGGCAATGGCCTGCAGGCGGATATTGACGATTTCCACCGCCGCCTGGGCATCGTGATGCCCATAACTCCGTTCATGGGCCTCGAAGAACAACTGCTTGAGCAGACCCGTCTCCGGCAGATCTCGTGACGCGAGCATGTCGCCCGCCGGCACGGATAATTCGTAATTCTGGCCGATATATCGCATATCGACCTGAAGCATCAGCGCCTGGGAGATGCTCCCTGCCCCTTCATCCTCGAACCATGGCATGGCTTTTTCAACCAGTTCCGCCAGCGCCGATTTTACCGGCGCAAGGTCACCATCGAGCGGCGTGCGCTGGGTGGCGACAAAACTTTCCTGCAGATCTGCAACAATCAGCCCTTCGGCGCAGAGAATACCAGGCGACCTCGGGATCAGTATCGTTTTCATGAGGAGAGATTCGGCCACATCCGTGGCATGCAACCCGCCGGCGCCACCAAAAGGCATCAGGGCAAAATGCCTCGGATCATGGCCGCGCTCGACCGTGACGGCCCGGATGGCTCTGGTCATGTTCGAATTGACAATGCCGATGATGCCAAGGGCGGTTGCCTCGACCGACATCCCCAGATGATCGGCAAGCGGCGTAATCGCAGCCACGGCCTTGGCGTGATCCAGCGCAAGCCCCCCGCCGACAAGTTGTTCGGGCAATCTGCCCAGTACCAGATTGGCGTCAGAGACCGTCGGCTCCGTGCCGCCATGCCCATAGCAGGCCGGGCCCGGAACCGCACCAGCGCTGATGGGGCCAACCTTCATCAACCCATCCTTGCCGATATGGGCGATGGAACCGCCGCCCGCCCCGACGGTATTGATATCAACCATTGGCAGGCGGATGCGAAATCCCGAAATATCCCGCATATTGGCAAGATCGGCCTTGCCATCGCGGATGACGCAGACATCCGTGCTCGTCCCCCCCATATCCAGGGTGATCACGTCACCGATTTCCGCCTTGCCTGCGCATTGCGCGGCCCCCACCACCCCTGCGGCGGGCCCGGAAAGTGCCATGCGTACCGGGAATTGCGATGCCCGCTCAACCGAGGTCAACCCCCCGCTGGACTGAAAAATACCAAGCCTGGCTGACGGCGCATCCCTGGCGATCCCGAGGTTGAGATTTTCCATATACCGACTGACTTCAGGCTGAAGATAGGCATTGATGACCGCCGTTGAAAACCGCTCATATTCGCGGAATTCAGGGTGGACCTCGCTTGAAAGCGATACCGATACTTCCGGCAATGCGGCCTCGATGGCTTTGCCGATGCGCTGCTCATGCGCCGGGTTCAGAAATGAAAAGAGCAGGCATACCGCCACGCCATCGATATCTTCAAGCGCACGGATATCTGCGATCACCCTGTCGATATCCTCGTTGCGCAACGGGGTGATGATCTCGCCCTTTGAGCCGATACGCTCGGCAATCTCAAATCGCCGGTGGCGCGGAATAAGCGGCGGCGGCGCATCGATTTGCAGATCATAGACCTTCGGCCTGACCTGGCGGCCGATTTCAAGCAGATCACGGAAACCACCTGTGGTGACAAGGGCAAGCCGCCCGCCTTTCCGCTGCAGGAGAGCGTTGGTCGCAACCGTTGTCCCATGGGCAAACCGCGCAACTTCCGCCCCGTCAATGGAAACCTTTTCAAGAAGCTCCCTGAACCCCTCAATTATCGCGCGAGAGGGATCTTCAGGTGTCGACGGCCTCTTGTGAATGAACACCTCGCCGGTATCGTCATTGCGGATGGAAAAATCCGTGAACGTGCCCCCGACATCAACCCCCAGAACCCAAGACATATTGACCTGACATCCTATTTGATACAGCGTTAATTCTAGTATAATATTTGCATACAGAAAAATATTTGCAACAAAAATACCTTGAAACCATCAACCGGGATGAAACGTGAGCGATACCGGAATTGAGCAAGGCACCTATCAGCGAGACGGCAACAGCGTCTACCGGCGGTTGCGTGAGTCTATCCTGCGCGTTGAACTCCAGCCCGGCGCCGTTATTGATGAAAGCAGTCTTGCCAGGAAGATGAACGTCTCCCGCACGCCGGTGCGGGAAGCGCTGATCCAGCTGATTGCCGATGGCCTTGCCATGCGCAAGGGGCGTGTCGTCGCCGTGGCCCAGCTTGATCTCGCCCGGATACCGCCTCTATATGATGCGCTTCATATATCAAGCCGGCTTGTCCAGCGACTTGCCGCGGAGATGCGCACCGAAGCCGAGCTTGATATCATCCATGATCGGATGATTCTCTTTGAAACCACGATACCATCTCTTGACGGCGTCATGCTGACCGAGGCCAACCACGAATTTCATCTGGCCATCGCCGATGCCACCTGCAATCCCTATATCTCTGACTTCTATCGAGGTGTTCTGACCGAAGCCTTGCGGCTTAACCGTATCTGCTTTTCCGCAAGCCGGGAGAACGATCAGAACATCTCAAGCCATCTTGCCGAGACCGCCCGGCAACATCGCCTTATCTTTGAAGCCATCAGGAACCAGGATATCGAACAGGCGGATCGCCTTGCCTTCGAGCATCACAAACTTGCCCGCGCACGACTGGACTCGCTTCTGTCGAGCCAGAGCAAAAGCCTGTCCGATCAACTGGAAATCTGAGGGTCTCTGTCATGCAAGAAACATATCAACACGCCATCGACCTGCTTCTTTCAGCCCAGCGCCGTACGCCCCAACCCCGGGAGATCTTCAGCACCCTGGATCAGGTCATGGGGGAGGAGATCGGCCACCGTCTTTTCACCGTCCTGCGGCAACACCGGCATCCACGAGAACTGGAACGCCTTTATACCAATCAGCCTCAAGCCTATCCTTTTTCGGGGCGCAAGGTCATCGTTCCGTCACGCTGGACAAGCGAGGTGCTTGATCACGGCAATCCCTATATCGGATATACCGCAGCAGATATCCGGGATGCATTTCCCGATCATGAAACAATCACGGCGCTTGGCTGTGCGTCGGTCCTCAACATCCCGCTGGTTTATGAAGGGGTTGTGCTCGGTTCGGTCAATCTTCTGCATGAAGAAGGCTATTATGGTGAGGCGCATGTCAACACCGCGCGCCTGCTTGCTTCATTTGCCCTGCCCGCTCTTCTGGCTTAGGTCAGATCAGCATTCCAGGAGATCAAGCCCGTGCCGCGACAGACGTTCAACGCCGTCGGCACCGACGCGCACCGAATGGCCAAGCGTCATGGCAAGACCGCTGTCGCTGTCCACCAGTATCATATGCAGGAAGAAGACCTGATTTTCCTGCATGATCATCGGATTGCCTTCATAGAACATGGGAAAATCAACCCAGATCGGGTTATACACCGCCCCCATCCCGTAGCCGCATGCCTGCAGTCGGGCATGACCAAATCCCTTTGCATCAAACACCCGGGCATGGGCGTCGAACACATCGCCCATCGGTTTGCCGGGCTTGATCGCCGCCTCACAGGCAAGCATGGCCTCGGCGGTGGCAGCGTGCATTTTCTTCTGGATATCGGAAGCCCCGCCAATCGCCAGCGTCCGCATCATGGCAGCGTGATATCGGGCATAGGCCCCGGACCATTCAAGGGTCAGCTGATCGGTCGCATCAAGATGGCGGCGGCCGGAATAATATCGCACCAGCAGACCACCGGGGCCTGAGCCGATGATGAATTCGTTGCCCGCGTAATCCCCGCCACCCTTGAACACCGCCCCCTGCATCGCGGCAAGGATATCGCCCTCAAAGGCCCCGGCACCAGCGATATCCAGCGCCGCGTCAAGAGCATCATCCGAAAGACTGGCAGCTTTGCGGTGCATCTCGATTTCGGCATCGGATTTAACGCGCCTGAGTTGCCGGATCAGATCCGAGGTTTCAATCAGGCCCGGCACCTCGCCGCGCAGCATCCGTCCGTTGCGATCCGTGAGGCCCGGCGTATCCGCCTCATAGCCGAGCGCGCCATCCACAACCCCGAGATCAGCCAGCAGTCGATATAGATCCTGCGCCGGGTTGGCGCCTTCGCGTTCGTTCCAGATATGGATATGATCGTCGTCCAGTGTTGAGGTATAGCGCGCCTGGCGAAGATCCGGCGCACGTGTCAGCAGGTGGATATCCCCGCCTTTCGTCATGACGAGACACTGGAACATCGCAAATCCGAACGTATCATAGCCGCAGAGCCAGAAATGGCTTTCCGGCGCGAACATGAGAATGGCATCGAGCCCGGCCGAACTGATCGCCTCCTTCGCCAGGTGCTGACGGCGGGAAAATTCATCGCGGGTAAAGTGAAGTGTCATGACGAGCCCCCTCAGGACATGGATTAAACGATCAATACCGCGAATTAGTTTATACAAAGCAGGCCATAAGGAAAGACACTTGCACGGATTGAAAAATAGCCGAATACTGAAACAGCAAAATACAGAAGGAGGTGGCCGTGATCACGCCAGCACAAAAGGATTTCTTCGATGCCAATGGCTATCTTGTTGTTGAGGATGTGGTGAGCCCTGAACTTCTGGCTTCACTGCGGCAGGATTTCAACACCTGGGTTGAGGAAAGCCGGGGCCATGACGGCAGTTTTGGCGAGATGATCAACGGCAAGCCCCGCTTCGATGTGGAAAAAGGGCATAGCGCGGATCAGCCGGCGCTCCGGCGGGTCAACGCCCCGCATGAGATTTCCGATGCCTATCGAAAAGCCATGGCCGATAGCGGGATGACCGATGCGGTGGCTGAACTGATCGGCCCGGATATCAAACTTCACCACACCAAGATCAATTCAAAGCTTCCCGGTTCCGCCACGGCGGTGAAATGGCACCAGGACTTCCCCTTCACCCCCCACAGCAACGACAGCCTTGTCACCGCCCTTCTGATGGTGGATGAGGTTACCGAGGAAAACGGTCCTCTCGAAGTCTGGCCCGCCACCCATGATGGCGAGATTCACAGCCTCTGGCATGACGGGGTATTTACCGGCGCCGTCACCGAAGAGGTGACCCGCAAGGCACTGGACAACCGCGTTCTCTGTACCGGCAAGGCCGGATCGGTCTGCCTGATGCATACAAGGCTTCTTCATGGCTCGGCTCCGAACAACTCGCCGGACCCACGAACGCTTTATATCTGCGTCTACAGCGCCGCCGACGCCGTCCCGCTTTCGCCATCGCCCGTGCCAACCAGGGATCAGGGTATGATCGTACGCGGCAAGGATCGGCGGCAGATCAGGTCAACCCCCTTTGATATTCCATTGCCGCAGCTTCCCGATGGAGCATCCTTCTTTGATCAGCAGCAACGTTGAGGTTCAAGATGCCGCTAGATGCCGAAAAAACATCCCTTCTTCAATCCATCGCGAGAGATACCTCCCGTGCGCCGCATTCCATGCCGGGCTGGTATTATGCCGATCCGGACTTCTTCGCCCTTGAAAAGCAGACCGTGTTTCGCACCGGCTGGGTTGCCGCCGGCCACCAGAGCGAGATCACGAAACCGGGTGAATATTTCACCCTTGTCATTGGCGATGAGCCGGTGGTTGTTCTCCGGGATAAAGACGGCAAATTGCGTGCCTTCAGCAATGTCTGCCGACACCGCGGAATGCAGCTGGTCGAAGGCAAAGGACGCGCGCCGGTACTGACCTGCCCCTATCATGCCTGGAGCTATGCGCTCGACGGGTCCCTCAACAAAGCCCCTTACATGGATCAGGTGCCGGATTTTGATGCTGCGGGCTGCAGTTTGCCGGAATTCCGGCTGGATCAATGGCTTGGGTTTATTTTCATCAATATCGACGGCAACGCCCCTGATCTTGGTGCGGAGATGGCAGGCATGATGCCCTTTCTTGAAAACTATCGTCCCCAGGATCGCCACAGCACCGAAACCTGGGTTGAAACCTGGCAGACCAACTGGAAGTCGCTCGTTGAAAACTTCATGGAAGGCTATCATCTTTCCGTGACACACGCCGAAACCCTCGATCACATCACCCCGACACGGCTTTGCGAAAAGCTCGGCAACGGATCTAGATACACCGCCTACCGGTCCAATTACGATGACAGTTTCCCGCAGCGGAAACCCTATCCCGAAGGCCTGACCGCCAAGGAAAGACGATCATCGGTGCTGTTCTCCGTCTACCCGAATTTTGTCATCACGGTGGGCCCGAACTGCGCCATTTTCCTCATCCTCCTTCCGGACACGCCCGAAAGCGTCAATATCAGGATGGGGGTGCTGGTTCAGGACGGCGCGGATGATCTTCAGGCCACCAGGGACTACATTTCCCTTGCCCATGAATTCAACGCCGAAGACAAGGCCGTGCTTGAAATCATGCAGAAAAGCACCGGCACCGCCTACCGGCCGATGGCACCTCTTGGCCCTGCCGATCTCGAAGGGACGATCTGGGATTTCACCCGTCATATCGCCAGTAGCGTTTCCGCATGATCACCACGACTGAAGCGCTTCACCATCTGATCGGATTTCCCACCGTCAGCCGCGACAGCAACAGGCAATTGATCGAATGGGTGGCGGCATTGCTTCGCCGGCATGGTGTTGAGCCGATCATCATCGAGAACGAAGACGGCACCAAGGCCAACCTTTTCGCCTCCACCGGGCCCGAGGGAGTTGCCGGCGTCATGCTGTCCGGACATACGGATGTAGTGCCGGTCGATGGCCAGGACTGGACAAAACCGCCCTTCGAATGCACCGAAGAAGATGGCCGCCTATATGGCCGCGGCACCGCCGACATGAAGGGGTTTATTGCATCATCACTTAGTGCGTTCTGCCATGCCACGACCAGATCGCTCGCAACACCGCTCCATCTGGCGTTTTCCTTTGATGAGGAAATTGGCTGTATCGGGGTGCGTTCACTCATCTCCATGCTTGGCGACGCCCCGGTCCGGACAGCCTTCTGCATCGTGGGTGAGCCGACCCATATGGCGGTTGCGACAGGTCACAAAGGCAAGACGGCGTTAAAGGCCACCTGCATCGGCAGTGAAGCTCATTCCGCCCTTGCCCCGACCGCGGTCAACGCCGTATATCTGGCCTGTGACCTCATCCAGGAAATCCGCCATATCCAGGAAGACCTCAAGCTCCATGGCCACCGGGATGACGCCTATGACATCCCCTACACGACTCTGCATGCCGGGCTTATCAATGCTGGCGTTGCGCTCAACATCGTGCCTCGCCATGCCGAAGTGGCCTTTGAGATCCGCAATCTTTCCAGCGACAGCCCCGATGCCATTCTCGAACGCCTGCAGCACGCCATCGCCCCGATTATTGCCGTTGCCCGCAAGACGGCACCTGCGGCGGATATCCAGATCAGGATCACCAACACCTATCCCGGGCTAGAAACCCCGCTTGAGTCAGAGATTGTGTCTTTCGTCACCGGGCTGACCGGCAGCAACAAGACCATCAAGGTTGCCTTTGGCACCGAAGGCGGGCTCTTTCAGCGTGATCTTGGCATTCCCACGGTTGTCTGCGGCCCTGGTTCCATGGAACAGGGACATAAACCTGATGAGTTTGTGTCACGCGATCAGCTCGACGCCTGCGATGACATGCTGGCCCGGCTGATCCTGCGGCTTGAAGAAGGGATCTAGGCCCCTTGCCTTCCCGTCACGCGTCACCCGGAACGCCGTAGCTCGGCGCTGCCGAAGGGTTGAGCGCCCGGGTCACATAATCCTGCATCTGCGGCTTATACACAGCCCAGCCTTCAGCCATGGCCGTGATCGGGCAATCTTCGGACCAGTCGCAGCGGATTTCCGCGAGTGGCCAGGACTGGCGATCAACAATCAGCAGCCCGGCGGAATGCACCGGCCCTTCCTCCCCGCCGGCATCGAGCGCCGCCATCATGGCCGCCACCAGCCGGTCCCCGAGATGCCCATCAGCATGGTGAAACGCATCAAGCATGGCCGCAGGAACACCGGCATCGGCAAGGATATTTCCCGCCGCCGCGGCGTTGAGCGACTGCGCTTCGGCATGGGTGCCGAGGGTGTTCCGCCCTGAATGGATGGCCGTGCCTCCCTTACGGTCCACCGCCAGAAGCTGACGATATTCCGTGTGTTCGGCTGAATTGATGACCTTCTTTATCGCCTCTTCGGCTGAAAGGCCCGCCGCCATCGCATCAAGCGTTTTCGGGCCCAGCGACGGGTCAGTCACGTTCTGGCTCGAAACCGCGCCGACTCCTGCCCGGGCATGGGCACATCGTGCCGCCACCGCCGGCGAAGACGACGAGACCGCCATGCCGAAAAGTCCGGTTTCAGCGCATCGCGCAACAATCGAAAACGTCATGATCTAGCCCTCGTCATCGGGAATGACTGCTGTTGCCTCGATTTCCACCAGCCATTCCGGTCGTGCCAGCGCATCCACCACCACCCCGGTGGAAACAGGATGCACGCCCCTGATATATTTCCCCATGGTCTGGTAGACATCTTCGCGGTAGCGGATATCCGTCAGGTAGACAACAATCCGCGCCAGATGCTCCATCCGGCCTCCGGCCTCTTCGATCAGTTGCTGAATATTCTGCATCACCTTATGTGTCTGCGAGACGAGATCCAGCTGATCGATATTCGTCGCATCATCCAGATTCTGCGCCACCTGGCCACGCAGATAGATGGTCGTCCCCCTTGCTACCACGGCCTGCGCCAGATCATTATCCAGTTTCTGTTCCGGATAGGTGACTTTCGTGTTGAATGGTCGAATGCGTTTATGTGCCATGTCTTCCCCCTGATACATCTGATTGAGCTTAACTTCAGGCATCACCTAATCCAAGCGAAGATTGATTAGATAATTCCTAACCAGAGTTTTGGAATTCCCTTCTTAATCCCCACCTCGGAAACGACAATACTGTCTTTCTTATCTTCGGGGAAGATACGGAAAACGGGAGGAGCTGAACATGATCCGCACAGGCGCAGAGTACAAGGACAGCATTCGCGGCACCCGCGAGGTTTACATGAATGGTGAGCGTGTCGCCGATGTTACGACTCATCCCATGTTCAAGCCGATTGTCGATATCCGGGCGCGCATCTACGACATGCAGCACGAAGAAAAAACCCGGGCGATCATGACGGTTGAACAGGATGGCGATATCAACGCCGTCGGCAACGCGCTCCCCTATACCCAGGAAGACTGGTGGGCAAAGCGCCGGGCATCCGATGCGGTCATGGAAGACGTCGGCGGGATTGTCACCCGTGTCGGGGATGAAACCGTGGGTGAGATGTGGTCTCTTTATGATGGCCAGGATGTGCTCAATGAAGTCGATCCGCAGTTTTCAAAGAATATTGAGCGTCATATTCACCGTGTTCTGCATGAAGACCCGTTCCATGTTTCGGCGAACACCGACCCCAAAGGCGACCGATCCAAGGCGCCGCAGGATCAGGACCCGGACATGCTGCTTCATGTGGTCAAGGAAACCGACGAAGGCATTGTGGTGCGCGGCGCCAAATATGAAACCGCGGCGGCCTATGCCAACCAGGCCTTCACCAAGCCCACGATCGCCAACTGGGGGGATGCGGCGCTGTCAGATTACGCGGTGGGGTTCATCTGTGATCTCAACTCCCCCAACCTGAAGTTTATCTGCCGTGGAGGTTTTGCCGGGGCTTCCGGTCAATGCCCGCGCGCCAACCAGCTGGATTACCCGCTCGCCAACAAATTCGATGAAGTGGATACGATGGTGATCTTCGACAATGTGCTGATCCCCTGGGAAAACGTACTTTTCTACAGGCATACAAGGGCGGCGGCATTCATCCGCGCCACCCTGCATCGCTATTCGGCTTTTGCCTTTGTTCAGCGCACCCTCAAACTTGCCGACATGATGATCGGTGCGGCACTCTTCAATGTGCGCCAGACCGGCCTTGAGCACCAGCCCGCCGTTCAGGAGAAACTGGCAAGCCTGGCCATCTGGCGGGAGAATATCAACGCGCATCTCACCGCGGCCATCACCCTTGGGGAGCGTTCGCCGGCAGGATTGATGATGCCCAACCAGTCGCTGCTCTATACCGGACGCTGCACGGCGCTCAACCATTTGAACGAGATGATGCATATTGCGCGGGAGCTCTGCGGCGGACAGATCTGCGTGACGCCGAATATCGCCACCTTTACCTCGCCTGAAACCGCCCCATGGATGGAAAAATACTAC
The DNA here is from genome assembly GCA_041228335.1 of Alphaproteobacteria bacterium LSUCC0684. Taxonomy (NCBI): domain Bacteria; kingdom Pseudomonadati; phylum Pseudomonadota; class Alphaproteobacteria; species Alphaproteobacteria bacterium LSUCC0684. The sequence goes on along the minus strand of CP166130.1, from coordinate 653,734 downwards.
ACCATCAATGAGAAATGGGGCGCAGAAGACCGGCGCAAGCTCCTTGCCTATGCAAGAGACCTCTTGAATTCCGACTATGCCGGCCACCGGCTGACCTTCCAGCTTTTCGCGCAATCCGCCCCTTTTGCCCAGATGGGAGCGGTATGGCGTAACTTTGACTGGGAATCCACCCTTGATTTCGTCCAGAAGAGCGCCGGCCTTTCAGACAAAGTCCGCCCGGCCCCCGATAACATGGGGGGAGATCCGGCAATCCGGCAGTGGTTCGACAGCCAGAAAAGCCAGGCCGCCGAGTAGTTTCGTTTTCCCAAACCCGATGATTTGCTGATTAGGCTTGCCTTAATCAGGCGATTTCTGGCAGGCTTGTTGCGGCAGGCAGGCATGAAATTACGCTACACTTTACGACAACTGGAATATTTCATCGCGGCGGGTGAGGCTGGCAGCATCATCGAGGCGGCAAAGGCGATCAGCATTTCTTCGGCCTCGATATCGGCGGCAATCAGCCAGCTTGAAGCCGAACTCGGCGTCACCTTGTTTATCCGTCAACATGCCCAGGGGCTTTCGCTTACCACCGGCGGCCAGCGGATTTTCAACGAAGCCAAGCGTATCATGGATCAGGCCCATGCACTCACCGATCTTGCCGGGGATATCAGCAGCATCCCCCGGGGGACGATTTCACTCGGCTGCCTTGTTACCCTAGCGCCGATGGTCAGCGCCAGTATCCGGCGCAGTTTTGAAGCGATCTATCCGGAGGCGAAAGTCAGTGTTAAAACCGCCCATCAGGCTGATCTCCTGGCCATGCTCGGCCGGGCTGAGATAGATCTGGCGATCACCTACAACCTCGATATTCCAAGTGATATCGCCTTCACCGGCATGATTGAACTGCCGCCTTATGTCATGGTTTCTGCCTCACATCCTCTGGCGGGCATGTCTTCGGTTGCTCTTGCGACCCTCGCAGGCGAGCCCATGGTGCTTCTTGACCTGCCGTTCAGTCGCGAATATTTCCTCGCCATGTTTCATGAGCAGGGCCTGCGCCCGAAGATTGCCGAGCGGAGCCCGGACCCGGCCGTAATGCGCAGTCTTGTGGCCAACGGTTTCGGCTATGGGTTGATGAATATCCATCCTGCCTCCGCTCTGGCGCCGGATGGAGAGGAACTGGCCTTTCTTGAAATTGAACAAACCCCGCGCCCGCCACGTCCCATGGTCCTTGGAACGGCCCGAAAAAAGGGCAGCCTTGCCCCCAGGATCGTCGAAGCCTTCGCCGAGCATCTGCAGCAACGGGTTGACCAGAACACCCTGCCCGGGCTTGAACCGGCACCAACCCGGACCTGACCACTAGAACCGGATACGCGGCGTCGAATTGATCAGCGTTCTCGTGTATTCCGCCTCAGGGTTTGAAAACAGGGCATCGGCGGAGTTTTCCTCAATCAGGCGGCCATTCTTGAGCACACCGACATGATGCGCCATCACCCGGACAACGGCCATATCATGCGAAATGAACAGATAGGTAAGGCCAAGCTCTTTCTGCAACTGCTTGAGAAGATTGAGCACCTGCGCCTGCACCGAAACATCAAGGGCCGAGGTCGGCTCATCGCAGACGATGAACGCCGGGTTGGAAGCCAGCGCCCGGGCAATCGAGATACGCTGCCGCTGGCCACCTGAAAATTCATGGGGATATTTGCCGGCATCGCTTGCCGAAAGCCCTACCTGCTCGAGCAGGCCCCGGACACGTTGCTGCTGGGCGGCGTCACCATCGATCAGCCCGAAGGCACGGATGGGCTCGGCCAGAATATCCCCCACCCGCCAGCGTGGATTGAGCGAGGAGTAAGGGGATTGAAAGACCATCTGAAGTTTCTGCCGCACCGCGTCATGGGTGCTCTTCGCCACAGACCCGTCGTTGAGATCATGGCCATCCACCGAGATCACCCCCTGATGCGGCCTGAGCAGCCCCACCACCATCCGGGCGATGGTGGACTTGCCTGATCCGCTCTCCCCGACAAGGGCATAGGTCCGCCCCCGGGGAATGGCAAAACTCACATCGTCAACCGCCACAAGATGATGCTCCGGCGCGCCGGTTATCTTGCGGACAAGCCATGGCGAGGACAGATCAAAGACCCGGGTCAACCCGGAGCAAGAAAGAAATGGATCAGCCATCACCATCCTCCCCGAAATGATGGCAGGCAACGCCATTGCGAAAGGCAGGGTTTTCGACAGAACATTGAGGCAGGCAGGCCGAACAGCGCGGGTGGAAACGGCATCCCGATGGCAGCGCGTTCAGCGGCGGCATGGACCCGGGGATCTGCGAGAGGACCGTATCCGCGTCTACCCCGTCAAGTGCGGGCGTTGAAGCAATCAGCCCTTTGGTATAGGGATGACGCGGCTCGCGCATCACGTCCGCTGTAGGCCCGATCTCCACCAGCCTTCCGGCATAGAGAACGGCGACCCGATCGGTTGTCTGTGCAATCACGCCCATGTCATGGGTGATAAGGATGACCGAAGCACCGCGCTTCCGGCAGATATCCCGCAACAGATCAAGCACCTGGGCCTGCACCGAAACATCAAGGGCAGTGGTGGGCTCATCGGCGATAATCAGATCAGGTTCCGCCGCCAGCGCGAGCGCAATCACAATCCGCTGCCGCATCCCGCCTGAAAACTCATGGGGATAGGCATCAAACCGGTCCGCGGCAATCCCGACTTCCTGAAATCCGGCAAGGGCGCGCTGCCTTGCTTCGGCCGTGGTCACATCGAGATGATGCAGGATGGTTTCGATGAGCTGGTCTCCCACCCGCCGCAGGGGATTGAGACTGGTCAGCGGATCCTGGAAAATCATCCCGATCTGCCGCCCCCTGAGTGAGGTTCCGTGCTCCGCAACAGGTTTGCCTTTAAGGCGGATCACCCCGCCATCGATACGTCCCGGCGGTTCGATCAGCCCCATGATCGCCGCCCCGGTGATCGATTTCCCGGCACCGGACTCCCCCACAAAGCCAAGGATTTCCCCGCGCTCAAGGGTGAAGGAAACATCGTCAAGCGCGGTCAGCACCGCCCGGCGGGTGGGGAAAACAACCCGCAGCCTTTCTATTTCAAGCAATGGCGCCGTCATTTGAGCCTCGGGTTCAGGGTATCCTTGAGCCAATCCCCCAGGAGATTGACCGAGAGCGCCAGCGCCAGCAGGGTCAGGGCCGGAAACAGCAGGATCCACCACTCGCCTGAAAAAAGGTAATCCTGGCCGATGCGAATGAGCGTGCCGAGGCTTGGTTCCGTCGGCGGCGCGCCGACACCGAGAAAGGACAGCGTTGCCTCGGCAATGATCGACAGCGCCAGGGTGATCGTGGCGATGACCAGCACCGGCCCGAGCACGTTCGGGAGGATATGCCGGCGCATGATCTGCAGACGGCTGAGCCCGATGAGCCGCGCCGCCTGCACATATTCCTTTTCCTTTTCAACAAGGGTTGTTGCCCGGACGGTACGCGCGAACGGCACCCATTCCGAAAGACCGATCGCCAGAATAAGCACAAGTATCGCCATCTCATCCCGGAGATCAGGGGGAATGATCCCGCGCAACACCCCGAAGATCAGCATGGCAATCAGAATGGAAGGAAACGTCATCTGGATATCGGCACATCGCATGATGAGGTTATCCACCCAGCCGCCGATATATCCCGCCAGAAGCCCGAGGCTGACCCCCATCCCCATGGCCAGCATCACCGACATGATCCCGACAAAAAGCGACACCCGGAGCCCGTAGATTATCGCCGAGAGCAGATCACGGCCCTGATCATCGGTTCCCAGAAGAAACTGCTCGCCGGTGAAGGTATTGGGTTCCATCGGCGGGGTGAAGCCGTTCATCAGATTGAGCGATGCGGGATCAAAGGGATTGGTCGGGGCAACCAGCGGCGCCAGCACCGCAATCACGGCCAGCAGCAGCACGACCACCGAAGCTGTGATGGTGACCGGCGCATGCCGATAGTCAAAGACAAAATCACTCTCCAGAAACCGCTGCCAGCGTGTTTTTGGCGCCGTTTCCTTCATGACCCGCCTCCTTTGAGATGATCATCCTTGATCCGCGGATCGATGGCGAGATAGAGCAGATCAACAGCAAAATTGATGATCACGAACAATGTCCCCACCAGCAGCAGATATGCCGACATCACCGGAATATCGACAAAATAGACGGCATTGATGAACATCAGCCCCACCCCGGGCCATTGAAACACCGTCTCGGTAATGATCGCGAAGGCCACGATCGCACCCAGTTGAAGCCCTGCCACGGTTGTCACCGGCACCAGCGTGTTTCGGAGCGCGTGGCGGAACAGCACCATCCGTTCGGTAAGCCCCCGCGCGCGGGCGAATTTGATGAAATCCTGGCGCAGAACCTCAAGCATCTCGGATCGCACCAGACGCATGATCAGCGTCATCTGGTAAAGACCGAGTGTGATCGCCGGCAGCAGGATCGATTTAAGCCCGGATACCGTCAGCAACCCGGTCTCCCAGACCCCGATCATGACCGTTTTCCCGCGGCCGAAAGACGGCAGCCAGCTGAGCTCCACCGCAAAAAGCCAGATCAGCAGCACACCGATCAGAAACGTGGGCAGCGACACCCCGATGAGCGAGACCGTCATCACCAGATTGGCAAGAAATCCATTGCGCCTTACCGCCGTGTAAATGCCCAGCAAAATCCCCACCGTGAGGGCGAACATCGCCGAGACAAAGGCAAGTTCAAGGGTTGCCGGCAGGCGTTCGGCAATCAGGCCGGATACAGGTTCCGCCGTGCGGTAGGATATCCCGAAATCACCACGGACAGCATTCCAGATGAACCGCACATACTGGACAACAATCGGGTCTTCGAGCCCCATCCGTTCGATGAGCTCTCTCCGGTCCTCAACCGTGGCTTCCTGGCCGAGGATATTATCCACCGGATCACCGACAAAGCGGAAGATGCTGAACGACACCAGCGCCACCAGCAGAAGCACAAGCACGGCCTGATACAGGCGTCTGATGAGGATGACCAACATGGATCTGTTCCAGCAAAAATGCCTGAAAAGACCGGGGCGGATTGCCGCCCCGGCCTGCAGATTACTTGAAGCTCAGATACTTGAAATGAGGCTGATCTTCCGGCTGGACATCGAAATTGATGCCATCCTTCATGCCCCAGTTCAGCACCTGGTTATGGATCGGCAGATAGATCTGATCGGCCTGAACCTGCGCCCAGATCTCCGCGATGGTCGCATCACGCTTCGCCAGGTCCGTTTCGGATTCGAGGCTGACGATCTTCGCATTCACCGCCGCATTGCTGTAGCCGGTATTGTTCCATGAGCCGCGATTCTCGGTGGTCTCGTGAACAAGGAAGTTGAAGATGTAATGCGAGTCAAACGTCGGCACACCCCATCCCAGCATGTAGAACTCGGTTGTCTTGTTCTTGATAAGCGGGAAGTGCTGGGCCTTCGGCTTGGCGTCGAGATTGACCTTGATGCCGATCTGGCCAAGCATGCCGACCGCGGCAAGGCAGATCGCCTCGTCGTTGATATATCGGTCATTGGGGCAGTTGAGGGTGACCGAAAACCCGTCGCCATATCCCGCCTCGGCCATCAGTGCCTTTGCCTTGGCGACATCATGGGCCGGGATCTGGTCAAGCTCCGGCGTCCAGCCATTGACAAATGGCGGCATGATGACATTGGTTGGCGAGGACTGATCCCGCATCACCACTTTCTTGATCGCATCACGATTGATGGCGATATTCATGGCCTGCCGCACCCTCAGATCAGCAAACGGGTTCTTGCCATCGACATTGTCGGTCTTGAGGTCATCAAGGCCGCTGTTCATGCCGAAGAAAATCACCCGGTTCTGGGCGGCGGTGACCACCTTGAGACCGGACTGCCCCCGGACACGGCCCAGATCCTGCACCGGCACGTCCTGAATGAAATCCACCTCACCGGAAAGCAGGGCCGCCACCCGTGTCGCGGCGGACTGGATCGGCGTGTAGACAATCTCGCTGACTTCAAGCGGAAACTGCCCCTTGCCCCAGTAATTCGGGTTGGCCTTGAGCACGGTCTTCTGGTCCGGGGTCCGGCTCATCAGCATATACGCCCCGGTGCCGTTGGTGTTCTGCGAGGCAAACGTGGTTTCGCCCCCCGCCACATCCTGCGGTGCGCCGGCGCCATTGGCTTCGGTCCAACCACTGTCCATCATGAACAGGTTGGTCAGGTTGTTGATCAGGAGCGGGTTCGGCCCATTGGTTTCCATATCGATGGTATGGTCATCGACCTTGCGGACTTCCTTGACGCTGGTGAGCAGCTCCTTCATGGCCGAGGTCGGCATCATGGCGCGATTGAAACTGTAGACCGCATCATCGGCGGTGAAAGCCGAGCCGTCGTGGAACGTCACCCCCTTGCGCAGGGTAAAGCGCCAGACATTAGGGTTGTCCGGCAAAGCCTTCCATGAAGTGGCGAGTGCCGGCGTGATCTGCCCGGCCATGTCGCGATGCAGAAGCGGCTCATAAATCTGATGTGCGAGCGTATGGGTTGGCCCCTCGTTCTGGGCGTGGGGGTCAAGTGTCAGCGAATCTCCTGATCTGGCCCAGCGCAGCGTTTCGGCATGGGCGGAAGAAAAAGCAATGCAGGTCATGGCCAGCACGGCTAGTCCTGTTTTCATGATACTCATGCGTATCTCCTCTCCAAAGATTATAAATATTCTTAACTGCAATCTTTTCGCGTTCCGGCCCGAGAAGCAAGTGATTTATCCGCGTTGTCTTCGCCCGGGAATAGATCTTTACCTGTTTCGGCCTCCGGCGTAGTCTAAAAGGGAAATTGCAGCGCCCCGATACCCTGGCACAGACCCCGCGAAGCCAGCGAGCATCCATCGCAATTTGATATGTTACGATCAGCAAGGTGTATTCAGATCACATGGTCAATCCCGCCCCGGAAAAAGCCGCCATTACTGAAGCCTCCCTTGAGGAAGATGAACTCTTTCTTGAACAGTTGAAGGATTCCTTCTGCTTTTTCTTCGCCGCCACGGTGACAATCATGGAGGTGGTGAAATATCTCTCCCCCCACGCGTCGAACAACCCTCATGCGTCGAACAAAAGGAAGAGCCCCGGGCGCTCCTCAGCTGAATTCAGCCAGCCATCTTCTGAACCGCGTCCCTAATCCAGCCTGACCCCGAGGTCACGCTGCATATAGGTCACATCAAGCCAGCGATCAAACTTGAAGCCGATCTGCTTTGCCACCCCGAGATGCTCAAACCCCAGCGCTTGATGCAGACCGATGGAAGCGGCATTGCCGCCATCACCGATCACTGCCATCATCTGCCGGTAACCGGCTTTCTGGCACTGGAGTATCAATTCGGCCAAAAGCGCACGGCCTACGCCCTGCCGCTGATATCGCGCATCGACATAGATCGAGTTTTCCACCGTAAAGCGATAGGCGGAACGGCGGTTGTAGAAACCGGCATAGGCATATCCGCGGATCTGCCCGTTTTCATCAGCCTCCACCAGAACAGGCATGCCGTCATCGGCCATAAGGGCAAGGCGCCGCGCCATCTCCGCCTCGGTTGGGGGTGTTTCCTCAAACGAGGCTGTTCCATGTCGCACATGATGGGCATAGATGGCGGCAACCGCCGCCAGATCATCGTTTGCATAAAACCGCACCATGGAAAGGGCTGAATCTCCGGCCTGCAACATCAGGAAAAAGTCTAACCCTGCGCCAGGCCGGGCTCAAGCAGGAAAGACATCACCTTTCGGCGATGCCTCATCCGCCCCCGCCCTGATCCCGGAGATCAGGGCTTGGGTCAAACCACATCAATCGTCAGCACCGCGTAATCCTGGAAGAGAAGGTTTTCCACATTGGGGTAATCTTTAAAATTGAAAATATAATCCGGGTCTGCGACGACGTTGCCATCCTGGTCAGTCGCGTAGCTCGCTTGGATGAGATTGGGAATATCCGCAATGCCACTCCCCACATGGTTTTTCGTGTTCTGAACAGCATCATATAATTCGCTGAGCTTGACCTCCAGCTGCTTAAAACTAGGCGACGCAATATTCAGTTCTGGTGAGCCTTGGTTGGCTTGCACAGCCACAAACGGAGGGTTGGCTGTAAGCGTCTGGCGGGTTACGAAATCTATCTCCGAGATAGAATAGGTTGTGTTGTCTTCAGGGTCGATCGCACTCCCCGTGTTGGTGAAAATCAGCCCATGCACAAATAAATTAGGCCTGTCGGTAATTTCACTTTTTTCCTCGGCCGTATCCGGGTAGACGGAAGCATCGTTGCTGGCAAGAACAACAACTTTATATTGATCCCCGCTGGAATAAGATGAGATTTCCCCGGATTTGGCCTTCAGCGCCCCGGTAGCGGAATCGATTTCAAACTTGCCGTTATCCTGTACCCCCACCGGCAGGGAATAGGAAATCGAATCCCCGTCCTTGTCCGTCGCCGAAATCGTTCCGATCGCGTTACCGGTATTGGTCCCGGCGGCGACAGAGATGCTCTCCTGCGTTATTTCCGGGGCAGTGATTGCCACATCCGAAAGATAGATCACGTAGAGTTCCGTGAGCGGGTTCTCGTTATTCTCATCCGTCGACGTGATCCGCACCGTCAGTGTATCTCCCTTCTCGAAATCCCCCGAATCCTTGCCTGTGTAATGGAGCTTGCCGGAAGAAATCTCAAAATCCGCGTTGTTGTTCGCGCCATCCACCAGCTCGAAATTCACCTGCGTTGAAAGCTGATGGCTAAGCTCACCTATCTCAACCCGAGAGGAACTCCCATCCGCGTTCTCCGCCAGGAGACCGTCGCCATTAGCATCCACATAGCCGGTCCCCTCATCTGCAACCTTCACCCCGCGAAGCTCGATCGTGAACGGGATTGCCGCTGTCTGTGCCCCGCTATCCGGATCCGTCGCCATAAGCGTGATCGCGTAACTTATTTTTTTTGCCTTCTGCCCCGATTCAAAACCCAGCACCATCCCCCCGTTGCCATCGGAAACAACCTCAAACACGTCTTTATCCGCCCCGCCCAGCGAGATATTTGCCGGCGTGTAATTCTCTCCCGCATCCGGGTCTGTCACCGTCACCGTGCCTATGATGGTATCACTGAAGGCGAACCGGTCACTGCTCAGGCTGATCCCCGTCGGCGCTTCATCCACGTCCGTCACCGCGATGGTCACCTCCTGATTGGTGGTGAAACTGCCCGACGTCGCCCGAACCGTGAATGTGTAGCTGTCTTGCGTCTCATGGTCCGGTATGATGGGCTCCGTGAGCGTCACTTCCCCGGTGCTGGCGTCGATCTCGAAATCACCCCCTCCCGACAAGGACCAGGTGATCGGCGTCACATCATAAGTGCCTGTCGCCGTGTAGGCCACCATGCTGGCCGAAGCTTCCGTTTCCTCCACAATCGCCGTGCCCGTCCCGCCCGAGGTAATCCCCGGTGCTTCGTCATTCACGTCCGTCACATTCAGCGTGAAGACCTGTGCGGCTGGTGCACTCCCTGATCCGGTCACGCTCGCCGTCACCGTCACCGTATGGCTGGTGTTCGTCTCATAATCCAGATCAACTCCTGCCTTCAGCCACAGTTGCGTGCCATTCCTGATCTCAAACCGCGTCTCGTCACTCACCGTCGCCGTGTTCATCCCCAACCCGTCATCGGTAAACGTGATTACCGCAAGTTCCCGCGCCGCAGTCGTGCCTTCCGCCACGCTTGCCGTGCTCGCCGAAAGCGTCATCGCCGTCGGCGCGTCATCCGCATCCGTCACCGTCACCGTGACCGCCGCTGTCGCCGTCAGGGTGCCCGTCCCACTCCCCGTGGGTGCCGCCTCCACTATCAGATCAAAGCTCGTGGTTGCCCCTTCGAAATCCACACCTGAACCTGCATAGCTGATCTGACCTGTGCTCGCATCAATCCGGAAATCTCCGGAACTCTGCTCCCCGTCAGCAAACCGATAGGTGAGCAGGCTGTCCCCGGTATCCTCGTCACTCGCCCCGACTGTGCCGATCGCCACCGCCCCGCCGCTGCCATCGGTGTTCTCCGCCAGCATGAACCTATAGGACGAGGCACCAAACATCGGCAGATCATCCGCGTCCGCAAGATAGATAAGGTAATTCTCCGTGATCTCGTTCTCGTTATTCTCATCCGTCGAGGTGATCAATACCGTCAGCGTATTCCCCGTCTCGAAATCTCCGGATGCATTGCCGGTGTAATAGAGGGTGCCTGAAGAGATCTCAAAATCCGCGTTGTCTTCCAGGAAATCGTCATTCTCGTCCTTCGTCAGCTCGAAATTCACCTGACTCGAGATCTCATGGCTCAGCGCCCCGATCTCGACCCGGATTGAAGCGTTCTCCGCCAGAAGCCCGTCGCCATTATCATCCACATAGCCAGACCCCTGATCTGCCACCCTTATCCTGCCAGCATCATCCACGCTGGCAGGGAGACCGCCAGCATCCATATCGCTACTACGCCCACCTGAACACGCCGCCAGCACAAGCCCGCCTGCTGTCCACACGAATACCGATATCATCCCGTCGCCCCGGCGCCGATGCCTGAAGGCTTCCGGCAACCTGGATTGAAACAGGTGGGTGGAGGATTGGCGGGCGGGGTGGTTCATCTCGTTTGGCATGGTCTTGCATCCTGTGTTTTGTTCGTGCTGATCTCATCACAAATCCGCCAACAACCATCACGAAACAACATCTGACGCCAAAATCCACAACTTCAAAAACCACAGCTTATAGTCAATATCTGGTGATACTGCTGAAACAGACTTGATGTTCAGGCTACGATAAATTGGTTAATTTAAAGTGAACAAAACACGATTTTTTTCACTGAACGGCCCCCCTTCCCCACCTGTTATAGCACAATATAATGAGCGCATAATTCCAACAGAATGCAAACCCTTCCCACGGACAGATCAACCCATGGCATAGAAGTTAAAAAGTTAATTTTTTATTATGATTAGAAAAAGCTTAGCTTATCAGATCAAAAAAACCCCGGGGAATTGCCCCGGGGTTTTTTGTATTCGTGGCAGGAGTGGAGGGACTCGAACCCCCAGCCCCCGGTTTTGGAGACCGGTGCTCTACCAATTGAGCTACACTCCTATTCGCACCTACTTAACGATGCTTGAGACGACGCCGGCGCCGACGGTACGGCCACCTTCGCGGATGGCAAAGCGAAGACCTTCATCCATCGCGATCGGCGCGATCAGCTCTACCGTCATCGCAATATTGTCCCCGGGCATCACCATCTCCGTCCCTTCCGGCAGTGTCACCGATCCCGTCACATCCGTCGTCCGGAAATAAAACTGCGGACGATAGTTCGAGAAAAACGGCGTATGACGTCCACCTTCATCCTTCGTCAGGATATACGCTTCCGCCTTGAACTCCGTATGCGGCGTGATCGATCCGGGCGCCGCCAGAACCTGCCCGCGCTCAACTTCCTCACGCTTCGTGCCACGAAGCAGAACCCCGACATTGTCTCCGGCCTCGCCCTGATCCAGCAGCTTCCGGAACATCTCAACACCCGTGCAGGTCGTCTTCTCCGTCGCCTTGATCCCGACAATCTCGATCTCTTCGCCGACCTTCACCATGCCACGCTCGATACGGCCCGTCACCACCGTCCCGCGACCCGAAATCGAGAACACATCCTCGATCGGCATCAGGAACGGCTGATCCTTCGGACGATCCGGCTGCGGAATATACCCATCTACCGCCGCCATCAACTCCTCGATCGCCGATTTCCCGATCGCATCATTCGTCCCTTCAAGCGCCGCAAGCGCCGAACCCTTCACGATCGGAATATCGTCTCCAGGGAAATCATAGCTCGACAGAAGCTCCCTGATCTCAAGCTCAACCAGCTCCAACAACTCCTCATCGTCAACCTGATCGGTCTTGTTCATGAACACAACAAGCGCCGGAACACCTACCTGACGCGCCAGGAGAATGTGCTCACGCGTCTGCGGCATCGGTCCATCCGCCGCGGATACAACAAGGATCGCTCCATCCATCTGCGCCGCACCCGTGATCATGTTCTTCACGTAATCCGCGTGACCCGGGCAGTCAACATGCGCATAATGACGATTGGACGTCTCATACTCAACATGTGCCGTCGATATCGTGATACCGCGAGCGCGCTCTTCGGGCGCCTTGTCAATCTGGTCATACGCCTGAAACTCCGCACCTCCGGATTCCGCCATCACCTTCGTGATCGCCGCCGTCAGCGTCGTCTTGCCATGGTCAACGTGCCCTATCGTGCCGATGTTTACATGCGGCTTGCTTCGATCAAACTTTTCCTTCGACATCGCCCTGTTTCTCCTTCAGGTGTATGCACTGGCAGCTCTTGATCTGCCCGGTCGTAAAAGTGGTGGTGGGGGTAGGATTCGAACCTACGTACGCTACGCGGGCAGATTTACAGTCTGCTGCCTTTAACCACTCGGCCACCCCACCATAAATGTTTGAACTCTCCGGAAAACCCTGTGATACAATCTGCGGGCATCCGATACGAGTCCATGGTCAAGCGTGGTAGGAAAGCCCAGCGGTTTTGTCAATATGAAAGTCACCAGATAATGCGAAAAAATAAGCACACCAGAACCCATCCCCGGGCCAATGCGAAACCCGGCGATATGAAATCACGCCGCCAGAAACGCCCGCCCACAAGGTCGGGCACCTCCTCCGCAACGCCGGAGAAGAGACAAAAAACCCTGCCCGAGCGGATGATTTCCTGCCCCCCAGGCAAGGTCATGATCTGGGGGCGTCATGCCGCCTTGTCTGCCTTGTGCAACCCGAAACGCCGTATTTCGGCGATATATCTGGACCCGGGCCATACTGAATGGTTTCAGTCGCTTGAACTCGAGGCCTCGCATCCCGCCCCGATAATGATGGACAAGATCACCATGGCCGCGAGCCTTGATAGCGAGGATAAAGCCGTCCATCAGGGCGTTATCGTCATCGCCGCCCCGCTTGCGGCCCCGCATCTTGATGACTGGCTGGGTCAGGACCTGCCTGAACGGCCGCTCGTGCTGCTCCTCGATCAGATCACCGACACCCGGAATATCGGCGCGATCATGCGATCTGCCCGGGCGTTTCGCGCGGCGGCAATCATCACCACCGACCGCCATTGCCCGGAAGAAAACGCGACCATGCTCAGAGCCGCCTCAGGCGCGGCAGAACATATTCCGCTCATTCGCGTGACCAACCTTGCCCAGGCGATGGAAAAGCTGAAGGATCACGGGTTTACAATTGCCGGACTCACCGCCCAGGGGACAACCCCGATCCAGCACCTCGCCACCGAACAACGGCTTGGTCTCGTGCTTGGCGCCGAAGGCAAGGGCCTCAGACGGCTGACGACTGAACGCGCGGATCTGCTGGTGCGCATCCCGATTGATGATGATGCGGAATCCCTCAATGTTTCCAACGCCGCCGCGGTTGCACTTTTCGCCGTTCAGCCCTGAGGCTGGAACCGGCATCCTTGCCGATCAAGTCAGATCCCCGGCCAGAAGGACATCACCACCAGCACGATCAGCGCAACAATGCCGATCAGCGTGACCCAGCCCTTGCCATGCAGATGGTCGAACACATCCAGAACAGGCCCCATCAGGCGGCGCTGGCGATCTTCACGCCCGGGTGGCGGTTTCGGTTTCATCACCACGCCGCCCCACGGATACCGCGCCTGTAGGTTGCGCGGGCATCGGCGTTGAAGACAAAGGCGTTCAGCATCCGTCGCCTCCATAGGCCCGGGCGCGGGCGCGCTGGGCTTCGACGGCTTCAAGATATTCACCTTTGAGCCGTTGCACCAGTTCCTCAACCCCGGGAACATCCTCGACACTGCCGACCCCGTGGCCAGCAGACCATATATCTCGCCAGGGCTTTGCTGTATTGGATTCCTTCAATGCTTCGCCCAGTTCGGCGTTGATATCCATCTCGCCATGTTCCGGCAGGGAATCGATATCAATCCCGGCCTTTTCCAGACTCTGGGCGATGAAATTTGCATTCACGCCGGTCACCGCCTTGGTGCTGACGATATCGGCGGCAGTCGCGGCCACGATCATGTCCTTATATTCTTCGGCTGACATGGACTCGCGTGTGGCGATGAAACGTGTCCCCATATAGGCGTAATCCGCCCCCATCACCTGCGCTGCGGCAACATCCGCTCCGCTGGAGAGAGACCCGGACAAAACAATATGCCCGTCGAAAAAGGCCCGTATTTCATGCACCAGCGCGAAAGGATTGGCCTGGCCGGTATGCCCGCCGGCACCTGCTGAAACAGCAATCAGCCCGTCAACTCCGGCCGCCGCCGCTTTGCGGGCATGGCGCAGGCTGATCACGTCATGAAGAACGATACCGCCATACCCATGGACCGCATCCACCAGATCACTGACCGCGCCAAGGGATGTGATGATGATCGGCACTTCATGTTTGACGCAGAGCGCAAGTTCATCCTCAAGTTTGGCATTAGACCGGTGGACGATAAGGTTGACACCGTAAGGGGCAGGCCTGCATCCGCTTTCACGCTCGAAAGCCGCAAGATTCCCCTCGATTGCCTCGAGCCATTCCCCGAAACCTTCGGTGGTGCGCTGATTATGGGCCGGGAACGTGCCGACGACACCGGCACGGCAGCAGGCGGTCACCAGTTCAGGTCCCGACGACAGGAACATGGGTGCGACAATAAGCGGCAACGTCAGCGAGGAAGAGTACAGGGGGTTCTCAATCACGGCATTCTCCAGAAAATTCAACCCCTGGCCTCAGGTGTCGGGAAGGTCTTTATCATATCCGCCAGAGGCAAGAAAATTTGCGAAGACCTATTTACAAGGTCAGACTGGATGTTAACCTAATTGGAAAACAGGAACAATCCAAGCAAATTGGAATTAGGGCAGGGAGATTGCGGATGACTGACGCAGGCACGCGTCCGGATGATGTGGCTAAAGGCAACCTTGATACGGTCCCGAAGCTTATTGCCCATCACGTTAGCCGGATTCCGGATCAAGCCGCCTATCGCGAAAAGGAATTCGGCATCTGGCAAAGCTGGACCTGGAAGGAATCCGGTGAAGCCATTGACGCTCTTGCACTCGGCCTCATCGAACTTGGGTTGAACGAAGGCGATCATATTGCCCTGATCGGCCGCAACAGACCATATTTTTACTGGGCCATGATTTCAGCCCAGTCCGCCGGGGCTGTTCCGGTTCCGATCTATCAGGATTCCGTTGCAACCGAGATGGCCTTTGTGCTGCAGCATTGCAACGCCAGGTTCATCATTGCCGAAAACCAGGAGCAGGTTGACAAGGTTCTTGAAATTCAGGACCAGCTCAAGGATCTCGAATGGGTCATCTACATAGACCCGCGGGGCATGCGCAAATATGACCATGTGCGCCTGTGCAAATATTCCGTCCTCCAGGAACTCGGTCGGGAAACCCGGGGCAAGCATCAGGCGGAACTCAAACGCCGAATGGAAAGCCAGCATGGGGACAGTACCTGCGCGATGCTCTACACATCCGGGACAACCGGCCAGCCCAAGGGGGTTGTGCTTTCGCATCACAACGTGATTTCCACCTCCCGATCGTCGAGTGATTTCGATGGCCTGCGCGCAACCGACAGCGTGCTCGCTTATCTGCCCATGGCCTGGGTGGGGGATTTCATCTTTTCGATCGGTCAGGCGAGCTGGTGCGGCTTTTGCGTCAACTGCCCGGAATCCACGGACACGATGCAGCATGATCTGCGCGAAATCGGGCCCAGCTATTTCTTTGCGCCGCCAAGGTATTTTGAAACCGTGCTGACCACCGTGCTGATCCGGATGGAAGATGCCGGCACCTTCAAGCAGCGTATCTTCAATTATTTCATGGACCACGCAAGGCGCGTCGGCGGCTCAATCCTCGATGGCGAGGAGGTCGGCTTCATGGACCGGTTCAAATACCGGCTCGGCGGCATTCTTGTTTATGGTCCGCTTAAAAACACACTCGGCCTGTCAAAGGTTCGGGTCGGATACACCGCAGGTGAGGCTATCGGCCCCGAGATCTTTGAGTTTTATCGCTCGCTTGGAATCAATCTCAAGCAGCTTTACGGCCAGACCGAAGCCAGCGTCTTCATCACCCAGCATCCCGATGGTCAGGTGCGGTCCGATACGGTGGGCATCCCGACCCCGGGGGTTGAAATCCGCATCGACGACAACGGTGAGGTGCATTATCGCTCCCCCGGCACGTTTGTTGAATATTACAAAAATCCGGCCAGCACGAAAAAGACGAAAGACAAGGAAGGCTGGGTTGCCACGGGGGATGCGGGCTTCATCGAAAAGGAAAGCGGCCATCTGCGCATCATCGACCGCGCCAAGGATGTCGGCAAGATGAAGAACGGCAGCCTGTTTGCCCCCAAATATGTTGAAAACAAGCTGAAATTCTACCCCAACATCCTCGAAGCCGTGATCTTTGGTGACAACCGCGATGAATGCACGGCGTTTATCAATATCGATCTTCAGGCGGTGGGAAACTGGGCGGAACGCAACAATATCGCCTATGGCTCCTATCAGGAACTCGCCGCCCTGCCCCAGGTCTACGCCACCATCCAGAGCCATGTCGAAGAGGTCAACGCGTCGCTTGCTGAAGATGAGATGCTGGCAGGCTGCCAGATCCACCGGTTTCTGATCCTGCATAAGGAACTTGACGCCGATGACGGGGAGCTGACCCGCACCCGCAAGGTTCGCCGCAACATCATTGCCGATAAATATGGTGACCTGATCGAGGCGCTCTACAACGGTTCAGCATCCATTTATACCAAAACCGAAGTGACTTATGAGGATGGCAGCAAGGGTTCCATCGCTGCAACGCTTGAAATCCGGGCCGCCGCCACCATCAACGTGACAAGAACCGCCGCATGACAACACCAGCAACCGCAACAACCACAGCCATTCCAGCAGGCAAGACCATGACCCCCGATGGCCGGCTCATCGGCGGCAAGGTCATGGAAATGAAGAACATCACCCTGCGCTTTGGCGGGGTGGTGGCAATCCGTGATATTTCCTTTGATATCCTCGAAGGAGAAATCCGGGCGATCATCGGGCCGAACGGGGCCGGCAAATCCTCGATGCTCAATGTCATCAACGGGTTTTATCATCCCCAGGAAGGTGAAATCTGGTTTCATGGGGAACGCCGCAAATCGCTAAAACCCTATCAGATCGCGCATCAGGGCATTGCCCGGACCTTCCAGAACATTGCCCTCTTCAAGGGGATGACGACGCTGGACAATATCATGACCGGGCGGCTCACTCACATGAAATCAACCCTCTTCACCGAAATGCTCTGGAAGGGCGCGGCGGAAAAAGAGGAGATCGCCAATCGCGAGTTTGTTGAACATATTATCGATTTTCTTGAAATTCAGTCGATCCGGAAGACCCCGGTAGGACGTCTTCCCTACGGCTTGCAGAAACGGGTTGAACTTGGGCGCGCGCTGGCGGCCGAACCCTCTCTTCTCCTGCTTGATGAGCCGATGGCCGGGATGAACATCGAAGAGAAAGAGGATATGTCACGCTTCATTCTCGATGTTAATGAGGAATTCGGCACCACGATCGTGCTGATCGAACACGACATGGGCGTCGTGATGGATATCGCCGATCGCGTTGTCGTCATGGATTATGGCAGGAAAATCGGCGATGGCACGCCGGCAGAAGTTCGATCCAACCAGGACGTGATTGACGCCTATCTCGGGGTATCTCATGACTAGATCGTCTTTCTTCTGCCCGATGATGTGGGGCCCGAGAATGTGGGGCCAAAGGATGAGAGGACAATATTATGGGTGCTGAATTTTATTTCGGCATGGAAGTTTTCATCAACGGGCTGATGGCCGGGGTGATGTATTCCCTTGTGGCCCTCGGATTTGTCTTGATCTTCAAGGCTTCCGGTATTTTCAACTATGCCCAGGGGGTGATGGCGCTGTTCGCGGCGCTGACGCTTGTCGGCTTTCAGGATGGCCAGATACCCTTTGCCCATCTGATCAACGCCGTTTTCGGCACCGAAGTGCATCATTTCGGCTGGCACCTGCCTGCTTTTCTCGCCATCCTGTTCGCGCTTCTGGTCATGGTTGTCTTTGCCGTGCTGGTGGAAAAACTGATCCTCAAGCATCTCGTCAACCAGGAGCCGATCATCCTTTTCATGGCCACCATCGGCCTTGCCTATTTCATGGAAGGCTTTGGTGACCTCATGTGGGGCTCGGATGTCAAGAAACTTGATGTCGGCATCCCGCAAGGCGGCAATTTCTGGATTGAGGAAAACACCGCCTTCCTTGGCGGGGATGATTTCTACGGCTTTTATCTCGATACGCTCGATATCTATGCCACGGTCATTGCAACGGTGCTGGTGGCAGGGCTTGTGATCTTCTCCCAATACACCAAAATGGGCCGCGCCCTCAGGGCTGTTGCCGATGATCATCAGGCCGCGCTTTCGGTGGGGATCTCACTTCGCGGGATCTGGGTGATCGTGTGGGGCATTGCAGGTTTTGTCGCGCTGGTGGCCGGGATCATGTGGGGGTCGAAATCCGGCGTCCAGTTCTCGCTGTCGCTGATCGCGCTGAAAGCCTTGCCCGTCCTGATGCTGGGCGGGTTTACGTCAATCCCGGGGGCGATTATCGGCGGGTTGATCATCGGGGTTGGTGAAAAAATGTTTGAATTTCTGATCGGCGCACCGTTTCTGGGCGGGGCCACGGAAAACTGGTTTGCCTATATGCTGGCACTGGTTTTCCTTGTCTTCCGTCCCCAGGGGCTGTTCGGCGAAAAGATCATTGAGAGGGTCTAGCCATGCTGTATCGTGAGGCGGGTGATTTCAAAACATCCTATCGGTCGGATCAGCAGACATTCCCCATTCTGTTTGATCGCGTGGCTTTCGCGGTGGCAATTCTTGCGGCCTTTCTGGTTGTGCCCTTTGCCATTAACGATTACTGGGCCAATGCGGTATTTCTGCCCTTTCTGATCTATTCGATTGCCGCGATCGGGCTCAACATCCTGACGGGATATTGCGGCCAGGTGTCGCTGGGTTCCGGCGGGTTCATGGCGGTGGGGGCCTATGCCTGCTACAAGCTCATGACCGCTTTCCCTGAAATGAGCATCGTCGTCTGCATCCTTCTTTCCGGCGGTATCACCGCCATGGTGGGGATTGTGTTCGGGTTGCCAAGCCTGCGCATCAAGGGCTTTTATCTGGCCGTGGCGACGCTGGCCGCCCAGTTCTTTCTTGTCTGGCTCTTCAACAAGGTGCCGTGGTTTTACAATAATTCCGCTTCTGGCCAGATCAACGCCCCGGAGCGGGAGATTTTCGGGTATATCGTCACCGGGCCCAATGCGTCGCCGGTCACGATCTATATTTTCTGCCTGAGCTTTCTTGTGGTCTTGGCCCTTCTGGCCAGGAACATGACACGCGGGTCCACCGGTCGTCGCTGGATGGCGATCCGGGATATGGATATCGCGGCCGAGATCATTGGCGTCAACCCGCTGATGGCCAAACTTACCGCCTTCGGGGTGAGTTCATTTTATGTCGGGATCGCCGGCGCCTTGCTGTTTTCGGTATATCTTGGCGCCGTGGAAGTCGGTGAGGTCTTCGGCATCCAGAAATCGTTTCTTGTGCTCTTCATGATCATCATCGGCGGGCTTGGCTCGATGTTCGGCTCTTTTGCCGGGGCGGCATTCATGGTGCTCTTGCCGGTGCTTCTCAAGAATATCATGGTGGGGCAGTTTGGCTGGGCCACCGATATTGCGGCGCATTTTGAATTCGTGATTGTAGGTTTCCTGATCATCTTCTTCCTTATTGTCGAGCCTCATGGGCTGGCAATGCTGTGGCGGATTATCAAGGAAAAACTGAGACTCTGGCCCTTTCCGCACTGATCGGGTCATTGCAACTGCTGCTTCAGGCGGCGAAAATGTTGAACTAATGGAGGAATCAACATGAAACTCAAGACACTGATGATGGCGGGAGCCATGGCTGTCACGATGGCAGGCCCGGTAATGGCAGATCTTGTCTTCCCGTCGCTGAGCTACCGGACAGGTCCTTATGCCGCAAACGGCATCCCGTTTGCCGATGGCTATGCGGACTATTTCACCCTGTTGAACGAGCGGGATGGCGGCATTGGCGGCGTTCCGATCAACGTGGTCGAATGTGAAACCGGCTACAACACCGAAAAAGGCGTGGAATGCTACGAATCCACCAAGGGCATGGGCTCGCTGGTATATCAGCCGCTTTCCACCGGCATCACCTACCAGCTGATCCCGAAAGCCACCGCAGATGGTATCCCCATCCACTCCATGGGCTATGGCCGGACGTCGGCTGCCAACGGCAAGGTGTTCAGCCATGTCTTCAACTATCCGGCCAACTACTGGAACGGGGCTTCGGCGGTGGTCAATCACCTGCTGGAAATCAACGGCGGCAATATCAAGGGCAAGTCACTGGCGCTTGTCTATCATAACTCCGCCTATGGCAAGGAGCCGATCCGGACGCTCGAAGAGTTGTCCAAAAAGCACGGCTTCAACCTCACCCTTCTGCCGGTGGATCACCCCGGTCAGGAACAGAAGTCCCAATGGCTTCAGATCCGCCGCGAGAAGCCGGATTATGTTGCCATGTGGGGCTGGGGCGTGATGAACCCGACCGCTATACAGGAAGCGGCCAATATCCGTTTCCCGATGGAAAACTTCATCGGCGTATGGTGGTCCGGGTCTGAAAATGACGTCCGCCCGGTGGGTGCCGCGGCCAATGGCTACAAGGCCCTGAACATGCACAATGTCGGCGACGACTACCCCGTTTATGGCGATCTGAAAAAATATGTCTACGACGCGGGCAAGGCTGCCGGTGCCGGTGATCAGATGGGTACGGTCCTCTACAACCGGGGCATGTATGCGGCGATGCTTGCAGCCGAAGCTGCCCGCAACGCCCAGAAGATTTCAGGCAAGGCTGACATCACCGCCGCCGACATGCGCAACGGGATGGAAGCACTTGAGATCACCGAAGCCCGCATGACCGAACTCGGCATGCCGAATTTCGGTCCGAGTTTCAAGGTTTCCTGTGAAAACCATGGTGGCCCGGGTCTGGCCGCAGTTCAGCAGTGGGATGCGTCAAGCGGCACCTGGAAGCTGATCTCGGACTTCAAGCCAACCGACACCGATGTCATCAATGCCCTGATCCAGGAAGACAGCGCAGCTTACGCGGCGGAAAACAACATCGCCGAACGTTGCTGACCTGATCAAAAACCCGGCCCTCTTCCCGGGGGCCGGGCCTTAATTCATTCATGATGGAACAGATTTAAAGGCCGAGACATGACAGCGACAACTCCGATGCCCGAAAATCAGGAAACCCTGCTCGATGTCAATAATATCGAAGTGATTTACAACCACGTCATTCTGGTGCTGAAAGGCGTGTCGCTGACCGTGCCGAAAGGCGGGATCACGGCCCTTCTTGGCGGCAACGGCGCCGGCAAGACAACAACACTCAAAGCCATTTCCAATCTTCTTCATTCCGAGCGCGGGGAAGTCACCAAGGGATCGATCCGATATCGCGGTCAGCCAGTGGCTGATCTTGATCCGGCAACACTTGTCCGCAAGGGCGTCATTCAGGTCATGGAAGGCCGCCATTGCTTTGAACATCTGACGATTGAAGAAAATCTTCTGACCGGTGCCTTCACGCGCAAGGCCAGCCGCGGGGATATCAACGCCGAGCTTGAACGTGTCTACACCTATTTCCCGCGGCTGAAGGAACGCCGCAAGTCCCAGGCCGGATACACGTCCGGCGGGGAGCAGCAAATGTGCGCAATCGGCCGCGCCCTCATGTCGATGCCGGAAACTGTCCTTCTTGATGAGCCTTCGATGGGCCTGGCCCCGCAGCTGGTCGAGGAAATTTTCAATATCGTGAAAGATCTTAACGAAAAGGAAGGTGTTTCCTTCCTCCTCGCAGAACAGAATACCAATATCGCGCTTCGTTTTGCCCATTACGGCTATATCCTTGAAAACGGCCGGGTGGTGATGGATGGACCGGCGGCGGAATTGCGCGAAAATCCGGATGTGAAGGAATTCTATCTCGGCATGTCGGATGAAGGCCGGAAATCCTTCCGCGACGTGAGATCGTATCGCCGGCGCAAGAGATGGCTCAGCTAGATGACACAAGAGAACAGCCAGTATTTTGATACGCTTGAAACCCGGAGCACGGCGGCGCGGGCCGAAGACATGGCATCTGCCCTTCCCCCGCTCATCCGTCATGCGCAGGAAAACATCCCCGGCTATACCGAAAGCCTGAAGGGGGTTGAGGCCGGACGTATCATCGATGCGGCAAGCCTGGCTTCACTCCCTGTCCTGCGCAAGGGCCGGATGATGCACAGCCCCGGTGAGCCACTGCCACTCAAGGATTTCATCGGCCGTGAGATGGCGGATATCGATCATGTGTTCCAGTCCCCTGGGCCGATCTATGAGCCGGGGATGCGCGGCCGGGACTGGTGGCGTTTTGGCCGCTTTCTTCATGCGCTCGGGGTTGGGCGCGGCCATATTGTGCAGAACTGTTTTGCCTATCATTTCACCCCGGCCGGGATGATGTTTGAAAGCGCGGCCCATGCTGTTGGCGCCACCGTCTTTCCTGCCGGCACCGGGCAGACGGAAATGCAGGCAGCTGCCATGTCTGATCTTGGCGTCGATGTGTATGCCGGCACGCCGGACTACCTCAAAGCCATCCTCGAAAAAGGCGAGGAGATGGGCCTTGACATGAGCAAGGTTACGAAAGCCGCGGTGAGTGGTGGGCCGCTCTTCCCGGCGCTCAGGGAAGAATATAAAAACCGCGGCATCACCTGCCTGCAGTGTTATGGCACGGCGGATGTCGGCCATATTGCCTATGAGAGCGAGGCGATGGAAGGGATGATCGTCGATGAAGGGGTGATCGTTGAAATCGTCACCCCGGGCACCGGCAATCCTGTTCCGGCCGGGGAGATCGGCGAAGTTCTGGTCACCAGCCTTAATCCCGACTTTCCGATGATCCGCCTTGCCACCGGCGATCTTTCGGCTGTTTTGCCGGGAGAAAGCCCTTGCGGGAGGACCAATCTGCGGATTGTCGGCTGGCGCGGCCGCGCCGATCAGGCCACCAAGGTCAAGGGGATGTTTGTCCGCCCTGAACAGGTCGCCCTGCTTGTTGCCCGCTTTGACGCTATCAGCAAGGCCCGCGTCACCGTAAGCCATGACGGCTCATCGGATCAGATGCATATCCAGTTTGAATCCAGCGAAAGTGATATTTCCGGCATCGATGATGCCATCCGAGATGTGTTGAAACTGCGCGGCACCGTCGAATGGTGCGCCCCGGGAAGTTTACCGAATGACGGCAAGGTGATTGATGACCGCCGCGAGATCGGCTAGATCATCATCATAAAGGCGAGGTATGAAGATGGACTTTTCGCTCAGCGAGGAACAGCAGGCTGTTTTCGACATGGCCCTGGATTTCGGCCAGAACGCCATTGCCCCCCATGCGCTGGCCTGGGACCAGAATCAGGAAATGCCCAAGGACATGCTGCGTGAGGCGGCGGCACTAGGGCTTGCGGCGATCTATGTCCCGGAAGAACATGGCGGCTCCGGCCTGACACGTCTTGATGCGGCGCTTGTTTTCGAGGCCCTGGCCATGGCCTGTCCTTCGGTGTCATCCTTTCTTTCCATCCATAACATGGTGGCCTGGATGGTTTCGAGTTTTGGCAGCGACGGGCTCCGGGACCGGTATCAGCATGATCTGAATACCATGACGAAAATCGCCTCCTACTGCCTGACCGAACCTGGATCAGGCTCCGATGCGGCGGCGCTCAAAACAAAGGCCGAACGCACCAATGAAGGGTTCCGGCTGACGGGGACCAAATCTTTCATCTCCGGCGGCGATTATTCCGATCTTTATGTGGTCATGTGCCGGACCGGCGATGACAGCCCCAAGGGGGTTTCAGCCATCATGGTGGATACGGGCACTGATGGTCTTTCCTTCGGGGCCCAGGAAGTCAAGATGGGCTGGCGTGGCCAGCCAACGGCGCAGGTTATTTTTGACAACTGCCAGGTCGCGGCCGAAAATCTGCTCGGTGAAGAGGGCGCCGGCTTCCGCTATGCGATGATGGGGCTTGATGGCGGCAGGTTGAATATCGCCGCGGCAGCGCTGGGCGGCGCCCAGGATGCGCTCAACCGGGCTCTTGTCTATGCAGGGGAACGCAAGGCCTTTGGCCGGTCGATTGATCAGTTCCAGTCCCTGCAGTTCAAGCTTGCCGACATGGAAACCGAACTTCAGGCGGCCCGTGTCTTTCTGCATAAGGCCGCGTGGAAACTTGACCGCAAGGACCCTGAAGCGACCCGGTACTGCGCCATGGCCAAGAGATTTGTGACCGATGTTGCCTTCAATGTTGCCAATCAGGCCCTTCAGATCCATGGCGGCTATGGCTATCTTGCCGATTACGGGATCGAAAAGATCGTCCGCGATCTTCGGGTGCACCAGATACTCGAAGGCACGAATGAGATCATGCGCCTGATCATCTCCCGTTCACTGCTGGCTGCCCGCGACGCATGACCGACCTCATTACGGGAAAGGAAAACAGCACCGGCAGGTTGACGCTCAACCGTCCTGATGCGCTGAATGCGCTGACCCATGACATGGCGCTCTTGATGGAAGATCAGCTCAACGCCTGGAGAAGTGACGACGGCATCAGCCAGATCCTCGTCGATGCATCGGGCGAGAAAGCCTTCTGCGCTGGTGGCGATATCCAGGATCTCTATCACCATGGCCGGGCCGGGGATTTTGCTTTCGGCCAGCGTTTCTGGCGTGATGAATACAGGCTCAACACCCTGATTGCCGAATATCCCAAGCCCTTTATCGTCCTGATGCAGGGTTTTGTGATGGGCGGCGGTGTCGGCGTTGCCTGCCATGGCTCGCATCGGGTGGTAGGTCGGACAAGCCGCATTGCCCTGCCCGAATGTTCGATCGGGCTTGTTCCTGACGTCGGCAGCAGCGCTATTCTCGCCGCCGCCCCGGGGCGTCTTGGTGATTATCTGGCAACCACGGGTTATCGGATGAATGCAGGCGATGCCATCCATACAGGTTTTGCCGATATCTTCATCCCTGAAGACGACTGGCCCGGGATCACCGCAGAACTGATTGCCGAAGGAAACCCGGATTGCCTCAAGCGCCATGCCCTGCCGGCGCCCACGCCTGATCTTTCCGGGCATGAGCCGGAGATCAATGCCTTGTTCACCACCGCCGATGCCGCAACGCTGATCCGGCAGATCGAATCGGCAGAAGGGGAATTTGCGGCCACAACCGCCGCCACGTTACGACGTCAATCCCCGCTGTCGCTTTACGGCACCCTTGGCATACTGGAAAGACTGAGGAAAGAGCCCGGCCTCGCCCACGCACTTGACCTTGAATATCGCTTTACCAGCCGCAGCAGCGCGTATGGGGACTTCCTTGAAGGCATCCGTGCCGCTATTATCGACCGGGACCGCAGCCCTTCATGGAAACATGCCTCGATCGAAGATGTTCCGGATGCGGATCACCTCGCCATGCTGGCGCCGCTCGATTGAAACCGGGAAAGGATGATGAAATGACCGACATCTGCATCACGGGCACAGCCCGCACCCCGATGGGGGGCTTTCAGGGGGAACTTGCAAGCCTCACCACGCCGGAGCTTGGCGGCAGGGCGATTGCGGCGGCCATCGCATCCGCCGGCATTTCCCCTGATCAGGTGGATGAGCTGATGATGGGATGCGTTCTGCCCGCGGGGCTGAAGCAGGCCCCCGCACGTCAGGCAGGTTTCCATGGCGGGCTTGAAAAGGAAACCCCCGCCACCACGGTCAACAAGGTCTGCGGCTCGGGAATGAAGACGGTGATGCTCGTCCATGATGCCATCCGTGCAGGCGGCCCCCGGATCGCGGTTGCCGGCGGCATGGAAAGCATGACCAACGCGCCCTATCTTTCGCTTGCCACCCGAAATGGCGGCAGGCTCGGGCATCATCAGCTGAACGACCATATGTTCTATGACGGGCTCGAAGATGCCTATGACAGCGGCACGCTGATGGGGAGTTTTGCCGAAGACTGCGCTGAGCATTACCAGTTCTCAAGAGAAGAGCAGGACAATTACGCGCTGGCCTCACTGGAACGCGCCATCGCCGCCCGGGATTCAGGGGCGTTTGATCAGGAGATCACGCCGCTCACGATTGCAACGCGCAGAGGCGAGATCACGATCAGTCAGGATGAACAGCCAGCCAAGGCAAAACCTGAAAAAATTCCATCCCTGCGTCCGGCCTTCCGGAAGGATGGCACGGTCACGGCCGCCAACTCTTCCTCGATTTCAGATGGCGCGGCCGCACTTGTGCTGGCCGGCAGCGATGCCGTCCGGGAATATGATCTGCCTCTTAGGGCCATTATCCGCGGCCATGCCGGCCATGCGCAGGCGCCGGGCTGGTTCACCACCGCCCCTGTACCGGCGGCAAGGAAACTTCTCGATCGCCTGGGCTGGTCGGTTGATGACGTCGATCTCTGGGAGGTCAACGAAGCTTTTGCCGTTGTCCCCATGGCCTTCATGCGCGAGCTTGGCGTTGATCACGAGAAGCTCAATATCCATGGCGGGGCCTGCGCGCTTGGGCATCCCATCGGGGCATCGGGCAGCCGGATCATTGTCACCCTTCTTCACGCCCTTGAGCGGAACAACCTCAAGCGGGGCGTGGCGGCGATCTGTCTTGGCGGCGGCGAAGGGCTGGCGCTGGCCATCGAACGTCCCTGACGCGCAAAACCCCCGGTTTCAGATAGGTATACTCTTTCTTAGGAAATTGGGGTATATTACCACATCAGGTCATCCTGGAATCATGCCGATTTCAGTACTCACGTTTCATGGTTGGGTAAGACCGATATACCTTTGGCATGACTGTTTAGTTTAACTCCATCACCGTTTCCTATCCAAAGGCCTGAACCCGGGGTGTCCGGTCCTCCGGCCACCCTCCATGTTCAACATCTGGAGGAAAGACCATCATGGAAACAATCAACTCACTTGTTGGCCAGATCAACAGTATTGTCTGGGGCCCGCTGATGCTGATACTCATCGTCGGGGTCGGGGCATATCTTCTGGTCCGGACAGCATTCATGCCATGGCGCAAGATCTCCTACGGGTTTTCGCTGCTCTGGCAGGGACGAAGTCCGGACGGCGTCGGCGATATCAGCGCCTTCAATGCGCTGATGACGTCACTTTCGGCGACAATCGGCACCGGCAATATTGCCGGAGTTGCCACGGCAATCGCCATCGGCGGGCCTGGAGCGCTGTTCTGGATGTGGGTGACCGCTCTTGTCGGCATGGCCACGAAATATGCCGAAGCCGTGCTGGCCGTCAACTTCCGTGAAGTCGATGCCGAAGGAAGGCATATCGGCGGGCCCATGTATTACATCAAGAATGGTCTCGGGCAGAAATGGCACTGGCTCGGGTTTCTCTTTGCCCTGTTTGGTGCCGTTGCGGCATTTGGAATAGGCAATATGGTTCAGTCGAACTCTATAGCCGATGCGCTCGATGACAAGATCGGGCTGGATCCGATGCTTACCGCGGTCATCCTGATTGTGCTGACCGGCGCGGTGCTCATCGGCGGCATCACCCGGATCGCGGTCTGGGCCGGCCGGCTGGTGCCGTTCATGGCGTTTTTCTATATTGTCTTCGGTCTGATCGTCCTGATGATCAATATCGGCAATGTGCCGGCAGCGATCAGCACCGTCTTCAGCCATGCCTTTACCGGCACGGCCGCGCAGGGCGGGTTTGCAGGTGCAGCCGTCTGGGCAGCCATCCGCTTCGGGGTTGCCCGCGGGGTATTCTCCAACGAAGCCGGGCTCGGCAGTGCGCCGATCGCCCATGCCGCTGCCAAGACGAACGATCCTGTCCGCCAGGGGTCCATCGCCATGCTGGGCACCTTTATCGATACCATCATCGTCTGCTCGATTACCGGGCTTGCGATTGTATCGACCGGCGCCTGGACAACCGGTGAAACCGGGGTGGATCTGACCGCGCTTGCCTTCTCGCGATCGCTCGCCGGTGGTGAGTTCATTGTTACCATCGCGCTCACCATCTTTGCTTTCACCACCATTCTCGGCTGGAGTTATTACGGTGAGAAATGCTGGCAGTATATTTTCGGCGTCGGCAGCATCAGGATTTACCGGGTTCTGTGGATCATTGCGGTCTTTATCGGCCCGATGGCACTCACTTTAGAAGGTGGTGCCCGCGCCGGGATTGATCTCATCTGGCTTGTTGCCGATACGCTTAATGCGATGATGGCCTTGCCAAACCTGATCGCGCTTATTCTTCTCAGCCCGGTTGTCTTCAAACTGACACAGGAATATTACGCGAACAAGTAATCGCGAAAAAACAGCTCCGGGGCATGTTCATGCCCCGGGGCATCTTCAATTCTCGCCAGATGGAACGGCCGGCCGTGTTGACAGAATCATGTCTCCGGGCTGAAACTGGGTTGATACATTAAATATCCGTTGCGGGAGGCAGCAGGCTTGCCATGAAAATTGACCATACCATTGCCGCGGCCGTGTCCGGCGGCGCCTCGGGGCTTGGTGCCGCGGTAGTGACGGCCCTGGCCGGACGTGATGCGCGCATAGCCATTCTTGATACCAATACCGAAATGGGTGAAGCCCTGGCAAAGGAAACCGGCGCGCTCTTTCTGGCCTGTGACGTAACCGACCCTGCCGCGGTCACGGCGGCCCTTGCCAAGGCAAGACAGGCCCATGGCCAGGAACGGCTCACCATCAATTGCGCCGGCATTGCCCCCGCCCGCAAGACCGTCTCGCGCGGTGAGGCCCATGATGCGGAACTTTTCCAGCGCGTTATCGCCATCAACCTGATCGGCAGTTTCAATCTTGCAAGCCAGAGCGCGGCAGGCATGGCTTCGGCCGCACCCGTCACCGATGATGGGGAGCGCGGGGTGATCATCAACACCGCCTCGGTCGCGGCCTTTGACGGGCAGATCGGCCAGATCGCCTATGCCGCCTCAAAAGGCGGTATCGCCGCCATGACACTGCCCATGGCGCGTGATCTTGCCGATAAAGGGGTGCGAGTCATGGCCATAGCTCCTGGGATTTTTGGCACGCCCATGCTTCGCGCCTTCCCCCAGGAGGTGCAGGATGCCCTTGCCGCCCAGATCCCTTTCCCTTCACGGCTGGGCGAGGCGTCCGAATTTGCGGATCTCGCCCTTCACATCGCTGAAAACCCGATGCTGAACGGTGCGGTTATCCGTCTTGATGGCGCTATACGAATGCCGCCCAAATAGGATCACCCATGATGCACAGGTTTGAAGACAGGCTGAAGCCACAGAACGGGCTGTCATTGGTATCGGGCCCTGTTGACCAGCCGATATGGGAGAAAACAATCCCCGAAGTTCTCGCCGAAACTGTCCGCACCCATGGATCCGATATCGCCGCCGTCTTTCATGAAAGCGGCATCCGGTGGAGCTACGATGATCTTGACCGCATCACCCGCGACATGGCGGCAGGGCTACTCTCGGTAGGGATTGAACGCGGCGACAGGGTCGGCATATGGTCACCCAATCGCTGGGAATGGGTGGCGTTGCAATTTGCAACGGCAAGGATCGGCGCGGTTCTGGTAACGATTAATCCGGCCTACCGCCGGGCAGAAGTCGAATATGTCCTCAACAAGACCGGCGCAAAGGCCCTGATGCTGGCACCGGAATTCAAGACCTCGGATTATATTGGCATGATCACCGATCTTGCCCCTGAACTTGTTGGGAGCACCCCCGGGATGCTCGAATCCGCGCGGCTTCCGGCGCTTGGTATCTGCATCCGGATGGGAGATCAGAACACCCCCGGAATGATGAATACCCGTGACCTGATGGCGCGGGCAACCGATGCGCTCTGCCAGAAGGTTGAGGAGATATCCGCCTCGCTCAACCCTGATGATCCCATCAATATCCAGTTTACCAGCGGCACCACCGGCGCCCCCAAAGGCGCAACCCTCACCCACCGGAACATCGTGAACAACGCCCGCTTCACCGTTGAGCGGATGCGTCTTCAGACCGGCGAAGGGCTGTGCATTCCGGTGCCGCTCTATCACTGTTTCGGCATGGTGATGGGGTCTCTTGCCTGCGTCACCCGGGGGGCCTTCATGGTCTTTCCGGCCGAAGCCTTCGATCCGCTGATGACTTTATCGGCGGTGTCAGCGGAGCGCTGCGCGGCGCTTTACAGCGTGCCGACCATGTTCCTTGCCATGCTGGATCATCCGGAATTTTCCCGTTTTGATCTTTCCTCTCTCCGCACCGGCATCATGGCAGGCGCGCCCTGCCCGATGGAAGTGATGCGGCGGGTCATGGGAAAGATGCATCTCAACGAGATTACCATCGCCTACGGGATGACCGAGACAAGTCCGGTTTCCTTCCAGTCTCATCCCGATGATCCGATTGACTTAAGGGTGTCGACCGTTGGGCGGATCCATCCCCATACAACGGTCCGTATCGTCGATCAGGATGGCAAAGTGGTGCCGATAGGTGAAAAAGGTGAACTGCTGACCCTCGGATATTCGGTCATGCAGGGATACTGGGGCGAGGAAGACCAGACCGCCGCCGCCATTGACAGCGAAGGCTGGATGCATACAGGTGATCTCGCCACCCTTGATGAGAATGGATACTGCCGCATTGTTGGCCGGGTGAAGGATATGGTGATCCGGGGCGGGGAGAACATCTACCCGAGGGAAGTGGAGGAGTTTCTCTACACCCACCCGTCCATCCAGCAGGTGCAGGTTTTCGGCGTGCCGGATGCGAAATATGGCGAAGAGCTTTGCGCCTATATCATCCTTTATGAAGACAAGGACGAAGATGAGGCGTCCATTCGCCGCTGGTGCGAGGGGCAGATCGCCCATTACAAAATCCCCCGGCATATTCGCTTTCGCCGCTCGATGCCCATGACGGTTACCGGCAAACCCCAGAAATTCATCATGCGTACCGAAATGATCGACGAGCTTGGCCTTGAGGATCAATAGCGCCCGGGCGCCACGACCGCGAAGACGGGCGGATGCATTCTGGCTGGATAATCCTGACATGGTGGGTAGAATAGGGGCGATAAGGGAGACGTTCTGATGTTCCATGCCAGCATGAATTTTCACCTTGGGGAAGAGATCGACGCCTTGAGGCAGGTGGTCCACCGTTTTGCCCAGGATGAAATCGCCCCGAGGGCGGAGCAGATCGACAAGGACAACAGCTTCCCGCCTGATCTCTGGCAGAAGATGGGGGCGCTCGGGCTGCATGGCATAACCGTGCCGGAACAGGATGGCGGCAGCGCCATGGGATATCTCGCCCATTGTATTGCCGTTGAGGAAATCAGCCGGGCCAGCGCCTCGGTCGGGCTGTCCTACGGCGCACATTCCAATCTCTGCATCAACCAGATCGCGCGCTGGGGCACGCCGGAACAAAAGGCAAGATATCTCCCCGGGCTCATCAGCGGGGAGCATGTCGGCTCGCTTGCCATGTCCGAACCCGGCGCCGGCTCCGACGTTGTGTCCATGAAACTCAGGGCGGAAAAACGCAACGACCGCTTTGTGCTCAACGGCAACAAGATGTGGATCACCAATGGCCCCGATGCCAGCACGCTTGTTGTCTATGCCAAGACAGATATGGAGAGAGGCCCCAAGGGCATTACGGCCTTTCTGATCGAACGTGATATGGCCGGGTTTTCCAGCGGCGCCAAACTCGACAAGCTTGGCATGCGTGGATCGAATACCGCCGAGCTGATCTTCGAGGATTGCGAAGTGCCTTTTGAAAATATACTAGGCGAAGAAGGCAAAGGCGTCCATGTTCTCATGTCAGGGCTTGATTATGAACGTGTTGTGCTGGCCGCAGGTCCAATCGGCATCATGGCGGCGGCGATGGATATCGTCATGCCCTATGTTCATGAACGCGAACAGTTCGGCCAGGCCATCGGCACGTTTCAGCTGATGCAGGGGAAGCTGGCGGATATGTATACCACCATGAACGCCTGCCGGGCCTATGTCTATGCAGTCGCGGCTGCCTGTGATCGCGGCGAGACAACACGAAAGGATTCAGCCGGCTGCATCCTCTATGCGGCGGAAAAGGCAACCCAGATTGCGCTTGAGGCCATCCAGTGCCTTGGCGGCAACGGCTATATCAACGATTACGCTACCGGACGCCTGCTGAGGGATGCCAAACTCTATGAGATCGGGGCGGGCACGTCTGAAATCCGCCGAATGCTCATCGGCCGTGAACTTTTTGCTGAAACCGCCTGACAGAATATCGCCATGACCGAACTGAAATCCTCCTTCGATCCACATAGCGAGGAAGCCGCTGGGAACCGGGCCGCCATGGAAGCGAAGGTAGATCGCATCAAGGCACTGGCCGAGGTCATCTGTCTTGGCGGGCCGGAAAAATCGCGCGAACGCCATCTCAAGCGAGGCAAGCTTTTACCGAGAGACAGGATAGACACGCTTCTTGATCCCGGCTCCCCTTTCCTTGAAATCGGTCTTTTTGCTGCCCATGAAGTCTATGATGAAGCCATCCCCGCAGGCGGCATGATTGCCGGCATCGGCACGGTCGAAGGCCGGGATTGCATGATTGTCTCAAACGATGCCACGGTAAAAGGCGGCACCTATTATGCCTTGACGGTAAAAAAACATCTCCGGGCCCAGGAAATCGCCGAAGAAAACCGCCTGCCCTGCATCTATCTGGTGGATAGCGGCGGCGCCAATCTGCCAAATCAGGATGAAGTCTTCCCTGATCGCGATCACTTCGGCCGGATCTTCTACAATCAGGCACGGATGAGCGCGAAGGGTATCCCGCAGATCGCCGTGGTCATGGGCTCCTGCACCGCCGGCGGCGCCTATGTGCCGGCCATGAGCGACCAGACCATCATTGTCCGCAATCAGGGAACGATCTTTCTTGCCGGCCCGCCGCTGGTGAAACAGGCCACCGGTGAGGAGGTGGATGCCGAAACGCTTGGTGGCGGAGATACCCATGCCCGGCTTTCCGGCGTTGCCGATATGCTGGCTGAAAACGATACCCACGCGCTCGCGCTGGCCCGCCAGTGTATCCGCAATCTCGGCATGGCCGGGCGCCGCCAGCCTGAAAACCCCCCGGTGCCGCCCAAACTTGACCCCGAAGATCTCATGGCCATCATCCCGGCGGATTCCCGCAAACCGTTTGATATTCGCGAAGTCATCGCCCGCATTGTGGATGGTTCGGATTTTGATGAATTCAAGGCGGTGTACGGCACCACCCTTGTCTGCGGTTTTGCCCGGATCGATGGCAGGCTGATCGGGATCATTGCCAATAACGGGGTGTTGTTCTCGGAAAGTTCAACCAAGGGTGCGCATTTCATCGAACTTTGCTGCCAGCGGAAAATCCCGCTGGTCTTTCTGCAGAACATCACCGGCTTCATGGTCGGCTCGAAATACGAGGCTGAAGGTATCGCCAAGCATGGCGCCAAACTTGTCGCCGCGGTCAGCTGCGCCAGTGTCCCCAAGATCACGGTCATCATCGGCGGCTCTTACGGGGCCGGGAATTACGGCATGTGCGGCCGTGCCTTTGGCCCTCGCTTTCTGTGGATGTGGCCGAATGCCCGGATCGCGGTGATGGGCGGCGAACAGGCCGCCGGTGTCCTGGCCCGGGTGAAACGAAGCGCGATCGAGGCCCGGGGTGAGAGCTGGTCCGATGAAGACGAAGCCGCGATCAAGTCACCTGTCCTTGAGCAGTTCGACCGCCAGTCCGACCCGCTTTATGCCTCGGCACGGCTGTGGGATGACGGAATAATCGATCCCGTCCGCACGCGGGATGTTCTGGCCTTGTCCTTGCAGGCGGCGGCAAATGCACCGGTTGCGGATACCGTCTTCCCTGTTTTCCGGATGTGATCATGATCAAGCGCCTGCTCATCGCCAATCGGGGAGAGATCGCCTGCCGGATCATCGCCACGGCCCGGCGGATGGGGATCGAATGCGTCGCGGTCTATTCGGATGCGGATCGTGCGGCCCGGCATGTCCGGCTTGCGGATCAGGCAATACGGATCGGCCCGCCGCCATCAAGGGAAAGCTATCTTTCCATCAGCGCAATCCTCAACGCGGCAAGGGAGAGCGGTGCCGATGCCGTTCATCCCGGCTATGGATTTCTTTCCGAAAATGCTGATTTCGTCGATGCCGTTACGGCAGCAGGGCTGATCTTTGTCGGCCCGCCAGCATCGGCCATAAGGGCAATGGGGCTGAAAGATGCCGCCAAGTCACTGATGGCTGATGCAGGTGTTCCCACCGTTCCGGGCTACCATGGCGATGACCAGAGCCTTGAGCGACTTGAGGCCGAGGCAGCACGGATCGGCTATCCCGTCTTTATCAAGGCCCGCGCCGGTGGGGGCGGCAAAGGCATGCGGCATGTTGCAGGGCCGGAGGATTTCGCCTCAGCCCTCGCCGCAACCCGGCGCGAATCTGCCGCCAGTTTTGGTGACGATCAGGTTCTGCTTGAAAAAGCCATCGAAAGTCCCCGGCATGTCGAAGTCCAGATCTTTGCCGACAGCCATGGTGAGACCGTCCATCTCTTTGAGCGGGATTGCACCCTGCAACGCCGGCACCAGAAAGTTCTTGAGGAAACCCCCGCCCCGGGGATTGATGCCGCAACGCGTAAAGCGATGACCGATACCGCCATCACCGCGGCCAGCGCCATCGGATATATCGGCGCCGGGACGGTTGAGTTCATCGCCGACGGAACAGACGGGCTGAAACCGGACGGTTTCTGGTTCATGGAAATGAACACCCGGCTTCAGGTCGAGCATCCGGTCACCGAGGCCGTGACCGGTATTGATCTTGTCGAATGGCAGCTTCGCGTTGCTTCAGGTGAGCCTCTGCCCCGCCGCCAGGAGGAGATCACCCTGAACGGGCACGCCATTGAGGCCCGCCTTTATGCCGAGGATCCGGCCCGCAACTTCCTGCCAAGCCCCGGGCGGGTTGAGCGGATTGTCTTTCACCGCAGCGTGCGGGCAGATAGCGCGATTGAGGATGGCGACAGCGTTTCAGCCTATTACGATCCGATGGTGGCCAAGATCATCAGCCATGAAGATACACGCTTATCTGCCCTTGCCCGGCTTGACGCGGCGCTCAACCGCACTCATGTCCATGGGCTGACGACCAATCTCGGCTTCCTCAGCCGGCTGTGTCGGCATCCGGATGTTTCGGCCATGCGGATCGATACCAGCTGGATTGACCGGAGCGATGATCTGCTTTCTTCACCTGGCCCTTCTCCTCAGATCATTGCGATTGCCGCGCTTCTAGCATCAGGCCTCACATCGAGGACGGCGCGTTGCGGCTGGCGGCACTGGGGCGCCGGGGCAAGCCATCTGGCTCTTCGTTACGGGGAGAACACCCTGCCCTGCCGACTGACACCGCTTGATGATGGCGGCATGATGGTTGCAACCCCTGAAGGGCCCGTCACCTTTCAGGATATTCAGCCCGGTCCGAATATGCTGAAGATGGATGGCCAGCAGGTCGAGGCGGAAATCAGCCCCGGCCATGTCAGTTTCAATCTCGCCGGTGAAATCTGGTGTTTTGCCCGTATTGACAGGCTTGATCAGCAAGGAGAGGGCCCGAACGCAGGTCAGGTTACCGCGCCGATGACAGGCGTGATCCGGCACATCTCGGTCAAGCCCGGCGACCATGTATCCAGCGGCGATGCGCTCATTGCGCTTGAGGCCATGAAGATGGAACATATCCTGACCGCCCCGCGGGATGGGGTAATAGATGAAGTCACCGGCGCGGTTGGTGATACGGTCGCGGACAGCCAGGTGCTGATCACGTTCAAGGAAACAACATGACGATAGGTGGAAAGGTGGAACTGGTTGAGGTAGGCCCCCGTGATGGCCTGCAGAACGAGCCGCTTTTCATCCGCACCGAAGACAAGATCCGCCTTGTTGACCGCCTCAGCGAGGCCGGTTTTTCCCGGATCGAGGTGACCAGTTTTGTCTCCCCGAAATGGGTGCCGCAGATGGCCGATGCCGCCGCCGTCATGGCCGGAATAAAGCGTAAGGAAAATCTCCGTTATGCGGTGCTGACCCCGAATCTCCGCGGCGTTGAGGATGCCCTTGCCGCAGGCGCGGATGAAGTCGCTATTTTCGGGGCCGCTTCCGAAGGTTTCAGCCAGAAAAACATCAACTGTTCCATCGCCGAAAGCCTCGATCGTTTTTATCCGGTGACCCGTGCCGCCGCTGAGCACAATATCCCGGTCCGCGGCTATATCTCCTGCGTGATCGCCTGCCCCTATGACGGGGATACATTGCCCGAAACGGTGGCGGATGTCGCCGAAACCCTTCTTGATATGGGTTGCTATGAAATCTCTCTTGGCGATACTATCGGGGCAGGCACGCCTCACCGCATCGCCGCCATGCTGGATTGCGTCATCCCCAGAACAGGGGTGTCTTGTCTAGCCGGCCACTATCACGATACCGGCAACCAGGCATTCGCGAATATCGACATCTCTCTTGAATATGGATTACGCCGCTTTGACAGCGCCGTGGGCGGGCTTGGTGGATGCCCCTATGCCCCCGGGGCCAAGGGCAATGTCTCAACCCTTGCGCTGGCCCGGCATCTTGAAAATATCGGCTGGTCAACCGGACTTGACCTGACCATACTGGCTGAAATCGAAGCATTTATCCGGACCCTCGGGGTAAAAGACAAGGACAACGGCAATGGCTGAACCCATCCTGACCGATCTTCACGAAAGCGGGCTTCTGATCATTACCCTCAACCGGCCCGACAAGCATCACGCAATGGATCAGGCGATGATCAGCGCATTGGCAGAAGCGGCAAGTCAGGCGCGCGACAATCCGGGAACCCGGGCCGTTCTTCTTCAGTCATCCGGCCCGAGTTTCTGCGCCGGCGGTGACCTTGGCTGGATGCAAGCCCAGATCAACGCCAGCAGGGAGGAAAAGATCCATCAGGCGCGGATGCTCGCTGACATGCTGGCCGCGTTCTACACCCTTCCCGTTCCGGTGATTGCGCGTGTTCAGGGTAATGCCTATGGCGGCGGGCTCGGGCTGATGGCAATTTCGGATATCGTTATTGCGGCAACCGGCCTGCGCTTTGCGCTGACCGAAACCCGCCTCGGGCTCATCCCGGCAACCATCGGGCCCTTTGTCCTGCGCCGGATAGGCCATGGCAAGGCACGGTCGGTCTTTATCACCGGCAGCGTCATGGATACCGCAAGGGCGGAGAAACTGGGGCTTGTTTCACAATCTCTCCCCATTGATCAACTCGATGAAGCCATTTCCCGTGAGGTTGAAATGATTCTGAAAGCCTCACCTGATGCCATGGCACGGGCAAAGGCCCTGATCCTCGCCCAGGAAGGCGGCAATCTTGAAAAGGATATCGACCAGGCGGTCACCGTACTTGCGGACTGCTGGGAAAGCCCGGAGACCAGGGCTGGCATCAGCGCCTTTTTCGCCCGCCAGGATCCACCTTGGATAAGGCCGGAATAGTTTAACAACATCGTCTTGCAGGGTAGCGGTCCCGTATCTCCATGAAATCTTCTGAACTTGCCGGGATTTTTTCGGATTTCCGCCGAATGGTGATCACCTTCACGATTGCACTTCTGGCGGGATATGGTTTCCTCTACATGGCTCTACCTGCGCCGTTCCTCATGGGCAGTCTCTTTGGGGTCTGGATCATCGGCGGGATATTTCCCTCGATCAGGCCTGAGCTTGGCGTGCCAAGATGGTTTCATGTCCCGGTTGTTCTTGGCCTCGGGGTGTTTATTGGTGCGAATTTCACCTCAGCCATGATCGAACAGGCAAGCCACTGGATGACCACCGTGAGCATCATGATCGCTGTCACACTTCTGGTCTCCATCCTCGGCTATGGGTTTCTGCGCAGGATCAGGGGGTATGATCCGGTGATGGCCCTGCTGTGTTCTGTTCCCGGCGGGCAGGCCGAAGCCCTCGTCATGGCAAGAGAGATGGTGGACAAGGATTATGTTGTGGCGCTTTTCCACCTGATCCGTGTTGCGGTCATTTTCTTCAGCACCCCTCTTCTCCTGGCCGTACTTGAGGGGGGTGAGGCGGTGGCGGTCTCCAATCAAAGACTTCTCAACATGCCGGGGATCCTTGATCTCACCTCCGGGCAGATACTTGCCTTTATCAGCCTTGCCATTGCAGGCTACGGGATTGCGCGGTTCCTGCGCCTTCCCATGCCTCATCTGCTCGGCCCGATGGGGCTTAGCATGGCGTTTCATATCACCGGGTTTGTGTTTATCCCCCGTATTCACGAATTCATCATGCTGGCCCAGCTGGCAATAGGCGGCGGGGTTGGCGCCAGACTTGCCCAGGTTGAATTAAGCTCACTTCTTGTCTACCTTCGCGATGGATTGCTCACAAGCGGGATCATCCTTCTTGCGTATCTGCTGGCAGCGCTGGGCATCGCCCATTTCACCCATGCAGGTTTTCTTTCGATCTGGCTTGCCTTTGTTCCGGGCGGCCTCTACGAAGTGACGCTGCTGGCGCTGATCTTCGGCTTTGATATCGCCTTTATCGCCTTTCATCATATGGTGCGGGTATTTCTGATCTTCCTCACCATGCCGGTGCTGGCGACATGGCTGAAAAGACAGCATCACCCAAGCTCGACATAAGTCATGGTGGCGGTCATGGTGGCAATGAGGATCATCCGGTCATCATCAAGACCATGGGCTGTGCCTTCGGTAAAAATGACCCGGCGCCCCGGCTTGATGACGCGGCCGGTGAAAATAATCTTCTCCTGACCTGCCGGGGCGATGAAGCTTGTCTTGAATTCGACGGTCATCACCTCAAGCCCCTTTTCAGCCAGGCTCAGGGCGGAATAGCCGCAGGCACTGTCAAGGCCGGCTGCCAGCACGCCGCCATGGATGAATTTCTGCTGCTGGAAGAGACGTTCATTCCGGAAAAGCGAGATCACGGCCCGGCCCGGCTCGATTTGATCCATCGACATGCCCAGCGTCTTCATCACGGTCTGGGCGGCGAAACTTGAACGGGCTTTTTCCTCGAAGTCGGGATCACGTGGATGTAGCTCCATGGTCTTGTCTCTCCTTGCCTGTTTGCCGATGGTTGCTTTCGGGTGATTGCCCCCGGATCATGCATCTGGTCCGCATCAGTTGAAACGGGGTTGCCGCCACCGCCTCCGCCATTATCTTGATCTTAATGGCAACGGGCGAGATCCGCAAAAAATTACTTGCATATGCGCCGGCTTTAACCGAATATGCCGCTGACCGCAGGGTCCATGCTGGCGTGGCTCAATTGGTAGAGCACCCGATTTGTAATCGGGCGGTTGGGAGTTCGAGTCTCTCCGCCAGCACCACCTCACCATGTAAGTAACTGAAAAGTCTGTATTATTTATATTGACTGCTCAGGTGACGTACATGTTGACGTACAAAAACTCCTCTTCTCATCTCCGTATTAGACAAGGTATCTATCACTTTGTCAGACGTGTTCCTTCAGACTTACAGCAATATTACAAGTCAGACAGGGTTAGCCTTAGCCTGAAGACACGTTCTCATAACCATGCTTTAAGAACAGCAAGTTCCATCAATCAAAGACTTGATGACTATTGGTTAGGATTGAGATTGAAGGAGATGGATGTTCCTGCCTTGCATCTGCTTGTTGAGGATAGAAAAGAGAATGAACATTCAAGCCCTACCATTCTTGAAGCAGCAGATATTTATCTCCGAATAAAGAGGAACAGTAATCCAACCTTTGTTCGTGCTGTAAAAAGAAACACCAAGTATCTGGTAAAGGCATTGGGCAATAAACCTATTACTGCTTACTCTTCTGCTGATGCGGCATCCTTTAGAGATAAACTATTCAAAAAAGACCTTAGCCTTGGGAGTGTCAAACGTATCCTTGGTTCTCTTCGCTCCATTATCAATCTTGTTATGAGAGAGATGGGCATAGAAGGAAGCAATGCCTTTGCTAATGTGTACTTGCATCAGGGTGAGCAGGAAGAAAACAAACGACTACCAATCGTGGATACAACCCTTGTCACCCTGCAAGACGCTTGTGTTGATAAGAATGACCAATTGAGATGGCTTGTTGCTCTTCTGTCAGACACAGGAATGAGATTAGCAGAAGCAGTTGGTCTTCATTTAGATGACATACAATTGGACACAGACATCCCTCACCTAATCATACAGCCACATCCTTGGAGAAGGTTAAAGACAAAGAGCAGTAAAAGAACTGTTCCCTTGGTTGGTGTGTCTTTATGGGCAGCACAACAAGTAGTTAAACATCATACAGTGTTTGCTTTTCCTAAATACTGTGATGGAACTAACACAAACTCCAACTCAGCCAGTGCAGCATTAAACAAATGGATAAAGACAGTTATTGGTAAAGAGTATGTCATCCATGGATTACGTCATGGATTAAGAGATAGGCTAAGGGCTGTAGAGTGTCCTTCAGACATCATTGACGCCATTGGTGGATGGACAACAGAAGGTGTTGGACAAACTTATGGAATTGGATTTCCAAATGAAATAAAATTTAGATGGTTAGCCATGATTTCCAACTAATACAAAATGGAGTGTCACTTGGGATTAATAGCAGAAACATTGGTGGAAGAATGGTTGAACTCAAAAGGTTTCTTTACAATAAGAGGTCTAAAGAAAGGTGTTGATGAGATAGATTTATTAGGTATTCAATCTAAAAACTCTTCACCCAAATACGTGCATTACGAAGTCCAAGTTTCTTATAATCCTGTTGCTTACATAACTGGAAACAACAGCGCAAAAAAAAGAACTCTGGATGAGTTGGTCATTTCAACGGAAGAGTGGATAGAAAAAAAGTTTAAATCAGACAAGAAATCATTAATGAGAAGTAATCTTTATGGTGAAACTGAAGATGTTAATTGGGAGTTTTGCCTTGTTCATGGAGTTGTAAGACACCAAGAAGAACTTCTGGAAATCAAGAAGCATATCAATACTATTTTTATAGGTGATATAATTAGCGATTTACAAAATAATAAAGAAATAAAAACAGGTAATTTGGGAAGAGAAATCACTGATTTAATAGGTATTTATCAAGATAACATCGTTAGCAAGGATATAACCGGTAGAGATAATCAAATAATCAGTGAAGCCCTTAAATTGGCAATTCCTATGATGGTTAAACATAGTCTTTCTGCTTCAAACACGGAAGACATGATTAAAATCTTGAATGAAAAATTCAATAATTATTCATCTACACCTCTAGATAACTCTATCCAGAATGCACTGATGAAAATGATTAGTGATATTTTGAAAGATGACATACATGCATCTGACAAAAAAAGTGA
The DNA here is from genome assembly GCA_041228335.1 of Alphaproteobacteria bacterium LSUCC0684. NCBI lineage: Bacteria > Pseudomonadati > Pseudomonadota > Alphaproteobacteria > Alphaproteobacteria bacterium LSUCC0684. The sequence continues at coordinate 612,492 of CP166130.1, read as the reverse complement.
TTACATGGAAAATGCCAAGGATAAACTTCTCACATTCGAATATGTAAAGAAACTAGTGCGTCACCTGAGCAGTCAATATAAATAATACAGACTTTTCAGTTACTTACATGGTGAGGTGGTGCTGGCGGAGGATGGTGACACCCCTGTCAGGAACACAACCAGACTGAAAAGTCAGTAATTCCTTAGTGTTATTATCTTCTTTGGTTGTGTCAACAGGCACATTTTGTACGTCAATTTGTGCGTCAATAAGTGACAAACAGAAGACACATACACCCCTGATACCCCGATGTGTGTTTAATGGAATCTCCAGCGCCGCTGACGGGCTTTGTATACTTGTGTGTGATTGGGATTCTGAATAACCCAAACGGCCTGTATGAATCTTATATGGCGATTGAGAGCATGTCTGAGTGGTAAGGAATCCCTTAGCCAATTTGCTGGGGATTTTAAGGGCTGGTTAGTGACACCCCCACCCAAAGAAATGGTATCAGTTTGTATATATAAATATCAGTGGAAGTTTGGTGGAGAAATATAGGGGTGTTTCATCAAGTATAGTTTCTTACTTCTTCTTCCCATTCTTCTCTTGTATGCAAGTCACCAATGCCAGCATCTACAAATTTAATAACTAAAGTATTATTGTCACAATCTACTTCGGATGCAGACAACCTCTCAATCAAGCCCATATTATTAAAAATCTTTTCTGCTTCATGGCCATTTTGGGCTTCAATTTCTATCTTTCCATGGATTACATCTTTCCAGTCAAATGTATAAATCATCTAATTACAGCCTTTTTGTTGAAGTCAAATGTTGGTCTTGCAGGGTGAGTTTTTAATGAATCTAATGGAAGTTTAACTATTTCAAAAAGTGACATCTTATTCATTAACGGTTCATTCCATATCAACCAATCAGGAATAGTGAATGACTGGAAGCCACGTAATCTGTGCGGTTTATATTCCAAAGAATAAATAAAGTAATCTCGATAATGAAACTTATCCTCAGAAATATTAGGCGGAAGTAAACCTAATTTTTGTATTTTCTTTTCTAAATAAGAAATATCATGCCCACTCATGGCAGATATCCGAGAAAGTTCTCCATCATCTTCCATAGAAAATTTCTTTAACCAAGTTTTCCAACCACCTTTAAAACGCAGTTCCAAAATTGGTTTACATACAATTATGGTTTCAAACTCAGTTGAAATTGTCATTCATTAAGCACCTAATTTCTTAAAATATCATTTATTTTTTCTATACACATCGACACACCTTCGTGAAAGCCACCACCTTTTTTATAATATCCTTCTGCTGCAAATTGAGGACAACCAAAAATTGGAATTTCATTCCATAATAATCCTTCAGCGAAATAAGTTTGTTTTTTCTTATTTTTTTTAATGCTTTTAATTGTATGAATCTTTTGTTTAACTTCACGACCAACAATCAGCCGATTGAAAACACCTATACCAACTACAAAAATTGTTTTTGGTTTTAAAATTTTAATAATTTCTTTTGTTTTGTTTTGACAAAAATCTTTAATTTTTTTTTCCTCAACATCGGATAAATTGAAGTTATTCTTTTTTTGGTAAAACCAAATATTAAGTCCTATGCAATTTTTTAATAAACTTTGTTTATCACTTTGGTTATCAAAAATATCCGTTAACTTTTTTGCAAAAGGATATTCATGCTCAGTATATGAGTTTATTTTAGGAATATTTCCATCCATCATTATTTCGTCAAATAAACCAAAACTTGATGGCTGTTGACCAATAACCATAATTTCTGCATCAGAGATTGGAGGAGAATAAAGAATACAAAAACCTAATTTTCCATTTAAAGCATTTGGTTTAGTCAAAAAATTGTTTTTAAACCCTCCAAAAAATATTTTTGTTTCTGAATAAATAGTTTCTATTTCTTGAAGTTGTCTATCTGAAATATTCATATCTAATTTTCCACTCCTCTACATATTTTTCCATTAATGAATCTTCATATAATGGTGCTTCAATTTTGTTTAAATTAGAAACTTCAGGAGATTTCAAACCTTCATGAGATATTTTGATTTTATCTCCAAATTTTCTTTTAAAGATATTATCCATTTCATCTTCCAAAAGATAAACACATCCTGCAGGTACTATAAAACCATCATGGATTGGTAGAACCACTTCATCTATAGATAAGAAAAGTTTCATAATATCCATAGCAATTTGACTGTCATAGAATTGTGTTTTCAAGCCGATTTTAGCATCAACTAAATGAGCAATTGGAGAGTGAACTTTTAAGAATCTTTCTTTGATTTGATTACTATTAAAGCCCAATTCTTTATGTTCACCATGGGTAAGGCTAAAGGTTCCATCTTCGTCATTCAGAAGAGCATTAAGATATTTTTTGACAAGTTCTCTTTGACGAGAATCTTTTTCAAATTTCCATTTCATGCCTGTTGAAGAACCATCACTCAAATCATAGATGTCTGGATTTCCTTCATAAGGCACTTCCGCAAGTCCATACAAAATACGAAGTGAAATTCCAGAATAATCCAATTCAACTGTTAACTTTCCATCAATTCGTATGAGATAACGATAATCAGAAGGAATGGATTGCCACCATCCTCCATAGAATCTTCCATGTTTTGTCAGGCTATTTCTAGAAAATATTCTTCTCAGTTGAACACTTGAAATATCTAAGTAGCCAATCTTATTTTCTTCCTCTGTTTCAGCCATCCAGTTGTGATGTTGCTTTTTATTATTCTGTTTATCCCTCATCTCTTTGCCTATTTCAAAGAGCAGGTTATCTGTGACATCAAGTGACACACAGTGTTGACACATAAAGGAATTATATTTGAATAATTCTTCCTGATATTCTTTCACAATAGGTTCATTAGGAAGCGGCATCTCAACCTTCTTCCACTTCTTCTTTGAACTCTTATCAGTATTAGGAACTCTATCTCGAACCTGAACTATTTTGTGTAAGGGTAAAGGTTCTTGTGGTGACCATTTAAAACCATGCTCTTCAAATATACTTTTAAGACCACCAGATGCTTTTATTCTTGTGTAAGATTGTTGGTTCTTTGCTTCTATTACTGTTATCCATTTTTTATCTTTCAACACATGGAGCAATGCTGAAGCATATTCTAAATTGAAATTTATCTTGTATTCACTTTTTGTGTCATATGCATCTGCTCTTAATGGATATGACACATAACCAGAACCTATCGGAAAAGAATAAAAGCAAGAATATAATGATGAAAGAACATGTTTTATTAGTGGTCTAAGTGACTGTTCACGGGGTTTAGATTTATTTTTCCATCCCTTCTTAGTTTCTACTTCCTGATACAAACTTGTAACAAGTTCATCAAAGAAAGAATGACAAAGAACAGGATACCAATCGTAACGTTTTCCTTCTTTCATTATGCTTGTAACCACCTGTAATAGGACAAAGAGAAAAGAAACAACCAACCTGTAACAAGTCTGTTACAAGTTTGTAACAGGTTACATTTGCTTCTGTGTCATGTACTATCTTCACGTATATTTATAGACATATCAACTTCTCCCTCATTACGGGTAGGAGTTTTGAAGAGGTACAGTAATGGAAGTGATAATTGCTATTCAGATAGTTATACCGCTGGTAGTTTGGATGTTTATGCAATCATCTTAGAATTGACTGATTATTATGTAATATTAATATGTATAAAAATTTAATATCAAAAGTTGGGCTGTGCATATGTTAAAATTCTTTATAGGTGTAGTGTTATTTGGTGTCATATATTTTGAATTTAATGATGCTAAAGCCAATGAAATTGGGACAGTTTTTGAATATGTTCAAAGTAATGATATGCAAGATGAATATCATGTTAGTTCATTGCTTCAACGTTGCTCGGGATTAATAGGTGCGTATGCTAAATACTTGCCATCTTCTATGCAAAATCAAAGAGAGGAACTTGCTAATTTATCCGTAAACGTTCTTTCAAACGCAGGCGTTATTCTTGCTGAGAAAAAAATGACAACTGTAGAAGAGACAATTAGACAACTTCAGACTGCATATTTGTATTATGTTGACCAATACTATGTTCAGATAGAACAATCTCAACTCAAAACCGGTTCTATTTTTTCTGGAACTGTGAAAGAAGAATTTGATTTTTGTTTAAGCATTATAAAAGGATAAATCAGACTAACTATCCAGACATATTAAGTTCTGCAAGATGTTATATAATTTTATAAAATATTCTTTGGTTAGCAATATGACCAAAATGAAATTCGTATTTTATAATCTCAAAGTAAAATAGAAGTATTTTTTAAGTTGTCTTTACTTAGACTTGATGAATCCCCCTTGCATTTTGTCACCAAACTTCCACTGATATTTATATATACAAACTGATACCATTTCTTTGGGTGGGGGTGTCACTAACCAGCCCTTAAAATCCCCAGCAAATTGGCTAAGGGATTCCTTACCACTCAGACATGCTCTCAATCGCCATATAAGATTCATACAGGCCGTTTGGGTTATTCAGAATCCCAATCACACACAAGTATACAAAGCCCGTCAGCGGCGCTGGAGATTCCATTAAACACACATCGGGGTATCAGGGGTGTATGTGTCTTCTGTTTGTCACTTATTGACGCACAAATTGACGTACAAAATGTGCCTGTTGACACAACCAAAGAAGATAATAACACTAAGGAATTACTGACTTTTCAGTCTGGTTGTGTTCCTGACAGGGGTGTCACCATCCTCCGCCAGCACCATTTTACTAGAAAATATATAATAATTTCAATTTTTTAATATATTTCATCAATTTTAGACCCACCTTTTTATCCACCTTTTAAAGTTCTCCGTTTCCTAAATAAAACAGTGGACCAATTCAGTCGGGGAAGATCAAACGCACTTAGCCTTAAACTAAAGTGATAGGTTAAATGAGCTAGGTCCGATGAACCAAGGTCATCCAACAAAGGCTTTTTCGATCACGAAATCAGCCGGGCGCGCGTTCGACCCTTCGCTCAGGCCGCGCTCCTGTAGCTTTTCGCTCATGCTTTCAAGCATCGCCATCGACCCACAGATCATCGCCCGATCAGTGGCCGGGTCCAGCACCGCATCGGCCGCCGCCTCGATACGGCCATTTTCAAGGCACGTTGTCAGCCTGCCGGTCATGGGCGAGTCTTCACGGGTTGTTGCGGTGATCAGCTGAAAACGGCCTGCCACCATCTCGCCTATAAGCGGGTCATCAGCGAGCGCAACCGCGAGCGCCTTGCCATAGGCGAGTTCGGCAACAAACCGGCACCCCTGCACCAGGATCAGCCGGTCGAACTTCTCGTAGCTTTCGGGATCACGGATGATCGATGCAAAAGGTGCGATGCCGGTGCCAGTGGCGAACATCCAAAGGCGTTTTCCCGGCAGTAATGCATCGGTGACGAGCGTACCTGTCGCCTTCCTGCGCATCCAGATAGTATCGCCGGGCTGTATATGCTGAAGCCGTTCGGTCAGCGGCCCATCTGGCACTTTGATCGAATAGAATTCCAGCGTGTCGTCCCAGTTTGGCGATGCAATGGAATAGGCCCGCCAGATCGGCGCCTCACCCGGCAATCCAATCATCACAAACTCTCCGGACCTGAACCGGAAACTGGCTGACCGCGTGATCCGAAAGCGGAAAAGGCTGTCCGTGTAATGCTCTATCTCGGTCACGGTCTCAGCAAAGCAGCCATCTGGCGCCGCCAACATCGTCTGATCCGTATGGGCATTCAGCAAATTTGTCTGAGGCATCATGATCATCTCACATCAAGTGACAAAATGATGGTACGTCATATCTCCAAATTCATTAGCATACGAATGATTTTTGTTCAAACATTTTGTTTGTACACGAATGAATATGGCGAAATGTCGCTTTCAGTCCTTAAGGGCTGATGCGATATTGGCGCGGGCAGCGCGGGTGGCGTCTTCATCGAGGACCACGCCGCCGTTACCATCATCCCTGATGATCACGCCATACAGATCAGCCGCCTGCGCTGCGCTGTAGCGGCCCAGACGCACATCCTCGAACACCGCCTCAGCACGGCGTTTGAACGGATCGCCATAGCCGCCGCCGCCTGGCGTTCGCACCCAGACTCGATCTCCCGGAGACAGCGGAATATCCTGTTCCTTTGATAGATGCAGCGGCACATAGGATTCCCCGCCACGAAGCACCACTACCTTGTTAACATCGCCGTCACCGCCGCCAAGAACACCCTGCGGCCCGAACCGGCCGTGATCCATGACAAAGCTGGCTCGGGCTTCGCCATTGCGAAGCTCCAGCTCATAATCCAGGCCAAAACCGCCGCGCCGTTGCCCAGCCCCCGCAGACCCTTCATGGAGCGCGTAATGATGATAGAGGACCGGGAAGGCCTGCTCCATGATTTCCACCGGCGGTGCTTTTGAGATGCCGATGGTCGAGCAGCCATTGCTCAGCCCATCGCCATCAGCATTGCCGCCATAGCCACCGCCAGAAAGCTGATACATCACGAAATCGCGGCCGCGCTCGGCATTATATCCTCCAAGCGCGAAATTGCCGCTGGTTCCGGCTGGCGCTGCCGTCACCCGATCCGGCAGAGGCTGTACCATCGCGGCAAATACCGCCTCGGCGATCCTCTGGCTTACTTCGGCGGCACAGCCTGAAACCGGGCGCGGATAATGTGCATCAAGGAACGTGCCTTCCGGGCGGATCACCTCCAGCGGCTCAAAGGCACCAGCGCTGATCGGCACTTCCGGGAAAATATGGCGCATCGCCAGATAGACCGAGCTCAATGTCGTCGCCAGCACCGAATTCATCGGTCCGCGACAGGGTGGGCTGGAGCCGCCGAAATCGAACACCAGCCTGTCATCGACCTTGCTGATCTTCAGCCTGATCTCCAGCGGTTCATTGACCACGCCGTCACTGTCCACAAAGGCCACGGATTGCCAGCTCCCCTCGGGAAGTTGAGCGATCATCTGGCGCATCTGCGTGGAAGCACGCTGGCGTAGCTCGGTGATTGCCGCCGCCACCGTGTCATCGCCATAGCGTCCAAGCAACAGATCGAGTCTGTCGGCGCCGGTATCAAGCGCCGCCGCCTGTGCCTTTACATCACCAATCCGCTGGTCCGCGACCCGGATATTGGAACAGATGATGGCGTATATTTCCTCGTCCATCACGCCCTTCTTGAACAGTTTGACCGGCGGAAGTCGCAACCCTTCCTGCTCGACCGACGTTGCCGAGGCCGAGAAGCCGCCCGGCACCGCACCTCCGGTATCTGGCCAGTGGCCGGTGTTTGACAGCCAGCACCACAGTTTGCCGTTGCGGTAATACGGCCGCACGAAACGCACATCCATCAGATGCGTGCCGCCAAGATAGGGATCATTGACGATATAGATATCGCCTGGCTCTGGTGGCGCGGCCCGCCCCTCCCTGATCAGCCGTATCAGCTCTGAAGTCGAATATTGCATGGTGCCGACAAAGACCGGCAGGCCGCCGATACCCTGTGCGATCAGCGCGCCGTCATCCGCGGCATAGATACCATCGGACCTGTCATTCGCCTCGGCGATGACCGGCGAGAAGGCGGCCCGTGAAAAACTGAGGTCCATTTCATCACAAACCTGCTGAAGCCCGGCCTGAATGACGCTGAGAGTGATCGGATCCAGGCTCATATCGCGCCCCCGATAGTGACAAGAATATTGCCATCATCGTCGGAGACGGCGCTATCCTGCGGCTCAATGAGGGTGGTGCTATCCATCTGCTCGAGGATCGCCGGGCCTGACAGGCGCGCATCCAGCGGCAGTTTCTCGCGCGCATAGACCGGTGTGTCCTGCCAACCAGAAGCAGCTCCCTGCCCGTCGAACCAGACCGGCCGGCTTCCGGTCTGCGCCGCCGCCACCGAGCCGGCACGCCCGGCATTGTCTATCAGTCCACCCAGATCGATCTCGGGGCGACGTCCCGTAACACTGGTGTTTACATTAACGATCTGCGCCCTGATTTCGGAAAGCCGTACACGGAACCTCTTGAAATAGGCGTCTTCAAAGGCGGCCTGAATTTCTTCGCGCGCCATCGCTGGTGACGCCAGAGGCACCTGCAAGAGATGCGTCTGACCGGCAAACTGCATGTCCAGCGAATGCTGAACGTCAATTTCGATGATTCGCACCGGCTCCTGTCGGATCAGCGCCTCGCCCTCAGCGGCTTGGGCTGCCAGAATCTCGGCAAGCCGGTCGATCTCCATCGCATTAAGCGGTGTATTCACCGTGCGCCCGAAATCGTGCCGCAGGTCGGCAACGATACAGCCTAGCGCGTTGGTGATGCCGGGGCGGGCTGGCACCAGCACCTCGGGAACGCCAAGCTCCCGTGCGAGCGCCGAGGCATGGAGCGGGCCAGCTCCACCAAAGGCGAAGAGGCTGAAATCCCGCGGATCAAGGCCAAGCGAGACCGATACCATGCGCGTTGCCCCGGCCATGCGAGTCGTTGCCATGCGCAGCACCGCGGCGGCCGCCGTTTCGGCATCAACACCAAGTGGATCGCCGAGCTGCTCCTGAAAAATGCCGCGAATCCTGTCAATATCGACCGCCCCGGGTACCGATTTCAGCTTACCGACATCAAGCCGCCCCAGAACCATATTCGCGTCGGAAATCGTAGGCAGAGAACCACCGCGGCCGTAACAGATAGGCCCGGGATCAGCGCCCGCACTCTGCGGGCCAACCTCCAACAGGCCGGCTTCATTGACCCGCGCAATCGACCCACCGCCAGCCCCGATGGTGCGAACATCGACCATCGGCACATGGATCGGCATCGCATATTCAATCTCAATCTCGTTCGACACCGATGGCTGACAATCACGTATCAGCGCTACATCGGTTGATGTGCCGCCCATGTCATAGCTGATCAGGTTTGGGCGATTGGCGCGCCGGCCGGTATAGGCGGCGGCGATCACCCCGGAGGCCGGGCCCGACATAACCGTTTTGGCGGCCTCGCGAACCACCCGTTTTGCCGATACGGTGCCGCCATTGCCATTCATCACCAGCAGTTCGCCACGATAACCTCCATCGGCGAGCTCATCTTCAAGGCGCTTCACATAACGTTCAAGCAGCGGCTGGACCGAGGCATTTACCGCGGCGGTGACCCCGCGCTCGAACTCGCGGCTTTCGGAAAGCAGCCCGTGACCGGTGGTGATATAGGCATTTGGCCAGAACTCGGCCAGCACCTTGGCGGCACGAAGCTCATGCGCCGGGTTTGCATAGGCATGAAGAAAGTGGATCACCACCGATTCAACGCCCTTGGCCAGCAGCATCCTGCCAGCGGCGCGCACGGCTTCCTCGTTGAGTGGGGTTAAAACACGGCCGGCATAATCCATCCGTTCCGGTACTTCAAGGCGCAGGTCACGTGGAATGATCGGCTCGAAATGACCTTTCATGCCGTAAGGCTGCGGCCTGGTCCGGCGACCAAGTTCCAGCACATCCCGAAAGCCGGCGGTGGTGATCAGTCCGGTGCGGCTCAGCTTGCGCTCCAGAACGGCGTTCGTTGTCGTCGTGGTGCCGTGAATGACAAGCGCTACCCGTTTCAGATCGCTGTCTGCCTCGGCGACCGCGTTCATCACCCCAAAGGCCTGATTGTCCAGCGTGCTGGCAACCTTGGCCAGGCGCACCGCTCCACTGGCCTGATCGAGCCTGACAAGATCGGTAAAGGTGCCGCCAACATCGACACCAATGAGGTCTCCGTCAAATCTTGTCTCGCTTTTGTCCATTCACATCCCTCTCAAGCCTCACGGCCTGCCCCCAATGACCGGGCGGCCGATCGTTGGTATACAAATGAGCACCAAATCTTGACAAAAAGTCAAACGAATTTCCATAATGAAGAATGAAAAGTACCGGTTATCGGGGTTGGGTTGCGGCGTGGATCAGCGCCGGATTAATTGGCACAGGGACGATGCTGCCGACCACGGCCAGCGCGCATGCCACTGGCCAGAGCATTGTTGCGTTATTACCGACCGGCCCCTATATGGCGGTGGGCGTAGCGATCGTTGCGTTGAGCATCATGCTGTTGTGGTTTCTGCCGCAACGCACCGCATCACAACTGTTGCCAAGCCGCAGAACAGGCCGGATGGCCGCCCCGCCAATGGCGAGGACAATCAGCAGTTTTGCGTGCTTTCTTTTACTATGCGGAGGCGTTGTCGCCGGCCTGACCGGCACCCGGGACCCGCTCGAAAACCCGCTTGTGCTGGGCTTCTGGCTGGTCTTCTGGATGGCTTCATTGATGATCCAGGGATATCTGTTTGATTTATGGGGATGGATATCGCCCTGGAGGTGGGCGGTGCGGCCACTGATCGACCTGATGTCACGCCCGCCACTGCCGTTGCCGCACCGTCTCGGGGTTTGGCCAGCCGTTGGCCTTCTGCTGGCCTTCTCTGGCTTCACCCTTGCCGATCCGGCCCCCGATGATCCGGCCCGCCTCGCAATGGTGATCACTGCCTATATAGCCGTGACCCTTGTCTGCATGACTGTTTTCGGACCTCGGCGCTGGTTGCGGCAGGCCGAATTTCTGTCGGTACTGATGGCACAATTTGGTCGACTGGCACTGCTTGCACGGCGCGGACGACAGCTTCGTATGGGCTGGCCGGGTTGGCAGGTTGCAAACGGCACCGCGGTGCTTCCCGGCATGCCGGTTTTCATTTTGGTCTTGCTTGGCACCGGGTCCTTCGATGGGTTTAACGAGACATTTGTCTGGCTGGATCTGATCGGTGTCAACCCCCTGGAATTTCCGGGACGTTCTGCGGTGATTATTCCGGTCATGACGGGGCTCATCGGCGCCAACCTTATGCTGATCATGCTGTTCGTGTTGATGATCATCATTGGTGACCGTCTTGTAGACGGAGGGCTTGGCGGAGCCCGGCTCCTGGAGATATTCGCGCCGACGATCCTGCCGATCGCGCTCGCCTACCATACCGCGCATTACCTGCCTTCGCTTCTTGTCGATGGGCAATATGTTCTCACCGCGCTGAATGATCCCTTCGGCAGCGGCGCTAATCTTCTGGGGCTTGACGGCTATTATGTTACCACCGGGTTTTTCAATCATCGTGAAACCATGCGGGTCATCTGGCTAAGCCAGGCGGTGGTGATTGTCCTTGGCCATGTAATCGCGGTGATCCTGGCTCATGCCGCCTCGGTGCAGGTCTATGGCAATTTAACCAGGGCCTTTCTTGCCGGGCTGCCGCTGGCGGTTTTCATGGTTCTGTACACATGGCTTGGTCTGTGGCTGCTCGCGGCGCCAAAAGGCGGATGAAAACGCGGTCAAAATTTGTGCTGGACATGTCATTTGTATACACACAAACTTAGAAATAAAAAAACAATCCGGAACACATCTGGAAGGCAACAAGTTTTATGGGAGATATCCATGAAGAAATCAATCAATGACACATCGGTCATGAAGAGTCAGACAATTGGCCTGAATGGTGACCGAAAGGTGACAGCAGGGCCAAGCCGCCGCAAGGTTATCAAGTCCCTGGCCGCCACTACAGCCTTGGCAGCAGCGGCAAGCAGCATGCCATTGTTCGGTCGTTACGGTCAGGCGCAGAGCTCAGAGCCTATAAAGATCGGCTTCCAGGTTCACCGCACCGGTATCGGTGCCGCTTATGGCCGTTGGTATGACCGCACAACCAAGGCTGCGGTTAAAAAGATCAATGACGAAGGTGGCATCAACGGTCGTCCGGTTGAGATTATCGCCGAAGATGACGGCACCGATCCGAAGCGCGGCGCCGAAGTGGTTGAGAAGATGGCGACACAGCATGGCTGCGACATTGCTTTTGGCACGCTGTTCAGCCACGTTGTGATAGGGTCCGCCCCGCGCGCCGGGGAACTGAAAATCCCCTATTTCGTGGTCTCCGAAGGTCACCATGTCGCCAGCGGCATGCTCAACCGCTACACCCTGCAACCCGGCATCACCGATGTGAAAAGCCAGGTTCAGGCCATGGCCCCCTTCGTCAACAATACGCTTGGTAAGAAAATCACGATGATTTATCCGGACTTCGCCTTCGGACATGATCACCGTGATTATTTCTCGGCGGCGGTCGAAGCTCAGGGTGGAGAGGTTGTGGCAAAGATTGCGATCCCGCCAACCGAGTCCTCCTTTACCAAATACTTCCCCAAAATCCCGCGCAACACCGATGTAATCTATCACGTCATGGTGGGTCCGGCGGTCCTGACCTTCGTCAAGGAGATGGGTGAATTCTTTGGCAATTCACGCCCTGAAATCTTCGGCTTCATCGACTCGCTTGAGGCGGTCGATCTGGCAAGTCCGGGCCTGGAGTTCCTCGAAGGCACCTATTTCTGGGAGGGCAACCCGCGCTATGCCCAGGCCAACCAGTCCGAATATGACAAAGCGTATCGCGCCGCCGTTGGCGTTGATGCTAATGGTGCCTCGATATCCGATTCCAAGGATGTGGCAACCTATGCCCACATGTTTGGCTGTTGGGAGACGCTTCATATCGTCAAGGCAGGCATGGAAGCCAGCGGTTATGCCGGGCCGAAAGATCGCGCCAAGCTGATCGAGGCGGTGGAGGCGATGACCTCGATGCCGCATTCCCACGCGCACCCTCAGGGCGCCAAGGAATTTAACGGCAAGACACACCAGGTCTTCGGCCACCAGTATATTACCAGAGTGACGAACGGCAAACTGGTGCTGGCGCATACAACCTCGATTGCGGATACCTACTATCCGGATGAGGTCGATTACACCACCCAGTCCTTCTAGGGCAATGGCGCGGCCTGCTATTGTGGGCCGCGCCTCTTTCATCGCATTGATCTATTCTTTGTTTTCTTCGTGCATTTTCATCAATGTGCGTCAGAGGGAGTGGCACTAGCCATATCACATGGAACTCGGCCCCTATCTCATCCTCGGCCTTCTGGAGGGTCTCGTCACCGCGGCGGTGCTGTCACTGATGGCCGTTGGCCTGTCGCTGGTGTTCGGGGTGATGCGTGTCGTCAATGTCGCGCATGGCGAATTTTTCATGGTAGGGGCAGTACTGGCCTGGTGGATTGCCGGGGCCGTTGACGGTCACCCGGCGCTTGGCTTCGTTGCCGCCCTGCTATTGGCCCCACCATTGACCGCCGGGCTGGCGATGATGGCAGACCAGCTGGTGCTGAAACGCATCAACTATGATCCTGAGCGGACCATCGTTGCCACCATCGGCCTTCTTTACATCATTCAACAGATCACCCTGATGACGTATGGGCCAGAAGCGCGCCCGGTCGAGGCTCCGTTCAACCACCGGCTGTCGATACCCTTTTTTGAATGGACCGATGGTGGGCTGACACTCTCCTGGCCATGGGGGCTTGGCACCACCAGCTACAAATTGGCGGTGATTGGCGCCGCGGTGATTCTGTTGACCGCCATCTGGCTGCTGATGACACGCACCCGCTACGGGCTACTGATGCGGGCGACCCAGCTAGACAGCGAGACAGCGCAGGCCTTCGCCATTCCGGTCGGCCGGGTTTATGCCTCGGTATTCGGCCTTGGCGCCGGGCTCGCCGCACTTGGCGGGGTGCTGATCGTGCCGATCCAGCAGGCACATTACCTGATGGGGCATGATCCGCTGCTGCTGTCCTTTATCGTCGTCATTATCGGCGGTCTTGGCAGTCTGCCCGGCACGGTTGTTGCGGCGCTGTTGATCGGCATCAGCGATGGCATGATCTCCGTCTTCTTCTCGCCAACGCTGGCGAAAATCATCGCCACGTTAGCGGTTGCCTTTGTTTTGGTATTCCGCCCCCAGGGCCTGTTTGGAAAGCGCACATTATGAGTGACCTGAAAAAATCCTGGACACTTCACCTCAGCATCATAGCGCTGCTGTTCGGGTTGCAGTTCTTCCTGCCAGCCTATCACCACGGTAACCTGGCGCGGATCATGGTGCTGACCTGCTATGCCATGGGATACAACATCCTTTTCGGCTATACCGGTCTGCTCAGCCTTGGCCATGCGCTGTTCTTCGCCGCCGGCATGTATGGGCTCTCGCTCAGTATCCAGCATCTCGGCTGGATGGCTGGCCCAGCCATGCTCGCCGGTCTGCTGGCCGGCTTCGTGATGGCGCTGGTGATCGGCCTTTTGCTGCTTCGCACCGCCGGCGTTGCCTTTATGATTGTTACGCTGATGTTCGCGCAGGCCGGCTTTCTGACCGTTCTCTATTTCGGGGAGTTGACGCGTGGTGATGAAGGCTTTGTCATCCAGCAGGAACTGCGCTCAATCGCCGGTATAGATCTGTCTGACCCGACAAGCCGCTATTTTGCGGCGCTGCTCCTGATGGCGGTTTGCATCGTGATCACCCTTCACGTCGTGCAGACCGGGTTCGGGCGTGTTCTTGTGGCAATACGCGAAAATGATGAACGCACACGGATGCTTGGCTATGATATTCAGCGCCACAAACTTGCTGCGATCCTGCTGTCGGGAACGATGTCGGCGGCCGCCGGCGCTGCTTACGGCCTGCTGTTCGGCTATGCCGGGGCAACATTCGCCTCGGTGCAATATTCGATCTTCCCGCTATTATGGGTTCTTCTTGGCGGTGCTGGCACCGTTCTCGGCCCCCTCATCGGGACGTTGTTCATGTTCTACCTGATCGATCTGTCAAGCAACCTGACAACCGCCTATATGCTGATCGCCGGTCTCGTGCTGTTGGCGCTGACGCTCTTCGCGCCGCAGGGACTTGTCGGCGAGATCCGCAGGAGAGGCTTGAGATGGTTGCCATGAGTCTGCTCACAACCCGCAATCTTAGTCGGCACTTTGGCGGCCTGAAGGCGGTCGACAATGTTGATTTTGAGCTTCCCGCAGGCCAGGTCCGCGCGCTGATTGGACCTAACGGTGCCGGCAAGACAACCTTTGTCGGCATGCTGTCGGGGCGAATCCCAGCGAGCCAGGGACAGGTGTTTTTCGATGGTCGAGATATCACGGCGGAACCGGCGCATCGACGGATTCGCGCCGGCATGGCTTACACCTTTCAGATTACGTCGATATATGGTCGCCTTCCGGTGACCGAGAATGTCGCGCTGGCTGTGCGCTGGCAGACTGGTGGCGATGAGGCTGAAACAAGGCGCCGCGTGGAAGAGTCGCTGGAGCGAGTCGGCATCTCCGATCGTGCCGATCAACTGGCAGGGGATCTCAGCTACGGGCACCAGCGCCTCTTAGAGATTGCCATGGGGCTGAGCCAGAGTCCACGCTTGCTGATCCTCGATGAGCCTACCCAAGGCCTTGCTGATAGCGAGATCGCCGACTTTATTGCACTGATCCGCCGTCTTGCCGGTGAGATGACCATCCTGTTGATCGAACACAACATCAATGTCGTGATGCAGACGGCAGATGCTATCACTGTGCTCAATTACGGCGAAGTGCTTGCGGAGGGTTCGCCTGCGGAAATTCGCGCCAATGCCGCTGTGCAGGCGGCCTATCTGGGGACTGGTTGATGCTGACGGTAAAGGAACTCTCATCAGGCTATCAGGGCGCCCAGGTACTCCATGATGTGTCCTTCGACATCCAGGCTGGCGAAATCGTCTGCCTTCTCGGGCGAAACGGGGCCGGCAAAAGCACTTGCCTGAAAACCATTATGGGGCTTATCTGCGCCAGCAGTGGGCGAGTTGATTGCAATGGCATTGAGGTCTCGCGTCTTCCAGCAAACGAGGTGCCGCGCCACGGAATCGGGTATATTCCGCAAGGACGCCGATTGTTCGCCGAACTGACGGTGGCGGAGAACCTCGAAATCGGCCTGATGGTGAGCGGCAAAGGCCACCAATTCCGCGAAGAGGTGCTGGAGATGTTTCCGCGTCTCCGCGAGCGGTTAAACCAGCGCGCCGATACGCTGTCCGGTGGAGAACAACAGATGCTAGCTACCGGCCGGGCGCTGTGCATCAACCCAAAAGTGCTGCTGCTCGATGAGCCAACCGAAGGCCTGCAGCCTTCGATGATTGAGCAGATTCGCAAGGCGGTCATCGTGCTTCGCGACCGCGGCGTTGCCATCCTTCTTGTTGAGCAGCGGGTCGATGCGGTGCTGTCGATTGCCGATCGAGTGGTCTTTCTGGAGAATGGCCGAAGCCATGCGCCGTTACAGGCAGCCGAACTTCGCGATAATCAGGAGCTTTTGCACCGTTTTGTCGGGGTATGAGGCGAGCACCGCCTTTGGCCGACCCGGCAACATGCCCGGCAGAAAACAATGAAAGGGCCGGACTAAATCAACCGTTCCAGCAGCTGCATCAGCCGCTCCTGTTCCTCGGGATTGAGCGGGGCAAGTGTCTGCCGAGTGACTTTGGCGGCCTGCGGCTCGTATTTCTTGTAGATTGCCCTTCCCTTTCGTGTCGGTGACAGCGTTAGCCGCCGCTTGTCGCTATCCTGTGCCGCCGCGGTGACCAGCTGCCTTGCGCGAAGCCTGTCAACGACACCCTTGATCGTGGCTACATCCATCGAGGTCAGCCGGCCCAGCTCATTCTGCGATGCCTGGCCAAGCTCACAGAGTTTGGCAAGGGCGGCGAATTGTGTCGGGGTCATGTCGGGGATCAGCGCCGCGAAAATGGCTATGTGACGCTGCACCGCCCGGCGCATGATGAAACCGACCTGACGTTCAAGGACGTAATGTTCCGATTTTTCCATAAAATATGCCTCCAGCCTATGGCGACCTGGTCGTCTTTTGACGCTCCTTGTACGGTCATTGATAGTTGACACTAACAGAGCCGCATAGCACAGTCTATTTGTACACAAACAAAATATTTTGCGAGAACAATTAGGCCGACCCATGCCATATCTGCGTCCTGACCGACTTGAAGATGCGCTTGAATTGCTTGCCGCCGAACGCCCGCTCGTGATGGCTGGATGCACCGATATCTATCCGTTACACCACACCCCCACGCTCGCCGGGTCACTTCTCGACATCACCGCGATTGATGAGCTGCGCGGCATTACCGTTGCGAATGGCTGGCGGCGCTTCGGGGCGGCGACCAACTGGACCCAGATCAGGCAGGCAGATCTGCCCGCCGCTTATGATGGGCTGAAAGCAGCCTCTGCTGAGATCGGCGGCGTCCAGATACAGTCAAGCGGGACCATCGGCGGCAATCTGTGCACCGCCTCGCCGGCGGCAGACAGCGTGCCATGCCTGATGACAATGGACGCCGAGGTTGAGCTTGTGTCGTGCCGTGGAAATCGCCGCTTGCCGCTTGCCGAATTTCTGACCGGTCCGAGGAGGACAGCCCGCGATGCCGATGAACTTGTTACTGCCATTTACGTGCCGACCAGGGCTGAGACCGGCCGTGCCGGTTTTGAGAAAATTGGTGCGCGGCGCTATCTGGTGATCTCGATCGCCATGACCGCGGCACGACTTTCCATCAGCGATGGCCGGATCGAACAGATCGCCATTTCTGTTGGGTCATGTGCGCCGGTTGCGGTCCGGCTTACCGACCTTGAGGCCGCGTTGCGCGGGCTGGAAACTGGTGCGGCGGCGGATGTCCTTGCGAACAGCCGCCAGATGATCATGGCGGCGCTATCACCGATTGATGATATACGCGGCACTGGCCAGTATCGGCGCGAGGCGGCGGCCGAGCTTGTCACCAGGGTGGTCAACAGATTGTGCAGAGAGGCAAAATGATGGACGGGCTTCGCGACCAAAATCAGCAGATCAGCTTCACGGTCAATGGCACGCCTTGCGAGGTCAGTTGTGCGCCATCAATGCGGCTTAGCGAGGTGCTGCGCGAGAAGCTGGCACTTCGCGCGACAAAGGTTGGCTGTAACGCCGGCGATTGCGGGGCCTGCACCGTTTTATTGGATGGCAACCCGGTATGTGCCTGCCTGGTCCCGGCCGGACAGATCGAAGGGCGCGAGGTTGAAACCGCCGAATCCCTTACCGGCGAGGACGACATGCTGTCGGCGCTTCAGGGCTCTTTTCTGCGCCATGGAGCCGCGCAATGCGGCATCTGCACTCCCGGCATGATGATGGCGGCCACCGCTCTGCTGCGGCGTGATCCGACCCCCGATCGGCAAAGCGTTGAGGACGCTCTTGGCGGTGTGCTGTGCCGCTGTACCGGCTATGCAAAGATCATCGATGCGGTGATGGATGCCGGCAGGCCTGTCAAGGCCGGGTCTGAGGCCGTTTTTCCAGCCGCCGGTTCAGCCATTGGCGCGGCGGTCGAACGCCTCGATGGGCATGCCAAGGTTGCGGCTATTGAGAAGTTTGGAGCCGACAGCTGGCCCGAGGGGGCTCGGCTCGTTCGTGCCATCCGCAGTCCCTATTATCTTGCCGACTTCACTTTTGGCGATCTGGCCGAATGGGCCGCGCGCCATCAGCTGATCGATGCGGTGATCACCGCAGCAGACATCGCCGGCATAAATGCCTATGGCGTCATCCCGCCCTTTGCCGACCAACCGGCGCTGGCCGAGGAAACGGCGCGGTTCAGGGGCGAGGCGGTTGCGCTTGTTGTTGGTGACGCCGAATGGCTTGCCAATGCCGACTTGTCCGGATTTCCGGTCAGCTGGCAGGAGCGTAAGGCGGCACTTGATGTTGCCGAGGCCCGCGCCAGCGGCGCGATGCAGCTTCATCCCGGCCGTGACGGCAATATCCTGATTACCGGGCGGGTGAAGAGTGGCGATGGCGCCGATGGACTGGCCGGCGCCGCCGTCACCGTCAGCGCCGCCGTGGAAACCGCCTATGTTGAACACGCCCCGATAGAACCCGAAGCCGGATGCGCCTGGATGGAAGGTGACGTGCTGGTTGTATCAGCCTGCACCCAGGCCCCGGTGATGGACCGGGAAGACACGGCAAAAGTTCTCGGCCTGCCATTGGAAAAGGTTCGGATCATTCCGGCGGCCGCTGGCGGGGGCTTTGGCACCAAGCTGGATGTATCGCTGCAACCGCTTCTGGGGCTGGCCGTGCTGAAAACAGGCAAGCCGTGCCGCATGATCTTCAGCCGCCATGAATCGATGATCGCTACCACCAAACGTCACCCGGCGCAGATGCGCGGACGCCTTGCCGCTGACAGAGACGGCAGGCTTGTGGGCATGACCTTTGAAGGTGAATTCAACACCGGCGCCTATGCCAGCTGGGGTCCGACGGTGGCAACACGTGTGCCGATCCATGCCTCTGGCCCCTACCGCGTCCCGCATTACCTGGCTGAGGCACATGCCATCCATACCAACGGCCCCATCTCCGGAGCCTTTCGCGGGTTCGGCGTGCCACAGGCAACGATCCTGCAGGAAATATTGATGGATCGGCTGGCGATAAAGCTCGGGATTGACCGGCTGGAAATCCGCCGCCGCAACGCCCTTCTTGATGGTGACCGTACCGTTTGCGGCCAGGAGCTTGAAGGGGTTGGGATCGCTGAATGCCTTGATGCGCTGGCACCGGCCTGGGCCGAGGCAGGTCCACGCATCGCTGCGTTCAACGCCGCCAATGATGCGAAAAAGCGTGGCATCGGGATTGCGTCCTGCTGGTATGGATGCGGCAATACCGCATTGCCGAATCCCTCAACTGTGCGGCTTGGCATCACCGCTGACGGGCGGCTGAGGATACATCAGGGTGCAACCGACATCGGTCAGGGATCAAATACGGTGATCACGCAGATCTGCGCCGATGCGCTCGGCATGCCGCTGTCGGATTTCGAACTGGTTGGCCCGGACACGGCGCTGACCCCGGACTGTGGCAAGACATCGGCCTCACGCCAGACTTTCATCACCGGCAAGGCGGCTGAACTCTCCGGACGCCGGCTTCGCGCCGATATCCTGCGGCTGAGCAATAAGAGCGATGATGCCACGATCCGTCTCGATGGCGCGGCGATCAGCATCAGCGATGCCAGCGGCGCCCGCCGTATCGACCTCGCCGGCATGACTGAAGATGAATTCGGCTATGTGCTTCGCGCAGAGGAAAGCTTTGATCCGCCGACCGTACCACTTGACGAGAATGGCCAGGGCAAGCCTTACGCTGTTTATGGCTATGGCGCGCAAATGGCCGAGGTCGAGGTTGATCTGCGGCTTGGCATGGTCAAGGTTATCCGGATCACCGCGGCGCATGATCTCGGGCGGGTGATCAACCCGCTTCTGGCCACCGGCCAGATCGAGGGCGGAATAGCCCAGGGTCTGGGAATGGCGCTGATGGAGGAATATATTCCCGGACGCAGCGAGAATCTGCATGACTACCTGATCCCGTCAGCCGGCGACATCCCGCCAGTTGATACCATCTTTATCGAAAAACACGATCCGGTTGGCCCAATGGGGGCGAAGGGACTTGGCGAGCATGTGCTCATCCCAACGGCACCGGCCATTCTGAACGCTATTCGCGATGCCAGCGGCGCTGAAATCGAGCAACTGCCAGCGCTGCCACACCGGGTGCTGGCCGCGATCAAAAAGGCGCAAGCCGGAGGCAACGGATGAACCAGCGCCAAGACGGGAAGATCAGATGCGATGCCTGTCCGGTGATGTGCTACATCGCCGAGGGCAACAGTGGTGCCTGTGATCGCTACGCCAACCACGGCGGCCAGATCGTGAGGCTGGATCCCTTGACTATTCTCGACCGGCGCTTGGCGGCCGGTGACAGCGTAAAGCCTTTTCTGGGTGCAAACTGGGATGGTGGTCTTGGTCAGGAGGATGAGGTCTTCGTTACGGCTATCGGTGCTGGCACCACCTATCCTGACTATAAGCCAGCTCCCTTCATCGTCAGCCGTGAGATCGAGGGCGTTGATTTCGTCACGGTCGTCACCGAGGCGATCTTCTCCTATTGCGGGGTGAAAGTGAAGATCGATACCGACCGGCATCTTGGCAAGGAAGGCGCGGTGGTTCGCTCGAGCGGTGAGGCTGTTGGCCTTGTCATCACCTCTGAATATGGATCGCAGATGCTATCGCTTGGCGGTGTTGATCATCTGACCGGCGGCTCTAAAGGCGAAGGCCGCGAGACCTGCGATGCGCTGATGCGGCTGTGCAACAAGGAGGCGGTCGAGCTGAGCATCGATGGTGGCGCCACCGTCATCGTTCAGGCTGGCCAGCCGCCAATCGTTGATGGGGTGCGCGAGGAACGGATGCGGGTCGGGTGCGGATCGGCCACCATCGGTATGTTTGCCTCACAATGGCAGGGGCTGGTCGATGAGGTTGTCGTTGTCGATGACCACATCACCGGCGTCGTTTCCGAACATCAGGCCGGCAAGGTGATTGACTGGCAGGAAACAGGCATCAGGATCAAGGGCCGCAGATCAACACCCGGGCGCTATTTCCAGGTGGCTGAACCCGGGCTTGGATGGGGCGGCACCGATATCGAGGATCCACTGACTATCCTTGGTGACTGGAACGCAGCCAAGGGCGCGCGGCCGGGCCTGACGCTGCTCATGGTCTCCACCACTGGTGAGCAATTTGGCTATTATTGTCTTGATGATGATCTGGTCCCGCAACCGGCCCCACTGCCTGAGACTCTTCAGGCCACGGTAGATCTGATTACAGAAAATTGTGAGCCGGCATTATGTACGGTGCTGTTCATGGGCGGTGCCGGTGGATCACTTCGTGCTGGCGCGACCCGGAACCCGGTAAAGCTGACCCGTTCAGTCCAGAAGAAACACACCGCTGTATCCT
This sequence comes from Alphaproteobacteria bacterium LSUCC0684, assembly GCA_041228335.1. Taxonomy (NCBI): domain Bacteria; kingdom Pseudomonadati; phylum Pseudomonadota; class Alphaproteobacteria; species Alphaproteobacteria bacterium LSUCC0684. The sequence continues at coordinate 590,958 of CP166130.1, read as the reverse complement.
GTGGCGGAGTCCCGGCCTATGTCTGGCCGGGAGGCGGCATCACAATCATGGTCGATGTGCTGAACCTGCCGGACAATGCGTTTGGCTATGTGCCGACTCCGGCGATTGTTGCGCCGCTGGAATTCACCGTCCGGCGCGAGGACTATCATGACCTTGGTGGCTATGACGATGCGGTGCGCAGTATCACCAAAGCCATTGAGGATGGAAGCGAATATGGCGTGAACAGCCGCGTGGTGGGGCCAGGCCCGAACACATTTCTGACCCGCGATGATAAGGAAATATGACGTGAGCACGGCAGCATTGACCGGCCTCCAGGCCAGCCTTTTTGGCGCCAGTCAACGGCTTCATATTCAACATGGGCCAACTGATCTTGTGATCGATGCTGACGGGCCGGACCGGCTTGCCCTGTTTGAGGTGGCGGTCACTGCGATGGGGGATGTCCTCGCCGAGCTGGCAGAAGAGCTGGCGCTTCTTCGCGCGCCCTGGAATGCAGCGCATCCCCCGGCCGGCACAGTCGCGCGCCGCATGCACGCCGCATGCGATATTGCCGGGGAGCTTTTCGTGACCCCAATGGCGGCTGTAGCCGGTGCAATTGCAGATCATGTTCTTGCCGCGATGCTGGAAAGTGAGGCCGCCAGATCTAGCAGCAAGATCAGTGTCAATAACGGCGGTGATATTGCTTTCTGGACAGGCGAAGGCGCGATAACCCATGCCGCCATTTCCAGCCCTGCCATTGACCATCCAAATGGTTGCGGCATCACCCTTCGCGGACCAACAGCTTGGCGCGGCATGGCCACATCCGGTTTTGGCGGTCGAAGCCTGTCACCCGGGATAGCTGACAGCGTTACGGTGCTGGCGGATTGCGCTGCCACTGCTGATGTTGCGGCAACGCTGATCGCCGGTGCCGTTGATTGCCCTGATACAAACGGTATCCGCCGCCGCCCGGCACATGATATCCACCCCGACAGCGACCTTGGCGCACGTCTTGTCACTGTTGAGGTACCGCCGCTGGAAGTTGAGCAGATTGCGAGCGCCCTTGAAGCTGGGCGCAAGCTGGCGAGGCGAATGATGCAGGGCGGCAGGCTTGCCGGCGCGGTGCTTGAGCTTCAGGGTGAAATCACCGTGGTCGGGCTGGATGATCCGACGGCATCACTGACCGGCCGTAATTTTCAACGACAGATCCATGAACGGGAGGAATTGACCAATGCCCTATTTTCGGCTTCGCAAGATGATGCTCTTTTCCGAGACTATTCATCATGAGAACGGCCCGCCCCCGGCTGAACCGCGGCGCCGCGCGGCCATCGTTGCCATCGTTGCCAACCCCTTTGCCGGCATCTGGCAGGAAAACCTGCAATCAGCGATGGATGACCTGAAGCCGCTGGGGTTACAGATGACCGATGAGCTGATCGAAGCGCTTGGCGGGGTCGAGGGCATAGACGGCTACGGCAAGGCGGCCCTTGCCGGCGAAGGCGGCGAGCTGGAACATACCGCGCTCTGGCATGTGCCGGGCGGCTATTCGATGCGTGAGCGGCTTGGCAAGGCCAAGGCCATCGTTCCCTCGGCGATGAAGGTTGGCGGCCCCGGAACCCCGATCGACATCCCCCTTGGCCATATCAACGCCGCCTATGTGCGGAGTCATTTTGATGCGATGGAGGTGCGTATTCCCGATGCCCCGCGCACCGGCGAGATCATGTTCGCACTGGCGATGTCTCGCGGCCCCAGAATCCATGACCGAATGGGTGGGCTTACAGCCGCGCAGGTCAAAGGAGAGGACGGGCTTCGCTAGTCGTCATATTGCATCTCTGGAAAGACCAAAGTAGCATTGAGAATGAACAGGAAAACGGAACGGGAGGTGAGCCATGAAAGCCCTGATCGTGATCGACCCGCAGAATGATTTCTGCCCAGGTGGCGCCCTGGCGGTTGCCGGCGGCGATGATATCATGCCACAAATCAACGCCATGATGGATGGGTTCGACCTCGTGGTACTGACCCAGGACTGGCACCCTGCCGGGCATTCCAGCTTTGCCTCCTCGCATGACGGCGCCGATCCGTTCACCGTCACCAACATGCCCTATGGCCCGCAGGTGCTGTGGCCGGACCATTGCATCCAGGCCAGTGCCGGCGCCGCCTTTCATCCGGCGCTGAACACCGACCGCGCCAATGCCATCATCCGCAAAGGCATGAACCCGTTGGTAGACTCCTATTCCGCCTTTCTTGAAAATGACAAAACCACTGCAACCGGCCTTGACGGCTTTCTGAAGGGACGCGGTTGCACGGACCTTACGCTCGTTGGTCTTGCCACGGATTACTGTGTCGCCTGGTCAGCCCTTGATGGCGCGCGCCAGGGATATGATGTTAGCGTTATCCTGTCAGCCTGCCGCGCCATCGATCTTGATGGCTCGCTCAACACCGCACTGGCAGAGATGCGCGATGCCGGGGTCAGCCTTGCTGAATAATGAAATTCAGAGAGGAGAAAGCCATGATGCGAAAAGATACAGGCAGCAAGGATAGCGATGTGGCTTCACCGCGCTCAACCGGCGGCAGTCTTTTTGTGACATTCATTAGCGGCGCGCTCATCGGGGCCGCAGTCTTCTGGACCTGGCTTGAGCTTTGGCCAGCCCAGGACAGTATGCCAATGTCGGGCAGCAGCATGGCTATGTCCCATGGAGAAAAACTCATCGCCATTGATGACTGGGCTGCTCAGCCAACGCTCACTACCAGCATCTTTCCCGATCCGGTAGGCGGCTGGAACCTGAATATCCAGACAACCAACTTTACCTTCGATGCCGCCGCCGCCGGATACGAAAATGTTGAGGGGCATGGCCATGCACATGTCTATGTGAATGGGATCAAACTTGGCCGCATCTATGGCGACTGGTACCATATCGGCAGCCTGCCAGCCGGCAGCAATGAAGTCTCCGTATCTCTATACGCCAATGACCATAGTGGGCTCAGCCTTGGTGGATCAAAGATCACCAGTACCGTAATGGTGATAGCTCAATAATCTGCCATTTGTATGGAGCATGAAAGAACAGTCACCCGCTTCACCGGCGCGCCTTCCCGACACGGGCGATAGACCAATGCACTATGTGGTCTTTTAGTGCTGTAGTGCTGCCTTGTTCAAAATCAGCTTATCCCGTGTCAGATCAGATACAGCTCTTCTCAGCTGTTCGTTCTCTCTCTTAAGGCGCTTTTGTTCCTTCAGTTGCTCAACGCCCATGCCGCCATATTGACATCCTACCAAACGTCTGCCTATGATACAGGTATGAACAAGCTAGAACATGATAGCACAGGTGAGCATCTGATCGGCGCTCCAAAATCAGTAAAAATTGCAGATGCTCTTGAAATTGAGATTCGCTCTGGCTCACTTGGCAAAGGGGCACCGCTTGAGAGCGAGCATGCGCTAGTTAAGCGGTTTGCTGTCAGCCGGAACACGGTGCGCAAAAGTCTTGAAATTCTCAATGCCAAGGGGCTTATAACAACCAAAAGTGGGATTGGGTCGTTTGTTACATATGGAGGTCAAACGATTGATGATCGACGCGGATGGAGTCTGGCCTTGTCGGAAAGTCCGGACATGCTCTCCACCCGGGTGCTTAGCATCAAACGCGCCAAAATGGATTTGCATGACGCCCCGCCCGAAGCACAAACAGACTGCCTGTTTGTCGACAGGTTGCGGTTCCAAATGGCAACCGGCCTTGCCGTCTCTCTGGAAAGAAGCAGAATTGTGTGGCGACGTGGCTTTGCTGACATTCTGACCAATGGGCTGAAAAATGGCTCGCTGACCGACACATTGCGCGCAAAAGGTCTGGTCGTGGCGAGTGGCGATGAATGGGCAAGCGTGCTGTCGTCACTTGGAGAGAAGGATGCCATCACATTGGATCGCAGTAACAGCGAGCCAATGCTTATGCTGCGACGGTTGACCCGAGCTGCCGATGGTTCGGTGATCGAGTATGTACAGAGCATTCTTGATCCTGAGTATTTTGGATTGCATATGAAGTTTTAGCGAGGCGACATGGCAACCAATGCGTCAAAATTTGACCATGCTTACGGTACTCTTGCCGGACTAGCCATTGGCGACGCTCTCGGAATGCCGTCTCAAACCCTGAAACCTGACGAAATCCGCCAGCATTACGGCCAGATTACCGGATTTGTAGCCCCTTTCGCCGATCACCCGGTTGCTCACGGGCTGGCGGCGGGCCAGATTACCGACGACACCGAACAAACACTGCTGTTGGCCAGACGCCTGATTGACGGGAATGGTCAGATTGATGAATGGCAATTGGCCCAGGACCTTCTGGCATGGGAGGCGGATATAAGGGCCCGTGGGTTGCGCGATCTGCTCGGCCCTTCCACAAAGGCCGCACTTGACGCAATGCTTGAAGGCAAGCCGATCACGGAAATGGGAAAGGCCGGGACCACAAATGGGGCCGCCATGCGCATAGCGCCGATTGGTCTTGCAACACCCATAGAACCACTTGCACATTTTGTTGATAAGGTGGAACTGGCTTGCCGGATGACGCACAATACTGGCGAGGCCATAGCCGGTGCCGCAGCTGTGGCCGCGATAATCAGCTGCGGCCTTGACGGGGCGAGCTATAAGGCGGCAACGCGTGTCGCCCTGATGGCTGCGCAGGAAGGCCAGAAACGCGGCCATCAGGTCGGCGAAGGTAATATGACTTCAAGAATTGAGGCGGCTCTTGCGGCAGCAGAGCGAAAGGTCTCCGCTAATGATTTTGCCAATCAAATCGGCACATCCGTTGAAACATATGAGTCTGTCGCTACCGCTTTCGGTCTTGTCAGCCTGGCGGGTGGCGACCCATGGAAAGTGACGCTCATGGCAGCGAATGTTGGCGGTGACACTGATACAATTGGTTCCATCGCCGGGGCAATGGCAGGTGCCTGTTCTGGGATTTCCGCCTTTCCACAGCATGCTTTGCCGACAATATTGAGTGTCAATTCCCTTCCGCTCAAAGCCATTGCCAGGGATCTCATACAGCTACGTGACAACATGGCGACAACCGCTGACTTACAGGAGTCTTGCCTATGACAGCAGGCTTGTTGCAGATATCGGGCGTTGTAGTTGACCTTGTTTACAGCGTAGACGCGGTACCAAAGGCTGGAGAAGAGGCAATTGTTAGAGACTTTGCTATAAAACCAGGTGGAGGCTTCAACGCCATGATTGCCTCCAAACGCGCCGGGATGGACGTGTATTATGGTGGCGCACTTGGCACGGGCCCATTTGCCTCAATCGTTCGCAACGCATTAGACGCCGAGGCTATACCGGTCCTGCGTAGTCAGGACATGGCACGCGATCAAGGCTGCTGCACGGTGATGGTCGACCGTCAGGGCGAGCGAACATTTTTGGCTAGTGATGGTGCGGAAGGACATGCAACGATTGATGATCTCAAACAGGTCACAGCATCAAATTTTGACTGGATGCTGCTCTCCGGCTACGCTTTGCATTATCGTGGCTCTTGTCCGGCAATATTTGATTGGCTACAGCGCGAGGCACCATTTCCCGGATTGATTTTTGACCCTTCGCCTGTTGTGGCCGAACTGCCAGCAAACGCGCTTGCCGCGGCCCGCGCCCGTGCAACTTGGATCAGTGCCAATTCGCATGAGGCCGCCGTAATGACCGGGCTTTCGGACAGGATGCAATCGGCAAAAGAGCTGGCGCGAAACGCCCCGGAAAATGGAGGGGCAATCGTTCGCGATGGAAAACATGGCTGCATCGTTGCAACCCATGAGATTTGTATATCTGTTCCTGCTTTTCCTGTGACGCCAGTCGATACAAATGGCGCTGGTGACACGCATCTTGGTTGTTTCATCGCAAGGCTTGCCCGGGGCGATACCCCGGTCGCTGCGGCGCATTACGCAAATGTTGCCGCGGCACTGTCCACAACAAGACCGGGGCCTGCCACTGCACCTTTTGAAAATGAGGTAATCACGGCACTTGGCAGGCAACAACAGCAAAACTCAACAAGTAGAGCAGAAGAAGAACTACTACCAACCCAAAGTCAATAAGGAGGATAGAATGAAAACCAGCCTTTTATTTGCAACGCTGCTTGCTTCAATAACCGCATCGCTGACGGCAAGCGCCGATGAGATCAGGGTTTTGAACTGGCAAGGATATGGGACCGACCTTGAATGGGCTGTTGACGCCTTTACCCAGAGTACCGGCCATACCGTCGTACATGAATATTTCAACTCTGAACAAGAGATGTTGACCAAGCTACGCACCAACAAAGGGGCCTATGATGTGGTATTGATCAACGCCGCATTCACCCCACAGGCACAGGATGAGGGGTTGATCGGCCCGATTGACACCTCCAAAATCGCCAATCTGGCGGATGTCCCTGAAAACCTCTCCGGCAATGAAGATCTCAATGCTGGTGGATCGCTGCATGGCGTGCCTTGGACGTGGGGACTCACTTCTTTTGCGGTCAATACCAATGTCTTTGATCAAGCCCCAACCTCTATTGAGGTGTTCTGGGACAAGAGTTACAAAGGCAAGGTGTCAATCCGTGACGATGCACTAGAAGCCGTGCAATTTGCCGCCATTGCCACCGGTCAGGATATTAACAACATCAAAGACCTTGATGTGATTGAGGCAAAACTCTCGGCGCTGATGCCGCAAATCAGAACCTATTGGGGATCGGAAAACGACTGGAACCAGTTTATGGCTGCAGGTGATCTTGCGGTCGCAACTTTCTGGTCGGGTTCGGCGAGCAGATCAATCTCATCCGGACTTCCGATATCCTTCGTGGTACCTCAGGAAGGAGCGATCGGTTGGCTCGACGGCCTATCGATTCCCTCCGCCTCCACCAAAAAGGACGCAGCCCATATGTTCATCAATTGGATGATTGAACCAGAATTCTATGTCAAATGGGCGGCAGAGGGTGCACCAGCATCAGCCAACGCCAAGGCTGCGGCGGCGCTTCCAGATGACGCGTTCAACAACCGCGTTTTGGGTGACCCAAAGGTTGTAGCACGCGTACAGTTCCAGCGCCCGGTTTCAGACGACAATCGCCAAAAATACCTTGAATTGTGGCAACGTCTGAAAGCGGCCCAGTAAATCTGTGAACGCAAGCGGAGGCAGCAGGAATTGACAATTCTTGCCAATCAACAGCGGTTTCATATTCTTGGACTGCTTTCGCCTGCCTATCTGTGGCTGACAGTGGCAGTATTTTTGCCACTGTCGGCCATGCTGTTTTTCAGTTTTTTATCAGATGCACCCTTTGGCGATGCACAATGGCACTTCACGGCAAGGAACTATCAGGCATTCTTCCAGACGTCGACATACGCATCGCTGTTATGGAAATCAATTCGCCTTGGGTTGATGGTAACAATTATTGCGATATGTGTTGGCTTCCCCTGTTCCTATGTGCTGGCCAAGACCATCAGAGGCCGTTCCCGCGAAGCGCTTTTCCTTCTGGTTATCCTGCCCTTCTGGTCCAATTCGCTGGTCCGCATATTTTCCTGGGCAATCGTGCTTCGAGGCAATGGGGTGCTGGAACTGGGGTTGAATACCATCCTGCCCTTTGAAATTGACGTGAACCTGATGTTCTCGACCCCGGCTGTCATCATTGGGCTCGTGCATTCTTACCTGCCTTACGTGATCCTGACCTCATATCTCGCGCTTCAGGCCATTGACGACAATGTGATCGATGCAGCCCGGGCCATGGGCGCCGGCAAGCTAACGATCCTTTGGCGTATTATTCTGCCGCTTTCACTGCCGGGTCTGCTGGCTGGTGCCGTGCTAATCTTTGTTCCGGTTGTCGGATCGTTCATGGAGCCGCGAATTCTGGGCGGCAGGGTCGGCACCTATTATGGCACAGTGATCGAGGATCAATTCGTGGCGGTTTTCAACTGGCCCCTTGGTGCGGCACTCTCTTTCATCCTGTTGGCTGTGGTTTTGCTGTTTCTGGCTGTGGCCAGCCCAATTTTGAGAAAGGCCCAGGGATGAGCAGTGTATTTCTGGCACGTTTGGGTCGGCTGTGGCTTGCTCTCATCCTATTCTTTTTATATGCCCCGATCGTGGTAATGGCCTTCATGTCGTTCAACAATTCGCCATATTACCAGCTGCCTTTTGATTTTTCCCTGAAATGGTATGAAAAACTGGCCGGCAATCAGGCGATTATTGACGCCGCCACCCGGTCAGTTTTTATTGCAGTGATCACTACGGTGATCGCCACGATTCTCGGCACAGCGGCATCTATCGCCATGTTTAGATATGAATTTCGTGGAAAAAAATTTCTGCAAGCGATGCTATTTCCACCTATCGCCATACCTTGGCTGATCACTGGCACCGCAATGTTGATCTTCTTCTTTGGGGTTGGTCTTGGGCGCGGCACACTATCGGTGATCATCGGTCACGTGGCGTTGGCTTTGCCCTATGTGATCGTGGTGGTCTCCGCACGTCTTGCAACCTTTGATGTCACTCTCGAAGAAGCGGCACGGTCAATGGGTGCGGATTCCTGGACCATATCGCGCCGGGTGACTTTGCCCTGGATTTCGTCAGGTGTAATTGCTGGTGCCCTCTTTGCCTTTGCTGTCAGTTTTGACCAGTTCGTTGTGTCCTACTTCCTGTCCGCTCCGGGAGACAGCACCCTGCCCGTCCTGATCTATACATCCATCCGTAAAGGATTTACGCCCGAAATCAACGCAATCTCAACGATCATCATCATCATCTCAATGGCGGTAATGCTGATCGCCGCTCGATTTTCCAATTTTGGAGGCAACAGATAATGGCCGATGTTTCCGTGAAGAATATCACCAAGGCCTTCGGGCCAAGCAAAGCCCTTGATGATGTCACGGTGAATTTTCCTGATGGCGGCTTCTTTGCCCTGCTTGGCCCGTCCGGTAGCGGCAAGACTACATTGCTGCGGGCAATTGCCGGCTTCATCTTCGTCGATAGCGGGTCCATCTATATTGGCGATGAATCGGTTGAGAATATGCCGGTTGAAAAGCGCGGTATCGGCATGATGTTCCAGAATTATGCACTTTTTCCAAATATGAGTGTGGCAGATAACATCGGCTTCGGCTTGCGCGTGCGAAAGGTGGGGGTGGCCGAAGAACGACGTCGCATCGCAGACGCGCTTGATCTTGTGCAGCTTGGCCAATTTGCCGAGCGCAAGCCGCATCAACTCTCGGGAGGACAACAGCAACGCGTGGCGCTGGCACGGGCCATTGTGACAAACCCGCGTGTTCTGTTATTGGACGAGCCGCTTTCAGCACTGGATAAGTCCCTGCGGGTTGAGATGCAGTTTGAATTAAAGCGCATTCAGCGCGAGATCGGCATTACCACCATTTTTGTCACGCATGATCAAGAAGAAGCACTGACCCTGTCTGACCGCATTGGCATTCTTCGCGATGGAGTGCTGATCCAGGAAGGAGACCCGCGCGAGGTATACAATCATCCCTCAGACATGTTTACTGCCGCATTTCTGGGTGATGCGAACATTCTTTCTAATATTTCCGGGGCGGGCGTGGACATAAAAATCCCAAAGAAGTCGCCCTCGGGCACCATTCTTGCCGTGAGACCCGAGAATATTACAATCTCAAAGACAGAACCTAAAGCGGATGCAATCTCAAAACTTTCAGCCACATTGGAACGTCGGGTCTTTGCGGGTGCGATTGCAACCTGCATTTTTCAGTGCAATGGAAACAGCATCAAGGTTGTCGCACGCGATCAGGATATTCCCACAGACATCACCGAGGGCGAGCGCTTGTGGTTGAGTTGGCCGGCAGAAAAGACACTGTCTGTTTCACCTTCGTAACAGAGCCTTCGAGCGGTCTGCCCGGATTCCTGGCCTTGACCTATTAGGTGATGGTTTCAACGGATTTTGGTGTCGTTACCATATTTCCTCGTCCTCTATGCCTCTGGCTTCATTCTGCGGTTGCTCTATTCCCAATTTGTTGGGCGTATGTGGTCATCAGCCTGTCCACAGCTTGCCTGAGGCTTGTCCTCAATTCCATTAAGCTGAAATTCAACAAAGCCTAATGGCCAAAGTTTTTTGACTATTCACCCCCGGCACCCAAAAGGCCTTCATGGCGTTCGCCTTTGCCAGCGTTGCTTCGTTCCGATACCTCTTAACTTCAATAACCAAGTTCAGCGGATCATTGGGCACGCCATCACCTACTTTGACGATAAAATCATCGCGGCATTCGCGTGGTTCAGATCCCAGTGACTGGAAGCCAACCAAAAACTGTGCAAGAGGTGTGTAATAGAAAAAACGCTCCAAATTGATTTTTGAGACGCTATATTGCATTGAAAATGCTGCTGCCATCTATTCTGACAGGGGAAAGCCCTTTGAGGTGAGAATGCGCGCGTGAAATATCTGCATGATTTGGTCATAGACAGCGCGGCCATAGATCTTGTCTTCGATACCGGCATCGATATTCGGGTTGTCGTTGACTTCGATAACAATGGCGCGCCGATCGATCTCCTTGAGGTCAATACCGTAAAGACCGTTGCCGATGACGAGGCTGGTACCGACAGCAGCATCGAGGATAAACGGCGGCACTTGTTCGATCGCAACAGTCTCGAACCCGCCGGAAACAACCCTGTTTCCTCCCATGTGGTTGTATATCTGCCAATGGCCGCGGGCCATGTAATATTTGCAGGCAAAAAGCGGCTCACCATTGATCACACCGATGCGCCAGTCAAATTCTGTCGGCAGATATTCCTGGGCAATGATGACAAAACTGTCTTTGAGCATCTGATTTGCCTTGTCGAGAAATTCCTCACGATCCTTCACCCGCACCACGCCACGAGAAAAAGACCCGTCAGGTATCTTGAGCACCTGGGGAAATTCGATCTCCTCGGCTACGGCCTTCAGGGTTGATCGGGTGATCAGTTTTGTCGATGGCGTTGAAAAGCCGGCCCGCACAAGAGCTTCGGACAGATATACCTTGTTTGAGCACCGAAGGATTGACCGGGGATCATCAATGACCGGCATGCCTGCGCGCGATGCCTTGCGGGCAAACTGATAGGTGAAATTGTCTTTCGATGTGGTAGCGCGGATAAATAACGCATCAAAGGCGTCAAGCCTCTTGAGATCTGATCTGGTGATGAGTTCGGCATGCATGTCATGGCGGCGTGCGGCTTTGATGAGTTTTTCGAGTGCCGGAGCATTAGACGGCGGCAGGGCTTCATCCGGATCAACAAGAATGGCGAGATCAAAATGTGATCTTGTCTCACTTGTCCGGGTGGGCGCGGAAAACCCGATGGAATCATTGAGTGCGGCGATAAAACGAAAGAGATCCGCATCGTCGATGGCCGAGATCGAAAGCGGCCATACATAATCGATTTTCCACCCGGTATCTTCACGGGAAATCATCACTTCCAGGATTGGCACGGGGAAGAGCTGATAACATCGCTTGGCAAGGCGTCGGGCCCAGGCTTTATCGGTTTTGCCGAAATAGAATTCCAGCGATACCGGCTTGCCACCATGCTGGCCCGAATGCTCAGCCAGCACCTCGGCATCGGGAAGAAGCCGGTTCAGTTCCGCCAGATAATCCTCATAGAGTCGTTTTGTTCCAAGACTTGACAACGTGTCTATCGAGGGGAGCGGTTTGCTGTCCCTCGCCTCGGCGATCAGGGAGACATAGTAACCGGAAGAGAGATATTCATCACCCGGGCAGAGATTGATAACCGTGAGCATGTTGTCCTGGCCGGTTGACTGCGACAGATATTGCTGCGCGGTGAGCAGCGCAAACGATCGTCTTTTATCAAGCGGTTCTTTCAGCAGTTTCAAATCCTGACGCCGCGGCACCACCACCAGATATCGCGTTGCCTCGCGGATCACGCGCTCCTCCGGCAGAGCCCCGCGTTGAGACGGTATCTCAAGTGACATCTGCACCGCATCGCTACCATCTTCATAATACCCGGGAAGGCTGCACCTTGGCGCAAAGCCGTGCCTGAGATAGAGATTGAAAAGCCTTGCGTTCTGCTGCCTTGCTTCAAGCGTCAGGCGCTTGCGGCCGAGCTCCCGGGTTCTGGAAATCGCCGCCCGCAACAAGGATGAGGCGATACCCTGGCCTTGCCACGCATCAAGGACAGCAATCGAATAAACGCGGGCAGAAGCCGCCTTGTTGCGGCAATGCATCAGCACATAGCCTATCGGCACGTCTTCGGCCGATACCGCCACCCGGAGCCACTGGCTTTTAGCCCTGATTGCCCGCCTGATTGACTGTTTTGACAAAAGGTCAGACGAGAAACTCGCAGCTTCAATCACACAGAGTGCGTTCAAATCATCAGGCTTTGCCTGCCTAAAACTGAATTTGGGCATAAAGAAAACTCAACAGGTTTAAAACTCCCATACGCGTGATTGGAGCAACGTTCAAGAAAGAATACCTTATCTTCCATCAGCCCGGCTCAAGGCGGCGGAAAAAGCCCGGAAACCGGGGAAAAGCTGCGCATGCTTAAAAAAACCATCTCGATATGATAGAATGTCTTTTTAAAGACATATGAACAGTCGATATTCTTACGGAGGCACTGTAATGAAAAATCTTTTCTGGATAAGCCTGGCTGCCGTGACCTTCAGCCAGCCAGCCCTTTCGCTTGAAAGGGAATGGAAGATGGTGGTCAAGCATTTTGACAGCATCACCAATCAGTCTTTTGAACTGGTGACCGATGTGACCTATGACAGTGGACGCAAATGCCATCGCGACGCCTATATCATGAACGTCAACTCAAATGACGGCAGTTTCAGCAATCTGACCACGAGCGATCTTGTGCGCTATTTCTGCATCGCGCTACCCAAACCGGATGAGAGTTCCTAGAATTCCGGGGGCCATCTCGCCTCACCTCCCGGGATGATGATCATCATTGCCGGATTAACCCTTTGCGGCTCTTTGCAGGGCAACCAGAAAAAACAACAGGTAAACCATGTCACTTCAAATCTATCTTTCCGGCGAAATACATACCGATTGGCGCGAGCAGATCATCGCGGGCTGTGCTGGCATGGATGTTCGTTTCACCTCCCCTGTCACCGATCATGCCGCCAGCGATGATTGCGGCGTTGCCATCCTTGGCGATGAGCCGAATAAATTCTGGCATGATCACAAAGGCGCCAAAATCAACGCCATCAGGACGCGCAAGGCAATATCGGATGCGGATCTGGTGGTGGTTCGATTCGGGGAGAAATACAAGCAATGGAACGCCGCGTTTGATGCAGGATATGCGTCTGCTCTCGGAAAATCACTGATCGTGATGCATGGGGCAGAGCATCAACATGCGCTCAAGGAGGTTGACTCGGCCGCGCTCGCGGTTGTTGAAACACCTGATGAGATCATTCGCATTCTGCGCTACGTCATCGACGGGGTGCTGTCCTGACCTCCCCGAAATATCCCGGGCCGTCAACAAAACAGGCAAATTTTAATTAAATATCTTTTTATGTACTTAAAAATATTTTTCTACTATCATAAATAACGTTTTGTTGTTTATGGTTGGTTATGCCCAGGTTATTTTTAATACTATTTTTGATATTTATGCCCGTGCAAGCGACCTTTGCTGATACCGCTTCCGTGTCTCAAGTTGATTTCTCAAAATGTGAAACCGCAATCAATCACGGCACAAAGATTGGGAATACATCCTCATCGTATGAAGATATTTCCTACTGGTCGCATCAGAATGCGTTTTACCGCCTCAAGATAAGTTCACTTAATCTGTTCAATGTCCAATTTGTGTGTGAAGAGTTATCTCTTTCCCGATAATTCGGGCGGTGACGGTGCCCTGTATTCCGTCTCAACAGCTGCCTTCTGTTCGTTTACCCCGGGGCCAGCGCCGCGTTCAGGTGGAGGCTTGCAGATCACACCCGCATCATCTGCCCCGGCACCCCCGCCGGAGACACGCGCATGCCGTTCAAGGTTATGATGATCCTTTTGAGGTGATGATTTCGGGCGGCTCAAAGGCCGTGACGGCAACATCACCCCCGCTCCAGCACTCAACCTCGACAAGACAGGAATGCGCCGCCGGGCCCTGCCCCAGGCGGGACGTGCCCCTGTCTGGTGTCAGCACATTCGGGTTGCCATGCTTGCAGCTGAGCTCGCCGCCTTCATCATTGGCCGGGTCAAACCATGCGCCGGTGGGAATAAGGATCACTCCCGGTTTTATACTATCGGAAAGCACCGCGCCGCAGAGGCAGGCACCCCGGTGATTATGGACCCGGACAATATCGCCATCACCAATGCCGCGAGCCCCTGCGTCATGGGGATGGATGACCATTATCTCATGCCCCTTGATCTTCGCGTTGCGGCTGATGCTGCCATGGTCAAGCTGGGAATGAAGTTTCGTTTTCGGCTGATTGCAGATCAGATGAAGGGGAAACGCCCTGGCTTTGCTGCCGATCCATTCTTCCGGCTCAAGCCAGCTTGCATGGGGCGGGCAATCCGCGTAGCCGAAACCTTCGATCGTGGCGGAGTAGAGTTCGATCCGGCCGCTCGGCGTATTGAGCGGGGTTTTCACCGGATCCTTGCGGAATTCTTCAAAAAGGATGGTGCTGTTGTCCCTTGCCTCGATCTGGAACCAGCCTCTTTTCCGGAATTCGTCATATCCCGGAAGGTCATATCCATCGTCGCGCATCTGCTCCCGGCTTGTCTCATAGAGATGCCGCTGCCATTCGTCGCTGGACCGGCCTTCGGTGAAACGGTCTTCAATATTAAGGTGGCGGCTTAACCGCACGAGGATTTCATAATCATCCGCGGCGTCGCCCACCGGCTCGATCGCCTTTTCCATGGAAATGACATAGTTATCCCGCGGCGACATGGCGATATCCTGCCGCTCAAGGGTAGTGGTGCAGGGCAGCACGATATCCGCATGCTTGGCCAGCGCATTCCAGCACCATTCATGGACGATGATCGTGTCCGGCTTCTGCCAGGCTTTCCTCAGTCTGTTCAGATCCTGATGATGATGGAAAGGGTTGCCGCCTGCCCAGTAGACCAGGCGAATATCAGGATAGGTGAGATCCTGGCCGTTATATTGAAACGCGCCACCGGGGTTCAGCAGCATATCCGCGATACGCGCCACCGGAATGAAACCAGCCACCTCATTACGGCCTTGCGGAAAAGCCGTCATGCTGTAATTGCCGATACCATTTCCCACTGTCTGCACGGCCGCATAACCAAAACCGAACCCGCCACCAGGCAGGCCGATCTGGCCCAGCAAGGCGGCAAGTGTAACCCCGGCCCAGAGCGGCTGTTCACCAAAAGCCTGGCGGCTCAGAGACCAGCTCATGGAGATCATGGTCCGGCCAGCGGCCATCCGCCGGGCAAGATGGCGGATGGTTTCGGCCGGAATATCACAGATCTCTGCCGCCCATTGAGGTGCTTTTCTCACCCCGTCAGCCTCCCCCATGAGATAGGCTTCAACCTTTTCGAATCCGGTGGTATAGCGATCAAGAAATCTCCGGTCATGAAGATCTTCTTCGATCAGCACATAGCAGAGCGCGAGCATCATCGCCACATCGCTGTTGGGCCGAACAGGCATCCAGTCCGCAGACACATCTTCAAGAAGATCGCTTTTCATCGGGGAAACATTCACGAATTCGACCCCGTTTTCATGCGCCTTCAGCATCCACTGTTTCTGCCGGTGCTCTCCTATTCCCCCCTGCCCGATCTGCGCGTTCTTGAGCGGGATGCCGCCAAAAGCGACAAAGAGATCACAATGCTCGATGATCGACGCCCAGCTTGTCTGCTGATAGAGATAGGAACGAAAATCCCCGAGGACATGAGGAAAAATGACTTCCGCGGCGGCAAAACTGTAGGTGTTGACCGAACGCGTATACCCCCCGATCGCATTGAGAAACCGGTGGATCTGCCCTTGGGCGTGATGAAATCTGCCGGCGCTTGCCCAGCCGTAGGAGCCGGCATAGATGGCCGAATTTCCATACTGGCTGATAACCCGGCTCAGCTCATCCCCGGCAAGGGCGATCGCCTCACCCCAATCGAGCGCAACAAAAGCATCATGGCCGCGCCGGTCGGTGTTCTCGCCTCTTTTGCCGTCAAGCCAGCTGCGGCGGACCATGGGTTTGGTAATGCGTGACGCGCCCTCAATGACATCGACAATCCCCTGGCCGATCGGGGACGGGTCTCCATCCTGATCGAACGGTACCATGCTTTTCAGCTGGCCGGACGCCGTTACCGCCCGGTAGCTTCCCCAATGGGCACTTGTGAGAAATGTCTTTGTGTCGCTCATGATGACATCTGGTAAAATTGCGCTGTAGGCATTCTCATTACGCCCGCAATTTTGCACAAGGTCAAGCAAGGTGTGCGGGCCGGTGGCGTGATCTGTTCCGTCTCCGCCAACATCCCTGGTATTTTTTACTATACTTCTTTCGCCGCATCCCCAAAGATAGGGTATAAGTATTTTCGGCGAACACCCATCTACGTGTTCCCAGTTCGCACGTTTCCAGTTGAATGTTTCCAGTTGAATGTTTCCAGTTTAATGTTTCCGGGCCATGTTTGCCGAATTTCTCGCATCATATCTTTCCCCACCTGATTTCGTTGAAGTTCCCGCGCTGATCTTCTGGGGGGTCGCGATCGCCTCGGTACTGCTCATGGCGATAGCCAAATCCGGTTTTGGTGGCGCGGTGGCGTCGCTTTCGGCGCCGCTGATGCTGACGGTCCTGCCACCCCGGGAAACGCTTGCCCTTCTCTTGCCTCTCTATCTCTTGACCGATATCTGGACGATCTGGATCTGGCGTGGCTACTGCTACTGGCGACTGCTTTTCTGGATGGTTCTGTTCGCCATAATCGGTCAGATGCTGGGCTATCTGCTCATCAGTTTCATCGATGATGCCATGCTGAAAATGCTGATCGGGCTGGTTGCGCTGATCACCGGCACCAGATACTGGGTGAGGTGGAAATACCCTCTTGTGACCGCGCATCCGTTCAGGGAAAAGCGCGTGGTCCGAAGCCGTCTTGTCTCCCGTGCCGGCATCTGGTGCAGTCTTTCAGGCTTCTCTTCCTTTATCTCGCTCACTGGCGGCATCCCGATGCAGGTTTTTCTTCTTCCCATGCGGCTTCATCGCTATCTGGTGGTGGGCACAAGCGCCTGGTATTTCTTGACAATCAATATTGCCAAACTTCCCTTTTTCTTTGATCTCGGGCTGTTCACGCCTGCAACGATCATTCTTTCCACTCTTCTGATCCCGGTTATCCCGGTGGGGGTGTTGCTGGGCAAATGGCTCAATCAGCGCATCAATGACCGCCTTTTCTATCACCTTGCCCATGCCGCGCTTTTCATCCTCGGCGTCCGACTGGTCTGGAGTTACATGGCCGCCACCTGACCGGTGACTTGAAGCAACGCCGCCTCATCTCTACCCGGCACCTTAATCTCTTGTGATCAAGTCCTTATGATTAAGAATGGTGTTGTTCGGGCGTATGGCCGTCCGGATATCTGGCCAGATATCTGGCCAGATACAGGCCGCAGACAGTCCCGATGCTGACACCACCCAGATTGGCGGCAAAATCCAGCCATGAGCCATATCGGTTTGCATAAGGCTGGATCAACTCGATACCGCCGCCCAGACCCGCATAAATCAGCCCAAAGAAGAATATCTTCCCCGGCCTTGCCAGCGCATTCGGAAAAGCCAGGGCAGCATAGGCGATGAGATGATGGGTTTTATCACCCCCGGGAACTTCAGGCAGTTGCTGCAATGGCGTCAGCGACAAGACGATGATAATCAGGGCCAGAACCCAGGACAGTGCCCCGGCCAATCGAGGGCTGGATTTGATGACGATCAATGAGGACCGGAGAAAATGTACCATGCGTATCTCACCACCTTTGCAAACAACCTTAAGGCTCAATCTAAAAATTGCAAATCCGGCATAAATTGGCTAGGCTGAAATTTCGCCGCTTAAGAGATTGTTTTTATTCATGAAAAAAGAAACGTTTTTTATCTATTTTCTGTTCATTTTTGCCTCATATTTGTTACAGATTTATGCAATATACCCTGCCGAACTGGCGTTGCGGACAGATGTGTATGTATCAAAGGTCAGTTACGTTTTCATCCCCCACGGGATGAAAATTCTCTATGCACTGATCCTCGGACCTGCGGCGTTTATCTACATTTTTCTGGCCCAATTGCTTTTCGGCCTGCTCACGGCAGGATTATCATTAACTATCGTAAAAGGGTCTTTGATCGGGACCATGGCGGTTATCATCCCGATTCTTATGATCAACGCCTCCCTCAAACGCCCGTTGTGGAAGGCCCCGATTGACGATGAAGTGATCAACATAAATGTTTTGTGGCTGTATTTGTCAATTTCGCTCATGTCGTCGTTTATCAATGCGCTCAGCCATCAATTGCTTTACGGTTTTGAAGAGGTATATTTTCTTTTCATGATGATAATTGGGGATATGATTGGATCTGTTGTAATTTTTGTGTTATTCCTGTTTGTATTCAGACCAATAATGAACTTTCTACTTTTAAGGAAAAAATATGAGCAATCTTAGTTTGTTTCTGGGCCTTCTGAAAATGGCAAATCATGCCGCTGAAGATATCGGCCTTTCCAGCCTGACAAATTCGGACCGGGAAGTTTTGCTGATGCTCTGGAAATTGTCCCAGGAAGGGGAGCAGGTATTCAAGGCATCTTACGAAGATCTTTTTGAAGAGGCTTCCAATACCAGCGATGTCATCTCGAAGTCGCAGTTCTACAAGTCAATTAAGTCTCTGGAAAAAATCAATCTTCTCTCCAGGGTTGGTGGCCCGAGAAGCCAGACATATCGTCTCGAAGGCGGGTATTCACGGAGCTGAAAATCCAGCAACCTGGCTGATACGGTAAAAGAAATTATGCCCATTAAAATACACCTCAGCCTTGCCAGATGATACACCGATGATGAGCGGAAAGAAGGATGGATCACCTCACGATCTACCATAATCCTCGATGCAGCAAATCACGCAAGGCGCTGGCTCTTCTCCAGGAAAACGGGGTTGAGCCGCGCATCATCCTCTATATGGAAACACCGCCATCAGCGGATGATTTCCGCGAGGTGCTGCGAAAATTGGCAATGCGGGCAGAAGATCTCCTCCGCAAGGGGGAGACAGAATACAAAGACCATATCGCCCCGCTTGGCGCGATTTCCGAAGACCGCCTCATTTCACTGATGATCCGGCACCCGAAAGTCATCGAACGTCCCATCATCTGCAAAGGGGACAAGGCGGTCATAGGCCGCCCGCCCGAAAACGTGCTCACCCTTCTCTGATGGCTTGTTCCCTTCGGCCTGCACCGCAATTCGGCAAATCCATGTGCCTCAAGGCGTGCTTTCTGCTATACTGACACGCATAGTCTTGATGGCACCAGGGAGGATAATCATGGCCGGCAAACCGATACCCACCACCACCATCGGATCTTTTCCGAAACCTGATTACCTGCCGGTGCGCGACTGGTTTGACGCGGCCCGCACCGAAGGCGGAATGAACGCCCCCAAGACAACGCTGGATTACACCAGGGCGTTGGAAAACCTCACCCCTGAGGATGAGGCTCTTTTCGTGCGCGCCGCAAAGGAAGTGATCGACATTCAGGTCAATGCCGGGGTGACCATTCCCACCGATGGTGAGGTCCGGCGTGAAAACTACATCCATTACCATTGCCGTCATATCGAGGGCTTTGATTTCCACCATCTTGAGCATCGTGTCCTTCGGGATGGGGCATATGAAACCGATCTGCCTGCCATCCGTGGCGAGGTTGCGCACAAGGGGCCGCTCTATGCCCCCCATGATTTCAAGGCCGCGCAGAAAGCAAGCCCGGTGCCGCTTAAATTCACCCTCCCGGGGCCGCTGACGATCATGGATACCAACGCCGATTGCCACTACAATGACCGGCCGCGGCTGAACCGTGATCTCGCAGAGACCGTCAACCGGGAAATTCTCGGGCTGGTGGAGGCCGGATGCACATATATTCAGGTCGATGAGCCTCTTTTTGCCCGCCAGGTGGATGACGCGCTTGATTTCGGCCTCGACGGGCTGGAACGATGCTTTCACAACGTCCCGGGCCATGTGACGCGAATTGTTCACATGTGTTGCGGCTACCCTGATCACCTTGATGATGAAGATTACAAGAAAGCTGATCCCCAGAGCTATGCCCGGCTTTCCGCTGCCGTCGATGAGGCGGGATTTGATCAGCTCTCCATCGAGGATGCGCATTGTTGCAATGATCTTGGCCTCCTTGATCTTTTCTCGAAAAAGACCATCATTTTCGGCACCGTTGCCGTGGCGCGAAGCCGGCTTGAAACGGTGGATGAAATTGAGCAGCGCCTCAAAGCCGCCCTCGAGCATATCGACCGTGACCGGCTGGTGGCAGCGCCTGATTGCGGTCTCGGCCTTCTGCCCGCCGGGCTTGCTGAAGCCAAATTGAAGGTGATGGTTGAAGCGGCGGCCCGGGTCTGAGCTTTGCGTTAACGCCTCAAGGCACTCTTCAGGCAAGCATCCGCCCCCCCGCGATAAAAATACGCATATCGAAATCGCCATGATGCTGGTAGAACAGGATTATGTTTGATTACCTCGCAAACCCGACCCGGTTTCTGAAACTGACCCGTGTCATTCTGCCCGTCGCCTGGGTGATCTTCGGGCTGTCGGCCTGCGCAGGGCTGTATGCGGCCTTCCTCAACTCCCCGGCAGATTATCAGCAGGGGGAGACAGTCCGGATCATGTATATCCACGTCCCCGCCGCCTGGATGGCGCTGGCCGGATACCTCATGATGGCGGTGGCGGCATTTTTCTTTCTTGTATGGAAACATCCGCTGGCGGATATCGGGGCCAGAGCCATGGCCCTTCCCGGTGCGGGCTTTGCGCTGATCACCTTGATAACCGGGTCCTTCTGGGGTCGGCCCATGTGGGGAACCTGGTGGGTCTGGGATGCACGGCTGACCTCCATGCTGATCCTGTTCTTTCTCTATGTCGGCTATATCGCCCTTGTCGACGGGTTTGACCGCAGCGAGCGCGGCAGCAAGGCCGCATCTCTCCTGCTGCTGGTCGGCGTGATCAACCTGCCGATCATCAAGTTTTCCGTTGACTGGTGGAACACGCTTCATCAAGGGGCGAGCATCATCCGTCGTGGCGGCCCGTTGGTTGACCCGAGCATGCTGACGCCGCTTTTTCTGATGGCGCTGGCCATGCTGAGCTGGTTCATTGCCATATCCATTCTCCGGATGCGGACACTCCTGACCGAACGCCGCATAGACGTGCTCGCGCAACGGATCGGGGGCCAGTCCTGATGGAAGAATTCCTTTCCATGGGAGGCTATGCCGCCTATATCTGGCCTGCCTGGAGTGTTGGCGTCCTCATTCTTGGCGGCATTACGCTTGCCAGTATCCACCGGCACCGGCAGTCAAGTGCCAGGCTGGCCGGATTGACCGCCACCGGGGAAACAGATGAAGGGACGAAAGAACATGGCTGACCTCTCCCCCAAGATGCGGCGCGGCATCGGGTTGGCGGCGGCCGGGGCCGTTCTTGCGCTGGCGGCATCACTGGTGCTGGTGGCGCTCGAAGATACGGTTGTCTATTTCTACGGGCCGACGGATCTCATGGGCAAGCCTCTTGATGATCGCCGGATCAGGGTTGGTGGTCTGGTGGTGGAAGGATCGGTTGCCATTGACGGGATCGATGCCCGATTTGATGTCAGCGATGGCACCACCGATGTCACCATCGCCTATCGCGGCGTTCTGCCAGATCTCTTTCGCGAAGGCCAGGGCATCATCGCCGAAGGCACCTTCAACGGGAAGAATTTCACCGCCGATACCGTCCTTGCCAAACATGATGAAACCTATATGCCGAAGGAAGTGGCCGAAACCCTGAAAGAACAGGGGGTCTGGCAAGGCGGGGAGACCGGGAATTGAACGGCCTTGCCGAAATCGGGCATTTCACCCTTGCCTTGAGTATCGGCACGGCACTCATGATGGCCATCATCCCGATGCTTGGCGCGCATCTCGGGGATATCCGCCTGTTGCGGGCGGGACGATCCGCCGCAATCGTGCTTCTCGGCCAGATACTGATTGCCTTTGGTCTCCTGACCACGGCTTTTCTGCGCTCTGACTTTTCGGTCAAACTCGTGGCCAGCCACTCTCATTCGCTCAAACCTGTCCTTTACAAGATTGCGGGCGTCTGGGGAAACCACGAAGGCTCCCTTCTTCTCTGGGTGCTGATCCTTGCGCTGTTTTCCACCATGGTGGCTGTCTCGGGCAGGATTGAGCCTCGACGGCAGGCACGCGTGCTGTCGGTTCAGGGCATGATCGCTTTTGCCTTTCTGCTCTTCATGTTGCTGACCTCCAATCCGTTTCTGCGGCTGGATCCAGCCCCTCTTGATGGCAACGGGCTTAATCCGCTACTGCAGGACCCGGGGCTGGCCTTTCATCCGCCCATGCTCTATCTCGGCTATGTCGGGCTTTCGGTTGCCTTCAGCTTTGCCGTGGCGGCGCTGATCGAAGGCAAGGCCGACAGGGATTGGGCATGTCAGGCAAGACCGTTCATTCTTGCCGCCTGGTCCGCCCTCACCCTCGGGATCGCGCTTGGTTCGTGGTGGGCCTATTACGAACTCGGCTGGGGCGGCTGGTGGTTCTGGGATCCGGTGGAAAACGCCTCGCTCCTGCCCTGGCTCATCGCGACAGCGCTGATCCATTCGGTGATCGTGGTTGAGAAAAGAAATACGTTCAAGACCTGGACGGTTCTTCTCGCCATCATCGGTTTTGCGCTCAGTCTGCTCGGGACGTTCATTGTTCGCTCCGGGCTTCTGACATCTGTCCATGCTTTTGCGACGGATCCCGCGCGCGGCATGGTCATTCTGACGATGCTGATGGTGAGCATTGGCGGCCCGCTTCTCCTCTTCGCGCTGCGCGGGGACCGGCTGGCCTCCCGCGACAGATCCGCCTTGCTGAGCCGTGAGACCGCGCTTGTCGCCAATAACCTCCTGCTTGTTGTTGCCACCGCCACGGTGCTGATCGGCACGCTCTATCCCCTCGGGCTTGAAGCCTGGAACGGGGCACGCATTTCCGTGGGCCCGCCCTTCTATAACGCCACCTTTGCGCCATTGATGGGGCTCATGGTGGTGGTGATGGCGGCCGGGCCACTCCTGGCCTGGCAGCGGGCCGAAAGCCGGCTTCTGATAAAACGGCTCATCCCTCTTTTGGCGTTTGTTCTTGCCGGTATCGGCGTCTGCACCCTTGCTCTTGCCCCTCGCAACGTCACCGCCCTTGCAACAATCGGCCTTGCGCTCTGGCTCATTGCAGGCGTGATGATGGATATCGCCGTCACCACCGGGATGACCCGGGCGAAACCTGCCGATGCCCTGCGCCGTCTGGCCGGAATGCCCCTGTCCCGCTGGGGGATGAATATCGCCCATCTGGGGGTGGCGGTCTTTATTCTCGGCGCCGCCGGGGCCAGTTTCTTCCAGAGCGAGACGATCGAACGCATCTTTCCCGGCGATACGCTCAAGGCCGGCTCAAAGACATTCCGGCTCGAAGACGTGAAACCTCTGGCCGGGCCGAACTATACCTCCACCGCCGCCAGGCTCAGCCTCATCGACAAGAAGGGCGACGTCATCGACACGATGATCAGCGAAATCCGCTTCTATCCTGTTGCCGGCACCACCACCACCGAAGCCGCGATCCGTCCCCGCATCGACGGCGATGCCTATGCTGTCCTCGGCGATGGCGATGCCGAACGCGGCTACACCCTCAGGCTTTACGACAAGCCTCTTGTGTCCTGGATCTGGTTCGGTGCCGGGTTGATGGCGCTGGGCGGGATCATCGCCATGGGCAGATCGACATATCCCGACGATAAGGAGCAGCCATGAAAAAACTTCTCCTGCTCCTGCCTCTTGCGCTTTTCGCCGTGATCGGCGTTCTCGCCTATGTGATGCTGAACGCGTCGCTGGATGGCTCACGCAACACGAAATCCATCGGCTTTTCCATGACCGGCAAACCCGTGCCCATGATCTCGCTTCCCGCCATGGGCCGGAGCGGCACGGTCAATCTTGCCGACTGGCAGGGAAAAGCGTTCGCGGTCAATGTTTTCGCGTCCTGGTGCGGTCCATGCAGGCTTGAGGCGGCATCGATCGAGGCCATGGCCGAAGACATCCCGGTTCTGGGCATCAACTACCGTGATGATGCGGCCGATGCAGCGGCATTTCTTGACCAGTTCGGCAATCCCTACACCTTGATCGGCATTGATGAGGATGGCAGTACCAGCATCAAGCTTGGTGTCCACGGTCTTCCCGAAACCTTTATCATTGGCCGGGATGGAACGATCCTGCATCATCAGCAGGGGCCAGTCTTCGCCAATGATCTATCCGGGGCGGTTGGCGATGCGATCAGAAAGGCAACATCCGGATGACACCATTCCGCCCTTTCCTTTTTGCCATCATGCTTCTGGCCTCTCCTCTTCTGGCTTCACCCGCAGCAGCACTTCTGCCCGAAGAACGCCTTGCCGATCCCGGGCTGGAAGAACGTGCCCGCAGTCTTTCGGCCCAGCTTCGGTGCCTTGTCTGCCAGAACCAGTCCATCGATGACAGCGATTCGGCCTTTGCCCAGGATTTGCGGCGGTTGATCCGGCAGGAGATAAAATCCGGCCAGACCGACGATGATATCAAACTCTTCCTTCGTGAACGCTACGGCGATTATGTTCTGCTGAGCCCGCCTTTGGGCCCCGCCACCCTCGCCTTGTGGGTTGCCCCATTTGCTCTCCTGGGTATCGGTGTTCTGGGCGTTGCACTGGCACGGCGGGGACGGGATGGATCATCCTCTGAACATGAAAACGAGGCACCATGATGGCAGATACCGCGCTCCTCACCAGCCTTGTTGCCATGGCGCTGTTGTTGCTGGTCAGCACGGCATTGCTCGGGCGTGATCTTTTCCGCGGCGAGCGGCGCGTCCAGCATCGGCTTGGCGGCGCGGTGTTATTGCTCGCCATGATTGCCAGCGTCGGCCTCTACCTTTTGAATGGCCGTCTTGGCATGGGGGATCTGCCGCTCAGCGCCCGCCTCGATGAAATCGCCGCGATCGAGCAGGAAAACGATACCGTTATCCGGCAACGACAGCAGGCACTGAACGATGCAAGACAGGCGGCCCGCACCAATCCGGATGATATCGAAACGCTCTTCCAGCTTGCGGATGCCGCCGCCGCGGCAGGGGATTCCGATACCGAAATCAAAACCCTCACCTCCATTCTGGACCTGACAGGAAATCCCCGGATCAAGAGCATGATCGGCGAAGCGCTTACCCGGCAGGCGGATGGAATAGTCACCAGCCGGGCACTCGACTGGATTGATGAAGGGCTCGCCGAAGCCCCCGATGACTGGCGGGGCCGCTACCTCAAGGCCCTTTATCTGAGCCAGTCAGGTGATGATGCGGCCGCGCTTTCGCTCTTCTCGTTGCTTGCCGCCGATCTCCAGGGCACGGAGATATACCCCGCCGTCGTTGCGGGCATCACTGAGGCGGCAGCCCGGATCGGGGTTGATGCAGAAGACTACCTTCCCGAACCCGGCCCGGGACCGGAGCAGATTGCAGGCATGATCGGCGGTCTCGAAGATCGTCTTTTCACCGATCAGACCACCGCGGATGCGGAAGGCTGGATCATGTTGATCCGCTCCCTCACCGTAATTGGCGATGGCGAGCGGCGTGATCGCGCGCTCAGCCGTTTTCTTGACCTGATGGAAGGAACGAAAGACGAGGCGGCCCTTCTTATCCGCTTCACCGAAATCCTGCTCCCCCCCGATGACCTGCCCGAAGTCATGCCCGCCATTCTTGACCGGATGCTGGTGCGGGCCCGCGAAATCTCCCCTGAAGATCCGGAGATTCTCTTCTTCAGCGGTCTTCACGCCCGAAGTCTCGGCAATCGCGAGGCCTTGAGGGAATTCTGGGGAAGACTGCAGGCAAAACTTGGCAAGGACAATCCGCTTCATGCCTTGCTGGAAGCTGAACTGTCCAGAAATTAGCGCCGGAATTTCGGCCTTTTGGCTATGTTTTCCTGGCTTGTCTGGATATCACGATAGACCATGAAAAGCCCGGAAGCCATGATAAGGGCAATACCGGCAAACCCGATCAGATCCGGCATTTCACCAAATACCATGACCCCCCAGAGGATGGAAATCGGCATGGCAACATATTCAAACGGCGCAACAAAGGTTGCCTCACCATGACGATAGGCAAAGGAGATCAGAAACCCGCCCACCGCGTTCGTCATGCCAATGGCAATGAAAAGCCAGTATTCCCAGACCTGCGGCATATGCCATTCCCGGAGGAGAAACGACAACGACGGATGAAGGTCATTGTCGAGCTGCCCGCCCCCAAGAAAAAGCCCCATCAGAAGCGATACCAGAACAAAGGTGATCTGGATATAAAGCGTCATCGTCACCGCCGATTCGGTGGCGCCGATATGGCGTGTCAGAATATGCAGCATCGCGTAGCATAATGCCGCCAGCATGGGCAGGATTGAGGCGATCTGGAAGCTTTCGGTCCCTGGCCGCACAATAATCATCACCCCGATCAATCCGGCAAAGATCGCAATCCAGCGTCTTGGCCCGACACGTTCCCCGAGGAAGATGATTGAGAGCACCGTAATGAGCAGCGGGCTGACGAAAAATATGGCCACCGCCTCGGCCAGCGGCAAAACAGCAAGCCCGACAAAAAAGAACAGATTGGCCAGAACCACGCAGAGGCCGCGGAAAAGATGCATCCCAAGCCGGCGCGTGCGAAAAACACTGAACCCGCCGACAAAAGGCAGAAAAAAGATCAAAATGGTCAGCAGCCCCACAAGAGAGCGGAAAAGCACAATCTCATGGAGTGGATAATCACCGCTCAGCAACTTGATCGTGACATCGGTGACGGAAAAAAACGCCATCGCCCCTGTCGCGGCGGCGGCACCAAAGAGATTAGATCTGAGCGAGACGGCCGACATGCGCACTCCAATGCTCTTGAATAGAAAGCCGTTTTCTCATCATTCCGGCATGCCCGGATACATGTCAACTGATCTCTTTTATGAACGCGCAGGCAATGGCCGCATCATCTTGCGCCCCAGGTGTCGGAAAGCCGGTATCCTTCAGGCCAGGGATCGGCCGGATCAAGAAAATACCGATGGCTTCCGGTGATCCAGGCACGCCCGGTTATCGACGGGATGATGGCGGGCTTCCCGTCAATCTCCGCCCTTGCCGCGATCCTGCCCGTAAATCTTGAACCGATGATGGAAATTGCCTCAAACTGGTCTTCCTCGTTCATCTCACCTCGTGCCGCCAGAACAGCCATCCGGGCAGAGACAGCGGTCCCCGTCGGTGAGCGGTCGATCTTGCCGGGTTCAATGGCAACGGCGGAACGCGCATGGAGCGATTTGCCCTCACGCCGGATAGGGCCGGCAAAAAGGCAGAAGGAGAAATGCCGCCATTCCGGATAGCGCGGATGATGAAACCCGATCTGCTCCGTGGCCGCCCGGGTGATCTTCATCCCGAGCCGGGCGAGCGCCCTTGCCTCATCCGGCACCAGATCAACACCGAGTTCAGCGGCATCGACAATGACAAAACTGTCGCCGCCAAAAGCCGTGTCCACCGTGATGGTGCCAAGCCCCTCCACCTCAAGTTCCCGGTCAAGATCCTGAACAAAACTCGGCAGATTCTCCACCGTGATGCTTTCGGCCTTGCCCGCATTGCAAGCGGCGCGGACATGCACGAGCCCGCCGGGAGCCTCCAGCATCAGTTCGGTAACAGGTTCGGTCATGGGCACGATACCCGTATCCAAGAGAACGGTGGCAACACAGATGGAATTTGATCCCGACATCGGCGGATTGTGCTCAGGTTCCATGATGATGAAGCCTGCATCGGCATCGGGATGCTTTGGCGGCACCAGCAGATTTACATGACGGAACACGCCTCCCCTCGGCTCATGGAGCATGAAACCGCGCAATCGGCCATCTTCCAAAAGAAATCGGGCCTGATCCCAGAGCGTTTCCCCGGGTGGCGGCGCCACACCGCCGATGATCACGTCCCCGACCTCGCCTTCGGCATGGCAGGAGATTACCTCAATGACCTGGGAGCTGCGCATCTTGCCTAGGACTCGGGCGTCAG
This sequence comes from Alphaproteobacteria bacterium LSUCC0684, assembly GCA_041228335.1. NCBI lineage: Bacteria > Pseudomonadati > Pseudomonadota > Alphaproteobacteria > Alphaproteobacteria bacterium LSUCC0684. The sequence goes on along the minus strand of CP166130.1, from coordinate 562,908 downwards.
TTCAGCGATGAAATTGTCAAAAAACCTTGTAGCAAGTTTCTTCGCCGTGCTGTCGATGAGGCGTGAGCCAAGCTGGGCAATCTTGCCATTGACGCTGGCGCTGACATCATAGGAAAGCCGGGTGCCTTTCCCGTCATCAATGGACAGAAGCCGGACCGCGGCTGATCCCGTGGCGCCGCCGGCAACACCGCCATTGCCGCTGCCGGAAATGACATAACTATGGGGCGGGTTCATCTCGCTCAACTCGACATTGCCCTTGAACGTGGCCGAAACAGGACCGATCTTGAGCTTGACGATGGCGGCAAGTTCGGTCTCGCTTTCCCGGGTCAATTCCTGGCATCCGGGAATGGCGGCTTTCAGAATTTCCACATTATTGAGCGCCGCCCATACATCATCGATCGGCACCGGCAAATCGTGGCTTTCGTTCATTTCCATGACTGGACTCCATCAATTCAAACAAAGAAAGCCAGCCCGTGACTGGCTTTCTTCATGATTTTCTTCAGCCCTTGTTCAGCAGGCCGAAACCGCGCGGCGGGTCATCTCACCGATGAGATGGGCGCGGTAATCCGCCGATGCGTGAATATCACTCATCAGCTCGTCAGCGGAAACGCTTACCCCGTCCACCGCATCCGCGCTGAAATTGGCGTTGAGCGCCTCCTCCAGCCCGGCATGGCGGAACACCCCGTTCTGTCCGGCGCCGGTCACCGCTACCCTGACGCCATCGGCAAATCGGGCAACGAAGACACCGACCATGGCATAACGTGATGCCGGGTTGGGGAATTTGACATAGGCGGCCGCTTCTGGCTTCGGCAGGCTGATCGCCTCGATGATTCCATCCTCATCAAGGGCGGTTTCAAACATGTCGACAAAGAAGTCTTCGGCCGCAATATCACGTGATGAAGTGTGAACCGTTCCGCCGAGCGCCAGCACCGCCGAAGGATAGCAGGCCGCCGGATCATTATTGGCAACCGACCCACCGATGGTGCCCCTGTTTCTGACCTGACGGTCACCGATCCCGCCGGCAAGACTGGCGAGCGCCGGAATTGCCTTGGCAACGACACTGGACGTTTCGACCTCGACATGGCGGGTCATGGCACCGATGCGGATGGAATCCCCGGTATCGGTAATTCCGTCAAGCCCGCATCCGGACAGATCCACCAGACAGTCACTGGATGCCAGTCTCTGCTTGAGCGTTGGCAGCAGCGTCATCCCGCCGGCCAGCACCTTGCCTTCATCCGCCCCGGCGACGGCCTTGACCGCCTCTGCGACACTCGATGCTTTCTTATAGGTTGTTGCATACATGGTCTTCTCCCTTATTCGGCGGCGCTGGCTTGCGCGTCGTTGATCGCACGCCAGACCTTTTCCGGTGTTGCCGGCATGGACATGTCCGTCACCCCGAGAGGAGACAGCGCATTGATGACCGCATTGATCAGTGCCGGTGGTGAGGCAATGGCCCCCGCCTCCCCGCATCCCTTCACCCCGAGATCGTTATGGGTGCAGGGCGTCACGGTGTAATCCACCTTGAAGGAAGGCAGGTTATCCGCCCGCGGCATGCAGTAATCCATGTAGGACGCGGTCAGCAATTGCCCGTGCTCATCGTAATGAGCATTTTCAAGCAATGCCTGCCCGATCCCCTGGGCGATGCCGCCATGGACCTGGCCTTCGACAATCATCGGGTTGACAAGGTTGCCGAAATCATCGCAGCAGGCCCAGTCCACGACTTCGACGACGCCGGTGGCCGGATCAATTTCCACTTCGGCGACATGGGTGCCTGCCGGATAGGTGAAGTTGAGCGGGTCATAGAACGCCGTCTCCTCCAGCCCCGGTTCCAGCCGGTCCATGGGGTAGTTATGCGGCACATAGGCGGCAAGAGCGATTTCACCAAAGCTTTTCTCATTATCGGTTCCGGCAACGGTGAATTTCCCGTCCCTGAATTCCATGTCGGCTTCCGAAGCCTCGAGGAGATGAGCGGCGATGATCTTGCCTTTTTCGATCACCTTGTCGACCGCCTTGCTGATGGCAGCACCGCCCACCGCCAGCGAGCGCGAGCCATAAGAGCCCATGCCAAACGGTATCCGGTCCGTATCTCCGTGGATGATTTCCACATTCCCGATCGGGATACCCAGTTTGTCGGCGACGATCTGGGCAAAGGTGGTGACATGCCCCTGGCCGTGGCTGTGGGTGCCGGTGAAGACATTGACCGTCCCCGTCGGATCAACCCGGACAACCGCGGATTCATAAAGGCCGACACGGCCACCCAGCGCACCGACCACCGCCGAAGGCGCAATGCCGCAGGCTTCGATATAGCTTGAAAGACCGATCCCGCGATATTTCCCGCGCTTGGCCGCTTCCACCCGGCGGGCCTCGAAATTCTTGTAATCGATCATTTCAAGCGCGCGATCAAGCGGTGCTTCGTAATCCCCTGTATCATATTGCAGCGCGACCGCTGTCTGATATGGGAACGCGTCCTTCGGAATGAAGTTGAGCCGCCGGAATTCCGCCGGATCCATGCCGATTTCATGGGCCGCCGCATCCATGGTCCGTTCCAGAAGATAGGTGGCTTCCGGACGGCCGGCCCCGCGATAGGCATCGACCGGCGCTGTGGTCGTCGCCATCCCCTTGACGTTGGTGTAGATGACCGGAATATCATAGCACCCCGAAAGCAGCGTGCCATGCAGATAGGTTGGCGTCACCACCGCAAAGGCGGAAAGATAGCCGCCGAGATTGGCGAGCGTATCCACCCTCAGCCCGGTGATCCGGTTATTCTCATCGAGCGCCAGCTGAACATTGTTGATATGGTCACGTCCATGGGCATCCGAAAGGAAGGATTGTGTCCGGTCCGCGGTCCATTTCACCGGACGGCCGAGCTTTTTGCAGACCCAGGTGCACACCGCTTCTTCAGGGTAGACATAGATCTTCGAGCCGAAACCACCCCCCACATCCGGCGCCACGACATGCAGTTTGGACTCCGGAATATTGAGCATGAACGCCCCGATCACCAGCCGCGTCAGATGCGGGTTCTGTGACGTGGTATAGAGCGTGTAGGTTTCTGAAATATCATCATATTCAGCCACCGCCGCACGTGGTTCCATGGCGTTGGGAATAAGCCGGTTGTTGCGGACCGTAAGCTTGATCACCCGGGCCGCGGCGTTGAGCGCCGCCTCCGTTCCGGCCTCATCACCCAGCTCCCAGTCGAAATACCTGTTTTCGGCCATGCCGTCGTGAATCTGCGCCCCCGAAGATGCGGCGGCGAGATCCACCACCGGCGCCAGTTCCTCATAGCTGATCTTGACAAGTTCCGCCGCCGACTTGGCCTGTTCCAGCGTTTCCGCAACAATCGCCACCACATGATCACCAACATAGCGCACCTTGCCCTGGGCCAGGATCGGGTGCGGCGGCTCATGGGTGGAGGTACCGTCGCGGTTGGGCACAACCCAGCCGCAGATCGGCCCGCCGATACCATCCGCGGCCACATCGTCACCGGTATAGATGGCGACCACGCCGTCGGCTTTCGCCGCCGCGCTTGTATCGATGGAGTTGATATTGGCATGGGCAACATCCGAGCGGATGAAATACGCATGCAACTGGCCCGGACGGCTGATATCGTCCGTGTAGCGGCCTTTTCCTGTCAGAAACTTCTTGTCTTCCTTGCGGCGGACAGAAGCACCAATTCCTTCGTTTGAAATACCTTCTGGCATGTTCAACCTCCCATTTTCTGCGCGGCGGACTGAACGGCTTTCACGATATTGTGATAGCCGGTACAGCGACATATATTGCCCTCCAGGGCATCGCGGATTTCCGCCTCGCTCGGGTTTTTGTTCTTGGAGACAAATTCGATCGCGCTCATCACCATGCCCGGCGTACAGAAGCCGCATTGCAGACCATGATGCTCATGAAACGCTTCCTGCATCGGGTGCAGATTATCGCTGGTCCCGATGCCTTCGATGGTGGTGACGTCGCAACCATCGGCCTGGGCGGCAAGCATGGTGCAGGATTTGACCGAAACACCATCCACATGCACAACGCAGGCACCGCACTGGCTTGTATCACAGCCCACATGCGTGCCGGTCAGGCCCAATGTCTCCCTCAGGAAGTCGACAAGCAGGGTGTTATCCGGCACCGTGCGCTGTTCTTCCTTGCCATTAACCTTGAGGTTAATCTGGGGCATTTGCTTCTCCCTTATCTCTATAATTGTTATAAAAAGATTGTAAGAGCCTCAGGGGTTTGTAAAGATAAAAATGGCTCCTTTGAGGTATTAGATTTTGTTCAAGATTGAGATCATTGGATAGAAATATGCCGGACATTCCCCGCTCACCCCAGGACCTCATCACGTCTCTTGAAAAGGCCGGATATATTCTTTCCGAAGGTCCTGCCGTCGCTCTTTTTCTGGCGCTGGCGCGATCACGGCCGCTCTTTCTTGAAGGCGAAGCCGGTGTCGGCAAGACCGAGATTGCCAAGACGCTGGCCACCGTGCTTGGCCGCGACCTGATCCGTCTTCAATGCTATGAAGGGCTTGATATTCACCAGGCCGCCTATGAGTGGAATTACGGCCGCCAGCTTATCTCGATCCAGCGCGGCGATACGGCCGAAGCTGATCTTTTCACCGATGAATTCCTGATCGAACGCCCGCTCCTCAGGGCCCTGCGCCAGCATGACCGCGGTGCGCCGGTTCTGCTGATCGATGAGATTGACCGGGCCGATGAAGCCTTTGAGGCCTTTCTGCTTGAACTTCTCTCCGATTGGCAGATCACCATCCCGGAACGGGGCACCATCAGGGCCGCAACGCCGCCGATTGTCATCATCACGTCCAACCGGACGAGGGAAATACATGATGCGCTCAAGCGCCGCTGTTTCTATCACTGGGTTGATTATCCTTCGCTGGAAACAGAAGCGGCGATCCTCGCAAGGCATGCCCCCGAAGCCGGCGAAAATCTGCGCCAGCAGGTTGTCCGGTTTGTGCAGGCCCTGCGGGAGGAGAATCTCTTCAAATCACCCGGGGTGGCGGAAAGCCTTGATTGGGCGCAGGCACTGGTGGAGCTCAACTGTGTCGCCCTCGACCCTCAGACCATTGACAGCACCATGGGCGTTTTATTGAAATATCAGGACGATATCAGCCGCATCCAGGGCTCGGAAGCTGCCCGGATCCTGTCGGAAGTGCAGTCTCAACTCTTGGCAACGAACATGCAGGCCCGATAGAATGCCGACCGCCTCGCCCCCCGCCGAACCTGCGCCTAAACTTGATCAAAACATCATCCTTTTTGCGCGCCTCCTGCGGGCGGTGGGGATGAAACCCGGCCCGGCGGCAACCCTTGATGCCATCGAAGCTGTTCAGCTGGTTGGCGTCGCGAAGAAAAGCCATCTCTTCCATGCCTTGAGCAGCTGTTTTGTCAAACGCCGGGAAGACCTCCATCTTTTTGAGCAGGCCTTCTTTCTTTTCTGGCAGAATCCCAGGTTCCAGGAACGGCTCCGCAATCTGCTGATCCCGCAGATCCGATCTCCTTTTGAAAGCGACGAGGCCGGAGACCCGATGCTCCGCCGCCTTGAAGAAGCGCTTGGCAGCCCGCCTGCCGCCCCGCTTGAACCGGATGAAACCGAAGAGCTCGAGATCGACGCCAGCGGCACAGCCTCGGATACGGAACTCTTCAAGGCGATGGATTTCCGCATGATGTCAGCAGAGGAAATCGACCGGGCCGAGGCAGCGATCATGAAGCTCAGGCTCGATCTGCCGGAAAAACTCGCACGGCGTCATGTCCCGGATACGCGCGGCAGCCGGATCGGGTTGCAGCAGAGTTTGCGGGCGGCCCGGCGCCATGGCGGGCTTGTTCTGCCCAGAACCGTGCGCCGACAGCGCCAATCCCGACCCCTGGTTGCCCTGCTTGATATTTCCGGCTCGATGGAAAATTACAGCCGCATCTTTCTGCATTTCCTGCATACCCTGACGCATCAGCACCGACAGGTGACCTCCTTCCTCTTTGGCACGAGATTGACGAATATTACCCGCCAGCTGCGCAATCGGGACGTCGACGATGCCCTCAAATCCGTTGCCGGCGCCGCCGATGACTGGTCGGGCGGCACCCGTATCGCCACCAGTATCGCGCATTTCAACAAGCACTGGTCACGTCGGGTGCTTGGGCGCGGGCCGATCGTTCTGCTCATCACCGACGGTCTTGATCGGGAGCATGACCCCGCTCTTGCCTGGGAGATGGAGCGTCTCCATAAATCCTGCCATCGGCTCATCTGGCTCAATCCCCTGTTGCGGTATGAGAAATTTGCCCCGAAAAGTGTTTCCATCCGGTCCATGCTCGGGCATGTTGATGCGTTCAGGCCCATACATTCACTGGCCTCGATGGAAGAGCTGGTTGCCGGTCTTGCCGGGATGGCCGATAGTCAGGACAAAGATCTGGCGGCATGGCAGAAGCTTGCGCGTCTTGCTGGAAATTTCGCCGGCGCCGCCCTCGACAAATCTCCGGAGACAGGCCGATGATGCCTTATGCAGATGACCACATACTTCAAATAGCCGAGACCTGGGAGCAGGCAGGACATGATCTGGCGCTGGCGGTGGTGGTCAGCACCTGGGGGTCATCCCCGCGCCAGCCTGGCAGCCTGATGATCATTCGCGATGACGGGCTGATCGAAGGCTCGGTTTCAGGCGGATGCGTTGAAGGTGCGGTCATCGATGCCGGCATGCGCGCCATGCAGAACGCGGGCACGGAACGTCTTGAATTCGGCGTTGCCGATGAAACCGCCTGGCAGGTCGGGCTTTCCTGCGGCGGGACAATCGTGATCTGGGTCTGTGCCAAAGACGCGATGGAACCCGGCCTCATCATCTCCGCCGCCAGCGCGCTTCGGTCCCGGCAGCCGGTTCATCTGGAATGCCGCATGGCCGATGGCCGTCTTTCGGCGGGCGACCCCGATCATGCCGCCAACACCTTGTCTGACGACGGCCGGATCTTCCTGCTCACGATCAAGGCCCGGCCCCGGCTTTTCATCATCGGGGCCGTGCATATCAGCCAGCATCTTGCCCCCATGGCCATGCAGACAGGTTTCGATGTCAAGGTCATCGATCCGAGGACGACTTTTGCAACAGAAGCGCGTTTCCCCGGGGTGGAGCTGATCGCCGACTGGCCGGATACCATCCTCGGCCAGTACCCGCTTGACGCCGGAACCGCGCTGGTGACCCTGACCCATGACCCGAAGATTGACGATGCCGCGCTGAAGACAGCCCTGCCGCATCCGGTGTTCTTCATTGCCTGCCTTGGCAGCAGGCGCACCCACAAGGCCCGTCTTGAGCGGCTCGAGGATGCAGGCATCAAAGAAGCGGATCTGGCCCGTATTCACGGACCTGCCGGTTTTGCCATCAAGGCGGAAACCCCTGCGGAAATTGCTGTCTCCGTGCTTGCCCAGCTGATTGCGGCGCGGCGCGGCGCGCTGGAAAGCTCGAACTGATGGCCCTCTCGACCCTCCCTGTTTCCGGCGCGGCAGGGGCTGTTCTCGCCCACAGCCAGATGACTCAAAAAGGCAGGATCGCCAAAGGCACCCGCCTGACGGAAAGCCATCTTAGGCAGCTTGAAGATGCCGGGGTTGAAACTGTTCTCTGCGCGATAGAAGCGGCAGGGGATATCCCCGAAGATACCGCCGCCGAACGGCTGGCGCGGCATCTTGGCGGAAATGGTATCCGCATCGGAAACGCTGCCACCGGGCGGGTCAACCTTCATGCCGCCGCCATGGGGATTGTTCGCTACAACCGGGAGGTGATCCGCCGGATCAATTCCGTCGATGAAGCCATCACCCTGGCCCTTGTTCAGCACAATCAGCTGCTGCCCGCCGATGGCATGATTGCGACGCTCAAGATCATTCCCTTCTTTGTCGGCGCCAGGGCGATTGAACGTGTCGAAGCCATTCTGAAAGAAACCCCCGCCTTCACCTTTCATCCGCTTCGGTCAGGAAAGGCCTGGCTTATCCAGACCCGCTTTGCCCATCAGCCGGACCGGATCTTTGCCGCAACCGAGAAGGTGACACGCCAGAGGCTTGGCCAGCTTGGCGCGGTGATGCAGGAGAGCCGCATCACAAGCCACCGCATCACCGACCTTGAAAATGAAATACGCAGAGCGCATTCCAGCGGCGCCGAGCTCATCCTCATCGCTGGTGCTTCCGCCATCACCGACCGCGATGATGTCATTCCGGCCGGGCTTGTTGCCGCGGGCGGGGTGGTGGATCGCCTCGGGCTTGCGGTTGATCCGGGCAATCTTCTGATGCTAGGGCATCTCGGTTCTGGCAGCGGTGCTGCCACCGTCATCGGCATGCCGGGATGCGCGCGGTCACCGAAACTGAACGGGCTTGACTGGGTGCTGCAACTGCATCTGGCCGGGATTGCGCTCGATCGGGATGAACTGGCCGACATGGCCGCCGGCGGGTTGCTGATGGAAATTGCCTCTCGCCCCCTGCCACGTTCGCTTGCCAGCGAGCCCGTCAAACCGCAGCGCATCGCGGGTGTTCTGCTGGCCGCAGGCGCCTCCCGCCGCATGGGAGACCAGAACAAGCTTCTTACCGATTTCCATGGTGAGCCGATGATCCGCCGCATCGCCCGGGCCATGAAGGAAAGCCGTCTTGATGATACCCTCGTGATCCTCGGCCATGATGCCGAAGCCGTGGCGGCGGCGCTCGAAGGGCTTGATCTTCGCCTTGTCGTCAATCCCGATTACAAGAGCGGCCAGAGCCAGTCCTTGCGCTGCGGGGTGGAGAATATCGACCGCACCATCACGGACATGATGGTTCTGCTCGGCGACATGCCCTATATCACCGCAAACGTGATCGACGCACTTCTCGCCCATCACGCCCTGGCGGAAAACCGCTCAAGCCGGATAACCCTGCCCATGGTCAACGGCCAGCGCGGCAACCCGGTGATCTGGGGCCGGTCCTTCTTTGATGAGCTGCAGGAACAAAAGGGAGATATCGGCGCGCGTGGTCTTTTTGAAAGTCACCCCGCGGCCCTCAACCCGCTCAGCCTCGATGATGCGTTGATCCTGGAAGACGCGGATACGCCGCAGGCACTAAAGGCGTTGCGAAAGGGGGAAATCTCGTGACGCCTGTGGTCAGGCAAGACGGCCGTAAAACGTCATGCGCGCGGTCTCCGAGAGCGCCACACCGGGGGTATCGTTATACGCCAGCACCACCAGAATCCGTGTTCTCTTCCCTTCGGTCGGGGTGACGCGATGGATGGCATTGCGCCCCCGGAACAGCACCAGCGTGCCGGGATCAATCCTGAGCTTTCGTGAAGGCATCTGCCCGTCGAGAACAGCCCCGACCCCATCAAAGTTCATCTCCCCTGCATCGGCGTCGCGCAGGTCGCGCACATATTCGAAACTTCCACCCGCCTCAGGGGCCTGCAGCAGGAGCGTGATGGCAAAGGAGGAATTATCGAAATGCCAGCCCAGTTCCTGGCCTTGCGAGGCATAATGCACGTTGATCGAAGACAACGGATCCGCATAGGGAAAGACCGCCTCCTGCCCCACCACGCGAGCAATGAAGGACTTGAATTGTGGGGCGTTATAGATCACATGCAGGCCTGTTTCCGCCGGCACCTGATCGGTGGTGATACATCCCTTGGATGACGTGATCTGGCGGTTGAAGACATGATCTTCCGGCAGGTCCGGGTCCGGCGGGGTGAGGTAGACATTATGGGTGGAACTGGTGAAATAGGCGAGATGCGCCTTCTCTTCCGCAGCTTCAGTCATGGCCTTGAGCCGGTCCTGACGGATGAATCCGTCAAGGGTCAGGACGCCCTCACGATCCAGCACCTCACGGCATTGCTCGCAAAAAGACGGCGAGGAAAGCGGGTGACGTTCTTCATCAATCCAGTAATCGAGATCCTGCGGAATAGACATGGTTTTGCTCACTTCGTCTCAAGAAAAAATATCCTATAAGGGGCAACGCGTATACCCACCTGCTTCAAGGCGTTCATGAAGATGGCGGATATGCCCGGGGCCGACCTCACAGCATCCCCCGACAATAGTCGCCCCTGCCTCGATCCATGAAAACACGAAATCTCCGTAAATCTCCGGCGTCAGATCCGTGCGGGCCTGAAGCCGGTCCACCGTTGTCCCCGGATCGAGGGCCGCAATCGACGTGAAGCCGTTGGCATAGCCGCCAAAACGTATCCCGGCATCCGCCAGCACCGGCATGGCCCTCGTCACCGCCTCGGGATAGGAACAATTGACCATGACACCGGCAATGTCACGCGACCGCACCATGGCCACCGCATCGGCCAGATTTTCGCCCGACCGCAGCAGATTGCCATCATCATCTTCAACGGTGAACCCGACAAAGACAGGCTTGCCGGATTCTTTCGCCGCATCGATGGCGGCTTCGGCTTCGCTGATCTTGGCCATGGTCTCGATGAAAAACACATCCACCCGGTCCTTTTCAATCGCGACAATAGACCTGAAACTTTCGAGCGAAGCGGTATAGTCAAGGCTCTTATCGGCGCGGTAACTTGCCACCAGCGGCGGCAGGCAACCACAGATATGCACCACCCGTCCTGCCGCGTCGCGGGCCTGGGCCGCAAGATCAAGCGCCATCTTCTGGGCCGGCTCGAACCAGTCAGGGTGGCCATTGGCGGCAAGACGCTGCGGCGTTGCGGTATAGGTATTGACCGCGATCGCATCGGCCCCAGCGGCGATAAATTCACGATGCACGTCCGAGACGATGGAAGGCTGCTCCATCATCACCTTGACCGACCAGAGCGGGTGGGCGCTCGCCCCTGTTTTCTTCTGGATTTCCTGACCAAGCCCGCCATCGAGCAACGTGATACTTGCCATACTGCACCGCTCTCCACTCTGCCATCTCGCCGGTCTCCCCGGACATAGCGCAGTCTTCCACGGAATTTATGCGGCTCCAAGCAAATTCATCTCAGGGGAGGCTGTTTCGTGCCCGCCCGGGGATATCCTGGCCGGGATCAGCCTCTTGCCGGCATCCGCAGCACCGGGGATTTCACCTGATCCGCGCTGAGCATGAAAATTTCCTCTGCCTGGTTGAGGTAGTCGAACTCTTCCGGATCAACGAGGATGGTACCTTCGATCCGAAATAATCTGGCCTCGTTGCTCTTGGCGATATCAAGCAGCTCGTCAACGGACATGGAACAGGTCATGGCAACGGTTTTGAGCGGGACAAGATTGGTCATGTTCAGCACTCCATGGATATGAACGGATTACCTGTGAAGAGCAGGAATCCCGAAAACTGTTACAGGAATATGTCACGCTGACACTGCACATACCATGGCATTGTATCTCTTCGATTTTTTTTGCGGGAGAAAAAACAGGTTCCGTCGCCGAAGATGGAGAATCGCGGATCAGGAGATCAGCACGCCGCCGATTCCCTCAAGCCGCGGAGGAAGACGCCACAGCCTTGCTGATCGCGTCTTTCAGGTTGAGCTTGAGCATGCTGCGAATAACATCTCGATCACGCTTGGTGGTGTTCTTGCGCCGCAATGCCATGGCATTGAGCCATTTGCGATTGCGACATGGCCGCTCCGGCCATTGATTGTGGATGGTGTCGACAAGAAGAATGAAATATTTGGCGCGATATTCCCGGGTCTTGGCCTTGATGGATTTTTTTCTCTTGCCGTTCTTCCACGGCCACAGGATCCGGCCTTTGACCCCCGCCTCCTCATAGGTTTCACGCAACGCGGTTTCGCTTGCCTTTTCGGTTTTGCCGATCGTTCCTTTTGGCAACACGAAAACAGCCCGCCTTGACCGGGACGTGACAAAACAGACTTCGATCTGCCTGCCTTTCATGCGGATGGGGATGGTTCCGGCTTTGGTATATTTGGGCACTAAAGATTTCCTCACAAGACGTGAATGATCCGCGATCTAACCGCCTGCCGCCAGGTAGCACGGGCAGTATTCCAGAATTGTGATGTTATGCCGCATGTTTTCACCTTCCTTGCTGATGCTGGCTGTCTTGTAATTCTCCTGCCCCTTCGATAAGAATAATTAACCCTCAAATCATCATGTTGGGCCCTGATGACCAGACTGCTACTATATATTACCTTTATTTTCACCATGGTGACAAGCCTTGCGGCGGCGGAGACGATCGAGCATGGCCCGCTGAGGCTTGATGACGCCCGCATCCGCATGGCGGTTCCCGGCGCCAATGTCACCGCCGCCTATGTCACCATCACGAATACCGGCAGCCAGGCGGAGTACCTGCTTGGCGCTGAAACAGAGATCGCGCGCCGGGTTGAAATTCACCGGATGGAGATGAGCGGCGATGTCATGCGGATGCGCCCGCTTGGAGAGCCGCTAGAGATCAAGCCGGGCGAAACCGTCACGCTTGAAGCGGGCGGCCTTCATCTGATGCTGATGGATCTCACCCAAAGAAAGAAAAAAGGTGAGACCGCCCCGCTTTCCCTCGTCTTCGAGCATGCAGGTAAAATCCGCCTCAACGCCCCTGTTGTCGCGATGGGTCATGGCCATTAGCCAGTGAAGGCCACCATACCTTCTTTTCAGGAGCAGGTGAAATTCGGTCTTTCCAGCTTCAGGGAAAGCGGCATATACTCATGTCATTGTCAACAATCGAAAGGAGGTGATCCCATGTCTAGTGATCGTGAAATTTGTTCAGGAACAGGCGTGTCTCGAACTGGGCTTTTGGGCAGCCTCGAAAGCTTCGGCCAGGGACGATAGGTCACCAGTCCTGCAACACAATCACGGAAGAGGAAAGCGAAATGCTTTCCTCTTTTTTTGCCTGCTGCATCCTTTGTTGCTCACCCGCCCGGTCGGATTTCCCCGCCAAAAATACGGCGGATCATCTGATCGAGAATTTCCTCATCTTCCTGATCGAAAAACGCCGGCTGGTCGCTGTCAATGTCAAGCACGGCAATGACCTCGCCCGCGGCATCATATACCGGCAGCACCATCTCCGAACGGGTGGAAACGGCGCAGGCTATATGCCCGGGGAACGCCTCGACATCATCGACGCGTTGAATGCGCCTCGCGCGCGCGGCGGCCCCGCATACGCCCCGGTCAAAGGGAATGGTCAGGCATCCATGCCCGCCCTGATACGGGCCGATCTTGAGCATCCCCGGCGACGTGACCCGGTAAAACCCGACCCAGTCATACCCATCAACCGATTGATAGAGCTCTGCTGCAATGGTGGCCATCAGGGCGATCTCGTCTTCCTCGCCCAGGCTGATGGCATGGATCCGGTCAACGGCATCGCGAAGCGCTTCGATTTTTTCCACTATCCCGCCTCTCTTTTCTCTTTTGTGTTTGCCTTTACGCGCTAGAGCGCAAATCCGCAGAACCGGGCGATGGCGCGGCTGACTTCACCCAGTCTTGTCGCAAAAGGGAGAATGGCGACCGACAACAGCGCAACCGCTATCCAGACGCCCCATATCCAGCGATCCGCGCGGCGGGCATCGCCGGGCATCTCAGGGGTTTCCCCCGGCCCTCTCTCCGCCTTGTTGGGCGGGTATTGCTCAGCGTGTCCGGACAACGAATTCCATCCCTGATTGCTGGCCGACATAGATACCCGGCCGGTGTTTGCGGAAATTGATGATCAACTCCCCGAGCGCAGCGTCGAACCCTTCTGGACGGATCCGTACGATAATTCCGTCAGCTTCCACGTCGGTATCGGTGCAGCTGATCCTGACTTTCTGGTCAAGGGTAAGCATCCGTCTCTCCTTCAGTTAAGGTCAATGGCATGGGCCTTGAGATCATCCAGCGCGCAGATCCTCAAGGTCACCATGTTTGTTGCCTGCAGAACAACTTTTGGGGCCTTGCCTGCCAGTCTTGCCTGCTCCCATCTGGCCGCGCACAGGCACCAGCGATCACCCGGGGCAAGCCCGTCAAACCCGAATTCAGGCCGCGGCGTTGAAAGATCGTTACCCGCCGCCTTGCTGAAGGCCAGAAACTCTTCGGTCATGATGGCGCAGACCGTGTGAACGCCCTGATCTTCGGGGCCGGTATCACAGCATCCGGTCCGGTAAAATCCGGTCAGCGGACGCTCCGAGCATGAGGCAAGTTCACCGCCCAGCACATTTCGCTGGCGTTCGCCTTTGCCGAAAGATCCATCCATATCACTGCTCCTGAAAAGCTTTCTCCGGGCGGGGAATGACCTGGGCGGGGGATGTGCCCGTGCCGCCCTCCTTCCCTTGATTGACTATACCTTGTCCGCCCTGTTCTGGCCAGCATCCCCTTGATCAGGGTCAGGGCCGGGTATTTTCCCCGGGGGCATCCCGGCAAGGGCATTGGTTGCGGTCTCAATAGAGGTTTCGAGCCGCGCCATGAACGCCTGCCGATCCAGCCCGGGCGGGATAGCCTCAAGATACCTGACCTCGATCATCCCCGGCTTTTTCAGGAGCGCCCGTCGCGGCCAGACAAGCCCGGCATTGAGCGCGACCGGCACCACCGGCAGGCCCGTCGCCTGATAGATGGCAAAGGTTCCGGCATGATAGGGATGGCTTGCCCCCGGCGCGACCCGCGTTCCCTGGGGGAAGATCAGCACGCTGCTGCCGGTTTCGGCAATCTTTCTGGCGCTCGAGATCAGTTGTTTCAGGGCATTGCGCCCGGCCGAGCGGTTGATCGGCACCGATGGTACCCGCAGGAAATAAAGCCCGATCAGCGGCAGGAATATGAGCTCCCGCTTGAGAACCGGGGCCGGGCTGCCGAATTCCCTGTAAAGGACAATAGTCTCCCAGGCTGACTGGTGCTTGGCGGCATAGATCACCTGCCCATGAGGCTTCGGCCCGGTAATGCGATGCCGTATCCCCATGACATGCCGAAGCAGGAAAACAAGTATCCCCGCCCAGAGATGCTGATATCGCTTGAGATACCGCACCGGCAGGAGCAATATCGGCAGGCCGACAATAGACATCACCACCGTTGCCCCATAAAAGAGAATATTGAACAGAATGGATCGCAAGACAGCCATGCCGCATCATACCACCCGCGCGCCCGGATACCAGTCCTGATCGCGAGCAAGGGAGCATATCATGACCGGACCATCACCACCGGAATGGGAAACCCGGGTGGAATTGCGGCTCGCTGAACTGGCAGCGGGCGGGAAAACCATCACCTATGCCGAACTTGCCCGGCAAACCGCTATTCCCGGCCCCCACCGGATACATAAACTCACCGTCTTTCTTGAAACCCTGATGGAACGGGACGCGTTACTGGGCGCACCGCTGCGATCTGCCGTCGTGGTCAGCCGCACCCATGGCATGCCTGGCCGCGGCTTCTTTGACAAACTCCATGAACTTGGCCTTGCGTCGCCGGCGGAAGACCCGCGGCAACTCCATCAGCGGCTTCTCGGCGCCCTCAACCCGCCCCGACCCTGATCAGAAACCGGAGCAAGGGTTCGGCATCCGGCCTTGGTGTTTTGCTCGTTTCAAGAAGCTCATGTTGGCCGGTTTCGCAGAAATGCGCAAAATCCAGCGAGGCTGCCGGATCATCGGCCAGCACTTCGAGCGTGTCGCCCTTCTGCATGTCCTTGATCGCCCGCCGCGCCTTCAGCACCGGCAGCGGGCATTTGAGCCCGGTCAGATCAAGCGAGATATCAGCGCAAGGTATATCCGTCATCATGGCAGAACCCTAATCACATTCCGCTCCGTCGACAAGATCAAGTTTGTCGCGGCTAGGCACTTGCCGCAATGCGGCAACGCCTTTAATTAGAAAGACATGAGCATATGGGGTAAGATCATCGGCGGCACCGCCGGCTTCGCGCTGGGCGGCCCTATCGGCGGATTGATCGGCGCGCTTGCCGGTCATGCCGTCGATACCTATGCCGTCAAGACCGGCACTGAGCCGGACAGCACCCGGGAAGTGGCGTTCACCATTGCGCTGATCGCCCTTTCCGCCAAGATGGCCAAGGCCGATGGCAACGTCACCCGCGATGAAATTCTCGCCTTTCGGGAAAAGGTGGAAATCCCGCCGGAGGAAATTGAAAATGTCGGTCGGCTTTGGGATCTGGCGCGGAAAACCCCTGATGGTTTTGATGGCTACGCGCGTCAGGTGGCGGAAATGTTCAGCCCCGGCTCACCGGTGCTGGATCAGCTCATGGGCCTGTTGTTTCACATCGCCCGCGCCGATGGAGAACTGATCCGGAGCGAAGAATTCTATCTTGCCGAGGTTGCCGCCATTCTCGGCTATGATGAAAAAGGCTTTGCGCGGCTCAACATGTTTTACGGCAGCAATAAGGGCAATCCCTATCATATTCTCGGCCTTGATCCGGATTGCGGTGATGAGATCATCCGCCCGGCATGGATTGCGCTGGCACGGGAAAATCATCCCGATCGCCTGCTGGCCGAAGGCCTGCCGGAGGAGTTCATCCGTGCCGCAACCGACCGGCTGGCTGAAATAAACCGGGCCTATGATGCCATTCGCGGCGAGAGAGGGTTGAGCTAGATCATGGCGGATAACCTTCTTAGCGTAGCCGATCTCGGGGTCAATCTTGGGGACAGGTGGCTGTTGCGCCATGCCGATGTCACGGTCTCCGCCGGTGACCGGCTCTGTCTGGTGGGCCGCAACGGGGCCGGCAAATCAACCCTGATGAAGATGATGGCGGGGTTGAGCGAAGCCGATGAAGGATCGCTCTGGGTTGCCCCGGGGGTGACGGTCTCCTACCTGCCCCAGGCCCCGATCCTGCCAAGGGGCATGTCGCTTGCCTCCATCGTTCAGCACGGCACCGGATCTGATGGTGATTATGTTGCCGAGACGCACCGGGCGGAGGCGATGATCACCCGCATGGGGCTTGATCCGGGCTGGCTTTCGGACGGGCTTTCCGGGGGTGAGGCCCGCAGGGTTGCCCTGGCACGGGCACTGGTCAAGGAGCCTGATGTTCTCTTGATGGACGAGCCCACGAACCATCTCGACCTGCCCACCATCACCTGGATGGAAGAGATGCTGCTGGCACGCAGCGGCGCGATGGTGATTATCAGCCACGATCGCGCCTTCCTGCGCCGGATCGGCAATGGCACGCTCTGGATCGAGCATGGAGTGCTGCGCCGGCGTCAGGGGGCGTTTGACGGCTTTTACGACTGGGCCGAAGCCATCCAGGCCGAAGAAGCCACCCGTCTTTACAAAATGGACCGCCGCATTGCCGCCGAAACCCGCTGGTCCCGGGAGGGTATATCGGCGCGGCGGAAACGCAATATGGGCCGGATGCGTGAGCTTGAAACCCTGAGGATGGAACGCGCCCGCCTTGCGGCACCGCTCGGGCGCAATGCCAGGATGGAAACAACCGCCGTTGAATCCGGCGGCCAGATGGTGCTTGAAGCGATCGACCTGACCGTCACCGTCCCGGCCAGCCGCCCCGGCCAGAAACCGGAGGCCATGGCCGGTGATGCGGATCGCCGCGTGCTGCTCAATCATTTCAACGGGCTGGTGCGAAAAGGAGACCGGATCGGTATCATCGGCCCCAACGGGATCGGGAAATCCACCCTGGTCAAGGCGCTGCTCGGGCTGATCAACCCCGATAGCGGCCGCGTCCGCGAGGGATTCGGGCTGATGACCTCCTATTTCGACCAGCAGCGTGCTTCACTCAATGGCGAGGATACGCCGTGGAGCGTTCTCTGCCCCGGCGGCGGCGATACCGTTGAGATCGGCGGCAGATCTGTTCATGTCAAACGCTACCTGCAGGATTTCCTTTTTGACGAGTACAAAGTCACCCAGCGGGTACGGACACTTTCCGGAGGCGAGCAGAACCGGCTCCTGCTTGCCCGTCTTTTTGCCGAAGACCACAACTTCCTTGTGCTGGATGAACCAACCAATGATCTGGACATGGAGACACTTGAACTTCTGCAGGAAGTCATCGCCGATTACACCGGCACGGTCCTCATCATCAGCCATGATCGTGATTTCATCGACCGCACCGTGACCGCTCTTCTGGTGTTCGAAGACGAGGGAAGGATCATTCCCCATGCCGGCGGCTACAGCGATTACCTGTCACGCCGTACCCGCAATGAAGAGAGAAAACGCACCAAACCGGCGAAATCGCCCCCGAAAGAAAAACGCATCGCCAACCGCACCGCCCGGCTGAGCTTCAAGGACAAACACGCGCTTGAAACCCTGCCGGGGGAAATTGCCGGACTTGAAACCTCCATCGCGGCGGCAGAGTCAAAACTTGCCGATCCGGATCTTTTTGCCCGCAATGCCGAACTCTTCAACCTTCTTGCCGAACAGGTCCGGCAGGAACGCACCCTTCTGGCCAGGCTTGAAGACCGGTGGCTTGAACTTGAACTGCTCCGCCAGGAAATCGACGGCGACTAGCGGCACCATTTCCGCCGCTGCCTCCCCGGCCCCGGGGTCATCACTTCCCGTATTCGACGCCGCCTGCATCGAAAATTTTGAGCATCGGCTTCAGGTGATGGGTGTATTCTTTCCACGCATCCGAACTGCCCTGATACATTTCCTGCCGCACCTGATCCTGGCTTGCCGTCAGCACGCCGCGCTCGTTGCGGTGAAACTCGAGGCACGCATCCTCCCAATCCAGCCCGCAATATTCAAGAATCCGCCGGGTTTCGTCTTCCTGCTCGAGGGTCAGCCGGTTGTAGTCGAGCTCGTAAATACGGCCCGGGAATTTCTCCCGCCAGAACTCCATCAGATCAAGATAGAGTTTGTGGTAATGCCCCAGATCCTCGATATCAAAGGTGAAACTCATCCCCCGGGCCGGAAAGAAGCGCGAGAAACATGACCAGCAGACCGCCACCGGATCACGGTTGAGGTGAATGATCTTGGCCTTGGGAAAGGCACAGAGAATGAACCCGAGCCGCAGAAAATTATGCGGCATCTTGTCGGTGATGATCCGCTTGTCGGTGTTCAGCTCCTCGAGATGCCCGAGATACGCCTGCCGGATCGATTCAAAAACCTTGCGCTCGAGCTGCACTTCCGGATGTTTCGGCAGAAGATACATCAGCTCGGCGGTTTCTTCGTTCATGAAATTGAGCTCACCCGCGCCATGCACGCGACTGTGGGATGAGATGATCTGTTCGGTCAGGCTGGTCCCTGATCTCGGCATGCCGATGATGAAAATGATCTCCCGGTCACCGGGATTGGTGTTCGCCGCGTAATGCTCGGGCGTGATATGGCTGAATTCGTCTTTCAGGTCACGAAACTGTTCTTCGGCCTTGCTGATGTTGAAACCGCTAAGTTCCTTCTGCAGCGCACCTGATGCCTTGAACGTGCGAAACGCCTTTGCGGTATCGCCCATCTCCCGGTAGATGTTGCCAAGGGCGAAACCGGTGATGACCTTGCGCTTTTTTTCGTAACTGTGCTCGGCGCGCTTGCGATAGATCTGCTCGAGCCTCTTGCGGATCTCGTCAGGGGAGAAGTGATCGGGAAGATGGCTCAGCTGGATGAGCGCACCGGTATTGTCCGGGTCGGTTTCAACGACATGGGTGAGATGCCCGAAAGCATCGTCCCTTCGGCCCATGATGGAATAAAGGTTTGCCAGCGTCAGGCGGAGCATGTTGCTTTCCGGTGGGCCATCCTCTGTCTTTTCCTCGTCCTCGACGGCCTCAGCCACGGCTTTTTCAAGCAGATCGATGGCTTTCTCGATCCGGAACGTGTCCTTGTAGGCAGTCGCGAGACTGCACAGGACCTCCATGTTTTGCGGCTCAATCTCAAAGGCTTTTTCCAGATGCGGAACGCTGTCTCTTGACCTGCCGCATTCCACCAGCGTTTTTCCAAGAACAAGCAGCGGCTGGAAGGAATCGGGGTCAAGCTCGACCGCCTTTTTGATGGCATCGATCCCGGCCTTGTTTCGTTCGAGCGCAACAAGGCACTGGCCGATGGAAATATGCATATCCACCCGGTCAGGCTCCAGCTCCCTGATCTGCTCGAGATAGTTGAGACTCTCCTCGAAATCCTCGGCCTCAAACGCATTCGAGGCCAGTATCCCCAGAAATTCGATATTGTCCGGCGCTGACCCCAGCGCGTCCTTCAGGAGACGGTTTGCATCCGCACGGCGCTGAGCCTTCAAATACGCCATGGCCAGTTTATGCTTGATGTCGACCGCCTCCGGTGCCAGCGCCAGCGCCTCTTCGAAATTGGCAATCGACTTGTCTGTCTTTTCCTGCAGATCATACGCCATGCCGAGAGTGACCCGCAGAACGAGCGATGTCGGATGGGTTTTCTTGAGCTTTTCGGCAAGGCGCGTGCCGCCCAGCAGGTCATGCTGCTGAAAGAGATCAAGGAGTTTTGCCCTGTCCTGATCGCTGATATCAAAAGATGTTTCGGGCGGCGGCGAAGTGGGGGATGAAGTGGTCATGGATGGCTCAAAAATTGCTGGTACAGAAGATGTCGAACTGTAAAAGACCGGCAAAGCCCGTGGCAAATCACTTTCCTGTGATCACCTTCTGCCCTCATTTGCGGCCCCTGGGGATTGCCTTCTGCGCGCCTCTCCGTGCATGAGACTTGACAGAAAACATCTCCGCGATCAGTCTTGGGCATGGATCAGATGGCCGGATGGCCGCTGGCGGCGGCAACGCCTGCTGGAGGAAAGTCCGGGCTCCACGGAACCACGGTGCCGGGTAACCCCCGGCGAGGGCGACCTCAGGGAAAGTGCCACAGAAAACAGACCGCCATGCACGCATGGCAAGGGTGAAACGGTGCGGTAAGAGCGCACCGCGGTTCTGGTAACAGAACTGGCAGGGTAAACCCCACCGGGAGCAAGACCATATAGGAACGTGCGGGCCTTCGGGTTCAGGGGAAGGTTTCGCCCCGACGTTCGGGTAGGTCGCTAGAGATGCGGGGCAATCCGCATCCCAGATGAATGGCCATCCCCCGCCTTGGCGGGGACAGAACCCGGCTTACAGGCCATCTGATCCATTTTACCGCAATCCCCGGACATATTCCAAAGACAGATCCGAAGACAGATGGAAGGGCATGATACGCCCGAAATGCGGCATCAAAAGCCTAAATCCTTGAAAAAGTTGAGAACATATGGTGAACATGTTAAATTATCATTACTTTTCAATAGCATAATCTATTTTCTTCAAGTTTTAGTCTAACTCATTGAAAAAGCGACACTTTTTTATCCAGCCTTGGCAATTTCCCATTGACGTACCATTAAATCCCATGATATCCCATAATATCCCATAGAATTTTCTTAAGTGGAATTTATGGGAGCAACGTTGAAACAAGGCGACGATTAGGACTAAAGACGTGATTTTTCTGTCCACCTATGAAAACAAGATCGACCGCAAGGGACGGGTTTCGGTACCCGCCACCTTCAGGGCGACGCTTGAGGTGAACAGCCAGCCTCTGATCATTACAAAATCCCTCACCTCTCCTTGCCTTGAAGGTCAGGGATCGGCGCGCATTCAGCAGATTGTCGACGTGCTCGATACGATGGATGCGCTGGCCGAGGAAACACGGACGCTCCAGACCCTGCTCTCCAACGCGCAGGAAATGAAACTCGACGCCGAGGGCCGGATCATGCTGCCCGAAGAATTTCTCGCTTTTGCGGATCTGAGCGAGACGATCGTCTTTGCCGGTGTCGGCCGCCTGTTTGAGATGTGGAATCCGGCCGCCTGGCGTGAGCGCGAAGCCACCCAGCGTGAGGTGGCACGCAGCCAGGGCCTGCCGAAACTTATTCTCAAGCCTGGGGGCATTCCGCCGGGATCTGCCGCGCCGGACAAGGAGGGGTCATGACCCAGTCGCTCCACCAGTCCGTCATGCTTGTTGAGGTGGTGGAGGCGATGAGCCCCAGTCCGAACGCCGTCTATCTGGATGCCACCTTTGGGCGCGGCGGCTATACGCTTGCCCTTCTCGAATCTGCCGATTGCCATGTCGTTGCCATCGACCGCGATCCGGATGCCATCGCCCATGGCAGAACCATGGCTGAAAAACTCCCTGGGAGAATGACTTTGTGCGAGGGTCCATTCTCCCAACTTGCCACGCTCGCCTCATCTTCGGGGTATCCATCACTGGATGGAATTGTATTTGATCTGGGGCTATCCTCCCCCCAGATCAACGAGGCCGAGCGTGGCTTTTCTTTCCGCGAAGACGGCCCGCTTGACATGCGCATGGAGAAATCGGGCGCCAGCGCGGCGGAGTTTGTCAACTCGGCGAGCGAGACCGAACTTGCCCGCGTCCTGTGGGAATATGGTGAAGAACGCGCCTCCCGCCGTATTGCCCGCGCCATCGTCCGGGCCCGGGCGGAAAGCCCGATTGAGCGGACCCATGAACTTGCCGCGATCATCCGCGCCGTGATGCCGAAGCCCAGGCCCGGCCAGATTGATCCGGCAACCCGCAGCTTTCAGGCCATCCGCATTCACATCAACGAGGAGCTTGAAGAAATCAGGCAAGGGCTCAGGGCCGCGGAAACCTGTCTTAAACCCGGCGGCGTCCTTGCGGTTGTATCCTTCCACTCTCTTGAAGACCGGATCGTCAAGCAGTTCCTGCGTGATCGCTCGGGCCAGGCGCCGCGCCCCTCACGCCACCTTCCGGACGCCCCGGCCCGCGCCCCGAGTTTTGAGCTTCGGGACCGCCGTCCGATAACCCCCGGCGAGGCCGAGATCAACGCCAATCCCCGCGCCCGTTCCGCCCGGCTCAGGGTAGCCCGGCGAACCGCTGCGCCATGCTTTCAGGAGGTCGCGTAATGCCTGGTTTCTATCAGTATCGCTCCTTCATTCTTGGTGCCCTGCTGATTGTAGCGGCAGGCATTGGCGCGTTCATGATCAAAAGTCATGCCATCGAAAAGGAACAGGAGCTTGCGGAAATTCTCGCGCAGATCGAAGCCGAGAAAGATCGCATCACGGTTCTTGAAGCGGACTGGTCCTACCTGACGAGGCCAGCGCGAATCCAGCATCTGTCCCGGGAAATGCTTTCCTTCGAGCCGGTGACCCCCGATCGCATCCTCAGCCTCGATATTTTCGACAAGGCCAAAGGGACCACCCCGCCCGAAGGGCTGTTCCGCAACACGATTTTTGAGGGGGTGGAATGAGCATCTGGCGTTCCATCAGCAGTCTTCTCAAAAGGATGCCCGCAGCCGAGGCCCGCATAGTCGCCCGTCAACGCCTTGTTCTGGCAGGCTCGCTCGGCATGGCGTTTTTTATTCTGATCGCAATGCAGGTGGTGTCGCTGGCCATGGTCGAGGCCCGGGCGGGCGGGTATAGACTCTCCGGCGATGACAACCCTCTTCGCGGCAAGGTCTATGATCGCAAGGGCCGGGTGCTGGCAACCTCGCTGCCGGCGTTCATGCTCTACGCCGATCCGGCGGAGGTGATGAACCCCTACGAAGCCACCCTGCAGCTTGCCGAACTTCTGCCCGGGCTGACCGAAGAAGAGATTTTCGCAAAACTCACCCAGAAAGGACGTTTTTCGGAAATATCGTGGAAGGTTTCGCCTGCCACCTATGCCAAGACCCTGAAGGCCGGTATTGTCGGCGTCTATGGCCGCAAGCGAATTACGCGCTTCTACCCCCATCGCCAGGAGGCAGCACATATCCTCGGCGCCGTCAACAAGGACAATATCGGTATTGCCGGCATCGAAGCTGGCATGCAGGACCGCCTGATCCGTGGCGAGGATGTTCATCTTTCCATCGATATCGCAATCCAGTCCATCCTCCGGCATGAGATCACCGAACAGATCACCAAATTCGAAGCCATCGGCGGGGCCGGCGTTGTCATGGACGTTGAAACAGGTGAGATCATCGCGATGGTCTCGCTGCCGGATTACGACGCCAATTACCTTGCTGATGCCAGCCCGGATTCCCTCTTTAATCGCGCCACCAAAGGTGTTTATGAACTCGGCTCGACTTTCAAGATCTTCAACACGGCCATGGCCGTGGATAGCGGCGTCTTTTCGCTGGATGACATGATCGATGTGGTCAGCCCGCTTCGTGTCGGGCGGTTCCCGATCCGTGATTTCCACCCCGAAAAGACCCCGCTCAACGTGGCCGAAGTCATGGTGGTATCGTCGAACAAGGGCTCGGCGCGGATTGCCGACACCCTCGGCCCTCAGCTCCAGCAACGCTATATCAATGCCCTCGGCCTGACTTCGCCCCTGCCTCTTGAAATCCCCGAGGTCGCAGCACCGATCGTGCCGTCGCGCTGGAAGCGGGCCGAGGTGATGACCATATCCTATGGTCATGGACTTTCCGTCACGCCGACCCATCTTGCCGCCGCCATCGCCACCACGATCGGGGACGGAACCAGGGTTGTCCCCTCTCTCGTGAAAGGCGGGGCAGCCTCACCCATCAGCGAAGAAGTGTTTTCCGAAAAAACGGTCCGGCAGATCAGGCCGATCATGCGTCGGGTGGTAACCCATCCGCGCGGCACGGGCAAAAAGGCGGATGCCCGCGGCTACAGCGTCGGTGGCAAGACCGGCACATCCGAGAAGATCAGCACCACCGGCGGCTACAGCCGCAAGGCGAATATCGCCTCCTTTGTCGGTGCTTTCCCGTCGCATGCGCCACGCTATGTGGTCATGGTCATGGTGGATGAGCCGAAAGGCCAGAAATTCAGCTTCAATTACGCCACCGGCGGCTGGGTTGCCGCCCCGGCGGTGGGACGTTTCATCAATCGCGCGGCGCCGATGCTGGATGTGGCACCGGTGAACGAAAAATCGCCTGAAATCCGCCAGATTTTGATGGTCAATTTGCCTCAGCTTGATATGGAGGTGAAAAATGCGTCTTACTGATCTGATCCCGGAGGCCGACAGATCTCTGGAGAAGATTGAGATAAGAGGCATCACCGCCGACAGCCGCGACGTGGCGGAAGGCTTTCTTTTCGTGGCCATTAAAGGCACGTCCCTTGACGGCCACGCCTATATTGCCGAGGCCGAAAAGGCCGGCGCGGCGGCGGTGCTCGCCATGGATGCGCCACCAGAATCTGCGGGGATACCCATAATCCGGGTCGCTGACACCCGCGCGGCGCTGGCCCGGGCGGCGGCGGCCTTCTATCAGAAACAGCCCGGCATCATTGCCGCGGTCACCGGCACCAACGGCAAGACAAGCGTTGCCGAATTCCTGCGCCAGATCTGGGAAAGGGTGGGCTGGACGAGCGCCAGCATCGGCACCCTCGGGCTGCGCGGCAAGACACTGAAAACCCTTGGCTCTTTCTCTTCTCTCACCACGCCTGATACGGTCAGCCTGCATGAAGGCGTTGCAATGCTTCAACAAGAAGGCATCACCACCCTTGCAATAGAAGCCTCCAGCCATGGCATCGAACAGCATCGTCTTTCCGGGCTCAATATCTGTCTTGCCGGCTTCACCAATCTCAGCCGTGATCACCTTGACCACCACGCGGATATGGAGGCCTATTTCAACGCCAAGGCGATGCTTTTTACCGATCTCTTGCGCGATGGCGGGGTGGCGGTCATCAATATCGACGATGAACATGGCCGCCGGTTGCAGAAAATGATCTCTTCCCGGCCGGTCCATATCCTGACGGTGGGGCATCACGCCGATGCCGATCTCCGCATCCTCTCCGCCCAGACATATACCGGCGGCATGACCGTGAAAGTCAGTTTTGAAAATTCTGAATTTACCCTGGCCCTTGCGCTCATCGGGGCATTTCAGGCGGAAAATGCCATGCTCGCGGCAGGTCTTGCCTATGGCTCCGGCCTTGCCATGGACCATGCGCTTCTCAGCCTGCCCTATGTCAAACCGGCACCGGGGCGGATGCAGGCTGTTCCCGGCCATCCCGGTGGCGGACAGGTCATCATCGACTACGCCCATACCCCAGATGCGCTCAAAACCGCGCTTGCCACCCTGCGTGAGGCCGGAACAGGGCGCCTCGGCGTGGTCTTTGGCTGCGGCGGTGATCGCGACCAGGGCAAGCGACCGGAAATGGGAAAGATAGCCGCCGATCTCGCGGATTTTGCCATCATTACCGATGATAATCCACGCAGTGAAGATCCGGCCGCGATTCGGGCAGAGATCCGCAGCACCTGCCCCGATGCAACCGAAACAGGTGACCGCAGTCTTGCCATTCGCCAGGGTATTCAGGCACTTGGCCGAGGCGATATCCTTCTTATTGCCGGCAAGGGGCATGAGGAAAACCAGCTCATCGGCTCCGAAACACTGCCTTTCAGCGATGAAGCGACGGTTGCCGCCATTCTCCGCAGCCTGCCCCGGGAGGCCTCGGCATGATCTGGCGCGGTGAGGATATTGCCGCTGCAACCGGCGGCACAGCGATCGGCGGCACGGGCTGGGAGGCCGGCGGCATTGCGATTGATAACCGGCAGACATCGGCAGGTGATCTCTTTGTTGCCCTCGAAGGCCCCAATCACGACGGCCATGATTATGTCGACGCCGCGGGTGCAGCTGGCGCCGTGGCCGCGCTTGTCTCCCATCCGGTCAGGGCAGAACTGCCGCAGATCCATGTTGGGAATACCCTCGATGCGCTATGGGCGCTGGGCAAATCCGCCCGTGACCGGAGCACCGCGCAAAGGATCGCCATCACCGGCAGCGTCGGCAAGACAGGCACCCGTCATCTTGTCAGCACCGTTCTGGCATCCGGGGGCAGTTGCCATGCCTCCGAAGGCAATCTCAACAACCAGATCGGCGCCCCGCTCAGCCTTGCACGGATGCCGCGGGATTCGCGGTTTGGCGTCTTCGAGCTCGGGATGAACCACGCAGGCGAGATTGCCGAACTCAGCCCGCTTGTCTCTCCTCATATAGCGGTCATCACCCAGATCGCCGCAAGCCATATCGGGCAGTTTGACAGCCTTGATGCAATCGCCGCGGCGAAGGCGGAAATCTTCACCGGTCTGGCGCCGGGCGGAATGGCGATCATCAACGCCGATGACGGCTATGCCGGCATGCTATCGGCGGCGGCCCGTGATGCAGGCGCGTCATCGGTCATCACCATCGGCGTTGCGGATACGGCCACCCATCAGATCACCCGCATAACACGTCGGGATGACGGGCTTGACGTTGACGCAACCCTGGCCGGCACACCGCTCACCTTCCGCCTCGGGATGATGGCCCCGCACTGGGCGTATGCGGCCCTGACCAGTCTGGCCGTCGCCCATGCGCTTGGTCTTGATCTGGACCGCTGCATCGAGGCGCTTGCCGCCGCGCTTGATCTTCCCGGGCGCGGGCAGCGTCTCCGGGCGATGCTGAAAGGCCAGCGCAGCATCACCATCATTGACGACAGTTACAACGCAAGCCCGGCCTCGATGGCGGCCGCGATCCACAGCCTCGGCAGCGATCCATGGGAAGGACGCCGCATCGCCATTCTCGCCGACATGCTTGAATTGGGCGAACAAACCCGCACGCTTCACCAGGGGCTTGCCGAAGATATTGAGACCGCGGGCATTGATCTTGTCATCTGCTTCGGCCCGGCGATGAACGCTCTTGCCAGCCGCCTTGATGCCGCAAACCTTGAGCACCGTGTCGCCGCCGATGCGGAAGGCGCGATCAGTCTTGCATTCAACCTGCTTGAAGATGGTGATCTTGTGCTGATCAAGGGATCCAACGGCATGCGCACGCGTAAAGTGGTCGACGCGCTGGTCACCGGCCAGCCCAACCCCAGTGGAGAAAGCCATGCTGCCTGACCTCCTCGCACCGCTGGCTGATCAGTTCCAGCCGTTCAACGTCTTCCGCTATATCACCTTCAGGACCGGCGGCGCGCTGATGACGGCGCTTCTGATCTCCTTTCTTCTTGGCGGGCGGATGATCACCTGGCTCAAATCCCTGCAGGGCGAAGGCCAGCCGATCCGGGATGATGGACCGGAAAGTCACATCATCAGCAAAAAGGGCACCCCGACCATGGGCGGGCTCATGATCCTGATTGCCTTCGGGGTCTCGTCGCTTCTCTGGGTACCGCTTGGCTCTGTTTATCTATGGCCGGTACTGGTTCTTTCCTTGAGTTTCGGGGCGATAGGATTTGCCGATGATTACCTGAAACTCAGCCGCCGCAATACCAAAGGTCTTTCCGGCAGGCTGAAACTCGGCTTTCAGCTTCTTTCAGCCTTTGTCGTGACGATGATGCTGGTGGAAGTCGCACCGGACAATCTGCGCTACGGCCTCGCCATCCCGATGCTCAAGGACGTCGTGATCCCGCTCGGGCTGATGTATTTTCCCTTCACCATGTTTGTCATGATCGGCTCATCGAACGCCGTCAACCTGACGGACGGGCTGGACGGGCTTGCCATCGTGCCGGTTATCATCTGCGCCCTTTCCTTCGGCTTCATCGCCTATCTTGTCGGCAACACGAACTTTTCCACCTATCTGCAGATCCCCTATGTTCCCGGAACAGGAGAACTTGCGGTTGTCTGCGGCGCCCTGATCGGCGCCGGGCTGGGCTTTCTCTGGTACAATGCCCCGCCAGCCAGTGTCTTCATGGGGGATACAGGCTCACTGGCGCTGGGCGGCGCCCTCGGCGCGATATCCGTTGCCACCCGTCATGAACTGGTGCTGGCGATCATCGGCGGGCTGTTCGTTCTTGAAACCGTTTCCGTCATCGTTCAGGTCGCGTCCTTCAAACTGACCGGCAAGCGCGTCTTTGCCATGGCCCCGCTGCATCATCATTTTGAGAAAAAGGGCTGGCCCGAATCCACCATCGTCATCCGTTTCTGGATCATCTCGGTCATTCTGGCCCTGATCGGCCTTGCCACACTGAAACTCAGGTAACACGCATGATCATTCCGTTTGACATGGCAGGAAAAACACTCGCGGTGCTGGGGCTAGGACGTTCCGGGATGGCCAGTGTTTCGGCGCTGGTGGCGGCGGGAGCGACGGTCCATGCCCATGATGACGCTGCCTCGCCTCCTCTGCCGGAGGGCGCGATATCCGCGCCGCCCTCGGCATGGCCATGGGAAGACATGACCGCGCTGGTCATGAGCCCCGGCATTCCCCACGCCTTTCCCGCGCCGCATCCGGCGGCTGAACTGGCGAGGGCAAACGGGGTGCCGATCATCTCGGATATCGAGCTTCTGATCAACGCCGGACCGGTGGCACGGGTGGTGGGCATCACCGGCACCAATGGCAAATCCACCACCGTCAAACTTCTCGGGCATCTCTTGAAAGAGGCGGGCGTTCCGGTGGCCGTCGGCGGCAATATCGGCACCGCGGCGCTGGCCCTCGATGATCCGGGGCCGGAGGGCGTGATCGTGCTTGAACTCTCATCCTATCAGCTTGAAACCACCCCGTCGCTACGCCTTGATGCCGGGGCGCTGATCAACATCACGCCGGATCATCTTGACCGTCATGGCGGCTGGGAAGGGTATATCGCCGCCAAGCGCCGCCTGGTTGAGGCAATAAAACCTGAAGGGATGCTGGTGCTTGGCCGCGATCCTGACCTTGTTGATCTGGCCGGCCCCTGCGCAGGCAAGGTTGCGGTGATCTCCCCCGAAGATGCGCCCTTCATCGGCCTGAGAGAGAATCTGCCCGGCCCGCATAATATCGAAAACGGCGCCATTGCCTTCCGGCTTGGCCGTTTCCTTGGCCTTGACGAGGCCGTGATGCTGGGGGCCATTCCCGGGTTTAAAGGCCTGCCGCACCGGATGGAGATCGTCGGTTTTGCCGGGCCGATCCGTTTCGTCAATGACAGCAAGGGCACCAATTCCGATGCCGCCCTGCAGGCACTCAGGAGTTATACGTCCATCTACTGGATCGCCGGCGGCCTGTCCAAGGAAAAGGGGATTGGCACCATCAGCGCCGCGCTCGGCAATATCCGCCGCGCCTATCTGATCGGCAAATGCGCCGAAAGCTTCGCCGCCGATCTTGCCGGCAAGGTGGAATACCGGATGTCAGGCACCCTTGATCAGGCGATCCGCACGGCTTTTGCCGATGCAAGAGAAGACAATCTGCCCGAAGCAACCATCCTTCTTGCACCGGCAGCCGCCAGTTTTGATCAGTTCGCGCATTTTGAAGAACGCGGCGATACCTTCCGCAGAAAGGCGCTTGAACTGATCGCCGCCACCCCCCCGGAAGAAACGGCGGTGGGTCATGTTTAACCGGACCGATCGCAGCATTCTCGGGATCTGGTGGTGGACGGTGGACCGCTGGTTGCTGGCCTCGGCGCTGGGGCTTGCCATCATCGGGATCTTCCTCGTCATGGCGGCGAGCCCGCCCGTGGCGGAGCGCATCGGCTTTGACAGCCAGCATTTCGTCGGCCGTCACGGGATCTTTCTCCTGATTGCGCTTGCAACGCTGCTCGGGGTATCAATCCTGACGCCCCGCCAGATCAGGATAATGAGTCTGGCCGGTCTTTTTGCCTCTCTTCTGCTGATCGTGGTGGCGATTTTCATCGGCCCGGAAATCAAGGGCGCAACCCGATGGATTCCGCTCGGCCCGTTCAAACTTCAGCCCTCGGAATTTGCCAAACCGTTCTTTGCCGTGGTCAGCGCCTGGCTTCTGAGCCTGTGGCGGGAGGAAAAGGGTTTCCCGGGCTGGGCCATTTCCATGGGCTGCCTTGCTGCGCTGGCCGGGCTTCTGATCCTCCAGCCTGACATGGGCATGACGGTTGTCATCCTCGCGACCTGGGGCTTCCAGATCTTCCTTGCCGGGATGCCGCTGGCGCTGGTGCTGATCCTTGCGGTGTTCATTGCGCCGATCATTGCGATTACCGCCTATTTCACCCTGCCGCATGTGCAGATACGCGTAACGAAATTCCTTGAGGGCGGCAACATGCAGGCAGAAACCGCCATGCGGAGCTTTTCCAATGGTGGCTTCTTCGGCGTCGGGCCCGGCAATGGCGAGGTCAAGAACAGCCTCCCCGACGCCCATGCCGATTTCATTTACGCCGTCGCCGCCGAAGAATTCGGGGCGTTGATGTGCCTTTTGCTCCTGTGCCTTTACATCTTCATCGTCATGCGCGGCTTCCTCAAGGCCAGCAGCAGCGACAGCCTCTTTCTGATCCTTGCCGTTTCGGGGCTGGCCATGCAGTTCGGGTTGCAGGCCGCCATCCATATGGCCTCATCGGTTCACCTCATCCCGACAAAGGGCATGACCCTTCCCTTTATCAGCTATGGCGGCTCGTCTCTTCTGGCCACGGGCGTGACCATGGGGATTCTGCTGGCCCTGACACGGCGCCAGTTTCAGCCGGGGAGGCTTGCATGACAACGGTCTTTCTGGCAGCTGGCGGCACGGGCGGGCATGTGTTCCCCGCGGTGGCGATTGCCGAATCCCTGACAAAAGAAGGCATCCGCCCCGTCTTCATCACCGACCGCCGGGGCAAGAGGATGATCCCGGCCGAATACCGGAGCTGGACAATTCTCGCCGCCTCGCCCTATGGCAGCAGCCTCTTCATCCGGCTCAAGGGCATGACCAAACTTCTTCTCGGTTGTCTTGAGACATGCCTCGCCATCGCCTGGCACCGCCCCCGGATGGTGATCGGTTTCGGCGGTTATCCCGCCGTGCCGCCGGTGATGATCGGCCGTCTTTTTGGCCTGCCCCTGATCATCCATGAACAGAATGCCTTTCTTGGCCGGGCCAATCGTTTTCTTTCCGCCCGCGGGGATGTGCTCGCCCTGTCCTGGCCGGAGACAAGGAATATTCCGGCGGCGGCGGCAGATAAGGTTCTGCTTGCCGGCATGCCGGTACGTTCAGGCTTCCACCAGATCAGCCGCCGCGGATATGCGCCGCCTGAAACAGATGGTCCTATCCATATTCTGATCGTCGGCGGCAGCCTCGGCGCCAGGGTATTCGGGGAAACCGTGCCCGAAGCCATCAGCCGCCTGCCGGAAAAATTGCGCTCCCGCCTCAGGGTGACGCATCAGGTGCGCGGAGATCAGATGGAAGCCATCCGGGCCCAATATGCGCGCCATAATGTCAGCGCTGATCTGCATCTGTTTATCACCGACATGCCGGCTGAGATGGAAAAGGCGCATCTCGTGATCTGCCGTGCCGGCGCCTCTTCGGTGGCGGAACTGGCAGCGGCAGGCCGGCCGGCGGTTTTTGTTCCCTATCCCCACGCGATGGATGATCACCAGACGGCCAATGCCATGGCGGCGGCGGCGATCGGCGGCGGCTGGTGCGTGCCCGAAGCCGAGATGAGCGCAGGTTCTCTTGCCGGGCGCATCGCCTCCCTTGTTTCTGATGGGGAAACATTGAGCAAGGCGGCGGCGGCCATTGGCCGGCTCAACCCGCCTGATCCGGCCCGGACGCTGACGACAAGAGCGCTTGAACTATTGTCAAAAGGGCGGGCGTCATGAGTCAGCTGCCTCTTTCCATCGGACGTATCCATTTCACCGGCATAGGCGGCATCGGGATGAGCGGGATTGCCGAAATCCTGCATGAGATGGGCTACAATATTGCCGGCAGCGACACCTCCGCCAACGCCAATGTCCAGCGATTGATCGGCAAGGGTATCCCGGTCACCATCGGCCAGAAGGCCGAGAATGTCGATGATGCCTCCATCCTGGTGATCTCGACGGCGATACGTCCGGACAATCCCGAAGTGCTTGAAGCAAGGCGGCGCTTCCTGCCGGTTGTTCACCGGGCCGAAATGCTGGGTGAGTTGATGCGCCTGCGCTGGTCCGTTGCCATTGCCGGCACCCATGGCAAGACCACCACCACCTCGCTTGTGGCCACGCTCCTCGATGCAGGCGGGATTGATCCGACCGTCATCAATGGCGGGATTATCCGGGGATGGGGGAGCAACGCCCGGCTTGGCGCCAGCGACTGGATGGTTGTTGAGGCCGATGAAAGCGACGGCTCCTTCTCCCGCCTCAAGCCAACCGTCGCGGTGGTGACGAATATTGATCCCGAACATCTCGATCATCACGGCAGTTTTGACAATCTCAAAGCCTCCTTCCGTAATTTTGTTGCCTCGATCCCGTTCTACGGCTTTGCCTGCCTTTGCACCGATCATCCGGTGGTCCAGCGCATGATCCCTGAAATTTCGGAACGCCGCCTCATCACTTACGGGTTTTCGGCCAGCGCCGATATCCGCGCCATCAATGTTTCCTCTTCCGAAAAGGGGATGACGTTTGACGTCGCCGTCTCCGAGCGCATGGATACCGGCCTTGAACGGATAACCGATATTCATCTGCCGATGCTGGGAGATCATAACGTGCTCAATTGCCTTGCCGCCATCGGCGTGGCGCTTGAAATGGGGGTTGAGGTTGAAGCAATCCGCCGCGGTCTCGGGCAATTCAAGGGGGTGGGCCGCCGGTTTGATTTCAAGGGCACCGCCGCGGGCATAACCGTGATCGACGACTACGGCCATCATCCGGTGGAAATTCAGGCCGCGCTTTCGGCCGCCCGGATGCTGAAACCCGAAAGCCGGGTGATCGCCGTCATGCAGCCGCATCGCTACACCCGTCTGCGTGATCTTTTTGCCGATTTCTGCGGTTGTTTCAATGATGCCGACCATGTGCTGATTGCCGATGTCTACGCCGCCGGGGAAGACCCGATCGACGGTATCGACCGCGATCATCTGGTCCGGGGCCTGCAGGAACACGGCCATCCCTCCCCGATGGCGCTCAAGGGGCCTGAAAGCCTTGCCGCGCAGGTGCTGGAACTGGCACGCCCCGATGACGTGGTCATCTGTCTTGGCGCCGGCACCATTACAAACTGGGCCGCCGATCTGCCCGCGCAGATCGAGGCACTGGCGGCGGAAAGGGGGCAGGAATGACCGATCTTCTCCATCGCCTGCCCGATGTCCGCGGCACCTTGGAGCCGATGGTGCCGATGCTTCGCCACACCTGGTTCGGGGTTGGCGGCGTGGCGGATGTCATGTTCTCCCCGGCCGATGCCGAGGATCTGGCCGCCTTCCTTGCTGCGACACCGCTTGATATCCCTGTCTTTCCGATGGGGGCAGGCTCAAACCTTCTGGTGCGTGATGGCGGCATAAGGGGCGTTGTCGTCAACACGGTCACCCATCTCAACTCGAGGGAGGTTTCCGGCGATACGCTCATCGTCGGGGCCGGACTTCATGACGCGGAATGCGCGCGATTTGCGGCCAGCCACGGGATCGGCGGGCTGGAATTTCTGGTGGGAATCCCCGGCACGATCGGCGGCGGGCTTCGCATGAATGCCGGCGCATATGGTGTTGAATTCAGGGATATCGTCATCACCGCCGAGGCCATAGACCGTTCTGGCCGAACGCATGTGGCAACCCCGGCCGGGATGGGCATGGCCTATCGCCACAGCAATGCCCCGGAAGACTGGATCTTCACCCGCGCGACCCTGAAGGCCGTCAAGGGCGATGCCGCCTCCATCCGCGCCCGCATGAAAGAGATTATTGCAAACCGCGCCGATGCCCAGCCGCGTGGTGTTCGCACCGGCGGGTCAACCTTCGCCAATCCCGATGGCGGCAAGGCCTGGCAGTTGATCGACGCCGCCGGCTGCCGCGGCCTCAGCCTGGGCAGGGCGATGGTATCGGAAAAGCACTGCAATTTCCTCATCAACAATGGCGGCGCCAGCGCCGATGAGATCGAACGCCTCGGGGAGACCGTCCGCCAAAAGGTCGAGGAGACAAGCGGCGTTGCCCTCAGGTGGGAGATCAGGCGCATCGGCGAGGAGACCTTGGATATCAAAGGGAGGGCCGAATGACCGACAGATCAGGCCTGACCCTTATCCTCATGGGAGGCTGGACCGCCGAAGCCGAGGTTTCGCGCAACTCCGCCAATGCCTGCCTCGCCGCTGCCCGCAGCGCGGGCTGGACCACCGAGACACTGGAAGTCACCCGTGATCTGCCTGCCCGTCTTGCGGCCCTGAAACCGCACCGCATCTTCAATGCCCTGCATGGCCAGATGGGGGAAGACGGCAATATCCAGGGCCTGCTCAACATCCTTGAGATCCCCTATACCCATAGCGGTCTTCTGGCCTCGGCGATTGCCATGGACAAGCCCGCAACCAAACATGCGCTGGCCCCTTCGGGCATCCGCTTTCCGGAAAATCTCGACTGGTCCGTTGAAGACGACCGGCTGATCATCCCCCATCAGGGGCCGATCGTGATCAAGCCGCGCAACGATGGCTCGAGCATTGGCGTTGCGCTGGTGGATGCCGGCGGCGACCTGCCGCCCTGTTCCTTCTGGCCGCAGGGCACCGAGCTCATGGTGGAGCCGATGATCCGCGGCCGTGAACTCACCGTTGCCGTCCTTGATGGCGAACCGCTGACGGTGACCGAAATCACCCAGGCCAACACTTTTTATGATTACGAAGCGAAATACAGCCAGGGCGGGTCATCGCACCAGCTTCCCGCCGATATTCCCCGGCATGTGTTTGAGACCTGCATGGAATGGGCGAGTGTCGCGCATCGCGGGCTGGGCTGCCGCGGCGTCAGCCGCAGCGATTTCCGCTGGGATGATGCCGAAGATCAGCTTTTCATGCTTGAGATCAACACCCAGCCCGGCATGACCGAAACCTCGCTGGTGCCGGAACAGGCCGCCCATTGCGGCATAGAAATGCCGGCACTGATCGATCACTTGCTAAAGGCGGCCCGATGCGACTGAACCTTTACCGCAGCAGCGATGCATCGCCCCGCCGTCCGTCGAGAAAACCTCCCTTGGGCAAGATACTCCTGTCGATGATGGCCGTATCGCTGGCCCTTGCCGGTCTTGCCGCCTGGCTCTGGCGCGAGGTGATCGGCGACCGCGTCCTTGAGGCCACCGCCCATGCCGGGCTCCGGCTTGAACGGGTTGAGATCAACGGCCGCCTGAATGTCAGCGAAAAAGCCGTCAAGGATATGATCGAACGGGATTGGCATACGCCGATGATCAGGCTTGATCTTGAACGCATCCATGATGATCTTCTCCGGCTTGGCTGGGTAAAGGGGGCAAGGGTTGAACGCCGGCTGCCGTCCACCCTGATCATCACCCTCGAAGAACGGCAGGCGCTGGCGCTCTATCAGGATGAAGCCGGCCACCATGTCATTGATCGCGACGGCGAGGTCATCGCGGGCGTGGCGGTGGAGGAATTCACCCATCTGCCGGTGATCAAGGGGCCGAATGCGCCGGCGAAAGCAGCCTCCATCCTTGCCTTGCTGAAGGCGGAACCTGATCTTTTCGCCGAGGTCTGGTCATTGAGTTTTCAGTCCGAACGGCGCTGGGATGTTTTCCTGCGCAACAATATCCGCATCCAGCTGCCCGAGGAGAATGTCGACAAGGCCTGGGCGCGGCTTGCCCAGCTGGATCGCGAACATCGCCTGATGCAGCGTGATCTGATGAATATCGACCTCAGGGTTCCGAACAAACTGGTGATCCGGCCGTCACGGTCGGCGCAGAAGGGAAGCAATACATGAGCAAGGCAACGCGAAAACCTGTCCTCCGCAAACCCTCGCGCCAGCGTTCAGGTGTGCTGGCAGGCCTTGATATCGGCAGCAGCAAGATCGCCTGCTTCATCGCCGAAAACGACGGCTCGGTGGGCCCGGTGGTCAAGGGGATCGGGCAATATGCCGCCGCGGGCATGCGTTCAGGTGAAGTGGTGGATATCGAAGCGCTCAGTGTTGCCATCGGCAAATCCGTTGAGGCGGCTGAAATCATGGCCGGGCTGCCCATTGACCGGGTTTCGGTAAGCGTCAGCGGCGGCGGGCAGCGGTCCGTGATCCGTCGCCACCTTACGGATGTGGCCGAAGGCGTGGTCAGTGAACGTGATATCGCGCGGGTGCTCCGGCAGGATATGGAAACGAGCGAAGGCGAAGGCCGGACGGTGCTGCACCGTATCCCGCTTCAATACATGCTTGATGGCATCAAGGGGATCCGCGAGCCTCTCGGCATGCGCGGCCGCAGTCTCGGCGTTGATCTCGCCGTTGTCAGCGCCGCCGAAAGCACGATAGCCAACCTGACCACCGTGGTCGAGCGCAATCATCTTGAAATCGAATGTTTTGGTGCAAGCACCTATGTCTCGGCGCTGTCTTCTCTTGTCGAGGATGAAAAGGATCTGGGCGCAACCGTGATCGACATGGGGGCAGGCGTCACCGGCATTGCCATTTTCATGGAAGGAAGCCTTGTCTATATCGATCAGGTTCCGGTGGGCGGCGGCCACGTCACCTCCGATATCGCCCGCGGGCTTTCCACCCCGATAGAGGAAGCCGAGCGGATCAAGACGCTCCATGGCAGCGTTCTTGCCGCCATCGGCGATACGGACCAGCTGCTGACCCTACCCCTCATCGGGGAGAAGACACGGGAAACCGCCCAGCAGGTCGAGCTCGGGCTGCTCGGAGAGATCATCCGCCCCCGCATCGAGGAAACTTTCGAGATGCTGCTCAGGCGGCTGGAGGCAGCGGGTTTCGGGGCCGCGGCAGGCCAGCGCGTCATCCTCACCGGCGGCGCCGCCCAGCTGCCCGGGATTACGGAATTTGTCACGACCCTCTTTGGCCGGGCGGTTCGCATCGGCAAGCCCATCGGTCTTGTCGGCATGGCCGATTCCACCCGGGGTCCTTCCTTCTCCACCACGGCAGGCCTGCTCCGCTTCACCAGCGTCGAGCATGGGCGTGAGCCAAAACTTGAAACCTTGCGCGAAACCCGGGCCGGCATGTTTGGCCGGATCGGTGAGTGGTTCAACAATCATATCTAGGAGTGAAAATGAGCCCCCTTTTCCATCAACGCTCAATCACTTCCGATCAGGTTTCGGGTTCTCCCCGAAATACGGGCAACAACGATCACCGGTGCCGCCCGTCACCATCATCACCGTCTGCTTCCGCATTCCGGGATCAGGCTTCAACGCACCAGCAAGACGGTGCAATTTTTAAGGAGATCATGCCATGACTCTCAATATTTCTGTTCCGACTTCCACCCAGGAACTCCGCCCGAAGATCACCGTTGTCGGTGTCGGTGGCGGTGGCGGCAATGCCGTCAACAACATGATAGCGGCCAATCTGGAAGGCGTGGACTTCCTTGTCGCCAACACCGATGGCCAGGCCCTTGCCAGCTCTCTTTGTGCGCGCAAGATCCAGCTTGGACGTCAGCACACCCAGGGTCTCGGGGCTGGCTCAAAGCCTGAAATCGGCCGGATTGCCGCCGAGGAAAGCATCGATGACATCATGGCCGAACTTGCCGACAGTCACATGGTATTCATTACCGCAGGCATGGGTGGAGGCACCGGCACGGGTGCCGCTCCGGTGATTGCCAGGGCCTGCCGTGAGCGCGGCATCCTCACCGTCGGCGTTATCACCAAACCGTTTGATTTTGAAGGCCAGGTGCGGATGAAACAGGCCATCGGCGGCATTGAGGAGCTTCAGGCCTATGTCGATACGCTGATCGTCATCCCGAACCAGAATCTCTTCCGCCTTGCCAATGAACGCACCACCTTTGCCGATGCCTTTGCCATGGCCGATGAAGTGCTGCATCAGGGCGTATGCGGGGTGACCGATCTCATGATCAAGCCCGGGATGATCAATCTCGATTT
The DNA here is from genome assembly GCA_041228335.1 of Alphaproteobacteria bacterium LSUCC0684. Lineage (NCBI taxonomy): Bacteria > Pseudomonadati > Pseudomonadota > Alphaproteobacteria > Alphaproteobacteria bacterium LSUCC0684. The sequence continues at coordinate 524,667 of CP166130.1, read as the reverse complement.
CGCCGATATCCGGGCAGTCATGTCTGAAATGGGCAAGGCGATGATGGGCACGGGTGAAGCTTCGGGTGAAAACCGGGCCACCAGTGCCGCCGAAGCCGCGATCAACAACCCGCTTCTGGATGAAACCACCATGAAAGGGGCACAGGCTGTCCTGATCAATATCACCGGCGGCACCGACATGACCCTTTTCGAGGTCGACGAAGCCGCCAACCATATCCGCCGCGAAGTCGACGCCGACGCCACGATCATCTTCGGCTCGGCACTTGATGAAAAACTGGATGGCATCATGCGTGTCTCCGTCGTCGCAACGGGCATGGAAGCCGAAGCGATGATGGCCCGTCCTCCACAGCCTGCACCCGATCACCGGCCCTCGTTCACGCCGGCACCTCTGGTGCGTAACCTGACCGGAACCAGGAGCACGGCGCTGGCAGGTGAAACCGTGGCGAAAGCCGAAAGCGCCGCCGCACCCATGGCCGCCGCACCCATGATGGAAACTTCCGCCATGGCAACGGCACCGATGGAAGCAGAGGAGACGCTCCCCCCCCAGCCCCTGACCCCATCTGTCAGCCTGGATCCCGGGCTTGATCCGGACGCACCCGCAATGGCAGAGGCCGCGGATCAACCTTTCTCGCTTTCGAGCATCCCGCCTCATGCCGAAGATCATGAAGAAGACGAGACGCAGGAGACCGAAACCGGCCTCAGCGATGATCCCGATCAGGGCAGTCTCATGGATATGGTCACCGCCGCACCGGAAACCACCTCTTCGGGTGACGATACGGCCGCAGTTGAGCCGGAAACCGGGGCAGAAAAGCCGTTCGTCCTCGGCAGGACCGTTGAGATATCCGACCCTGAACCTGCCCAGCCTTCAGGGCAGGGTAATGGCAGCCTGATCAGCCATATCTCAAGGATGTTCTCGGGCAAAAGCGCGGCTGCAACGGAACAGGCAGCAGCGCCGAAATCCGGGGAAACCTCCCCGCGTGAGCCGATCCTGAGCCCCATCGTGAAGACCGACACCGCCGAAACTCAGGCAGCGAAAGCTGAACAGCCTGTTGACAGCGGGATCGCAGCGCTCAAGCCGACGCCGCAAAGCCAGTTCGACATGCCGGAAATCGACGAAGAGGACGATCTCGAAATTCCGGCCTTCCTTCGCCGCCAGGCCAACTGACGGCAGCGACAGGAAGATGATAACATGGCATGAAAACTGACGGCCTGATCAGCCGGCGAACGGGTACGGATTGCAACAAATCGTAACCATTCGTGATTTGCTACCACTCGGAAAAATATATATGTTTTCGGGTGGTAGCAATTTTCTGCTGCAGAACAACCAAAAATAATATCGATCAACAGCGCATGCATATCAATCAGCCCTATCAGACAACCCTGTCACGATCCGTCAGCCGCAGCGGCATCGGGCTGCATTCGGCACGGCTGGTTGATCTGACCCTGCATCCCGCGCCTGCGGATACCGGCATCGTCTTTCGCCGGCTTGACGTCTCGAGCGTGGATTGCGAAATCCCGGCGCTGAGTTGCAATATCGCCGATACCATGCTGAATTCCCGCATCATGAACGACGATGGCGTGACCGTCGGCACGGTTGAGCATCTCATGGCCGCCTTTGCCGGCCTTGGCGTGGATAACGCCTATATCGATATTAACGCCGCCGAACTGCCTGCCATGGATGGCAGCGCCCTTCCCTATTGCGCGCTCCTTCACGAGGCCGGAATTACCGACCTTAAAACCCCGCGCCAGTATCTCAAGGTGATCAAGCCTGTGTGCATCGAAACCGAAAGATCGAGCGCTGAAATCACCCCATCGGATCGTCTTGAGATTGACGTCAGCATCGCCTTTGATGATGAGTTTATCGGCCAGTCCCAGTATTTCTATGTCCACGATGACACCAGTTTCGAGGATGAACTCGCTGCCGCAAGAACATTCTGCCTTTACCCGGACCTGACCAGATTGCGCGCCGCCGGCTATGCGCTTGGCGGTTCTCTCGATAACGCGATCGTCGTTGATAACGGCAAGATTCTCAACGAAGACGGTTTGCGCTTCACCGACGAATTTGTCCGCCACAAAACCCTTGATTGCCTGGGTGATCTCTATCTTGCAGGCCACCACATCCTCGGGCATATCACCGCCCGCCAGCCGGGTCATGCCGTCAACAACCGGCTGCTCGAAGCCCTGCTTGCCGATGAAAGCGCCTGGGTGCTTGTTGATGGCCTTGAGAAGATCAACGACCATACCCTGCCGAAATCTGCCCGGCAGGTTGCGGCCTACACATAACACCCCCAACCCCGCTCTTTACCCTTTCCCTTATTGGCTCTTCATCGTATGTTAAAACGGTAGTTTCGCACCGTGGATATGGAGCCCCGCCTTGCCTGATCGATCCAGTTTCTTTCCGCAGCGCCTGTTTCCGTTTGCCCGTGCCGTTCTCTGCGGACTGCTTCTGGGCATCATCGCGGGCTGTTCTTCGAGCGATGATATCCCCGTTCAGGTCGAACGCTCCGCCGAAGAACTCTATAACGACGCCATGAATGAAGTGATGAATGGCACCGTGCTAAACGCCTCGCCTCTCTTTGATGAAGTGGAACGCCAGCATCCCTATTCGAAATGGGCAACCAAGGCGCAACTGATGTCGGCCTGGGCGCTGTATCAGTCCAATCAGTATCCTTCCGCCATCGCCGCCCTTGACCGGTTCATCGAACTCAACCCCGCGCATGAGGATATCGACTACGCCTATTACCTCAAGGCCCAGTCCTATTATGAGCAGATCGTCGATGTCGAACGCGACGCCGGCATGACAATTCTCGCCCGGGAGGCCTTCACCGCGCTTCTCAACCGGTTCCCTGATAGCGACTACACCCGTGATGCCCGGCTGAAACTCGACCTCACCAACAGCCATCTGGCGGGCAAGGAAATGGCCGTGGGCAGGTTCTATCTCAAACGCCAGCATTACGACGCCGCCATTCGCCGCTTTGCCACCGTGATAAAGGACTACGACACCTCCAACCAGGTTCCGGAAGCACTTTACCGGATGGTTGAGGGCTATCTTGCCCTTGGACTTGATGCCGAGGCGGAACGCACCGCCGCGGTCCTGCGATACAACTACGCGGATTCGATCTGGTCCGAACGGATGCTCCGGCTCATTGACATGCCGGAAAAGAACCACGATCCCAGCCTTTTTGATCGTCTCCTGGAGAAGGCGACCTCGGTGTTCTGATTTATGCTCACGCGCCTCGATGTCCGCAATGTAGTGCTGATAGACAAACTCAGCCTTGATTTCTCATCAGGGCTGACGGTGCTGACCGGCGAAACCGGCGCCGGCAAATCCATCCTCCTTGACTCGCTTGGCCTCGCGCTGGGGAGCCGCGCGAATTTTGATCTCATCGGCCGTCATGATGACAGGGCCGACGTGATCGCCTCTTTTGACCTGCCGCTGACACATCCGGTGATGGCCCTTTTGGAAGAGGCGGGGATTGAAAGCGATGGCGAGATCATCCTCCGCCGCCAGTTGCGGGAAGGCAAATCTCCCGCCCATATCAACGATATGCCGGTCTCGGCCAGTTTTCTGCGTCAGGTGGGGGATGCGCTGGTGGAAATCCAGGGGCAGTTTGAAGGCCGCGGCCTGCTGGATATCAGCACCCATCGCAGCCTGCTGGATCGTTTTGCCGGCACGCTTGATGCCGCCGAGGCGCTGGCCCGGCTCTGGCAGGACTGGCAGGAAAAAAGGGCGGCACTCACCCGCATGGAAGCAGAGCTTGAACGGGCAAGGGCAGATGAAGACTGGCTCCGCGATGCCGTCGCCCAGCTTGATGAGATCAACCCCGCCGAAGATGAGGAAGACAGCCTCAATGCCGAACGCAGACTTCTGGCCAATGTTACCCGCATCGCCGAAGCTCTTCAGACGATGGAAATGGCGATTGCCGGAGAAAACGGCGCTTCCTCGATGCTGGCATCGGCCCTGAAGGCCCTTGATCGTCTTGACGACAGCGCAGGCGGGATGCTCGCCCCGCTCAGCGGCGCTCTTGGCCGGGCGGAGGTTGAGCTTGAAGAAAGCCTCTCGGCTCTTGCCGACCTCAAGGACCGGCTTGAGGCGGATCCGGGGCGTCTTTCTTATATCGAAGACCGGCTTCACGCCCTCCGCAGCCAGGCGCGCAAACATCAGGTCACCGTGGCTGAACTTCCACGCCTTCATGAGGATCTGGCCGACCGGCTTGCTGGCCTCGATGATCAGTCCGGCGGGATCACGGCGCTGGCCATCGCCGCGGATGAGGCAGGCCGGGCGTATAAAAACCATGCCGACGCCCTTTCCGAAGCCCGGCGCAAGGCCGCCGCCGAACTTGACGCCAGCGTGATGGAGGAATTGCCGCCCCTGAAACTCGAAGCAGCCGAGTTCAGGACAGTGATCGATGAGCTTGAGGAATCACGCTGGGGGCCCGCAGGCAAGGACCAGGTCCGCTTTGAAGCCAGCACCAATCCGGGCACGAAGACAGGGCCGATCGACCGCATTGCGTCCGGCGGTGAACTGGCGCGGTTTCTGCTTGCCCTCAAGGTTGTTCTCGCCGATTTATCGGCGCCGATGACCCTTATTTTTGATGAAGTCGACAGCGGCGTTGGCGGCGCGGTTGCTGCCGCGGTAGGCAGCCGCCTTGCCCGTCTTGGCGAAAGCCTGCAATGCCTTGTCATCACCCATTCCCCGCAGGTGGCGGCCCGGGGCGGATCACATTTCCTGATCCGGAAACGAGAAACCGGCACAGGGCTGATCAGCCGGGCGGAACCTCTTGATGCGGAACAGCGGGTTGAAGAGATCGGCCGCATGCTGGCCGGCAAGACACTTACATCCGAAGCCCGGGCAGCCGCGCTCCGCCTGCTTGAACTGGAGTGAGGCATGGCAGAAAAACCTGACATTGCCAGCATGACGGATATTGAGGCGGCGGCCGAACTCAGGGCCCTGGCGGCGGCCATCGCCCATCATAACCAGCGCTATCATGGCGATGACGACCCGGAGATCACCGACGCCGAATTTGACGCGCTGATGCGCCGCAACACCGCCCTTGAAGAAGCCTTTCCCCATCTTGTCCGCGCCGACAGCCCGGCGCTGGTGGTGGGGGCGGCGCCCAAATCCGGCTTTGCCAAAAAACGCCACCGGGTTCCGATGCTCTCTCTCGGCAACGCTTTCGATGACGAAGACGCCCGGGAATTTGATGAACGTATCCACCGGTTTCTGAGCCTTTCGCCGGAAACCCCCATCGCCTATTCCGTTGAACCCAAGATTGACGGGCTGTCGATCAGCCTGCGCTATGAGAACGGCGTTCTCACCGAAGCGATCACCCGCGGCGACGGCACCGAAGGCGAGGATGTAACCGTGAACGTGAAAACCATTGCCGATATTCCGCATCGGCTCCGCGGCCCGGCACCGGAGATTGTCGAAATCCGGGGTGAGATCTATATCGGCAAGGCTGATTTTCTGATCCTCAACAAGGCCCAGCAGGATAGAGGCGGCAAGGTTTTCGCCAACCCGAGAAATGCCGCCGCAGGCTCGCTCCGGCAGAAGGATCATGCGATCACCGCATCGCGTCCCCTGCGCTGCTTTGTCTATGCCGCCGGGGAAATGTCGCGCCCCGTTGCCGAAACCCATGATGGGTTTCTGGCCGCGCTCCGCACCTGGGGGTTTCCTGTCAATCCCCTCACCCTCACGGCCCGGGACATGACCGCCGCGCTTGCGCATTACCAGGCCATCAGCGAGGCCCGCCCGACACTCGATTACGATATCGACGGGGTTGTCTATAAGGTGAACCGGCATGACTGGCAGACAAGGCTTGGCCAGGTCAGCCGTTCCCCGCGCTGGGCGATTGCCCATAAATTCCCTGCCGAAAAAGCCGAAACCATCCTTCAGGGCATTGATATTCAGGTTGGCCGCACCGGCGCGCTCACCCCGGTGGCGCGGCTTCGCCCGATCACCGTTGGCGGCGTGGTCGTATCCAACGCCACCCTTCATAATGAAGATTACATTCGCGACAAGGGCATCATGATCGGCGATACGGTACGGATACAGCGTGCCGGCGACGTCATCCCGCAGGTGCTCGACGTGATCACGGAAAAACGCCCCGGGAATGCTGCTCCTTTTATCTATCCCGAAACCTGCCCTTCCTGCGGCAGTCCGGCGATCCGCCCCGAAGGCGAAGCTATCCGGCGCTGCACGGGGCAGCTTTCCTGCCCGGCGCAGGTGGTGGAAAGGCTCAAGCATTTTGTCTCCCGGGATGCGTTCGATATCGACGGGCTTGGCAGCCGGCTGGTGGAAGAGCTCTACCAGGATGGGCTTCTGAAGGATCCGGCGGATATTTTCGCTCTTCCCGGCAGGACAGTCGAACTTGCCGCCCGCGAAGGCTGGGGGGAAGTTTCCGCACGAAACCTCGCCGATGCCATCGTTCAGCGACGCCGCATTGATCTTGATCGCGTCATCTATTCGCTGGGGATTCGCCAGATCGGGCAGGCCACCGCCAAGCTTCTGGCCCGGCATTATCTTTCCATCCCGGCGCTGATCGAGGCGGCAACCGATGCCGCGGGACATGAAGGCCCGGCCTGGGAAGATCTTGTCCGGATTGACCAGATCGGCGCCAGCGTGGCCGGTGATCTCATCGCCTTTTTCAATGATCCCCATAACCGAACGGTTCTTGACAAACTGCTCCGGGAAATCGAGACCATCGCCCCCGAAGCCGTGGCCGCCGACAGTCCTGTTTCCGGCAAGACCGTCGTCTTCACCGGCACACTCGCAACCATGAGCCGCGCCGAGGCAAAAGCCAGAGCCGAGGCATTGGGGGCCAAAGTGGCAGGGTCGGTCTCCGCCCGGACAGATTATGTGGTGGTTGGCGCCGATGCCGGCAGCAAAGCCCGCAAGGCCGAAGAACTGGGGCTTGCCATCCTTACCGAAGACGACTGGATAACCCTCATCGGCGGGCAGACCTGATCCGGGGGATCACCCTGATCCGGCGTTAGTTGCCCCGCCCGAGCGGAGCCGTGAATTCGGCAAGCCAGGCCTCCGCCCTTGCATCACCGCGCCGCGCCACAAGGGGGCTGATCTCCCGCCGCACTCTTTCGTGATACGCATCAACCCATTCAGTCTCCGCCTCGCTCATCAGTTCAGGCCGGATCAGGCGCCGGTCAAAAGGCACCAGCGTGAGCGCTTCAAATTCAAGATTGCCGTCGTCGCCCTCGACCACAAGAACAAGATTTTCCGTCCGGATGCCGAAGCCACCCGTCACATAGTAGCCCGGTTCGTTTGACAGCACCATCCCGGGGCGGATCTGGGCGGCGCCTCGCCTGGAAATGCTGGCCGGCCCTTCATGCACGCCGAGGCAGCACCCGACCCCATGACCGGTGCCGTGATCGTAATCCATGCCCTGCTGCCACAGCGGCGCGCGGGTGATGGCATCGAGCTGCATTCCTGTCGTGCCATGGGGGAATCGCGTCCTGTCAAGGGCGATATGCGCGCGCAGAACATGGGTATAGGCCTCCGCCATCTCGTCGCTGGGTGTACCGGTCGCCACCGTCCGGGTGATATCGGTGGTGGCATCACGATACTGGCCGCCGCTGTCAATGAGGCAGAGATTGTCCCTCGGAACAGGCTGGTCCTGCCCCGCTACAGCCCGGTAGTGAACAATCGCGCCATTGGCGCCACCGCCGCAGATACTGGCAAAACTGGGGCTGAGAAAGCCGTCTTCCTGCTGCCTGAATTCGATCAGTTTCTCCGCCACCTCGGTCTCTCTTGGCTGGGCTTGCCGGAGGGTATCGTCAAACCAGGCAAGAAAGCGGATCATCGCCACGGCATCACGTTGATGGGCGGCCCGGAACCCGTCGGCTTCCGCGCTTGTCTTCTCGGCCTTCATCGCCACGATCGGCAGCACCGCTTCGATGGGCGCTGCACCGAGCATCTGCCAGATCGCAACCGGGCAGGTGGATGGATCAACCATGACGCTGCCCTTCTGCCCTGACAAGATCGCCGAAAGCTGGCCAGGTGCGGCAAAGGCAAGATGGTCCTGATCGATCTCATCGAATCGCCCGGCATCGGCAAAGATCGTTACCTCACCTGAAGCGCTGAGAAGGGCAAAGGCCAGGATAACCGGGGTATGGGCAAGGTCGCCCCCCCGGATGTTCAGGAGCCACGCCAGCGACGCCGGATCACTGATGATCATGGCGGCGGCGGCGGGATTCGCCTTCTTCATGGCGTTGATGGTCCGCTCGATTTTCTCGCCCCGGCCAGCCCCGGCAACAGCGGGTGAAAACCCCCAGGCCTTGCTGGCGGGAGGCGGCGGCCGATCTGCCCAGTCAAGATCAATCGGGTTGGCGGAAACCGGCCTGAGACGGATCCCTTCAGGCTTGAGCGCGGTTTCATACATGCGATGCTGGTCCACGGTCATGAGCCAGGGGTCAAACCCCAGCCTGCCGCCCTTGACATGTTCCCTGATCCAGTCCGTCGTCGAGCGTTCCGGCACGGTAAATGTCTGCCAGTCATCGGATGTCTGCACCTGCATCTGGAGCGTATAGCGGCCATCGCTGAAAAGCGCCGCCTGATCTGGGGTGACCACCGCCGTTCCGGCTGAGCCCGTGAACCCGCTGACATGGGCAAGGCGCTCGTCGGAAGCCGGCACTTCCTCGCCGGAAAAACAGTCCCCGCGCGGGATCAGGAACGCATCAAGGCGTTCTTTTTTGAGCCTCTCCCTCAATGTCTTCAGCGTTCTGCTCATCTTGCATTTCTTCCGTGTTCCATCACCAGCGCGGACCAGCCGTGAAAGATCACCTCATCTTTGAGCTCAAGCCCATGCCCGGCATGTGCCTTGATAACCTCTTCTGCCTGATCTTCGAGCAATCCAGAGAGGATCAGCACGCCATCCGCGGCAAGGCATGCCGCCGCATCAGCGGCCATCTCGACAAGCGGGCCCGGCAGGATATTGGCCAGGATCATATCATAAGGGCCTGCCCCCTGCACCAGATCATCCCTGTAGCCATCGGAGACACCTGCCGTGATTACGCCATCCACCGCGTTATCCCGCGCGTTCTGGGCTGCGACCTTCACCGCAACCGGGTCATTATCCACCGCAATGACCGTTGCCCCGGGGCGGAGCTTGGCGGCGGCCACGGCCAGAATCCCGCTGCCGCAGCCGATATCGGCGATGCGCGGGGCATTGCCCGCGGGCAGATGCTTTTCCAGCATGGTGATACAGCCATGGGTGGTTCCATGGGTGCCGGAGCCAAACGCCTGACCGGCATCAAGACAGATCCCGATCTTTCCATCCGGCACCGGCACTGTTATGTGACTGCCATAAATCCAGAAGCAGCCGATATCGAGCGGCGGGAAGGATTTGCGATTCTCGCTCAGCCAGTCTCTTGCCGGCAGTCGGGCAATTTCAAGGGCGCTGGCAGCCTGCCCCGTGATGGCGGCGGCGGCGTCAAGCGCTGCTTGAACTCTCTCTCTTTCCGGTGCTTCGGTAGAGATGATGCAAATCATCCAGGGGTCTTCGTCGCGGGCACGATGAAGGGTCACGGCTTCGGTTTCTGCCGCGGCCTCGACCATTTCGGCAAAAGCATCGGCCTGATCCGACACCGTAAAGCTGATCTGCCACAACGCCGACATCAGCCCCCCTTCCGGACCAGGGTGACAAATCCTGCCACCACCTTTTTATCTCCCGCCTTGTCAAAAGCGATGCTGAGCTTGTCGCCATCCACCGACATGACATCGCCATTGCCGAATTTCTGATGAAAGACGCGGTCACCAGGCTGAAAGGCAGATGCGCCCACAAGACCGGGGCTGTGTTCCGCCGGAGCCCGCGCCGGGGCAAGGCCGTTGCGCTGGCGTTCCTTGAGCCGCGCCCATCCGGGCCCGTATCCCGATGCCGCTGTCGGCGTCAGTTGTGAAAAATCGGTATTGATCGCCGCCCCCGTTGCCGGGATCATGCCCTGTTCGGTCTCCTCGCGGATATTTTCTCCGGGGAGTTCGGCCATAAACCGAGATGGAACAGCGCTTTGCCAGAGCCCGTGCACACGTCTTGAGGACGCATAGGAAATATGCAGCCGGCGCCGCGCCCGGGTGATGCCGACATAGGCAAGGCGACGTTCTTCCTCAAGGCCCGCACCACCTTTCTCGTCGAGGGTGCGCTGGGAAGGAAAGATACCCTCCTCCCACCCGGGCAGGAAGACAACATCGAACTCGAGCCCTTTGGCGGCGTGGAGTGTCATCAGCGTGACCTCGCCTTCGGCACCGGTATTCTCGCCATCCATGACCAGCGAGATATGTTCAAGAAACCCGCCGAGACTGTCAAAACTCTCCATGGCTGAGACAAGTTCCTTCAGGTTTTCGAGTCTGCCTTCGGCTTCGGGGGTTTTCTGGGCCTGCCACATGGCCGTATAGCCGGACTCGTCCAGCACCTTCATCGCAAGCTCGGTATGCGGCAGGGTTTCGGTATCCTTTCTCCAATGCGCGAACATGTTGACGATCAGGGCAAGGTTGCGCCGCGCCGCCGCCTTGAGCTCATCGGTGCCGAGCAGCATTTCCGCCGCCGCCAGCATCGGCATCTGCCGGCTGCGGGCAAGTTGGTGAATGGTCTGGATCGTGGCGGCGCCGATGCCGCGCCGGGGCGTGTTGATGATACGCTCAAAGGCCAGGTCATCCGCGGGCTGCGCAATCACCCGCAGATACGCGACCGCATCACGGATTTCCTGCCGTTCATAGAATTTCGCGCCGACAACGCGATACGGCAGGCCGATCTGGATGAACCGTTCCTCGAATTCCCGTGTCTGGAATCCGGCCCGGACAAGGACAGCCATTTCATCATAGCCGGCCTCACCCTTCCGGATGAGGCTTTCGATCGTATCGGCCACACCGCGGGCTTCGCTCATGCCGTCCCAGTACCCCGATACATCGATCGGCTCGCCTTTCTCGATGCTGGTATATAGAGATTTGCCAAGCCGGGTCTCGTTATTGGCGATGAGGGCAGAAGCCGCTTCGAGAATATGCCCGGTGGATCGGTAATTCTGCTCAAGCCGGATCGTCACCGCTTCCGGGTAGACCTCCCCGAATTTGAGCATGTTGCCGATTTCGGCCCCGCGCCAGCCGTAAATCGACTGATCATCATCACCGACGCAGCAGATATTGCGGTTTTTCTGCGCCAGAAGCCGGATCCACAGATACTGGGCAAGATTGGTATCCTGATACTCATCGACCATCAGATGCGTGATACGGCCGTGATATTCCGCCAGAATATCCGGGTTTTCATTGAAAACCGTCAGATTATGAAGCAGCAGATCACCAAAATCACAGGCATTGAGCTCCAGAAGTCGGCGCTGGCACTGGCGATAGAGATCAATCCCCGTCCCTTCGCCAAGCTCGATTTCTTCCGCCGGGCTGACTTTATCCGGCGTCAGCCCCTTGTCCTTCCAGCGGCTGATCGTGGCCAGCAGCATCCGCGGCGGGAATCGCTTCGGGTCAAGCCCGGCCGCCTCCAGCAGTTGCTTGATCAGGCGAAGCTGGTCATCGGTATCAAGGATGGTGAAATTTGATTTCAGCCCGACGCATTCCGCATGACGCCGGAGAATCCGCGCCGCAAGGGCATGGAATGTGCCGAACCAGACCTGCTCGACCGCCGGGCCAATCATCGCGGCCACGCGCTCCTTCATTTCCCGCGCCGCCTTGTTCGTGAAGGTGACGGCAAGGATATTCCAGGGCTTGGCAGCACCCGTGGCAAGAAGATGGGCAAGCCGGGAGGTCAGGACGCGTGTCTTGCCTGTTCCCGCGCCCGAAAGCACCAGAAGCGGGCCATCAAGATGCTGAATCGCCTCAAGCTGCGCGGGGTTGAGCCCCTGAAGCCAGGGGCGGGATATATCATCGGAGACTGCCGAAAGAACATCTTGAACCATACATGTTATGTAGCACGCCAGGCAGGGTTGGGGTAGCCCTCGAGGAAGCAAATCAGCACAGATAATCTGCCTTTGAAGTTGATTTTGCGGCATTGATTGCATAGGCTATCGACAGATCAGGAGGGCGATGCCGTGCGGCAGATACTTCTCACGCTTATAGCAGGGTTAACCTTGTCTCTGGCTGGTTGCGCCGGAACACCGGACAATCTTGTGAGCGATTCCCGCGACCCTTATGAAGCCACCAACCGCAAGATCTACGCCTTCAACATGGGGGTGGATGACCTGGTGCTTGAACCTGCGGCAAAAGGGTATCGCAAACTGCCTTCCCCGGTGCGCACCGGCCTGACCAACCACGTCACCTGGACATCCTATCCGGGCACGGCGGTGAACTCCGCCTTGCAGGGCAAGGTTGAAAACGCTGCTCTTGCCACTATACATTTCCTCATGAACAGCCTGACCCTCGGCTTTGTCGATCTTGTCGAAGATGACGAACCCGAGCGGGAGGATTTCGGCCAGACTCTCGCCTTTTGGAGCGCCCCTGAAGGCCCGTATATCATGGCCCCCCTGTTCGGCCCGGGCACCGTGCGGAGTCACACAGGTCTGATCGTCGATATCCTGACCAACCCGCTCGGCCAGCTTGGTGAGCCGGCATTGGAGACGGTCCAGCTCATCGGTGCACCCGCCGGCGCGGTGACGTTCCGGGGCAATAATTTTGACCAGATCAATGAGGTCAAATACAACGCCCTTGATCCATACGCAAAGACGCGCTCGATCTTTCTTCAGTTCCGGGAAGGCCAGATCAACGACGGCGATACCTCCGCCCCGAGCGCGGCCGATACCGAATTTGACCAGTTTTTCAGTGATCAGAAAGAATGACAGAGTCGTTTCCAGCAACCAGTCTTTTTCGATTTGGCCGGGTGATCCTGCTGGTGGCCACCGCCCTCTCTTTCTCTGCCATGGCCAGCGCCGATTCCAGGCTGGAAAAAAGCGTGGAACTGGTCGATGCGCTGGTCGGCGATATCATGACGGTGGTGGGATCGGACCCGACCCCGGCGAAAGTCCGGATGGAAACCGAACGCATCATCGACACCTATTTTGATTATGACATCATCGCCCGTTTTGCCGCGGGCAATGCCTGGCGCAGCGCGACCGATGCGGAAAAAACAGCCTATCTCAAGGCATTTCGTGAAATTCTTCTGTCTCTCGCCGAAACCCAGTTCGACTATTTCAACTCTCTTGAATACGCATCCAGGGGCGCGACAGAAAAGGGCAGCAAACTCGTTGTTGTTCACGGGGAGATCCGCGACAAAACCGGTGAACTTCCCAATACGAACGTCTCCTGGCGCATCCGGACACGGCCGGATCAGCCGCCGCGCATCATTGACATCGAAGTTGAAAATATCTCCATGCTGATCACCCAGCAGCAGGAAAATACCGCCATCATCAACAGCAATGGCGGGGCATTTCAGGCCTTGATCGACAGCCTCAACACCCAGGCCATGGAGATCAGGGCCGCCGCCGCTTCAACCCCGAACTAGATCTTATCTGCTGATCGGCTTGTACTTGATCCGGGTGGGTTGATCCGCGCTGGCCCCGAGGCGGCGACGCCGATCTTCCTCATAGGATTGCCAGTTGCCCTCAAACCATTCGACATGGCTGTTGCCCTCAAAAGCCAGAATATGCGTCGCGATCCGGTCAAGGAACCAGCGATCGTGGGTGATCACCACCGCGCATCCGCCGAATTCAAGCAACGCTTCTTCAAGCGCCCTAAGCGTATCGACGTCAAGATCATTGGTCGGCTCGTCAAGAAGCAGCAGATTGCAGCCGGATTTGAGCATCCTTGCGAGATGAACCCGGTTTCGCTCACCGCCGGAAAGCTGCCCGACACGTTTCTGCTGATCGCTGCCCCGGAAATTGAATTGCCCGACATATGCCCTTGAGGCCACCACGCGCTTGCCCAGTTCGATCTCGTCATGGCCATCTGAAATGACTTCCCAGACCGTCTTGCTGCCGTCGAGCGCGTCCCGGGACTGGTCCACATACGCCATCTTGACGGTTTCCCCGACACGCAGCTCGCCCGCATCCGGTTTGTCCTGCCCGGTGAGCATCCGGAAGAGCGTTGTCTTGCCGGCCCCGTTCGGGCCGACCACCCCGACAATCCCCCCGGGCGGCAGGCGGAAATCGAGGTTGTCGATCAGCAGTTTCTCCCCGAATGCCTTGTTGAGGCCGCTGGCCTCGATCACGACATTGCCAAGCCTTGGCCCGGGCGGAATATGGATACGTGCCGCCTCGCCATGGGCTTCATGCTGCTGTTCAAGAAGCTGTTCATAGGCCTGCAGACGTGCCTTGGATTTGGCCTGCCGCGCCCGCGGTGCCGAACGCACCCATTCGAGCTCCCGGGCCAGAACCCGGTTGCGTGCCTCTTCGGTACGGCCTTCCTGTTCGAGCCGTTTCTGTTTCTGCTCAAGCCAGCCTGAATAATTGCCCTGATACGGGATGCCATGGCCGCGATCAAGTTCGAGAATCCAGCCTGCCACCTCATCGAGAAAATACCGGTCATGGGTGATGGTGACCACGGTGCCGGGAAAATCATGGAGGAAACGCTGCAGCCAGGCGACACTCTCGGCATCGAGGTGGTTTGTCGGCTCGTCGAGCAGCAGGATTTCCGGCGCGCTCAGCAGAAGCTGGCAGAGGGCAACACGCCTCTTCTCCCCGCCGGAGAGGTTTTCCACCCCCCAGTCCGATGGCGGCAGCCGCAGGGCATCCATGGCAATCGACGCCTTGCGCTCGAGGTCCCAGGCATCGGCGGCATCGATCTTTTCCTGAAGCTCACCCTGCTCCATGATGAGCGCGTTCATTTCATCATCGCTCATCTCTTCGCCGAAACGGGCGCTGATCTCGTTAAACCGGTCCACCAGCTGCTTTGCCTCGCCCATGCCGAGCATGACGTTTTCAAGCACATTGAGCTCCTTGTCCAGCTCCGGCTCCTGCGGCAGATAGCCGATCTTGATCCCGTCCGCGGCCCAGGCTTCACCCTGATATTCCGTCTCAACCCCGGCCATGATCCTGAGCAGGGTGGATTTCCCCGCCCCGTTGATCCCGAGCACCCCGATCTTTGCCCCGGGCAGAAAAGACAGGGAAATGTCCTTCAGCACTTCCTTGCCCCCGGGCCAGGTCTTGCTCAGGCGGCTCATGGTGTAGACATATTGGGGATTGGCCATGGAAATATTTCCTCCGGGAAAACTGAAAACTGCCTTTAGGTTATAGACCAGTCAGGATGGCTTCGGGAACAAGAATCTCCTTGATTTCCCGGCGAATGCCGATCCATCGCATATGGATGGAGTTGCGAACGATCTCTTCATCCTGCGCCTTGAGCTCATCGGCAATCGGCGCCCAGCGGATCAGGGCATCAGCGCTTGACTGGAACGCATTGGCCCCTTCCGCCATGTCGATCCAGGCGGCGACGCCGGAACGGGCCTTGCCGCGGGCAATCATGGCATCGAACTCCTCCGGCGCGATGTCATCCTGCTCATAGCCCGAAAGTATCCCGACAATGATCCGTTCAGCAAGTTTTTTTGCCTCTTCCGGGCTGGCCTCCCCGCGGCTGACCATCAGCCCGCCATAGAAAATGGCAAGGTCAGCCACCGCCGCCCCGAAAATATGCCAGCGGGCCATTTTCATGGAGACAAGATAGGTTTCATTTTCAAAAAGTTTCGGATACTGCGTCCCGGCCCGGGTTTTGATATAGGTATAGAGCGAAACCTGGGAGACAAACGCCGCCTGCTTTTCGGTATAGGCGACCAATTCGTCCAGCGACCGGAGCGGCGCCGGCGGCGTCAATCCCAGATATCGTTGAATTTTCCTGAAAAGTTCAAAAGCCAACTTGTCCCCCGGGGCCGGTTTTACGCATTTTTCTTGCTATTCCTTCATATGTGTAAGATATTTATCTGATCTGCAATAGCAGAATTCGTCTACATAATCTCTTGGGGGAGAGATCATGCTAGTCTTCCCCTCGGTTTATGTGTTGGTGCCCTCACGGGCGTGTTAACATGGGGGAGGACAATGAGTAAATCATCCTCAAGTGATCGCGAACTCCACTGGCAGAAAACAAAGCTGCTGACCGTGATCACTCTAATCATCTGGTATTTCTTTTCGTTTGAAATCCATCTCTGGGCTGACGCACTGAATACCGCCGGCTTCCCCGGTGGATATTTCATGGCTGGCCAGGGTGCACAGGTTGCCTTTGCTATTCTCGTCTTCTGGTTTGCACGCCAGCAGGACAAGATCGACGCCGAACATGGCGTAGCCGAATAAGGGGGAAACAATGCTGAAACTCGATGGTGGTTTTATCCAAAACCTTGGCCGAGTCTACGGGTTGTATACCCTTGGATTTCTCGGCTTCGTAATCCTGATGGCGATCCTTGAAGTCGCCGGTGTCTCCAATACAGTAATCGGCTGGCTTTTCGTTGCCTTCACCGTGGTCATCTACGCCTTTATCGGCGTCTTGTCGCGGACGATGGAATCAAGCCAGTATTATGTGGCCGGACGTGAAGTCCCTGCCGTATTCAACGGGATGGCAACAGCGGCGGACTGGATGTCCGGTGCGTCGTTCATCGCGATGGCCGGCGGGATCTATCTTAATGGCTATCCCTATATGGCATTCCTGGTGGGCTGGACCGGCGGTTACGTGCTGGTGGCCTCGCTCATCGCGCCATTCCTGCGCAAGTTCGGCTGTTACACCGTGCCGGACTTTATCGGTACACGTTATGGCGGCAACCTTGCCCGTCTCTTCGCCGTGATCATTCTGGTGGTGGCTTCCTTCACCTATGTGACGGCACAGATCACCGGCACCGGGATCGTCGCATCCCGTGCGCTCCAGATTCCATTTGAACTCGGGGTATGGATCGGTCTTGCCGGGATCCTGTTCTGTTCCATGCTTGGCGGTATGCGCGCCGTGACATGGACTCAGGTGGCCCAGTATATCGTGCTGATCATCGCCTATGTCATTCCGGTGTTCTGGATGTCCAACAAGCTTGGCTATGGTCTCATTCCGCATCTGGCCCAGTTTGATGCGGTCAACCGGGTGCAGGAACTCGAAGCCCTGCACAGCGTCAAGACCCTGCTGCCAACAGCTGATGCCCAGGCTCAGGCTGGCGGACTTGCAGCACTGAAGGTCGGGATCAACGATGCCGCAGCAACACCGATGGCCAAATGGAAGTTCTTCACCCTCGTGCTCTGCATGATGGCGGGAACGGCGTCACTGCCTCACGTGCTGATGCGTTACTTCACGACAGCTTCAGTCCGGGCTGCACGTCAGTCCGTGGGCTGGTCGCTTCTCTTCATCTGCCTTCTTTACCTGACGGCACCTGCGCTTGCGACCTTCACCAAACTGTCGCTGCTGGACCCGACTGTTGCAACCAGCATCATCGGCAAATCGGTGGCGGAAGTCTCTAATCTTGAGTGGATCCAGAAATGGAGCAGCGTCGGCTTCCTGAAGATCATTGACGGCAATGGCGATGGCCTGATCCAGATCAATGAATTCTTCATGAAAGGTGATATCGTGGTGCTGGCCACGCCTGAAATGGCAGGTCTGCCTTACGTGATCTCCGGGCTTGTTGCCGCAGGTGGTCTGGCCGCAGCCATGTCCACGGCGGATGGTCTGCTTCTGGCTATCGCCAACGCCCTTTCGCATGATCTCTACTACAAGATCATTGATCCGAAGGCGGAAACCAAGACTCGCCTGCTGGTGGCCCGTGCGCTGCTGCTGGTGGTTGGTGCCGCCGGTGCCTTTGTGGCTTCCATGAAGCTGACAGGTATCCTCGGTGCGGTGGCCTGGGCGTTCTGCTTTGCCAATTCCGGTCTGTTCTTCCCGCTGGTCCTCGGTGTCTGGTGGAAGCGGGCCAACCGTGCCGGTGCGCTGGCCGGGATGATTGGCGGCTTTGGTGCTGGTGCTGCATATCTCTATTATGTGCAGTTCGCCGGCGGCACACCCTGGCTTGGCCTTGATGGTCTGCGCTTCGGGATGATCGGCATGCCGGTCAGCCTGATCCTGATGATCATTGTCAGCCTGATGACCGAAGAGCCGGATGCCGAAACCCAGAAGATGGTTGAAGAAATCCGTGTTCCGGGTGGCAAGACTCTTCTGGACGCCGATCACTAAGCGATCGATTTCATGAATCTGGCCGGGGCAGGAATTTCTTCTTGCCCCGGTTTTTTATTGCCTGCTATCAATTAATCAGAGGGATTACCGGGGGGAGTTGAAGATGGACAGCGTATTTCCTTTATGGCTGATGCTCATGGATTACGCGCTTGGCGCCGTGATGTGGACACTGATAGGCCGTTTCGGCATGTCGATCTTTCTTGCTGAAAACTCCAGCTTCTTCTTCATGCGCATGTTCGTGCTGGCGACGAACCCGATCATCCGTCTGGCCCGGCCGATCACCCCCGCCTTCCTCATTGACCGGGTGGTGCCGCTCTATGTAGCCTGGTTTGTGTTCATGTTCCGGTTTTATGTGCTGCCGCTGATGATGGGGTATAGCGTCATGGGCGTGTTGTCCTTCCCGCTGGAAGGCGATATTGCCAAAATCATCTACGATATCGGTCAGATTTTCCGCTAGATCTAGCGCGCAACGAACCCGTATCCCGGCCCCGGGGTGATGGCAACCCGCCCCGTGATCTTGCGATCCTTGAGGTCAAGCAGCAGAATTTCCCCGTCACCGCCAGCCCCCCTGAACCTGAGAACGAGCTGGCCGTCTTCGCCCATATTGGCTTCCTCAAGCACCATGCCCTCGGGATGCTGGAATCCGGCTTCAACCACGGTATCGGAAAGACGATTGCCGACGCCCGTGGCAAGGCCGTAAGCCAGCAGCGCCAGCCCGAAGACGATGAGAATTGACATCACCACCACCGCCGCCTTGACGGGGCCGACCCAGGCCGGCATCGGCCTGTCTTCTGCCGCCGTGATTTCGGGCTGGCGATCTTCGCCGGGATTGTGCATATTGGCCGCCATGTCCGATCCTTTCATCATCACCTTGAGCGTACCGGCCGAAGCAAGCCCGGATCGTCTCGACCGCTGGCTTGCCCATCAGCTTTCAGCCTCTGCATCTGATAGCCCAGAGCATATCGAAGGGGCAAGGGATTTACCAGTCTTGTCCCGCTCGCGGATCAAGGCGCTTATCCTTGATGGCATGCTCACCCGTGATGGGGAAAGCATGACGGACCCGTCTTCTATGGTCTCCCCCGGGCAGAGTTTTGAGCTCTGTATTCCGGCACCTGCCCCGGCCGCACCGGCGGCGCAGGCCATACCGCTCGATATTCTCTATGAAGATGCGCATATCATCGTGATCGACAAACCCGCCGGGCTGGTTGTTCACCCGGCACCGGGCACGCCGGATGGCACCCTTGTGAACGCCCTCATCGCCCATTGCGGGGATCAGCTCACCGGCATAGGCGGGGAGAAGAGACCCGGCATTGTCCACCGGCTTGACAAGGATACAAGCGGCGTCATGATGGCCGCCAAGACAGATCAGGCGCACCAGCAATTGACCGAAATGTTCGCCGCCCATGATCTTGACCGTGTCTATACCGCCCTCGCCTGGGGTATCCTGCGGGAGCGGGAACAGACGATCGACGCCCCGATAGGACGCAGCAACCGCGACCGCAAGAAAATGTCGGTGACCGAAAAGGGGCGTGAGGCGATCACCCATCTTCACCTCCTCCGCTCCCTGCCACCGCTCGCCAGTGTCGTGGAATGTCGGCTTGAGACCGGACGCACCCATCAGATCCGCGTCCATCTTGCCAGTATCGGCCATGGCATTATCGGCGATGCGTCCTATGGAAGACAGATGCGGTCAGGCCAGATGCCGGATACGGCCATGCGTGATGCGCTGGCAGATCTTCGCGCCTTTCCGAGACAGGCCCTGCATGCAAGCCATCTTGGTTTTGCTCATCCCGTCACCGGTGAGATGATGGAGTTTACCACCCCGCTGCCGGAAGACATGCAGAAACTGATCAGGGATCTCGAAAGCGCCATCCGGGCCCGCGGCCATCTTTAAAACATAATCCGGCACTACTATATCTTATCCATGGACACGAAACTGACCAAATCCCAACTCCCCGCCACCATGCCCAATATCAGTCCTGAGGGCAATCTGGCGCGATATCTTGATGATATCCGGCGCTTTCCCATGTTGTCGGCCGAAGAGGAATACACCCTCGCCAAGGACTGGCGCGATCACGGCAATATCGAAGCCGCGCACAAACTGGTGACCTCCCATCTGCGGCTGGTGGCCAAGATCGCCATGGGCTATCGCGGCTATGGGCTGCCCATGGGGGAACTCATCGCCGAAGGAAATCTCGGCATGATGCACGCCGTCAAGAGGTTCGAGCCTGAAAAAGGCTTCCGGCTTTCCACCTATGCCATGTGGTGGATCAAGGCCAGCATCCAGGAATATATCCTTCGCTCATGGTCGCTGGTCAAGATCGGCACCACCGCCGCCCAGAAAAAGCTTTTCTTCAATCTTCGCCGCATCAAGGGGCAGATCAGGGCAGTTGAGGATGGTGATCTTTCAGCCGAACAGGTGGAACGCATCGCCGATGAGCTGAACGTCCCCGAAGATGAAGTGGTGAGCATGAATCGCCGCATGGCGGGCGGGGATCACTCGCTGAACGCCGCGGTCAGCAGCGACGGGGAGAGCATGGAATGGATGGACTGGCTGGTCGATGACCGGGAGACCCATGACGTCGCCTTTGAGGAAGCCGAGGAATACGATGCCCGCCGCAAACTTCTTGTTGAGGCCATGAAGGATCTGAACGAGCGTGAAATCGCCATCATCCAGGCCCGGAGATTGAGCGATACACCAGAGACGCTTGAAAACCTCTCCCAGCGTTTCGGGATCAGCCGTGAACGTGTCCGCCAGATTGAATCCCGCGCCTTTGAAAAACTTCAGCTTGCCGTACGCAACAGGGCAAGTGAGCAGAAACTGATCGGCTGAACCTGACCTTTACGCGCAGGTGTTATCCCTCGAACGGATCACGCACAAGTATGGTATCGTCACGTTCCGGGCTGGTGGAAACGGTGGCAACGGGAAGAGACGTCAGCTCTTCGAGACGCTTGATATATTTCACCGCCTGCGACGGCAACTCCGCCCAGGAACGCGCGCCCATGGTGCTTTCCTTCCAGCCTTCGATCTCCTCATAAACAGGCTCTACCCTCGCCTGTTCAGCGGATGCGGCGGGGAATCGGTCGATCTTGACGCCATCAAGCTGATACGCCGTGCAGATCTTGAGCGTATCAAACCCGTCCAGCACATCAAGTTTGGTCAGCGCCATGCCATCTATACCGGCAATCTTTCCGGCCTGCCGAACCATCACCGCATCAAACCACCCGCACCGACGCTTGCGGCCGGTAACGGTGCCGAATTCACGCCCGCGCTGGCCAAGGGTTTCGCCATCCTGCCCGAAATCCTCCGTCGGGAACGGGCCTGAGCCGACCCGAGTTGTATAGGCTTTGGTGATGCCCAGCACGTAATTGACCGCACCGGGGCCGGTCCCTGTTCCGGTTGCTGCCTGCCCCGGAACCGTGTTTGATGACGTCACAAAAGGATAGGTGCCGTGATCGATATCAAGCATCACCCCTTGCGCCCCTTCAAAAAGTATACGTCGGCCCTGGCGGCGGGCATCATCGAGGCTGGCCCAGACTTCGCCAAGAAAAGGGATTATCCTTTCGCGCATCTCTTCCATCGAAGCGACTATTCCATCGGCGTCCATGGGGGTTTCACCCGCGGCTTTCAGCCAGATATTGTGGTGCTCGAGCAGCGAATGTGTTTTTTCCCGAAACGAACCCATTTCCAGAAGATCCGCCATCCGGATGCCTCTGCGGGCGACTTTGTCTTCATATGCCGGGCCGATGCCGCGGCCGGTTGTGCCGATCTTTGCCGTTCCGCGCATGACTTCACGCGCGTGATCAACCCGTTGATGCACCGGCAGAATGATCGGGGCGGAAAGAGAGATCATGAGGTTTTCAGGCGTTATCTCAACCCCCTGCCCCATCAGCACATCCATTTCCTTGAGCAGGGCCTCGGGATCAATCACCACCCCGTTGCCGATGATCGACCTTTTGCCCGGCCGGACAATACCCGAAGGCAGAAGGCTGAGCTTGTATTCCTTGCCATCAATAACCAGCGTATGACCGGCATTGTGCCCGCCCTGAAACCGGACAACGATATCGGCTTTCTCCGAAAGCCAGTCAACGATCTTGCCTTTACCCTCATCCCCCCATTGGGAGCCGATCACCGCGACATTAGCCATCGCCAAGCCTCCGTTAAAACCCTGCTATTCATCCAGTAAAATCACTTTGCCGTCACGATATATCCTGCGGCAGGACATTGCTTTTGCTTCTTCGGTGCGGGCGTTGTCATCGCCTGCCTCCGAGGTGCCGAAGCGGCAGGTTTCCCCTTCTTCCACCAGCCGGACGAGCGTCTTAAGACCAGCTGCGTGAGGAACATAAACAGCCATGCTCTCCCGGCTTTGCGGCAAGGCCCGCATCACCCGTTCAAGATAGAGCGTAACGCCGGTTGAATCTTCCCCGCTGCCATTGACCGTTGTTGTGCGATATCTCCCGCCACGGCCAAGCTCGCCACGAATGCCCGGGGCAAAGATCGAAAACCCGATCCCGTGGTGATAATCAAAACCTCGGGACTCGAGCGGGTCCAGCGTAACCGAAACCTTCGGCGCGGCGCTGCGAATAAGGCCCGCGACCTTGAGCAGACCGGCGATCATGTCCGCAGCTTCCGTTGCAAGCCCTTTGCTGCGCTCCCGGGTTTCCTCATCAAGTTTCCCGGGCGAAATCATCGGTATATCAAGAAGGGATGTCAGGATATCTGCAAGCCTGCCCCCATGACGCCGGACAAGGGCGTGATCCTTGGCCGCAACAGCCTGGGCGAGTTTATCATCCGGCTTCTCACCGGCAATCGCTTCAAGAAGGCGGGGCACGCCAAGGTCAATGGTCAGGTGTGCGATACCGGCATGATCAAGCGCATGAAGCGCGGCAACAGCCAGTTCCGCATCATGGTAGGCGTTGCTGGCCCCGATCATTTCCGCCCCGACCTGGGTCAGCTGCCGTTCGGGGTTGAGCGGGTCCGGGCGAATACGAAGAACATCACCGCTATAGCAAAGCCGCAGCGGCCGCGGCATATGATGAAGGCGTGTCTCTGCAATTCTGGCGATCTGGGCCGTCATATCGGCGCGTATCGCCATCATCCGGCTTGAGAGCGGATCCATGACACGGAACGTATCCGCGGCAAGCGCGACCCCTGGTCCATCAGCAAGAAGGGTATCCTCAAATTCCACCAGCGGCGGTTTTACCCGGTCGTAGCCAAAGGCAGCAAAACTCGCCATGATCTTGCCGATGGCTTCGGCCTCGCGCCGGGCATCACCGGGCATGAGATCACTCAACCCGGCTGGCAGGAGTCCTTGAGATCGATTTTCGGGCGCATCTGCCATCTATGAGTTCCGGGGCTGAAGAAAATCTCCCCCATGTCCTACCCCAGCCCCTTGTATTCTGCAATCCCAAAGACGGTTTTACGCCATTATGGAGCAAACCGGAGGCGGTCAGCCCTGACCACTTGGGGCAATTTCCTCAACGCCTCAATGAAGGTATCATCGGCGCCTTCATCAATTTCCACAAGCGCGATGGCTTCGCCGCCGACTTCGCGCCGTCCAAGATGGAACGTGGCGATATTGATGTTGTTTCTGCCGCAGAGTGAGCCCAGATCACCGATGAATCCCGGCTTGTCATAATTTCTGAGATAAAGGAGATGCTCCGGAAAATCACTTTCAACAGCGATATGCTGAACTTCAACAATTCGTGGCATGGTCATTCCGACAAGGGTTCCGGCGATTGTCCGGTTTTTCTCGATGCCATCGCGTCCTTTGTATTTTACCGTGACCCGAAGCTTTGTCTGGTAATCGCATGGGCGCTCATGTCGGATCGCGGCGACATTGATGCCGCGGGAATGGGCCAGCGTAGAGGCGTTGACGATATTCGCCGCCGCCATGATCGGCTCCATCAGTCCAGCCAGCGTCGATGCCATGACAGGTTCGATATTCAGCGCCGAAGCCTGTCCATCAAATTCAACGGCGACCTCGGTGATGCCGGAACGTGTCACCTGGCCAAGAAAGGAGCCAAGTTTGCGGCCAAGATCCATATACGGCATCAGGATAGGGGCCTCCTCGGCGGTGACATTCGGCAGATTAAGCGCGTTCAGCACAGCTCCTTCAAGCAGATAGTCAGCAATCTGATCGGCGATCTGGACCGCCACTTTTTCCTGCGCCTCCGCCGTGCTGGCCCCGAGATGCGGGGTTGCAATCAGATTGGGGGCATCAAAGAGAATGTTCTCTCTTGCAGGTTCAACGGCAAAGACATCTACCGCCGCACCCGCGAGATGGCCGGTTTCAAGGGCGCCACGCAAGGCAACCTCATCAACGAGGCCGCCACGGGCACAGTTGATCAGCCTTGCCCCTTTTTTCATGCGGCTGATCGCATCGGCATTGATGATATTCCGCGTATCATCGGTGAGGGGTGTATGCAGCGAAATATAGTCAGCCCTGGCCAGAAGATCATCAAACTCCACTTTCTCAACACCGATGGATCTCGCCCGATCTTCGGTCAGGAACGGATCATAAGCCATGACCTTCATTTTAAGCCCCTGCGCACGGTCCGCCACGATTGTACCTATATTTCCGCAGCCAATGAGCCCGAGCTTCTTGCCGGTGACCTCGGTACCGACAAAGGCCGACTTTTCCCATTTCCCGGCAATGGTTGAGATATGCGCCGCCGGAATCATCCTCGATGAAGCCAGCATCATCGTGATGGCATGCTCGGCCGTTGTAACCGCATTTCCATGAGGTGTATTCATGACGACTATTCCCGCGGCCGTCGCGGCACTGACATCGATATTATCGACACCGATCCCTGCCCGGCCGACAACCCTGAGCCTGCCACCCCTGATTTTCTCAAGCAAATCCGGTGTCACCCTGGTGGCAGAGCGAATGGCAAGGCCATCATAGTTGCCAAGGATTTTCTCAAGCTCCTCTGGCGAAAGGCCCGGGCGATAATCCACCTCAAGCCCACGGTCTTTCATTATCGAGACGGCGGTCTCACTCAAACTGTCGCTGATCAATACAGATGGCATGGTGCTAATCCTTGGAATTTTCGTGTTGAACTTCATCCCGGACAATGGCCAGCGCCCAATCGATCCAGGGGAACAAGGCTTCAAGATCGCGGGTTTCCACCGTCGGACCTGCCCAGATCCTCAATCCGGGTGGAGCATCACGATAGGAGTCGATATCTCTTGCAACATCTTCCTCATCAAGCAATGCCGTGATCTTTTTCGCCAGCAGCTTCTGTTTGGCGGGTTCCGCCTTCGTGAACCAGTCAGCGGTGATGCGGATGGTGACCGAGGTCGGGGAGATGGTTGCAGGGTCTTCGGCAAGGAACGCCAGATCAGGATGATGCAAAATCCAGGTGCTGATTGCCTTAAAATTGGCCTCAACCCGCTGGAAAAGTGCGTCTCTGCCGCCGATATCCTGCGCCCATTTGAGCGCATCCAGCGCATCCTCAACACAAAGCATCGATGGCGTGTTGATCGTAGCACCGGCAAAAATATCGCGCGCCAGCACGTTGTTTTTGGTGAGCTGGAAAATCTTGGGGACCGGCCAGGCAGGTTGATGGCTTTCAAGTCTTGCCACCGCCCTCGGGGAGAGAACAATCACGCCATGCGCACCTTCACCACCGAGCGATTTCTGCCAGGAGAAGGTGATGACATCGAGTTTTTCAACTGGCATGGGGAAGGCAAATACCGCCGACGTGCTGTCCGCAATGATGAGGCCGTCGCGATCATCAGCAATCCAGTCAGCGTCCGGAACACGAACTCCGGCAGCGGTGCCATTCCATGTCAGGATCACGTCACGATCAGGGCTCGCCATTCCCAGATCAGGAAGTCTGCCATATGGTGCTTCAAATACACGAATATCGGAAAGTTGCAGTTGGTCCACCGCGTCCTTGAGCCAGGTTTTGCCAAAGGCTTCCCAGGCAAATATATCCACCCCCCGCGCGCCAAGCAGCGACCACATCGCCATTTCAACAGCCCCCGTATCAGAGGCTGGAACGATGCCGAGATAATACTCATCCGGCAACCCGAGCAGGTCACGCATCATCGTGATACAGGTGTTGAGTTTTTCTTTGCCTTCGGAAGATCGGTGGGAACGCCCCAGACATGCCTTTTCCAGAGCCTGAAGCGACCATTCCGGTCTCTTGCTGGTGGGGCCACTGGAGAAATGCGTGTTGCGGGGACG
Organism: Alphaproteobacteria bacterium LSUCC0684; assembly: GCA_041228335.1. Lineage (NCBI taxonomy): Bacteria > Pseudomonadati > Pseudomonadota > Alphaproteobacteria > Alphaproteobacteria bacterium LSUCC0684. The sequence goes on along the minus strand of CP166130.1, from coordinate 498,402 downwards.
CACTAAAGGTCGTGGGAGCGACGTCTTACGGTCAGGTTTCATGAACCCCATCCTTCAATATGTTGCCATCCGTTGGGGGATGACGGCCCGGGTGCATTTCTAGTCGTTTACATGGCATTGTCAAGCCTGTTGTTATGTTGGCTATGCAGGGTAGACTTGGGAAAAAAACAAGAAAGGTCACGATATGACGGAACAGGCAAAACCCCGGCTATATGAACTGATTTCAACCCATGGTCTTGCGCTGAGCCCCTGGTGCTGGCATGTCCGGATGGCTCTGGCCCATAAGGGGATTGAGGCAGAAATTATTCAGGGAAGATTTACTGAAAAAGCCCCGCTCGAAGCTCTTGGTGGCAAAAGCTATCCTCTTTATCAGGAAATGGATGGACAGGTTTTCGCGGATTCAAACGAGATTGTTATGCATCTGGAAGATATCAGGGCTGACCCAACTCTCTTTCCGGGTGGCGATAGCGGAATAGCGCATTATCGTTTTCTGCATAGATACGCGCAGACCATGCTTTTCCCGACACTCGCAAAAATGATTATAAAGGATATTCCTGATCTTCTGGACGGGGAGGACAAGAAATATTTCATCACCTCAAGAGAGGCACGTTTCGGCAAACCTCTTGCCGAGGTTTCTGCCGGCCGGGAAGAAATGCGGTCAACACTGGAACTTCAACTTGATCCGTTCCGCAAAGCCATGGCCGGAGGTGGATTTGTCAATGGTTCAGCCCCTGCAATGTCGGATTATCTTCTGTTTGGCATCCTGCAATGGGCACGTGTTTCATCAGCTTTTCAACTGCTTGATGAAAGTGATTCCATTACACCCTGGATGGAAACGATGCTTGATCTTTTTGAGGGGCTCGGGCGAAGCGTACCAGCACGAAAGAGCCGTTAATTCACCAGATCAGAAATTACACCCGCCAGATTTTCCGCGGTTTTTTCCATCAACCGCTGATCTTCGGCTTCAACCATCACGCGGATAAGCGGCTCTGTTCCTGATGGGCGAATAACAATACGCCCGGTATCGCGAAGCTTCTCCTCGGCATCAGTTACCGCCAATGCCAGATCACCATGGCTTAGGGCTTTCTGAATAGATTCTTGTGAGGTGCAATCAATGTTCACAATTTTTTGTGGCAAGGGCGTGAAGCGGTGGAGGCTTTCGCTTGCCGGGGCATCGCTCATCTTGAGAAACATGAGCATCTTGAGCGCCGCAATAATACCGTCGCCAGATGTGGCATGGTCAGTCAGAATGATATGCCCTGATGGTTCACCTCCGAGATTCAGTCCGGCCTCACGCATCCTTTCAAGGATGTAGCGGTCTCCAACCTTGGTTCGCTCCAGATTTATGCCTTTTGCTGAAAGATACTGGGCCAGCCCGTGATTGGTCATGAGTGTGCCGACAACCGTCCGGCCGGCGAGCTCTCCCTGCGATGCCATCATATCCGCAAGAACAGCAAGACACTGGTCCCCATCGATGATCTGACCCTTTTCATCTGCCATGATGAGCCGGTCGGCATCGCCATCGAGGGAAATGCCAACATCTGCCCCGTTTGCCACCACCGTTTCCGCCATGTATTCAGGATGAACGGCGCCACAACCCGAATTGATATTGATTCCATCAGGGTCAATACCGAGGGGAATTACTTCGGCCCCCAGCTCAAAAAGCACATCAGGCGCGGCGCGGTAGGCTGCACCATTGGCACAATCCACAACCACCTTCAGGCCTTCAAAACGCATAGACCGTGGAATGGCTGATTTGACCTGTTCAATATATCGACTGACGCCATCCAGCATGCGGCGCGCTCGACCAAGTTCCAACGCGTCCGCCAGAGGTATATGGCCAGACATGATCGAACTGATCTCATCTTCTGCTATATCCGGAAGCTTGAATCCATCTGGCCCGAAGAGCTTGATGCCGTTATCTTCATGTGGATTGTGGCTGGCTGAGATCATCACTCCCAGATCCGCCCGCAACGTTCGGGTCAGATACGCAACCCCCGGCGTTGGCAAAGGGCCAAGCAGGCGAGTATCCATACCTATTGAGGCAAAGCCAGCCTGCAAGGCAGCTTCCACCATGTAACCTGAAAGACGGGTATCCTTGCCGATCACCACCAGAGGGTGACGCGATCTTTCAATACCCTTGTTTGAATTGCGGAAATATTTGCCAGCTGCAAGAGCCAGCCTGATTATGTTTTCAGCGGTCATAGGACCTGTATTGATACGAGCCCTTACACCATCCGTTCCAAAAAACCGTGACATGGTAGTGTGTCAGCCTTTATCCAATTCGTGAATAATCTACACCAAGACCATGTTTTGACCTAGTAACAAAACCTAAATATTCAGCATCGCCTCGGCATTGGCTAGCGCCTGCATGGTTTCAGGAACATCATGCACCCTGAAAATCTGGACACCCTGAGCCCGGGCAAGCGCAGCAAGAGCCGTCGATCCGGGTTGCCTTTCCTTGGCAGGTTCATTTTTTGAAAAATGGGCAATGGTTGATTTCCGGCTCACACCAAGAACGATGGGAACACCAAGACCATGATAAAGGGCAAGACCGGACATGATTTCCATATTATGCTGTGGAGTTTTCCCAAAACCAAATCCAGGATCCACGGCCAGATTGTGAATGGGTATTCCATTTTCTGTCGCAGTTTTTATACGTTCTTCTAGCCAGCAAAATACTTCCGTCGGGGCATGGTCATAGCGGGGTGATTGCTGCATCGTACCCGGCTCTCCCTGCATATGCATCAGGATCGCCGGGGCATCTTTCCTGGAAATCAGATCGATGGCTCCGTCTGCTCTAAGGCCGCCAACATCGTTGATCATTGCGGCGCCCGCAGCAAGCGCATCCTCCATAACCGGTGCATGTCTTGTATCGGCAGAAACACAATATCCCTCTCTGGCAAGCGTGCTTATGACCGGCAAGATCCTTCGGCGTTCCTCATCAAGGCTGATCTCCCCGGCACCGGGCCGGGTAGATTCCCCCCCAACATCAAGAATTCGAGCCCCCTCCATGGCCATCCGGCGTGCCGAGGAAATTGCTATATCGGCTTCCGCGTGATCTCCACCATCAGAAAAACTGTCAGGCGTGGCGTTGATGATTCCCATGACATGCCAGGTATTCATCGCAAGTCCGGCAAAATTCTGACGCGGGCTTGTCACTCGTTCCAGCATCTGATGAGCCAGTTCTTCAACTTGCTCACCACCAGCTGATGCTTCCCTCAAGAGATGATCTGCCCTGATTCTGGTAACGGTCATTCGCTCCTGATGTGTTTGCAGCACATCAAAATGAGCAAAGGCAAATGGGCCACCTGCAAGTGGAAGAAATCCTGAATCAAGGCAATTCAATCTTCGCGAAGTTATGCCAACAGGCATAATCCAGGTGCAACTTTTTCCACCTTCACGCCTATCATCATCGAAAGGAGGAAAGGCAAGATTTGCCTGACGCATAAGGGACATAAGGTTTAGGCCGTGGTATCCGGCGACTGATCCTGTGATGGCTTGCGAAGACCGCCGGGAATACCTGTGCGGGATTTAGCTCTTGGCGCCTCGGGAACATCATCCATGTTGCGAACTATTGTGCCACCTTCGATAATTGTCTTGATTTCGTCTCCAGATAATGTCTCATATTCAAGCAGAGCCTTGGCCAGCATTTCAAGTTGATCCGCGTGTTTCTTTAGAATCTTGGTTGCATCTTGATAAGAATTGTCCACGATCGATCGAATTTCACTATCAATGGCAGAGGCTGTTGCATCAGACATGTTTTTCTGCTGTGCCACCGAACGCCCAAGAAAAACCTCTTGTTCATCAGCAGAATAGGCAAGGAATCCAAGCTTTTCTGAAAGTCCCCATTCGGTAACCATCCGGCGGGCAATATCCGAAACCATACGAATATCGCTTGATGCGCCAGTAGTCACCTTTTCAGGACCAAAGATCATTTCCTCGGCGATCCGGCCTCCACACGCCACTCTGAGATCCGCGAAAAGCTTGTCTTTGGCCATCGAGACGCGATCGCCTTCAGGAAGGCGCATCACCATGCCAAGAGCCCGACCACGAGGAATAATCGTCGCTTTATGAATCGGATCGGATTCCGGCTGATGCAGCGCCACAACCGCATGACCTGCTTCATGATAGGCAGTCAGTTTCTTTTCTTCATCGGTCATGACCATGGAGCGCCGTTCAGCCCCCATCATGACCTTGTCTTTTGCTTCTTCAAATTCGGCCATGGATACGGTACGGCGGTTTTTGCGAGCCGCCTGAAGTGCTGCCTCATTCACAAGATTGGCAAGATCTGCGCCCGAAAAACCTGGCGTACCACGTGCAATGATACGGGCTTCGACATCGTTTGCCAGCGGAACCTTGCGCATATGGACTTTGAGGATTTTCTCACGGCCAAGCACATCAGGATTAGGTACCACAACCTGACGGTCAAACCGGCCTGGACGCAAAAGCGCCGGATCAAGAACGTCCGGACGGTTGGTGGCAGCGATCAGGATAACACCTTCATTTGCTTCAAACCCGTCCATTTCAACAAGCATCTGGTTCAGTGTCTGTTCGCGCTCGTCGTTGCCGCCGCCCAACCCGGCGCCACGATGCCGCCCGACTGCATCAATTTCGTCGATAAAGATGATACATGGAGCGTTCTTCTTGCCCTGTTCGAACATATCACGCACACGGCTTGCGCCAACACCAACGAACATCTCAACAAAATCAGAACCTGAAATTGTAAAGAAAGGCACATTGGCTTCACCAGCAATCGCCCGCGCCAGAAGTGTCTTACCTGTACCCGGAGGGCCGACCAGCAGCACACCTTTCGGGATCTTTCCACCAAGACGCTGGAACCGCGAGGGATCACGCAGGAATTCAACAACTTCTTCAAGTTCGGTTTTCGCTTCATCAATCCCTGCGACATCTTCAAATGTCACTCGGCCGTGATGTTCGGTGAGCAGTTTGGCGCGCGATTTACCAAAGCCCATGGCACCATTGCGGCCGCCACCCTGCATCTGCCGCATGAAGAAGATCCACACCCCGATAAACAGCAACATCGGGAACCAGCCAAGCAGGATCGAGAAAAGCCCGGGCGTGTTGCTCTCATCCGGACGCGCCAGAATACGGACATTGTTTTCCTTCAGCACCGTCACCACATCCGTGCCATCGGGCATGTAGGAGTTCACCGGAATATTATTCTGTGTAACGCCATAGAGGTTGCTGCCTTCGATGGTGACCTCGCGCATATCCCCGGCTTCCACCTGTGCGAGGAAATCAGAATAGGCGACAAGCGATGAACGCTGACCGGAGGTGTTGTTCTGGAACATGTTGAACAGCGCCAGAAGCACCACACCGATAACCATCCAGATAATCAGATTACGGGCCATGTTATTCATTGAAAAGCCTTTCTTCCGTGCATCCTGCCGGGAAAATCATCAAGCCATGCCCCCGATGAACCCTGCGTAAAGCCCGGTTTTCCGAAAGCTGTATAAATCGTTTCTCTTGAATATCAGATGGGGAATGATACCGTGATCGTCAAGGGTGAGTAAACCCATATCCGCAGGAATATCAGATATCCCCGTATCCGGGATAAAGACAGGCATGCTCCAGAATGCCCGTGCCGGCACATAATCCTTGTCCGAAAATTCCGGTAGTGCGCGCCGAAGCGCGGCATATCCCTTCGCGCCCAGAGCCTGAACCCGCCCCGGGCATGGCGCGACAACATGCCAGCGCCCATCAAAAATACCGTGACGGGGAGTGCCATTTTCTGACATGAACTCAATGGGTTGAAGCGACCTTTCCGCCTCACGGCAGAGAACGAACCACGCCGTGCCCCATGGTCGCCATTCGCACCCGCCAAGAGTTACGCTATCCCCTTTCATCAGCCGTGCACGCAACCGGGCAAGTTGATCTTCCCTTGGCGGCGTTCCAGCCGCCCTCATTTCGCGGTACATCCTTGCAAGAAAGGCAAGCCCCGCCCGGAAAGGCAAGTCCGATAAAAGATCACGCTGAAACCATCCCCATCCCCCCAACTCCAGACAAGCGCGGCCAGCAATCGCTTGATCAATACTACGCTCGAAGGCCTGATCAATACGGCCAGCCAGCTCACCCAGCCGCTTTAAGGCAGTCGGACCGGCACCTGCATCCTCAAGCGCTTGCATATCCTCGCGAAAACGGACCCGGGTGAATTTCCGGTTACGGTTCGAGGGATCATCCACCACCGGGACTATTCCATCTGCCAATACCTGATGAAGCTCATCTCGCGACACGCTGAGAAAAGGACGCGCAATCCTGAGCCCGTCGACTCTGGTCAGCGGCTTCATTCCGGCAAGACCACGAAGACCCGAGCCTCGTTCAAGCCGCATCGCGACGGTTTCGATCTGGTCGCCTGCGTGATGAGCGGTCATGATCACGGCATCATCAGGAAGGGCATGATTCACCAGTGCCTGATACCGGTGCTTCCTTGCCCATGCCTGGACACCGCCCTTTGGTGGCGTGTCGGTAATCCGGTGGACCTGCGCCTTTATTCCCATGTGGTTGAGCGTTTCGGCCACCATCGCGGCTTCCTGGCTTGATTCCCGGCGCAATCCGTGATCCACCACCATTGCGGCAAGCGGGAGCGATGTTTCGGCGCGCCCATGCCATGCTTTCACCACACGAGCCATGGCCATTGAATCCGGACCGCCCGACACAGCAAGAAGTATCCTGTCTTTTTCAGATTTCAGCCCAAGGGCATCAATCCTGCGCGCAAGGCCAAGGCACGTCTCATCCGGTGCATTCGGATTTGGTTTTGAGTTTTCCAAGACGATCAAAGAAGCTTTCTGTCGGGTTTTCCACCAATGTTGGGAGGGATTCCAGCAAATCGCAGACTTCGCTTTTCGCCGCGAAGGTTGAAATCGCCTCGGCGATCCAGAGTGTTGTTTTCTCCAGTCGTGAATCTGTTGGCCAATTGGTGTTGAATTCGGTGAAGGTCATTGCCGCCGCCTCGTAAGAGCCTTTCATGAATTGAACACGTCCAAGCCAGAAGGTTGCATCCGCCAACCGACTGTGCTCGGCGTTTTTTGCAACAAATTCGCGGAAAGCCTCCTCGGCGGTGTCGAGATCGTTCTGCAAGGCCTTGCCCAGGGCGAAACGATATTGCTCATCGGGGGAGGCGTCGGGCAGCACGGATTTCGGTTCAGCCGCGATTTCGGCTGTAGCCTGTGTTTCGGCTGGTGTTGCTGCTTCATCCTCCCTTGCGAGAGATGCCGTGGTGGTTTCCCCGGAATCGTTTGAGGCGGTTTCATCTGCGGCCGTTTCCTGCATCGCCTCTTCAAGTTTGCTGGCCTCGATTGTCCAGGCAGCCGATGTATCCTGTTCCGCATTGAGGGAGGCTTTCGGCACGTCGCCGGCGCCTGTTCCCGAAGGTGAGGTAGCGGCAGCAAGATCATCCTCGATGCCAAGCCGCATCAGGCTTTCAAGTCTCTTTTCCATGCGCAGCAGGCGGAATTCATTATCGCTCGCCACTTCAAGCGTACGCTCAAGCCTGTTGTTGAGGATGCGTATTTGGTCAACCAGTTTGTCGATCTGGTTTTCAAGCACTTCCATCCTTGCCGGGTCAGCCTCGCCCTTCTTCTCAAGATCCTGCCGAAGCGAACTCAGATCTTCCTCGATCACCCCGCGCACATCCTTGAGCCCTTCTTCCAGCGCCTCGATACGGCTTGCAAAAATCTCGATAGAAACGCTCTGCGCCTGCGCCATGGAGACAAGGCCGCAGATCATGAGCGAAAACACAGCGAGCCGGGAAACCCACCGGCCAGAAAGATAACTCGTATGTAGCAACATTTTATCCATCACCAAATTCAATCTGAAACAAGCTTATATCCTGTTTCGGTCAGAAATGTGGCAAAAAATTTAGTCAGGCCCCTGGCAGAATCCCGAAAGAAACATGGCCGCGAAAGGTAGGGCCATGTCATTCCGGCCCGGGCAGAACCTGCCCCCGGGGCGTGCTGCCCTGATCTATATGAACTCGAAATTGGTAAAGTCAAACTCATAGGCCCCGGTATTATCCATCGTCTGGTCAATAATCATGACCAGTTCCGTATTATTGGCGTTGTTCGGGTCGACCCAGATGATGTGGGTATCATGGAACATTCCATCGTTGGTATCCCGTGTATTCGACTCATATTTGAGCCCGGTATTATCGGTGAAGTTGGTCGATGTAATCTTGGTTGTATCCACCGTATCCGCCACATCAATAACGATCTTGTCTTCACCTGCGGTAAAGGAAATGACCTTGTCGGCGGCACGTTCATTGGTGCCGGTTTCAACGAGGAACCGGTCAACTATACTGCCTCGACCCAACATGTCATCAGCACCGGCGCCACTGTCGTAGAGATCATCTTCTGTCGTCTCTGTTGTATCGGTGCCCACATTGGGTGCTTTAAGATTGCTGTAGACACCGAGATACACATTCTGGCCCGCACTTGTTGCCCCGCCCACGTCAGTGGCTGTCACGGTGAATTCATAATATCCCTTGGTGGGTGTCACACGGTTATCATCTGCTTTCAGCCGGATTGTGTTTCTTTCGCCGATCTCAAAGGAGGCGGCATCGGTACCGGAAAGCGACAGCGTGTGTTTTTCGAACGAATTGGGATCGGTAATTGCCGGCATATAGGCACGTACCCCGGAAGTTTTTTCCTCGATCGTATCCGGTGCCTCCGAAGTGATGATCGGCGCGGTATTCCCCTCAATGGTGATGGTCATATCGATGACACTGCTCAACTCGCCATCATTGATCGTGACCTCATAGGTGGTGGTGAGATTATTTCCTGCGGTGAGGCCTTGCACCGCCGAATTCTCGTTATCAAGCACGAATCTATAGGTGCCATCCGGATCCATGTTCAGGAGGCCGTAGCTTGTCTCACCTGATTTGAGGGAGAACGAATAGGTGAGCGCGTCATCATCGCCATCGGGGTCAATCCCCGGCACTTTGCCCCTCATGATACTGGTATCCCCGGCAACGATCGTCACCCGTGATCCTGCCTCAAGGTTGATCCGCTCGGGATGGGTGTAGCCGGTGTCCGGATCAACCACGGGCCGGAACCTGAACTGCGTGCCCTGGTCGGCGTCGGCATCAAAGCCAGCGGTCACCCGGACATTGGTGATATATTTTGATGCAAGGGCGTCATTGTTGAGGTAATTCGTGAGTTGCTGCAGCGTACGCTCTGTACCCTGGACACTGGCCAAAATGGTGAGCCCTGTGTCATCGTCAAATTCGATCAAGACAGGATCAGAGCCTGTCCCCTGCCTGACGATCAGGGAGGTTTGGGTAGGCTTGACGAGATCAAAGGTCAGCCCGTGAAGGACAAAATCCTCCTCAAAAGTGCCGACGGTCGGGGCTTCCTCACTCCGTCCCTCGATGGTGATGGTGATATCATGGGGGATGGAGTTGCTCTTCAGGACGTCCTCTGCCGTGACGGTATAGGTGGTGGTAAGTGACTGGCCGTCATTGAGCGCCTGCACCGCCGCCACGCTGTTATCAAGGGTAAAGATCCATTCACCGGAGGAGGAGATATCGAACGTACCATAGGACGCCCCGGATTTGAGCGCCGCCGACCAGGTGATGGCATGGTTTTCGGCATCATTGGCAAAGACCCGCCCGCGGATCTCGGAGATGGTGTCTTCCTTCACCGTTGGCGTGGTGTTCTTGCCTTTCAGGGTATAGCTCTCGCTATGGGCGGGAACGGGGTTACTCGCGGTCAGGAACGGGGCATAATTGGTGAACAGCTCAAGATCAATATCGCCTAAGTTGTAGTTGTAATACCCAGGATCGTCGCGGTCCGTATCAAGGTAGATATCGTCATTTGGCGGGGAGGGATTAAGCGATGCCGCCTTGATGAATTCCCCTGCAACCGCATCGGTATTGAGCGCATTCAGCACGGCGTCCCAGGTATCCTCAGCGCCGCGAACAGAGTGGAGCAGCTTGACACGCGAAGCGCCCTGCGCATCTGTCTCTTTCGTTATTGTGACCGGCCCCGTTTCAGAATTAGCGCCTGATCTGTTGGCGACTTCAAACGTGACATCGACATCCTTTTCGGGATAGATGAAGAGCACATCACGGATCGAGAGCGGCAGCACATTTCCTTCGATCATCGGCGCCGTGTTGCCCTCAATCTCAATGTTGAGCACTTCGGTTGTGGTAAGAGCCCCATCCGAGACCGTGACCCTGTAACCCGTCTCGAGGGTATCTCCGACGGCGAGATTTGCAACATCGGTATGCGCGGTATCGACGGTGAAGGTCCAGTTGCCGTTGGCCGTGATGGAGAACGTGCCATAGTTTGCCCCGGAGACAGGCGTGGATTCCGCCGTGAACGTGGGGGTAATACCATTGGAGGTAAAATCCTCGGCGCGGATCGTGCCGGAAATCGCCTCCGTCGTATCATTGCCAATCGCAGGCCGCCCCGGGACTTCTGTTATGAGATTGCTAACTGAGCCATCAGGAAGTCTTAGTCCGTCAAGCCGGTTGTCGATAAAATCCAGAAACCGTGCGGTTTCGTTCACCTGCGCATTGGTGAAATATTTTGTGGCAATGGCGCTGGAATTGAGCGCATCCACCATATCCTGCCAACTCGCCCAGTCACGGTTGTTGAGCCCGTTTGTGGTGGTATCACCCCAGTAGGTGACCGTTATGGTGCGGGTGGCGGCATCCTCCGTGATATCGACAAGCTTCCCGGCGGGTCGGCCGTCTATAAAGACGATGGTGAAATCCTCCCGGGTTATCACCTCGAAGGTCAGCCCCGAGATTGAGACCTGCTGGCCGATATCCCGGAAAGCAGGCGCGCCGTCGGTGCGGCCTTCAATCGTGATGTCGATATCCCTGCTGTCGGTGCGGCCGGACTGGTCCGTCACCGTCACCGTGTAGGTGGTGGCAAGCGTGTCGCCGTTGTTAAGCCCGTTCACCGCCGCGTTGCCATCATCAAGGGCAAAATTCCAGTTGCCGCTGGCATCGATGGTGAAGGTGCCGTATTCCGGCGTCACCGTTGCCTGATCACCATCGTCATCCTTGAGGGCGGCACTGTAGGTGAGCGCCGTGCCGAGCGCGTCATCCTCGGCATCGCTGGCAATGACCTGGCCCCAGGCATCAAAGTTGACTCCGACGGCGAAAGTTGAATGGACGCGATCTTCCTGCACCGGGATGGTCGTGTCGATCCCCGGCACCTGGTGGGTGCGAGGGGTGCTGTCGGGAGCCGGATCGAGCGTGCCGCCGATAAGCGAGTTCGGATCATATCCATCGGACACACGGACATTGGCAATATTGTCCTGGAAGACCGCCTGGCCAGCGTGCCTCAAATTAGTGGAACTTACATTCCTGATGAAATCCACCATTTCCTGCCAGGTGTCGGCCGTGGAGTCGGAAAGATCTCCCTGATAACCAATGGCTGGCCGGACGAGCGCGAAGATGGGTCTGGTAGCGCTTAATGTCCACCAGAACTCGAGATTGAAATCCGTCTCCGAGAGCACATCAAAGGTGAGCCCGTGGAGAATATGCGAGCCGATCCCGGCCCGGTGGACACGGGAGATTTCCGGCGCCTCATTGGTATAACCATGGATGGTGAAGGCCAGATCCTGCGTGACCGGATCCTCGACCTGGGCATCGGTCACCGTCACCGTATAAGTGGTGGTGGCCGTCTCGCCTGTATCGAGATCATGGAGGGCGCTTGAGCGGAGATCGAGGGCGAAATTCCAGTTGCCGCTCGCATCGATGGTGAAAGTGCCGTATTCCGGCGTCACCGTTGCCGAATCACCATCGTCATCCTTGAGGGCGGCGGTGATGACAAGATCGGAAATCCTCGTATCGGCATCTGTTATCTCAAGCTTGCCCTTGGCATTGACACGGCCGGGCAGATACCAGGTCGTGCCCGCCGCATCATTGGCCGGCGCAAGAGGATCAACCGTGACGAAATCCTCTCCAAGGTCACCGGTGCCGACATGTGTCAGATTGTCTATATAGGCATTCTGCCCGGAAATCGCATTGTTCAAGGTAATCGCGCTCTTGATCGCATTAACCAGCTCTTCCCAAAGGGCATCGAACTGACCGAGCTTATCGCCATAACTGATCTTGAACCCGTTCCCGCCGGACAGGGCTTCAGTGCTGACCTCGTCAAGGGAGGGCGTGTAGACCACCTGGATCTCAAAACTGTCATCGGAAACGATAGTGAACCCGAGCCCGTGGACATCTGACGTCTTGATCGTGCCCCGGACAGGGTTAGGGGTCCGGTTGGCGTATTCGTAAAGAGCGGCATTCGTGTTCCCGGCGGTATCGGTGCCGATACCGCTTGAGGTAATCTGGGGCGCGTGGTCCGTTTTCCCGTCAATGGTGATGACAAGATCTTCGGTGGTGATGTTGCCCGAACTGTCGGTCACCTGAATGAGCCAGGTGCTCGTGCCCTGCTCATTGTCATCAAGATCGAAGAAATCAGGCTTCGTATCATCAAGAAAGAAGGTCCAGTTGCCGTTGCTGTCAATCGTCAGATTACCATAGTCTTTCGAGCCGGGTTTCAGTGCCGCCGCATAGGTGAGGGGCGTGTTTGTCGCATCATCCTCGGTATCCGTCGCCGCCACCGTGCCGGTGAGACGTATCGATGCCTGAAGATTTGTCAGGCCCGAGACGGTATCCGTCCCGGCCAGCGTACCTTCGATGACATCCGTTGCCGTGGTACCTGAGGCCACCTCGACATTATCAACATATTTCTGCGCCCGGCTGTCATCATTCAGCAGATTGACAATGTCCTGCCAGGTGGCTTTCCTGTTCTGGTCGTTGTTGGTGTTACCGGAACTGTTGTACCAGATCACCAGGCCGCCATCATTGGCTTTCTCGCTGTTGATCGAGGCGATACCCCCGGTCTGGGGAGCAAACTCGAGGGCAAAATCACCTGCCGCCACCACATCGAAGGTGATGCCGTGGATGGTCTGGCTGGCTATGTTGAGCCCCGCATTTTCGGTGAGTGTTCCCGATGGCTGACCGACACCCGAGATCGCCGGCGCATCCCCGATCTGGAACCGCACATCGACGCTGATCTCATTGCTGAACTGAAGCCCGTCATGCACCTTGACATCGACGCTGAGCCTTCCACCCGTCACCTCGGATTCCGCAACTGTAGCGTCCTTCTTGACCCCGAGCCGCATAACCCCCGGCGATGTTTCCTCAAGATAGAACCGGCTGTCCGATACAATCCCGACAAAGGCATTGTCGGTTCCATCGCCGTCGGTCACCAGAATCTCAAGGCCGGTATCGGTATCTGCCGCCGCCGCCGAGCCTGTCTTCACGACCCCGGATTGCAGGGCCGGGCCTTGGGTGATCACCGGCACCTCATCGTTGAAGGCCAGAACCCGTACCGTCACATCACGGCTTGTTGTCGACACGCCGTCGCTCACCTCGACCGTGATGGCATAGCTCGCCTTGGTCTCCGCGTCGGGATTGCCGGTAAGTGTCAGCGCCCCGGTGGCGGCATTGATGCTGAAATCACCCGCATCATCGCCGCTGAGGCTCCAGGTCAGGGGCAGAAGCGTGGTGCCGTCCGGCCCGGTCCGTTTCGTGCTGGCCAAGAAGGTGGTGAGCACCTGGCCTGCGCCGATTTCCTCAAAGACGACAATCTCATTCGCACCGGAGCGGCTGAAGACATGCTCCCCGTCAAACCTCTTGCCCGAGCCGATAACATCCCGGGCCAGTTTTTCATCTTCACGATAGGTCTGGCGGTCAAGCGCCTCAAGCTTGAGGCCAGTGATATCACGAAGATCACCGAAACTGGTAAGTGCAACTTCCTGACCGCCGCTATTGACGGTGTGGGTTGTCCCGAGGGCCGTGATGATCTTCTGCGGGGAGGCAAATTCTATCGCGCCGAGCCCGCGTGAACTGTTGAATCCGCTAATAGCCAGCGTCTTTTCGGCTTGCTGGACATAGATCCCGAAATTGTTCCCCGAGCCCGTGAACAACCCGAAATCCACCTCATACGGCCCGTCCGTGCCGAAATCCAGTTGATGCTGGTACTGCTGCACATCCACCCCTTCCCCTTCGGTAACGGTGAACTGAAGCCCGTGCACAAAGAGCGTATGCTGCCGTGGCAACTCATCCATGGCCAGGAGCGAGGTGTATACCACCTCAACCACCTCCGTGGTTGACCCGGCCCCGCCGGGGACGCTCCCCCCGCCGGGGACGCTCCCCCCGCCATCAGGCAGTGAACTTTCCGAACTCGCCGTCACCTGCACGAGCAGGTTCTGCTCTTCGGGAAGATTTGCAAACGCACCATCGGCAAAACGCACCTCGCCTGTCGCCGCGTCCACCATGAAGTGCCTGTTGTCGCCCGCCTCCGGATCAAGGCTGTAGCGAACGATATCCGTAGGCGCCTGCCCGGCAACATTGTCCCCGTCCGTCGCCGTCAGGGTAAAGAGGACACTGCCGGTCTCGCCTTCGCCTGCGCTCTGGCTGGCGCTGATCTGGCTGATCCGGCCGTCGCTGCCGGCGCTTTTAAAAACGAGGGTACCGTTGCCATCGTCGCTGACATCGCCAAGGATGAAGAGCTCGCTAGGGAAAAACTCCAGATTGTTGTAGTTTGTCCCGTCAATGGTTTCCCTGCTTTCGTCGAAGGCCATGGCAACGTACTTACCGTTCGCATCAAGGGCAACAACGATCTGCCCTCCATCTGCCACGGTCAGGGCCGTGCCATCGAAGGTGATCCGGTCCTTGCCGGCGGCGTAGATCACCCCGCCCGTGACGGTGGCGCTCGTGCCGCTGATGGTCACCTCCCCGCCGGTATGGTCGAACCGGCCGCTGTTGCCGGTGGAAGCATAAACCGGGGGGAAGAAGGGGGAGACGGTGGTGAGGCCGAATTCGATCCAGCTTGCGCCTGTTGTGCCGTCAATCCCGCCTGGCAGAGGGGTGAATTCCGGCGCGATATCGTCCACATTTGCAAGATTGAAACTGTAATCCTGGATGATCCATTCGTCGCGCGGGGCCGTGATCTGGGTGAAGTCGTGATTGCTCACCGCCTTGGTGTTGTCAACGACCTTGAGCGAGCCTCCCTCTGATACCACCTCCCCGATGATGACGTAATCCACCCCTTCGGTCCCCGTCGGGGTGCCTGATGTCTTCAGTCTCCATCGAGGGAGGCCGTTCTGCGTATGACCTTCATCCTGAAAACGGATGATATCGCCAGCCGACGCGGAGGTGATTTCCTCGTGATGGAAGGTTATCTTCCCTGACCTGCCATGAAGATAGATATCGCCGTTAAATTGTTCCAGTACCACCGAGCCTGTTGAAATATCGACATTGCCGCCAGTGTAATAGACATGGCTGGTATTGGTCTGCCCCGGGTCCACCGCCTCGGAGCCGTCAATGCTGACAACCCGGCCGGTGAACCCCGTCACCGCCGCGGTCGGACTCGCCGCCGAGGTTCCTAAAACGGTGATGTCAAGCGTATCGCCTGCCTCGAAATCCCCCGTATTCTCGCCGGTAAAGGCAAGGCGGTTGATGTTGTTCCCCGACCTCGAGATGGTGAAATCGGCGTTGTTCCCCTTCACCGGGTCATTATTCACCAGCATGAAGAAATTTGAGCCGTCCAGATCGCGGAGCTGCCCGACATACTGCCCGAGCAGCTTATCCGCATCCGGGTTGGGGCCTTCGGGGATCAGCAGCTCATCCGAGCCGGAGAAATAGCGCACATCATCATTGATGATCTCCACCACCTCACCCTCGACAAAGGGGATCAGGGGGCTGATGCTCGTATCAAGATGCGGGGAGTTCTCACGCGCCTCCAGAGGATTGCCCTGCCCCCCGGCGTGGTCCCGGCCGCCCGCCGGCGTGCCCTGGACGCGGATCACTGTCGTATCCAGCGCCCCGAGGACGGCGGAGCCGTCGCTCGCCACCAGCCTGATCTCAAAATCAAGGGCCTCTTCGGCGATCACTTTCTCAAGCGCGGCAACGATATCCTCCATGGTTGCGGCCTTGTCCGCGGTGACCGTGAAGCCGGTGCTGGCGGAATAGCTCGCCTTCACCTCGCCGTTGTTGCTGCGGATCCAGTTCGCCCGGTTGCCCCATGTTGTGGCGGCACCGCCGCCATTGACATTGACAATCACCTTGTCGGCCTCATCAATATTCAAGGCACTGTCATCCATATGTGCGATGATCGCATCCTGGATCTGGCGGCGGTCCACCCGGCCGGATGCCGGCAGGTCGACATAGAGCACATGCTCGATCCCGGTCGTGTCAAGATAGATGGAGAAAACCGCATCCACCCCCGGGGTGCCGGCCTTGCTTTCAATCGTGCGGGTGATGGGCAGGACACCTTCAGGGAAGGTGATCTCGCGGCCCATCCGCACCTCGAGCGCCCGGCCCGGGGTGGCCGGGTAAAACGCCATGTTCTCGTTGGACGAGCTATAGTCCCTGAAAACCATGGAATCGCTGGCACTGGCATCGAGTTTCATGGTGATCTGGATGTTATGGACTTCCGTCTTGCCCGGGTCAGGGATTCCAATCCCCGGACGCCCCGTGAGCTCGAGCACATTCCGGCCGGGATTGCCGAAATCCGGATCGAAGGTGAGGCTGATCGGCTCCGGCGTTGCAAGATGGAACACCTCCATCGGCGTTGCGACAAAGACACTCGTGGTTTGCGTGATTTCCACCTCCCGGGTCAGGCTCAGCCCGCCCTGATCTGTTGCCGTGATCTTGAAATTGTAGGTCTCGCCCGGGTCTTTCAGGTCAAGACTGCCCCGCGCCCAGAGCTCGTTGCCGTTGCGGACCTCAAAGAAATGCCGGTCCGGGAATTCGTTCACCGGATCAAGGCGCACGACCTCGAAAGACATCGCATCTCCCCCGAATCCGTCATCGATCGCCGACAGCGTGCCGATGAGCGCCCCGTTCGATGGAACATCCCGGGCCCCGAGGGTGGCATGATCGAGCAGGATCGCCGTCGGGGCGCTGTTCCCGGTAAGCTCAACCTCCTCATCTTCCACCGTGATGGTGAAATTCTGGGAGACCTTTTTGCTGGGAGCCCCGGATATCTGGCCCTGGGCCGTACTCGACACCACCTCAAGCTTCAGATCAAGGCTTGCGGCCGTCTCATAATCGAACGACCTGTCCGCCAGTTTGACGATCTCGAAATTGTCCTCGAAAAGGCCGAAGACATTACCTTGATGGGCACGGAAAACAACATCATTGCTCCCGAAGACCCGGCCATCGCCCTCTCTTTTGAGACCGAAATCATCATTCACCGTGTCGTCGGCATTCCTGAAGACGATGGTCACATCAACAGGGCTTCCCTGCTCCGGGTCGGACGTGAGGTCAGGATCGTTGACCTCATCCTGAATATTGACGCTGATCCCGACCTCGACCGCATCCGTAACATTCTCCCGCACCACCCCGGAGGTCTGCGAGAGTGTCAGCACCGGCGGGTCTTCATTTGCGTGAACCGGCACCGTAAGCTCAAGGGGGTCACTGGTAACTGCCGGGAATTCCACAAGGTAGCTCCGCACCTCGAGGACATCCTCGTCATTCTTCCACAGCCCCTTGAACCCGTCTCCATCCTTGTCGAGCTCATAGGCCCAGGACCCAACGGAACTGATGGCGAATGTCCCGTAAAGACCCTTGATAAACACCGATGGACCAGTCTCAACCCGGATGTACTCACCGCCCAGGTCCCTGTGCTTCACCTCAAGTCCGGCGGTGAAGCCGCTGATCCCGGTGGAGAAGGTGACCAAAGCACCCGGGGCGAACGTACCGAGGTCCGTCGAACCCGAATCCCCCACGGGATTGGCATTCCCGCCCCCGCCGATGGCCGGGGTTTCCAGACTGTCCCCGATATGGATCTTGTAATCCCGGCTTGAGACAGCACCTTCGCTGTCCTGCGCCGTCAGCGTCAGGGTGATCTGCGATCCCTCAGCCTCGGTGATCGTCTGACCTGCCTTGAGGAAGATATCGTAACTGTCAGAAAGCTCGCCCGTATGCTTGATCTCAAACCGGCCGTCGCTGAGATGAAGACCCGTTGTGCCCGCGCTTGATTGCTGCGCCTGCTCATCGCTCGAAAGCGACACCACGTCATCGGTGATCGTCACCGTGGTGATCAGGGTGCGGGTTGTCTTCACGCTCCCGCTTGTCTGCCCCACCAGCGCCACCACCGTGCCATCGCCATCGGTCCCGCCGCCACCGAAGGAATAATCCCGAATGTATGTCGGCTTGTGAGTTCCATTGGCGCCAGGCTCCAGCGTGGCGACGAAATTCTCCTCAAACGGGCTGACATCATATGTAAAGAAGCCCCCACCTGTCTCCCCCTGTTTGTTCCCGTCCGCATCGCCATGCAGGAAGACAATCAGCTCATCATAGGTCTTGCCGCCGCTGCCCTTATTGATCTGGAGATAGAGACGCGGCACATCCCCCTCATAATTGTTGATAAAATACGCACCGCTGAAGCCGTTTGAGGCATTGAACAGGGTCAGCGTCAGATCGTTATGCTCATCACCGCCATGGCGGGAGGTGATCAGCAGCCCTTCATTGTTATTGTTCTCGTTCCTGATCACAGCAAATGCCTTTGTCTGGCCTTCGGAAATCACCGGCGCGTCGTTGCCATGGGCGCTGCCCGTCACCGTGATGTTGAACTCCGGACGATTGTCGCGGTTTTGCAACCCGTTGAAATAATACACCGTCTCGGTCACCGTCACCCCGTCCCGGATACCTTCCTTCGCCTGGTAGCGGAACTCCCCGCCCCGCTCAAGGGCCAGATACCCGTAGCGGGTCTCGATCATCCCGCCGACGGCGCTGTCATCACGCCCCGTCCCCGAAAAGAAGTGCCGCTCGTCGATCTGCTTGCTCCCGGGGATCGTATAGAACTCATCACGGATGCCATCGCCATCGAAATCAAGGGAGAAATTGCCGTCATTGTAATCATTCTCCGTGATACTGGAAAACCCGTTCGTCAGCACATTCGTCATCTCACCCGAGATGACGCTGGCCGCGTCATTCACGGGGTCCGTATTTCTGTCAAAATCCTCGTAGTCCGGCCGGGGAGCATAGGCGAGCCAGAACGTCTCCTCGCTTTCCAGGCCGTGCCCGTCCACCAGTTTGAACTCATGGGCGAAGAGGACATCTCCATCCCGGTGATACTTGGGCAGGTTAGCTGCCCGGCCAGCACGGCCGATATATTCATCAGGCGCCTTGACATGGATATCCACGAAATCTCTCCAGATATAGACACGATCCTTCTCAAGCGAGGCACCGTTGAACACATACTCCCCAAGATGCGCGTTCATCCTCTCGCCCGTGTACTTGAACCCGTAATAATTCTGATGACTGAAGCCGTGGAGCACCTGAAGTACCGGGCGATCACCCGCAGGCAGGGTATTGATTGCTGCCCAGTCATCATCCACGGGCTGGACGCCATGGAACTTGCCGTAGGTGGAGCCGTCATGCTGCACATTATACGACAGGAAAGTGCCCTCCCGCTGGGCTCCAGCGGTCTGACTCCCCACGTCAAGGTTAAGGGAGATGATATTCGTCTCCCGCGGAAGGCCACTGAAAAGACCGCTGAAGGTCGGCGGATCGTTGCGATCAAGCACATTCACCGTCACCTCAACCGGCGTCGGGAACGCATCCCCGTCCCGCACCGAAACCTCGAAGGTCAGCTGCCCGCCGCTCCGCTCGTAATCCAGCGCAACGCCCTCACGCTTGAAGAGCCGGTAAATCTCCGCGCCATCGTCTTTCCTGATCTCAAACAGATCACCATAGGGGTTGAAATCAAAACTGAACTCATTGCTGCCGGAGCGGCCATCGGGATCAACCAGCTCGAAGATAATGCCCGTATCCACCGCCGCAAGATCATTCTCATAAACATATCCCTTGAAGGTGGACGTGCTCTCACCCAGTATCTCGATCTCCCGGAAATGCTGGTTATCACCGGCAAAGACAAGCTCGACCTTGTTGAATTCCGCCGTCTGGTCGGTGAGCGCAACGCTGATCGCCTTCACCGTCCCGTCCTTCGAATCAAGCTCCAGCTCCTCGATCTTCGTGTCATCCTTGTAGAAAATCACCTTCGAGCCATTAATCCGCTCAAGGGTCTCCTCCGATGCAGCCGTCCGGTTATGGAAGATGAACCCGCCTTGCGTGTAGGTCTCATCAAACTCGAAGGTGATCTTCTTGCCATCCGCCTCCAATGGATGAAACACGAAATCAGGAGAACCGGAATAGGGATAAAGACCCGCATCCCGGGAAGTGGACTCGGAAATGTTGCCATCGGTGATCGCCACCAGCTGGCTGCTGATCGCCGCCGCGAAATTCGCATCGCTCGATTCCACCTTCTCGAAACCGGTATCATCCGCCCCGGTATAGCCGGCATAGGCCGTAATATCCGTGGTGATCGTCGCCAGCGGCGCGATATTGTTCCGCGCATCGAAATAAAGCTGCGGCGGTGCCACCTCACCCATGAGCTCGATCTCAAGAATATGGTTTGGAACAGAAGCATCCGCCGAACTCGCCTTCGGCGGCAGGGTCAGCACCAGCTGGTCGAACTGCAACTCCGAAAGCTTCTTGCCGCCATGGCTCATCTCGCCAAGGTCGATCCGGTGCGCCGAACGCGTCGCCGCATCGCTGGAACCGGTGGCCGCCTGATCCCGGTCAGGAAGATCGATCTTGTCGGTGACCGACCGGCCATCGATGAAAAGCTGGATCTTGGCGCCGTTGATACGCGACAGATCGGCCGCCGTCGCCGAATCCTTGACCCAGATCACCAGCTCATCGGCAAACGCCATCTGGTTGAGGTCAATCCTGATCTCATCCCCGTCGCCATTGCTCCAACTGCCGCCGTAATCATAACTGCCGGCAGAATTCGCCGTCTCGCCATCGGAAATGAAATCAAGAATCCCGCGATAACTCCCCGAATGCGCATCTCCCACCCCGCTGAACGTGATCTGGTCACCGGTATCATTGTAAGAGAGCCGCGTGCCCGAAAGAGTCACCAGATTTTCACGGCTTGCGCCTGATGTACTGGCGCCGGGTACGGCATAGGAAGTGGGAGAGGTATCCGGCGGATCAAAAACACTGCCTACCTTCGCGCTCGCATCCGTCCCCGGAGTCAGGCGCGCATTTGCCCCGAGTTTGGCGAAATCCGCATCCGCATTGAGCTCGTCCACCAGTTTCTGCCAGGTGAACGCATTGTCATTCTCATAATACAGTATCCTGTTGTTTGCCTGATCGAAGACATCGATGGCTTTCGAATATGTCCCGTGATTGCTGAACTCAAGCGTGAAATCATCTTCCGAGACAACATCAAAGACAAGGTTGTGGATCGTCCGGGACTTGTCCTGAAACTCAACCAGCACCGGGGCGTCATCATCCCCGTTGATGGTGATGGTGACATTCCCCTCGTTTGAGACGACCGGATTCTCCGGGGTGCTGTCGGATACATCCTTGATCTTGATCTTGAACGTCTCTTCTTGCGTATCCCCGACATTGAGCGAATTCACCTTCGCGTCGTCAACCTCATAGGACCAGCCGTAAATCCCCGCCACATTGTTCGACACAAGGGTCAGCGTGCCCCATTTCCCCTCAATCTCGGTCGGCGTGCCATCTTCCGCGCTTGTCCACACCTTACCATCGATCTCGATCTCGATCACCAGGGTGTTGCCCGCATCCTCACGATCGATATCAATGATATGGATCGCATCGGTGACAACCGTGCCATCGCTTTCGCCGATCGCCGTGGTAAAGTTGTAGCCCGCCGTATCCTTGGCGGCGTCACGGCGGATTTCGGCGGCGTCATCAACCGGCGTGATATGAAGATAGAACCCGCCTTCGACCCCGGACGTATTGCCATCGGAGATGGTAAACCGGAACACATCCTGCCTGATCTCACCTGAATTCGTCGCCACATCGGTCTGCCGATAGCGCAGCCTGCCATCCCGCGCGCCCGCGCTGTTTGCCAATTCTCCCCAGATATCTGTTTGCGTGAACGTGTCCCCCACCGCAAGCGCATTCCAGACAGCGGTGTTGCCGCTGCCGGCCCTCAGCTCGAGCACGCCATGGGATGGGAGCTGCGTCAGGGTGTAGACCTCGTTATTCGTATCGTAGTCTTCGGTATGGAAATGCGCCGGATGCAGCACCGCCGTGCCCCCCTCCGCCACGTCCTGCCCTCCCCAGGCACCGAATTTGCCCCCCACCTTGCCGTGGAGGTTCTCGCCGCCCGTGATATTGAGGTAATCCCCTTGACGCCAGACCGTATCCACCGACGTTTCCGCCGCCCGGAGATCAAACATCGCGTTGAACAGTTCATGATTGGTATTGACCGTGAGCGGAACCACCCCCGTCGGCAGACTGCCGGCATCGGGCGCCGCCGCAAGATCAGCGATGAGCTGCGCAAAATCGGCATTCCCGTCCGGATCAGCCCCCTCCCGGCTCCGGATAACCACCTCGCGCTTCGACGCATCAAACACCTCGATGAAACCGACATCCGCCCCGTCGGCGGGCTTGAACTCAAACGTCCAGCCAATCAGGCTTTCCCCGGATATGGCGATGAACTCAAGCCCGTGGATGGTGACAATGTCGCCCCGCACCCCCGGCAGGGTGACACGTTCCACCAGGTCACCGCCGCCCGTATAGGTGAGGATCTTGCCATCAGGCCCGTCCTTGTCACTAACCGGATCAAGGACATGACCCACCACCGCATCCGGATCATACCCTTCGGTGACACGAACATCCGTGGCATAGGCCTTGAAAGCCGAACTCGCGTTGATGACATCCACTATCGCCTGCCAGGTCACCGCGGAATCCTTCCCGGAATAGTTGAGCCGATATTTTTGGCTGAAGACCTCCTTTTCGTACTGTAAGTTACCAGTGAAGGTGGCATGGTTGGAGACAATGAGCTCAAACCCATCAAACGAGCTGACCGTGAAACTGAGCCCGTGGATCACCACCACGTTGCGCTCCGGCGTATCCACCTCCTTGAGGGCCATCACCGGCGCATCGTTGAACGACGTCACCTCAAAGAAAAACTCCCGCGGCGCGCTCTCCAGACCGTTCCTGTCAACAACACTCAGCGTCAGGTAGGTCGGGGCGGGATTGCCCGTGTTGATACTCTCATGGATGATGCTGGCCTCGCTGTCATCGTGGACAAACTCCACCAGGCCCGCGCGCAGATCCTGCATCGAGAAGGACGTGGCCACCGCACCCCCCACCTCGACATGCCCTTTCACCGCCCCCTTCACAAGGAAGGTGACACCGTCGGCTGACGCATCACCCGCATCGGGATCGGTGATGCTGAACATCGTCTCGGCCAGTGCAAGCCGGTTATCCGTGGTGGCCGGATTTCCATCATCTTCCCGCACCGTGCCCAGCACATGATGGGGCGAGACAACCTTGTAGACACTGCCTTTAAGATTGAAGAAGGAGGTACGCGAGGACGTCAGCGGCACCGGGAATATCGGCACAAGTTCCCCGTTCTCGAAAACAACATCATCCCCGAACCCTGCCTTTTCCGTGCCAGCATACCCCGGCGCAAGGCTGATATCGAACCTCTTCTGCAGCTCGGTGTAATCATGATATGAGTAGCCAGCCGTCGTCGCAGGACCTTTCAGACCGAAGAAAAAGTTAGCGTCGGTCCCGTATTGCCCACTACCGTTGAGAAATTCATTAAGCGTATAGGGCTGACTCCGGCTTTCTATATTGAGCCGCAAGACCGGATCGCCGTCAATCATCACCGTATGGGCAATAAAACTCGGGGAGGCGGCGCCCACATAAGTTTCAAAAAAGCCGATATAGCCTGAATACTTGTCATCCGGGTCCTTGGCCTCAAAACGAAGACCATGGATATCAAGACGCGGCCGCTCAACCGGCACCGCCGCGCTGTCAAACTCAGGCACCTCATTAACATCCGCAAGACGGATAGTGTAGATTTCCGTCTGTGTCGTACTCCCCCCCGAGCCATCCGGCACCGTCAGATCTATACTTAAGGTCCTAAATGGGTTCGCCTCAAAATTTCCTGAATCCGCACCCGTAAAGGTCAGCACTCCACCCGTAGTGAGGCTGAACAACCCGTTATCCGTATTCGTCGCGCCGCTGGTAAGACTATACGCGGTCGCCCCCACATCACTCCCCAGCGTGCCGATAGTAATCGCCGAGCCGCTGCCATTGGCATTCTCATCCAAAAGGCCCATGCCATCCCCGTCTACCCCGCCCGAATACACTTTGACGCCATTTTCCTCAATGAAGACAACACCTTCAGTGATGATGAACGACTCAACACGGCTCAGCGAGTTGTCGGTCGGGTCCGTCGCCGTCAGCTCAATCTCATAAAACTCACCGTTCGACTTCCGGGTGGCGCCGGATTTGAAACGGAGCTCGATATCACTGCCATTCGCAACAACCTCAAACGTGTTTTGAGACGCCCCGTCCAGCGTGATATTCCCCGCCGTGTAGGTATCCCCCGCATCCTGATCCGTCACCGTGATCGTGCCGACCACCGTATCACTGCTGGACACCGCGGTTGAACTCAGGCTGATATCGGCGGGCGGCTCATCCACATCCGTCACATTCAGGGTGAAGGTCTCTGTCAGCTCCGGGTTGGCGCTCGCCGTCACCGTCACCACATGGCTGGCGGCGCTCTCAAAGTCCAGCACGTTCCCGTCTTTAAGCCACAACTCCTTCATGCCCGCGGTGGCACCGTCACGGATCTCGAACAGCGTTGTGTCACTCACCGTCGCCGTGTTCGCCCCCGCCGTGTCTTCATCCGTGAAACTGATATCCGCAAGCTTCTGTGCCGCCGCGGTTTCCGCCAGCGTCGCCTCACTTTCCGAAAGCGTCATCGCCGTCGGTATATCATCCGCATTCGCAAGATAGATGAGGTAATTCTCCGTGATCTCGTTCCCGTTGCTCGCATCCGTCGACGTGATCCGCACCGTCAGCGTATCACCTGCCTCGTAATTCCCCGAATTCTTCCCCTTGTAATAGAGATTGCCTGAAGAGATCTCAAACTCCAGGTTGTCGTTGCTCGGGGCCGTCGTTGCAAGCGAGAAGACCGTGTTTCCATTGTCATGGGTCAGCGCACCAAGATCGATCCAGACCGCGCTGCCATCGGCATTCTCCGCAAGAAGCCCGTCCACGAAAAGAGAGGTGATATCCGAATACCCCGTCCCTTTCCCGCCAACCTTAAGGCCGCTCGCAGTGACCGTGAAATCCTGGCTGATGGTCAGCGAGCTGTTATCCGGATCCGTCGCCGTAATCCTGATATTGTAACTCGCCGGAGGCTGGGCCGCAGAATTCTCGGCTATTCGCAATATCGTCTCGCCGTTGCCCAGTTCCTCAATGCTGAAGAGCGATGTAATCGTACCGTCAGCCAGCGTCACGCGCAGATCAGAAAGCCCGTAGAAAGCACCCCGACCATCTCCCGCATCCGGGTCCGTCACCGTGATCGTCCCGATCCGGCCACCTGCCTGGGAGAACAAAAGATTGCTCAGGCTGATATCCGTCGGCGCTTCATCCACATCAATCAGCCGGAAGACAACGCTGATATGTTCCGGGTTCTCCAGCACCTCGATCATCTGGGTCGCATCATCCGGGTCTTCAACCATCACCGGCTTGCCCGCTCGCACCACGATGCTGTGCGACGCATGCGCCTCGAAATCAAGCTCCGAGACATACTCCCCGGATACCTCAACCGGCTTCAGGTAGATCGCCCCCGTCGCCGCATCAACACGGAACGGACCCCCGATCTCCTCATTGCCGTCAGCATTCACCAGCTCATACTTGATCCTGTCATTATCCGCGTCGCTCGCCTGAACCTGATACACCAGCGTATCCGTATCCGTCTGGGCCACCGTCCCCTCGGCCAATGTAGTTACAACCGCATAGGTCCCAAGCTCATTGTTGTAGGTCCCTGGTACGGTATCCGCATCGTAGAACCCTTGATCCACATCCTCCTTGGTGACCTTATACGACGTCGCCCCGCCGTTCAGACGCTCAAAGCCGGTCTTGTCCGCGTTGATCTGGATCAGCTCATAATCGGTGATATCCTCCGATGTCGTATACACCGTCACATCATCCGACGGGTCCTGCGTGCCCATGTGATACGTCGTCTCTATATCCGCCGACGCTACCGCTATGCTCCAGTTCCCCTCGATATCCTGGTAAAGATAGAAAATGTCATTCGCATCGTAATCATCCGCCGACAGCGTCAGACCGCTATACCCCACAACATGGCCATTGATTAGATCCGACTTGACATAGCTATCGATTAGATCCAGTTGGACATAGCTTGGGGCATTGATTAGATCCGGATCGACTCCCGTGCCCGTCCGACCCGTGAAAAGGTCTTCACTTGCCGGAAACTCATCGTTAACAGACACAAACCGGTAAATCTCAAACACACCATCCGTGAAGGTCAGCGTACCATCCGGACCCATCGTGATCGAACCCGCAATCTGATAGCTCAAGAACTCCTCGATCTTGACATCGGTCCCCGTCTCTGTATTTGTTACCGGGTCCGTCCACGTTAACGTTACCGTCGTCGGCTCCTTGTGGACGAAATGCTCCCAGACATCCGCCTCCGTCTGATCCGCATTCTGAACCAGATTGGCAGCATCTACCGCAATCAACGGCGCATTGTCGTTAATATTCGCAAGACGGATCACGTAGATTTCCGTCTGCGTCGTCTGCCCCCCTGAGCCATCCGGCACCGTCAAATCTATGCTCAGGGTCTTGATCGGGTTCGTCTCATAATCCCCTGAATCTTCCCCCGTAAAGGTCAGCACTCCACCCGTGGTGAGGCTGAACAACCCGTTATCCGTATTCGTCGCGCTGCTGGTAAGACTATACGCGGTCGCCCCCAAATCATTCCCCAGCGTCCCGACAGTAATCGCCTTGGTGGTGCCATCGGCGTTCTCTTCAAGAAGACCGTCGCCATTCCCGTCCACCCCGCCGGAATAGATCTTGACGCTATTCTTCTCAATAAAGATGTTCCCTTCTTCCGTGATGAAGAATGTCTCAACATGGGTCAGTGAACTGTTATCCGGGTCCGTCGCTGTCAGCGATACTTCATAAACCGAACCGCCCGGCCTCCGAGTGGCGCCAGATTGGAAACGGAGCTCGATATTACTGCCATTCGCAACAATCTCAAACGTGTTTTGAGACGCCAAGTCCAGCGTGATATTCGACGCCGCGTAGGTATCCCCTGCATCCGGGTCCGTCACCGTCACCGTGCCAATCACGGTATCAAGGCGGGAAACCGAGCTTGAACTCAGGCTGATCCCCGTCGGCGCTTCATCAACATCGGTCACATTCACCGTAACCGCCGCCTGGGTGCTATTGCCTGACGTTGCTGGCACCGCCTCCACCGTCAGATCATAGCTCTTGGTTGACCCTTCGAAATCCTCACCTGTGCCCGTATAGGTGATCTCACCTGTGTTCGCATCAATCCGGAAATTCCCGGAAATCTGCGTCCCGTTATCAAAACGATAGGTGAGCGGGCTGTCTCCGGCATCCTCATCAGTCGCACTCACCGTGCCAACCACCACCGGCCCGCTGGCATTCTCCGCAAGCGTGAACGCATAGGATGGAGCACCAAAAACCGGAAGATCATCCACATCCGTCACATTCACCGTAACCGCCGCCGTCCGGGTGCCATTGCCTGACGTTGCTGGCACCGCCTCCACCGTCAGATCATAGCTCTTGGTTGACCCTTCGAAATCCTCACCTGTGCCCGTATAGGTGATCTCACCTGTGTTCGCATCAATCCGGAAATTCCCGGAAGTCCGCGTCCCGTTATCAAAGCGATAGGTGAGCGGGCTGTCTCCGGCATCCTCATCAGTCGCACTCACCGTGCCGACCACCACCGGCCCGCTGGCATTCTCCGCAAGCGTGAACGCATAGGATGGAGCACCAAAAACCGGAAGATCATCCACATCCGTCACATTCACCGTAACCGCCGCCGTCCGGGTGCCATTGCCTGACGTTGCTGGCACCGCCTCCACCGTCAGATCATAGCTCTTGGTTGACCCTTCGAAATCCTCACCTGTGCCCGTATAGGTGATCTCACCTGTGTTCGCATCAATCCGGAAATTCCCGGAAGTCCGCGTCCCGTTATCAAAGCGATAGGTGAGCGGGCTGTCACCGGTATCCTCATCAGTCGCACTCACCGTGCCAACCGCCACCGGCCCGCTGGCATTCTCCGCAAGCGTGAACGCATAGGATGGAGCACCAAAAACCGGAAGATCATCCACATCCGCAAGGCGGATCACGTAATCTTCCGTGATCGCGTTCCCGTTGCTCGAATTCGTCGACGTGATCCTCACCGTCAGCGTATCTCCAGCCTCAAAATCCCCCGAAGGATTGCCCGTGTAATAGAGCGTGCCTGCATCAATCACGAAATCACCGTTGTCCTCCGGGAAATTGTCATTCGCGTCCTTCGCAAGCATGAAAACGGTATTACCACCCTCATGACTCAGCGCCCCGATCGTGATCCTGGATGAACTGCCATTGGCGTTCTCATCCAGCAGGACGGCACCACTTTCATATGTTGTGGCTCCGCCCGCCTCAGTTCTGGTAATGAAAAGTTGGCCACCTGAAGTGAGCGTCACATCTTTGCTAAAAGACAGCGCAGAGTTGGTCGGGTCCGTCGCCGTCAGCGTGATAGTGTAACTTGATTGCTGAACAGGTGTTGCGCCGATATAGTGTAGCTCAAGCGCCCCGGTCCCGGTATTAGCCTGAACTGCAAAATTGGTCTGATCGGATACCGTGATATTCCCTGCCGCGTAACTATCCCCTGCATCCGGGTCTGTAACCGTCACCGTGCCGATAACACCACCATCACCGGGAATAACGGTATCGCTCAATTCAATGTTGCTGGCCGCGTCCTCCACCGCTGCAACATCGATGGTGATGGTGGCCGCATCCGAGGCCCTCTCCCCATCCCAGACCTTGAAACTGACCGTGATCTCCCCGTTGTAATCAGCAGCAGGCTTGATCTCCAGATCTTTGAGATCATTGAACGAGACATAGGCATAGTTAGTCCCCAGCGCACTCGTTAGAGCGTTACTGGCCCCAGAGGGCACACCTGCCAAAAGAGCTTCACCATCTATCTGCACACTCCAATTCGGAATATTTTCAACATCAATGAGAATCGCCGTAAGTTCCGATCTTGCCGCGTCCTTACTATTCCCGCCCGGGTCGAGGAAGCCGAAGAAGGCATCGACCCTGTCCGCGCTGACTTCCCCGCTTTCCGGATCCATCACGTGATCCTTGACGCGAAAGACCGTATCCTCATCAATCTCGTACATGTCACCTGACGCCAGCGGCTTGCCCCCGGCAATCAGCGCGGCCTCACCCTCCCGCGCCGTAACTTTATCCCGCAACCCCTTCAGCTCACTCGAGCCAGAACTATCCAGCACATCAGAAATCACCGATGCCCTATCCGACGCCGTAGCGATACTCTGCTCCCCCGCAAGACTCGAGTTCGCCTCTAACTCCGTCAGCGCAATCGAAGCCCGCGTGATCTGCTGGCTGATATACGCGTCCAGATCCGCCTCATACTCCGCCTGCCTATCCTCCGAAGCATCTGCACCCGGCTTCGTCGGCTTTGACAGATTCTCCCCGGGCTGCACCAGCGTGTAATGTGCCGGATCCGTCACATCCGATACCGTCACCTCGCCTGCACCGAAAATCGTATCCAGAATACCTTGATACTCTTCCGGGTCGCCGCTACTTGCCAGAAGATCCGTCAGGGGTGTTGCGATCAGTTCCTGATCAGAACTCGTCGGCGCCAGCGACCGGAACGTCCCGGTCAGCACCGCGCCTGTCTCAACGTCTACCGCTCCATCCACAACCGCGATGATCGGATACCCCTGATACTCCGCCGGAATATCCGCAAAACCATCTTCCCCCGTCACATAAGGGCCATGCTCACCCGCATCAATCTCGCCATTGCCATTCACATCGACGTAAACCTGCGCGCCACTCACCGCGCCATCAAATACCCCACGTTCAACCGTCGCCCCGACAGTGCCAGCACCGCCACCAGTTCCATCATCGCTACGCTCAACAATACGGGTTCCGCCTGAACACGCCGCCAGCACAAGCCCGCCTGCGGTCCACACGAATACCGATATCATCCCATCTACCGGGGGCCGATGCCGAAAGGCTTCCGGCAATCCTGACCGAAACAGGCGGGACGGGGAGAGGCGGGTGGGGTGGTTCATCTCGTTTGGCATGGTCTTCGTCCTGAATAATGGTGCGTAACGCTGACACCAGAACGGCCATGCCTCCAGCATTGAAAAAGATGCACTGAACCACGATCAAAGCATGCCGTCTCAGCGGCAACTACCTTGGATGCTACACAAAAAACCTTAATTTATAGTTAACAAAACACAATTTTTTCATCGACGGCACCCCCCCCCCGCCTGTATTAGAACACTATAATTAGCACGCTATTCCAACATCATACGAACCCTCCACATACACATATCAACCCATGGCCCAGGGGGTTAATGATGAAAATACGGTGTCGTGAAGCACTTAAACAGACCCCATGACGTTGCAATAGGTTAATTTTTTAGCAAGGTGGGGAAAAATTTATTATCAGGTCATAAAAAAAGCCTGACACCGAAACGGTGTCAGGCTTTCATATCATATGTTCTTGATTTAGCGGATAATACTAACCGCACGCCGGTTCTTTGAGTAGGCGTAAGGGTTGGATCCGATAAATGCGGGACGCTCCTTGCCATAAGAAATGATCTTGATGCGAGCGTTGTTGATCCCCTGGGCTACAAGATAATCTCTTGCTGCCGATGCGCGACGCTCACCAAGGGCGAGGTTGTACTCACGGGTACCGCGTTCATCGCAATGGCCTTCAACCGTAATCCGGACCGAAGGATTAGCTTTCAGGAAAGCTGCCTGAGCGGCAAGGGTTGCCTTGCTTTCATCAGAAAGGGCAGAACTGTCATACTCGAAATACACCTTGTCGCCGATCTTGATCAACTCTTCTGCAGGTGTCATCGCAGCCGATGCAGAAGAAGATGCAGATGATGCGGAACTATCTGATGATGTCGAGGAAACAGAAGTATCACTGGATGAGGAACTCGAAGCACCAGAGCCTGCAGCGTCTGCTGCATCCTTTGGTGCGGTCTCACATGCTGCCAGCAGTGTCAACACAGCCAGGATAGGGAATATGCGGTTAGTCATTTATACACTCCCGTAGTATTGCCGGAGCTGCCGGCGCAGGATATCTATTGGAACTTCGTTCCCTATTTACATAAAACAGCATCACAAAACAACCATTTATCATCAACTAAGTCAAATTTATCCTAAAATTCTTCAAATATCATATCTACTGTGACCGTGATGATCTGTTTTTGCCACGCCTTATATGGAAACAGGGCTTACGGCAGACGCGGTGACCATGCCGGGTCAGAAGCAAAAGACGGCGTCACAATTCTTCTCTCATTAAAGCCTGTGATATCAATTCGGTACAGATATGTTTCCCCGCCAGAGCCGTCATCAGCGGTGGGATTCTGCTTGAAATACATGAGCACTCTTCCGTTGGGCGCCCAGGTCGGGGCTTCCACAAGAAAACCCTTGGCCAGGAGACGTTCACCTGAACCATCGGTATTCATCACTCCGATGTAAAACTGGCCGTTGTACATTTTGGTGAAAGCGATGATATCGCCACGTGGTGACCAGACAGGGGTCGCGTAACGCCCATTGCCGTAACTGATCCGGCGGACATTTCTGCCATTGCTGTCCATGACATAAATCTGCTGGGTGCCGGCCCGATCAGAGTTGAAGACAATCTGCTGTCCATCGGGCGAATAAGATGGGGAGGTATCAATTGAAGGGCTTTTTGTCAACTGGCGCATCTGCTGGGTTGACAGATTCATCTCAAAAATATCTGTCAGGCCGTTCTTGGCCATGCTCATGATCAGCTTCTTGCCATCAAAGGAAAATCGTGGGGCAAACGTCATACCCGGGAAAGTTCCAAGCAACTCGGATTTACCTGAACTTACATCCATCAGGTAGACATTCGGGTTGTCGTTAAAATAATCCAGATAGGCAATTTCCTGTACCTGCGGCGAAAACCTGGGGGTCAGCACCAAGGATTTGCCGTTGGTCAGATATGTGTGGTTATGACCATCCTGATCCATGATCGCCAGCCGCTTTACCCGGCGGTCAACAGGGCCACTTTCTTCAACATACACGATTCGAGTATCGAAATATCCTTTGTCCCCGGTCCAACTCTCAAAGACAAGATCAGCAATCTGATGAGATATCCGCCGGATGCCGCCTGTCGGCGTTTCCCCGTCCCCGGCAACGATTTCACGTTGAGTTACCACATCCCACAGAATAAACACCACTTCTACCATACCGTTGGCATTCCGTGATGCCGACCCGACAAGAAGCGCCTTGACGCCAAGCGGCTCCCATTCCGAGAAATCCGGACGTATAGATGGTGCCGAAGGCGGCGGGATCAGCGCGGCGGATTCCTCATTCCGAAACATCCCGGAATCGGCAAGATCATTGGCAATTATCTCAGCGATTGTTCGCCCCAGATCACTCGGAAGCCCATCCGGGCCAGTAAAATCAGCAATCGCAATAGGGGTTGGCTCGATACTGCCTTCCGTAATGGTGATCTTTTCCGTCTGAGCAACCGCAAGGGTGGCCAGCAGTATCATGGCAAATGTCAGGAAAATTCGTTGAGCAAATACAGCAATCATCTTTCAGCCGTGCACAGGGTCGGGGTTTCAGTTACGCGTAATAAAACGCGGATTGAACTCAAATTGCAATTCTTTCCATATTTCATACTTCTCAAGAGGAAGCGGTAAAGGGCTACATTCAAAAACCGCCCGCATGACGGCATCCGCCGCCGCCTTGAAGGTCTGGTTGCTTTTATAGCGGGCTGTTTCGACGATACCAACATATTCAACCTCCGCCTTTGAATTTAGACGCACAATTATGTCAACAATAAGGGCATCTGCACCTGCCGCCCCGGGCGGCGGGGACCAGCATTCGGCCAGATGACTTCTAAGCTGGTCAATCACAGACATTCCGAGTGGCCCGGATACGGTTTTCGGCGCATTCAGCGCCTGACCTACCAGTTGCGTTACCTTGTCCTTGGTTTCAGCTTTGGCCTCATCCTCTTTCTTCTTGTTCTGCTGTGAAGCGAGGATGTCCTTCAGTTTGTCCTTGGTCTCTTTCTTCTTGTCTTCCTTTTCTTTTTCCTCACGTTGCCGCTGGGATTTGTTCTCAATCAGATTCTGCAGGTTGCTGGCAAGCTGAAGTTGCTGTTCCTTTTTCTTTTTGTAATCCGGCGATTTGGTAACCGGACGTTGAGGTGGTGCCTGAACATCGACAGGTTTGGCCTTGGGCTTGGGCGGGGCGGATTGAGGCGCCTTTTTCGGCTTTGGTTTTGGCGAAGGGAGCGGCACCGCGTCCTCGGCAACAATCTTTGCTTCGGGGGCAGGAGCCGGAGCAGGGGCAGGTGGAGGAGGCGCCGGAGCAGGTGGGGGTGGCGGCGGTGGTGGCGGTGCTTCAGGCTCCTTTACCTCATCTGAGGGCTGGGGTTTGGGTTCAGTTTTCCCTTCAAATCCCTCTTTGAGATTAGTGTCATCAAGTGTCTGGATGATTTCCACGGTCAGAATAGGTTGTTCAGGTGCGATATCACGACTTAGAAGCGGCATACCCAGAAAGAACACCGCCACCACAAGGACATGAAAAGCAATGGACTGACCTATGGCCGAGCCGCGCACCATCATCATGTATCAGTTCTCTTCCGGAAGTTTCGTGATCAATGCAACGCGGCTGAATCCTGCTTCCTGGATACGACCCATGACCTCTATCACTTCCCCATAGGAAACGTTTTGGTCGCCACGAACAAAGACACGGGTTTCTGGTTTGGCCCGGGCAACTGCTTCTAGCCTTGGCAGAAGTTCTTCCAAGCCGATAATCCGGTTCTGCAAGGCAATTTCACCATCAGGCTTGATGGTGACCACCATCGGGGTTTGATCGTCCGAAATCTGGGAAGCCTTTGTCTTTGGCAGATCAACCGGCACACCGACGGTCAGAAGTGGTGCCGTCACCATGAAAACGATAAGCAACACCAGCATCACATCGACAAGAGGCGTAACGTTGATCTCCCCCATAGGACGAAGTTTGCGGCGGCCACGTCGCTGGCCTGAGGATCCAAGCTGAACACCCATTGCCGGCTTACCTTTCGTCTAACTGGCGGCTCAACAAGGTGCTGAATTCACCGCTGAATGTTTCGAGTCGGGACGCAAGGCTTTCGATCTGGCTTGAAAAACGGTTATAGGCAACCACCGCCGGGATTGCTGCCGCCAGACCGAGAGCAGTAGCAAACAAGGCTTCAGCGATACCGGGAGCAACCACTGCAAGCGAGGTATTCTTTGACTGGGCGATGGATTGGAAGGAGTTCATGATACCCCAGACCGTACCAAAGAGACCTACAAAAGGCGCGACAGACCCGACTGATGCGAGAAAGGTCATGCCTTTTTCGAGATGTGTCAGTTCACGCGAAATGGTTACCGACATTGTCCTCTCAATACGCTGGGAAAGAGAATGGATCCCATTCTGGCCATTAACGCCACGGCCATTGGCACGGTGCCATTCCCGCATAGCGGATACAAACACACGTGGCATCACACCATCAGGTTTATCACCAAGATTGTCATAAAGTGTATCTACCTTACCACCAGACCAGAAATCATCTTCGAAATCATCGGCAAAACTATACTCACGCCGTATCGATCTGAGTTTTTCGAAGATGATCGCCCAAGACCATATCGAGGCCAGCACCAGCAGCAACATGACCGCCTTGACAACCAGGTCTGCTGCCAGAAAAAGACCCCAGATACTTAGATCCTGACTGGTCACGGATAATGTCGTTTCGATACCTTCCTGCATGATACCCTCTCGCTATGCTTTATTCATTACCAGAAGTAAATTTATCCATCTTTGCACGAACATCTGCAGGCACCCGCACAGGCCTGCCCCCTGATGCCGAAACAAAAGCGCCCCGGACTTCAAGCGATGCGCGGGTTATTTCATCCGCATCACTGATTACCTGAAGCATGTTCAGGGTTGTCCGCCCCAGCCGGAAGCGACTCGTGCGGACAAAAAGCCGATCACCGATCACCGAAGGTTTCCGGTAATCTATCTCAATGCGGCTGATGACAATGATATCACCACGCTCGATAAGGGCATTCATCTCCACCCCCATACATCGCAACAATGCTGTGCGTGCCCGTTCAGCGTAACTGATATAATTCGCATGATAGACAATGCCTGCAGCATCGGTATCCTCATACTGGACAACCAAGGGGTATAGATGGGTATCTCCTTCAATCCAGCCATCCATCAGCACATCAAGATCAATCCCTTCAGCCTTCATCGACATCCCTCTCCGAAAGCAGATCAAGCTGGGCACCCTTCGGGGGTTCCAAACCAATATATTCCCATCCTGAACGAGACAGACACCGCCCCCGCGGGGTCCGCATAAGCAGTCCGGTCTGCATCAGATACGGCTCAATAACTTCCTCAAGCACATCGCGCTGTTCTGCCAAAACCGCAGCAAGGGTTTCCACCCCGGCAGGACCACCACCATAGTTCTCGGCTAGGCATTCAAGATACCTTCGATCCATCGCATCCATTCCAGACCGGTCGACACCAAGCTTGACAAGTGCGGCATCAGCTTCACCCGCGCCCACCTTTTCATCTCCGGCAACAGCGGTGATATCGCGAACCCGGCGCAAGAGTCGTCCAGCCACCCGCGGCGTGCCTCGTGATCGGCGAGCAACTTCAGCTGCTCCATCGTCGGTCAGTGGCATGCCAAGCTTTCCCGCGAGACGAAGAAGGATGGTTTTCAGTTCATCATGGGTGTAGAACTGCATTCGCATCTGAATTCCAAAACGGTCACGAAGCGGTGTCGTCAACAGCCCTGAACGAGTTGTTGCACCGACCAGCGTAAAGGGAGGCAGATCAATCCGCACCGACCGTGCCGAAGGTCCTTCACCGATAATGAGATCAAGTTGAAAATCTTCCATAGCGGGATATAACACTTCTTCTACGGCAGGATTAAGGCGATGAATCTCATCAATGAACAGCACGTCTCTTGGTTGCAAGTTGGTCAGGAGAGCCGCGAGATCACCGGCGCGTGCAATTACAGGACCTGATGTTGCCCGAAACCCGACGCCAAGTTCATGGGCTATGATCTGGGCAAGAGTTGTCTTGCCAAGCCCAGGCGGCCCGTGAAGCAGAGCATGATCCATCGCATCCCCCCTTCCCCTTGCCGCAGTAATGAATGTTGCGAGGTTACCAAGTCCCTGCCCCTGGCCGATGAAATCATCAAGCCGCCCCGGACGCAGACTGTCATCGCTCCCCTGTAGCGGTGCCGGGCTCACCAGCCTGGTATCATCACTCATTGACCAAGCTCCTTGAGGGCAGCAGGAAGGAGCGCTTCAAGAGAAGCTCCCGCCATCCCCGCCGATACGGCAACAACAGCGGCATGTGCTTCAGCACGTCCATAGCCGAGATTGACAAGAGCCGAGATCGCATCCCGGATCGCTGCCTGATCCGGGCTTGACGGATCTGCAGATCCAGCCTGAGGGCCGAGGGTAAGGCTTGAAACCTTTTCACCAAGCTCATTCACAATACGCTGGGCAAGTTTGGGACCAACACCGTCAGCACGGGTGATCATCGCCTTGTCACCGGCGGATATCGCCAGCATCAGATCATCAGGGCTAAGCGCGGAGAGAATAGAAAGTGCAGCCTTTGACCCAACTCCCTGAACTGTTTGGAGCAGGGTGAAGACATCCTTAACCGCAGCATTTGAGAAACCGGTAAGAATGATCCGATCATCACGGATCTGAGTATCGATGAGTATCATCACTTCGGCGCCAACACCGCCCATTCGGGCAAGACATCGGCTGGTAGCCTGAAACATGTAGCCAACACCACCAGCCATCAAGACCGCATGGCTTTCGCCTATTTCGACCAGAGTTCCGGAAAGTCGTGCAATCATGAGATATTTTCCTTTGCCAGCGCTCGTGCAATCGCCTTGTCCAGTAAGGTACCCTGGTCAGGTTCAGATAAAGAACTGCGGTCATGGCTGGCGGCGATGGCAATGGCGAGCGCGTCTGCCGCATCGGTGGAACTCGGCGTTACGCCAAGCAGACGGGAGACCATGGCCGTGACCTGATTTTTATCAGCACGTCCTGAACCCGTGAGGTTCTGTTTCACCCGGCGGGCAGAAATAGCCTCTACCTTAAGGCCATATTCAGCCAAAGCTATCAACGCTGACCCTCTTGCCATTCCGAGTTTGAGCGCCGATGCCGCGCTTTGGGCAACAAAAATCTCCTCAATCGCAGCCTGCTGAGGTTTGTAGAGGCTCAAGAGCGACGAAAGATCATGGCTGATCACAAGAAGCCGCTCAGCATCAGGTAGTTCAGGATCAGGGCGGATAACACCATCGGCCACCCATTTTAGGCTATTACCATTAATATCAATTATGCCCCAGCCGGTATTTCTTAAGCCCGGATCTATCCCGCAGATGCGCAAATTGCCCCCCTTATTGGGTGTTTTCAGATATAGGCAGGTATCAGCCTGCGAGTTTTGCCATCACGTCATCATCAATATCAAAATTCGACGCAACGCTCTGGACATCGTCAAGATCATCCAGAGCATTCAAAAGTTTCATCAATGTCTGGGCCTGATCTTCATTCACCAGCGTGGTATTCTGCGGCTTCCAGGCAAGACCTGCCTCCTCCGGTGCGCCGAACTGGCTTTCCATCATTTCACGCACGGTATTGAAATCTTCAGGGGCAGTCGTAATTTCATGCCCGCTATCATCACTTTCGACATTGTCGGCTCCGGCTTCAAGCGCTGCCTCAAATATCGCCTCGGCATCGGCGGCATCGGCGAGGTAGATCATCTGCCCCACCCGATCAAACATGAAATTGACGCTACCGGTCTCTCCTAAGTTGCCACCATATTTGTTGAATGTTGCCCGGACTTCGGATGCTGTTCGATTTCGGTTGTCGGTCAGTGCCTCAACGATGAGGGCAACTCCGCCCGGGCCATAGCCCTCATACCGGATCTCATCATAGTTGTCACCATCGCCGCCTTCGGCTTTTTTGAGCACGCGTTCGATATTGTCTTTCGGCATATTGGCAGCTCGGCATGCTGAAAGCGCCGTCCGTAGACGCGGGTTGGATTCCGGATCTATGCCACTTCTCGCCGCCACTGCCAATTCTTTGATAAGCCGGGTGAAAACCTTTGCCCGCTTAGCGTCTTGGGCGCCCTTGCGGTGCATGATATTCTTGAATTTGGAATGCCCTGCCATGGTCTATCCCTGTTGTCATCAGTGTTAGGTCAATATCTAGCAGAAATTTAACAGAAAAGCCGATAAAAACTCAACTGCTGGTATCTTTTTGTGTAGAGGCAAGCACGCCTCCCCGGCGGAAAGGGGAAATCGTTCTGGCAAGTCCTGTGGCATCATCAGTTTCCACCACCACCCCGCAAAGCGTAGCTTCACCCTTTGCAACCTCCAGTCGGCCTTGTGGTTTGCCGATAAAACGGCCCACCGCGGCCTCGGGGTCCATGCCAATGATTGAGGTATAATCGCCACACATCCCGGAGTCGGTCTGGTACGCGGTTCCTTTCGGCAAAATCCGTTGATCCGCTGTAGGAATATGAGTGTGGGTTCCAACAACAAGAGAGACCCGGCCATCAGCAGCAAACCCAATCGCTGATTTTTCCGATGTGGCTTCGCCGTGAACGTCAATCACGATTGCATCCGCGTCCCGGCCAAGGGCGGTGCGGATCAGCACCTTATCCAGCGCGCTGAAGACATTTTCATTTTCAGCCATGAAGAGATTGCAGATCAGATTAGCAACAGCCAGCCGCAACCCTTTGTCATTGACGACGGTGACCATCCCCTTCCCTGGTGTTCCTTCAACCATGTTGAACGGCCGGATCAGCCGATTTTCCTTGTCGATGAAGGGAATGATATCGCGCTTGTCCCAGACATGGTTGCCGGTTGTAAGCACATCCGCCCCGGCATCAAGAAAACCCTGGGCGATCTCCGGGGTGACACCAAAACCGCCAGCAGCGTTTTCGACATTCACAATAATAAAGTCCAGATCAAGCTCATGGCGCAGTGATTTCAGGCTTTCCATTACCTTTTTACGGGCGTTTCGCCCCACCACATCACCTAGGAAAAGTATCCGCATTATCTGCCTTTCCGAAACCCTTTTGTTTCAATTCCAGGATCAGTTTACGCCTTGCTCTGGTAAGACAAAACCCTCCGGTGTCAGCACCGCATCCAGCCTGGCATCGTGCTCGCCGCGGGGCACATGCTGAACGCGCTGGGAGGCGAAAGCAATGCCGACTGCCCTGACCTCCTGCTTGTGCTGGCGCAAAACGGCAAGGCTTCGGTCATAAAAGCCCCCACCATACCCAAGCCGAAAGCAATCATCATCAAAGGCCAACATGGGCACAAGCAGAATATCCGGTGCGCATTGCGGGGAATCCGGGCCAGGTTCTGATGTACCGTATAGACCGTCAATGACTGGATCTCCTTCTCGCCAGAGATGAAAATTAAGCGGTTTGCCCGGCTCAGGTGTTGCTGGAAGTGACGTTACTAATCCTGCCATAGCAAGTTTCTGCATAAGTGGTCTCGGGTCGAGTTCTGTTCGAATTGGCCAGTATCCTGCGACAATTGAATCTGGTTGAGGCTTGAATATTTCCAACAAAGCCGTAGCAAATTCAGCCAGCTCTCCGGCGGCATTCAAATCAAGCGCCGCTTCTTTGCGGATGCCAGACATGGTTTTGCGCAACGCTGCTTTTTGGTCTTCAAGTGATGTGGTTTCCCTATTTGTCATACCGATCCCCTGTCCTCTTCTCCTCTTGAACTTCATGTAATCATCCCAGTAACAGGGGCGAAGCATTAGGACAGTCTCTCCCGGATTGACATTACTTCATCGGGACCACGCCTGTTGCCGACAGCCAGAATGCCGCTGGTATGGACAATCCTCTGTGGCCTGCTTAGCAGGTGGGCGTCACGATACCCGGGCCACAACCCGGACAGAGGCAACTCCCAAGAGATGTCTTATGGCCCCAGGGATACGTTAACCTGGCGCACATTCCAGCTGCGGTAATTCTGATGTAGGCTGTTCAGTCTCTTGATGCAAGCGTTTCGAGACGCATGGCAATCTTTTCAATAACTGATGCTAGGCTATCTTCATCAGGAACATCTGCCTTGTTATGGGTGCTGGTGGTCGTAGCATTTTCAAGTTCAGTCAACTGATCGGTAAGAATAAGCGCTGCCATGACCAAAAGACGTGTCTCGCTGATGGGTCCCGAGACCGAAGAAACCTGGCGAACGACTCCATCGATCCTTTCACCTAAGGCCAGCACCTTGGTTTCCTCGCCAGGTGCGCA
Organism: Alphaproteobacteria bacterium LSUCC0684; assembly: GCA_041228335.1. NCBI lineage: Bacteria > Pseudomonadati > Pseudomonadota > Alphaproteobacteria > Alphaproteobacteria bacterium LSUCC0684. The sequence continues at coordinate 457,961 of CP166130.1, read as the reverse complement.
GACCATGGGATAATCCTGACCGTTGATATGAACAGAGACGCGGTTTTCAGTCATGGCCGCCCCCTCCAGCATCTGTATCGTGTTTCTTCTCCTCAGCCAAGATCATCAAAGCCTGATCAACCAACTGCCGGATAGCATTGATCTCACCATTTTGCATATTGGGGTTGGCCGCTCCAGGTGAACTTTCCATTTGCCTGGCATCAAGTTCAGCAAACTGTCTCTTCTCCAGAGATTCCACTGCCGCTTCAAGCCGCTGAAATGCTATTTCAAGGCGCGTGGTCATCCCAATGTCCATCCGTTGCTTTGCGTTTCAGGACAATTATCCTGAAAGCCGTTGCGGAAACAATCTGAGTGATTGTCATCTTTCAATGTAATTCTGTGCGGTTAGGCTCATAAGTTACACCAGTATCACAATAGAGAGATTCGCACCTGCCCGTCAATTCAAGAAAAATAACCCCGCCGCCCTTATCATTATCCGTGCTGAACCCGCCTCCGATCAACATCTTTCATAAATGATCCCCACATCAATAGATCAGAAAGGGGGGATTCATATTGACGTCCTAACATCGAATAGCGTAATGCTTGGCCCTGTGGATTAAACCGGTTTCATGGAGCTCCAACGATGAAGATAACACGCACTGTCCGCCGTATCCTTGACAATTATGAATCCGACAGTCCCGGGGTAAAAGCTAACCTCGCCCGGATCCTGATGCAGGGTAAACTGGGCGGTACAGGCAAACTTGTTATCCTTCCCGTTGATCAGGGATTTGAGCATGGGCCTGCACGGAGTTTTGCGCCCAATCCACCAGCTTATGACCCGCATTATCATTATCAGCTAGCCATTGATGCCGGCCTGTCGGCCTATGCTGCCCCTCTTGGCATGCTTGAGGCTGGAGCAGATACCTTTGCCGGCCAGATACCGACTATTCTCAAAGTGAATTCATCCAACTCCCTTGCCCAGGGTGGCCCGGCTCCAAGTCAGGCAATCACGGGGTCGGTCAGCGAGGCGCTTAGATTGGGATGCAGCGCAATTGGTTATACCATCTATCCCGGTTCAGATGCTGCCTTTGACATGATGAGCGAATTTCAGGAAATGACCGCCGAAGCCAAGGCCCTCGGCCTTGCGGTGGTACTGTGGTCCTATCCACGCGGTGGCACTCTTTCCAAAGAAGGTGAAACTGCACTTGATATCGCTGCCTATGCTGCCCATATGGCAGCTCTACTCGGCGCGCATATTATCAAGGTTAAACCCCCGACAGATCATCTTGAAAACACGGACGCCAAAAAAGTCTACGAAAGCCAGAATATTCCTTCGGCAACACTCGCTGAACGGGTTCGCCATATCGTGGATTCGGCTTTCAACGGGCGCCGTCTGGTGGTGTTTTCCGGTGGAGCGGCAAAGGATACCGAAGGTTTGCTGAATGAAATCCGGGCCCTTCGTGATGGTGGGGCTTCCGGCTCGATCATTGGCCGAAATACCTTTCAGCGCCCACGCGAAGAAGCGTTGGCTCTGCTCAACACAGTCATTAACATTTACAAGGGTCGAGACTAGATCGGCTCACCGAAAGCAGGTTTCGAGATGAAGATCAACGGCAACGCCATTCGTCCAGGCAATGTTATAGAACACAACAACAGGCTTTGGGCAGCGGTAAAGATTCAACATGTGAAACCTGGCAAGGGCGGTGCATTTGCCCAGGTTGAACTAAGAGATATCCGAGATGGAACCAAGCTCAACGAACGCTTCCGTTCCTCTGAAACCGTAGAGCGCGTAATTCTGCAGGAAGGCACCTCAACCTATCTCTATGCCGATGGTGATAACCTGATTTTCATGGATAGCGAAACATTTGAGCAGATTGCCGTGCCCTCCTCGCTAGTTGGTGACCAGGCGATTTTCCTTCAGGATGGCATGACCGTTACCGTCAACAGCCATGAAGGAGAGCCGATTTCAATTCAGCTTCCCGATACTGTGGTGGTCGAGGTTCTTGAGGCCGATGCCGTGGTCAAGGGACAAACTGCTTCCTCCAGCTATAAGCCTGCGGTTGTTGAAGGAGGGATCAAGGTCATGGTTCCCCCGCATATCGAAACCGGCACCCGCATCGTTGTCAAACCAGAAGACTGCAGCTACGTCGAACGCGCCAAGGATTAGTTGAAATGAACCAGTCCGCGCTGATCAATGTCATTTTTCGAGCATCGGAAAAGGCAGCCCGAGGACTTGTCCGGGACTTCGGTGAAGTCGAAAACCTCCAGATTTCCCGAAAAGGTGTTGGTGATTTTGTCTCCAATGCCGACACCGATGCCGAAAAAACACTGATGCGCGAACTCAGGCACGCACGGCCAGACTGGGGGTTCATCATGGAAGAAGGTGGCGTGATTCCACCTGCGGAAACCGATGGACCAAGCTGGATTATCGACCCCCTTGACGGCACAACTAACTATATCCACGGCATTCCACATTTCAGCATCTCCATTGCCGCCATCGATAAACCGCTGAACGCTGGAGGCAAAGTCATTGCTGGCGGCATTTTTGATCCGATCCGGAATGAATTTTTCTTCGCTGAGCAGGGAAAGGGTGCGTTTCTTAACGATCGCCGCATGCGTGTTTCAGGCCGCCGCAGCATGCAGGACTGTCTTTTCGCGACAGGCATCCCCTTCATGGGACGTGGAGATGTCAAGGATCACGAAACCTTCCAGCGTGAGCTTGGGGCAGTAATGGGAGAAACTTCCGGAGTTCGCCGCCTTGGTTCGGCAGCGCTGGATCTTGCCTGGGTGGCAGCTGGACGTTACGACGGGTTCTGGGAGCATCAACTCAGCCTCTGGGACATTGCTGCTGGTGTGTTGATCGTTCGGGAAGCGGGGGGATTTGTTTCTGACTTCGCCTCACGCGACCGGGCGCTGACCTCAGGTGATGTCGTGGCTGCAAATGGCATAGTTCATGGCGATTTCCTTAAACTGCTCCGCAAAGGTCGCCTGAACAACTGATACCTGCTTTAATCTCTTTTACATAATTCTGCCAAATTGCCCAGATAGTGATACACTCATTATCGGAGGTTCTGGCCATGACGAATCCACGCCGTTATCTGATCCGCATGATCATTTTCCTGTTGGCAGTCATTGCTGTCTGCACAGGGCTTTTTCAGCCACTTCAATCTGCCTTCATGGGAAATATGGTGATAAACAGCATCATCCTTTTTGCCCTTCTGATTGGCATAGCCTTCATCATCCGCCAGATCCTGCGCCTGATACCGGAACATTACTGGATGCTGGACTTCTCACGAAACACCCCTCGATCAGGTGTTTCGATGCGTCCATCCCTTCTTGCGCCGGTGGCCGTCATCATGGCCGAACAGGATGGCCGGAAAAGCACCTTGTCCGCGCAGAACATGCGCTCGGTATTGGATGGCGTGGCTGTTCGTCTCGATGAAAGCCGTGAGATTTCAAGATATATGATCGGGTTGCTTGTTTTTCTCGGCCTACTCGGAACATTCTGGGGCTTGCTAAGCACGGTTCAGGCTGTAGGTAGTGTGGTGGGCGGCATAGATACTAGTCTTGGTGACATGACTGCCATGATGGCGCAACTGAAAACCGGTCTTGATGCACCCCTTTTGGGAATGGCAACGGCGTTTTCTTCATCCTTGTTCGGGCTGGCCGGCTCGCTCGTGCTCGGTTTCCTTGATCTTCAGCTTGGCCAGGCTTCGGGCCGTTTTTACACCGATGTTGAAGACTGGCTTTCCAAATCGGTTCGCCTAGACAAGGTTACCGACATGCCCTCCATGGGGCCTGAAATGGTTCAGGGGATCTCCGAGGCAGCGGCGGAAAGCATGCTTCATCTTGCCCGGGTGATTGAGACTGGAGAAGCTGAACGCAGCCAGGTTACCGAAAGCTTGCGTGATCTCACCGCCAAACTTGCCCAATATAATGCCCAGGTGAAGAACGATACGCTTCTTTCAGAAAATATATCCAATCTCGAAGCCGCTCTTATCATGCTGGCACGTGAAATGAAGGCAGACCGCAACGAAATGACTTCAACACTGACAACTGAAATCAGGGCGCTGTCCAAAACCATTTCCCTGATGATGAAGAAACCCTGACCCATGGCACTGGCGCGTCATCGTTCAACCCGCGGCGTTGAGGCCTTTATTTGGCCTGGATTTGTTGATGGCCTCGCCACCTTGCTGATGGTCATCATCTTTGTCCTGATGGTGTTTTTTCTCATTCAGATCAATCTTGCCCAGCGGGTATCGGGCCAGGATGCCACCCTGCAACAGCTCCGTGGAGAGATTGCCTCACTTGCGGAATTGCTGAATATGGAAAAAGCTGAAACCAGCCGACTTACATCAACAATCGCACAACTGCAGATTCAGCTGGATGAATCCATCAAAGAAAAGGATGCGTTATCGAGCCGTATCGCCGAACTTGACGCCTCCCTTAATACATCACGGCAGGAAAAAAACACACTTGAAGATACCTTGAGGGCATTAACCGAAAAGTCCAAGGGCATTGAGAATGAACGTGATAGACTGACCCTGGCGCTGGAAGTTCTTACCGCACGGGCAGAAGAGGCTGAAAAGACACGCGATGAGCTTTCGGTATCACTTTCGGAAACGATCAGCCGCGCTGAACTGGCCGAATCTGCCCGCGATAATGCCCTATCTCAACTCGATGAACAGGCACTTGTCATGGCCGCTATCGAGGTCAAACTTGAAGAACTTCGTCTCAAAAATGCAGAACGCGAAGCAGCTCTTGGTGAAAAGGACAAGCAGATTTCCGCAACTCGCCTGGAAATTCAGATCCTGACTCAATCGGTCAATGCCCTCAAAACCAAACTTGGTCAACTCCAGGCTCTGCTGGATGAGAAAGAAGAAGAAGCCCGCAAGGCAAAGGAAGTCAGTGTCAATCTGACCAAACAGTTGAACAACGCGCTGAGCAGCAAAGTAGCTGAACTGCAGCGCTTCCGATCAGAGTTCTTTGGCCGTCTGCGCGAAGTGCTCAAAAACAGGTCCGATATCCGTATTGTCGGCGACCGGTTTGTTTTCCAATCGGAAGTGCTGTTTGAACTCGGCTCTGCAGATATTGGCGAAGACGGCGAAAAGCAACTGATGGAACTCAGCAACGCCTTGCGTGAAATTTCCGATGCAATCCCGACAGATATTGACTGGGTTCTGCAAGTTACCGGGCACACTGATAATCTGCCTATCAGTACCACACGGTTTCGTGACAACTGGGACCTTTCAACTGAACGTGCCCTTTCAGTGGTCCGGTATCTGATTCTGGCGGGCATGGAGCCGGAACGGCTTGCCGCTTCCGGCTTTGGCGAGTTCCAGCCTATTGATAAAGCCGATACCCCCGATGCTCGCGCCAAGAACCGACGCATTGAGTTGAAACTTACCCATCGCTAAAACTCGGTTTATTTAACAGCATCCATGATCAGGACAGCTCACTGCATGTTGCCGGACGTGATGAACTGTAAGGATGCCAGTTCATGATAAAGGCCGCAGGTTGCGAGCAACTCTTCATGCGTGCCTGTTGCTATGACTTGCCCTCTGTCGAGCACGATGATGCGATCAGCGTTGAGCACGGTGGAAAGGCGATGGGCAATCACCACCGTTGTCCTGCCCTTCATGAGCTCTTCTAGCGCATCTTGCACAACCTGCTCGGACTGGGCGTCAAGTGACGAGGTTGCCTCGTCAAGAAGAAGTATGGCTGGGTTGCGCAGTATTGCCCTGGCGATAGCCAGTCGCTGGCGCTGCCCCCCGGATAGCCTTATCCCCTTTTCACCAATTGGCGTATCGTAACCTTGGGGCAGGGTGGCTACGAATTCCTCAACATGGGCGCGGCGGGACGCCTCCCGCATAGCATCAACTCCTGCATCCAAGCGGCCAAAGAGAATATTATCGGCAATTGTTCCAGAAAAAAGTGCTGTCTGCTGGGGTACAAATCCCATGACACCCCTGAGATCCTGGAGCCGTGCCTTTCGAGCGTCAACACCGCCGATCAGCACCCGCCCTTCAACCGGATCAAACAACCGCAGGATAAGACCGATCAGGGTTGACTTGCCGGCACCGCTCGGGCCAACCAGCGCAACACGTTCCGAAGGTCTTATATCAAGGTCAAGTTCAGAAAGAGCAGGCATATCCGGCCGCGTGTTGTAATGAAAAGAGACGTTTTCAAAAGTAATGCCGAGCGCCCCACCCGGTATAGCAACAGGCTCTGATGATTCCAGAAGTGAAGAGTGGTCATCAAGAAGTACAGCAATACGTTCTGATGCACCTGCCGCACGTTGAAGCTCCCCCGCCATATCGGAAAGAGCCCCAACAGAAGATGCCACCAAAGCCGAGTAAAAAACGAATGCCGATAGATCACCCGCCGACATTTTGCCAGCCAGGAGATCCTGTCCCCCAATCCAAAGAATGAACGTGATGGCAGAGAAAACAAGCAGTATAACCACACCACCCATCGCGCCACGGAGAACCAGTCGCTTGAGTGATGTCTCAAAAGTTTTTTCGGTCACGGCATTAAACCTTGCGGCCATTGAGTCTTCACGTCCGAATGCTTGTACCGTTTGAATGGCAGCAAGCGTTTCTTCCGCCTCAACCGAAACGGTGGCCAATGTGTCCTGGACAAGCCTGGACTGTGTTCTTAATCGCCGCCCCAGAACAATCACGGGCACCACCACGACGGGAATAACGGCAGCTATGATGAGCGTGAGTTTGGGTGAGGTCAGGATAATCATGACCACCCCGCCGGCAAGAACGAGCAAGTTACGCATCGCCATGGAGAGTGTTGAAGCCAGCACAGTCTGGATCAGGGTTGTATCCACTGTCAGGGTCGAGATAATGTCCCCTGTCCGGTGATTTTCAAACCAGGCTGTTGAAAGCCCAAGTGTGTGCCTGAAAACGGCTTTTCTAATATCGGCAATGATTCGCTCCGCAACCGTGTTGATCAGCACCGCCCGCAGATAACTTCCAAAGGCTAGCATCACGGTTATGCCAAGACAAATGATCACCGCCCTATCAAGCAGTGCGCTATTCCTCTCCCCAAGGCCGCTATCAACCAGAAAAGCTATTCCACGCCCCAGGGATAGCAATGCGGCAGCAACCAGAACGATAGCCCCCAGAGCCTTGATCACCTCCATTCGATGCGGTTTAATCCAGGGCCAGAGAGTTTTCAGCGGTGTCAGGTTTTTCACCCCTTTCGGAGTGGAAGCAGATAAATTCTTATGCATAGACTGACATTAGCACATCTTCTCTACAACTCCAGAGAGCGTATGACCAAAGAAGAGCCTTTATCCCCCATGACGTATTGGATTAGGGCTTGCATGGTCGACATCAATTCGCTATACCGCATCGGACAAGATTTGGTCACCGTCGGCATGGTGACTCCATGGAGCTTGAACATGAAAAAAGATCTTCACCCGGAATACCACGAAATTACCGTGGTCATGACCGATGGTACCGAATACAAGACCCGCTCCACCTGGGGCAGTGAAGGGGATGTATTGAAGCTGGATATCGACCCGAAATCCCACCCGGCATGGACTGGCCAGCATCGTATTCTTGACAGCGGCGGTCAGGTTGCCCGCTTCAACAAGCGTTTTGGAAATCTGGGAACCAAAAGCTAACCCATTTACATAGTTTTTCTTATAACAGCGCCGCCCTTATGGGCGGCCTTGTATTTTAAGCGCGCCCTTCCCATATACAATATATCAGCGACCATGATGGTGCTGATGGGCAAGTCGCTGGCCATAATGGCAGCATAAAATGCCCTTAACAGATAAATGCATTGCTTCAAAGGAGGATGCGATGAATACTCTTGATCTTACCCCTGTATTCCGGACTGCTATCGGTTTTGACCGAATGGCCAATCTTGTGGATAGCATGATGGCTGGAAATCTGGACAGCCAGTCTAACTGGCCTCCGTATAATATCGAAAAGCACGGCGAAGATACGTACCGAATTTCCATGGCCGTTGCTGGTTTCAGCGAAGACCAGCTTGACGTCACCGTTCATGATCAGATGCTGATCATCCGAGGCACGCAATCCGACAGTGAAAATGAGGGTATTCAATACCTCCATCGTGGCATCGCCGGACGTAACTTCGAACGCCGATTCCAGCTTGCAGATTTTATCGAAATCAGTACTGCCACAATGAAGGATGGATTGCTTCACATTGAACTGGAGCGCGTGATACCCGAAGCCATGAAGCCGCGCAAGATTTCCATCAACGGTAGCGGTGCAACCAAGCCGAAGGTAATCTCAAGCAAAGCAGGCTGAGCACTAGCACCACACACTTTTCAGGAAAAGGCCGGGGTAACCCGGCCTTTGATATTCGTGACGCTGGAAAAACCGGGGGAGGGGGGGGGCCAGGTCTCACGGGATGAGTGTTTCACTGAAATGCGCCACAATATCCGCATTTATACGGCGCTGAAACGCCCGCCGGTCAAAACCTGCCGGATCACGGGCAGGTGCCCCAATCTCATCGACAAGAACTGCCGGGAAAGGTGAGAGAAACGCATAATGATGTGCCTCAGGTTCAAAACTGTAGCGATAGGGCCCGGTCATCAACCCACGAATATGTTCAGCATGAAAAGGAAAACGCAACTGTTTGTCCTGTCCGGCGCGGATAACCCAGACATCAGCCGTAATGGCATCAAGTTCTGAAAACATAACTCCTATGGGAGCGGCAAGCACAACCGACTTCAACCTTGGATCCGGGACAAGTGGCACAACTCCGGGAACAGTTCCAATCCCACCTCTGTCACAAAATTCGGGATCCGCAAGGGCATTGCGGCAATGAGACCTGACAAGATCGAAATCAATCCGGCCACCTGCAGCAGCAAGAATACTTGCACCACCTAGCGAAAACCCAAAACCACCAATGCGGTAGATATCAAGGTGAGTATTGAGGAGCGGGTCCATCAGCACCCTATCAAGAGCAATAGATATCTCCCGTGTTCTTCTGGTATAGCGCTGGGCAACAGCAGGCCCATCATCATGAACAGGAGCGATAACGATAAACCCGGCTTGCGCCAGTTCTTGAGCCAGGCGATGGTGACTTACAGGCATACCGAAAAGTCCATGCGACAACACCACTGCCGGGTACTGACCGGGTGCCGGTGGCGCAGATTCTGCCACCCTCAACTCCCAGAAACCAACGCGAGCATTTTCTGCGGGAGCCATTGAAGGATAGAAAAGCCAAATCTCCGGGCTTAGAGGCGTGCGAGACAATCTTTCAAAGCCTGCGGTAAATCCTGTATCTGCATAACTATCCGTCACAACTAAAGGATTTGCTGGTGTCAGCAGCAACATTCCAGCAAAAAAGATGCACTTAAGACCTTGCGGCAGGCGCATTGTTCTCTCCCTGATGACACAGACGCCGGGCAATCTTCAACCTGCGCGGAGCGGGAAGACTCAACGTCAAAGATCAGGATAACTTAAATAAATTAAGAAAACGTTTATGCGCTGGATTTCATCCGAATGGCAGCCTGGGCCGCGGCGAGTCTTGCTACAGGTACCCGGTAGGGTGAACAGGAAACGTAATCAAGCCCGACCTCTTCGCAGAAATCAATGGAGGCAGGATCCCCACCATGTTCTCCACAAATACCAAGCTTGATATCGGGTCGAACGGATTTTCCCTTTTCCACCCCGATTCGAACCAGCGTGCCTACACCTTCCCTATCCATGGAAACGAACGGATCTATGGGATAGATGTCTGCTTCGGCATATTCCCGAAGGAATTGTCCGGCATCATCACGACTGATACCGAGGGCAGTCTGGGTCAGATCGTTGGTGCCAAAAGAAAAGAATGCAGCTTCTTTGGCAATCTCGTCTGCAACAAGGCATGAGCGCGGCAGTTCGATCATTGTGCCAACCATATATTCAACCGAGATGCCTGATTCCTTTTCAACATTACGGGCAGTACGGTCGATAATCTCCCGACATAGTTCAACCTCACGCGCGGTTGCTGCAAGCGGTACCATGATTTCAGCTGTGACCGGGGCACCGCCTTCCTTTTGCACAAGGCTTGCCGCTTCAAAAATAGCGCGCGCCTGCATGGCGCAGATTTCCGGGTAGGTGATGGCAAGTCGGCAACCCCTATGCCCGAGCATGGGGTTTGTTTCCTTCAGTTTTATGGCCCGCTCCCGTGCAACGCGTACACTGACCCCGGCAGCTTTGGCAACTTCTTCAAGCTCGTCGTTACTGTGCGGGAGAAACTCATGCAGGGGCGGATCAAGAAGACGTATTGTAACAGGTAACCCTTCCATAATCCGGAAGAGTTCAGCAAAATCACCCCGTTGCATTGGCAACAGTTTTGCCAGCGCAGCTTTACGGCCTTCGATATCGGTTGCCATGATCATCTCTCGCATGGCTACGATGCGATCGGCATCAAAGAACATATGTTCAGTTCGGGAAAGACCAATTCCCTCGGCGCCGAACTCTCTCGCGGTGCGGGCATCCAGCGGGGTTTCGGCATTGGCGCGAATCCCAAGTCGCCTAACTTCATCAGCCCAGTTGATCAGGGTGCCGAAAGCACCTGAAAGTTCGGGCATGATTGTCGGCACTTCGCCTTGGAACACTTCACCCGTTCCGCCATCAAGGGTGATCAAATCCCCTTCTTTCAACTGCGCTGAGCCTATGTAAACAGTACCTTCGTCTACATCAATCCGGACTTCGCTAGCCCCGCATACACATGACCGGCCCATCCCGCGGGCAACGACTGCCGCATGGCTGGTCATACCGCCGCGGGCAGTCAAGATACCGGTTGCCGCATGCATGCCATGGATATCCTCCGGACTGGTCTCAAGTCGCACCAGAATGACCTTGTGACCTGCGGCTGCAAGTTCTTCGGCACGATCAGCTGTCAGCACAACTTCACCCGATGATGCGCCAGGTGATGCAGGTAGCCCGCGCGTTAGCAATGTCTTTTCAGCATCCTGATCAAGGGTGGGATGAAGTAGCTGATCAAGAGAGCCTGCATCAATACGCATGATCGCCTCCTCCTGGCTGATCAATCCTTCCTCCGCCATTTCAACTGCCATTCTGAGCGCCGCCTGCGCTGTACGCTTGCCGCTCCGTGTCTGGAGCATGTAGAGTTTGCCCGTCTGGATGGTGAATTCCAGATCCTGCATATCCTTGTAATGGCTCTCAAGAAGCGTCCGGACCTCGGCAAGCTGCGCATATACCTCCGGCATTTGCTCTTCCATTGAAAGCTGTTCATTGCCGCTTTGAAGACGTTCGGCACTGGTCAGGTTACGAGGGGTGCGTATGCCTGCAACAACATCTTCTCCCTGGGCATTGACAAGGAACTCACCATAAAAAACATTTTCCCCGGTCGAGGGATTGCGCGTGAAGGCCACGCCCGTAGCGCAGTCATCGCCCATATTGCCAAACACCATGGACTGCACATTCACCGCAGTACCCCATTCCGCCGGAATGTTATTTAGGCGACGGTAGGTAATAGCACGTGAATTCATCCAGCTGCCGAATACCGCACTGATAGCCCCCCAGAGCTGATCCATAGGGTCAATTGGAAAAGAGGAACCTGTTTCTTCTTTAACGATTTCAAGATACTCTCCTACCAGCATTTCGAGGTCATCCCCGCTTAATTCAACATCATCGACAAAACCTCGGGCTTCTTTCATGTTTTCAAGGGCATCCTCGAAAAGACCATGATCGACTTCAAGCACAACATCCCCATACATCTGAATGAATCGACGGTAAGAATCCCAGGCAAAGCGCTTGTCACTGGTTTTGGCGGCAAGACCAGCAACGACGTCAGGGTTGAGTCCGAGATTAAGAACTGTATCCATCATCCCGGGCATCGAGGCACGGGCCCCCGACCGCACCGAGAGAAGTAGCGGGTTGTCAGGATCGGCAAATCTTAGGCCTGTTTCCTTCTCGATAAGGCTGATCGCCGTGCTCACCTCATCTGCAAGGCTGGAAGGATATTGCCGATCATTATCATAGTAATAGGTGCAAACTTCGGTAGAAATCGTGAATCCGGGTGGGACAGGCAGGCCAATGCTGCTCATCTCGGCAAGATTTGCCCCCTTGCCACCCAGAAGGTTGCGCATCCCTGCATTTCCTTCGGTTATTTCATCACCAAAACTATAGACCCATTTTCTCATTTTCAGGCTCCATTTCCCGGATAGTGCAAATAGGCAGGCGAGTTACGCTAAAATCCTTCAACCTTCTATCTTTGAAAAGTCGGCAATTTCTTGCATGGCCGCGCGAATGCATCCCAACAGATTGAGCCTGTTGATCCGAACAGCCTGATCATCATCATTGACGGTGACTTTCTCAAAAAACATGTCAATCGGTGCTCGTATGCCTCCCAGCGCCCGCATCCGGTCGATATTGTCATCGGTGGAGGAATTAGGCTTGCTGAGAACAGCGCGGATCGTCTGATAAAGCAATATTTCCCCCTCATCTTTCAGAAGATCTTCCTTCACTTTGCCGTCATAGGTTTGCTGATCCTTCTTTTCTTCAGCAGCAAGAATATTACTGGCACGGCGGTACCCGGCCATCAGGCCTTCCCCTTCCTCCCGGGCGATAAATTCTGCCAGCGTTTCCGCCAGCCTGAAAATATGAAGCAGATCATCATGACGAGCATCATTATCGCGGATCAATGCATTTACAACATCATGACCGATACCCCGTTCCCGCAACCAGACCCGGAACCTTTCCTGAAGAAAAGGCAGTAATGCTGCATCAGGTGACTCCTGATCATATTGTTGTGCTGCCGTGATCAGCACCCTGCCAAGGGGCAGATCCAACCTGTTTTCAACAATTATACGGATAACTCCAAGAGCCGCCCGGCGCAGGGCATAAGGATCCTTCGAACCCGTAGGCACCGCACCAACACTGAAAAATCCGACCAGCGTATCAATCTTGTCCGCCAGAGCCACGGCCATACCTTCTGGAGTTTCAGGCAGGCTGTCTTTCGGGCCTTCGGGTTTATATTGAGACCGCACCGCGCTACCAATAGTTTCTGCGATGGATTTATCGACGGAAAACTGCGCCAGATACCCGCCGATAACACCCTGGAGTTCCGGAAATTCACCAACCGTTTCAGATACAAGATCAGCCTTCGCAAGACGTGCTGCCCGGCCGGCAATCTCTTTATCTGCTCCGATTTGCAAGGCTATGCCGGAGGCAAGTTTTTCCAGTCTTTCGGCTTTCCGGCCCATGCTGCCAAGACCTTCAAAAAACGTGATCTCGTCCAGCTGGGGCAAGCGTTGATCAAGAAGGGCCTGCCTATCTTGGTTCCAGAAAAACCGGGCATCCGACAGGCGAGCCGCCAGCACCCTTTCATTCCCATTCCGGATTACCTTATCACGCACCGGATCAGGAGACATATTGGTCACGGTGGCAAAGCATGGCGCAAGCCCTGCGCCATCAAGCTGATCAAAGGCAAAATACTTCTGGTGATTTCGCATCGCGACAATGAGCACTTCAGTAGGCAGATCCATGACATCCTGACCGATCTGGCCCATAATCAGGTGCGGAAACTCCACCAGTCCTGCAACTTCGGCGAGAAGCCCTTCATCTTCACGCCATTTAAGATTCTCTTTTTCGGCTAACTTCATGATAGACTGGCGGATACGTTCTATTCGTTCCTTCCGGTCTACTATGACGAACGCCTTTTCAAGATCAGCGGCATAACTTTTACCGCTTCTGATCTTGATTTCTTCAGGCGCGAGCATCCGATGCCCTTCGGTTTTATCACCAAAGGGAATAGAAAGACCTCCACCAAGATCAAATTCACCAGCAACAGGCGCACCATCAAAAAGGACGGTGATCCGGCTTAGGGGACGCACCCAGCGGGCCCGACTTCGCCCCCATCGCATGCTTTTCGGCCAGGAAAACTCTTCCAGTACAGTGGCGACCAATTCAGGAATAATATCCAGGCTTGCGGCACCTTTTCGCTCAATTACCGCAAAAAGAAAATCTCCCTTGGGTGTTGAGCGGATTTCAGCCTCATCACGTGAAATCCCCGCTGATTTAAGGAATCCCTCAATCGCCGAATCCGGGGCATCAGTACGAGGACCACGCCGCTCTTCGCTAAGGTCGGCCTGCATCTCAGCAACATCATTAATCGCAACGGCAAGGCGACGAGGGCCAGACCATGTTATCGGTGTGCTACCGCCAAGCCCCTTATCCGCAAGAGCACCTGAAATCGCATCAGCCAGTTTGCGCTCTGCTGCTTCCTGCATTCGAGCCGGAATTTCTTCACCAAAAAGCTCCAAGAAAAGTTCTGCCATGATCAGATTTCTTTCCTTTCACCAGCTTCAACCCAGGCCTCGCAGCAAGCTTTTGCAAGTGTCCTGACACGGCCTATATAGCCTTGCCTTTCCGCAACGGAAATCACCCCGCGTGCATCCAGAAGATTAAATAAATGGCTTGCTTTCATACACTGATCATAGGCTGGAAGCGGAAGAGGATTCTCGCTGTTCAGCAGGCTCGCACATTCCGCTTCAGCATCAAGGAAGTGCTGCATCAGCATCTCGGTATCGGCACGTTCAAAATTATGATGCGAATACTGGATTTCCGCTGCGTGAAAAATATCACGGTACACCTTGCCACCCTGATCTTTTGGCACGCCATCCCAATCCAGATCATAGACATTATCCACGCCCTGAATAAACATGACCAGCCGTTCCAGCCCATAGGTCAGTTCCACCGGGACCGGGCTGCATTCGATCCCGCCCACCTGCTGAAAATAGGTAAACTGGGAAACTTCCATGCCATCGCACCAAACTTCCCAGCCAAGGCCGGCCGCCCCAAGGGTCGGGCTTTCCCAATCATCTTCAACAAAACGGATATCATGGGCCAAAGGATCAAGCCCGATGGCCTTGAGTGAGCCCAGATAAAGATCCTGGCTATTGGCCGGTGACGGTTTCATGATCACCTGAAACTGATAGTAGTGCTGAAGACGGTTCGGATTTTCCCCATATCGACCATCAGCCGGACGCCGCGACGGCTGAACATAGGCCGCCCGCCAGACATCATCAGGCCCAAGAGAGCGCAAGGTTGTTGCGGGATGAAAAGTTCCTGCACCAACTTCCATGTCATAAGGTTGCAGAATGACGCAACCCTGATCAGCCCAGTAGCGCTGGAGCGTCAGAATTATGTGCTGAAAACTGGTACTTTTATTAATCATCATGGCGCCCTCGTCCACTTGGTGGCCGCACCATACTTGATTGACGAATGAGCATCAACTGCTGATGGGGCAATCGTCCTTCTTGCAGGATGAATTTACCCAATTTCCACAAAGAGAGCACTGGATGAGGTCCATTGTTTCAGCGGTACTTTTGCCAGATTGCTTCATGACCCGGCTACGCCTCTCAATCACCCGAAACAAAAACCAGACAAATCCCAGAATAAGGAGAAGGATCAATATCTTCTGTGGTGTGAACATGGTGGCTTCAGCCTCCCTATAACCCGAACCGGCTGCGTTCCAGTTTTTCGATCAGCGCATGGTGAAGAGCTTCCACACCTGCATCAGCAAGATTGCCTGAAATCCCAACCCCGGGATTACCGGAGGACATCCCAAAAAGACCCCGCTTTGGTTGCATCAGACGGATATCTACCTGCTTGCCGAACCGTTCTTCGAGCACTTGCCTTAACTCGCCTTCCCTATCCGCGAGGCCGAGAGCAATCCCCTTGCGGCCAGTCCAGAAAGCGCCTGAGAAAAGCAATTCTTCATCTTCATTTAACCTGGAGCCGCGGCGATGCTTTACCATGGCAATGAACTGATCATGAATATCCTTCTGCAACTCACGCAGGTGGATGATATCGTCTTCCTGTTCTGGCTGAAAAGGATCAAGCATGCCCTTGCGGGTGCCAGAAGTATAGACCCGGCGGCTGATCCCGATACGCCCAATAGCTTCATCAAACCCGAAACCAGCCGAAACTACACCGATTGATCCCACAACCGAAGCTCCGTTGACATAAATCTCATCCCCGGCACATGCCAGCCAGTATCCTCCTGATGCCGCGACATCTTCAACGAAACTCAGCACCGGAACATCCTTCTTGCGAGCAAGGTGCCTTATCCGGTCATAAATAAGTGATGACTGCACCGGTGATCCGCCTGGTGAATTGATTACCAGCGCCACTGCGGCAATGCTCTTTTGATCAAAGGCCTTGTCGATAATGGGGGCAAGAGCTGCCATGCTGAGCCCGCGCCTCAACCCGGAAGATGCAGCGATCATGCCCTGCAAACGGATCACGGGAACAACGGGTCTTGATTTTCGAAAAAGTGAAAAGATACGCCTGATCATGGCTTTTCCTACCCTTTATCTGGCCGGGGCGCAAGCCGTGGCTTGCGATATTGACGGCCTGGCGCAGTCATCGAAATCTCATCCCGGTGATGACTGATCGCCTTCATCTTGCCGGTAAGTGTCTCTGCCCCTTCCCGCATGACCAGCGGCGGCAGAATTTCAAGTCGTCCGGCAATCCCCTTACGGGCCCGCACGAGTATCCGGATCGCCGGAAGATGTGCCTCCGCATGCACCATCCTGAGGACGATGGAACCTGTTTTTTCAACCTCAAGCGCCACAAGAATTTCAGGTAGCCGGTCAGCCCGGCTGACAAGAGTTATCTGCCCTCGAGGTACCAGCGCCCTGATGCCCGCCCTGATCCAGCCATTAAGATTCTCCGCTGCCATGGAAGCCTTTCGCCTTTCATCCCCGGAAAGAGTCGAGGCCGCATCGTTGTATGGGGGGTTGAAATAGACATGATCATGCTGTTCACGCCAGGCATATGCGGCTTCATCATTGAAGATATCGGCATGAAGAGCTGAAATCCGGCCGGTGAGCGCATTGGTTTCAATATTACGCCGCAACAATCCTGCCATCAGCGGGTCACGTTCGACGGCTGTAATGCGCATCTCACCGCAGCGCCGCGCGAGGGCGAGTGTCGCCGCCCCGCCACCGGCACCAAGTTCAAGCGCATGGGTGGCCGCACCGTCGACAGCGGCAGCCAGGAGCACGGCATCGGTGGTAGCCCGGAACCCATCCCGCGGCTGCCAAAGGGTGAGACTGCCATCATACCAGCTGTCTCTGGTCAAGGGTGTGGAGGCCATCGCGTCAGCAGGCAAGAGGTCAGGCTTGCATGAGATCGCCTCGATGCGGGGTTTAGCTTCAGTCATCGTACCACTGATCCGCCCCGCGCAGGACACGTTCTGCCTGTCTTGCATCATCTTCATCGACAGCAAGTCGACGGGGAAAGAGACCGTTCTGCATACCGAGGAGATCGGCCATATGACCATCACGAATAGCATAGGCAATACCGGCATCCTTGAGCAATGCCTCGATGAATGAGATCCGCACGGGATCAGTGAGGGTCAGAATATCCTTCATCTGACGAGTTTACACCGGAAGTCTTGAGAAAGGAAACGGTGCAATGCGCTTGACATCACGCGGCGTCTCTTCCATGAGATAAGGCATCGTGACCAGATGACGTGACATTTTGCCGATGACAACCCCATCCCTAAGCCCGTTGCTGTCCATGACCGACGCTGCCATGCGTGAGGTCAATACCATCATTGTTGACCGTATGCAGAGCGAGATTGAGCTGATACCCACCCTTGCCGGGCATCTTGTGGCGTCGGGGGGAAAGCGCATGCGGCCGATGCTGACTCTTGCCGGGGCGATGATGGCAGGCGGGAAAACCGATCTTGCAGCGAAACTTGCGGCGGCGGTCGAGTTTATCCACACCGCCACCTTGCTTCATGATGACGTGATCGATGCATCGGATCTCCGCCGTGGCAAGGCAACGGCGAACGCGATCTGGGGGAATGAGGCAAGCGTGCTGGTGGGAGATTTTCTCTTTGCACGAGCCTTTGAGTTGATGGTCGAAACCGGAAATATTGAAGTGCTGGGGAAACTGGCTGCGGCTTCGGCCCGGATCACCGAAGGCGAGATCAGCCAGATGCTGATTGCCGGAAAACCGGATACGCCGGTGGAAAATTACCTGACGGTGATCATCGGCAAGACCGCCGAGCTTTTCGCGGCGGCGGCAGAAACAGGCGCCATGGTTGCGGGGGGAGATTCCGGGCTTGCCGGCATCATGCGGCAATACGGGATGGAACTGGGCATTGCGTTTCAGATCGCCGATGATGCGCTGGACTATCAGGCCGATCAGTCCGCGCTTGGCAAGACGGTGGGAGATGATTTTGCCGAAGGCAAGACAACGCTGCCGGTGATGATCGCCTATGCCGACGGCACGGCAGAGGAAAAAAAGTTCTGGCAACGCACCATCGGCGAAGGCCGGATCGAGGATGGTGATCTGGCCGAGGCCCAGCGTCTGCTATTGCGCCATGATGCGATCGGGCGGGCGCTAACCCATGCCCGCACCCATGCCGAAAGCGCGGCAAGGCAACTTGAAACCCTGCCCGGATCAGATATCAGGGATGCGCTGATAGAGGCGGCCAGTTTCGCGGCTTCACGCGCCGCCTGATATAATGGCCGGATGATCTGGCGCCGGAATTTCCCCTGGGCCCGCATGGTTTCTGCCCTTTTGATCTGTTGCCATTTCAATATGGGGAATGTCTTCGAAATTCTTCCACATGCCGCCCCAACGGACCGGCGTGCCAAGCTCCTGCCCCGCATCCATGAAGGCGGCGGCAACCTCGATGGCGAGGCCACGGTCAAATCTGCCCTTGCCGGTGGTCGGGTCAAGGGGCACAAAATCGAGCGCTTCACCGCGCAGATGGCGTGAACGAAGGGTTCGCGATTTGCCCATAGCCACCAGCCTGCGTTGTTCGTTGATGGTGCGTCTGGCGCTGATGATGGTGAAATCCACCCGGGTCTTGCGCAAGGCAAGCCTTGCCACCCGGGCAAGATCAGGGTGAAGACTGCGCAGCTGCGCCTCGGATCTTCTGCTGAAAGTGAAATGGCGCTTCATGGCATGCCTCAATGGGCAGAATGTTAAAAAAGGCAAAAAAATAGAGGGCTGGAACCCTCTTAAATTTTTTGCATGTGGCAGGTAGTTTTTATTTCATACTGTCAACACCGCTGACATAGATGACGGCGACGGCGATGCCGAACATTATCAGGAGCACGACACGAATTGCAAAGGTGACTACTGTTTTATAGGCTTCTTTCCGGATGCGGCGCCAACTGACGAGAAGATTGCGGAGATCGCGAATATCCTGCGGGGCGGATGTGTCGTTGAGCCCAAGTTCAGCCAGCGCATTGCGGGCACCACGCCGGGCAGCATGTTCGATCAGTGCTTCAACATCGCCGATGTCAGGATAGATATCCATCGGGTCGGGCTGGTCACCTTTATTTTGCTTTGTCATTGGTTTTTATTTTGCTTTGTCATTGGTTTTTCCCCCTCATTGTTTTAATTTTGGCTCCGCCCCGAGAGTGCCCCGGGGCGGAAATATGGTCAGCCGGTCTCAAGACCGGCTGACCATACCCCTAAAAATTGGCCTGAATCGAGAAACTGGTGATTGTACCTTCGTTTTTCAGGTTTGCATTATTACCTGCCGTGAGTTCGTAACTGTCCAGGCTGACCGCGGCATTAAGCCCCGGGGCGATGGTGTAGGATGCCGTCACCGAACTGGTGCTGAGCTCATCGTCATTGCTGTCATCTTCCGATGAACTGACGGAGAAGCCGAGGGCCAGTTGATCATTGACCGTGTAGCCGACCCCGAAACCGGAAGTGGACACGTCAGCCCCGCCACCTGATTCAGAACTGGCCATGGCCGCCGCCAGGGTGATGGCGTCAAGGCCGATAGTCA
Source organism: Alphaproteobacteria bacterium LSUCC0684 (assembly GCA_041228335.1). Taxonomy (NCBI): domain Bacteria; kingdom Pseudomonadati; phylum Pseudomonadota; class Alphaproteobacteria; species Alphaproteobacteria bacterium LSUCC0684. Next base: position 438,212 of record CP166130.1, on the reverse strand, counting down.
CGCCATAGGAATTCGACTTTTCTGAATTCGCACCATCTTCGCCATTGTCAAGGGAAGCGGCTGTCAGGGTCAGGTCAACCCCGCCCATCATGTCATCCATCATCCCGATGCCATGGTTGTAGGAAAACCCGAAGGAGATATCTGCTTCGGCATCAGTGCCGTCACCACTGGCCCCATCGGTCCAGGAGGCGCCGAAATTGAACCCGCCCAGCCCCGGCGCCATATAGGTGACTTTGTTATTGTCACCATAATTGGCGTTGATGGCAGCATGAGAGACATTCGTACCCGAAGTACCATCTGAGAAACGATACCCATACTGGTGGTCGTCCTGGCTGAAGGAATTGCGGTGGGTGGGCATCCAGGTCTGGAAACTGTCGCTGGCATAGTCGTTCTGGCCGAGGATCACTTTGCCGAAATCCCCCTTGATATAGAGGGAGGATTCATCCACCTGACGATCCGTAGACGTGTTGGCCTTGCCTTCCAGCTCAAAGGTGGCGCCATATTCCAGCCCGCTGTCGGACGCGGAACTGAAAGAGATATGAACTTCGGAATCCGAGAACATTTTGGAATCGCCACCCATATCATCTCCGTCAACATCATCGGACTGGGAGGCCCAGCCGAATTCGTAATATCCTGACAGCGAGACATCCGCGCCTGCAACTCCTGTCATCGCCACAAGAGCGGTGGTGGCAAGAAGAATCTTTTTCATTTGAAAATCCTTTTGTCGTGGCGGAAACCCGCCGTTGTGTTCTGGGCCACCCCGGCACAACACGACAAAAAGGAAAAACACTAATGGGAACGGCCCGCTTGACCCTGTTATGCTGCTCCAGCCCCGGGATGCCAACCAAAAGCCATATACATTTTTCGGAAAAGTTTTTTATGGTTGTATAAATACAACTTATTAGTTTATTGTAATATTATCTCCGGAAGCCGGAAATCCGACCGGATCGCGGTGGTGGATCAGGATGGTTTCGGCCCGGAATTCACCGATCAGCCGGCTGGCCAGCCGGTGGACATGCCCGGGCATACAGCCCTCATGCACCACCAGCAGTACGAGATCTGCTGCTTGTGCCGGCCGGTCTTCGGCGGTCCACTCCCCCACCACGCCGACATCAAGAATAGTGACAGGTTTTGATTTCCGCCCCCTGGCCCCGGCCGAAGCCCCGGCCAGCGCCGCCTGAAGTGCCCTTACCGCCGAAGTCACCCCGACCCCGGGGCGACTTCCTGCAACGATGACAAGCCCGCCCGGCGGAAGATCATGCATGGCCTCGGTTGCAGGATCAATCATGGATCACCTTTCCTTATCGTCTCTAGTCCAGGGTTGTGCCCGCGATACGCGCCGTAAGGTAGAGCGCATTGATCGGTTTTGCCGTCAGCCCTTCCCCATCGAAATCAAGCAGGAAATCCATCATCAGCCCATCCCCTTCGGTATCCCCCTTGGTGAAGGAGAACTTCGCCCCAAGCACCATGGTAAGAGACAATGAACTGGTATAGGACCGGCCCTTACCGGGCCCGTTCTCCCAGGCGGTGCTGCGGGTGATCAGGATATAACTGCCGGCACGGAACCCGTCCGATTTACTCAGCAGAACGTAATCGGAAAGGGCGTTGGTTTGATGCTTCCAGATATTCTTGCCGCTTAAATCGACGGGGTCGCTTTCGGCGAGAACCCGGCCGCTCTGGGTATAGATTTTGGCTTTCACCCGTGCCTTGGTGACATATTGGCCCCAGGGTTTGCCGGAACGAAAGGTCGATGCCGTTACCTTGATGCCGGGTTCAAGGGCCCAGTATCTCGAATAATAGGCGTTATAGCCGTCGTCGGTATCACCCACCGGATCATCCGCTGCCACCACCACCTTGTGCTTGTCCCCGTAACGGGCGGAATTGCTGTCAATATTGATATCCACCGGCCCCAGCGTCAGGGTGTTGCCCTGTTTCTTGCGCTGATAATAGCGCAAGGGCCGCGGCACATCGAGGGTGATGAACCGCCCCCCTGCCTCGGTCGGGATAGTCTGTGTTGCCGAAACAAGCAGGGAGCTCTCAATGCGCGAGCCCTCCAATACGCCGCGGATATGTGCCGAATAAAACTCCGCCCTGCCCGACGTATCGATCCGATATCCGGATTTACCCTTGCTATAGGCGATGGACTGCATCACCCCTGACGTGATCAGGTTGGCCGGAACATTGGCAAGTGTCAGCTCATCGGTTTTGGCCGTGGCTTTGAGCGTTGTGCCATCAAGCACCAGACGTGAGGCTGGCAGCGTGCCTGCCACTATCTGGTCACCAGCCAGCATCGGCGCGGCAATCTCCCATCCGGAAGTCGAGAAACGTCTTGTCTCTGCCCAGCCAGATGCCCCCGCGGCGGACAAGGTCACCACATCACCGGGGCGCGGGGGATCGCCGGTGATCTGGGTAACTGCCGCCGCCGCCAGATCGGCATTCCATTGAGGCGAGGTAACCTGCGCCGAGGCCATGATCGTGCCTCGGTCTCCATCCTTCGGCTCGGGAAGCGCCAGCGCGGTGCCGCTAAGCATGTCTCCTGCTTCAGAAGCCGTGCCTCCCTTGAGGATGGTTCGCAAGCGGAAATACGCCATCTCCCCCGGAGTTCGGTCCGGCAGGATCAACATCAGGCCGATCACCCGCGAGGTGGATTTAGGGTCAGCCGCGTCCGGGCCGTCGTATTCCAAGACCTCAACCGCCGCGCCATCAGGCAGATCATCGCCGGACCAAATCAATGTCAACTGCCCATATCCCGGCGCAAGCCCTGCCCCTGATGGTGGTGCGGCAGGTTCAGGATCGGCCTTGACCGTCACGCTGGCGAGGGCGGGTTGCCCTTCGCGTCCGGTCCAGTCCACCGCCACCAGTCGGCAGGACCAAGCACCCGGCGCCAGCGAGCGCAAAACCGCAGGGGGCGCTGCAACTTCAGCATTGGCATGCTCACCATCCGGACCGGTTGCATTTATCCGCCAATAGGCGATGCGGGGATCGGAAGGTGGCGTCCATCCGACATGGATATCACGCCCTGTGCCGCCTTCGGGAAGACGGCTTGGCTGAGCGAGCGAAAGTCCTGTAGCCGCCGGTACCGGATCATCAAATCGCGGCAGCCCAATCGCCGCCGTATCATCAAGGACCAGATTTTTCTCCACCCGATCATAGAGGCCGGCATCATAGCGGATGGCGTTGACCTCAAGACGATGATTGTCAAGCTCACGCACCATCAGCACACGATATTCTTGGCCAGCGGCGGAAGCAGAGGTGATCTCATCGTTGTCATCTGCCTGCCGGATTACCACCGCACCTCCCTTGGCAGGGGTCCGGGGCCAGGTTCCGGTATCGGGAATAATCTGGGAAAGAGATTGCCCCTCAACCTTGATATCGCTGCATGTCACCTCGATATCCTCAACCCATGCACCGTTGGCGGCTTCCATGTCCACCACCGCCGATCCCGCCTTGATGTGTTGGTCAAAGACTTGCGCGCCGGAAAGCAGGTTACCGGCATCCGGGATGGCCTGGCGCAAGAAACGCCCTGAGGTCACCCCGGCTTCGGCGCGATTGGCGTCATAGATCCGCACCACATCACCAGGCCTGATCGGATTTTCGGCAAAATGATCAAGGCTGGCGTTCCACGAGATGCTGTGCAGATCAAGCGCGGATACCTCAAGCAGCCAGCGCGCATGACGACGAGCCTGCGACCTCCTCTGGCAGCCAAGCAGGGCAACTTCCTTGGCGGCATACCCAAACCGGGCAAGATGCGATGGCCGGGTCTCTGCTTCCACCGCAATGCCTCCCGGCACATCCTTATCCGTGTAGCTGACCAGCGCATGACTGAACGCGGTATTGGCGCCGGGACTCGTATAGATGAAAGCGCCATCTTCAACATGATGGTTGGTGAGCCAGAGCACCGGCGCGGCCGGTTTATCTACAACAAAGCGAAGACGACCACCTGACCAGAACATCATCACCCGGATTGCCGCGCAGATCTGCTGAATAAGCTGGCTTGCCGGCAGGCGCCGGGCAATCACGGCATCAAAAAGAAAACGTGGCTCCTTGCCACCCTTGCCGTTGTCAACCTCTGCATCGGCATATTGCGCAACAGCGTAGAGATCATAGACCTCAATCATGCTGTCTTTCAGCCCCATACCCCAGTCCCGGTCCGTCAAGAGATCAAGAATCACCCAGGCCGGGTTGTTCGACCAGACCGTCTTGAACGCCCCATTCCACAAGCCGCTTGTCTGCCGCTTGAGCGGATCGTAATTTATCGGCACGCGCAGGAGCCGACCTTTCAGATCCACCGATATTTCCGGCAACCGGCCTGAGGTAGACTCTGCCGAAAGACTGAGCGCAAGCGTGCTGATGCCCGCATAGGTGAGCCGATCACTCCTAAGCCAGGTGGCAGCCACCCAGTCTACCCTGTCCCTGATTGTATCGCCGGTGCTGTCCTCAGTCAGTCTCAGAACGCGAATCGCCGGCTTAAATCCCTGATCGTAACTTCCCTCAAACCTGACGAGATACTGTAACTCGAACAGAGCGGTCTGTTTTTCTGAAATCGTCTCGCTAAGACTTCGCTGCCAACTGCCATCAGGGCGCCTGCGATCAATAGCAACACGAACACTTGCACCAAAAATTCCATTATCCTTGCGCTTGACAAGGCCACCAGGAAAACGGAGGGTGATGCGCACGGCCTCACCATTACCTGATCGCGTCACCGGACTTCCATGGTTGAGTATCCTGCCCACCGATATTGTGGTCTCAACCATGTTGAACCCATTGAGGCCGGGCACATCCTGATCTGACGTACCCTCACGTATTTCCCAGGAGATGCCGGAAAAATTCGCAGTGCCATCCTTTCCCGACACAAGTGGCACCCCATCAAGCCGGATATCGCTTGCTCCACCATCAAGCCCCTCCACCGGCCCAGCAGAAAGCACCATCAGCAGACGAGCCGTCGCTTTGGAGCGAATGGAATTGGGCTGGTCCACAAAAGATGGCTGGGTCTGCCCACCTTTACCGCCGCCCTGACCGGTGATTACTTGATCCGCCACATTAACCCCTTTCTCTGGTCTGCGTAATCAGATTATTCCGTGATCACACTCAGCCCCGATGAAATAACCACCGGCCTCGTAAGGCGAGCATTGCCGTAAACAAGCGGGATCGGGGCACCCTGGCCAGAAACATCCGGAACCGATATAGCCGCCGAAGGCAACACCCCGGCTGGTGATGATGCTTGCGGGGACAGCATTTCAGCCGCACCTGACAACATCAACAGCCCGCCTGCACGCCCGAGTAACGCGCTCCCAAAATGCTGAAATGCCGTCCCGGCCTGTGGGCTGATGAGTGATTGCCCGACTTGGCCAAAGGCCGATCCCATAAACCCGTTCGCACCGGGGATGAAACTTAGTCCGAGCAAGGTAAGTCCAAGCACCGCCTTGCCACGTCCGCGAGCCGATCCGGCAACAACAGGAACAAGGTGCAGATCACGGCACTCCAGCGGAGCTAAAAGGGCAGCACCTGCCAGCAATTTGCCGTGCCTTTTATTTTCAGTGCGCAGGTGAAACCGGCCAATGCGCAGCGTTTCGGCAAATCCGGGACACTGGGCAGCTATCCCCGCCACCGCTTGAAGTGGGTCCTTTGCCATAATCTCATGCAGTGGCCCAAATACTCGCAATGCGCCATGAAGATGTACTCGCAACAAGACACTCTCCTTAAAATATGTATCAGTCGACCAGCCGTGCCCAGGCTTGAATGAATTTCCGCCAACGTTCTGCTGGCTCGCTCATAGGAATACGAGATGGATCAACGGGCTCTCGACCAGCAAGATGATGGGCAATCAATCCATCACCGAGCCAAATACCCGCGTGATTGATAACCGGCGCCCTGACCGAAGCAAGAAACACATCCCCCGACTTTGGCATCTCGGTCAACGGAAGTCGTTCAAAGCCTGCCTTTGCGAGACCTTCGGCATAAAGATCATGGCCATCAAGCCACCATTCCCAGTGGCGAGGAAATTCCGGCAGCGTAACCCCACGATACGCGGCATACCACCCCCTGATCAGCGCATAACAATCACTGACGCCATGGCGATACCCCGCTTTCCAGTCGAGAACAGGGGGATTTTCTCCCCAGATAAAGACATCCTCGCGTATTTCCGATCTAGTCGCCGTAGGGACCGCCGCAATAATCCATGGCAGGGCCGATACCTGCTGCTGACGCATGTCTTCGAGAGATGGAAAGGCCGGACCTCCCGGATGGCTGTGGACGATGGCCTCGATTTTGGCAAATGATCCAATCTGATCTGCATCGAGGCGGAAACTGTGGCAACGATCAGCGGACTGATTTACAAGGGGATGAAATCTTCCTTGAGCAACAAGGCCAGCCATTTCTTCAGGTGGCGACATTGTGGCAAATCGGCGGGCATGGGCGATAATGTCAGCCCTCAATTCAGGTGTCAGCATCAGAACGCTCCCAAGCCGGGAAAACCAAGGTAGGGGAGCTTACCGCTAAATCGTTTCTTGCAACCGCTTTCAAGTCTAAGGCTGCATTCGTCTCTTATGTTTTCCTTGGCCGGATTACCCTCTGCATCAAATACAGCCGCTCCAATATAAGGACATGTAGCCCTCCGGTAATCAAACTTCCCTTCCTGCTCATCCCAGATGCGGTAACGATGCTGGCAGAGATCACGCAGCATCACGCGCTGGGGCAGTAGCCTGTTGTCAAGATTGGCCCCGGGCGCAAGGTCAAAAACCACCGTATGCCTGTCCATTCGGACCAGTCGTTCAATCATCCAGGTTTCCGGCGTGAAAGAACTGCCTCCCCCATCCCCGTGAGGTGGATCACATTCATCCTGTAGCGTCACAATGCGCACAAGCTTTGCCCCGATCATCCCGCCGCTATTGGTCATTGCGGTGAAAATCGAGGAAGAGTTATCGATCTCAAGGGTTGGTGTTACAGGCATGCCGCGGCCATTCCACGAAAACCCGCTCGCTTCTATAGGCATTACCGTATAGCTCTCACCACCGAAGCATATACTTGTTTCACCTTGACCAGTTATGCGGAGAATTTCCTCCGACGGCAGGGTCAACTCAAAAAGATGGATAAGTGTAGCCTGGGTTGAACGAGCTTGCTCCCGGCTCAATTTCTTGGGAGCGGGTGACGGAGACATAGTTGTTTTTCCTCAGATTGCAGAAGGTCTGGAATGGGGTTGGAGAAGGATGGCCTTTACTGCTGGTGGAGCCGTACAAATCGGGCGTCCAGGCGATAATATTCATCGCTGATCGGGGTCAGTTGCCATTCAAGGCATAGAAACCGCTGGGATGAAATTGCTTTCGGAGGCGTCCATAAGAATACACCCACCCCTCCTTGTTCTGTAAAGAATGTATCAAGCTTTCCCGCATCTTCAGCATTGAGCGCTGCCCATACCACCGACCATTCGGTATCAGGTCGGGCTGGACCTTCACGAATATAAGATGCATGCCCACCCCCGAAGCGGATTGTTCTGATGCGATGACTTGCCGTCATCCGGGTGGATTTGGATGGCACCACATCTGGCAAAACAGCAGCAACCATGTCTTATCCCCGCACCAGATAGCGATCAAGCATGCCGCCGGGGCGAAGATGCTGGGCAAGACGGGTATCAATGGCATCGCCCATCGCCTGATCAAGGGCATCGGCCACAGCATCCCGCAGCACTGTATCAGGCACCTTATGTCCGGCTGATAGCCCCGTAAATTCAACCTCATTCTCATGACGTATTGTGATCTCCACCGGCGCAACTTGAGCTGAGGAAGGACCTGTAGCAACAACTCCGAGCCGACCGTCCCGTCCACGCACAAGAGGCAAAACGGCTTCCGGGCCAGCTTCACCCGCACGGGCCACCATATCACGTCCAGAAAGCACACCTCCACGCGCAAACCCAGGCAAAAAAGAGCCAACCAATGAAAGAAGCCCCCCACCGCTTCGACCAGTTGGAGATCCGATCATTCCGATGAGACTGTCTCGAAGAGTTGCCCGCATACTATCTTCAAGCTGTTTCTGACTGCGCCGGACAGCAGTGGAAACAACCTGTTCAAGGCCGCCACGCTCAAAGCGCTGCAACATCTCCTCAAGACGATTGGCTGTCTGCTGGATTTGATTAAGACCATTTGAATCGGATGAAGTTTTTGAAACAGGCATATCGCCTCCATATATAAATTGAAATAGTCAGGACGCATTATCACGTCTGCACGGCACCCACCTTGATCTCGCAAATTCTGCTCATCTCTCATCAAAGAATATCTTGATAAGAGAGGTGCGGGTTTCACTGGTAACCGCTCTGAAATGAAATCTAACCCTGACCGGTCCATCAACCGGGGAGACGGCCCCTTCCACCGCATCGATGAGCACCGATGGAATGATGATGGCGCAGCCGCCTCCTGTTGTATCTTGAAGGGTAAAAGTCAGCCGATATTGTTTTTCCTCATTAAGGGCGGCAAACAGCATGGCATCAGTAATCAACACTTCGATCATGCCATGAACGCTGAGTTGCCCAGAAAGAAGAGCTACCGGCGCAAGATCACCCAGCGCGAATTGAGGTGACATCCCGGCATGATCCACGATAAGACGTAGCCGGGTGAGCACCACGGTATTCAGTGTAAAGCCAGAACTATCATCAAGGTTCTTCAGCTCAAGACGCTGGAGATCAGCCCCCAGCCCGAGGGGTCCACCCACATCCCCGGTTTCATCTTCCGATACTGTTTCTGGCGCAGTTGTTTGTAATTTCATAGAGCGACCAAGGAAGGATGCCGTCACCGCTGGCAGATCCGTTTCTGCAAGGTCAAGAACCAAACGCCGGATCATCATTCCATGAAAAAACATCCAGTCACTGCCTTGCCCATATCGCCGTGCTAACGTCACGGATGAGAGGTTTTTACCTGAATGGAGGCTGGCATGACCTATCGAGATGCTTCCCTCATTTGGCAGAGTTTGTGGCAATCCTCCTATGCGAAGTTCATGCTCACCTCCAGCCGTCGAGGTATCTTTGTCCGGGTCAATAACATCATGGAAGCCGACAACCTTGCCTTTATCACTTTCAATCCAAACAACATCCCCGAATTGCACCTTATCCCGCATGATATCCGGCACTGGAATGGTGCCATCAGCACCAATCTGAGCTGTAGTTACCTTGGCCGAAGCAACAGTTATGGCGCCGCGGAGTGCAAGTGGAAAGAGTTGCCTGAGCAATGAGGCCGACGCCATGGCTTCGAGATCACCTGCAACAAGGGTTTCCGTTGTCACAGGTTCAGCTCTGTTTCTTTGTGAACCAAGATGTGTCGGCTGAAACAACCGTTTTTCCGGTACAATTGTTTCCGTCAAAATCGGCAACGCAATATATGCCCCGTTTGACATCTCGCCCCAGTTAACTTCGGGCGCAAGGAGAATATCAGTTGTATTAGCGATGCTGATCATGAGTTTTCCGTTGAATCACAAGTTGATGCTGGATCAGGTTTTCATGCCTGATTTTATCGGGGTGGTATCACGGCGCTAAAGTCGATATTGAGAGCACGGAGATGAAACCCCTGTTGTCGAACAGGGCTTTGCAGTGTCGCATTGCCGAGATGGATGCTGCTGATGGTGCGGCCGGCAAAAAGAGTCGTGATTTCCATACTCACTGTGTCCATGCCCGCCATACCATGGCCAATCGCAACCGCAACAAGAAACTGGAGATGTCCTCGCTGAAGTAACATTGCTGGCTTGAGTCCGATCGGTGCAATCTGATCAAACTCTACCCGGAACCGAACCCATCCTGCAGCTGGAAGAGGCGACAGTGGCGGCATGTTTTCCCACTCCACCGGCAACTTATGGCTAAAGGAACGGTTAAAGAAGTCAGCCAGCACATGGCGGACACTGTCCTGCCCCTGGCTGAGATCAATGCTGGTTTTCACGAGAGATGATGTCATGGAGCTTCTCCCGAGGTGAGCAATACTGCTTCCACCAGTACAGCATGCCTGTCCTCCATGAGAGGCAGTATGGTCTCAATGGTCCAGATCCGGCTCTCTTGCCGCAGCTGCTCACCGGGGCGAGGCAAAGGCTCTTGCGGGTTTAACTTCAAAACAGCAACTGCTTTCATGCTCCCTGCCGGAAGCCTAGGATTTGTCTCAGCCCGGATATGCTGAATGATGCCAGTTAGTTCCACCCCTGAAGGGCTTTCCATCACCTCAGGTGTCCATGGCATGTCTGCTGCTGCAGGTTGAGGCGGGTAGTGATGTAGTTTCACGCCATGGGCGGAAATCAGCTTGGCAAGGCCATGTGTACGTATGCGCATATCTATCCCCGCCGCAGCAGATGATCATGAGGTTGGCGCCGGAAAGGATGAATAAGGCGTTCAATCCGCGTGAGTTTTGTGTGATCACCTGTTGCAAAACGCAACTCGATTCCACCCGCCTTTTGATGCTGCAACTGTGGACTGATGCCAAGTGCAGCTTCGGCTGTCTCATCATCCTCAAGCAAGGCAAGCGCCAGAGTATAGACGGCCTCAAGCACAGCATCCGGCACGCCAGTCACTGCCCTTCCATCCGGCAAGAAGAGATCAATTCTTGGAAAAGCGCGTGGCTGGGTTGTATCTTCAGGCCTGCCAGCAAAGACAAACATTGTGTCAATCCATTCAGACGCTCTAAGAAGCGCAGCTTCTCTGACCTCTTCATCCGCTTCCAGCCATGTCAAAATAGCACGTTCCATAAACCATGAATCGGCCATTGAAAGGGAAGCGTAGGCATTGGTCATGACAATTCCTCCATCCTGATGGGCTGCGGTGATTCAACAAGAGATTTCATGGTAAATTCAGGTGGAGCGATGAAAGCCCCCTGCCCTTTAAGCCGCCAGTTGCGATACCGGTCTGCTGAATACCGCCTGTACTGCTGAAGAGGTACCAGCACCACCTGATCCGTATAGCGATGCTGGAGTACCAGCATTTCTTCCGGGGTTTTCATTCTTTTGATGCAAGCCGGACAACCAGATCCCGCTGGACCATTGCAATTCCCCAGAGGATGTCAAATTCCCAGACCGTCTGTTTGTACTGGCGGCTTATTTCAAGACGGAGCGAGAGACCGGATTCAGGATCCGTTACCGAAATGATCCGGTTGCCGAGACTATAGTCTTGAGAGGCAGCCGCAAGTGGGCGATTGGCAAATGCGAAAGCATCCCGATGAAACAGAACGCCATTATTATGAGTCCCGCCCGCAAAAAGGTGATCATCTTTGGATATATCCTTATCCAGTGGCATTGCCAGTTTCACTTTTGCGGTGTTATCGTCAGGAGTTTCCAGAATCTCTTCGATTGAACATAAGATAAAATTATTGCCGTCAACGATGATATCTCCAGACTTGAGACCACCACCCTTGAGTTTGGTAAAATTGAGTTCGGTTGCGCCTTTTGTGGCGTCTTTCGTTAACTTGCAATAAGTTTTATGGACTGGCTCATGGGTGATGACCTGATCCGTGCTGTACCAGTGCATCCCGTATTTTCGACCAATCTCACCTTCCATCGGTACCCCGGCATCACTGGTACGCTGGGCATCGGCAATCTCGCTCAACCGCAGTGCTCGAGCTTCATCCTCGTAGGATAGGACAACATATCTTCCGGATTTTGGCGCCTTGTTCCTGTTCAGAATTTGCCGCCCCTTGATCACGGGCGCGGATTTATAACTGTCAGTCAAGCGATCTGTATTCTCTTCAGAAAAGAGATTGCGATTGGGTGAACCGACAATCTGGTGGCATAGATAAGTATCTTCGAAAAAGGACTTGTTGACCTCTTCTGCCAGCGCACTGATGGCTTCCTGCATGCAATGTGGGATAAAGTGTTGATCGGCATCAATCTGCATAAGTTCCTTGTCGGTAAGGCTGAACGCAACCTTCTTCCAGCGATCAAGTTTAAGGCTCCAGGTCTGGACTTCCTTATCCGGGGCGGCTGCAGGAATTGTCCCCGGGGTGACATCTTCCACCGTAATCGTCCCAGGCAGCATGATATCAACCACATCACCTTTTTGGGCAGCTTCTGCCGAATAGGTCATGTTCATAAGTCGTGGCATGAATGCTTTCTCCCGGAAAGAGATCATGCCCCGGGCAAGAATTTTGGGAGCGATGGAATCAAGTGTATTGGTCATTTCATCATCTTTCTGTTGGCTTGAGGGAAATTAGAAGCGCACCCGGACACTTCCCCGGGCAATATCTGCAAGGGCAGAGCCGAGTTTGAGCGGGTTATCGGGATCAAGGACCGTCGGGGAACTCCCCGGAATGATGCTGGCACCGCTACCTGATGCGGCGGAGCCGCTCTCAGTTTCCCGATAGTTGGAGTTTCTGAATGCCCCGGCATAATCGGGGTCCTGCTTTAACCGGGCAATATAAACGGCCAAGGGAATATCGCCCTCACCCTGCCGAGCGACAACAGCGAGTTCATCGCCGTGTCGGGTGAGCCGGAGCACCCCCGTAACATGATGGAGCAGCAAGGTCACATTACCTTCGGCTGAAAGAATAGCTGCGGTCGCCTCGGCTCGGATCAGTTGTTCTTTAAGCTCGGCAATGGATGCAATTTGGTCATCGCTCTGTGGGGGTGGTTTTGAGGTCACGTCCAGGGTTATTTCATCGGCCTGAATGATCCCTGAATCCGGAATAGGATAATGATCTGGCATGGTTTCTCCTTTGCCGTTCGTAAAATATTTTCCGCTACGGCCTGTAAGCTGGAAGCTTCAGGCGTTCAAACATGGTGAGAGAAAGGGTTATGGGTTATGGGGCAAGAGACCCATCCGGTGACGGCAGAATTACTCCACGTCGCTCGATTTCCTGAAGGAACTGCTGCTTGCTGATATCACCTGCCTGTCGCGCGCTGAGCAGTAAATCCGCATCATTGCCGATACGTGCCATTTCGGCGGTGCGCCGTGGCATCACGATCTTTCCGGCATCTTCAGGATCAAGACCAAGCCAGGCGGCGGCCAGACCAAAAGCATTTTCAAGGCTGTTTTTTACAACCCTGGCCAGCACAACAAGCGTTGCATTTTGCCGTGTTTCCTCAATAACTTGGCCGGTTGCGGTCGGGTTTTGTTGACGATCTCGAAGTAAATCAAGCCCAAGAATGGCCATCTTATCTTCAAGATCTATCAGATCCTGACGCCCTGCTTCGATTGCCGCCCCGCTATGTTCGACGAACTTGACTTCCGCCGCCGGATCGTCAGCCACAATCAGTCTGTTGGGCCCAACATCAACCGGCCCGTCCATACTGTTCATCCCGCGAGCGAAAAGAATAGGAACACGGGCAATATGCAGAATATGGCGCTGATCACTTGATGATTGCCAATGTGCCAAGTTAAGCCAGGCCAGATCCATCAATGGTGGACGTATTGTGCTTCCACGTCCCTGGATCATTTCTGCCGCCACAAGAGGGATGATATCAAGCCCCATGTCCCCTTCATCGGCGACAGTCCAATTTCCCTTTTGGTCGTCATCTTCCCAGATTGACCATCGGCCAGGTTCATAGACTCTGATCCGGTCACGCCGGGCATATCCGAATCTGGTTTCCTTCCTCTGGATGGATTCATGCAGCCTTGCCTGAACGAACATTCCACCTGCGGCTGTTTGTGACATCTCATTGTCACGCACGAGCCCGATCATCTGGCTTGCTTCAATCAGGACAAAATAGGGTGCTCCGCCATCGCGCGGCACATCAACCAAAATATAGGCAGCACCATCCCGAAGGATTAGTTGCACCATCAAGGTAGCAAATCCATCAAGAGTCATACCGCAACCATCTATATTATGGCACAGAGACACAATCTGCGGGGCGGCGTCCTTGAGGCTGACCGTTTCCCCAAGCACATGCCCGGCCGTAGCCTGCCAGGTTCGAACAAATCCATTAAAAAGAATGGATCTGTTAAGGCGTTGTCTCCAGGCTTCCCAGCTTTCCGCCGGCTCTTTAGGAAGCCATTTTGCTCCAGCCTCACGCATGGCACGAGTGCCACTCGCAAGATCATGAATAAGGTCAAGATCTTCCATCAGCCGCACCCATTGTTGTGCAGGCCGGGCAACGTCATCAAATCCCATCAAGGTTTCTCCTGAAAAAATACAGGCTTAAAGGTCCAGGTTCTGAACGCGGTGTTGTCGGGGGCTCATCAAGGCCGTCAACGCCCAGACCATGGCATCAAGTCGGTCTGGAGAAGATGAGGGTTTTTCGCCTGGAACGCAGGCGCACATCTGATCTTCAAGCACATCAAACCGTCCTGCGTGAAAAACCTGCCCTTCTGCGTAGGCGGCTGCCACTGGTTCAGCCCGGACAGATTTACCCTGACTGGCCCGCACCGTCTGAATAGGCAAGCGGATGCCCCGTGTTCGCAACACATCCGTAACAAGATTACCCCCTTGATTCACCTCAGCCACCAGGCGGTTGGCGCGCCAGGATCTGCTGATCTGGGATATGCGCCTTGCCCACTGGTTTGGCGGGGCACGCAAGGAGGCGTCTTCCAGCACCCAAAAGCACCCATCTCCATCACGACCGGCAACGATAATACCGGTTTCATCAGCACCACCAATTGCCGGATCAATCCCGACCACAACATGGGTGAGATCTGATCTCTCCGGCGTCGGCTTTCTGATCATGTTCAGGTTTGATCTGTTCCACAGAGCTTCCGGATGCTCCCTGAGAAGGCATCCTTCAAGCTCCTGGCGACCGAGATCAAGAGCACCATAGCGAGCCTTGACGGATTCCAGAAATCCCGGCGCCAGGTTCGGCGCGTTTTCAAAACTACTCCCATAGCTTACCACCACGTCTGGTTGTTGGCTTAGCGAGATCAACCACTGCTTGGGCCGGGGCGTTGTTGTGGCAACAACCCTTGGCATATCTCCAACCCGAAGGCCGAGCATCAGATTGTCCCAGGCGGCATCATATGGCCATTTGGCAATCTCGTCGCACCAGGCAAATTCCATCTCGGGTCCGCGAAGTTGATCCGGCTCACTTGCACTGAAACACCACCCTTTGGCTCCGTTCGGCCAGGCCAGTAGCCGCCTTGACGGATACCAGTCCGGGCGCTCCGATGAGGGTGTTATCGAAAGAATACCTGAAGGACCTTCGATCATCACATGGCGGACATCGTGGCATGTCTCACCGACCAGAGCAAGCTGACCTTCAGGTCTGGCCCAGGCCATGGATCTTATCCATTCCGCGCCTGCCCTTGTCTTGCCAAATCCCCTCCCCGCCATGAGAAGCCACACCCTCCATGGCAAGTCTGGCGGCAATTGTTTTGGCCGAGCCCAAATTTCCCATGCATAGGTCAGATATTCAATTTCTTCAGGTGTCAGTTGATCAATCAGTCGGCGACGATCATCCGGTGTCATCTTCGTGATCAAGCGCTTCCATCTTTTTAATAAGAGATTTTCGTGCTTGGCGGGCATTGTTTCCGGAATTCTTATCTTGACTTAAACTTGGCCCATAAACCGATGGTCGATAAGCTCGCAGCAGGAACATCAGCAACTGGTCCGAATACCTCCGAATTGTTCCCACCGGCTCACCTTGATAGTATTTTACTACCTCTATCCCATCTAAGGCCCGGCGCCGGGCTTCTTGAGCAAGCTTGTCCGTTGCTTCAGTCAGGGCTTCTTCCCAACGCGTGGCAAATTCATGGTCGTGAGATCGCCAGAAATACACCGTGCTTCGCGAAAGGCCACTTTCGCGAACCGCAGCAGAGATATTTCCTGTACCCGCAAGAGACCGGAGAAACCGTTCCATGCGTCGTATTTTGTCGTCGCCGGTCTGGCCCATTGCAAGGACGTCCTGAAACAGCACAGCAAAAAAGCTGACACAACGAGTGCCAGCTTTACTGTAAAAACAATTCCTGATTATGAAGTAGGATATATCCTATTTTATAAATGGTGTCAAGAACAAATTTTATCCTGCCATATTTTATTCCTTACGTAAGGAGTGGCGCTGACTGGCCAGATGCACCATAGCAATTCGCTCAAGACCCAACCGCTCGATCTTTCTGAGCGTTGTGTGACTGCGGCCATCGATTTCCTCAAGACGCCGCCAGGGTATGCGTCCAGCCCGGGCCAGAACAATCCGACGCGGCGCCTCTTCCAGTCCGTCAGCAATTTCAATCCAATACTCCATATGCGAAA
This sequence comes from Alphaproteobacteria bacterium LSUCC0684, assembly GCA_041228335.1. Classification (NCBI taxonomy): domain Bacteria; kingdom Pseudomonadati; phylum Pseudomonadota; class Alphaproteobacteria; species Alphaproteobacteria bacterium LSUCC0684. The sequence continues at coordinate 422,085 of CP166130.1, read as the reverse complement.
TTTCTTGCGGCGTAACCTTTCGGCGAATCATTTTCCGGGTACCTCCGCAAACGATCCCTTTACCCTGAGCATAGGCAGGCCAGGATGAACGGTTTTTAGCAGGCAAATCACGATGGGTTACAGGCATAAGCTGGAGCACCGCCATCGCCTTGATTAATTCTTCGCGCACATAGCTGATATGATAATCGGGTGAAAATTCAGTGCTGTGTTTTATGGTCATATCATGTTCCTTTAGGTAAGGGGGTTGAAATGCGAGCGAATAAATAATAGGATTCTTCTTATTTTTTAATCATCCATATTGGTCAATTCGACATGACCTTGTTTCTGATACGTCATGACTTCATCACAGAGTAAAACACTTTGCAGAGGAAGGCAGAATCTGCTTCAGGCAATAGCTTCACACCCTCAGGCGTGGAATCTAAAGCAACTCTCGCTGTCTCTCGGGCGTAACCATGCGTATCTTCAGCAATATGTTCATCGAGGCTCTCCCAAAACACTTCCAGAACAAATCCGATATCAATTGGCTGATCTGCTCAGAATTGATGAAACCAAATTGCGCTCAACCCTTCCATTTCCGGGCACCAAAAATGGACACAAGATCAGATATGACGACATGGGCAGTGATTTAATTACTATCGGGTATGTGGACCATCCTTCCCAGCTCAGGATAGAGACTAAACCCTGGTCGATTCCTGTTTCAGTTTTCAGACGCAATTCAACCTCTTCCTCAGAAAAAGTGAGATTGGCAGTATTAGACGAAAGCACCCCTGATCATTCGTTTCGGCAGGGCGACGTTGTCATACTTGATACAGCCGACACCTCCCCCCTACGGTCCGGTTATTTTGCAATTGATGCAGGGCAACATATACGGGTGCGATATATTGAGCAGAATACAAATGGCTTAACGGCACTACTTCATATAGGCCAGAACGAGCATGCCAGATATGAGATTTCCCCTCCTGATATCAACATTATGGGCAGGGTCATTTTCCATAGCCGTGCAATGGAGATGTGAGCAATGATAAAGAGATCGCTGAGCATCAAAGGGCATCGCACATCGATTTCACTTGAAGAACCCTTCTGGCAAGTGCTCGCGGGGATTGCCCGTCGGGAAGGACTTTCGCTGAGCGCTCTTGTTGCACGCATCGATCTTGAGCGCACTGCCGCGTTGGCACGGGGAGCAAATATGGGTGGTCTTTCAAGTGAAATCCGGATTTACGTGCTGAAAGATGTGCTTTCCCGAATTGATCGCAGGACCGGATCGAAATCCTGTTGATCCCTTCGTTAAGGCGTTTATAGTGAGTTCAGTATCAACCCATTGAGGCTTTGCGTAGGTGACTTGATGATCCGTCTATGCGTATTACAGGCCGGGGAAAACAACCCCAAGATTCCTGACGAAATTCCAAAATATGAAGAAATGTTCCGCACGCTGTTTGCTCCGGCTAGGGAACTCGAACTCAGTTTTGTTCAGGTGCGGCTCGGCAAATTCCCTGAAGATATCGATGCATGGGATGCCTATCTTGTTACCGGTAGTGCGGCAGGCGTCTACGACGATCTGGATTGGATTGCTCCACTGAAAAAACTTATTCGAGAAATCCACGCAAAAAGAAAACCACTGGTAGGGATATGTTTTGGGCATCAGATTATTGCCGAAGCCCTTGGCGGGAAAGCGATCAAGTCACCAAAGGGCTGGGGTGTCGGTGTCCGCAGCATGCCTATGCATAATGTCCCTTCTTACTTTGGTGATCAGAACGAATGCCTGACTTTGCTCTATATGCACCAGGATCAGGTGATAAAAGCCCCGGAAGGTGCTCAAGTTTTTGCCGGTGATGCGTTCTGCCCCATAGGCGGTTTCACCATAGGTGATACTGTTCTCTGCCTACAGGGGCATCCGGAATTCACACCAGAACTGGTGGGGGCAATACTGGATATCCGAAAAGACATCATCGCCAGCGACCGGATTACCGAAGGGCGGGAAAGTCTCCAGCTTCCGCATAATGGTCACCAGATTGGCATCGGCATCGCGCGTTTCATTTCAAAATCTGCCAGAGTTGAAACCTCGTCACCATCCATCCATGCCTGAGGCTTGATCCATGGTATACATACTCGGCCTAGATACCGGTGGCACTTTCACCGATGCGGCAATTATAGATGCTGAAACCGGAGCACTGGTAGCCAAAGCCAAATCGCCCACAACACGAGAGGACCTCTCCATCGGACTTGGTCAAGCGATCATGGCCGCGCTTGAAAAACTACCATCCGGCAAGAAAGGGGAGGTGAAGAGAGTTTGCCTCTCAACCACGCTTGCCACTAACGCTGTCGTAGAAGGAATGGGTGGAAGGGTCGGACTTGTCATGATCGGCTTTGATCAAAACGCACTCGGCCGGAACAATCTTGGAACGGTACTGGGATCCGATCCCGTCACCTGGATCGCCGGGGGGCACAAAACAGACGCAAGACCGCAATCGCCTCTGGATACAGCAGCATTACTTCGCTTTACTGAAAAATATGGCCGGGAAATCAGTGCCATTGCCATCGCCGGTCATTTTGCCGTCAGAAACCCGGAACATGAAATCGAGGCAAGACGGATACTGCGGGAAAAACTTGATCTTCCTGTCACTTGCTCTCATGAGCTGTCCTCCGCGCTAGGTGGGCCAAAACGTGCGCTCACTGCCTTGCTCAATGCCAGGCTGATCGATCTTCTTGATCGCCAGATTACCGCGACAGACGCAATCATGACTTCGGCGGGCCTGGCAGCTGAATTAATGGTTGTCAAAGGTGACGGGTCACTCATCAGCGCAGAATTTGCTCGTCTGCGACCTGTTGAAACTATTCTTTCCGGCCCTGCCGCCAGCCTTTCCGGTGCAGCTCATCTTGTTGGCCGCCGTGATGCACTTGTCGCCGACATTGGCGGGACTACAACAGACATAGCCGTCCTCGAAAATGGTTACCCCCGACTTTCCAAAAGCGGCGCCACCATTGGTGGCTGGTCTACCATGGTTGAGGCGGCGGCAATTCGAACCGGCGGGCTAGGTGGTGACAGTGAAGTTCGGCTTGTTGACCGAGGCACAAAGGGTGGCGTCCGGCTGGGACCTCGTCGCCTTGTGCCACTTGCTGTTCTGGCAAAAGATCATGACCGCGTTGAAGGATGGCTGGATGAGCAGCTCCTCAACCCTGTTCCTTCAGCGCTGGATGGACGATTTGTTTTTCCTCTATTTAGCGGGGAACCCCCATTATGGTTGACAAGGTCCGAGGCTACGATGGCGAGACTATGTGCAGAAAAAGGTCTTCAGCCAGTTGCAGATATAGCCCAGACTCGTCTTGCTCTCGGAGCGATTGACCGGCTGGTGGGACGGGGGCTTCTGGCCATGTCGGGCTTCACCCCGACAGATGCCGCGCTGATCCTTGGGCGTTTCGAAGGCATGGAAAGCGACGCCTCTTTCAAAGGGGCAGAACTGATGGCGCGCCAGAGGACCGGTAGTGGCGTTGCCCAGGCTGAAAACGCCGAAAGATTTGCCGTAATGGTCATGGAACGTCTTACCGTTCAATCCGCCCTTGCCCTTCTTGATGCCGCTTTTGCCCATCAGGACATGGGGGAAAGTGCAGCGAGCGGGAACATGATCCTTGAAGCGCTAATTGTTGATGCCGCAACCAACAAGGCCAAGAGAGATAAAGAACCTCTGGTCCGTACATCTATAGAACTTGAACGCCCACTAATTGCCCTTGGGGCTTCAGCGGCTTGCCATTACCCTCGCATAGCCGAAATACTTGGCGCTGAGTTGATTGTGCCGACAGATGCAGATGTTGCTGGTGCCGTTGGTGCTGCTGCAGGTTCCATCCGCCAGAGGGCGACCATCACCATAACCCAGCCAAGCGATGGCACCTTCCGTGTTCACCTAAACCAAGGGCCTCAGGACTTCCAGTCCATGGATGCGGCGTTGAACTTTGCGGAGGATGCGGCCCTGCAGGAAGCAGAAAAAAAAGCCGCGGCAGCCGGAGCAAAACAGATTAGCCTAAGTTCAGAACGTCAGGTGAACACCGTTCAACTCGGCGGAGACAAGACACTGTTTATAGAAGCGAAGATTCACGGTCTTGCCACGGGTAGTTACTAACGCATATGCCACAACTACCTGCCAATCCCCATAAAAATAAATAGGAAGATGGTGGGCCCGGAGGGACTTGAACCCCCAACAACACCGTTATGAGCGGTGCGTTCTAACCAATTGAACTACAGGCCCTCAACGCCAGAAGCGCTTTCCTAACGCATAGCAGGAAACGGGATCAGCTTTCAAGGAAACTACGCAGTTTTCTTGAACGAGAGGGATGTTTAAGCTTGCGAAGGGCTTTTGCCTCAATCTGGCGTATCCGTTCGCGTGTTACACTGAACTGCTGGCCAACCTCTTCGAGGGTATGATCCGTATTCATACCGATGCCAAATCGCATCCGGAGAACCCGCTCTTCCCTTGCGGTCAAGCTTGCCAGTACCCGGGTGGTTGTTTCCCTCAAATTCGAATGAATAGCGGCATCAAGAGGCTGAACCGCATTCTTGTCTTCGATAAAGTCACCGAGATGGCTATCTTCCTCATCTCCGACAGGCGTTTCAAGACTAATCGGCTCCTTTGCGATCTTGAGCACTTTCCGGACCTTGTCAATCGGCATGGAAAGTTTTTCCGCTAATTCTTCCGGGGTAGGTTCACGTCCTATTTCATGCAGCATATGCCTAGATGTACGGACAAGTTTGTTGATTGTCTCAATCATGTGGACGGGAATACGAATGGTCCTAGCCTGATCTGCAATCGATCGGGTTATTGCCTGACGTATCCACCAAGTGGCATAAGTTGAGAATTTGTATCCTCGCCGATATTCAAATTTGTCGACGGCTTTCATCAAGCCTATATTGCCTTCCTGAATCAAATCGAGAAACTGAAGGCCTCTGTTCGTATATTTCTTGGCAATTGAAATTACCAGCCTGAGATTGGCTTCAACCATTTCCTTCTTGGCGCGGGAAGCTTCGCGCTCGCCACGCTGGATCACTTGTGCAAGCTCTTTGAATTCGGCAACAGTCATGCCGACTTCTGACATCATCTGAATGATTGATTTGCGTATCTCGGCAATTTCATCACCATGCTTGGTCAGAAGCTTTTCCCAAGCACGGGTCGACGCATCTTCACCTGGCCAGGTTGTAACGATTTCCTTGCCTGTCCAATGAAGCAGAAATTGAGGACGCTTGATGCCACATTTTTCCGCCAGCCGAAGCATTTGCCCTTCAAGGGAGGATAAATGTCGGTTAAGCGTGAAAAGTTGTTCCATCAGCGCTTCAATCCGGTTGGCATTTAAAAGAATACCATCCATCTGCTCAATTAGCATGATCCGCAATTCATTATATCGCTGTTCGGTTTTAGCAGAAGGATTGCTGCCTCTCTTGATCGTGGCAAGACGGCGGTCCCGAAGCTGGCTCAATTCCTTGAAGGTCTCTGCCAAGACGTCGATCTTTCCAATCACGTCATCACGAACGGCTTCTTCCATTGCCGCAAGAGACATGCTCAGATCATCACCATCTGCATCAGCCTGATTGCTATCGCGGGTTGACTTGTTTTCTTCATCACCATCATCGTCAGTGTCTGTATCATCATCATCTTCGTCGTCGTCTTCATCGTCGATATCATGAGAGCCGCTTTCGATGACATCACCACTGCCCATGTTTTCAGGTAGTTCACCATCAAGGTCAGCATTTTCAGCTCGGTTGGAAAGCGCGAAGGTCGCATCAAGATCGATCAAGTCACGAAGTAGCACTTCTCCTGTATCGATCATGTCGCGCCATTGTAGTAAAGCACGGATAGTCAGGGGTGATTCGCAAATCCCGCCCATGAGCAGTTCTCGCCCAGCTTCGATTCGCTTGGCAATGGCAATCTCGCCTTCGCGTGTGAGCAATTCGACACTGCCCATCTCACGCAAATACATTCGCACCGGATCATCAGACCCCCGGGCATCATCACTGAGGTTGCCTGAACTTTTCTCCGTTTCTTCGTCGTCGGCCCCATCATCGCTTTCCGCACTATCAACAATATTGACACCGATCGAATTTAGTTCAGACATAAAGTCTTCAATCTGCTCTGAAGTCAACTCACCTTGAGGAAGAGCTTTGTTGAGCTCGTCATGAGTGATGTAACCACGTTCCTTGCCAACCGCCATAAGCGCCTGCATGGCTTCGGTGTTGCCATCAACCATTACACCATCAGATGCACCACTGTCGTTGGCTGCATCGGATGTCTTACTAGTGTCGTCTAGTTTTTTTTGTGCTTTTTGAGCCATCTTTAACTCGTCTCACATCAGCTTGGTTTTCGCAAATCAGCGTGCGATTTGCCAGATTGCACTTTCCGAACTTCCAGCTTTATCACTTCAGATAATCTTGCGCGGGCCTCATCGAGGCTTATTGCTGATGGATCAAATCGAACGCGCGCTTTTATTCCATCAAGCAAGGTATTCCCTCTGATATGTTCAAATCCATATTCACTTAAATGCTGACGAAGGACATTTTCGTCAAGGGTAGAATTCATTATTATAGCATTTATAACAGTTTGACGAAGTTTTTCCATCATTTCGTCATCAAATTTTAACATGCTGATCTGCTCGTAGAAATCCTGCACTAGAACGGGATGTTCGACCAGAAGGCTCAAGATTACGCGAGCTCTGGGATCTGACTGAAGCGTGGGACGCTTAGAAGAACGCATGGCGCGATACCCTGAAAATATAGCGTTTCCCCGACTTTCCTGTCGCATCTCTGCAATGCGGCGTTCAACCTCATCTCCCATGGATGCACGCATTTGCCCATTACCGATTTGGCGAATATGCTGGCGGATATCCTGCCAGAAGGCAGCGCGAGATGCTGGGTCATCAACCTTCCGCCCTTCAAGCAGGCCATTCCAGAGCCCATCCAGAAAGGAAATGGATCCGGCAATCAAGCCCTTGAAAGCATTGATACCCTCCTCGCGAAGAATGTCATCCGGATCGCGGCCGGGCGGTAACAATATCAGGCGAAAACTCTTGCCAGGCTCAAGCAGGGGAAGCGCGCGAATCAGGGCCTTAAGAGCAGCGCCTCGCCCGGCGTTATCCCCGTCAAAACATAGTTGCGGCTGTTCATCCATGCGCCAGAGAAGTTTGATTTGGTCTTCGGTGAGCGCCGTGCCAAGGGGAGCAACCGCCGCGGCTACTCCCGCCTGATGAATGGCGATAACATCCATATAGCCCTCGCAGACAACAAGCGGGAGGTTTTTTCGCGCTGCAACCCGGGCCAGATGCGCACCATAGAGCACCGCCTTTTTATGAAAAAGCTGGCTTTCCCCGGAATTGAGATATTTAGGTTGCTGATCATCACTCAAGGCACGTGCCCCGAAGGCAATGACCCGCCCCCTCATATCGCATATCGGGAACATGACCCTGTTCCTGAAATAGTCATAAATACGCTGATCCCGCTCAGATCGACGCGCAACCCCTGCTTCGATCATTGCTTCAGGGCTGTGACCAAATCTTGCCATAGCGTCCGTAAGTCCACGCGGCTTTGCATAACCCAACCTAAATTCGCGGATCATTTCCTCTCCAATGCCACGTCTTTCAAGATAAGCCTTGGCTGGATTGCCTTCTTCGGCAAGGGCTGACTGATACTGGCGAGCCGTCTCATCAAGGATAACCATCTGGCTGGTACGCTTTTCCGTATTCGCCGCTTCCTCGGGCGTTGATTGCGGCACCGCAAGTCCGGCCATATCCGCGAGAGTACGGACAGCCTCCATGAACCCAAGTCCTTCTTTTTCCCGTAAAAAAGAGATGGCATCACCGCTCACCCCACAACCGAAGCAGTGATAAAAACCTTCATCATCGCGAACATGAAAGGATGGTGTCTTCTCGTTATGGAAAGGGCATAGCCCGATAAGCCTATTTCCACGGCGGTTCAGCTTGACATGACGGCCTACGACGGAAGAAATCGTTGTTCTGCGACGAAGCTCATCCATGAAATGTTGTGGCAGTGCCATGGCATTACTTTCTTATCGCTCGCACAGGTATTAGACCATTTGATGCGTCCGCACAGAAAATCCAATTATGGCACGAAGTCTTCTCTTGGGCGAGAGAACAGCAAACATGCAAAAATAAATTTTGGACTATTCGCCCATGAGCGTGGATTTGATTATGGTGCTGGCGGCAGCAAAATCCATCTGCCCGGCGTAATTCTGCTTAAGAAAGCCCATCACCTTTCCCATATCTTTGATCGATTCGGCTCCGGTTTCCTCAATAGCGGACCGTATAGCCTTAGATACCGCATCATCATCCATCTGCTCGGGCATAAAGCTGCGGATAACGTTTATTTCTGCATCTTCAGCGGCAGCAAGCTCTTCGCGACCACCTTCTCGGTACATCTTTGCGGATTCCTTCCGTTGCTTGATCATGGTTTGAAGCATGGAGAGGATATCTTCATCACTGATGCCGTCTGTTTGGCCCTTGGACCGTGCAGCAATGTCACGATCCTTCAATGCAGCGGTAATCAGCCTTATGGTACCAAGCCTTTTGGTATCGCCCTCTTTGAGCGCATCTTTCATTGCGGTTTTCAACTGGTCTCGCATATTTGGCTCCGATACGATCATCACCTCAATTGAGGGCTCTTTTCTAGACCAGCCATTACAGGCCTTCAAGGTATATGTGATCTTTTTGAAAATTTACAACCAGACGGTCTTGACGCCACTATGAGGATACGCGTAGAAAGACCCCAAGTTTCGGGGCTTCACGATAAGCGGAAGCAGTAGGATACGAATGGCACAAACGGCACTCGACAGACTATCCAAACCCATTAACACCCCGACAGCATTATTGATTCTTGAAGACGGAACGATTTTCGAAGGTGCCGGATATGGTGCCGAAACTATCCATGTGGGCGAGGTGTGTTTCAACACTTCAATGACCGGATATCAGGAAATCATGACGGATCCATCCTATGCTGGACAGATCATCAACTTTACCTTTCCGCATATTGGCAATGTAGGCACCAACAGCATTGATGTTGAAACTGAAATACCTGCTGCGCTCGGCATGATCACCCGCGAACATCCCAGTAATCCGTCAAATTATCGGGCCGATTCATCACTTTCTGACTGGCTTCTTGAAAACGGGCTACCGGGGATCAGCGGTATTGATACTCGTGCCCTTACCCATAGAATTCGCGATAAAGGCGCACCAAACGGGGTTATTGCCGTGAACTTCAGCGGGAGTTTTGATCGTGATGCACTCTTGAAAATGGCACGCTCCTGGCCTGGCTTGAAGGGAATGGACCTGGCCCGCAGCGTTACTCGGGAATCGCACGAAAGCTGGGGTGAGAGTCTGTGGGACAAATCCACCGATACTTACCGGAAAGAAAGCGATACCTCTCTGAAGATCATTGCTCTTGATTATGGCTGCAAACACAACATCCTGCGCTGCCTTAAGGAAGAAGGCTGTTCGATAGAAGTCGTGCCGGCCACAACACGGGCAGAAGACATCATTGCCCTTGAGCCTGATGGTATATTTCTTTCAAACGGCCCTGGTGACCCCGCCGCTACTGCTACTTACGCTGCCGAAGAAATTCATCAATTGGCGGCCGCTGGCCTACCCATATTTGGCATATGTATTGGCCATCAGTTGATTGCTGAAGCCTTTGGAGCTTCAACGTTCAAGATGGAAAGAGGCCATCGCGGCGCCAACCACCCGGTAAAAGATCTCAGCACCGGGCGAATTGAGATCACAAGCCAGAACCACGGGTTTGCTGTTGACCCCGGAAGCCTGCCATCTCACCTCGAAGTGACGCATATTTCGCTTTTTGACGGCAGTATTGAAGGTCTTCGCCATAGAGAACTTCCGGTTTTTTCGGTGCAATATCATCCGGAATCCTCTCCGGGTCCACACGATTCCCGGTATCTCTTTCGCCGCTTTACCGATATGGTCAAAAGGATAGCCCATGCCGCGTCGTGATGATATTTCCTCTATCATGATCATTGGCGCCGGACCAATTATCATCGGCCAGGCCTGTGAGTTTGATTATTCAGGAGCCCAAGCATGCAAGGCTCTACGCGAAGAAGGGTATCGTGTCATTCTGGTAAATTCCAACCCGGCGACAATCATGACCGATCCGGGTATGGCAGATGCAACTTATATTGAACCCATCACCCCTGATACTGTTGCCAGAATTATCGAACAAGAAAAGCCTGATGTATTATTGCCAACCATGGGTGGGCAAACAGCGCTGAATACGGCTCTCGCCCTTGCCAAGGACGGCACGCTGGAGAAACTTGGGGTTGAGTTGATAGGCGCCAGCATTGCCGCAATTGAAAAAGCAGAAGATCGCCAACTGTTCCGATCAGCCATGGACAAGATCGGCCTTGAAAGTCCACGTTCACGTTTGGTCAACACCTTCGAAACTGCTCTTGAGGCTCTTGAATATGTTGGCCTTCCGGCCATTATCAGGCCATCTTTCACCCTTGGCGGTGAAGGTGGCGGCATCGCCTATAATACAAAAGAGTTCGAGGATATCGTTACCGGTGGCCTCCGTCTTTCTCCAGTCCATGAAGTGCTGATTGAAGAATCGGTGCTGGGATGGAAAGAATATGAGATGGAAGTGGTCCGTGACAGAGCGGATAATTGCATCATAATCTGCTCGATTGAAAACATTGACCCGATGGGTGTTCATACCGGCGACAGCATGACCGTCGCGCCAGCCCTGACCTTGACCGATAAAGAATATCAGGAAATGCGCCAGGCATCGATTGCCGTCCTGCGGGAAATCGGTGTTGATACGGGTGGATCAAACGTCCAATTTGCGGTCTGCCCCAGAACTGGCCGACAGTTGGTCATTGAAATGAACCCTCGGGTGAGCCGCTCTTCTGCCCTTGCGTCAAAGGCGACCGGTTTCCCCATTGCCAAGGTTGCAGCAAAACTGGCGGTGGGTTATACGCTGGATGAACTTGATAACGACATCACCAATGGCGCAACGCCAGCTAGTTTTGAGCCAACCATCGATTATGTTGTAACCAAGATTCCGCGCTTTACCTTTGAAAAGTTCCCTGGCGCGGAAACGCGGCTAAGCACGTCGATGAAATCCGTTGGCGAAACCATGGCCGTCGGCAGGTCATTTCAGGAATCCTTTCAGAAAGCACTGAGATCTCTTGAAACAGGTTTGACCGGGCTTAACCCGGTATCCTTGCCAGCGCTTGATGATGGGGCGAATTTGAATGATGCGATTGCTGGCTGGCTGGGTGAGCAGGTTCCTGACCGCTTGCGGCGGATCGTGGCTGTGCTGGCCAAAGGATACACTGTTGATGATGTTGCCGCCTGGACGCATTGGGATCGCTGGTTTCTGGATCAGATTGCCGAACTTGTTGAACTGGAACAAAACTTACAGGATCAGGGCCTGCCGGATGATCCGGCCACGCTTAGGCTACTGAAATCCAAGGGCTTCAGCGATGCCCGCCTCGCCGAATTGACCGGCCTTTCGGAAAGTGAGATTCGCACCCAGCGCAACACTGCCGGCATCCATCCTGTCTATAAGAGGATTGATACCTGCGCGGCGGAATTTGCCTCCGAAACTGCCTACATGTACTCCACCTATGAAGCCACTTCTGGCCGGACCTGTGAGTCCCGTCCCTCAAGCCGTGAGAAGGTTGTAATTCTTGGTGGAGGCCCTAACCGGATCGGACAGGGAATCGAATTTGATTATTGCTGTGTTCATGCCGCCTACGCCCTCAGGGATGCGGGCTATGAAACGATTATGATCAATTGCAATCCGGAAACCGTTTCCACTGATTATGATACTTCTGACCGGCTTTATTTTGAACCCCTGACCGCCGAAGACGTGATTGAAGTAATCAATGCTGAAATGAAAAACGGCACGGTAAAAGGGGTTATCGTTCAACTTGGTGGCCAGACCCCACTAAAAATTTCTGCGGCTCTTGAAGCGGCGGAAATTCCGATACTTGGCACCAGCCCGGATGCTATCGATCTTGCAGAAGACCGGGAACGTTTCCAGCAACTCATCCATAAACTGTCGCTGAAGCAACCACGGAACGGCATCGCCCATTCCCCGGAAGAGGCTCGAGCCATTGTTGAAGACGTCGGTTTGCCTGTGGTTATCAGGCCATCCTACGTTCTGGGCGGAAGGGCCATGGAAGTTGTTCATGCAATGTCGGATCTTGAACGTTACATGAAAGAGGCGGTCGTAGTTTCCGGTGAAAACCCTGTACTTATCGATGGCTTTCTTAGTCATGCAACCGAAGTGGATGTGGATGCGCTTGCAGATGGGAGTGATGTATTCATCGGCGGCATCATGGAGCATATCGAAGAGGCAGGCATTCATTCCGGGGATAGCGCCTGTTCACTCCCCCCTCAGAATTTATCCCAGAATGTGATCTCGGAAATACGTTCGCAGACAAAGGAACTGGCTAAAGCTCTCGGTGTGATTGGCTTGATGAATGTACAATACGCAATCAAGGATGATGAAGTTTTTCTTCTCGAAGTTAATCCCCGTGGATCAAGAACAGTCCCTTTTGTGGCAAAGGCAACAGGAATTCCACTTGCCAAGGTGGCCGCACGAATCATGGCCGGGGAGAAAATTGCCGATCTCAACCTGCAGGAACAGAAACTGAACCATGTCGCGGTCAAGGAAGCTGTGTTCCCCTTCTCGCGGTTCCCGGGCGTTGATATCTTCCTGGGCCCGGAAATGAAATCCACCGGTGAGGTTATGGGTATAGGGCCAGATTTCGCCCATGCCTTTACCAAAAGTCAGCTTGGGGCAAATGTGAATCTTCCGCTTGAAGGTAATGTCTTTATTTCCGTAAAGGACGAAGACAAACCTGCAATGATTTCGATCTGTCGCGATTTGAAGAAAATTGGTTTCAATCTGATCGCAACTTCCGGAACTGCTCAGGCACTCAATGCCGCCGGCATTGAGACCGAAACCGTGAATAAAGTCATGCAGGGCCGCCCTCATGCGGTGGACTATATGGTAGATGGAAAGATTGATCTTGTCTTTAACACTGCCCATGGCGCGGCGGCTATACGCGACAGCTTTTCCCTTCGCCAGACAGCCTTGAGCAATTCCATCCCCTATTACACGACGGTACCGGAAGCCAGGGCATCGGTGATCGCGATCCGGACCATGCAAAGCGGTAAACTTGCTGTTCGCTCAATACAGAACTATCTTTCCTCAAACAAAAAACACTAGATTCTCCCAAGTTTCTACGGTTAACATCTTCTTCGAGTAAACGAAGAGTTAGAACGATGGAAAAGATTCCCTTTACGCATTCAGGCCTTGAAGTTATCAAGGCTGAGTTGTCAAAACTTAAAAGCGAAGATCGCCCTCAGGTTATCAAGGCGATTGCCGAAGCTCGGGAACATGGTGATCTTTCCGAGAATGCTGAATATCACGCCGCCCGAGACCGCCAGTCCTTCATAGAAGGTCGTGTGGCCGAGCTTGAAGACGTGATCAGCCGGGCTGAAGTGATTGATCCTTCCAAACTCTCAGGTGAGACCGTGACTTTTGGCACTCGTGTGGTAGTTGCTGATGAGGAAACCGATCAGGAAAGCACCTATTCCATTGTTGGTCCCTATGAAGCGGATTTGTCCAAAGGGCTTATCTCGACCTCTTCACCCATTGCCAAAGGATTGATTGGCAAACGTATAGGGGACAGTGCTGAAGTTCGCACCCCCGGCGGCATCAAATCCTATGAAGTGGTAAAGATCTCTGTTCTCAAGTCCTGACACTGGAAAACTGGCTTGGCGAACTATTCCTTGCCTATAGAAATAGGAACGCCAGGTTCATCCTTGGTTGAACGTATGGCCAGGGCTGTTTTCACATGACTCACATTCTTGGCTGGAGTCAGTTTACTGGTAAGAAACCGCTGAAAGTCATCCCAGTCATGCGCAACGATCTTAAGCAGAAAATCTGTCTCCCCTACAAGCATATGGCATTCCCGAACCTCAGGCCATTCAGCCACCAGTTTCTCAAAAGCCTGCAGGTCAGTTTCCGCTTGAGACAGAAGTCCTACAAAGGCAAAGACAATAACGGAATATCCAAGTGCTTCTGGCTGAATATCAGCATGATATCCCCGGATGATTTCAGCATCTTCAAGCGCCCGAACACGCCGCAGGCATGGTGGAGCCGAAATCCCGATCCGTTTGGCCAGATCGACATTGGTCATTCGGCCGTTTTCCTGAAGGTCCTTAAGAATACGACGATCAACTTCATCAAGCTTTACACGGGTGGCCATGGTCTTCAGGTCAAATCCTTTCCATCATGCGCTGGCATGCATTTTGGTACATAGGTATATATAAGATGATCATATAGACGAAAGTTTATTACAATATTTCAATTCAGGATATATTTTTATTCCATGGCACCCGCTTTATCCACAACCCGGAACCTGGCACAAGCCCGAACCTGCTGGGTAGTCAGCGACGGAACAAAAGGGATGGAAGTCCAGTCTATTGGCCTCGCCAAAGCGATGGGGCTGGAAATGAAGTACATCCGAATAACTCTCCCTTGGCTGCTCAGGCGACTGCCACGCCTTGCCCTTCTTCCGCGCTGGCCAATGCCTGATGATCTTCTTTTTGCAGCACGAGATGGATGGCCTGATCTTGTGATAACAACCGGCCATCGCATGGCAGGACTTTCGATACTGATACGTCGCAATGCAAAAGGACGAACGCAATCCATCCATATACAGGACCCCCGCTTGCCTGCCACGAAGTTCGATTACCTGATTGTTCCTTCGCATGATCGTATCCGCAGTAAAAATGTTATCATCACTACCGGTTCACTTAATGCCCTGACACCAGAAGTGATCAAGGAAGCCGGGACAACTCTTTCTTCAGATATCGCATCTCTGCCAAAGCCGATTTTTGTTGTCATGACCGGAGGTAGCAACCACCGCTATCGCGTGAGAAGGCCGGACTACTATGACCTGGGCAAATTCATGGCATTGGTTGCGTGTAAAAGAGGGGGAAGCCTTGCCTTTGTGCTTTCACGACGTAGCCAGGATGATGCCGGAGATGCCATCAAGCAAGGGGCTGGCAGTATACCTGCAGATATCCCGATATATATATGGAATGGAGAAGACCCCAACCCCTATCCCGGTATTCTTGATCTGGCTGATGCTGTTATCGTTACCAGTGATTCGGTTAACATGACTTCTGAAGCCTGCCTTACAGGAAAATCTGTCTATACCTATGCTTTCAGGGAGGAAACTGGCCGTATTTCCAAGTTTCACAAGATTATGCAGACCAGTGGCTACACGTCCCCTCTAGAACAACTGCTTGAAGGTGAATTCACCGAAAACAACGGGCGAATTCTTGACGAAACCGCGAGGGTTGCGGCACTCCTGCGCGGCAGGTAATGCAATCAGAACAAAGAATTCCCCCAGTCTAGAAGAATAATGTCCGATCTTGAGGCATGGCCGCATAGAGGGATTCGACCCATGCACCATAGCCATTATATTTCAGGGTATCACGTCGCTCGTTTGTCCCAAGCATGCGTTCAGTTTTCTGGGACCAGCGCGGGTGATTGTATTCAGGATTAACATTGGCCCAGAAACCATATTCACTAGCCTGAAGGTCCTGCCAGAAACTCACCGGTTGCTTATCCGTGAAAGTGATTCGGCGGATCGACTTGATCGACTTGAACCCATATTTCCATGGCAGTACGAGACGGATTGGCGCACCGTTCTGCTTTGGCATGGCCTTGCCATAGAGGCCTGTTGCCAGAAAAGTGAGAGGGTTTGTTGCCTCAGCCAAGGTGATTCCCTCAACATATGGCCAAGGATACCAGCTTTGCCGTTGTCCAGGTGCGATGGATGTGTCTTTGAACGTCTCAAATCGGAGGTATTTTGCCCCTGCATCCGGCCGGGCAAATCTTACCAGACGTTCAAGTGGAATACCTGTCCATGGAACGGCCATGGCCCATGCTTCAACACAGCGGTGGCGGTATAATCTCTCTTCCTGCCCACCAAGCTTTTCCACCAGATCAGTAGCATCAATAGTGATGGTTTCTTCCACCATCCCATCTATGGTGACTGCCCAAGGATCGGTTTCAAGTTTCTGTGCTTTGCGCCAGATATTCTTTGATGACCCGAATTCATAGAAATTCGTATAGGTCGTGGCTTCTTCCTCATCCGTTAATGGTCGGTCCAGGGTGAAGTCAGGATTGCGTGATGCTGGAAAACCGGAAATTGCAGCTAGGGCTGTTTGGGGTATGACTCCAGCACCCAACACAACTCCAGCACCCAACCCCATACCAGCCAGCAATGATCGCCGATTCAGATAGAAATCTTCCGGGGTAATGTCGTTTTCGCTAAGCGACCAGGGTCGATAGGGCTTGATCAGCATCATCTTATCTCCGGAATTGTTTTAGTACAGAGATGGGTAATGCCTAAATATGGGCAGAATGTGGTAAATGAGAACCCTTCTAATCACATTTTCGTGATCAGATCAGCTTCTCCACCGATGTTTTGATCCGTCCGCAGGCATCTTCCAGTGCCGCTGTACTGGTAGCGTAGGAAATGCGGAAATGCGGCTCAAGTCCGAAAGCCACACCTTGCACCGCAGCAACGCCCCCGTCCTCAAGAAGCCAGGTGACGAGATCGCTGTCATTGGTGATGGCATTACCATCAGGGCGCTTGCGGCCGATCAGCCCTTCAATCGACGGAAAGACATAGAATGCACCATCCGGGTCAGGGCAGGAGATCCCCTCAATATTGTTGAGTGCGTCCACCACCAGTTGACGTCGGCTATCAAAAGCCTTGAGGTTGTCAGACATGAAATCCAAAGGTCCGTTGAGCGCGGCCACTGCGGCATACTGGGCAATCGAATTCGGACTTGAGGTCGACTGGGACTGTAATTTCGCCATGGCCTTGATGAGAGCCTGTGGGCCTGTCGCGTATCCGATGCGCCATCCCGTCATGCAGTAAGCTTTGGAAACTCCATTCAGCGTAAGAGTTCTGTCCTGCAAGTCTGGTGCAACTTCGGCCATTGTTGTGAATACGAACCCATTATAGACGAGATGCTCATACATATCATCCGTCAGGACATGCACATGCTCATGGCGCCGCAAGACATCAGCCAGCGCTTTCAATTCTTCTGCCGAATATCCTGCACCGGATGGGTTGGATGGGCTGTTCAGGATAACCCATTTCGTTTTCGGGGTAATTGCCGCTTCCAGTTGATCTGGAGTAAGCTTGAAACTGGCAGAAGCCGGACAGGCCACCATCACAGGCAAACCACCGGCAAGCAAAACCATATCCGGATATGAAACCCAATACGGCGCCGGAATAATAACTTCGTCTTCAGGGTTAAGCGTCACCATCAAGGCATTATAAAGCACCTGTTTTCCACCTGTGCCCACGGAAACCTCAGCCGCCGTGCAGGTGATATTGTTTTCACGCTTGAACTTGGCAACAATTGCTTCCTTCAGTTCAGGGATACCATCGACAGCCGTGTATTTGGTCTTGCCATCGGCAATCGCCTTTCGGGCAGCTTCCTTGACATGCTCCGGGGTATCGAAATCGGGCTCACCTGCTCCAAGGCCAATAACATCACGTCCGGCAGCCTTTAGTTCTGCGGCCTTGGTGGATACAGCAATTGTGGGAGAAGGCTTGATAACAGAAAGGCGGTCAGCAATCAGCGCCATGGTTTTTTCCTTTAGGGTTGGGCGAAATTTATACCTTTCATAAGATCATGCGGTGGACGGACGCAAGAAAAAATTGCATTATTCCAGCTCAGCCCTCTACCGTGATCAAACCACGGGGCTTATATTAACACCATGGAAACCGCATCATCCCTTGCCGATCCGATGAAGCCGCTCTTCGCCAGTGACGCTGAAGAGGTGATCCCCTTCAAGCTGCATAGCGAATTTCACCCATCGGGTGATCAACCCAACGCCATCAAGGAGCTTACCGAAGGGCTCATGCAACAGGAGCGTGATCAGGTCCTGTTAGGTGTAACGGGATCGGGCAAGACCTTCACCATGGCTCATGTCATCGCCACGATGAACAGGCCCTCCCTCATCTTGGCGCCAAATAAAACCCTGGCAGCCCAGCTTTATGGAGAGATGAGATCGCTTTTTCCTGAAAATGCCGTGGAATACTTCGTCTCCTACTACGATTACTACCAGCCTGAAGCGTATGTACCAAGGTCTGATACCTATATCGAAAAAGAAGCCACCATCAATGAGCAGATTGACCGGATGCGGCACAGCGCAACCCGGGCCCTGCTTGAACGCCGGGATGTGATCATTGTTGCTTCGGTATCCTGCATCTATGGCATCGGCTCGGTTGAGACCTATTCAAGCATGGTGATTCGGCTAAAGAAAGGGGAGACGATCGAACGGCAGGCACTTCTCAGGCAGCTTACTGACTTACAATACACCCGCAATGATGCCGGATTTCAGCGTGGATGTTTCCGTGTACGTGGCGATGTAGTTGAAATTTTTCCAGCGCACCTCGAAGATAGCGCCTGGCGCATTTCTCTTTTTGGTGATGAAATTGAAACCATCACTGGCTTTGACCCGTTAACAGGTCATCGGACAGGTGAACTCGAAAGCGTGCGAATCTTTGCCAATTCGCATTACGTCACACCCAAACCGACGCTTCAGCAGGCCAGTAAACTTATCCGACTAGAGTTGAAAGAACGCCTGACTGAACTTGAAGGCGCGGGCCGGTTGCTCGAGGCCCAACGACTTGAGCAACGCACCACATTCGATCTTGAGATGATTGAGGCCACCGGTGTCTGCAATGGGATTGAAAACTATTCTCGGTATCTTTCCGGACGTGGGCCGGGGGAGCCACCACCGACGCTCTTTGAATACCTGCCAGAGGATGCGCTACTTTTTGTTGATGAAAGCCATGTGACCGTGCCGCAAATCGGCGCTATGTTCAAAGGCGACAGAGCACGGAAAAGCACGCTTTCAGAACATGGTTTCCGGCTACCATCCTGCATGGATAACAGGCCGCTTAAATTTGAGGAATGGGAAGCCTTCCGGCCGCAAACTATCTTCATTTCTGCAACACCGGGGTCATGGGAACTGGAACGTACAGGTGGAGTTTTCGCCGAACAGGTGGTGCGTCCGACAGGTCTGATAGACCCGGAATGCATTGTCCGGCCAACAGAAAACCAGGTTGACGATGTGATAGCCGAATGCCTTGAAGCCGCCGCAGCCGGATCACGCGTGTTGATCACGACATTGACAAAGAAAATGGCTGAAGACCTGACGGAGTATATGCATGAGGCCGGGGTGCGAGTGCGGTATCTTCATTCAGATATTGAAACCCTTGAACGAATTGAAATTATTCGGGATCTGCGGCTTGGGGTCTTTGATGTGCTGATCGGAATCAATCTTCTTCGCGAAGGACTCGATATTCCGGAATGTGCATTGGTTGCCATACTTGATGCGGATAAAGAAGGATATCTTCGCTCACGAACTTCACTGGTTCAGACTATTGGCCGTGCCGCCCGGAATGTTAACGGAAGAGTTCTGCTTTATGCGGACACCATCACCGACAGCCTGGATTATGCGATCAGCGAAACCAACAGACGTCGCGCCAAGCAGAAGGAATATAACGCCAAGCACGGTATCACCCCGGAAACCGTCAGCAAGCAGATCGCTGATATTCTCGACAGCGTCTATGAGAGAGGCGACCGGGTTGAGGTTGATGCTGATGGCAAGGGAAGCCATATGGTCGGCAAAGATATTCGGCAGACAATCGCTGATCTGGAGCAGGCCATGCATAATGCCGCCGCCAACCTCGAATTTGAGGAAGCTGCCCGAATCCGAGATGAAATCCGCCGACTGGAAGCATCCGAACTGGAAATGGGAAGCAGCGCATCCATCGCCTTCAAGCGGCAGGAAAAACAACGCCGCCAACAGCGGCGCCCTGCTTAAGACGATGGTTATTCCTTAGAATACAGCCCCCTATCTTAAGGTATAATTAGGTAGTGCTAATTAATAGAACTTGAAGTAAGTGGGGTGAAATTATGCACAGAAAAAGACGATTGCCACAATTACGTAACCTTGCCGATAAAACCATGAATAAAAATTGTTATTTTTCCTATTGCAATCAATTATCATACTGTTTTAATTGATATATTTTGTATTTGCCTAAATTTTAAGCAAATACGACTTTTTGGCGGTTTCCTGCGATTCCTTGCCCTCTTCACTCCCCTTTTCCACATGGTTTTCCACAGGCTTCGTGGATTAACCAAACGGCACCTTGGCCGCCCGATTCTCACACTTCATTACAGCTTCTCGCTGGCAAACCGCTGATGTTGAGGTAAAGTAATGATATGGCAGAAAAAATCGAAAATATAACCGCATCACCAACAACAGATCTTCAGCGCGGGTTGAAAATTATTCGTGATACGGCCCGCAAACTGTCAGGTCAGCCTGGTGTCTACCGCATGCTGGATGGCGAAGGCAACGCCCTCTATGTCGGCAAGGCAAAGGCTCTTGACAAACGGGTGATGAGTTACACCCGAACCAATGCTCTCAGCAATCGGCTTACCCGGATGGTCGCGGAGACGATATCGATGGAGATCGTGACCACACGAACTGAGGTTGAAGCTCTGCTTCTTGAATCCAACCTGATCAAGACACTAAGACCTCGATATAACATTCTGTTACGGGACGATAAAAGTTTCCCCTATATCATGATCACCGGAGACCATGACTGGCCCCAGTTGGCCAAGCATCGTGGGCCACGTAAACGGAAGGCGGAATGGTTTGGCCCTTTTGCTTCCGCTAGTGCGGTGAATCGAACCATCACCGAGCTTACACGTGCTTTCATGCTCCGCACCTGTTCCGATTCAATTTTCTCTGCCCGTAGTCGACCTTGCCTGCAATATCAGATCAAGCGCTGCACAGCACCTTGTGTTGGGCGCATCAGCCCGGAAGATTATGCCGAACAAGTAAAACTGGCAGCCAGGTTTCTGAGTGGCGAGTCCCGAGAAGTGCAACGGGAATTTGCCGAACGAATGCACGCCGCCTCAGCCGAGCTCGAATTTGAGACAGCAGCCTTGTGGCGGAACCGTATCCGTGCCCTCACTACAATACAAGCGCATCAAGATATAAATCTACCCAGCGAGCTGAACGCTGATATCATCGCCATCCATCAGGAAAGCGGACGATCCTGCGTTCAAGTTTTCTTCATGCGCAATGGGTCGAACTACGGCACTAAATCCTATTTTCCCCGCCATGAGGCTGAAGATGGAAGCCCCCACGTCCTTGCTGCCTTTCTAGGTCAGTTCTATGATGACAAGCCAGCACCACCAGAAATTCTGGTCAACCTTCTGCCGGAACAAGCACCTCTTATCGCCAAAGCACTATCAAGCCGGGCAGATCGAAAGATACAGATCAGCGTACCGGCACGGGGGCATCGCCGCAATCTCATGCAGATGGCGGAACGCAACGCTCACGAAGCCCTTACGCGAGAGATGGCCCAGTCCAAGAATCAGCGAGCCATGCTTGAAGAGGTGCGTGACCTTTTTGATCTTGAAGACACGCCGGAACGCATTGAAGTTTACGACAACTCCCACATCCAGGGTAGCAATGCTGTAGGCGGGATGATTGTAGCCGGACCCGATGGTTTCATGAAGAACAGCTATCGCAAATTCAATATCGTCCGAGATGAAACCACTCCCGCATTTGGTGGCGACGACTTTGCCATGATGCGCCAAATGCTACATCGCCGGTTCCGCCGTGCAATGCGTGAAGACCCTGATCGCAAGACCGGTATCTGGCCTGATCTGGTTCTACTGGATGGTGGTAAAGGGCAACTTTCATCAGCACTTGAGGTGATGGATGATCTCGGCATTACGGATGTTCCCGTTGTCGCCATTTCCAAGGGACCAGATCGCAACGCCGGGCGTGAGGAGTTCCACCAGCCAGGAAAAGATCGTTTCTCCTTGCCTCTTAATACGCCAGTGCTGCATTTTCTCCAGCGGCTAAGAGATGAAGCGCACCGCTTTGCGATTGGTGCCCATCGGGCGAGAAGGCAGAAATCTGCCGTAAGCTCCCCACTTGACCAAATACCGGGTATCGGCGCAAGACGCAAAAAAGCTCTTTTGTCTCATTTCGGTTCTGCTCGGTCCGTAGCGCGGGCAGGCATACCTGACCTGATGCAGGTAGACGGCATCAGCCGGCATGTGGCTGAGACGATCTATGGCTGGTTTCATGACAACAGCAATTCATCCTGATGCCTGATAAGACTGGTCACAACTCTCGCCAGTCGCTAGAGTGTGCGTAGATTTTTAGGAAACGGACATGATCAGGAAACTGCCCAACACAATCACCATCTTCCGGATCACCTCCAGCGCAAGCATTCCACTGCTCATTGCGGCCGGAGATGAAGATCTGCGATTTTTCGGCCTTGTTCTTTTCACCATTGCAGCAATAACAGACTGGCTTGATGGCATGCTGGCTAGACAGTTTGATGCGGTCTCCAATCTTGGTCGCATGCTTGATCCCATTGCCGATAAACTACTCGTTGCCGGTTGCCTCCTGGCTCTAGCGGTGAGCGACAACTGGGGATGGTTGATGTTTCTGCCAGCGTTGTTGATACTTTTTCGTGAAGTTTTCATCTCTGGCCTGCGGGAGTTCATGGCCGGAAAACAGGTGGTGATCCACGTCACTCCCCTGGCAAAAATCAAAACAACCCTGCAGCTCATTGCAATAGGTTTTGCCATCGGCTCACCTCTGACACCCAC
The DNA here is from genome assembly GCA_041228335.1 of Alphaproteobacteria bacterium LSUCC0684. Taxonomy (NCBI): domain Bacteria; kingdom Pseudomonadati; phylum Pseudomonadota; class Alphaproteobacteria; species Alphaproteobacteria bacterium LSUCC0684. The sequence goes on along the minus strand of CP166130.1, from coordinate 399,324 downwards.
AGAATGGTATATTGCCAATATTACAGTCGGACTGATGTGGACTGCATCTATCCTGACAATGATGACGGGGTGGGATTATTTCAGGAAGGCAATCAGCCATGACGCCTCTGCCTAATGCGTCCAGACATAGCATGGTGTTCGGCCTTGCCGGATTTTCAGGCTCCGGAAAGACAACTCTTGCAGAAAAATTGATCCGTATCCTGACCCAGCGTGGGTATAGCGTTGCAAGTATCAAGCATGCGCATCATGCCTTCGACCCCGACACACCAGGCAAGGACAGCTGGCGTCACCGCAAAGCTGGGGCAACACAGATGCTTATCTCCTCCTCCCTGCGCCGGGTACATTTCATCGAAACACCTGACAGGGATGAAGCCGACCTCAATACCCTGCTGGGTGAACTTATGCCCACCGACATCGTTCTTGTTGAAGGTTTCAAGGATACCGATTTCCCTAAAATCGAAGTCTGGCGGGCTGAGACAGGCAATGCTTTTCTTTACCCCGAAAGGCCGGGTATTTTTGCCGTCGCCGCCGACACACCCCTTCCAGACTGTCCCCTTCCGGTGCTCGATCTTAATGACGCAGCCACCATAGCCGACACACTCATCAAAGGCTTTGACTGATGGATGATAGCCGCCGCCACGACAAGCCGCTGAACGACGCCCTGGACATCATTCTTGATCAGGTTAAGACAGTAACTGAAACCGAAATCCGTCCGCTTGAAAAATGCCTTGGCCGTATTTTGAGAGAAGATGTCATCGCACCTATCAATGTTCCGCAGCAAGATACAGCTGCCGTTGATGGCTATGCCTTTTATGCCGATGACATTGCTGATAAAAACCTTCCCTTGCCTGTGCTCGGATCCATCAAAGCCGGCCACCCCTATCAGGGCACGGCTCACCGAGGGTCGGCGTACCGCATCTTCACGGGCGCCCCTATGCCTGCCGGACCGGATACAGTGGCAATGGAAGAATATTGCACCACCGAAGAAGACGGGAGGATAACCCTCCCTCACGGGATCAGGAAAGGGGCAAATTTCCGTCCAATGGGGGAGAATGTGCGCGCTGGCGATACCGTACTAAGGGCAGGAAGCCGACTTGGACCTTCAGAAATCGGGCTTGCCGCAGCGGTCGGTGTAGACCGGCTTGAGGTATCTTCACCACTCAAGATTGCTGTCCTTTCCATGGGAGATGAAGTCCAGGAAACAGGGAGCAAGCAAGGTTTTGAGAAAGGTATGATCCACGATTCAAACAGACCAATGCTGAAAGCGCTGATGACAACAGATCAGTTCAGTGTCCTTGATGGCGGGATTATTCCGGATGATCGTACAATTCTGACCAGAGCCTTTGCTGACCTCCTTGCCAATGCCGATGTGCTCGTCACTTCAGGCGGCAGTTCGGCAGGTGAGGAAGATCATGCAAGACAGGCGATTATAGATAATGGCGGACTGATTGATTTCTGGCGCCTGGCTATGAAGCCAGGGCGGCCGATGGCAGTCGGACGTATTGGTAACAAGCTGGTATTCTGCTTGCCTGGCAATCCAGTTGCCGCCTTCGTTTGTTACAGGCTTCTTGTTGCCCCGGTGCTGACACGACTTGAAGGTGGGACAATAAAACCGGTGATGAAAATCACTGTTCCAGCAGCCTTTTCACATAAACATAAACCTGGTCGCGCTGAATACCTGCGCGCACGGCTTGCACCTCGAGAAGATGGAATTCTGGCTGTTACGCTTCATGGACGTGCCGGTGCGGGCGTGCTTTCCTCATTGACCGGCGCTGACGGCCTGGTTGAAATTCCAGCCGATATTGGCGATGTTAAGGAAGGAGATCCTCTGCCCTTTATTCCGCTGAGAGAACCTGCGTTATGAAACTGATGTATTTTGCGTGGATGCGTGAACACATAGGCACCGCTCATGAGGAGCGCACTCTGCCAGATCGGGTCAAAACCGTAGCTGAGCTGATTGCTCACCTGCGTGAGCAGAGCCCGGGTCATGCTGCAGCACTTGGCAATATGGATGTTGTCCGCGTTGCCATCAATCAGGAATATTGCGATCTTGATGCTGCTGTTGCTGACGGAGATGAAATTGCTTTCTTTCCCCCGGTAACTGGAGGCTAGAAACATGCCGGTGCGTATCCAGCATGAAGATTTTGACATCGCCGTCGAAACCCGCATTCTTGGTCAACATGGACCGGGTGGATTTCCCGGCGCCATAGTTACCTTCACCGGCCTTGTTCGAGACATGGCAAAAGGTAGAGAAATTACTGCCATGACTCTCGAACATTATCCTGGCATGACCGAAAGTGAACTTTCGCGCATCCATGATGAAGCCATATCACGATGGCCACTTAGCGGTGCGGTGATCATCCATCGGGTTGGACGTCTCTTGGCAGGTGAACAAATCGTCTTTGTCGGTTGCGCGTCTCCACACCGGGATGCCGCCTTTGAGGCAGCCCGCTTCATGATGGATTTCCTGAAAACGGATGCACCCTTCTGGAAGGCGGAGGAGAGTGATGGTCGCACCACCTGGGTGGATGCAAGAGAAAGCGACACAGCCGCACGAGATCGCTGGAAAAGCTAGAAAGACCTCACACCCTTCCCCGAAATCAACTTTCCCCCCGAACCAGCGCAGCATACGCGTCCATGATATTTCGGCTGAATGCACCTGGGTTGAAGTTATATTCACCAATACGGGAAACAGGTGTGACTTCAGCTGCTGTCCCGGTAAGGAAACATTCCGCTACCTGACTAAGCTCTTCTGGCTTTATATGACGTTCAATGACATCATACCCCATATTCTTAGCAAGTTTGATGACAGTCTGGCGGGTAATTCCATTGAGGAAACAGTCGGCTTCGGGTGTATGTATCTTGCCATCCTCCATCAGGAAAAAGACGTTGGCGCCTGTCGCCTCAGCCACATATCCGCGATAGTCCAGCATCAGCGCATCATGGAATCCCTTTTTTTCTGCTCCGTGCTTGGAAAGAGTACAGATCATGTAAAGGCCTGCTGCCTTGGCATGAACCGGAGCCGTTTCCGGGCTTGGGCGTTTCCAGTCAGCGATTCCTAGCGTGATACCTTTCATCTTGGTTTCGGGATCAAAATAGCTGGGCCATTCCCAGGCTGCGATCAGCACATGTGTTTTGGATTGCTGGGCGGAAACCGCCATCATCTCGCTACCTCGCCATGCAACAGGACGAATATATCCATCAACGATATTGTTCGCCTCCATCACCGCCTTTTTAGCTACAATGATTTCCTCATCGGTAAATGGAATGGCAAAATCAAGAATGCGTGCAGATTCCCTGAACCGGCGAGTATGCCACTCACTTTCGAAGATCGCTCCGTTATAGGCACGCTCCCCTTCAAATACCGAGCTTGCATAATGTAGCCCGTGGTTAAGTGCATGCGTTTTTGCATCACGCCATTGGACCATCTCGCCATTGAACCAGATCAAGCCATCACGGTCATCAAAAGGTAGTATTGCCATGGTTGCAGCCTTTCGGAAGTCAGGAACACCATGCGGGTATCCCTTGCGTTATATTCTTGTCAAATTGAACATAAAGCGCGAAGATAAGTCAACATGACTGACATAAAAACGCATCATAATCCTCTTTTCCTCCGCGAAGATGAATTGCGCTACAGCATTGAGCTTTTGTTTTTCGCCTATCGTGATTTCACCGCCGAAGCCGATGCTATCCTCGAAAAACGAGGACTCGGCCGAGCTCATCATCGGGTGATCTATTTTGTTGGTCGCAGCCCCGAGATCACGGTCAGCGAGCTCTTGTCGATTCTCAATATCACCAAGCAATCGCTTGCCCGCGTGCTCAACCGCCTAGTCGATGATGGGTATGTCATGCTGGAACAGGGGGTTAGCGACAAACGCCAGCGCCTGCTGTCATTAACAGACAAAGGTTATGAGCTGGAAAAGGAACTTACAGATGTTCAGAAGAGGCGGTTTACCCGCGCCTACAAGACGGCTGGTTTTAACGCGGTGGAAAGGTTTTTGGATGTCATGCGGGAAATGTTGGATGAGGAGACCAAACCATTAATCCGGCCTGAACGTGTGGGTAGTTTCCCACCTGGAAAGTAATCTCATGACCTCGATAGAAAACCCTCACATTCTGGTGATTGACGATGACAATCGCCTGCGTGAACTTTTAAGACGTTTTTTACGAGAACAGGGCTTTCTTGTAACCACCGCAGCTTCTGCAGAAGAAGCCCGCATACGGCTTGAAGGCATGCATTTCGATATGCTGGTTGTTGATGTCATGATGCCCGGGGAAAGCGGCCTTGATCTGGTCCGGGACCTTAAATCTTCGGGCATGTCCTCACCCTGCCTGATGCTTACCGCGATGGGAGAGCCAGGTCAACGTCTGCACGGTCTTGAAAGCGGCGCCGCTGACTACATGACCAAACCGTTTGAGCCGCTTGAGCTTGCCCTGCGGCTAAGAAATATTCTGGGGCGACAGGCCACGCCAGATACTCCCACATCCGGAGAAAGCAGGATCGTCCATTTTGGCCCGCATCATTTTGATCTTGGCCGCCAGCTTCTAATGACAGGAGGACAACGCCGACATCTGACCTCATCTGAAAAAGCACTGCTTTCTTGCTTTGGGGAAAACGCCGGCAAGGTCTTATCTCGGGAGGGACTTTCAGCTATGCTTGGGGGCACGATGGAAGGCCGGAGCATTGATGTTGCCGTTGCTAGATTGCGTCGCAAACTTGAACCCAATCCAGGCAGGCCGATCTATCTTGTTACTGCACGCGGACAGGGATGGGTGCTGGAGACAGATAAATCCTTTGGGGAAGGATCCTGATGAAAGCCAATACCATACTGCCGAAAACACTGTTTGGCCGGATGCTGTTGATCATCCTGACACCGATGATCCTGGTGCAGATTGTTACGGTATTGATTTTCTATGAACGACACTGGGATACCGTCACCCGCTATATGGCCGGTAATCTTGCATCAGACATTCATGTCATCGTAGACCGCTTTGCCGTAGATCAGGGCAAGGTCGGCTTTAATGAAACAGCAGCCTTTGCCAGCAAATATTTTTATTTTAATCTTGCCTGGCATGAGAAAGCGATCCTGCCGAGAATTGAAAACGCTCCCTATACTTATGCCAGCGATATGCTCCATCAGTCTCTCGAAAGCAGACTGGGCAATCCTTATGTGCTTGATTTGCATCGTAATGATGATCTGGTGTCCATTCATGTCCAGTTTCCCGATGGGGTGCTTGAGATAAAATCCAGTCGGAAACGCATCTTCAGCAGCACATCCTGGCTGGTGATATTATGGACAGTCAGCACTTCGGTCTTGCTCTTTGCTATCGCCCTGCTTTTTCTTCGTGGGCAAGTGCGCCCGATCCGGCGACTTGCCAAGGCAGCTCGCCAGGTTGGTCTCGGCCGCCCGGCGCCGGACTACCGGCTTGAAGGTGCCCGTGAAGTTCGGCTTGCCGGGAGGGCCTTTCAGGCCATGCATCAGCGTATTCAGCGCCAACTTGTTGAACGCACAGAGATGCTGGCCCAGGTTTCCCACGACCTTAGAACACCACTCACTCGGATGAAACTCCAACTTCAGTACATCCCGGAAAGCGAAGACAAGGCCGGTCTGAAAAAAGATATTGCCGACATGGAAGCCATGATCACGGGCTATATTGATTTTGCCAATAGCGCCGTAGCCGAGCAGATGGAAAGTCGGGACGTGACCGAAATTGTCAAGGACAGCATTGCTGGCTTCAATCTTCCCGATACTGTCCTTGTGATGACCACGCCTGATACAAGTGTGCCCGCTATTCAACTCCGTCCAAGGCTGATCCGCCGTGCTATCGATAACCTGATCGGCAACGCCATCCGTTACGGTAGCCGAACGGAAGTCAGCATCGAACGCGATGAGGAGCAGATTCAGATACTCGTTGATGACGACGGCCCCGGAATTCCAAAAGAACACCGGATTGGTGTTCTCCGTCCTTTTACTCAACTTGACCCTAAAGGTGGCAGTAAAGGTGCGGGGCTTGGTCTTTCAATCGCTAATGACGCTGCTCTGTCCCATGGAGGGCTGTTGCTACTCAGCGACTCACCTATGGGCGGACTACGAGCACGACTTCAGTTGCCGATCTAATGCATCCTGGCGCCATTTGGCGCAGGCTTTTCCACACCGAGCAGGATAACGCGTCCTTTTTCATCCGAAACACCAAGTGTCAGCACTTCGGACATGAACGGCCCAATCTGCCTGGGTGGAAAATTGACCACCGCCATGACTTGAAGGCCGATGAGGTCATCTTTGGTGTAATGATCAGTGATCTGAGCCGATGACTTTTTGGTCCCAATCTCTGCTCCGAAATCTATCGTAAGTTTCCACGCTGGCTTGCGGGCTTCTGGAAAATCATCCACTGCCGTGATCGTGCCCAGACGTATATCGATCTTCATGAAATCTTCAAAACTGGCTAGATCCATGATCTCCTCTCTCGCGGTCATCCGGGATAAGTCGGAAAGAAACAGCAAGGCTTTCTGCCTGCTTCAGTCTTGTGTCAAGGGCACGGGATGTTGCCGCCAGGTCTGATGTCTCGTCTTTCATCCAATCACGTTGGCAGGTCAGCGCCACAGCAGAAAGACCTTTGACACGTAGCATGCCGGTCAGGCCGTCGCCAGCTCCACCTGCGAGCCGCAGAAGTGAATGCATGGCATGATTCAAGCGCAAGATCAGCATACCACCCAAGATCGGGTTCCTGCAGGATGCCTTGTTGAGATGGTTGATTGCCATCTTGTAAGGCGCATAGGCTTCAAAGCGAACGATCAGACCTTCTAGGATCTTTTCCCGCACACTTGCTTCGGGGTCTTCAGCAAAATCTTCAGCAAGACCGAAGATTATTTTATCATCCATATCGCGAATTCCCTGATCAACCAGCACCGACATATCAGTGAAAAGGCGATGTAGTAATCCAGCATCAATCCGGGCTTCGGTGGCAACCTCATCGAGGGTAAGTGTTTCAAACGGATGCGTGTTGAGGAGCGCTAGTCCAGTTTCCCCCGCCAACCGGCGGGTCGCATCTATATTTTTCGTAGTCTCAGTCATGCCCATACCTTTCAGAAGAGAGATAGGCACTCCATGGCTAATTGCCAAGTTCCCGTGAACGTTTCCTTGCTGCCAGAACGGTTTTTTTCATCAAGCTGAGAAGACCATCTTCAGCCATCAGCACGTCCAGAGCGGCCTGCGTTGTTCCTCCCGGACTTGTCACATTAACCCGAAGCTGACTTGCGCTTTCTTCACTCTGATCCAACAATGCGGCGGCACCAACGATGGTTTGTTCTGCCAACTCGGCTGCAAGTTCAGGCTTAAGGCCGGCATTGATTGCCGCCCCTTCGAGCGCTTCCTTCAGGTAAAATACATATGCAGGCCCTGAACCAGATACGGCTGTTACCGCATCCATATCATCTTCATCATCGAGGATTACTACCTGCCCGATGACCGAAAGCAATGCCCTTGCCAGATCAGCCATTTCAACAGGAACACCCTCTCCGGTAAACATAGCGGTAATACCGCGACCAATAGCAGCGGGAGTGTTGGGCATGGTCCGAATGATCGGTGCATCTTCAGCTATTGCATCTTTGAGCCACTGGACGGAAATTCCGGCGGCTATTGAAAGCCATACAGTATCTCTCCGGCTTACCTTGATGAGCGGGGGCAATGCCTCGGCCATCATTTGCGGTTTTATGGCAAGCACAATCATGTCCGGTGATGTCATATCCGAATTCATGCTATTACTGAACGTAACCTTGGGTTGACCAGCCATAGGGTGCGTTCCATCAAACGCCGGGTCAATCACGGAAAACCTAATGCTTTCATCCATATTTTTGAGCCAGCCAGTGAGCATAGCTGTCCCCATTTTTCCGCATCCCGCGAGAAGAATATGTGTCATGGTCTTTTTGTTTCTTTTATTCAGGCCGTACCGGCGGTTTCAAGGAATGCGGTATCCACCGCCATCTCGGCCGATACTACACCGGTGGCGATCTGAAACAAGGCCGGATATGCCCGCTCACATTCACCAAGAGAAATATCAATGAGGTCTTCGATTTGTTCGGGCGTTGCACCACCCGTTCCCCTGAGGGGTAGTGTATAACGGAAAAGAACCGATCCATCATCCGGCAGCAGATCAAAATGGCCAAGCCAGATCTGGCTGTTGATCCGCGTGATAACTTCACGAGCTTGATCCAACTGCTGGTCAATGATGAATATATCAAGGCCTGCACTGACGTGAAGTGCATCATGTTTATCCTGCCAGGTGAACGTCAGGTGATAATCAGACCATTTGCCCGGCACTTCAACGCTAATCTCATCCGGGCTGGCGTGATGCAAACGCCAGTCATTTGCATCAACAAACTGTTCCATCAACTCGATGGGATTGCCGAGGGGAAGTGTAGATTGGGGAATACGAACGTCCATGACGAACTCCTTTATTCAATATTCTCCCACAAAGGCGCGGCAGTAAACACAATATTTAGTAAATATCTCTTATCCCGACCACATAGTCTTGTGGTTTTATGTCTTTTCTGAAAAAAGCAAAGGTATCATCGCGATTCGCACAATCCATCATCATGGACCTTAGAAAAGCAACCCTGAGGCATGGTCACCATTAAAATATGAGGGTTGTCTATCCAGGCAACCCAGATCATCATCCAAGGCCGAATCACTCTGTGAAATTTGCCAGGATTACTGTTCACCCAGAAACTTTATGAGGTATGATATAGGGATATTTCACCACCAGCACATGCCACCATGTTGATGATGCAGCCCAGTCAATTCCCTGAACCTTATTTTGCGGCCATCCCCTTTCCGTTGATCGATCCTGTATTATTTTCGATCGGACCTCTTGCGGTCAGATGGTATGCCTTGGCCTATCTGGCCGGAATTTTGCTTGGCTGGCAGTACCTAAAAAGATTGACCGCCAATGAAAATGATTCTGTGGGCCATGCCCCGCTTGATGCACTTATCAATGCCAGTGTGATTGGCATCATCCTTGGTGGCCGGCTTGGGTATGTGATGTTCTACAATCTTGATTACTACCTGAGCCAACCGATTGAAATTTTAATGGTCTGGCACGGCGGGATGTCTTTTCACGGTGGAATGATCGGAATGGGCCTGGCGATCCTTGCAGTGGCAAGACGTCATGGTATCAACCCGTTGGCACTTGGCGATCTGATCGCTCTTGCTGCTCCAATAGGGCTCTTTTTTGGTCGGATTGCGAATTTCATCAATGCTGAGCTTTACGGCAGACCAACCGATATGCCATGGGGGATCATCTTTCCTGGTGGAGGCGATGCCCCACGCCATCCAAGTCAGCTCTATGAAGCCGGACTGGAAGGTCTGGTACTATTTTTCATTCTTCAGATTTTCTACCGTCGTGGGGCAAGACAATTCCCGGGATTGATGATCGGGGTTTTTCTTTCAGGTTACGGTTTGGCCCGCATCCTCGTTGAATTATTCCGTGAACCAGATCAGCAGATCGGGTTTTTGATCAATGCTGTGACCATGGGCCAGGTCCTTAGTCTGCCAATGGTCATCATCGGTGTGATAATGATTGTTTATTCACGACGGAAGCAAGCATGACCGGAACACCACTTGAGGAAGTTCTCCGTCAATTGATTAAAAAGGAAGGCCCCATAGGGGTCGACCGTTTCATGGCTCTTGTACTTGCTCATCCCGAACATGGGTATTACCGCTCCTCTATCCCCATCGGCAAGGAAGGCGATTTCACCACCGCACCGGAAATCTCACAGATGTTTGGGGAGCTTATCGGTCTCTGGCTTTATCAAGAAGCATGCAATCAGCGCATCTTACCCGAAAGCAGCGACAAAGGCGCCTTTCTTATGGAACTCGGCCCGGGGCGAGGCACCTTGATGGCCGATATCCTTCGCAGTCTTGCCGTGGTTGCCGAGGGGCTGACTTGGCCGGTTCAAATGATTGAAATCAACCCGGCGCTGAAAGTAGCTCAACAGAAAAAACTTGGTAAAGTCGGCAATGCGACACCTTCCTGGAAAGGGGATATAGCCCAATTACCAGCTCATCCCCTATTGCTGGTTGCTAACGAATTTTTCGATGCCCTGCCCATCCGCCAGTATATCAGCCGTAGAACCCGCTGGCACGAGCGTCAAATATTTCTTTTTGAAGATCAACTTGCCTTCACGGAAAATGAAATCCCGGCCACTCTTGATCTGCCATTACAACAGCCCGGGACAATTGCTGAAATCTGCCCTGATGCCGTGAAGATAACCGAGAGACTTGCAGGTCACATCACCCAGCACGGAGGGGCTATGCTCATCATCGATTATGGTAAGGAATCGCCTTTCGGCGACAGCCTTCAGGCAGTCCGAAGCCACCGGCCTGTCGATGTTCTGAGCAAGCCGGGTATTACCGATCTTTCTGCATGGGTTGATTTTGCAGCAATCCGCACCTCTGCCCTTGGTGTTGGCGCTCATGTTCTTGGACCAGTTGACCAGGGAAGTTTTCTCAAAGAGCTCGGGTTGTTTCAGCGCGCAGAACAGCTTGGCCTAGGTCAGCCCCCTGCCATACGTCGACAGATTGCCGCTGCCGTTGACCGGCTGACAAGTCCGGCCCAGATGGGCAGAGTTTTCAAGGTTATGGCCATTCTGCCGGCTGAAATCACATCGCCGGTAGCCGGATTCTGAGTTCTGTGGCAATGTATGGTAATGAACGATCAATTCCCGCCTTATCTCACCCACCCGCTTGTCGATCTTCCTGGCATACGGCATGGGTTCTTCACCCGTCATGGCGGGGTAAGTACAGGCGTTTATGAGAGCCTTAATGGTGGTCTGGGCTCAAAGGATGATGCCACCCATGTTGCAGCAAACCGGTCCCGCGCCGCCAACGCCATTGGCGGCAGTGATGATACGTTGATGGGACTTTACCAGATCCATTCGTCCATCGCTCTAACCGCCTGCCCCGGAGATGATCAACGGCGAGATGGTGATGCGCTGGTGACCTCCAGCAAAGGTCTGACACTGATAATTCTGACTGCGGATTGCGTGCCCATCGTTTTTGCTGATGCAAAAAATGGTGTTATTGGTGCCGCCCATGCTGGTTGGCGAGGAGCGGTCGATGGCATTGTTGAGGAAACAATCAAAGCTCTTCTAAGCCTTGGGGCAGAAGCCGCACAGATCCGCGCTGCTATCGGCCCGGCCATCCAGCAGCCATCCTATCAGGTTGGCACGGATCTGCGGGAAGAGGTCATGGAAGCAACATCCTGGGCTGAAGCCTTTTTTGAGGCTGATTCTGAGGCATCCCGATTTCGTTTTAATCTGCCTGGATATGTGATGGGAAAGTTGAACCGCCTCGGGGTCGAATCAGCAGCAATCAATGAAGATACTTACAGTGATCATAAGTTTTTCAGCCATCGCCGGGCCACACACCAGAAATTACCTGACACCGGACGACTGATGACAATGATTCGCCTCGATTAAGGCTAACCCCATATAAAGGTTAATGATATGCCTCATCTCTATATTTTTTTAGGCCTCTTTCTGCTTGGACTAGTCGCATCATGTATTTTGATGTAACAAAACTGCAACCTAGTCCTTGCCGAGACGGTGCCATATTGCTATCAAGAATTTTAATTTTTTAATGCGGATACAGATCTGATGAAGATTTTGGCCTGTAATTCCAATCGCCCGCTTGCTGAAGCCATTGCCGCTTATCTGGACAAACCACTGACGAAAGCCGATATCCGTCGTTTTGCGGATATGGAGGTGTTTGCCGAAATTCAGGAAAATGTCCGTGGTGAGGACGTCTTTGTTGTTCAATCGACCTCGTATCCAGCCAACGACAATTTGATGGAATTGCTTGTAACGCTGGACGCTCTCCGTCGCGGTTCAGCTCGCCGCATCACCGCTGTAATACCGTATTATGGCTACGCCCGGCAGGATAGGAAATCAGGTCCACGGACACCAATCTCCGCCAAGCTGGTGGCCAACCTGATTACTTCAGCCGGTGCTGACCGTGTGCTGACGATGGATCTTCATGCGGACCAGATTCAGGGGTTCTTCGACATTCCCACCGACAATCTGTTTGCCGCCCCTGTATTGACTGATGATATCAAGACGAATTACCCCAACGACCGGCTTGTCGTAGTTTCACCTGATGTCGGCGGGGTTGTGCGCGCCCGCGCCATTGCCAAGAGGCTGGATGCCGAACTCGCAATTATTGACAAGCGTCGTGAACGTGCTGGTGTTTCTGAAGTCATGAATATCATCGGTGATGTTGAAGATCGCCGATGCATCATGGTTGACGATATCGTGGATTCAGGTGGAACTCTCTGCAATGCAGCCCAGGCGCTCATTGATAAAGGTGCAATCTCTGTCGATGCCTATGTGACCCATGGGGTGCTTTCCGGCGGTGCAGTTTCACGGGTTGCGTCTTCACCGCTTTCGTCTCTGGTGACAACCGACAGCATTCTTGCGACCGAAGCGATGCGAGTCGCCAAAAACATTCGCCAGCTGACGGTTGCCCCTTTATTGGGTGAGGCTATCCTCCGGATTAACGAAGAGCGTTCTGTTTCTTCGCTATTCAACTAGCAAAACCAGTATGAAGTTGGTTTTTTTGCTTTTCTTTTAAGGCCCAAACCAGTAGATAGGGGCATACCCAGCCATGCACCCCTGGAGGCATGGCCCATTTGATGGAGAAAATCATGTCAGATACAATGACGCTCAGCGCCTCCAAGCGCGACCGGGCAGGTAAGGGGTCCGCCCGTGCGGCACGCAGGGCAGGACTCATTCCTGCTGTTATCTATGGTGACCGTAAAGATCCCCTAAGCATCAACCTGGATGCAAATGCTTTTGGCAAACTGATCAGCACGCCGGGAATTTTCAGCCAGATTCTCAACCTCGATGTCGATGGCGAGAAAAACAACGTGCTGGCCCGTGACATTCAGTTCCATCCTGTAACGGATGTTCCCATGCATGTGGATTTTCTCCGCATTGCCAAGGGAGCTACCATTGCCGTTTCCGTGCCGGTAGTGTTCCTTAATGAAGAAAAGTCACCAGGCCTCAAATCTGGCGGTGTGCTGAACGTTGTCCGGTATGAAGTTGAAATCAACTGCCCGGCCATGAGTATTCCAGAAAATCTGGAAGTCGATCTTGAAGGAACGGTTGTTGGAGATTCCATCCATATCAGTGCAGTATCTCTGCCTGAAGGCGTGGAACCGACCATCACAGACCGTGATTTCACCATTGCCACTATTGCTGCTCCGACCGTTTCCTCGGCCGAAAGCGAAACCGCTGAAGACGAAGGTCCTGCAGTGGATGAGAGTGAAGACGACGCAAGTGCGGATGACTGATCTGCCTTGTCGGCCAGACCAGCGGAGAGATTGAATGATCGTCCTTGCTGGTCTGGGCAACCCTGGCACAACCTACAAAGGTCACCGACACAATATCGGGTTCATGTTGCTTGATGCGGTGCATCAACTCTATACTTTTTCACCATGGCGACGGAAATTCAATGCCGATATCAGCGATGGGCGGGTTGAGCATAACCGATTGATGCTGATCAAGCCCCTGAGCTTCATGAACAAATCTGGTCTGCCAATAAAACAGCATCTGGATTTCACCAAGACACCAACCGATGATCTCATCGTTGTCCATGACGATATTGATCTCGCACCAGGTAAAATCAGAATAAAGACGGGGGGTGGACATGGTGGCCATAATGGCCTGCGAGATATTGATCGTCATATCGGCCAGAATTATACCCGCCTAAGGATCGGTGTTGGGCGATCACCTTTTGCCAGTCCATCGAACAAGATGGTTGATAACCATGTGTTGTCGGACTTCACCAAAGACGAGCAGGAAACCTGGGTTCATCCTCTTCTTCGCACCATGGCCGCTGAACTTTCACTGTTGCTTGGAGAGGATTCCAACGCCTTTGCCACTACGGTAGCTCGTCTTTGCCCGGCGCCTAAATCTATATCTGAAACAGTAACGGAAAGGGATGAAACCGATGGGGTTTAAATGTGGTATTGTAGGCCTGCCCAATGTCGGCAAATCCACCCTTTTCAATGCGCTGACGGAAAGTGCGGCGGCGGACGCCGCCAACTATCCATTCTGCACGATTGAACCGAATACCGGACGCGTTGCCGTCCCTGATGACCGGCTTGAAAAACTTGCAGCGATTGCCAAATCAGCACAGATCCTGCCAACGCAATTAGAGTTTGTGGATATAGCCGGGTTGGTGCGTGGAGCGTCAAAAGGTGAAGGACTGGGCAACCAGTTTCTTGGCAACATCCGAGAAGTTGACGCTATCGCTCATGTCCTGCGCTGTTTCAATGATGAGAACATCACACATGTCGATGGGTCCGTTGATCCAGTGCGCGACGCGGATACAGTTGATACGGAACTCATGCTTGCAGACCTTGATTCGCTTGAAAAAAGAATGGCGAATCTCGTCAAGAAAGCTCGAGGACAGGACAAGGAAGCCAAAGCCATGCTGGCCTTGATGGAAAAGCTCTACAAGGGTTTATCAGATGGGCATCCTGCACGCGCGGTCCCGGGGTTGACCGAAGAAGAAGCCCGCATCCTGCCCTCATTGCAGTTGCTGACATCCAAGCCTGTCCTTTATGTCTGCAATGTCGATGAAGCTTCGGCCGCAAACGGAAATGCTCTAACCGAGCGCGTACAGGAAAAGGCTACTGCTGAAAATTCGGTACTTGTTATTGTTTCAGCGGCGATCGAAAGCGAAATCATCTCTCTTGATGCGGAAGAGAAAACCGAGTTTCTTGCAGATCTCGGCCTTGAAGAAGCAGGCCTTGCCCGAATGATACGGGCAGGATATCAACTTCTTGATCTCGTCACCTTCTTCACTGTTGGCCCCAAGGAGGCTCGAGCCTGGACCGTGTCAAATGGTGCAACAGCCCCTAAGGCTGCCGGGGTTATTCATACAGATTTCGAGCGCGGCTTCATCCGGGCAGAAACTATTTCCTATCAAGACTATATCACCTGCAATGGAGAAAGCGGGGCTAAAGAAGCTGGCAAGCTTCGCATAGAAGGTGCCGATTACAAAGTTGTGGATGGAGACGTATTCCATTTCAGGTTTAACGTCTAGCACATCATTATTCTAGCGAATGGCATTGCTCTGGCGTACGGCCTTGCGCTCACGCCGCATTTTGGTGATGGCTTTCGCCTTGCCTTCGGTCAGGCAACTCGGGCAGACACATTTCCCCGCCAGATCAAAACTACCTCGCATATTTGGCAAATTCATGCACCAGCATGAGCCAGCGGGCGTAGACCCGCAGTTGAATTGCACACCGCATTCATCGCAGGTCAGTTTCTGCATCACCCCATCCCCCTTGAGTGGCCTGATGCAGACATCTTGTCATAGAAAAAACATCCTGACGATAAAAAAACCCGGCCATTCGGCCGGGCTTTTTTTTCCTGAACAAATACGGCTTATTTCTTTACGTCCGACCAGACATAGCGCATGGACCCATAGGAGACAAAGCACATCACCACAAGGAAGACCATAGCGGCAATACCTGTCCGCTTTCTCGCTTCCATTTCCGGTTCCGCCGTCCAGGCAAGGAATGTTACAACATCCGCCGCCAGAGCTTCGACAGAAGCATTGCTTCCATCTGCCAACGTGACATCATCACCATATAGAGGCTGCGGCATGGCAATCATATGCCCGCTATAGGCCGAATTGTAGTGCATGCCTTCCGGGACAGCCACCCCTTCGGGTGCCTCACTATAGCCGGTCAAAAGGCTGTAGAGGTAATTCGCCCCGTTGGGCCTTGCCTTGATCATCAAGGAGAGATCGGGGGGATAGGCACCGCCATTAGCTACTCTAGCTGCGTTTTCATTCGGGTAGGGATTAGGATAACGGTCCGCAGGAATAGCGGCACGGTTGAACATTTCCCCTTCTTCATTTGGTCCATCGACAACTTCAAACTCGGCGGCAATAGCCTTTATTTCATCATCGTTATACCCGAGATCGGCAAAGTTCCGGAACGCGATGTAATCAAGACCATGGCATCCGGAACAGACTTCACGATAGACCTGAAACCCACGCTGAAGTGACGCCTGGTCAAAATACCCAAAGGGACCACTGAACGTCCAATCACGCTCGGTTATTGTCCCGCCTGCGCCTGCTGCTGCTGCATTTTGCGCACCTGCAAGTACACCTGCTACCAGAGCAAGGCCGAGTGCCAGTATCTTGAATTTACGCATTGGGCTTCTCCTTCACAGCAGCGCTGGCACCACTCATCGCTCCGCCACCAAACACAGGCGATGAAATTGATTGCGGCAAGGGGCGTGTTCTTTCAACAAGGGAAAGAACGGGCAGGACAATCAGAAAGTGGAAGAAATACCAACCTGTCGCCAACCGGGAAAGAATCACGTAAATCCCCTCCGCCGGCTTAGCCCCAAGATAACCGAGAAGAATACAATCCAGAAGCAACAGCCAGAAAAAGACCTTGAAGACAGGACGGAACCGCCCACTCCGCACTGGTGATTTGTCAAGCCAAGGCAGGACGAACAGTACGGCGATAGCACCGAACATGAAAAGAACACCACCAAGCTTGTCAGGAATAGCCCGAAGGATCGCATAGAAAGGCAGGAAGTACCATTCCGGAACAATATGTGCAGGTGTCTGAAGCGGGTTGGCCGGAATGTAGTTATCCGGATGCCCCAGGAAATTCGGGTAGAAGAAAACCGCTGACGCAAAAATTGTCAGAAATACTACTGCACCGAACAGATCCTTCGATGTGTAATATGGATGGAAAGGTATGGTGTCCTGCTTGCCGTTAACGTCAATCCCAAGGGGGTTATTGGAACCGAACCGGTGCAGGGCAACAATATGAAGTATCACCACCCCAACAATAAGAAATGGCATCAGGTAATGCAGGGCAAAGAAACGTGAAAGCGTTGGATTATCAACGGAAAACCCGCCCCAAAGCCAGACAACAATGTTTTCACCAATGACAGGTATCGCTGAAAACAGGTTAGTAATAACGGTTGCACCCCAGAAGCTCATCTGCCCCCATGGCAGCACATATCCCATGAAAGCTGTTGCCATCATCAAAAGAAGAATGACAACACCAAGCATCCATAGCAGTTCCCGTGGAGCTTTGTAGGAACCGTAATATAGACCACGGAAAATATGTATATAGACAACAATAAAAAAGAAACTGGCCCCGTTCATATGGATATATCGGATCATCCAGCCATGGTTTACGTCACGCATGATGCGTTCAACAGATGCAAAGGCATGATCGACATGGGGCGTGTAGTGCATGGCCAGGATGATCCCGGTAATGATCATGATGACCAGTGCAAAGCCTGCCAGAGATCCAAGGTTCCAAAGATAGTTAAGATTCTTGGGCGTCGGATATTCATGCATCTCATGGTGCATGAAACTGAACACCGGAAGACGGTGGTCAATCCACCGAACAACAGGGTTCTTGAAATTCTGCATCTCCATCGGTCTTACTCCCCTCAACCAATCTTGATTACGTTGTCGGACACAAAGCTGTAGGGCGGCACTTCAAGGTTAGCAGGGGCCGGCCCCTTACGAATGCGGCCAGAAGTATCGTAATGTGAGCCATGACATGGGCAGAACCAGCCGTTGTAATCACCTTTGACCTCACCAATTTTCTGGCCAAGTGGCACACAACCAAGATGCGTGCAGATACCCTCAATAACCAGCAGTTCAGTTTTCTGAACCCGATCAGTATCAGCTTCAGGGTCACGGAGGTCATTGAGATCAACCTGGGCCGCCTTGGTGATTTCCTCATCAGTCCGACGCCGGATAAAGACAGGCTTGCCACGCCACTTCACGGTGATAGCCTGACCCACGGCAATGCCGGAGATGTCTACTTCAATCG
This sequence comes from Alphaproteobacteria bacterium LSUCC0684, assembly GCA_041228335.1. Lineage (NCBI taxonomy): Bacteria > Pseudomonadati > Pseudomonadota > Alphaproteobacteria > Alphaproteobacteria bacterium LSUCC0684. The sequence goes on along the minus strand of CP166130.1, from coordinate 381,441 downwards.
AGGCCAGCGCCAGGGTATCGGCGGCCGGATTCATCTGATTGATCAATGGATAAGCAACAGCAGCAGCCCCAACGGCCATCATTGTGTTTGTAGCAACAACAATAAAGTCGCGGCGGCCTTTATTCTCGGCGGTATCGGACATGATTCCCCCTTACAATACCTCTACAGAATTATGGCCAGAATATACGGCGTAGACTGGTTGAAACCAAGTTGTTTATGCTTTGCATGATGGTCATCAGGCGCCAGTGCGACCAAATGTCCCTAAATCCGCCTGTTCAGGACAGGGCAATGGTAATCTCTCTCATGGCCAGCGAACTTCTGGCGGTAACGACATGAGAATCGCTTCGACATTCCCTCCGGTCTTGAGCCCGAAGACAGTTCCTCGATCATATAGAAGATTGAACTCAACATAGCGGCCACGCCGGATCAACTGATACTGCCTGTCGGCATCGGTAAAGGGAGTTTCCATCCGGCGACGAACAAGCAAAGGATATATATCCAGAAAAGCCTGACCGACCTCACGGGTAAAGGCAAATTCCCCATCGAAATCACCTTCATCCAGATAATCATAAAAAATACCCCCGGCACCGCGCGGTTCATCTCGATGGGCAAGGTAAAAATATTCATCGCACCATGCTTTATACGCCGGGTAATATTCAGGATCATACGCATCACAGGCGGTTTTTAGTCGGGCATGGAAATCCGTGATATCATCCTCATCGGGCATGATCGGTGTCAGGTCTGCACCGCCCCCAAACCATCGCTTGCCTTCTGTTCCACCGGTATTCAGGTATCGGGTATTCATATGAACGGCAGGCACAAAGGGATTCCGCATATGGGCTACAAGAGAAATGCCGCTTGCCCAAAATGCCGGATTATCAGCCGTACCAGGTATCTGGCCCTTAAATTCCTCGCTGAAATGGCCATGGACAGTGGAGATATTGACCCCGACTTTCTCAAAAACCAGCCCGTGCATTAGTGACATGATGCCACCGCCGCCCTCAGGTCTGTCCCAAGATTTACGATTAAACCGGCCCGGCGCACCAGCTTCAGGATGGTCTGCAGCATATTCATTCTCAATCGCTTCAAACGCATCACAAATCTGATCACGCAAGGTTCTGAACCACTCGGCAGTCTGTTCCTGTCGCGTTGTCCTCTCTGTTTCCGTGATTGGTGCTGACGGATCGTGTTTTCCCATGCCCCTACCCCTATTTTGAGGAAAAGTCCTATCGTGTTGATGGCAAGGCGTCCAGTGAATTCAGCAACTCATCCCTGTCAGGTTTGAAGCCCTGGTCAATCCAATATTCTTCAAGCGTTGCAAGTGCCTGGCCCAATGCTTCACCTTCATGAAATCCTCGATCCATCAGGTCGCCACCTGTGACAGGAAAGACCGGCACCTGCCAGTCTCGAAGCCTTTTAAAAACACGCATATCCACTCTATCGTGCACGCGAATAGCCCAGACTGAGTAAAGAAAAGAGATCGTTTTTGTGTCGAGCCGGTTGTCTTTGGTAATGCTCCACGCCTCACGCTGCCAGATTTGGCCCTCTAATTCATTAATGCTGGTACTGTCCATCGCTAATCGCAGGAGCTGATGTTCAGCATTCGAAAGACGAAGCCTCTCTGCCACCAGATCGGGGGGAGCATCACCGACAAGAAACCCAAGCAATAGAATTGGAGGAATACCTGATGAAAATTCTACGAGTTTTGAAAAGTTTTGATTGGAAAAACCGCCCGCAACAATCTCCTGGTCAATGCCGGTTGCGATCATTGCATCAATTGCGGCAACTGACCTTGTTTTCAGAATACCCTTGATTTCAGCAGCAATTCTTTCACCGGAAATTTGTCTTAACCCGGCCCTTTCCCTCTTCATAGCGGCCATTGCCTCCTCATCCGCATCACCACGGGAAAAACGAGCGAAAAATCTAAAATACCGCAGCATCCGTAGGTAATCTTCCCTGATACGCGTCGTAGGATCGCCAATAAATCGTACCTTGCCTGAATTGAGGTCTTCAACGCCGCCAAAAGGGTCAAAAATGCGACCTTCTGCATCGGCATAGATGCTGTTGATAGTAAAATCCCGGCGCGCAGCATCCGCGGCCCAGTCCGTACCAAACACGACTTCAGCATGGCGGCCATCTGTCTTGATATCCTGACGGAGCGTCGTCAGTTCAACTTTTTGTTTTGGCGCATTCTTCCCCTCGGCCATCACCGTGATCGTGCCATGCTTAATCCCTGTCGGGATTACTCTTAACCCTGCATTTTTCAATGCCTGGGCCGCTTTCTCCGGGGGAAGTGTTCCCGCCATGTCGATGTCAGCATCCATCGCGAGCGGAATTCCTGCAAGAAGATCCCTTACCACTCCACCAACGTATCTGGCTTCACCACCTGCCGCCGCGACAAGGTGGATAATCTGGCACGGAAGTTCAAGCCTGAGCAGGGTTTCCCGCAGATTGATAAAGGTCCGGTCTGTCATGGAAATTGGGATATTATTCCTCTGTTGCGGCGTCAAATGACCCGGGCTGTATCCCACCATCCTGCAATGTGGCAGGTTTGTACTGTGCATCTTTCGGAGCTCTTTGCCCATCTGCCAGCAGGAAAAGACCGATGATGAGCACGGCAAAACCGGCAATCCACGGCAATAACGACATTTTTTTATGCTCTTCGACAAGAACCTGTTCCTGCCCGCGCTGATATTTTGCAAGCAGCAGTCCAAGCACAGCTCCAACCAGCACGGCAAGCCCGATGATCAGATATCGGCTCATGTTGCTGTCATCCTTTCATGTTTTGTTTTGCTGTCAGAATTGGCAAGCCCGTTTTGTCTAGACTGAATACGCTCAGACCACTGAACCAGTATTCGTGCTGTTGCCCCCCAGATATACTCCCGCTCATGCGTGATTTCCCAAGATTGATACCGTTGCCCCTTGTATTCTCGCTGGACCGAACGATGCCGTCCAGGGTCAAGCAGCGGCAGAACAGGCTCGATGAGAATACGAGAAACTTCAGCTTCGGCTGGAACCAGATTGACTTTGGCATTCACCATGGCAAGCACCGGAGCAATGTGAAAATTCGCGGTGGTCACCACACCTGGCAAAAACCCCAGAACATCGACCTTGTGGGCAGGAAGAGCGATTTCCTCTTCGGCCTCACGCAAAGCTGCGTCCAGCACCGTCTCTCCCTCATCAATCTGACCACCGGGAAAGCTGATCTGGCCAGCATGATGGCGCAGGTCTGGTGAACGCTCGGTGAGAATAATTGAGTACCCGGCCTCCTCTTCTACCAGGGCCATCAGAACCGCTGATGCCCGCCTTCCTTCCGGAAGAGGATCAGCCGTCGGCTGAATTACCGCCGCCAGGTTATTAAGGGTAAAAGGCAAATCACTCATGATGGTCCCCAGCATTATCCACCGGTAAAGATAGCGAGAAAAATTGACCGGCACTCCAAATCCCGGCTTGTCCGTTTTCATCAATCTCAGCCATCTCGGCAAGTTCATAGAATACCGATCGTGAAAGCCTAGCTTCAAGACCTCCACGCACCAGCAGATATGGTCTCGGTTCATCAGGACGCGAACCTTCCCGAATGATCAGGGGATGATCAGGACCTAGAGACACGGCATCACCTATATTGGTAACAAAGCTGATCTCACGGGCCTTGCCTTCTCCTTCAGTGGCCATGGATGTAATGACAAAAGGCACATCCACCACATCAATACGGCCACGTTCAACCGGCGTGACAAGCCAATATTCTCCATTGTCTAGCCGTGTAAGAATACTGGCGAAAAGCCGAACCAAACTGTCCCTCTTTATGGGCGCACCTTGATGATACCAGGTGCCATCTACATCAATATGCATGGCAAAATCCTGCGCCGGGATACCCTTTTCATCAAGTTTCCGCACTAATGAGGCGAGCACTGACTGGTCAAGCTGTTTTCGTTTTCCTGAAGTCATGCTTTTCTCTTGCTTCATCCGGTACTGCACTCAATGGATATTTTACCTGATTAAGAGTCAAACAACATCCGCAATTAATTTTCAACTATTAAAGGTAAATTAATATATTTTTCGTATTATTGGTAGTCTAGGGGCTGTGTGGTACAGCTAAGAGAATATTCCCCATATCGAAAACATCTGAATCCGGAGAAAGCATCCAGATGCAGATACGAACAAATAGGGGAATACTCCCATGGACAAGCCCTCAAAAACCTACAAGCGGAAACGCCGGAAGCCTATCGTTGATGGCAATATATCCGGTAGTCGCGCCACCACCGTAATGAAAGCCATGAGCAACAGCCAGCGGCTTGAAATCCTCTCACATCTGATCAATGGCGAGGAGCGTAGCGTCAAGGAGCTGGAAAATATTCTTCAGAGCTTGAGCCAGTCTGCTCTCTCTCAGCATCTTGCCCGATTACGACGAGCACAGATTGTCAAAGCAAGACGGTCATCTCAAATGGTATTCTATTCCATCGATGACGCCAATGTGGAGAGGATTATTGAACTGCTGACACAAATTTATGATGATGATCCTGTGTTGCATAAGATGCCTTAATGAACATTTGTGCCCAGTATGGCCAGAAATGTGCTCAAACTATCACCTTATTGAAGCCTTAGTGCTCGCGCTATCGGGAAAAACCTGCTAGGAGTACTGGAATATAAGAATGTTGAAGACAATTCATGTATATCTACCTTCCTATAGCAGAAATCTCGATGAACGTGTTCACGATTATTGGCCTTGGTGCCATGGTCGGAATGCTCTCAGGTATTTTTGGCGTAGGTGGTGGATTCCTGATGACTCCACTGCTTATTTTTCTGGGCGTGCCCGCACCTGTTGCCGTCGGGACTGAAGCCAATCAGATTGTTGCTTCCTCTGTTTCGGGGGTGCTGGCGCATTTCCGGCGCGGCAATGTTGACATCAAAATGGGACTTGTTCTGCTTGCTGGCGGCCTTGCAGGCTCGACCCTTGGGGTTGCGCTATTCGCACTCCTACGGCAACTTGGCCAGATTGATGTTGTCATCAAAATCAGTTTTATCGTCTTTCTCGGCATTATTGGCGGATTGATGCTGGTTGAAAGCATCCGGGCCATGTTGCGTGCCCGCCTTCCGGGTGCACGCCGCGGCAAACTGCATCAACACAATTGGTTGCACGGCCTTCCCTTCAAAATGCGCTTCCGGAAATCAAAACTCTACATTTCAGCGCTGCTGCCATTCATGGTTGGAGCACTTGTAGGTGTTCTCTCGGCGATAATGGGTGTTGGCGGTGGATTTATCATGGTGCCAGCAATGATCTATCTGCTTGGCATGCCTACGGCTGTTGTGGTGGGTACTTCGCTTTTCCAGATCATTTTCGTGACCGCCAACGTGACTTTCCTGCAATCCGTTCAGACACAGACGGTGGATATCTTGCTTGCAGGACTATTGCTGTTTGGCGCAGTGATCGGTGCACAATTCGGGACCCGAATCGGTGCAAAACTTAAAGGGGAGCAATTGCGTGGCCTTCTTGCACTTATCGTGCTGATGGTTTGCGGCAAACTGCTTCTTGATGTTGTACTGATGCCCGAAGATCTTTTCTCGCTGGAGTTTCTACGATGAAATATCATCCAGCCTATATCCTGCATATGCTGATCATGGTCTTCAGCCTTGCCCTATCCGCCAGCACGGCCGAAGCCAAGGGAACCTTGGTGGCTGACCTTGACCAGAAAGAAGTCGGCATTACCACCGATTTCAACGGCACGGAATTGCTGCTTTTCGGAGCACTGAGCAAGAACAGCAATGATCAGATAGCCATCGTCATTTCAGGCCCTCCAAAATCCATGGCATTGCGTCGAAAAGACAAAGTGGCCGGGATATGGCTTAACACGGAAAATGCCAAACTGGTTGGTATCCCGAGTTTCTATCATGTTCTTTCCACCCGGCCGCTGGAAGAAATTGCAAGCTCGGAAGAGCGTCAGAAGAACCGCCTTGGATATGAATATATTCCGCTCACGCTGGCATCCGGAAGCCGCATTGAGGAAGGTGAGGCCGAGGAATGGAAAGATGCGCTTATTCGCAATATGGAAACTTCCGAACTTTGGGATAAGCGTCCGGGCAGTATTCAGGTGCTTGAGGGCGTACTGTTCCGAACAAATGTTGTCTTGCCGGCAAATGTTATCCCGGGCCAGTATGAAGTCCGGGTCATGCATTTCAGCAACGGAGTGATGGTCAACGAGGATATCTCAACGCTGGAAGTGGCCAAATCAGGCTTAAGCGCAACGATTTATAATATTGCCCATGAATATGCACCTTTCTATGGAATTTTTGCTATAGTGTTTGCGGTAGCTTCTGGCTGGTTGGCAGCCGTAGCATTCAGAAGATAGAAAACATGGCTAGGTCCAAAAAGACATCTGCTGTTACAAACGAACCTGTTCGGGTCTTTCTTGTTGTGGTCGATGATAGCGAAGAGCTTCACCAGGCACTTTACTATGCCTGCCGAAGAGCCAAGAGACTAAAGGGCAAGATTGCCCTGATGCATTGTATTCTGCCTGCCGAATTTCAGCATTTTGCCGGCGTCGGTGAACTGATGCGCGAAGAGGCCAGGGCTGAAGCTGAAAAATTGCTTCGGGCAAACAGCGAATGGGTGCAAGAACTGACAGGTGAATTCCCCATGGTCTATCTGCGTGAAGGTGACCCGAAATCAGAACTCATCAATCTGATCAATGAAGAAGAAGACATTTCCATCCTGATCCTTGGTGCCGATACCAAGGCCGACAGTACTGGCCCCTTGATCACCTATTTGACAACTAAAGGCGCCTCGCAGTGCCGTGTGCCGATCACGATCGTACCTGGCAATCTATCCGATGAAGATATCGATCAGCTGACCTGATCTTATCGTCTGTTCGGACCTCCTTATTCCAGCATGGTATTCATTCAGTCTGCTATTTTTTGTTGCAGAACACGTCTGGCTGCGTTTGTCTTTTGAAATGAATTAATCAACTTCTTCTGAAATCCGGAGATGCCTTTAATATGCCTAAACGTGTTCTAGTTGCGGGCTTCCAGCATGAAACCAACACCTTCGGTGCAACCACGGCGAAACTAAGCGATTTTGAGATGGCCGATTCCTGGCCAGGCCTTCTAGAAGGGCCAGAGGTTTTCAGCGGCCTAGAGGGAACATCGTTGCCATTGGCTGGGTTCATGCGGGCGGCAAGGAAAATCAATAATTACGAACTCATCCCCATCCTCTGGTGCGCGGCTGAACCAAGTGCCCATGTAACGGACGAGGCGTATGAAGACATCACGGGGCGTATCCTTGATGGAATTGCCAAAACCCATGGATTGGATGGGATCTATCTTGACCTGCATGGGGCAATGGTGACCATGAGCCATGACGATGGTGAGGGAGAATTACTTGGCCGAATTCGTGATTTGACCGGGCCTGAACTCCCCCTTGTCATCAGTCTTGATTCGCATGCAAACGTAACGGAAAAGATGGTTAAGCATGCTTGTGCCATCACCATGTACCGGAGCTACCCTCATCTCGACATGGCCGAAACAGGCAACCGGGCTTTTGAGGTACTCGGGTATCTGATGGATGGCGGCAGGGTTTTTCCGGCTTTCCGGCAGTCATCTTATCTCATCCCCCTACATGCCCAATACACCGGCGCAGACCCACTCCGGACAATTTATGACAAGGTGAAAACCATGAGCTCTCCACCCCAATCCTGGGCGGAACTTGCAACCGGTTTTCCGGCAGCCGATATCCATGACGCCGGCCCTTCCATCCTTGCTTACGCCACAACCGAACAGGAAGCGGCGATGATCGCTAACCACCTTTTTAAAGATCTCGAGGATGCTGAGCCGCAACTTGATGTCTCTCTCTTCAATCCAGCCGATGCCGTGGAAACGGCCATTAAGATCAACACACGAGAAAAGACACCCGTTATTCTTGCAGATGTGCAGGACAACCCCGGTGCTGGCAGCACGTCCGATACAACCGGCATTCTCGAAGCGCTGGTTGATGCTGAAGCGCAAGGTGTTATCCTTGGCATGCTTAATGACCCTGAAGTTGCGCTTCAAGCTCATGAAAAAGGGGTTGGCGCTGTATTTCGTACCGCGCTTGGCGGGAAAGCAGGTCCTCTTGCCAAACAATTTGAGACATATGTCGAAGTCCTTGCGTTAAGCGATGGCCGCTTTGCCTTCACTGGTGAGATGTATGCCGGAAGTGTAGCCGAAGCTGGTCCATCTGCTCTTCTGCGCATTGCGGAAACGAAAGCCGATGTAAGAGTTGTTGTTTCCAGCACGAGATGCCAATGCCTGGATCAGGCAATTTTCACCCATATCGGTGTCAGGCCCGAGGAGGCTTCAATCATCGTGGTTAAGAGTACCGTGCATTTCCGGGCAGATTTTGATGCCGTCAGCACCATTGTTCTCAACACAAAGGCGCCGGGTCTCACCCCGTGTGAGCTGGAGAGCATTCCTTTCCGCAAACTTCGCAAAGGGGTAAGACTGGGCCCACTCGGACGGATGATGGCGTAAGGCCCTGCTTTCTCTTTTGCAAGAATGAAAGCTCAGGCATCTCCGCCTAATTCCTGCCAAATCTCAAGAATCCAGTTCCGAATGATCAGGGCTTCAAGCCACCGGTTTGACATCTCCCGGCCATTAGCATCGGTCATGGCGTATTCCGGCGGGCCAAGCTCACAGAGAAAAACACACTCCCCTTCGGGATTACGTGCCCGCCAACTCGAAAGTCCTTCTTTCCACCACCCGCGGAACAACTCGACCCATTTCTGATGCTGGGGAAAATCAAGCTGCAACTGTATCTGCTGACGGCTGGCAACACGCCCCTGGAAACTGTCCGAACGATGGAGGACACGGCTTATGAGGGCCATTTCCTCCGGTTGGAGCGGATGCTTGAACTCCCGGTCGACGACATAATGGGAAAGATCAGCGCAAAGCCGCATCTCCGGCACAGCATCAATGAGCGATAAGGTTGAAAACAGATCATTGGTGATGCAGTTCCGGTGCGTTTCAAACTGAACAGGGATACCTACCCTGTCAGCCATTTCGATCCACTGCCGGATAACCGGGATCATGCCATCGACGGTAAGCGGAAATACCTGCCCTATCACGTCGACAAATGGTGAGCCGAAATCTTTCGCCATCACCAATGTTTCATGCAGGGACGCAACTGTCTTGGGAAAGGCCACAATAAGGGGCGTCAATCCATGACGTGCCATGATGGGCTGGACTTCCCTTGCCTGGGCAACGTCACCGGCACCAAGATCAATGGCCATCCCATCATATCCCGCTTCGGCAACCATTCGGCAGATATCTTCATAGGGCAGAACAATGCCGGTATCGTCATGCGGCATCATCGACCAGAGCGAGGTGAAAACCTTGAGCCGCCGTGCCATGGCAGGTTTACGCCTCAAGCCTGACCTGGCGACCGCCAGATGTCGGAACGATCCAGACTTCGTTCATCGGGAAGAAACTCTCATCCTGCTGGCGGAGCTTGCGAATAGCTTCAATCTGAAATTCAATCCAGCCCATGCGATGAACTTCCCCGCAGACATTCTCGATCTTGTCGTTGAGCCGCCGCAGTTTCCAGAAGGGGACTGATGGGAAACTGTGATGTGCCGTGTGGTAAGGCATCTGCCAGCAGAGCCAGCGCATGATGGCATTGGTGCGGGTTGATCTGGTGTTGTTAAGAATATCGTCGTTATGTGACAGCCCCAGATGCTCAATCGTGTTCTGAAGCTGGTGCACAGGCTTGGTCAGCAGCATCGGCAGGAGCCAGAACGTGACCGCGGCCCAGGTTTCGAGATAAAGGGAGGCCGCGAGTATGGCGGCATATCCCACCAGATGCCAGCGTGATTCGCGGGTAACCTTTGCTTCTTCATTGGCATGGATATAGGGCTCAATAATGATGCCGCGAGCACGACGAACAATACCGACAACACGATTGCGCCAGTAGGTCAGCCCTGACATCCAAAGAAGAAAGGTAGCAAGGGTGTAGGGCTCTCGTACCAGTTCACCATCCTTGTCCCAATCCTGGGTATAGCGATGATGCGAGTAGTGCATGATCAAGTCATAATCACGAGGGAAGAGCATGAAGAAGCCAATCAGGCGGCCAAAAAATTCATTGAGCCATTTTGTGCGGAATACCGTCCAGTGCGAAAGCTCATGTTGGGCGGCATAAAGGAAGTTCACCGCAACACCAAGGCAGAAACCTGTCAAAAGCACCCACCAGCTGCCCAAGGCAAGGCTGTGCGCATATCCTAACGCCACGATCAGGCCAAGATGGCTGCACATCTGGAGCATGCCCATAAGGTCAGACCGTTCATTCAACTCCTTGAGTTCAGCCGGGGTAACGATCTTCCGGCGGGAAAATACCTCTTCCATATGTCATTTCTCCACAATATGCGGGACCGGGTTTGTAATGGTTGATGTATTCAATCACGAAACAATCCTCTTGCGCAAGATCATCCTGGCGTGGTCTCATCATCTTTATTTCCGGCGTCTTGAAGTGAGGGTATCAATGAAAGCAGGTCTCTATCGTGAAAAGGGCGAGGCCCGTTCAGTTCTCCATATTGAAGACGTGGCCGTGCCCCAGATGGGAGCAGATGATGTATTGATCCGGATTCATACATCAGGCATCAACCCTTCGGACGTGAAAATGCGCGCAGGCCAGAGCCTTGGCGGCATGACCATGCCATATCCCGAGGTGATCCCCCATAGCGATGGTGCCGGGGTGATCGAAGCGGCTGGTGATGCGGTCAAGGGTCTTGCCGCAGGTGATCGCGTCTATGTCTTTAATGCCGGTTTCAAGCGTGCCTTTGGTACGGCCGCGGAAATGCTCGTCATTCCTGCCGAGCAGGTACGCCGCCTTCCCGATCGGGTTAGCTTTGCCCATGGGGCATGCCTTGGCATTCCAGCCATGACGGCGGTGCATGCTGTCACCCGGGCACCAGTGGTCGAAGGCAAACGAGTCCTTGTCAGTGGCGGTGGCGGCGTGGTCGGGCGTTACGCGATAGAGACAGCACGCGCGCTGGGTGCTGCAACCATCATCACCACTGCATCATCAGAATTGAGCAGGAGCACCGCCAAGAAGGCAGGGGCAGATCATGTTCTTGACTATCGGGAGGCAAACCTGACCGAAGCTATCCTCGATCTAAGCGGCGGGATAGATCACGCCATCGAGGCAGAGTTTGGCGTTAACGTCGCCATGCTCGGGCAGGTGATGGCCGTGAACGGCAGCATCGCCGCCTATGGATCAGCCCTGGAACGCACGCCAACCCTGCCCTTTTATGATTTCATGTTCAAGAACATTACCGTTCACATGCTCCTTGTTTATCTGCTGGACCGGCAAACACGCAACGCCGCCACCGACTGCATGGCCAAATTGCTCGAAGATGGCAGCCTGACCGAAAATATTGCCGCAACTTTCCCGCTTGATCAGATCGCTGAGGCCCATGAAATGGTTGAGGCGTCATCAAAGAGCGGCTCGGTTATCCTGTCACTTGCTTGAGGAGAAGCACGATGCGACATGTATTCATTACGGCTGGCGGGTCTGGCCTTGGTCTTGCCATGGCAAAGACCTTCATGGCGGATGGCGCAACGGTCGCCGTAACCGATATGGATGAAGCCGCCCTTGCCACGGCCAGTGCATCCCTGCCGGGCTTGCTTACCTATGAAGCCGATGCCTCGTGCGAAGAAGCCATGCGGGATGTCTATGCCGATCTTCGTTCACGTTGGGGGCGGCTCGATGTTGTCATGGCAAATGCCGGCATCGCCGGGCCGACCGCGGCGATTGAAGATGTCCGCCTTGAGGACTGGCGGCGATGTCTTGCCGTCAACCTTGATGGCGCCTTCCTTGCCACCAGCCTTGCCACTCCATGGATGAAAAGCCAGGCTGATGGCGTCATCACCCTGACGTCATCTACCGCAGGATTGTTCGGGTATCCTTACCGTTCACCTTACGCCGCGGCAAAATGGGGCATCATCGGCCTGACAAAGACTTTGGCCATGGAGCTCGGGCCACATAATATCCGGGTCAATGCCATCTGCCCTGGGTCTGTTGAAGGTGACCGGATGGACCGGGTCATCGCCAATGAAGCGAAAGCCAGAGGCATATCTGAAGAAGACCTGCGGCAGGGTTATGCGGACTGCGCCTCGCTTCGGCGATTTGTCACCGCGGAAGACGTGGCCAATATGGCACTTTTTCTGGCTTCGCCTGCCGCGCGCAACGTTTCCGGCATGGCGATGACGGTAGACGGGCATACGGAAAAAGTGACGCTCTGAAAAAAGCCAGCCGGACAAGGTCTCCATTCAATAGTAGAGGTTAACGACATGCTCGGCTTCGGCGAAAAAGAGCCAGCGTTCAACCATCAGCCCGATCACATGCCCGACAAGAAGCAGCACCATCAGCGGTATCACCTGGGCAGGCAAAAGAAGCGCTGCAAGCAAGCATGAAAACGGCAGCACAAAGCCGAGCATGACCATCAACCGGCGCAGTTTAGCGCTGTTGGCCCGGGCAACCTTGTATCCCATTTCCCGCATGACGAAATTTGCCTGTGTATGCGCGGGTTCAACCTGCCTGATCTTGACCGCATTCGGAAAACCCAGCGCCTGCTGAACCGTATAATCGTAAGGCGCTTCATCGATTTTCTTCCAGTAAAGGAGTTTCAGCATCAGCGCGATGGCACAAAGAAGCATGGCCAGTTTCATGACCTCACCGTTCGCTACGCCGCCAAGGGTAAGCAGAACCTGCAGGAGCAACGCTCCGCTAAGCAGGGAAAGCACGATATAGATCGGGGTGGTCAGCGGCTGATACCAGGCACGGATTGTTCTGAGGCTGGCGTAGATCATCCCGGTGCAATAGACCGTGATCAAGGCAAGAATTGCCGACGCAACCCCGAGCAATGGCCTGTATTCAACCGCGGCCTCAAAAACATAGCTAAGCCCCAGCAACCCCACCGGGATATAGGTCAAGAGCGCAAAGAGGCCTTCGCGCGAAAGCCAGGAGCTGCGCCATTGAGAGATGGCCCGCCATGCCCTTTCCGGATGGCCGAGATGTGTCATGGAGGAAAAAAGGCCGATGGTCACCAGCGCCATCGAAATCCCCAGAAGCACAAGCATGAAGGCTGAATTCACTTCCAGCAAGCCAAAGCTCTGGCCAAGGGCCGTCAGCAGCAAGAGCCCATATCCCAGACCGGATATGGTCGTGAAAATGATAACTGAATAAGCTGGATGCATTTCTATTCCCCAAGCATGGATATCTTATCAGGCCAGTTTCAGCCACTCAGCACTTTATCGGCCCAGGCAAAAAACTTCTCGCTCATGCTGCCATCGGTGCCATTGCCCACCTCTTCCAGGGCAACAGGCGGTGAGGTGACATGATCACGTTTTTTCCGGGGCGGCAGATATTTATTGACGGGTTTATACCCGAATTCCTCGAGCAGATTGAACCCGCCACGTTCGGCCACCAGCTTTGAGACATCGCTGTCGGCATCCCCGAGGTCACCGAAATGCCGCGCCCCGGTCGGGCAGGCCCGCACGCAGGCTGGCTGGCGATCTTCAGGGTCAAGGTTTTCATTGTAGATGCGATCAACACAAAGGGTGCATTTCTTCATCACGCCGTGGGACATGTCGTATTCACGCGCTCCATAAGGGCAGGCCCAGGAGCAGAGTTTGCAGCCGATACATGTATCCGGGTTGACAAGGACAATGCCATCTTCGGCGCGTTTATAACTTGCCCCGGTCGGGCAGACCGTCACGCAGTCCGGCTCTTCGCAATGCAGACATGAGCGCGGGAAATGAACCGTCCGGCTGGCCACCGCATCGGTGATTTCAAATCCATGGACACGGTTGAGCCAGGCGCCGGTCGGGTCCTTGCCATAGGGATCCAGATCTGTCAGCGGCGCCGAATAGCCCGACGTGTTCCATTCCTTGCAGCTTGTCACGCAACCCTGGCATCCGACGCATGTATCAAGATCGATGACCAGCCCCAGTTTTTTATCTGTTTTCTCGGGAAGCGTTGTCATTTCGCGCCCCCCTTCTGAAACTGAAGTCCATAGGCAAGTTCGGCTGGAATTTCGCCCGCGTGGCGAGATTCAAACGGCTCAAAATACGGCGCTGATGTGCCAGCTTCTTCCGGCAGAGCTTTGGTGATATTCACCCTGAGATCATACCATGCCGCCTGCCCTGTCACCGGATCGCTGTTGCTGAAACGGTATCCGCCTTCGCGTTCCGGCAGAAGTTCGGAGATCAGGTGGTTGAGCAGAAACGCCTGTTTCATTTCAGGGGCATCCTTATCAAGCCCCCAGGCCCCGCCACGTTTGCCAATGGCGTTCCATGTCCAGAGCGTATCCGGGTTGCATCCGTCCATCAGCGCAATCTGGCATTTGACGCGGCCGATATGACTGCTGATCCAGACCCAGTCATCATCGGCAAGGCCAAGAGCCTCACCCCGCTCCCGGTTCATGTAAAGACGGTTCACGTTGGTGATCTGCCTGAGCCAGGCATTCTGCGAGCCCCAGGAATGGTACATATGCATGGGGCGCTGGGTGATGGCATGGAAAGGATAGTCATCGATTTCTATCCGGGTTCCTTCAAAGGTCGGGTACCAGAAGGGGAGCGGATCAAAATAGGTCTTGATCCTTTCGCGATGGGTTTCAGGGGGAATGATATCGCCATGCCCTGCCGCAGCAAGACGGAATTTCTGCAATGTCTCGCTGTAGAGTTCAAAGACGATCTGATCTGTTGAACCGTTGAAACCTACGGATTTGGCCCAGTCCAGATATTCCTTGTTGGCGTGTTTGTAATAGCGCATACCGGCGGGCAGCTCATGGCTGTGAAAACATCCGTTTTCAATATAGCGCTGGAGCTGATCTGGATTGACCTCACCCACGCCATAGGATTTGCCATCCTTGCCGCGCCAGCCCGTGAGCGGCCCGATCCCCGGGCTGCGTTCATGATTGACAATGTAATCAGCATATCCGCCTGGATATTTCGCCGTTCCATCCTCGTTCGTCATGCCGGGCAGACCAAGCCGGTGGCCCAGATCAAGCAGCACTGTCTGGAACGGGCGGACATTGCGATTTGGTTCAACCACCGGCTGGCGGATGGCGTCATTCGCGGAATCCGGCTCCGAAATCGGACGGTCGAGCATGGAAATGCAGTCCCAGCGCTCAAGATAGGTTGTGTCAGGCAGAATAAGATCAGCGTAGGGAACCGTTTCCGAATAGAAGGCATCGGAATAGATGATCTTGGGGATCACGTATTCATCCCCGCCGGGCTTCATGGCGGTCAGGTGATCGAGGGTGCCGCCCACATTCATGGAGGAATTCCACCCCATATTCGCCATATACATGAAGAGAAGATCGATATCATACGGATCTTCCAGACCGGCATTGTTAATGACCATATGCATCAGCCCATGGGCGGAAACCGGTGCATCCCAGGAATACCCTTTGTCAATGCGCAAGGGCGCGCCTTTCCCGTCCACCAGCAGATCTTCCGGCCCAGTCACAAAGCCAAGGGGCGGGCCGGGCAGAGGCGTGTTTGGCTTGACCTGGCCTTCCTTGCCGGCAGGCCTGATGCCGGGCGGGATTGTTTTGGGGTAAGGCGGCTTGTAACGGAAGCCGCCGGGGCAGTCGATGGAACCTATCAGTATCTGCAGGAGATGGATGATGCGGCAGGTGTTGAAACCGTTGGAATGGGCCGAGATGCCGCGCATGGCATGGAAGGATACCGGCCGACCCGTCATCGTCTTGTGGTTGCGGCCAGCCCAGTCCGTCCATTCCTGCTTGATGGTGATTTCCCTGTCGAACGCAGCTTCGGCAATCTCCGCGGCAATGCGCTTGATCGTCTCGGCGGGAAGCCCGACATCGCCTGAGACATTTTCAGGGCTGTATTTCGGATCAAGGAAACGCTCGGTAATAAGGGACATCACCGGCACCACCATCTCGCCTGAAGGGGATTTGAACTCCCCGTGGAGGGCAGGTTTTATCTTGATATCCTGAGCGTCCCTGAAGGATTTGCTGTTCTTATCATAGGCCAGGGGTTTGTTATCACCATCACGCAGGATAAGCCCGTCATTGGCTTTGCCGGGGTTCCGGATCACCAGCCAGTGCACGTTGGTATAGCGCAGAAGATAGTCGATATCGATGCGGCCAGCTTTCATCAGCTCATGGATAAGCGCGGAGGCAAAAAGCCCGTCCGTTCCGGGGCGCAGGCCAAGCCATTCATCGGCGATGGCCCCATATCCGGTGCGGACGGGATTGACCGCAACCACCTTGGCGCCACGTTTTTTCAGCTTGCCCAGGGCTTTCTTGATGGGGTTGGATGAATGATCCTCGGCCACGCCCCAGAGCATGAAATATTCGGTCAGGTCCCAGTCAGGCTCACCAAATTCCCAGAACGACCCGCCAAAGGTATAGAGGCCCGCGGCAGCCATATTGACCGAACAGAAACCGCCATGGGCCGCAAAATTCGGGGTTCCGAACTGGCTCGCCCACCAGCCCGTCAGCGCCTGACTCTGGTCACGGCCGGTGAAGAATGCCAGTTTTCTCGGGTCTTTTGACCGCACCTCGCTCATCCAGGTGGTTGCAAGCCGGAGCGCCTCTTCCCATGAAATTTCCTCAAATTCGCCGGATCCCCGCGGGCCGACACGTTTGAGCGGCGCGGTCAGCCGTGCCGGCGAGACATGCTGCATGATCCCCGATGCACCCTTGCCGCAAAGCACCCCCTTGTTGACCGGGTGATCTCGGTTGCCTTCGATATACCTGACCTCACCATTCTTGAGGTAGACCTTGATCCCACAACGGCAGGCGCACATGTAACAGGTGGTGGTTTTGACGTCGTCGCCCGGATTTGTATTCAGTTCAACAAATGGCTGGTTGAGGTATTTCTTGTCTGGCGCTTGCAAATTCATCTCCCCTAACACGCAAATTCCGGCCCGAAGCCCCGGGCCTGAATTTATCGCAATGAACATCCGGCGGACAGGTTCCCACCCTGGCAATCCATTGTCTTGTCGCACCGTCCCCCATAAGGAAGGCCGGGCCGCGCGATTGATCCTAGCATGTCCACGGCGCGGATTGAAGACATCGTTTACCCCCGTTTTCGGGCTGAAACATCAACGAGATCCCTGCCATCGGGCGAAATGGGTTCGTTTCGGGAAAAATGCAATTCCGGGATGCCTTTGATGGATATTCACTTCGCTAAAACGTGAAATATTATTTATAATCAACGTTTTAGGTGATTTTCTTATATATTCCTGTTGTTGCTGATCAATGTAGCGGGCGGATGGAAAAGGCTGATCTGTTCCGCCAGCCTTTTCCGAATTACATGCCCTTGTGGATGGCGTATCCGATGCGCTGGACTAGGCGTTCAGTTGCTGGTCCAGTGTCTTGCGGAAGACATCAACAATCTCATCGATATGCTGGCGTTCGGCGATGAAGGCTGGCGCCACGATCCCGACATCGCCGGTGAACTTGACGTGCATTCCGTTCCAGAACATGTCTTTCTGCATCTGCTGGCCGCGGCTGCCCGGGACGCCGTTGCTCTTGACCTCAACCCCGGCCATCATGCCGATCCCCCGGAGATCCTGGACCATGGGATGATCTTTCAGGGTCCAGATCGCATCGAGGAAATAGTCGGACATCGCGTTGGCGCGTTCAAAAAGACCTTCGTCTTCGTAGATCTTCTGGGTTGCAATCCCCGCCGCGCAGGCAGCCGGATGCGCCGAATAGGTATAGCCATGGAAAAACTCAATGGCATTTTCAGGCGCGGCATTGGTCACGGTCTCGTAAATCTCATCCTTGACGGCGACGCCGCCCATGGGGATCGCGCCATTGGTCAGGGCCTTCGCCATGGTGGCAATATCCGGGGTGACGCCGAACTTATGGGCCGCAAACGGCGTGCCCATCCGGCCGAACCCGGTGATCACTTCATCAAAGATCAGCAGAATACCATGGGCATCACAGATCTTGCGCAGGCGATCAAGATAGCCCACCGGCGGCACCAGCGTTCCGGTGGACCCGGCCACCGGCTCAACAAATACCGCCGCAATCGTGCTGCCGCCATAGCTGTCGCAGATGCGCTGCAGATCATCGGCGAGATCGGCACCTGTTTCCGGCTGGCCGCGGACAAAGGACTGATCGGCGGTATAGGTGTGGCGGATCATCGAGATATTCGGCAGGGTAAGGTTGAAGGTCTCCCGGTTTTTCACCATCCCGGCAAGAGATACCCCGCCCATGTTGACGCCGTGATACGCACGCTCACGACTGACAAAACGTGTCCGCTGGCCATCACCACGCGCGCGGTGATAGGCAAGAGCGATCTTCATGGCCGTATCAACCGATTCCGACCCGGAATTGGTGAAGAAAACATGATTCATCGGCTCCGGCAGAAGGCGGGCGACACGTTCGGCCAGCTCGAAGGATCCGGGGTGGCCAAGCTGGAAATGCGGCGTGTAATCGTTCTCGCACATCTGCGCGTAAACAGCGTCGGCGATTTCCTTGCGCCCATGTCCGGCCGGGCAGCAGAACAGCCCCGATGAGCCGTCGATCAGCTTGCCTCCCTTGTAATCCCAGCAATACATGCCTTCGGATTTCACAACAAGTCTCGGGTTGGCCTTGAAATCACGGTTGCCGGAAAATGGCATCCAGTGTTCTTCGAGTGAATTTGTCTCAAACGGCGGCATAGCTGTCTCCCTCATCCCTACATGATGTTAGCATTTGATGTTAGCATATCATGGCGGGGTTCCATATCGGAACCCGGGCATGAATACATACCCTGCACCTTAAAATGCTAGCCACAAGATTGCCCATGTGATAGTACCAGATATGTCTTTATCTGGTACCAGAAGGAGATGCCAGTCATGATGCGCGGGATGCCCTCCTGGATGTTTGAGCTGGATCAGGCAAGCGGCACCACCAAACAGACACAGATCCGTGAATATTTTGTCAAGGCCATCCTCAATCGCGGCATGATGCCGGGGGATGCGCTGCCTTCAACGCGCCAGCTTTCCGAGCATCTCCATGTATCACGCAACACCGTCATTCTGGCGTATCAGGCGCTGACCGACAGCGGCTATATTGAACCGGTGAGCCGTTCCGGTTTCATCGTCAGTCAGGATGCCCCCGTCTCGCCCCTGCAGGAACAGGGAAATTCCAGCCAGACAACGGATCAGGTCACCTGGGCAGATAAATTCATCCATACACCCCGGCCGCTCAATATTGTCAGCAAGCCGCTCAACTGGCGTGAATACCGCTACCCGTTCACCTATGGGCAGGCGGATCTGCATCTCTTCAGCCATTCGGAATGGCGCGACTGCGCAAGACAGGCGCTCGGGATGCGGGATTTCGGCATCACCGCCGGTGATTTCGGCTTCAATGATGATCCCCTTCTGGTGGATTATATCTGCTCGCACAGCCTGCCGCGCCGCGGTATCCGGGTCAAACCCGAACAGATACTTGTCACCATGGGGGCGCAGAACGCGCTTTTTCTTCTTGCCCAGCTGCTTGTCGATGAGACCCGGCAGGTCGTGATTGAAGATCCGTTCTACCCGGATTTGAGGGAGCTGCTGAAAAAGAGAACGCCTCTTATCCGCCGTTTGCCCGTTGATGACGACGGTATCGTGATTGATGATGACGTGATTGCCGCCTCGGATATCGTCATCGTCACGCCCAGCCATCAATGCCCCACCACCGCCACCATGAGCCGGGAGCGGCGAAACCATCTGCTGAGCCTGGCCCAACGGCATGATGTGCTGATCATCGAAGATGACTACGAGTTTGAAATGAACTTCCTCCAGACGCCGTCGCCGGCGCTCAAATCACTGGATGAGAGCGGCCATGTGATCTATGTCGGCAGTTTTTCCAAATCTCTTTTTCCGGGGCTCAGGCTTGGCTATCTGGTGGCATCGGAGACGTTGATTGCCGAGGCCCGGGCCTTGCGTCACCTGATGCTGCGCCACCCGCCCGGCCAGACCCAGCGCACCGCCGCCTATTTCATGGCCCTTGGTCATTACGACGCGCAGATCCGGCGCTTGCGTCGGCATTTCGAAACCCGGCGGCAGATCCTGAAATCCGCCCTTGATCAGGCCCCGCTGCTCAAGGAAACCGGGTCACATTTCGGCGGCACCAGTTTCTGGGTCAGGGGGCCTTCCTGGCTCGATACGCGGAAACTTGCCGAACATGCGGCAAAGCAGGGCGTGCTCATCGAAGCGGGCGACACGTTTTTCGGTGAGGCCGACCCGCCACGAAACTACCTGAGGCTTGCCTATTCCTCGATCGGGGACAGCGAGATCAGGCCAGGCTTTGCGAAACTGGCCGAAAGCGTGGAGGCGATGAAAGCAGCAGACGGACGATGAATTCTGGCACCAGAAATGCCAGAATCTGGCGCTATGCCATGGCACCGGGCATTGGGCATGCTCAATCATGTCGATCTCCGTATTTGTACAGATCCGGCAAATACGGTACTGTAACGTCCAGAAGGGTTGGGGAGCATGTCATCATTTCTTTCAGATAGATCACCCGTCTGTCCGGATGACCTCCTCATCCGGGCGCGGCAGGCACGAGGTGCACCGATGCGGCTGGCGGTGGTCAGGGCCTCGGCGTCGCTGCCTATAGTCACCGCAAAGCAGGCCTATGAAGAGGGAATTGCAACACCTCTGCTGATCGGTGAAGCGGTGAAGATTCGCGCCGAAGCCGAGGCCATCGGCTGGTCGCTCGACAGCATTGAAATTCACGACTGCAAGGGTGAGCAGGGCGCCATCGATGTCGCCATCGCCCTCACCGGCGCCAACAAGGTCGATGCCTTGATGAAAGGGCATCTGCATTCGGATGTCTTCATGGGGGGCATTGTCGCCCGCGATGCCGGAATTCGCGCCGAAACCCGCATGGTTCATGTCTTTGCCATGTTTCCTGCCGATGGCGGCAAGCCCCTGCTGATCAGCGATGCGGCGGTCAATGTCACGCCGGATACGAAAACCCGCCAGCAAACGGTCAAGGTGCTGGCCCGCACAGCCATCGCGCTGGGGATTGAGACGCCGCGGATCGCCATCCTTTCCGCCACCGAAACACCCATCGCCTCCATCCCCTCCTCCCTTGAAGCGCGCGAGCTCTGCGACTGGGCGAGGGAAAACGTGCCGGACGCCATCGTCTCCGGGCCGCTTTCCTTCGATCTTGCCATCTCGCCGGACGCTGTCGCCATCAAGGGATTTGCCGGCGATGACGTGGCCGGAAAGGCCGATGCGGTGGTGGTGCCGGAAATCACCGCCGGCAATATTCTGTTCAAGGCCATGGTCTGGTTCAACGGATCCTGCGCCGCCGGGGTGGTGACCGGCGGGAAAGTCCCGATTATTCTGACAAGCCGCGCCGATCCGCCATCGTCACGGCTTGCCTCGATCGCACTTGCCGCGCTCTTGTCCTAGCGGGCAAGAAGGATCTGGTGATGCTGGCGAATCAGCGCATCCACCTCGGCCGGAATATGGCCGGGATGGAAGGTTTCAAGAATACTGTCCTTGCGCGCCGATGCCTGAGCCACGAGATCAGGCTTGCCGAGTTCTTCCCATTCCTTGGGTGAGGACCTGTCCGCCAGCTGGGGATAGACATATTCGGTCTGCATCACCCCGATGGTGGCATCATGGCCGAGGTAATGCCCGGGCCCGCCCATGCACACATCCTTCATCACCTGCAGGCTGAGCGTCTTCTCATTCACCTCGACCCCGCGCACGCAACGCATGCACTGGCCGAGCATGTCGTTATCGATCACCAGGCTTTCAAGGCAGAAGCCAAGGAGCGAGGCATGCATGCCGGCGCTTTCATAGACCATGTTGAGCCCGGCAAGGCCGGCCATGACGGCGGTGCTCCCTTTCTCGTAGCCCGACTGGGCATCGGGCATTTTCGAATCCGCCATGCCTGATGCGGCGCCGGAAGGCAGATCAAAATGATTGATCATCTGGGCGCAGGCGGCGGTCAGCAACCCCTGCTCGCCCGAGCCGCCGGACATCGCGCCGGTTCGGAGATCGGAGACAAAGGGCCAGGTGCCGCATATCGCCGGATGCCCGGGGACCATCGCGTTGACATAGACAAGACCGGCCAGCACCTCGGCAACCGCCTGGGCAACCGCGCCTGCAATCGAGGCCGGTGCCGTGGCCCCGGCCTGCCCGGCCGACAACAGCAATACCGGCATCCCGCCCTTTATCACTTCTTCCATGACAAGGCAGGATTCAGTCGCAAACCTTAGCGGCGGCACCACAAAACAGTTGGAGTTGGAAACGAAAGGACGGGCCCGCCAGCTTTCTTCGGACCCGGCAAGCTTATGAAGCATTTCAATGGCTTCGGGGACAAATTCAGCCTCGGTGAAGCTCACGCCGACATGTTTGCGGGTCCCGGCAACACAGGCGTAAAGCGTGTTGATATCAAGGTCTTTCGCATCGACGACGTCACGGGCAACCATGGGGCGCTGAAAGAAATGGATATTGTCCATGTTTTCAACAATCCGCGCCGCATCGTAGATATCCTTGAGCGTGCTTTCCCTGTAGGCGTTGCCGTGAACATCAACCACATGCACCGCCGCCCCGGCCGTGCCGAAATGAACTTTCGTGCCGGAGAGATGGAGATCAAACTTCTCCTCCTGGCCGTGAAGGGTGATGTTCCGCGCCGCCCTTGCGATCGTATCCTCGACAAGCGCCCGGGGGAAACGCACCCGGCCATCATCTCCGGCGATTGCGCCGGCTTCGGTCATGTAGCGAATGCCGGATTCCGGCGCCTGGGAAAGACCGATCTCTTCGAGAATCTGAAAGACCGTATCCTGGACCGCGTTGACGGCGGCGGCATCAAGCGGCCGGTAGGTTCCGCCCATCAGCCCCGGACGAACCGGACGCAAGGCATCGGCAAGTGGCGCCGCCCGCAGGCTTTTGCGCGCTTCACGCCCGCCTGCACGGCGGGATCTGGGAAGTATGTGTGTCTCTCTCATGGCAGCATCTCTCTTGCGTTGGATATTTCAGGGTCAGGATTTCATCCGTTCGGCGGTCGGGTCATACATGGGCTTGAGACTGACTTCGGCTGCAACCCTCTCTCCCGCCACGTCGATCATATAATCAGACGCAAGCTGGCTTTCGCCGTCTTCGCCATCACGGCAGGGAACATAACCCATGCCGATCGCGCCGCCGAGATGATGCCCGTAATTGCCCGATGTCAGGTAACCGACGATTTCGCCATCCCGTATCACCGCTTCGTTGTGATAGAGGAGCGGCACCGGATCCTTGAGGCGGAACTGCATCATCCGGGCCTTGAGCCCTTCGTCCTTCTTGCGCATGACGGCATCGCGGCCGATAAAGTCGCCAAACCGGCCGGATTGTTTGCCGATCCGGGCTGCGAATCCGAGACCCGCCTCAAGCACGTGATCTTCGCTTGAAATGTCATGGCCGAAATGCCGGAAGGCTTTTTCGATCCGGCAGGTGTCAAGCGTATGAAGGCCGCAAAGCTTCAAAGGATGATCTTCCGCCCGCCGCATCAGCGTATCAAAGACATGAACCGCCATGTCAGCGGATACATAAAGCTCCCATCCCAGCTCGCCCACATAGGAGACCCGGTGGGCCCGCGCCTTTGCGTAGCCGATCTCAATCTCCTGCATCGTTCCGAAAGGGAAATCCACGTTGTCGAGACGCTGCGGGATCATCGGCTGAAGGAAATCCCGGGCTTCCGGCCCCATCACCACCAGCACCGATTCCATCGCCGTCACATCCATGGCCATGCAGCTGGCGCCATCGGGAATGTGGCGGGTGATCCAGTTCAGATCCCGGCGGATTGTCGCCGCCGGGGTCACGACGATGAAGCGGTCCGGATCCAGCCTCGTGATGGTCACGTCGGCTTCGATGCCGCCATGGGCATTGAGGAACTGGGTATAGACGATGCGCCCCGGTTCGACGGCAACATCGTTGCCGGCAATACGTTGCAGCACCGCTTCGGCATCGGCGCCGACGACCATGATCTTGCCAAAGCTCGACAGATCGAAAAACCCGACCTTTTCCCGGACGGCTTTGTGTTCGGCGGCGTTATGCTCAAACCAGTTCTGCCGCTTCCAGCTGTATTCATAGGCAGGGGCCTTGCCTGCTGCCATCTGATCTTCGGGCAGGAACCAGTTGGCCCGCTCCCAGCCATTGACTTCACCAAAACAGGCGCCCTGATCTTCAAGGCGGTGGTGGATCGGCGAACGGCGGATATTGCGGCCTGTTTCAAACTGCCGATAGGGGAAGTGATCGGCGTAAAGAAGCCCGAGGGTTTCGCTCACCCGGTCATGAAGATAGCTGCGGTTGGTCTGGAACGGCTGCATCCGGCGGATATCGACATCCCATAGATCCATGGGGGCATTGCCCTTGTCCATCCATTCGGCCAGCACCATCCCGGCACCACCGGCGGACTGGATACCAACCGAATTGAACCCTGCCGCGACAAAGAAATTCCGCAACTCCGGCGCCTCGCCGAGAATATAGCGGTCATCGGGGGTGAAACTTTCCGGGCCGTTGAAAAATGTCTGGATACCTGCCTGCCCCAGAACCGGCAGCCGCATGACGGCTTTTTCAAGGATGGGCTCGAAATGGTCGAAATCTTCGGGCAGGCTGTCAAATTCAAAGTCTTCGGGGATGCCGTCCATCCCCCAGGGCTTGGAGTTCGGCTCAAACGCCCCGAGCATGATCTTGCCCGCATCTTCCTTGTAATAGGCGCATTCATCGGGCACGCGCAGAACCGGCAGGTTGGATTGCAGCCCGTCAATCCCTTCGGTCACAATATAGAAATGCTCGCAGGCATGTAGCGGCACGGCAACCCCGGCCATCGCCCCGATTTCACGCGCCCACATACCGCCGCAATTGACCACGAATTCAGACCGGATCGTGCCGCTTTCGGTTTCAACCCCAACGGCCTGCCCGTTTTCCTGCAGGATGCCCGTGACCTTCACCCCCTGAAGGATGGTCGCGCCGCGCATCCTGGCGCCCCTGGCCAGCGCCTGGGTGATGTTCACCGGATCCGCCTGGCCATCCTTCGGCAGCCAGACACCACCCACCGCATCCTCGACGTTGAGACCGGGATAAAGGCGGCTGATCTCGGCTGTATCGATCTCGGTGATCTCAACCCCGAAGGCCCGCGCCATGGCGGCGCTGCGGCGAAGCTCTTCCATCCGCTCATCGGTGAGCGCCACGGTGATCGAGCCATTGCGCTTGATGCCGGTGGCGACGCCGGTTTCGTCTTCAAGGCTGAAATATAGCTCCTGGGAGTATTTCGCCAGCCGGGTCATGTTCTGGGTCGCCCTGAGCTGGGCGATCAGCCCGGCCGCGTGCCAGGTTGTCCCGCAGGTCAGCTGTTTGCGCTCCAGCAGCACCACATCCGTCCAGCCAAGCTTGGTCAGGTGATAGGCAACCGAACAACCGACAACACCGCCACCGATGATGACGACCCTTGCATGGGTGGGTAATGACTCCGACATGATCTAGCCTTTCAGTTTCAAGTTCGCGGCATCATAGAGAACGCCATTTTCAACGAGGCGGGCTTTCCTCTCGCGGCCAAGCACATCAACAACCAGTTCCGGCGCCGCCCCCTGGAAAGCCGTTTCATCGACGACGCCATAGGCGATCGAGGCGCCTGTCCGATGGCCGTAACCGGCCGAAAGCACCAGACCGGCATCCTTGCCATCCGCCCGGATAACCGAAAGATAGACCGCCTCACCAAAAGGTTCACCATCGGCCGGATCCTCAAGGGTCAGCGTGACGAAGCGGCGTTTGACGCCGCGCTGCTCTTCGGTCTGCAGCGCCGTCTTGCCGATAAAGGCCTGCTTGCCGGTATTGACCCAGCGCCCGAGGCCGCTTTCAAGCATCGTGTAATCCGATGTCAGATCCGATTTCCAGGAACGGTAGCCTTTCTCAAGCCGCATCGAATCAAGGGCCAGCATGCCGAAACAGCCGAGATCATGCCCGGCCCCGGCTTCCCAGACCGCATCCCACGCAGCTTTCAGCTTTGCCATCTCGACATGGATTTCCCACCCCGCCTCACCGGCGAAGGAAACCCGGATGGCTGTTGCCGGAACGCCGCCTGCATCAATCTGCTGGTGGGTAAGCCAGGGGAAGGCCTGCTGGCCCATATCCGCGCCTGTCAGCGCTGACATGATGGCCGGTGCCTTCGGCCCGGTGACGAGAAGGGTGCCGAGATCACGGGTGATATCTTCAAGCCTGACCGATCCATCGGCGGGCAGATGCGCGTTGAGCCAGTCCCGATCATGCCAGTAGGCACCGGCGCCGGTGATCAGCCAGTATCTGTCTTCGGCAAAACAGGTTGCCGTCATTTCGGTCAGCACCTTGCCCTTTTCAGAGGCAAAATAGATCAGCCCGATCCGCCCGGGCTTCGGCAATCGGCCGGTGACAAGACCTTCAAGCCAATCCCTTGCGCCGCTCCCCGTCAGCTCAAAGCGGGAGAACCCGGTGAGGTCCAGCACCCCGGCATGTTCCGCCACATGACGGCATTCGGCCCCCACCGTATCAAACCAGGGCTGGCGGTCATAACTGTCCGCCATATGTTCGCTTTCGCCCTGACGGGGGAACCAGTCCGCCCGCTCCCAGCCGCCATAGGCCCCGAAAACCGCGCCCTTTTCCTTGAGGGTTTCATAAAGCGGCGAGGTCTTGGCCGGGCGGCCGGCCGGCCACTGGATCTGCGGGAAATGCATGGCGTATTCATGGGAATAGGTCTCAATGGCCTTGGCGATCGAATAGGCCCGGTCCACGTGATCGGTGAATCTGCGCGGATCGACGGCCCAACTGTCGGTTTCGGGCTCACCCTCGATGATCATTTCCGCCATCAGTTTGCCCGCGCCGCCGGCCTGAACGATGCCGAAGGTGAAGACGCAGCATTCAAACGCATTGGGCACGCCGGGCATGGGGCCGATCAGCGGCAGGCCATCCGGCGCGTAGGGGATGGGGCCGTTGACAACCCGGGTTATCCCGGCACTGCCAAGAATGGGAACACGCCTGCAGGCATCATCGATATACCATTCCAGCCGTTCGAGATCATCGTTCCAGAGCTGGAAGGAGAAATCATCGGGGCGCGGGTCATCGGCGGTGATCCAGTGTGCCTTGCAGTTTTTCTCATATGGGCCGAGCAGAAGACCATCTTTTTCCTGGCGCAGATAATAGGAGGAATCCGGATCACGCAGGAGCGGCAGTTTCCTGTCCCGCGCGGTCAGTTCGGGGATGCTTTCGGTCACGAGATACTGATGCGCCAGCGAGACACAAGGCACATCACGGCCGAACATCCTGCCGATTTCATCGGCGCGGTAACCGGCGGCATTGACCACATATTCGCATCGCACCTCCCCGATCGGTGTCCGGACAAGCCATTCGTCCTTGACGCGCTCAACACCTGTCACCGGGCAGAAGCGGATGATCTGGGCACCAAGATCACGCGCGCCCTTGGCCAGCGCCTGAGTCAGCTGGGCCGGGTCAATATCGCCATCAAGCGGATCCCACTGCCCGCCTTCGAGATCGTGAGTCTCAAGGAAGGGATAAATCTCCCGCATGTCGGCGTTCGACATTTCCTCGAATTCGATTCCCATCTGCCGGCCCATCCGCTCGACATGGCGGAATTCTTCCATGCGCTGGCGGCTGTGGGCAAGGCGAATTGCCCCCGTGACATGATAGTTCATCGGATAGTCCACCTCTGCACCAAGGCGGCGGTAGAGTTCGGTTGAATAGGACTGGATCTTCATGATCGTCCAGGAGCCGACATAGTTCGGGCAGTTCCCCGCCGCATGCCAGGTCGAGCCCGAGGTGAGTTCGTTCTTCTCAAGGAGAAGACAGTCGGTCCATCCCATCCTGGCCAGATGATACAGAACCGATGTCCCGACCGATCCACCGCCGATCACCACGACTCTTGCCGTCTTCGGCAGCGTGCCGGTGGCCTTGCTTGTCTGATCCTGCTGCTTGTCTGTCATGATGTCCTCTTTCGTCCAGAAATTTGTTCAATCAGTAGATTGGCGGCGCGATGACCCAGATCACCACGGCATCTTCGGTGCCGGTGTTCTTCCAGGACATGAGCTCACCCGAAAAACGGAAACTGTCACCGGGGTTCAGCGTGTAGCTCCGCTCCCCGACACTCAGCTCCAGATTCCCCGAAACGACATAGCCCGCCTCTTCGGTCGGTCTGGTGACCGGCGCCGTGATGGCCGAGCCGGGCGCAAAAACAGATCGCACCATTTCAAAAGACCCGCCAAGATCCGGCGACAGCAATTCCTCGGTCAGGCCCATGATGTCATCGGTGATCTTGCGGCGGTGGCCGGCGCGAACAATCGTGTGTGCCTCCCCCTCAACCGGGGAATGGGCGAAAAAGAAACTCAAGGGAAGGCCGAAAATTTCAGCGATCTGGCGGATATCGCTCAAGGAAGGCTCCGAAGTGCCGCGTTCCATCTGGCTCAACCAGCCAACCGATCGCTGAAGGCGGCCGGCAAGATCCGTCAGCGTCCAGCCGCGCCCCTGACGAAGCGCGCGTATGTCCTGCCCGATCTGACCTGATGACCGTTGCAATTGCAGATTTGCATCAAGGGAATCCAGCATGGATGATCCGCACAGCTCATGAAAATTTACAAAATATTTTCACGAAATTGAAAAAGGCGCAAGAAATTTCACCAGACCCCGGGTGAAAAATTTTTCTAAATCTGTTGCTATTGACGGCAATCAATGGAATAAGGACGTGGCATTATGATTGGGTGTCCCTGCCATGGTTGAAACGCTGCTCGATTTTGAAAACATCAGCTGGATTGCATTTTTTCAGGTGGTGATGATCGACCTGATCTTTTCAGGCGACAACGCCATCGTGATCGGTATTGCCGCCGCCGGTCTGCCGCCGGAACAGCGCCGCAAGGCCATTTCCATCGGCATTGCGGCCGCGGTTGTCATGCGGATCATTTTTGCCCTTGTGGTGGTCTGGTTGCTGACGATGCCCTGGCTGAAGATCGTGGGGGGTGTTCTGCTGCTCTACATCACCTGGAAACTTGCCGACGAGCTCAGGAAAATCTCCCGCGAGAAGGAAGATGGCGAGGCCGCCGAAGCCGAACCCCGATCCCTGATGCAGGCAGCCTGGCTTATTCTGATTTCTGATCTGTCGCTGTCGCTCGACAACGTGCTGGCCGTGGCCGCGGCGGGCAAGGATTCGCCCCTTGTCATCGTCATCGGGCTTGTACTTTCGATCGTGATGATGATTTTCTTTGCCACGCTTATCGCAAAGACGCTCAGGAAATATCCGTTGATCGGCTGGGTCGGCGCGGCGGTGATCCTCTGGGTTGGCGTTGACATGGTCTATAGCGGCGTGCTGGACACCTTTCCGGGTATCCTTTCGTGATCCGCTTAAACACCGCCCATTAAGACGGCTTGACGATACGCCCCAAGATTGGCAGTAAAGGGTATCTTTACTCGTAACCCAAGGCATTTATCCTATGCGTTTTGTCTTCCCCCATATCATCGGAGCTCTGTTTTTCGCCATGACTGCAACTGCCAACGCTGCCGGCACGCTGGTGCTGGAAACCACCAAAGGGGAAGTGCGCATCGCCCTTCTCGAGACACTCGCCCCAACCCATGTGGCCCGGATCAAGGAACTTGCCAGCGACGGGTTTTATGATGGCATCATCTTCCATCGCGTGATCGCCGGATTCATGGCGCAGACCGGTGATCCTACCGGGACAGGCATGGGCGGCTCCGGCCAGAACCTCAAGGCCGAGTTTTCCGATTACGCCTATACCTATGGCACGGTCGGCATGGCTCGGGCCATGAATCCCGACAGCGCCGACAGCCAGTTTTTCATCTGCTTTGACGGCTGCAGCCACCTGACCGGCCAGTACACGGTATGGGGACAGGTGGAAAGCGGCATGGATGTCGTCGAGCAGATCAATATCGGCGAGCCGCCCGCAAGCCCCGACAGCATCATCAAGGCCAGCGTCGAGGAATAGCGGGTTTCAGGCCGCCCGCAGCCGCCAGATTTTCGGGACAGCCAGCAGAACGACGGCAAGCCACAGAAAACCAAAGGCCAGCAGATCAAGCTGGCCGAAGGGCTCATCGTAGATCAGCACCCCCAGCGTCAGATGCAGGCTGGGCGCAAGATAGAAAAGAAGACCGGCAATCGCCATGCCGATCTGCCGTCCTGATGCGATATAGAGGATCAGCGGAATAACCGTCACCAGCCCCGTGGCCAGCGCAAGACCGATATCAGCAGGCTTGCCGCTCGTGAAAACCGCCTCGCCGCTTGCGGCCATAACCCAGAGAATTGCCGCCGCTATCGGCATGTAATAGATGACCTCGACAAAAAGCCCCACCACCGGGCCTGTCTGCCGCGTCTTTCCCAGAAGCGTGTAGATGGTGAAGGTGATGGCCACGGTGACGCCGATGAGCGGAACTCCGCCGCTGCCAATCGTCTTGACAAGGAGCCCTGTCGCCGCCGCCGCCACCGACGCCCATTCCAGCCGCGAGAGGCTTTCCTTGAGGTAGAAAACCCCGAGCGCCACCACCATCATGGGATAGATGTAATAGCCGAGGCTTGCCTCGATGATCTGGCCCGTATTGACGGCGTAGATGAAGATATACCAGTTGATGAAGATACAGCCGCCGCCAATCACCGCCGAGAGCGATTCGCGCCGGGATTTCAGCGCCGCTTTCATGCGCTGATACCGCCCGGTCAGCACGATATAGATGAACATCACCACCGCCGACCAGAAAATGCGCTGCAGCATCGTCTCAAGGGGGTCAAAATGAGACATGGCCTTGAAGAAAACAGGTGTCAGCCCCCAGAAAACACTGGCGAGGACGCCGATAACAAACCCTTGATACACGAAAACCGGACTCCTCAGCAGGCGGGGGAAAATTTTCTTAAAAAACCATATTGCCTGACTGCGCGTAAAGATAGTATGATTTTCACGAAATAAAAGGAAAAAGTATGAGCGTTGCATCAGATCGACAGAAGATTGAGCGGTGGCTCCAATCCATGCCGGACACCGAGAGCGTTGCCGGTTTCGTCCCCGGCCCGGGTATCAGCAAACTCGACATGACCGTGGATATCGGCCAGCTCAACGCTGACCTCAAGGCCATCCTTGAGCGCGCAACCTTTCATGGCGACACGTTCAAGGTGCTGCCGGTGAACCACCGCCCGGGCAGCCATGATCCCGGTGCAACCGATCTTTCCGGGCGATACTATCTCCGGATGGAAAGCGGCGGCGATGAAATCGCGATGGAAGACCTGGTGGATGAAGCCGCCTATACCGAACTTGACCCCCTATTCAGGGGCACCTCTTTTGAAGATGTCTTCAATGAGCTGAAGGCGCGGTTCACGCTCGGCCGGATGCGGGTGCTTTCAAAAGTGGTGTATAGTTGCAATTCCTGGCACCGCGACCCTGAACCGCGGATACATATCCCGCTTGTCACCAATCCCGGGTCACTTTTCATCGTCAATCATCACGCCACCCATCTGCCTTGCGACGGATCGGTTTATTTCACCGACACAAGAGGGTATCATACCGCTCTCAACGGCGGCTTTGAGGACAGGATCCATATCGTTGCCGCCATCGCCAACTCCTGATCGGGAATAGTGTTTTGTACCCTCCCAGCATTGCCCAGAATACACGCCATCGAACCAACAGCATGATTGACTTCCGCAGCGACACCGTCACAAGGCCAACCGCCGGGATGATGGCCGCGATACAGGAAGCCGAACTCGGCGATGATGTCTATGGGGATGACCCCGCCACCAACAGGCTTGAAGAGATGGCCGCCGAGATGTTCGGCAAGGAAGCCGGGCTGTTTTTGAGCAGCGGCACCCAATCCAATCTTGCCGGCGTGCTCGCCCATTGCGGCCGCGGGGAGGAAATCATCATCGGAGAAGGATATCATATTCAGGCCTGGGAGGCGGGCGGCACCAGCGCGCTGGGCGGGGTCGTCATGCATACCCTGAGACCGGATCATCGCGGCGCCCTGCTCAGCGATGATATCCGGGCCGCCATCAAGCCCGATGATTACCATGCGCCGGTAAGCCGTCTTCTTTCGGTGGAAAATACCGTGAGCGGCGTCGTTCACCCGGTTTCCTATATGGATGAAATGGCCAGCACCGCCCATGAAAGCGGGCTCAGCCTGCATTGCGATGGCGCCCGGTTGATGAACGCCGTGGTTGCGCTCGGGGTCGATGCCGCACGGCTCGTCAAAGGGTGCGATACCGTTTCGATCTGCCTTTCCAAAGGGCTGGGCACGCCTGCAGGCTCGGTCCTTGTCGGTGACAAGGCCACCATCGCCAGCGCACGGCGTATCCGCAAAATGCTGGGGGGCGGGATGCGCCAGAGCGGTATCCTCGCCGCCGCCGGGATTTACGCCCTAACCCATCATGTGACGCGCATGGCCGAAGATCACCGCCGGGCAAAATGGCTTGCCGACGCCCTTTCCAGCCTTGATGGCGTCCGGATCGATGTGGCGGCGGTGGAGACGAACATGCTTTTTGTGACTCTCGATGAACGCATCGCCGTGGAGGAGATGGCCGGGTTCATGGCCGATCAGGGGATCATTCTTTCCGCAGGACGCACAACACGGATTGTCACGCATCTTGATATCGATGATGCCGCCTGCGAGGCCCTCAAGGAAGCGATGGCCGCGTTTATCGCCCGGTATGGAGGCTGAGCACGCGGATCGTGTTGGTGGTGCCAACCACCCCGAAAGGCGTGCCGGCAACCACGATGACCTGATCACCCGGTTTGCCCATCTGATTTTCGAGCATCAGCCGGCTGATCCCTTCGAGGGCATCGTCAAAACTCGAATACACTTCGGTGAGGATGCTGTTGATCCCCCAGAGAATATTCATCCGCTGGCGGATATCCTGGCGCGGGGTCATCATCACGATCGGCAGGCGCGGCCGTTCCCGGGAAAGCCGGACCGCCGTTGCCCCTGAGGACGAAAACGCCACCACTGCCGCGGCATTGATATGCTGGGCAAGCGACGTGGCGCTTTCGGCCACGGCATGATAGGTGGTGTGGCCATCGGCGCCGCTCATCTCAAGATTCTCGAAATACCCGCTGCGATGCTCGGTTTCCACCAGAATGCGATGCATGATCGTCACCGCCTCAACAGGATACGCGCCCGAGGCGGTTTCAGCCGAAAGCATGACGCAATCCACCCCGTCCATCACGGCCGTGGCGACATCGGATGCCTCGGCACGGGTGGGAGTTGGGTTGTCGATCATGGATTCGAGCATCTGTGTTGCGACAACAACAGGCTTGCCGACTTTCCGGCAGATCCGCGTGATATCCTTCTGGGCGCCGGGCACCTGTTCGGGCGGCAGTTCAACCCCGAGATCACCCCTTGCGATCATGACCCCGTCGGCGGCGGTGATGAGATCATCGATGATCCTGAGCGCCTGGGGCTTTTCAACCTTGACCATGATGGACGCCTTGTCCTTGATGATGCTTCGTGCCTCGATAAGGTCGCTCACCCGCTGCACGAAGGACAGCGCCACCCAATCCACGCCGAGCGACAGGGCAAAATCAAGATCCTTGCGATCCTTTTCGGTCAGCGGCGAGATATCAAGGCTGACATCCGGCACATTGACGCCCTTCCGGTCGGTCAGCGCCCCGCCAACATCCACCCGGGTTTCGATAATATTCCTGTCCACGCCGGTGACGGTGAATTGCAGCTTGCCATCATTGACCAGCATGCGATGGCCGGGAAGGATCGCATCAAAAATCTCCTGATGCGGAAGCATGACGCGGGAATCACTGCCGATTTCATCCTTCAGATCAAAAACAAACTTGCCCCCTTTCTTGAGGACAACACCTGCTTCGACCTTGCCAATTCTAAGCTTCGGGCCCTGAAGATCGGCAAGAATGGTGATGGGCTGGCCGCATTCTTCTGCAAGAGACCGGATCAGCCGGACACGCTCGGCATGGTCAGCCTGCACCCCGTGGCTGAAATTCAGCCGGAAAGCATTGGCGCCGGCGGCGATCATGTCCCGGATCGTCTCTTCTGAACTGCTGGCCGGCCCCAGCGTGGCAAGTATTCGTGTCGCGGAAGCCGAAAGGCCCATTTTCCTGTTCTCCTTGCGGGGGAAATCCTCCCCGCCTGCGACAACCTGGTATTTGTTGGCGCAAAAACTATCACTACTATAAACTATTGGATCTTACATCATTATTGTTTCATCCGAGCAACAAAATGGAAACAGAAAAGCTGTATCAGGAAAAAATCCTCGCCTTCGCCCGTGAGGCGCGGCAACATGGCCTCCTCGATGAGGCCGATCATCATGCCACCGTCTCCAACCCCACCTGCGGCGACCGGGTACGGCTTGACCTCAGGATTGCCCCGGATAACACGATCAGGGCCGTTGGTGCCAAGGCCGATGGCTGTGCCTTATGCGAAGCGGCGACCGGGCTTGCCCTTGCAACCCTGATCGGACGTGATGCGGCAGGTCTTTCAATCCTGGCCGAAACAATGGAAGCCTGGCTTGCCGGCAGGGGCGATGCCCCTGATCTTGAGGATTGCGGCGTTTTCACCCCGGTGAAGGATTATTCTTCCCGCCATTCCTGCGTCTGCCTGCCCTTTCGCGCCGCGGCCAAGGCTGTCAGCCCGGATGCCGACTGATCCGGATCACCCGTTGGTTTCTTTCCATTTGGTGATCGCCGCCCGCAGCTCATCTTCTTCATCGCAACCAAGCCAGCAGATCTTTTCGAGTCGCTCAAGGAGTTTCAGCGCTTCATCTGGCCGGTTCATGGTCAGGTAGAGTTCCCCCATATATTCAAGCGCGCCCTTGTGTTTGGGATCGAGCGAAAGCGCCTTGAAATAATGTGCCTCGCTTTCGGCAAGCCGGCCCAGTTTGCGCGCCGAATAACCGAGAAGATTATGGATATCGGCATTGTCGGCGTCGCGAAGGGCTTCGGCGGAAAGCAACTCATAGGCCTCCTCGAACCTTTCATCGGCAATCGCTTTTTCCGCTTTCTTCAAAGTATCGGATTTCTTGCTGGTGGTGTAGGTGGTGCCGCTATCGCCGCTGCCTGCCGCATGGGAGAGAGACGGCAGGCTGAACCCTGCCAGCGCAAGCATGACCGCAAGAGCCAAACGTGCGAAAATCGATGTCATCTGTGCTCCTTTCCCCGAGGCCATGGTCAGCGTCCCTTCCATACCGGATCACGTTTTTCGGCAAAGGCTTTCGCCCCTTCGAGATTATCCTCGCTGTCGTAGAGAATATCGACCGTCGCAAGCTGGCGGCGTGTCACCCTGTTCATGATATCCTGAAACGCCATGGCCTCGGCTTCACGCACCACTTCCTTGATCGAGGCAAAGACAAGCGGCGGGCCGGCCGCAAGATCAGCCGCGATACCGCGGACATGATCCATCAGGCTTTCGGCCGGAAGCACGGCATTGACAAGCCCGTGATGCAAAGCCTCATCGGCCTGCATCCACCGGCCGGTAAAAAGCATTTCCATGGCGATGTGATAAGGGATGCGTTTGGGCAGTTTGATCGTGGCCGCATCGGCAAGCGTTCCTGCCTTGATTTCGGGCAGGGCAAAACTGGAATGCTCGCTGCAATAGATCATGTCGCAGGAAAGGGCGAGTTCAAAACCGCCGCCCACCGCCATGCCGTTGACCGCTGCTATCACCGGCTTGTTGAGCCCGCGCAATTCCTGCAGCCCGCCAAAACCGCCGACCCCGTAATCGCCATCAACGGGATCACCATCCGCCGCCGCCTTCAGGTCCCAGCCCGCGCAGAAGAACCTGTCACCTGCGGTGCTGACAATCGCGACCTTCAGATCCGGATCATCACGGAATTCCCGGAAGGCTTCGCCCATCAGGCGACTTGTGGCAAGATCGATGGCGTTGGCCTTGGGGCGATCGAGAACAAATTCAAACACCCCGCCATTCCGGTGTGTCCTGATAACATCAGACATGGTTTTCCTCCATCCTGTATTCTAGCTAGCGTAGCGGATCAGCGCGTCAACCGCGAGGACACCTTTCCCCTCACCCCGGACGAGCACGGGATTGAGATCAAGCTCCATGAGATCAGCCTCATGGCTGAGGGCAAAACGCTGGACCGCATCAATCAGATCCAGCAGGGCATCAATATCCGCCCTCGCCGAGCCGCGAAACCCATGAAGAAGAGGCGCCATCCGGAGCCCCTCAAGCGCGGCCCTGACCTCCCCGCGGGAGGCCGGCAGCATCAGCAATGCCGTATCCTGAAGCATTTCAGCAGCAATGCCGCCGGCTCCAATGACGAGATGAAGACCAAGCACCGGGTCTCTCGCAACGCCAACCAAGACTTCGGCCAGCGCATCCTCGACCATCTCCTCGACCAGCACCGGCCCGTGCGGGGCAAATTCAGCCCATGCCCTTCGTATATCCCCAGGATCGGACAGGCCAAGGCGAACCCCGCCGGCTTCGGTTTTATGGGCAAGACCGCTTCGCTTCATCACCACCTTCTGCCCATCGGCAAAGGCAAGCGCCGCATCGAGGCTTGCCATGATCCCGCCTTCCGGCACCGGCACGCCCGCGGCCTTGAGCTCTTCCTTGGCCGCGGTTTCGGAAAGAGGTGCTTCCGGGCGGTCAAGCCTCGTTATTCCAGTCGGCCGGAAAGAGGAAGGCCTGCTGGCCTGACGCAGGGCCGCCAGCGCCTCCATCGAGGCGTCAAACCCCCGCAAGGGCGCGATCCCGTGCTCGATCAGCCACCCCGCCACTCGGCGAGGCAGGCAATCCGGCAACGACGACAATACCGCCGCCCTTGAGCCGGTGTGATCTCTTGCCGCAAGCCAGGCATCAAGGGCGATCTGCCAGTCTTCGGCGCGGCCGAGATGCGTCGAGGGAAAATCAAGGATCAGCACGCTGATGGCCTGACCTGCCTGCATCGCGGCGGCAAAGGTCTTTTCAAGCCTTTCGCGATTGCCCCAGTCAAATGTATGGTAATCAAACGGGTTGCTGACGGTCACCAGCGGGTTGACCGTGGCGGCAATCCGCGCCGATGCCGCGGCATCCAGCACGGGCATGGGAATCCCGTGCCGCTGGGCGGTATCGGCAATCAGCGACGCCTCACCCCCCGAACAGGACAGGGTAAGGATGCTCACCTCATCAAGCCTGCCGAACGTGTGGGCAAGGCCGAGCGCGGCAAGAAAGGCTTCTATGCCATTCACCATCCCGACGCCAAGCCGGGCAAGAAACGCCCCGGCAACCGCGTGGGAACCCGCCAGCGAGGCGGTATGCGAAAACGTCATCTGCCGCGCGCCTTCCGAGGCGCCGGCTTTCATGGCAATCACCGGTTTGCCGGCTTTCCTCGCCAGATGGACGGCATCGGCAAAACCGGCCGCATCGTTGAAACCTTCAATGTGAAGCCCGATGGCGCTCACCCGGTCATCTTCGGCGACGGCCCGGACAAGCTCCGCCATGCCGATCATCGCCTGATTGCCAAGTGTCAGCATATAGGCAATGGGCAGGCCGCCTTCCTGCATGGTCAGGTTGATCGAAAGGTTGGAGCTCTGGGTGATGATGGCCACCCCGCGCTCAACCCGCGTGCCACCGTGAACATCCGGCCAGAGCAAGGCACCATCGAGATAATTGATCATCCCATAACAGTTCGGGCCAAGCACCGGCATGTCACCTGCCGCCTCGACAAGACGCTTTTGCAATGCCGCGCCATCCCCGACCTCGGCAAAACCAGAGGCAAAGGCCACCGCTCCGCCTGCCCCCATGGACCTGAGCTTTTCGACCATTTCAATGGTGAGGCTGCGATTCACCCCGAGGAAACAGGCATCAGGCGGCTCGGGAAGCGCGTCGATATCAGGGAAAACCGGCAGGCCGGAAATCTCCTTTTTTTCAGGATGCACCGGCCAGATGCCACCTTCAAACCCCATCTCCTTCAGCGAGACAATCACCGCCTCCGCCCAGCGGCCGCCAAGAACGGCGATGTGACGCGGGCGAAGCAGCCGGTTCAGACCAGACCGCACCATGGGCAATACCTAGCCTCCCAGCCGGCGCAGAAGATCACGGCTGATGATATGACGCTGGATTTCGGAGGTGCCGTCCCAGATCCGCTCCACCCGCGCATCACGCCAGAAACGTTCCAGCGGAAAATCATTCATCAGCCCCATGCCGCCATGGATCTGGATGGCTTCATCGGTTACCCGGGCAAGCATCTCGCTGGCATAGACCTTGGCCGAGGCAATCTCCCGGTTGGCTTCAAGCCCTTCATCGAGGCGCCAGGCGGAAGCCAGGGTGAGCCAGTCGGCGGCATCGATTTCGGTTATCATATCGGCAAGTTTGAAACTCACCCCCTGGAATTTCCCGATCTGCTGGCCGAACTGCTTGCGGTCCACCGCGTATTGCATCGCCAGATCAAAAACACGTCTTGCCCGCCCGACGCACATTGTCGCCACGGTGATCCGGGTTGCATAAAGCCAGGTGTTCATGACCTCGAAACCGCCATCGACTTCGCCCAGCACCTGGGATGATGGCAGGCGGCAATCTTCAAATTTGAGAATCATGTTGTCATAGCCGCGATGGGAAACCGACCGATACCCCGGCAGAATTTCAAACCCAGGATGGCCGCGATCCACCAGAAAGCAGGTGATCCGCTTCTTCGGGCCTTTTGGGGTCTGGTCTTCGCCGGTTGCAACAAACACGATGACAAAATCGGCATGCGCGGCACCGGAGATGAAATGCTTGGTGCCGTTGACTACCCAGTCATCGCCGTCGCGCCTGGCGGTGGTTTTCATCCCCCGGACATCTGAGCCAGCGTCAGGTTCAGTCATGGCCAGTGCATCCATCCGTTCGCCACGAATGGCCGGAAAAAGATATTTTTCGCGCTGCTCTCCCTCACAGGCCATGAGGATGTTCTGCGGCCGCCCCCAGAAATGCGTCAGCGCCATGGAGCCGCGCCCGAGCTCACGCTCAAGCAAGGCAAATTCCAGATGGCTGAGCCCGCCGCCGCCGACCTCTTCGGGGAAGTTCGGGGCATAAAACCCCATGGCCAGCACCTTGGATCTGATCTCCTGCGCGATCTCTTCGGGCACATGGCCAAGCCGTTCCACCTCATTTTCATGGGGATAGATTTCACGTTCGACAAAATCCCGAACGGTGCTGACAATCATGTCCTGTTCTTCGGTAAGTCCAAACTTCATGTCAATCCTGCCTTTTTCGTCTGATCCCGATCCGGGCGCCAGCCGCATCGGGGCGCGGCATGTCACGCTGGCGTTCGGCAATGGTATCAAGGACAGATTTCATGGCTGAAGGCATTGCTGATCCCCGGCCTGCCTCCATATCCACATGCATCAGCATATGCTCGCCGGTGGCCAGAAGATTGTCCTTTTCAACCCCGATCATCCGATGGAAGAGATGGAGCC
Source organism: Alphaproteobacteria bacterium LSUCC0684 (assembly GCA_041228335.1). Classification (NCBI taxonomy): domain Bacteria; kingdom Pseudomonadati; phylum Pseudomonadota; class Alphaproteobacteria; species Alphaproteobacteria bacterium LSUCC0684. The sequence continues at coordinate 342,090 of CP166130.1, read as the reverse complement.
GTTTTTCATCATGATCCACCAGCTGGGTTTCAACCCGTATCGGCTTGCCTGCCGCCACTTCATCCAGATGCCGGATATGCGTTTCGATCGTATACCAGGATGCGCCGGAAGCCGCATAGGCCGGCCCGCCCCCGATCCAGACAAGAAGCTCATCGGTCGAGGTGCTGAATACATCAAGATAGCGGAATTCGGTCATATGGCCGTTATAATCGGTCCAGTCCGCATCGACGATGCCGGAAAAGGTCTGGAGCATGCTGCCTTCCGGCAGGGTATTGACCCCATCCGCGACGCTGGCTTTCGCCGGATTGTGCAGCAGCGCGCCGGCGCCCCAGTTGTTGCGATGAAGCACCTTGAGGAAGTCGACAAGGTTGTTGTCGCGGATCTGTTCAAGCTCGGCCACCGAAAGACCTTTTGCCTGGGCATCGCTCTGTTCGGCGATCATATCGATCAGCGCATCATCCCATTCCGGCACATCCATGAGCCTGGTCCATGGCCATTTGAGCGACGGGCCGAACTGGGCAAGGAAATGCCGCATGCCGGCCTCACCGCCGCCAAGACGATAGGTCATGAACTGGCCCATCTGCGCGTAGCGCATCCCGAGGCCATAGCGGACGACATCATCTATGGTCTCCGCCGTGGCGACGCCTTCCTTGATCAGCCAGAGAGATTCACGCCACATGGCTTCGAGCAGGCGATCCCCGACAAAGGCGTCGATCTCCTTCTGGATATGGACCGGTTTCATGCCGATTTCAGCATAGGCTTGCATGGCCCGGGAAATCGCCTCAGGCGAGGTTCTGGCGCCGCCGACAATCTCCACCACGGGCAGCAGATAGACCGGGTTATAGGGATGGGCCACCATGACCCGGTCCGCCCTCGGGGAATCGGCCTGAAAATCCGTTGGCAGAAGGCCTGATGTCGAAGAGCCGATAATGGCCCCGGCGGGGGCGGCGGCACCGATTTCAGCATGCACCTTCTTTTTTATATCAAGACGTTCAGGCGTGGATTCCTGAATAAGATCAGCGCCGTCCACCGCCTCGGCAATGCTTGAGACAAAGCGAAGCCGGCCGCGCCTTCCCAGCGCCTGCCCCTGCCATAGCCTGGCCATGGCCCGCTCCGCATTGGTCAGGAGCGCGGCAACCTTGCGTTCCGCTTCCGGATCCGGATCAAAAACATCAACATCGACCCCGGCCAGGATGAGACGGGCCACCCAGCCGCCGCCGATCAACCCGCCGCCAATGGCTGCCGCCTTACGCACGCTTCTCATCACACCCTCACCGTTTTTTCAATTTCAGCTTTGCCCGTACATCTTCGGGCGTCATGACACGGATATTCATGGCTTCAAGGATGGTCACGGCACGTTCGACCAGCTGGGCGTTGGAGGCAAGCTCCCCGCGCCTGAGGTAGATATTATCCTCAAGCCCGACCCGGACATTGCCGCCGGCGATCGGTGCCAGCGCCGCATAAGGCAACTGGCCGCGGCCGATGGAAAAGGCGCTCCAGATCCAGCCTTCAGGCATGTTGTTGACCATGGACATGAAAGTGTTGATATCATCAGGCGCGCCATAGGGTATCCCCATGCAGAGCTGCACCATCACCGGATCATCGATGAGGCCCTCGCTCACCAGCTGCTTTGCCAGGACAAGATGGCCTGTATCGAACACCTCGATTTCCGGCCGCACGCCAGCTTCCTGCATCTGGCCTGCCATGGCCCGCAGCATCGACGGCGTATTGGCCATGATATAATCGCCATGGGAGAAGTTCATCGTGCCGCAATCAAGGGTGCAGATCTCAGGCAGGAGGGTGCGGACATGTTCGGTCCTTTCGGAGGCCCCGACCATATCACTTGATGGATGAAGAGGAAGCGGCGCTTCGGCCGACCCGATGATCAGATCCCCCCCCATGCCCGCGGTCAGGTTGATCACCACATCGGTATCAGCGCTGCGGATACGGTCCACCACTTCACGGTAAAGCGCGACATCACGGGCTGGAGCGCCGGTTTCCGGATCCCGCACATGGCAATGGGCGATCGCCGCGCCTGCCTTGGCGGCCTCAATGGCGTCATTGGCGATCTGCGCAGGCGTGACGGGCACCAGATCGGATTTGCCGGTGGTGTCCCCCGCACCGGTCAGCGCGCAAGTAATAAAGACTTCGGTGTTCATCGTCATGACCTTCTCCATAGGACAGTATGAGAGAACATCATTGCCCCAGGTTCAGTCAAATGAAAACCATTTTTCACTTCCGCGCTAATCGCTGGTGGTGAAACGGTCAAGGAAAGCGCGACTATGGGCGGGGATGGTATCGTCCATACCACCTTTTTCAAGATAGTTCCGGTAGTTGCGGGCAATCGTCTTGCCAAGCTCGACCCCGGGCTGGTCAAAACTGTTCAGCCCGAGCATCCAGCCCATCACCGCGGTCACATGTTCATAATACGCAAGCAGGCGGCCAAGGCTGAAGGGTGATGTCTCATCCCAGGTCAGAAGCGTTACCGGACGCCCGCCCGCAAAGCCCTCTTCCGGCCTGCCAAGACAGAGCGCATCCGCCTGCGCCAGCATCTGTATGATCAGAAGGCGATGCTGTTCTTCCATCGCCGGATCATCCTTGCCCAAAAGACTGATCGGCCGCATCGGGCCCATCACGTCCGTCGGGGTGATCATCCTGCCCTGATGCAGAAGCTGAAAGAACGAATGCTGGGCATTGCTGCCGGGCTCACCGAAAATATAGGGCGAGGTCAGCAAGGTGGCGGGCCGGCCCTTCGCATCAAGGCTCTTGCCGTTTGATTCCATTTCCAGCTGCTGCATCCATGCAGGCAGGCGGTGAAGCCGCTGATCATAGGGGATGATGGCCTGGCCCGGCCGCCCCAGAACAGACGTGTTCCAGAAACGAAAGAGTCCGGCCAGAAGCGGCAGATTGCTCTCCGCCGGGGCGGCGGCGAAATGACGGTCCATGGCCTCAGCCCCGGCCAGCATTTCAACGAAACCTTCCCGTCCGATGGCAAGCATGATCCCGAGACCTACCGCTGACCAGAGCGAAAACCTGCCGCCGATGCCTTCATCCATCGTCAGGATCGATGAAAGGGAAATACCCTGCCCGAGCGCAGCGCCTGTATTTGACGTGATGGCAAAAACCTGCTCATCCGGCGAGGCGCCGCCACGTTTCAGCCAGTCCCTTGCCATCCTGAGATTGGCCATGGTTTCCATGGTGGTAAATGTCTTTGAAATGGCCAGCACGGCGGTGGTGGCGGGATTGAGCATCGCCAGCGTGTCGCCAAGATGCGCGGGGTCGATATTGCTGACGAAATGGACGTCCGGGCCCTGATGGAAGGGACGCAAAGCTTCCACCGCCATGGCCGGCCCTAAATCGGAGCCGCCGATACCGATGGAGACCACATCTTCGATGCCAAGGGCAAGAATACGTTCGCAAATTTCGGCCATGGCATCGACATTTGCCCGGGCCATCGGGTTTTCCGGATCACGCAGATGGGTATGCAATACCGGCCGCATCTCGGACCGGTTGATCACCGCACCGGCAAACATGTCATTCCGGCTGGCCTCGACCTTGCGGCTTGAGGCAAGTTCAAGAAGAATATCCACGCCTTCGGTCGTGATGGTCTGGCGGGAAAAATCAACCTCAAAATCATCGAGCGAGAAAACAAGCCGCTGCTGCCGTGATGCGCTTAAAAGCTGATCGGCCATGGCGGCACCCTCACCTGGCATCTCGGCCCGGGCCCGCTCAACCATTTTCATGAAATGCTTATCCGTCGACATGGGGGAAATATGCACGATACATGTTTTCGACGCAAACAAAGTCTCACCCCTGTCCATGATTGCGATATGGTCCGGGATAGGCCATCATGAAGCATGTCATCGCCAACCGTTCTCTTTATTTCACATGCCCCATCCGCGAACACGCTGCGGCTGCGGCAAGGTGCCGTTACCCGCATCACTGATGAGACCGATGTTGAGCTGATCACGAAGCCGCCGCTCGAGGCCGGTGCGGGTGATGTTCTGGCCGCGGATGCTGTTCTGATCGGCACCACCGAAAATATCGGCTATATGGCCGGGGCGACAAAAGACTTTTTTGACAGATCGTATAATGATCTGCTTGAGGTGAAGGCCGGGCTGCCCGTGGCGGTCTATATCCGGGCCGGTCTTGACGGCACCGGCTCACGCCGGGCCATCGAAGCCATCCTCACCGGTCTTCGCTGGCGGCTGGTTGCCCCGCCCCTCATTCTTCATGGCGCCTGGCAGGACAGTTTTGTCCCCGCAACAGAGGAACTGGCCCTGACCCTTGCCGCCGGCGTCGAACTTGGTCTTTTTTAATCTATCAACTTACTCTTGACGGGTATATACAGCTACGATGAACGGCTCTCTTCTCCATCGTGCGTATTCAAACGCTCCCCTGATGCTTTGCCTGGCGACGCTGGGCTGGGGCGGCAATACAATCGCAAGCCGCCTTGCCGTCGGTGAAATCTCACCCATGGCCCTGATCTTCCTGCGCTGGGCCGTGGTGGTGGTCATCCTGCTCTTCACCCATGGACGGCAGATGAAGGCCGCGTTCCCCGTCATACGCGCCCGGCTGCCCTGGATCGCCCTGATGGGCGGGCTGGGCATGACCGTATTCAATGCGCTTTTCTACATTGCCGCGCATACCACCACCGCGGTCAACCTCGGCATCATCCAGAGCACCATGCCCGGGCTGATTCTGTTTGGGTCCTTTCTGGTATACGGCACCCGGATCAACAGCATTCAGGGTATCGGGCTTGTTATCGCCTTTGCCGGGGTGGTGGTGATCGTAACACAAGGCTCGCTGGAACAGCTCTTTCACCTTACGTTTAATTCAGGTGATCTGCTGATGCTGCTGGCCTGCCTTTTTTATTCGGGATATACGATCGGCCTCAGAAACCGGCCGGAAATCGGCGGTATGGTCATGATGGGATATTTTGCCATCGCCGCCTGGATTACCACGATCCCGCTCATGCTGATCGAAGGCCAGATCACCGGTATCCTGTGGCCCGATCTTGATGGCTGGCTGATCATCCTCTATGTGGCGATCATGCCGTCGTTTCTATCGCAGGTCTTCTTCATGAGGGGGGTTGATCTCATCGGTCCTGGCCAGGCCGGGCTCTACACCAACCTGGTGCCGATTTATGGTGCCATTCTGGCGGTCATCATCCTTGGCGAAGCCCTGCACCTCTACCATGTGGCCGCCCTTGGCCTCGTCTTCTTCGGTATTTATCTTTTCGAGGTCAGGAAGACACGGGTGTCCAACTGATCCCAACTCAACTTCAGCCTTCAACCAGTTTGAGGTTCATGGCGCAGTCCTTGCCATTCTTGGATGGCATCATCTCATATTCGATGGCCTGACCTTCGATGAGTTCCTTCATGCCCGCGTCCTGTACGGCCGTGATGTGGACAAATGCATCCGCACCACCTTCTTCAGGCTCGATAAACCCGTAACCCTTGGTGACGTTGAACCACTTGACTTTACCCTTAGACATCAACTTATCCTCTTTACACCGGCCATATGGCGGTTTGACATTGCTCTCGCATACTCCGCAGGCCCGTTTCGGGAACATCGCGCAGTATCCTACCCTAAATGGTGCAAAAATCACCCCGGACAAGGGATCTTATGATTTTTTCAGTTCCAGCGCTTCATAGAGGATGGAAATATCCTCCTTCTGCCAGCCGCATTCCTGCAGAAAGGAAATCTGCTCCCCGAGCAGTTCAAGCGCGGGCAGCGAAAGCCCCCGGGCATGTGCCGAGGCGCGGGCGATCTCGATATCCTTGTCCAGAAGGCGGGATTCCATCCCCGGCGTGAAATCTCTGGTGATCATTTTCGGGCCCAGCAATTCCAGCATCCGGCTGCTGGCAAATCCGGACATGAGCACGTCCCGCACGGCATCAGGATCAGCCCCGTGGGCACCGGCAAAGCGCAATGCTTCGGCCACCCCTTGTATCGTGATGACCTGGGCAATCTGATTCGAAAGTTTGGTGATCGCACCCTGGCCAGATGCCCCCATATGGATCCGCTTTGCCGTGTAGAGCTCAAGCAGGGGAAGAACGCGCTCAACATCCTCTTTCTCACCCCCCATCATCGTGGCGAGCGTGCCTGCCTCGGCCCCCACGGCCCCGCCTGAAACCGGTGCATCGACAAACCCCGTGCCAGATTCCCTGAGACTGGCATGGACGTCGCGCGCCGTTGCCGGATCGATGGTGGAATGATCAACCACGATGAGGCCGGGCCGGGCGGCGGTGAGGATGGCATTCTCGCCTTCAAGGGTAAGGTTTCGCACATCCGGGCCTGCCATCACGTTGAGAAGAACAATATCAGATCGTGCCGCGAGATCGGCCGGGGTTTCGGCGATACTCGCGCCCGCATCGATGAGAGGTTTCAGCTCATCTTTGAATATTTCGGGCCGCCGCGCGTAAAGAACCAGCTCATATCCTGCCTTGCTGACATGACCGGCGATGGGCCGCCCCATCATGCCAAGACCGATACATCCGATGCGGGGCAGATCAGCTGTCTTCATCCGATATCTCCATTCCTTGCTGCGGGTGATGCCGCCATCAGGGGGCAATGGCTTTTCATGATATTGATATCCCCGAGGTTTGACCAGCCTCTGCAAAAGCCTGCCCCTCCTTGCTTGAATTTCATCCAGCCTGCTCTATTTCCAGGATTGCGGGGCAAGCAAAATCCCCCTTTCTTGCCCTGCACCTTCTGTTTTCTCCTTCATTTTCTTGCTCTTTTCCAGATGCTCCGGTATACAAAAATGGATGTCAGGGGCAAGGATTGTTAATCTGTCGCTCCCCATTTTATGTAATCATTTGCACCTTGATAGCGAGAACCACATATCCATGATCACGGCTGCCGAACAACTGATTGATACAATTTCGAGATCAGGAACGGATACTATTTTCAGTCTTTCCGGCAATCAGATCATGTCCATTTTCGATGCCGCAATCGACCGGCCTTTATCCCTGATCCATACCCGCCACGAGGCCGGTGCTGTCTGGATGGCTGATGGATATGCGCGCAGTTCAGGCAAGGTTGGTGTTGCCCTTGTGACCGCCGGTCCCGGATTTACCAACTCGCTTGGGCCGCTTTATCCGCTGCGGCAGTCGCAGTCGCCTGTTCTTCTTTTGAGCGGTGACAGCCCGGTATCGAAAGATGGCCAGGGGCCGTTTCAGCAACTTGACCAGTCCGCCGTAGCGTCAGGGCTTGTCAAACAGAGCTGGCGCTGCACCAACGCCGCCCGGCTTGCCGACGACATTGCCGGCGCGATCGCCCTTGCCAGATCCGGCCGTCCCGGGCCCGTGCATCTGGCCCTGCCCGAAGATGTCCTCACCGCGGAAACCCTGCCGTCACCCCCGTCCGATGAGAGTTTTCTGCCTGAAAACATGCCGCTTACAAACGCGGATGTTCATTCCATCCTGTCTATCCTTGACGGGGCTGAAGCACCCTTGATCCTGACAAGCCCGATGCTGCACCCCATCCGCTCCGGTGATCTCGCGGCCAGACTGATGAAAACCCTGCGCATCCCGGTCATCACGATGCAGAACCCGCGCGGGCTCAATGATCCCGGGCTTGGGCAGATAAAGAAAATCCTGAAAGCGGCAGATCGCATCCTGCTTCTCGACAAGGATATCGATTTCACTCTCGCCAGCGGCGATGAAGACGTCATACCGGCGGCACGGGTGGCGCTGATTGCCGCCGAAGCTGAAACCATCGCCCAGGCAAGCACGCTTATCAGCGGCAGGCTTTCCTGGGGCTGCATGGCCGACCCGATCAGTGCCGCGGAGACATTGCTGGACCAGCAGAGCAAGATCAAGGGGCCGCAAAAATGGTTTGAAACTGTCCGGAAAGCCCTTGCCGAACGGCCGAAACCGCCGAAAGCCGCCTCATCTCCTGTGGCCTGGGATTTTCTCAATGCGATTCACCAAATGACCATCGGGGAAGAGCCGCCCCTGCTGGTGGTCGATGGCGGTGAGTTCGGGCAATGGGCGCAATCGGTGCTGCCGGGTGAGCATATGATCATCAACGGGCTTTCAGGGGTCATCGGCGGGGCCATCCCGCAGGCGATCGGGGCTGCAATGGCCAATCCGTCGCGGCGGGTGATTGCGTTCATGGGTGACGGGACGGCGGGTTTTTCCTTCATGGAAATCGAAACAGCCCGGCGTCTTGCCCTGCCGATCACCTTTATCATCGGCAACGATCGCCGCTGGGGAGCAGAAGTCGAGATCCAGCTCAAGAAATATGGCGCCAGCCGCGCCGAAGGATGCTGGCTTGACGATGACACATCCTATGACCGGATGGCGCAGGCGCTGGGGGCAAAAGGTGTTCTTGCCCGAACCGCCGATGAAGCCGCAACGGCGCTGGCCAAATCGCTCAAATCCGGTAACACCACGGTGATCAACTGCCTGATGGCTGGCCTGCCCGCGCCTACACTGGGCTAGATCCGCGCCTAAAACCCTAGGGCTGGCGGGCCATGACGTCCCTCACCGCAGGCAGGGCGCCGACGTCCGCGATGATGCGCCGTATCCGGGGGCGTGAGGCGAGTTCATCCGCAAGGGTTTCATCCCAGAAGAGAAGCATATAGAGATAGAGATCCGCCGCGCTCATCTTCTCGCCGGCAAGATAGGGTTCCTTCCGGGCTTCGATCAGATCATAGATGGTGCGGCGATCGGCTTGCGCCACCGGCCTGACGCCATCCTCGGGGCCGAATCTGTCCGGATAATAATAGCGAAGATTGGCGTTATAGAGCGAGGAGGACAGAAACGACAGCCACTGCAGGCATTGCAACCGGTCAGGATTTCCCCCGGGGGCGATCATCCCGGTTTCGGGAAACCGTTCCAAGAGATAGAGCGTGATCGCCAGGCTTTCACAAAATGCATCACCTTCAGGCGTCACGAGCGCCGGAATCTGGCCGGTGGGTGAAATACGCCGGAAGGCTTCACCATCACGTTCTTCCTTTTCCAGGCAGATCAGCTCATATTCAGCGCCGGCCAGCGCCAGCAGATATTCGGCGATGAGCGAGCCTGCGCCGCTGATCCCATAGACACGAAACGGTTTCATGCTGACCCCCTTTAGGAGAAAGCCTATCTGCGATTGCAAGAAGGATCAATCCGAAACCGCGCCATCATGGGCTGTTCTGAAACATTCATGAATGGCCTCGATCAGATGCGCCTGCCGACCCACTTTGGGAAAGGCCAGCCCGAGATGGCGTTCGGCATCACCGGCCAGATCCATCACCCGGATCGATGCCGGAAGCCTGGCGGCACGCGAAAGCGGGATGACCGAAACACCAAGCCCGTTTTCCACCAGCGCCACCACCCCATCAAGGGTGTCGATCTCCATCGCCGATGCAAGTTTCAGATTCTGCCGGCGAAGGGCTTTTTCAATCAATGCGCCCACCCGTGCCCTTGGGTTAAATCTGATATATGGTCCCTGCCGCAGGCATTCGGGCGCCCGGGTATGCGGATGATCCGCAGGAACAATCACCACCAGCGGCTCGGAGATGACCTGCCGGTATTCAAGCCCACCGACCGGCATGTCCGGCAGGCTGAGACAGGCGCAGTCCATCTGCCCGGCCAGAAGCCGGGCCTCAAGCTCATGGCTGAGGCCGGGGGTGATGGTGACGATGAGTTTCGGGAAACGGGCGTGAATACATTTCAGCGCTGCCGGCATCACCCCCGCAAGCGCGGTATGCACCGTTCCCATATGAAGATGCCCTTCTTCAAGCTCGGCAGATTTTCGAGGTTTCAGCACCGACCACGCCTCAAGCACGGCATCAACCCGGTCAAGATAGGCAAGCCCATCACGTGTCAAGGGTAGGGGTTTGCGTCCACGATCAAAAAGCAGCATGCCGGCGAAGGTTTCAAGGTTGCGCATCTGCAGGCTGACGGTGCTGACCGATACACCCATTTCTTCGGCCGCCGCATTGAAACTGCCATGATTGACAACCGAGCGGAAGGTTTCGAGGGTCTTGATATCGGGCATGACTACATCAGCTCGTCTTTCCGGTCATCGGTTTCACCATAGCGGTGCAGGGCGGGCGGCTTCAGGCCGTCGTAGAGCGAGGCCAGTTTCGCGTTGATGATCTCACCCTGGCGGGCAAAGAGCGAATTCCCCTCAAAGTCACTGTCGACGATGAATGGGCCGAATTTTTCAACTTCAAACATCCACATGGCCTGGGCGATGCCAAGCTCATCCAGCCAGTGGACCGCGCTGACGCCCTTGACGCCGCGGCCGAGCAACGCCCCGGTGCCATAGCCAACCGTGGTCAGATACACCGCCCCGCGCGGCGCAAGAATGTCCTTGTAATCCGAAAGCGGCATCCCACCCTTGCCGATCACCAGTTTTGTGCCGGTCAGGTCCAGCCAGTCCGCCATCCATTTGGAAAACCGGAAAGATGCCGTCGCCGTCACCCCGCCGATGGAATAGCCGCCCCTGCCATCGGGGGCCGCCGCCGGTGAGCAATGGAAATTGACGTTGCTCAACGTGGCCAGATCCGGAACCGGCAGATCTTCCCCGCCGCCCAGAACGCGGTTGTAGACACCTTCCCGCGCGGTATAGACGATGCCGTTGAGATAGGCGACATCCCCGGGTTTCAGCCTTGCTATATCTTCAGGCCTTGCGGGAAGATCAAGGTGATGCGTTGTCAGTTTCGTTGCCGTCATTCTATGCCCTCCCGCCGCATATAGGGGGTGAACCAGTCTGGATTCGTTCGGTAGGTGATGCTTCCGTCGGCATGGATGCGCGCCGTTGCCCGCCGTGACGACAGGCAGAATGTATGAACACTCACCGGCATGCCGCCGGTATGGGTGTATCCGACCTCGATATGGCAATCCACCACCATCGATGAGCCGACAAAGCCCATGGCACCCATGCCGATGGAATTGCCAAGCTCGATCAGCTCGCCTTCAAGTTCGGCGATCTTATGGTCAGGGTTGCGGTCACCGACGACGCGCAGGCAGGCGGCCTGCTTGCCCAACTGCATGCAGGTATCCTTGGAGCCGCCGATGCCGACACCGACAATCGCCGGCTGGCAGGCAAGACCGCGTTTGCCGAAAGCGATCAGCGTGTCGAGAAAGAATCTCTTGATGCCGTCGATCCCGTCACCGGGGAAAAGCATCCGGTAGTCGCTGCCGAAAAGCCCGCCCTTGTGCACGGTGGTGATGTCGATCCAGTCGGCATCCGGCTCAAAACTCCATTCGACTTCCGGGGCATTGATGCCGAGGTTGTTGTTATGCTCGGTCCGCCAGAGGGGATGCACGCGATTGGGCCTGAGCGGCACCTCACGGGTGGCGCGGGCGGTGGCTGCACGCAACCCCCGATCCAGGCCGACGAAACTTTCAACCTTCGCCCTGTCGCCGATCTTGACGTAGTATCGGGGCAGACCTGTATCAGCGCACATGGGGCGGCGATCTTCGGTTGCGGCCTCATAATTTTCAAGCATGGCCCGGAGCACAAAAGCGGAAAGATCGCCATCCTCCTTTTCGGCCATCCCCTTGATGCCTTCGAGATAATCTTCCGGGATATCAATCGCCGCCTTCTGCATGATGGTGAAAGCAGCTTCTTCGATCGTGGCGGTGGTGATGGTCATGGCTCTACTCCGCGGCATTTCCGGGTGGCGTGGCGGCGGCGCCGTCGATCAGGCTTTCGCCCGGCCGGACAATGGAAAAATCAACTTTTTCCATCGACAGGGAAAGTTTGCCATCGGCCAGCCTGACTTTGGTATATCTGGTCTGGTCAAGATCACCTGCTTCGGGGTGATCTTCACGGAAATGGGCGCCGCGGCTGTCTTCGCGAGCCAGCGCCGAGGCGGCAATCACCCGCGAGGCCAGCACAAGCGAGCGCAGGTTGAGCCGGTCATGCCAGGTGAGATTGAAGGCACGACTGCCATCGGGAACCCCCATCTTTTCAATCTCGGCAGCAAGATTTTCGATCTCTTTCATCCCGCGTTCAAGACCTGCCCGGGTGCGGATGATCCCGACATCATCCCACATGATCTCAGCCAGACGGTCGCGGGCCGCGAAAATATCACCAGCGGGAAGACTGAACGGCGCTTCGGCCTCGGCCACCGCCCGGTCGATTTCCGCTTCATCCGGGTCTCGATGCCTGGCCACGCCCCTGACATAAGCTGCCATGCTGTCCCCGGCTATGCCGCCGAACACCGTTGAATTGGCAACACCGTTCCCGCCAAGACGGTTGGCGCCATGCACGCCGCCGCAATCCTCGCCCGCGGCGAAAAGCCCGGGGATGGCGGTGGATGTATCGATGTTGAACTCAACCCCGCCCATCATGTAATGCGCCGTCGGCACCACTTCCACCCGGCCGCCGGCAAGATCAAATCCGCAATCGCGGCAACGCTTCACCATGCCGGGAAACGCTTTTTCAACCTTCTCCGGCCCCAGATGCGCCATGCTGATATAAACGCCTCCCATCGGTGTCGTTCTGCCTTCACGCATTTCCTGATAGATGCCGCGGCTGACGATATCCCGCGTCGCCCGCTCCCCGGCCGGATCGTATCCTGCCATGAAACGTTCACCTTCGCCGTTGAGCAGATACCCGCCGGCACCGCGAAGCCCCTCTTCGAGCACCGTTCCTGTCATGCGGGTATCCGGCCCGCCCAGAAGCCCTGTCGGGTGAAACTGCACCATCTCCATATCACGAAAGGCGAGCCCGTAATCAAGCATCATCGCCACGCCATCGCAGGTCTTGTCGCCCGAAGGTGTGTGATACCGGTACATCGTGGGCCCGGCACCGGTCGCCATCAGCACGGCTTTGGCGCTGACATAGCGATAACTGCCCTCGCGCATGTCAATCAGCATGACCCCGGCAATGCCTGAGCCATCCTTCGCGGGAACAAGCCTGATGGCCCGGTGCTCTTCGAGACGTCGCACCCCGGCCTGCCGGACTTTTTCCATCAGCCTGTTGATGATCTCAATCCCGGTCAGATCAGCCTTGTGCGCTGTGCGATCAAAACTCTGGCCCGCAAAAGCCTTCTGGTGCAGGGTGCCATCGGGGTTGCGGTCAAAGAAACAGCCGATTTCATTTTCAAGTTCCTGCACGCGTTCCACCGCCGTCTCGCAGAGTTTCCACGCGAGATCCTGCCGCGGCAGCCATTTCCCCCCGACAATCGTATCCATGAAGTGACGTTCGATACTGTCACCGGGCTGGAGCGCGACATTGTACCCGCCCTGAACCATCCTCGTGCAGCCGCATTTGCCGACCAGCCCCTTGACGGCAAGTGTCACGTCAAGTTCAGGGTTGGCCTGTTTGGCATGCAGGGCGGCAAAGAGACCGGCCCCGCCGGTGCCGATGATCAGAATATCCATCTCATGGCGTTCTATTCGCATCACCCAACCCCGAGGATAAAGCCGATCCCGGCCAGAACAGCAAGGATGATCCCGCCGCCGATCCAGCCGGAACGCAGATCCCCCCGCCATGGTGCCCATTCGAGCAGCAGCACCCGCAGGCCCAGCATCAGATGCAGGGTCAGGAGCACCACCAGCCCCCATTCGGCGAATTTGACCAGCGGCTGATCGGTCCAGGCAAGGACGCGATCGAGCCGCGCCTCACCTTCGATCGCAAGCCCGAGGACCAGAAAATGAAAAGGCAGAAAAAGCGCCAGCGCCAGACCGGAAAGCCGATGCAGAAGAAAGGCAAGATATCCGGCGCTGCGGCGGGGCGAAGCGTGATTGCTCGCCATCATGTCAGCACTCCTGAGACCGCCAGCACCGCCCTTCCGCCAGCGATGAGGAGACCGGCAAAAAGCACGGCGGCAAGCCTTCCCGCCCAGCGGCGCGGCAGTCTTCCCCATTCCACCAGAATTTTCCGCAATCCCAGCGGCGCGTGGATGGCAACAGCAACGACAAAGAGGCCATAGAAGACTGTCCAGATGGTAACGCCTTCGGTCCGTGCGAGGATTTCTTCGGCGCTCAACCCGCCACGTACGGCGTAGAGGATGGTCAGAAGATGAACCCCGACAAGCGGCGCCATGATAACGGCGCTGAGACGCTGCAAGGCATAAAGACGAGATTCGATCATGGATCAACCCCGATCATGGCAAGAAGGCTCATTTTCTTGAGGCCGGCGATGCTTCGCGTCGGGCTGAGCCCGACCGGGCAGGCGGTCATGCAATTGCCCTGGCTGTGGCAGTTGCTGCACCCCCCGGGGCCAAGAGCCGCCTCAAGCGTTGCCTTCCTTGCGGTGTGGCGTTCGTCATTGACCAGCGACCAGGCGCGGTTCAGCGCCGCCGGGCCGAGATATTCGGCGTTCCATTTCACCACATCGCAGGAAGCATGGCAGACACCGCAATTGATGCATTCAATGGCGGCATCGACCTCGCCGCGGCGGGGTGAAGACGGATCCACCCGGGCCGGCGCATCCCGGCGGCTGCGGGCGCTGATGAAATCATTCCCCGCCGCACCCCATTTGTCAAAAAAGCCGGTCATGTCGCAGGCAAGATCCTTGATCCGCGGCATATTGGCCAGCGGCTCAAGCGTGACCGGCCCATCCCCGAGGCTGCGGATATGAGTCCGGCAGGTCCAGCGGGCGCGGCCATTGACGGTCATCGCGCAGGACCCGCAAACCCCGACACGGCAGGCAAAACGATAGCTTAAACTTGGATCTTCCCGACGCTGGATTTCGGTCACCACATCAAGCACGGTCTGATGCGCACGGGCGGGAATCCGGAAGGTCTGAAATTCCCCTTCTTCCGCGCCGCGCCAGACCCGCACGGTCAACATGTTTTCATCTTCCCTGTTCATGAAACCAGTATAGATACTATTTAGAAAATCGAAAATCTTTTTTTTAAGTTCAGTTTTATTAAATATATGCTTTCTTTCTTGATCCCTTTCCCGGCTGATCTAGACTGGATGGAGATACCCCTTACCCTTGCCGGAGACCAGATACATGACCAGCCCCGCAGGAACCCCCTCATTCCGGCAGCTCTGGCCGACGCAGTTCATGTCGCTCGAGCTGCCCGGCCATGACGCCGCCAATCCGGTTCTGGCTGATCTTGTGCTCATGGCCAATACCGAACGTGACGACATGACGGCGCGGTATCTTGACGGCAATCTCTTCGAGTGGGATCACCCGGCGGTGCAATGGCTGCGGCAATGCTGTGACCGCGCCATCATGGATTATGCCCGCGAACTCGGCATCGATTATGAGATGAGCTGGTCGGTGCAGGCCTGGCCAAATGTCAACATGAAGGGCGATTACCACAACCTGCACAACCATCCCCATTCCTGGCTGAGCGGAACCTATTATGTTTCGATGCCCGATCAGGCCGAGGCCGAAACCTTCCGCTCCGATCTCAACCCCGGGGCGATCAGCTTTTATGATCCGCGGCCGCAGGCCAATATGAACGCCATCCGCAGCGATGGTCAGGTTGACCCGGAACATCGCGTTCTGCCGCGCTCAGGTGATCTCTTTTTATGGCCGTCATTTCTGCATCACTTCGTGCATCCGAATATGGTGGATGCGCCGCGCATTTCAATTTCATTCAATGTGGTGTTGAAATGGCGCAAGGAATACCTGCCCTATTGATGCGGCAATATCCCGTTTTGCCGCCAGCCTGCCAGTACCTCGGCAATCATCCGGGCTGAGACGGCGAAATTGACGCCGGCATCAATATCGGCTTCCTTGGTGAAAATGGCATCGACCATGCCGATCAGCCTGCCCTCTTCATCGACGAGCGCGCCCCCCGACGCGCCGGGGTTGACGGCGGCATCGGTCTGGATGAAATCCTCAATGGCGTTAAAGCCCATGCCCTGACGCCCCGTTGCCGAGACAACGCCGCAGGAAAAGCTCAACCCCAATCCGAAGGCATTGGCAATGACGCAGACATGACCGCCGATCTCCGGTGTCTCCGGGTTGAGCGATAGCGGCGCAAGGCTGATCCTGACCCGCAGAAGCGCAAGATCCCTTTCATCATCAATGGCAAGCATCTCTGCTTCGGTGAGGCTCCCGTCATGGGGGCGAACGGCAATCTCTCTCGCCCGGGAGACCACATGGGCGGCGGTCAGGATGAAGGCGTGATCACCTTGGTGATCTATCACGACGCCGCTGCCTTCAGGCGCAACCCCCGGCGGCGCCCCAAAACCCGGTTTTGCATATCCCGGCCAGGTGGGCAGAACCGACACCACGGCCCCATGCGCCTTTTGCCAGGTTTCCGGGCCGTGATCTGCCATCGAAGGCGAGAGGTGTTGCCCCAGCATCACCAGCAGGAGGAGAAATCCGCCACAGATACGTATTGTTCTCTTCGGCATCGGCCTTCGCTTTCCCGGCGCCATGGCGGAAACCCGGGATCAGTTCAACCGCACCGCCATGCCGGAATAGACGCTCGCCGAATCTGCCCCGAGATTGGTGAGGATGAAATACGCCACCACGGCAATGACGATGGCAACTGCGCTGGAAATCGTAATCATGTTCATCAGACTCTCCTGATATCGTTGCTACTGAAGCGTCGCCTGCTTCAGAAAATTGATCAGATCTTCACGATCCTGTTTGCGCTTCATGCGCTGGATCGGCATTTTTGTTCCTGGCGTCACTTTATCCGGTCCGTCACGGAACAACAAGTCGATCGTCTCCTCATTCCAGACGATGCTGGAATTCACCAGCGCGTCCGAATAGGGATAGCCTTCAAGACTGCCGGCGCGACGGCCGAACACCCCGAAGAGCGTTGGCCCGGCACGGCGCTTGCCATCGGCCACGAGCGTGTGGCAGACACTGCATTTGCGGGCAAACTGCCGCTCCCCGTTGCTGAGATCCTTTGGCGGATGAAACCGCCTCTCGCCCGCGGTTTCGGAAAGAAATTCAGGCGGGTAGTCATTGATCTGCCAGCGGGTAAGGTGATCATCGAGCCCGGCCACCATGAGCGAGCCATCATCCGGCATCAGGACAAGCCCCCATACCGGCCCGTCGGCGGCGCGAAAATCCCTGAGCAGGGTCCAGGTGGAGGTATCGGCGATCATCACGCGGCCCTTGGCATTGCCAAATGCTATCTGGCCTGTATCCGGATTGAGATGCAGCGACAGCACGGGGGCCCGGTCCTCGCCTAGGCTGATCAGCTCATCGCGGGTATCAAGGGTGATGACTTTCATCGCCCCGTCGGTGGTGCCGTAAGCCAGCATATTCCGGTCTTCGAGCACTTCCATGACATTCACGCCCCAGCCATTCCGGACATAACTGCGCAGAAACTCCCCATCGCTCAGCCGCCAGTACCTGATATGACCATCGTAGCCGGCGCTGAAGACATGGGCGCCGTCAGCGGAAAAATCAACGGCATTGACCGGGCCTTCATGGCCGGTGATGAACCGGGAGCCCCCGGGCGAGGCAAGATCCCAGATCCCGATGCTCCCGTCCCAGCTGGCGCTGGCAAGCCGGGTGCCGTCATCGCTGAAATCAAGATCAACGATCTTGCCCTTGTGTCCCTTGAGGATGCGCGGCGTGACCGTATCGGGAGACGCCATGGCCTCATCCAGCCGCCAGAGCAGGATCTGGTAATCATCACCGCCGGTGGCAAGCCATTTCCCGTCCGGGGAGAATTCCGCCGTGTTGACCCCCGCATCATGGCCGATCAGCGAGGCGATTTCCTTCATCTCCGCAACCGACCAGAGCACGGTCGAGTAATCGAAACTGGCGGTTGCCATATAGAGCGAATTGCCGGCAAGAGTCATGCCCTTGATGGGCCCGCCATGGGCGGTATAGGTCTCAATGGCCGATACGGGCGCGGCAAAGAAAAGGGCGCCTGCCGATATTCCCATGGCGGCCTTCATGCCTTGCCTGAGAACGTGTAACAGACGCCCGATCATGGAGACCCTGGCCCTTATTCCGCCGGACCCGGCCTGGTTTTCTTGGCACCCTTCATTTCTTCAACCCAAAGACCATGGTGCTCTTTTGCCCAGTTTTCATCAACCTGGCCGGAATACATCGCATCAATCGCGCCTTCCATCCCGACCGAACCGATATAGATATGGGCAATGATCATGGTGATCAGCACCAGCGAGACGATCCCGTGCCAGACCTGATTGAGCTGCTGTTCCTGCAATGGAGTCAGATCCGTCGGCAGATCAAAGCCGATGCTGTTGAGGATGCCGAATGTCTTGGCAAACATCGCCGTCTCGTACGGGAACATGAGCGCAATGCCCGACATGCTCACCGACAGCCCGCCGATCATCACCGCCCAGAAAATGATCTTCTGGCCGGCGTTGAACTTGCGCGCCGGCGGATGCATGCCCTTGACGAAAATACCGCCGCCCTGCTTGAGCCATTCGATATCGACCTTGGAGGGAACATTATCCCGCACCCAGCGAACAAACGAGAGGGCAAGCCCGGCCATGAAGGCAAAGGCAAGATAGTTATGGGCATATTTGCCCGCCGTCGTGAAGGCACTGAACGCTTCCGGCCCGATCACCGGCAGCAGCACATATCGGCCGTATAGAAGGTTGAGCCCGGTAATGGCCAGAATGACAAACGAACCTGCCATCAGCCAATGCGCGAAACGATCAAGGGCGGCAAAGCGTTCGATGGTCTTGCCCGAAGCCCCCTTATCGATGGTGATCTTGCCACGCCAGGCATAGAAAACGGCGAGAAGAACGATTATCCCGATCACGCCGGTGGCGCCATAGACCGAGACAGGCCCGTTGCGGACCGCGCGCCAGTTGTCGCCTTCGGACTGGATCATGATCTTGGCAAGTTCATTCTTGACCGCGGCGTTGCCGGCATTTCCTTCGCGGATATATCGCCACAGATCCGCATCCGAGTTAACCCCGAGGGTCTGGCCCGGCACTTCCCCTGCCGTCTGGGCGAGAGCTTCGGGTGAGACGGCAGATATTCCCGCGGCAATGACCAGCATCAGGCACAGGAAACTCAGCTTTTTCAATAGCATAATATGATCCTCCCGGGTGTTAGTAGTAACTTTGCAGTCGGCTTCGCTGTTCCAGCTTGCTGACGATCTGTTCCGGCAGCTTGCGATCAGGCGTTCCCAGATATGTTCCTTTTTCATAGGAAAGAATTCGATTCTGCTCTTCCTTGCGGCATCCGGAGACACCGGCGGCCAAGGTCACCACAAGACCCGACATGAGAAGAAGGTGAAAAGCATAACGCATGGTTTCAACTTTCAGCACTATCGTGGGTGAAACTGAATTCACCGGATGAATTTTTGAAAAAGGCGGAACCCCGAGAAGGGTTCCGCCTCATGATTACGCCGGATCAGGAGCCCTTGATGGAATAGGCTGTACCCCATCCCCAGGCACCGGAACCAAAGCCCCGGGCGACAACACGCTCACGGAAGATGTTCGACACCTGGTCGCCATCCCCGGCAAGCAGCGCCTTGGTTGAGCACATTTCTGCACAGATCGGCAGTTTGCCCTCAGCCAGGCGGTTGCGGCCATATTTCTGGAACTCGGACTCGGACATGTCATCTTCCGGGCCACCGGCACAGAAGGTGCATTTGTCCATCTTGCCCCGCGAGCCGTAATTGCCTGCCTGCGGATACTGCGGCGCACCGAAGGGGCATGCATAAAAGCAGTAGCCACATCCGATACACAGATCCTTGGAGTGCAGGACAACGCCCTGGTCGGTCTGATAGAAACAGTCAACCGGGCAGACGGCCATGCAGGGTGCATCCGAACAGTGCATGCAGGCCACGGAAATCGACCTTTCACCCGGCTTCCCATCCTGGATGGTTACCACCCGGCGGCGGTTGATGCCCCATGGGACTTCATGCTCGTTCTTACAGGCGGTGACACAAGCGTTACATTCGATGCAACGTTCAGCGTCACAGAGGAACTTCATACGTGCCATATCATCCTCCCTTAAGCACGCTCAATGTTGCACAGGGAACACTTGGTTTCCTGCATCAGCGTCACTGAGTCATAGCCATATGTCATGGCGGTGTTAGCGGATTCCCCAAGTACGTAAGGGTCAGCCCCTTCCGGATACCTGGACCTGAGATCTTCACCTTCGAGATGACCACCATAGTGGAATGGCAGGAAGGCCACGCCCTTGGCCACACGCTCGGTGACCATAGCCATCACCTTGATCCGTGCCCCTTCAGGCGAACTTACCCAGACCATGTCCCCATCCCTGATATCGAGGGAGTTGGCATCGCGTGGATTAATCTCAACGAACATGTCCTGCTGAAGTTCAGCAAGCCACGGGTTGGACCGGGTTTCGTCACCCCCACCTTCATATTCGACCAGACGGCCGGATGTGAGAATGATCGGGAACTCCTTGGAATAATCGTTCTTCTGGATCGACTCATACATGGTCGGAAGACGATAGAGTTTCCGGTCACTATAGGTTGGGTAATCGGCCACCAGATCGCGACGGCTTGTGTAAAGCGGTTCACGATGCAGCGGAATCGGATCCGGGAATGTCCAGACCTTCACCCGTGCCTTGGCGTTACCGAACGGCGCACAGCCATGCTTGATGGCAACACGCTGGATACCGCCGGAAAGATCAACCTTCCAGTTGGTCTTGTCCCCGGCAACCGCTTCAATCGCCGCCCGCTCATCCGCCGTAAGATCACCATCCCAGCCCAGTTTCTTGAGCATGCCCATGGTAAACTCCGGATAGCCGTCCTTGATTTCGGACCCCACCGGATATGAGCCTTCGGCGAGCAGGTTGTTGCCTTCGTGTTCCACCCCGAAACGGGCACGGAAGCAGAGACCGCCTTCAGCAACGGGCTTGTTGGTGTCATAGAGCAGCGGCGTGCCGGGATGCCCCATTTCAGCTGTCCCCCAGCAAGGCCAGGGCAGACCGTAATATTCACCATCAAGCGGGCCGCCAACGGCCTGCAGCGTGGTCCGGTCAAACGTATGCTGATACTTCATATGGGCCTTCAGGCGCTCCGGTGACTGGCCGGTATAGCCAATCGTCCAGAGACCGCTGTTGAACTCACGCGTGACATCTTCGATCAACGGCTCGTCGTTGTTGACCGAAATGTTGCGGAACATTCGGTCAGCAAAGCCCAGTTTCTTGGCGAACTTGTAGATGATCGTGTGGTCAGGGAGCGAATCGAAGGACGGCTCAATCACCTTTTCACGCCACTGCAGCGAGCGGTTCGATGCGGTAACCGATCCATAGGTCTCAAACTGCGTCGTTGCCGGCAGCAGATAGACCCCATCGGTCCGGTCGGAAAGAACAGCCGAGACGGTCGGGTATGGATCGATGACCACCATCAGATCCAGCTTTTCCATCGCGGCCTTCATTTCCTTCATCCGGGTCTGGGAGTTCGGGGCATGACCCCAGAACACCATCGCCCGGAGATTATCCGGCTGGTCCATGTTGTCTTTGTTTTCAAGAACACCATCAATCCAGCGGGAAACCGGAATACCGTTTGAATTCATCAGGTTCTTGTCCTTGCCATCCTTGTCCTTGATGACGGCAAAGCGAGCCTTCAGCCATTCGTAATCTTCACCCCAGACACGCGCCCAGTGCTTCCATGACCCTGCCGCCAGGCCGTAATAGCCGGGCAGTGAGTGTGAAAGAACGCACATATCTGTTGCGCCCTGCACGTTGTCGTGACCACGGAAGATGTTGGCGCCGCCACCGGCAACACCCATGTTGCCAAGCGCCAGCTGCAGCGCACAATAGGCACGGGTGTTGTTGTTCCCGTTGGTGTGCTGCGTGCCGCCCATGCACCAGATGAAGGTGCCCGGACGGTTATTGGCCATCAGCTGGGCCACCCGGCGAAGCTGGGAGCCCGGAACACCGGTGACACGCTCGGTTTCCTCCGGCGTCCATTTGGCAACCTCGGCCTTGACGTCTTCCATGCCGTAAACACGCTGGCGGATGAATTCCTTGTCTTCCCAGCCGTTTTCAAAAATGTGCCACATGATGCCCCAGATCAGGCCAACATCGGACCCCGGACGGAAGCGGACATATTCATCCGCATGGGCCGCGGTGCGGGTGAAGCGCGGATCACAGACAATCAACGGAGCGTTGTTCTGCTCCTTGGCCTTGAGCACGTGCATCAACGACACCGGATGCGCTTCGGCAGGGTTGCCCCCGATGATGAAGATCGCCTTGGAATTGTGGATGTCGTTATATGAATTGGTCATCGCCCCGTAGCCCCAGGTGTTGGCAACACCTGCAACCGTGGTGGAGTGACAGATCCGCGCCTGGTGATCCCCGTTATTTGACCCCCAATAGGCATAGAGTTTGCGGAACAGATAGGCCTGCTCGTTATTGTGCTTGGCCGAACCGAGCCAGTAGACGGAATCCGGGCCGGACTTCTCGCGGATGTCGAGCATCTTGTCGCCAATCTCGTTGATGGCGTCATCCCAGCTCATGCGCTGCCATTTGCCGCCGACAAGTTTCATCGGGTATTTCAGGCGACGCTCACCACTGGCGGTTTCACGAACAGATGCCCCCTTGGCGCAATGCGCACCAAGATTGATCGGGCTGTCCCAGCCAGGCTCCTGGCCTGTCCAGACACCGTTCTGAACCTCTGCCATGACGGTACAGCCGACCGAACAGTGGGTACATACAGATTTCTTGATTTCAGTTGCAGCGGAAACGGCATTTGCCGCGGCTGGCTTGACGCTCGCCCCGGATAGTGCCACCGCACCGGCGATCCCGCCGATAGCAAGACCTGACCCGCGCAGAAACGCACGCCGGTCAACAACCTTGTCGGTCGCCTTGCCGCTGAAAGATTGAGAAAGGGGGCCTTTCGCTACCCCAGACTTCTTTCTAAGCATTGGACTCTCCCTGTTAAAGTATAAAGATCTAGAAACGAGCTGTCTTGTAGAAGGTCTTGACGTGCTCGGTTTCCCGATAGCCTGACCCGGAGACATTCATTTCCGTCTCTGCCGACGCGGCACCGGTCAGCGCAGCCGCCCCAGCCGCAACAGCACCCGCTGCCGACAGCTTGAGGAGATCACGACGATCAGTGACCATGTCCTTGTTTTCAGTGTTTTTCATCACTTCCTCCAACGTTGTGTCCCGAAGGACGAGATTGCGAAAGGGGCCTCTCGCTACCCTGTCGCATCCATATTGAAAGCCTGGCTTTCAATATCCATGAAGAGCTTGCCAATCGTTCCCACCGGCGCATAGAACACCGCGCTCTTTGCCGCCTCGATATCGCGGAACAGCAGGCTTGCCCAAGACGAAATATGGTTGTGAAAAAAGGCCGCCTGTTCCCCGATAGAATACGGGCGGCCGAAATCACCCCTGATCAGCCCCGCCATGATATCCATGAGCGAGGCAATATGATCTTCGGGCTCTTTTACCCCCTCAACCCTTGAAATCCCGATGGCGGCCATGTCGCCGCGCAGATTGGCAAGGGGTTTCTCATTGAGGAACCCCGTCAGGTAATAGGAGGCAAAAGGCAGAATCTCGCCACGGCCGACACCAATGAAAAGGGAGATGTATTCTTCACGGATGGCCGAAATATCAAGGCTTTTAGCCAGTTTGGCGAGGGTGGAGAACGCGGAACCAAGGGGTGTTGTATCGCCGTCTAGACTCGCAACATAGTTTACGAGATCCGCCTCCGGCTCCTTGCGCAGGATACCGCCGATCAGATCATAGATATCGGCCCGCATCATATCTTCGGTCATGATGTCAAACGGTGCTACTGACCCTTGTTTCAACATAATTTCTCCCTATTAAAACTCTATCATTAATCGAGCGATTGACAAGACCTAATTTTAGAAAGCCTAAAATCTACTGCTTTCGGAAAACCTGGCGGCGGGGACGAAGAGATGCCGTCTTGCCGGGGCCTGATGTCTTTTCAGGGAAAGTGTCCTGCCGGGTGGCAGGGGGATGCCCACCCTGGCCGGGAGGAACAGCTGCTGGAGATGTCGCTGCATCCTTGAGGACATGATCGGCCACCGGGGATGAATCCGGATGGGCGGCCTCATCTGAGGCATCATCCTTGCCATGGCCTGTTTCATCCACGGCAGGGTCTTCATCGGTGGCATCAACCTGCTCATTCCCGATCTCGTTGCTGGGCTCCCTATCCTCTTCGGGCACTTCGGCGGGGGCGTTTTCACCTCCGGCGTCTTCCTTGAGGATGTCTTCGGCTTTCCTGAGGTATCCTTTGCCGACCTGATACGCGGTCTGCATGCCTTCGATTACGGTTGCGGCATCGGTGTAGTCTTCGCCATATTCCACCATTTCATCCACCACCCCGAAGAGCGGGTTGAGCCGCCACAGCCGCCTGAGGGCCAGCTGTCGAAGCCGGTCCGGTATGCCCGCATCAAGGAATTTCTCCAGCGTGTTCTCATCATCGATCGTGGCCGGATCCGGCAGTTCATGCCGGGCCAGGAGCTCATCGTCGGTCAGCGCCGCATCCGCATCATCGGCGGCGTCAATGCTGGCCGCGGCCGGATCAATTTCATCATTGGCTTCAGGCGAATCGTCGGCAAGGTGTTCACCTTTTTTGATTCTGGATTTTCGTTCCGCCCATCTGGAAAGACGTGATTTCTCGCTCATGCACGCTCACCTTCAGGTCGCTTTTGTTTTGCCGGCCGGCGTGCGGAAAACATCACCCGGTTTATTGATCCGGGGGTCGCCCCTCGCGGCAAAGACTTCATCGGTATCAACACGGTCACGGCGCCGTTTCCTGAACACTTCAGGCTGATAGTAGGTTTCAACAAACTTTGTCACCAGATCACTGATCGGCCCGGCCAGAGGAAGCTTTTCAACCTGATCCTCGCCGCAATCTTCGTAATCCTGGATGTGATACGGGGAAAGGCTGACCTCAACCAGCCTGATCCCGGCCTCGGAGACTTCATCCTCGACCTCATCACTGCGCAGCACCACGTAGATCGACGGATCGGATGAGGCGAGATTTTCAGCATAGGCTTCGGCTTCGGCGTGGTGCAGATCAATCGCGGTTTCAGCCGTGAAAAGCTCACCTTCCTCCGTGCCGCTGTTTTCCCGCAACGGCAGAACCGCAATATTCTTCAACGGTGCATCACCCTGGCCTTCATTCAGGTCTTTCAGCACCATATCCACCAGCCGCCACCGATGATCAAGCCAGGGATTATCGACCGGCTCCTTCAACAGGATAACCTGAACGCCATAAAGAAGATGCTTTGACGGTGGTGATGTTTCCATGCCTTGACCAGTCATCCTGTCAGCAGATGCAGTGAAAATTTCGATCTTGTTCATCTTCGAAAGACGGCCGCCGGAATTCGATTTGATGACAGGCATTGCCTTTCGCTGGAATAATTCTACAGTATTAGCATCTGCTGAGAAGAGCAAGCACCATGAACAAAGATTGCAGGTCGGAAAAGATGTTGCCAATCCGTTTCGTAATGGGGAAATGTTGATGAAACATAAGGCCAGGGAGATACTGATCTGCGATTGCGGTGGGACCATGCCGATTGACGGCAAGGCCCTTGCCAACGCCTGCGGCGGCACCGGAGATGAAGTGGCGACAAGCCTCTGCCGCAGCCAGACCGACCGCATCCTCCGCGCGCTTGAAGGTGATGCCCCCGTCGCCATTGCCTGCACCCAGGAGACCGCCGTCTTTGAGGCCCTTGCCGAAGAGGCCGGAAAGCCTGCCCCTGATGTGTTCAATATCCGGGAGCGTGCCGGATGGTCCGATGAAGCGGCCAAGGCCACGCCGAAAATGGCGGCGCTCATCGCCGAGGCCATGCACGGAACGCCCGGCCCGGCCAGCATGGCGCTCATCTCCCATGGACGCTGCCTGATCTATGGCCGGGGGGAAGAAGCTCTTGAGCTTGGCCGGATGCTGAAAGATGATCTCGGCGTCACCGTGATGCTGACGGACCCGGAAAACACCGCCCCCGACGCCGCCATGGCAGGTATGGTGGTGACAGGACGAATCACTTCGGCCAAGGGATATTTCACCCATTTCAGCATCACCATTGATGATTTCGCCGAAGCGCTGCCGAACAGCCGCGATGCGTGGAAATTCGAGTCGCCAAGCGATGGGGTTGAAACAGGATGCGATATCGTGATTGACCTCACCGGCGGGACACCACTTTTCACCGGCGCGCATAAGCGGGATGGCTATCTTCGCGCCGATCCTGATGATATCGCTTCCCATGCGGCGCTGGCGGTCAAGGCAAAAAGCCTGATCGGGGAGTTCGAGAAGCCCCTTTATGTTCGCACCGATGCTGATCTCTGTGCCCATAGCCGCAACGGAATCACCGGCTGCAGCCGATGTCTTGATGTCTGCCCGGCCGGCGCCATCAGCACGGCGGGCAATCATGTGTCGATCGATCCCGGCATCTGCGGCGGCTGCGGGATGTGCGGGGCTGCATGCCCATCAGGTGCCGTCCAGACCATGACGCCGCCCGCCGAACAGACCGCCGGGCGGATGGCTACGCTGATCGATGCCTATGAGGCCGCTGGCGGCAAGACACCCTCTCTTCTGCTCCATGATGAAATCTATGGTGAGGAAATGATCAGCCTCCTGGCACGTCATGGACGCGGCCTGCCTGCACGCGTGATTCCGCTTGGCCTGCACAGCGTCGCACGGACCGGCCATGATACGATCATCGCGGCGGTGGCGCTCGGCTTTGAGCAGGTCTTTGTCCTGCTTGATCCCAACAAGAGCGATGAAAATCAGCCTGTCCATGATCAGGTCGAGCTTGCCCTGACCCTGCTTGCCGGTGCCGGTATCGAGACCGAAGGGCGCATCACGATCATCGACGATGCCGATCCGGACAAGGTGGCCGAACATCTTTATGGCACCGCGCTGCCGAAAAAATTCAAGCCCGCGCCCTTCGCCCCGGCCGGAACACCGCGCGGCATGACGCGACTGGCGATGCGCGGGCTGGCCAAGGCAAACAAGGCACCTTCGGAGATCATCCCGCTACCGGCAGGTGCCCCTTATGGCCAGGTGAGCGTCGATACCGACAACTGCACGATCTGTCTTTCCTGTGTCGGGGCCTGCCCGGCGGGAGCGTTGCAGGACAATCCCGATGCGCCGCAACTGCTCTTCCGCGAGGATGCCTGCCTGCAATGCGGCATCTGCGCTGCCACCTGCCCGGAAAAAGTCATCACGCTGGTGCCGCAATTCAATCTCGGTGATGCGGCGATGACCAACCAGCTCATCATTGAAGACGAGCCCTTTGCCTGCACGTCCTGCGGCAAGTTCTTCGGCACGAAACGGTCCATCGAGGCTATTGTGGCGAAACTGGAAGGGCACAGCATGTTCACCGGAGAAGACAAGCTCAACATGCTCAAGCAGTGCGAGGACTGCCGTGTCAAAAGTCTCTTCGGCGGTGAGGAAAAAATGGCGGATGTGGGGGAGCGGCCGAGGCCACGCACCACCGACGATTACCTCAACTGAAGATCACGCCGTTTCACCGGCAGTCTGGTCCGGGCCTGCCCGGTCAGGATGATTTTTCCGCCAGCGGCAGATTGACCAGCACATTCTGCGGCTTTGCCCGGACAATCCCCGCCGGATTCATGGCAAGGCCCATATAGACCGGGGCATTGAGATACTCCGCCTCAAACCCTTCGGCGCTGGTCAGCTGAAAAAGGCAGAGAATCTGTTTGAGCCGGTCTTCCTCCACCTCCTCCCCCCGGAAGAGATCATTGAGGATACGGGTGGAATCGACATCAAGCCCCAAATGCCAGCGCCAGTTGTCGTCATCGATCCTGACCATCGGCGCAACCCGGGTTGAAATCCGCAGGAAATGGGCAATCCAGTCTTCCAGCACCCGGCAGAGCGCATCGAGCGCCGGCTGGGTGAAGGCGATATCAACCGACATGTTAAAGAGATCATGGCGCTGCCAGTATTCGCCCGCGGTCTCCGAGGTCATGATATCGATCATGACGTTGCGGGCAGCATCTCCGGGTGTTTCATCCATGGCCTGCTGATAATCGGCCTGAAGCTGAACCGTGGTGCTGTCGGCCACCATGATGCGGCCGTCATCAATCGACACGCGCTGATCCCGAAAGAGAATCTCCGCCGCCCGCAGTTTCATCGGGTCGGTTTCGCCATCAAGGATGTTGCGCAGAATGATATGCGCCATATGTTCCATGAAGAGCGGGGGAAACTGAACCGTGGCGCCCCGTGCCGCCGCCAGATAGGCGGCCTCCAGCGTGTCGTGCCGGCTGAGGAAATCACGGAAGCGCAATACCGCCCGGTAATTATGCGCAACATCCGGGTCTTTAATCGCCTCAAGTTCGGCTTCATCAACAAGGCTGAACGGCGATTTGCTGAGTTTGCCATGAAGCGCTATCTCGGCATCGCAGCTTTCCTCAACCAGCGCGAGTTCCGGCCGGGTAAAATAGGCGGCCATGAAGTCTTCGCTCGGAATCATCCAGCCCTCGCTGTTCCGATCCAGGAGATGCCATCCTGATGTGAACCAGAAATCCTGCCCGCTCATGGCTTTTGTTCCTCGCCGCTGGTGCTGTTTTCATCCTCGATCATGGTCCAGATTTTCTGCTCCGCGCAACTCTCCGCCTTGGGCAGATGCCGGAACTTTTCATGAATACCATCCGGGGCAAGCTCACGCATGACGGTGAGCAGGGTGCCTTTCTGATGATCACGGCAAAGATCAGCCATGAAGGCGATTTCCTCATCCGCGGCGGCGCCTGCCGCTTCCCGGGACGGGGCGCCGAAATCCCGCATAAACCGGTCAATCAGGCTTTGGCGGATTTCCGCAAGATCCGCCGGGCTCACCGATGCCACGGTGACGAAGGTGGAATAACCGAAACTCGATATCCCCAGAAAACCGTTGGCGAAAGCCTGGCGCAGTTTGCCGGTGATATCTTCCGGGGTGAGATGATGGAAGGTGAAGGTACCTGTCAGCGCCCATTCCCCCTCGTCAGCGGCAACCGGAAAGATGTTGAGATCGGACGGATCAAACCGAATGGTGCGGGCAAGTTTCATGACGATGCCGACCAGACCGACGGATCAAGGAGACTAAGGCTGACCGGCGTTCCATCGCGCCGGGCAAGCCCGGCACCCTCGCCATCGACGCCCATCCATTCGAGGCTGGTATCAACCGTGGCGCAAGCCTCGTCAAGACGGGACTTCCACATATCATGAACCGGCCGGAAGCCTTCATCCTCCCAGCGGTGGAGCCAGACCAGAAAATGACGGCAGACCGATTCGAGCAATCTGGTACGGGAGACATAGCTGCCACCTTCTTCGGAAAGACTTGTTTCATCGGGTATCGTGCCTGTCTCTCCTTCGGTGAGCTCGCCGCGAAGGGCAAGGGAGGCATGGACAATCATCCAGCCCGGGCAGCCGTTTTCATCACCGGCCGCATCAATCTCAATCCCGCACCAGCCGGCATAGCCGCGATTAAGCAGGATCGCCCCCGGAAACCTGTAGGTCACGGCAACTTCGGGCGGCGCGAGCGCCCCGATCGAATCACCAAGCGCCACCATCAGCACATAATGCATCTGGACCGCCTCAGCCGAGGTCACTTCAGGGGCGAGCGTAACCGCCATCCGGAGATGATCCGCATCAACGCTGTAGCAAACAACCCCGACTTCCCCCCGGGCGGCAACCGAAACCGCCTTTGCCAGCACATCACGATCTTTTTCCACCTCAAGCGGGGTCAGGAGCGGCGGCAGTTGCGGCGCGGTGTTGTCATCAGCCGGATCAGGTTCGTAATAGAGTGACATATTTATCCCTGTTGCGGCGCATGCTGGAGATCGGCAATTTCCATCAGACGCCGGGCAATTTCCCGATATTCCATGGCCTGGGGGGATTTTGGCGCCGATACGACAATCGGCGTGCCGGAATCCGACCCTTCGCGAATATCCAAGGATAAGGGGATTTCACCCAAGAGTTCAAGACCCCGGCGTTCCGCCTCACGGGCCGCGCCGCCCTTGCCGAAGATATGATCTTCGCGGCCGCAATCCGGGCAGACCCATTTTGCCATGTTCTGGATCATGCCCAGCACCGGCACGCCGGCTTTCTGGAACATCGTCAGCGCTTTCACCACATCAAGCAGGGCGATATCCTGCGGGGTCGAGACGATCACCGCGCCGGCAAGACTGACCTGCTGGGCAAGAGATATCTGGATATCACCGGTGCCTGGCGGCAAGTCGATGATGATGACGTCAAGCTCCCCCCACACAACCGCATTGAGCATCTGGGTCAGCGCGGACTGCACCATCGGCCCGCGCCAGATCATGGCGGTTTCATCCGGCACCAGCAACCCCATGGACATCACCTTGACGCCGTAATTTTCAAGCGGCGTGACCATATCCCCGCCTGCCGCGGCGGGACGCCCGCTCACCCCCAGCATGCGGGGCTGGGACGGGCCATAGACATCGGCATCCAGAATACCCACCCGCAGCCCTTCGAGCCGGAGGGAGATGGCAAGGTTGACCGCGGTGGTGGATTTGCCGACCCCGCCCTTGCCTGAGGCCACGGCAACAAACCGGCGCACCGAGGAGGTGAGCTCCTTCTCGCGGCCTTCGGGTTCGGCCTCCTCCATGGTGGCGGCTATATCCCTTGCCTGATGGGCGGTGACAATCACCGTTGCGCTGGTCACCCCGTCAAGGGCAAGAACGGCATTCTCCGCGGCCTTGCGTACCGGTTCCATCGCCGGGCCGCGATGTGGCGGCACCGTCAGCATGACGGCAATATTGCTGTCCTTGATGGTGATGCCATCGACAAGCCCAAGGGCGACGATATCCTTGCCCTGGGACGGGTCCATCACCCCGGCAAGGGTCGCGAGAATCAGATCTTCGGTCAGATCGGTCATTTATCGCCGCCGCCGCATCAGCCCCGGTCCGGCCCGATCAGTGTCGCCGAGACTTCATGGGTGAAATTCAGCTCCGGGATGCTGATGGTGGCCGTGATCGGCAATTCCGCCCCCGGCTCAATGCCCGCCATGGCCTTTTCAAG
The DNA here is from genome assembly GCA_041228335.1 of Alphaproteobacteria bacterium LSUCC0684. NCBI lineage: Bacteria > Pseudomonadati > Pseudomonadota > Alphaproteobacteria > Alphaproteobacteria bacterium LSUCC0684. The sequence continues at coordinate 311,276 of CP166130.1, read as the reverse complement.
TTCCTGATGTGTTGTCACGCCGAGCTGTTTCAGAAACTTCCGAATAGCCATGGTATAGGCGTCGTCATTCATGTCATTTTTTTGCATGGGTCTTCCCCTCCCGGATCAGAAAAGGTGTTCATGTTGAACACCTGATATGCCAATGATTTATTTTCTTTCAAGTGTATCCACATAAGCGAGGATATTTTCAACATCCATCGGGGTGAGCACGATCTCATGACTGAAGGCGGGCAGATTTTCGGGCCGATCTTCGGAGACGCCTTCAATCCGGACCAGCGACGGATGCGGCGGCAGGATGAAAAACACTTCAAACCGCGCCCGCCAGTCCGGCAGATTTTTCATCGCCTCAAAAGACGGGGTTGAACCGATCCCGCCATAGGGATTGATATCGCCGATCACATGACACCGGGTGCAGTGTTCGCGCACAAGCTGCCGCCCCGCATCCGCGCCGGCGACAGCCGGGCCGCTTGTACAGTTGAGAAAAAGAAGAGCACCCAGTGCCGTAACAGATCGTCTCATCACCGGAGCTTTCACACCGTGGGATCCGCCATGTGTTCACGCAGCATATCCGCATATTGCCGCGTCATGTGTTCGATGAAACTGTCATGGTTGTCCGTATTAAGGACATTCTTGCCGACATGGGCGTTGTAGCGGGCGGCGGCATAAAGCATGGCGTAATGCAGATCGGTTGCAACGATCTTCTTGTTTCGCGTATTTGCCAGCGAGATGAACTGATCGGCAACCTTGAGAAACTGATCCGTCCCAAGCTCGCCACTGCGCGGGTTTTCCGGCCTTATATGCCAGTCCTTCAACGTCATGATCATCTCCCTTCAATGTCATTGAAAATGGTGAAAGGTCTTTTGTTCTCTGGTAATACGTTATATGACATCGCCATTGAAATACACCGTTGAGATCCACCACGCGTCAAAAAGCGACAGGAAAACTTGATCATGGCCTCTTTCAGGTACCTTTGCTGCATCGCAGCCGCAGTTCTTGCCAGTTTCGCACCTGCCCAGGCAGCGCGGAATTCGATCACCCTCGGCATGCAGCTTGAGCCGCCGCATCTCGACCCGACCAGCGCCGCCGCCGGAGCGATCGATCAGGTTCTTTACGCCAATGTGTTCGAAGGACTGACACGTTTTGCCGCCGACGGATCGATCATCCCCGGGCTTGCCCGGCAATGGGAAATCAGCGGCGATGGCCGCATCTACACGTTTGACCTCGCCCCGGACGTGACCTTTCATGACGGCTCCCGCATGGATGCACGCGATGTCAAATTCACCCTCGACCGGGCCCGGGCAGAAACATCCGCCAATGCCCAGAAGGGGTTATTCACCGGCATTTCCTCTATCGATATCCTGAGCGATACGCGCGTGCGGATCACCCTTGCCGAACCCGATGGCCAGTTTCTTTTCAATCTTGCCTGGGGCGATGCCGTCATCGTGGCAGAAGAGAGCATTGCCGATATCAGGACAACCCCCGTCGGAACCGGCCCTTTCCGTTTCAACCGGTGGATCAAGGGTGACCGAATCATCCTGAAACGTAACCCCGATTACTGGGGTGAACCTGCCCTGCTCGAGGAGGCGACCTTCCGGTTTATCGCTGATCCTTCGGCCAGTTATGCCGCCATGATGGCGGGTGACATCGATGCCTTTCCGGGGTATCCGGCCCCGGAGACACTCGCCCAGTTCGAGGCTGACCCGCGCTTCCGCGTCACCCGGGGCTCCACCGAAGGGGAAACCATTCTGGCCATCAACAACAAGGCGGAGCATTTTTCAGATCGCCTTGTCCGCAAGGCCGTCGCCCATGCCATCGACCGGCGGGCGATCATCGATGGCGCCATGTTCGGCTATGGCACGCCGATTGGCACGCATTTCGCCCCGCATCATCCTGACTACCTCGATCTGACGGAAATCTCGGAATACGATCCGGGGAAAGCCCGTGCCCTCCTGGCCGAGGCCGGATATCCCGACGGTTTTGCAACAACGCTCAAACTGCCGCCTCCAAGCTATGCCCGGCGTGGCGGTGAAATCATTCAGGCGCAGCTTCGCGACGTCGGCATTTCGGCCGAGATCATCACCCTTGAATGGGCGCAGTGGCTTGAAGAGGTTTTCCGCGGCAAGGATTACGGCCTGACCATCGTCAGCCATACCGAACCTTTCGATATCGGCATTTATGCCCGGCCGGACTATTATTTCCAGTACGACAACCCGGCGTTTCAGGACCTGATGGCTCGCCTGAAAAAAGAAAACAATCCGGCTGAACGCCGCCGACTGAGCCAGCAGGCCCAGCGCATCATCGCCGAAGATTATGTCAACGGGTATCTTTTCCAGCTTCCCCAGACCGGGGTGATCAACCGTAAGATCGTCGGGTTGTGGGAAAACGCACCGACCCAGGCCACGGATCTGACAGCGGTTTACTGGCAGGACTAGTCGCTTTATCCTTTGACGCCGGGCTGCCATGAGGGCGCCCCTGTCCGGAGCCGTTATCATGCTTGCCTATCTGGTGCGCAAAGCTGTTCTTCTTGCCGCGAGTCTCTTGATGGCATCCCTTCTGGTGTTCGCGCTCATCGAGGTTATCCCGGGCGATCCCGCTGCCTATATGCTCGGCATCAATGCCCGGGCTGATACGCTCCTTGCCCTGCGGGCGGAACTCGGCCTCGATGCCGCCGCCCCCTTGCGATACTGGCAATGGATCAGCGGCATGATGACCGGAGATTTCGGCATTTCCTACACCTATCGGGTGCCGGTGCTGGATATTGTGCTTGAACGTCTTGCGGTATCGGTGCCGCTGGCGCTTTATGCGCTGGTGCTGGCCGTGGCCATGGCCTTTCCGGCCGCGATCATGGCGGCACATCGCAAGGGATCACGCGGTGACCGCGCCTTGCTGGTGATGACCCAGATCGGGATAGCGGTGCCGAATTTCTGGCTTGCGATACTTCTTGTGTATGTGTTCTCCCTGATGCTGGGATGGTTTTCGGCAGGCGGGTTCGACGGCTGGAGCGAAGGCGTTGCGCAAGGGATGAAGGCGCTGACCCTGCCGGCCATCGCCCTTGCCCTGCCCCAGGCGGCCATCCTTGCCCGGGTCATGCGCGAATCCCTGATCGAAACCTTGCGCGAAGACTATATCCGGACCGCACGGGCCAAGGGGCTTACCCGATTTCAAGCCCTCTTCCGCCACGGGCTCCGCAACGCGCTCATTCCGGTGCTGACCATTCTGGGGATGCAGTTCTCCTTCCTGCTGGCGGGGGCCATCATCATTGAAAATGTGTTTTTCCTTCCCGGCCTGGGCCGCCTTGTTTTTCAGGCGATCGCCCAGCGTGATCTGATCCTTGTTGAGAGCGTCGTCTTTCTCCTGATGGTCGCCGTCATGACCGTGACCTTTCTGGTCGATGTCGCTTATGCGCTTGTTGACCCGCGCATCCGCGGAGGCCGGCCATGAGGCCGCGCTCCTCCCTTGCTTTCCGGGCGGGGCTCGCCCTCACCCTTGCGATGGTGATCATGGCCGTGACCGCAAGTTTCTGGACCCCTCATGATCCGGCAGGCATGGAGATTACGTCCCGGCTCAAGCCGCCCTCCTTCGCCCATCCCTTTGGTACAGATCATTTCGGCCGCGATGTGCTGTCGATGATCATGGCCGGATCCCGGATCACCCTTGGGGTGGCGCTGGCGTCGGTGGCCATCGGGATGGGGGTTGGTATCCCGCTGGGGCTGACCGCCGCCGCCCTCCATGGCCGCGCCGCGGATGATGCGGTATTGCGGGCCAATGACCTGATCTTTGCCTTTCCGGCGCTGGTCACCGCAATACTGATCGCGGCAAGGTTTGGCCCGGGAGCCTATACCGCCATTCTGGCGATCGGTCTTTTCAATATTCCGGTCTTTGCCCGTATCACCCGGGGGGCGGCGCTGCCGCTCTGGCATCGGGATTTCATTCGCGCAGCCTTTCTTGCGGGCAAGGGAAAGATGCGGATTTCGGTTGAGCATATTCTGCCCAATATCGCCCATCTGATCATTGTCCAGGCCTCCATCCAGTTTTCCCTCGCCATTCTTGCCGAAGCAGGCCTTTCCTATATCGGGCTAGGGGTTCAGCCGCCAGCGCCAAGCTGGGGGCGACTTCTTGCCGACAGCCAGACCATGGTGGCCATCTCACCTTATCCTGTGCTGATTTCCGGCCTTGCCATCATACTGACGGTCCTCGGCTTCAATCTCATGGCGGATGGGCTGAAGACACGCTATATCCGCACCCGGGAGACGGGCTGATGGCAGAGGTGATCCGCACGAACGGCCTTTCCGTCCGGCTCCGGGAGAAGACGCTTCTTGACGGGCTTGATCTTGTGCTTGAAAAGGGGCGTATCCTCGGCATCACGGGCGAGAGTGGCTCGGGCAAATCCCTGACGGCGCTGGCACTGATGGATCTTCTGCCGCAGCCGCTCGAACGGCATGGCGAGATCCTGCTGGAAGGCCAGCGCATTGACCGCGCCGATGACAACGCCATGAGCCATCTTCGCGGCCGCAGGATGGCGCTTGTGTTCCAGGAACCCATGACCGCCCTCAACCCGCTTCTTCCCATCGGTGAGCAGGTGGCCGAAGTCTTTCGCCAGCATCGCCGGATGGACAGGACGGACGCGCGGCGCAAGGCGGGTGCCGTGCTCGAACGTGTCGGCCTCGGGCGTGAAATCGCCCCCCCTGACCGCCTGCCCCATGAACTCTCCGGCGGCCAGCGTCAGCGGGTGGTGATCGCCATGGCCATTGCCCTCGGCCCCGCGCTTCTGATCGCCGACGAGCCGACAACCTCCCTTGATGTGACAACCCAGAAAGCCATTCTCGATCTGCTCCGCTCCCTTGTGATGGAAGACGGGATGGCGATGATCCTGATTACCCATGATCTCGCGGTGATTGCTGAAACGGCTGATGATATCCTGCTGCTGAAAGATGGAAAGCCGCTGGCGACCGGCCCGGTTCAACTGCTTGCCCGCCCATCATCGATCCCCGAACTCGAGGCGCTGATCACGGCATCCTCCGGGCCTGCGGCACGCCCCGCCGGATCGGCGATGGCGGACACCCCGCCCCTTCTTGAGGTGCGTGAGGTCAGCCATGGCTATCCTTCTTCCCGGCGGCGGAATTCCGCCAGCGCAGAGGCCAGGGAAAAAGTGCTCACCGATGTTTCCTTTACCATCACCCGCGGGGAGACGGTGGGGCTGGTGGGGCGATCCGGCTGCGGGAAAACCACCTTGAGTCAGCTGGTGCTTGGCCTTGCTGCCCCGCAATCAGGGCAGATCAGGCTTGCCGGGGAAAGGCTTGATGCCCGCCATGTTCCGCGTCGATCAAGGCGCCAGATCTCGGCTGTGTTTCAGGATCCGTTCGGCTCCTTCAACCCGAGACGTCCGGTGGCATGGCTGGTGGCCGAACCACTCCATCTGCTTGACCCGGCGCCAGATCATGGGCGGAAACGTCAGCTCGCCCTTGAGGCGCTTGAAGCGGTCGGGCTTGACGCAAGCTTCCTTGACCGGCTGATCCATGAATGCTCCGGCGGCCAGCGGCAGCGTATCGCCTTTGCCCGGGCGCTGGTTACGCGGCCATCACTGATTGTGCTTGATGAACCTGTCTCGGCCCTCGATGCCCCGATCCGGCAACGCATCCTCGCCTTGATGGCGGAAACGGCGCAGGCCTTCGATATCGCAACGCTGTTCATCAGCCATGACTTATCGGTGGTGCGGTCCGTCTGCCCCCGTGTTATGGTACTGGCGGATGGGCGGCTGGTCGAAGACGGCGAAACCGAGACGGTGTTCACGCATCCAGGCCATCCGGAAACAGCACGACTGCTGGCCGCCGCACCAGACCTTACGAGCGCCCTCGCCCGGCTTGAAAAAGGGCGCCGGGGACAGAGAGGAGATAAAACCCATGCGGAAAGGTGAGCGCAACCTGATTACCGATATCCCCGGCCTCATCGTCGGCAATGCCGAAGATCACGGCCTGAAATCAGGGGTGACGGTGATTACCGCTGATGTGCCTTTCACGGCGGCGGTTCACGTCATGGGCGGCGCGCCAGGCATGCGCGACACCGCCCTCCTGGAGCCGGATAAACTGGTCGAGGAAATCGATGCGATCGTGCTTTCCGGCGGCTCTGCCTTCGGGCTTGATGCGGCGGGCGGCGTCATGCAGGCCTTGCGCGAAAAGGGCCGCGGCTTCGGGCTTGGCGACGTGCGGGTGCCGATCGTGCCGGCGGCGATACTTTTCGATCTTCTGAATGGCGGCAACAAGGACTGGCAGGAAAACCCGTATTCGGGGCTGGGCCGGGAAGCTTTTCTCCATGCGGGGACGGATTTTGAACTTGGAACGGCAGGCGCAGGCACCGGCGCGATCGCAGGCGAGGTCAAGGGCGGGCTCGGGTCAGCCTCGGCGGTGCTGGACAACGGCTTTTGTGTCGGCGCGCTGGTGGCGGTAAATGCCCTCGGCTCACCGCTTGCGCCGGGGCAGAAGAGATTCTGGGCCGCACCCTTCGAGATCGAGGCAGAATTTGGCGGGTTTGGCCTGCCCGACGCCATCGATCCGCTGGCCGAACCCCGGCTGCCGAAACTCAAGGCCCGGCCCGGCGGCAATACCACGATCGCCATTGTCGCAACCGATGCCGAATTACCCAAATCCGGCTGCCTGCGTCTGGCAACCGCAGCGCAGGACGGCATGGCCCGGGCGCTGGTGCCTGCCCATACATCTTTTGACGGGGATTGTGTTTTCGGGCTTGCCACCGGCAGCGCCGGCCCGGCCAGCCCTGTCGATCAGCTGATGCTTGGCCATGCCGCCAGCCTCTGCCTTGCCCGGGCGATTGCACGCGGTGTTCATGCCGCGCGTCCGGCGTCGGGAGACCCGTTCCCTTCGCTGAACGCCGTGTTGCCGGCTTGATGCGGCATCACCATGCCAATGCCCGATATTGAACTTGACCATGCCAGATCCCTCCGGTCATGGTAGAATCGTATTACATGATCCGATGAAATTGCTGCAGGACAGAAGAGATGACCACCCCTGATCTGATCGCCCTTGACGCCACCCGGATGGTGGAGCTGCTCAACGCCGGGGATATCACCCCCCATGACGCCCTTGATGCCATGGAACGCCGGGTTGAGGAAGTCGACGGCCATGTCAATGCCCTGCCCATCACGTCATTTGACCGCGCCCGGGCGGAGGCGGACCGGATGATGACATTGCCAAGGGAATCCCGCGGTGTTCTCAAAGGTCTGCCCGTGGCCATCAAGGATCTGAGCAATGTGGCGGGGGTGCGCTCAACCCAAGGATCGCCGATCTTTGCCGATTATATTCCGGATATATCCGATTATCTTGTCACCACGATCGAGGCGGCGGGCGGCATAGTGGCGGCGAAATCCAACACGCCGGAATTCGGGGCCGGGGCAAATACATTCAATGAGGTTTTCGGGGCGACGCGAAACCCGTGGAACACTGCCCTTTCCGCGGCCGGGTCATCCGGCGGGGCAGCCGTCGCGCTGGCAACAGGCATGGCCTGGCTTGCCCATGGATCCGATCTTGGAGGCTCACTTCGCAATCCGGCAAGTTTCAATGGCATTGTCGGCATGCGGCCAAGCCCCGGGCGGGTGGCAAGCGGCCCCTGCGCCAACCCGTTTGATTCGCTTTCGGTGGATGGACCGATGGCCAGATGCATCGCCGATGTGGCGCTTTTCCTCGATGCGATGGCTATTCATGACCCACGCGTTCCCATCAGTCTTGAAGCGCCTGCCCGGCCTTTCCTTGACGCTGCTCGGGAGGCTGTGCCGCCAAGGCGCGTTGCCTTCAGCGCTGATCTCGGCATCACGCCGGTGGATCCGGTCATCGCCGATCTCTGCTGTGCAGCGGCCAGGAAACTTGCGGATGCCGGGATCGAGGTGATCGAACGCCACCCTGATTTCACCGGCGCGCATGAGGCGTTTCAGGTGCTGCGGGCGCATGGATTTGCCGCCTCCCTCCTTGATCTCTATGAAAATCAGCGGGAGCTGCTGAAGCCGGAAGTTGTGTGGAACATTGAGCGCGGACTTGCGCTGAGCGCGGCGGATATCGCCGGGGCCGAACGCCTGCGCGGGGAGATCTTCAACCGCGCCGCAGGTTTCATGCATGACGTCGATCTCCTGCTCACCCCGGCCACGATCGTGCCGCCCTATCCGGTGGAAGAACGTTATGTGAGCGCCTGCAACGGGGTTGAGTTTGAAACCTATATCGACTGGCTGGCGATTGCCTATGCCATCACGCTCACCAGTCTGCCGGCCCTCTCCATGCCCGCCGGGCTTACCCCTGATGGCCTGCCGGCCGGACTCCAGCTTGTGGGCAAGCCCCGGGGCGAAGCCATGCTGCTGAGCCACGCGGCAATGGTTGAGACTGTCCTCGGCCGTCTGGCCATCCCGAGAAATCCTCATTCGGCATCTGCCAGCCCGGGGTGAAAACATGGCGCAGGCAAAACACAAGGCTTGAAACTCCCGCATCAAGACGATAAGAAGATAGCCATGATGAGCAATACCAAGATCAGACCCCTGCCATCCTATCTCGTCAAGCGCTACATGGGCTGGCGGTCGATGGAATACGAGGAAAACCGGAGCTGGTTTCAGCATCTGGCCAATATGGGCCAGCATCCCCGGGCCATGGTTATTTCCTGCTGCGACAGCCGTGTCCATGCCATGTCACTTTTCGGCGGCGAGAGCGGGGAGTTCTTCATCCACCGCAACATTGCCAATCTGATCCCGCCGTTTAACCCAAACGGCGACCATCATGGCACGTCGGCGGCGATCGAATACGCGGTGACGGTGCTCAACATTGCCCATCTGATCGTGCTCGGGCATTCGAACTGCGGCGGCATCAACAGCGGTTTTCATGTCTGCAATTCCGAAGAAAATCACAGTTTCAAGGATACGAGCTTTATTCACAAATGGCTGAATATCCTGAAACCTGCCTATGAAAAGCTGAACAAATCCGGGGATGAAACAAGCCAGATCCGGGAGCTTGAACAGTTGAGCATCATTGTCAGCCTGAACAACCTGATGGGCTTTCCCTTTGTCCGGGAAGCTGTCGAAGAAGACCGGCTCACCCTGCATGGCCTGTGGCACAATATCGGCTCGGGAGATCTGCTCGCCTATACAAGCGAGAGCGATCAATTTGAAACTGTCTAGCATATCATAGGGGCTGGAGCGGCCTTTTGTTCGAGCCTGGCGGCCGGCCAAGACCACCGGCCAAGATCAACGAGGTCTGGCTTTTTTCTTCTTTTTGTCTTCGGCAAGCGCGATCACCGGGCTCATGCGGGCAAGAATGCGGTCGCTTAAATGGCATTTCACCTGGTGCCCGTCTTTCAAGGTTCGTGTTTCAGGCAAGGTGGTCTCACAGAGGTTATCCTTGACATCGGATTTGTAACTGCATCGTGTCTGGAAAGGGCAACCTGTTGGCGGTTTCATCGCCGACGGGATATCGCCTTCCAGCACAATCCGCTTGCGTTTGATCCGCGTATCAGCAATGGGCACCGCGGAAAGAAGGGCTTCGGTATAGGGATGATAGGGTGGGCTGAATACCTGATCTGTGGTGCCGGATTCCACAATATGCCCAAGATACATCACGATGACGCGATCGGAAAGATAACGAACGATCGACAGATCATGACTGATGAAAAGGAGGGTGGTGTTGTTGCGACGCTGAATTTCCATCAGCAATTCGGTCACCGCTGCCTGCACCGAGACATCGAGCGCTGAAACCGGCTCATCCGCTACGACAATCTTGGCATCACCAGCAAAGGCGCGGGCAATTCCGACACGCTGTTTCTGCCCGCCGGAAAGCTGTCGTGGCATACGGCTCGCAAATTCCCGCGGCAATTTCACAAGATCCAACAGATTGAGCATCCGCTCTGTCCGCTCGGCGTCATTTTTACCTATGCCAAAGACTTCGAGCGCGCGGATAATCTGGCGGCCGACGGTCATGGAAGGATTGAGCGTATCAAATGGGTTCTGGAAAACCATCTGAACGGATGACACGGTTTTGGCGCTCCGCTCTTCGATCGGAATATCCTGGATCTCATCACCAAGCATGTTGATGATACCTTCTGAGGCGGTCTCAAGCCCCAAAAGAACTTTGGCCAGGGTGGATTTGCCGCAACCCGACTCACCAACAATCGCCACCGTTTCGGCTTCGTGAGCGGAAAAATTAATCGTCTCATTGGCTTTGATCAGCCTGCTGCCACCAGACCCAAAAAGGGCATTTGCCGAGACCCGGTAATATTTCTTGAGATTGCTAATTTCCAGCAACGTTTTGCCGGTTGAAGTATCTTCATGGGCATTATTGGCGGCGATCGCTTCGTCCCAATCGATGTCGTTAAAGCGCAAACAACGGCTGTCATGACGGGTCCGCTTATTCACCGTTTCCATGGGGATTGCAGCGTTGTTGCAAAGCCCGTCCCTGAAATACGAGCATCGAGGGCCAAAATTGCAACCATCCGGCCGTTCATGCGGCAGGGGAAAGTTGCCCGGGATAGCAACCAGCGGCCGCGTGTTTTTATCCGCACCTGGCAAGGGTATCGAGCGGAACAAAGCTTGGGTATAGGGGTGACGCATATTGTCAAAGACATCCTTGACGCCGCCAGTCTCAACCGCTTCGCCCGAATACATGACGCAGATACGATCACAGACATCCATCACCAGACCAAGATTATGGCTGATGAAGAGCATTGAGGTGCCATATTTCTTGCCCAGATCCTTGACCAGATCAACAATCCCCGCCTCGATGGTGACATCGAGGGCCGTGGTAGGTTCATCGAGAATCAACAGCGATGGTTTGGACATCAGTGCCATGGCGATCACAATCCGCTGCTGCTGGCCTCCGGACAGCTGATGCGGATAGGCTTCAAGGATTCGATCCGGGTCAGGCAGACGTACATCTTCCACCACCTGCCGCGCCAATTCGATGGCATCGGCCTTGCTCATATTCTCATGTATCATGGGCACTTCGGCCAATTGGCGACCGATTTTCATGGCCGGATTAAGCGATGCCATGGGCTCCTGATAGATCATGGCAATTTCAGAACCGCGGATTTGCCGCAACTCGGCTTCGCCCATCTCAGAGAGGTCTTGCCCCTTGAATTTGATCACGCCGCCGACAATACGGCCATTTACGCCCAGATCCTGCATCACGCCCAGGGCAACCGTGGATTTGCCGCACCCGGATTCCCCGACAAGCCCCATGGCCTCACCCGGCATCACGGTACAGGAAAAATCCATCACCGCAGGGATTTCATGCTGGCGAGTGAAGAAGGAGATCGACAGATGATCGATTTCGAGGATGGGTTGAACCTTTTGTCCTTTTGATATGGCCATGGTTCAGCTCCTAATCCTTGAGCGATTCTTCGCGCAAGCCATCTGCCAGAAGATTAAGCCCGAGCACAAGCGACATCAGGGCAATGGCTGGCGGTAGCGCAGGGTGAGGATAGATGGAAAGAAGTTTCCGGCCGTCATTGATGGTAGACCCCCAATCCGGGCTTTCAGGGCTGACACCAAGACCAAAGAAACCGAGCGTTCCGAGAAGGATGGTGGTGTAACCAATCCTGAGGCAGAAATCCACAATCAGCGGCCCTCTGGCATTGGGCAGAATTTCCCACAGCATGATGTACCAGGACCGCTCACCACGAGTCTGGGCGGCGGCGACATATTCCCGGGTCTGGATATCAAGCGTGATGCCGCGGACAATCCGGAACACCGTGGGGGAATTCACAAACACCACCGAAACAAACACATTGAGCAGATTGGGATCCATGTAGAATACGCCAAGAGGATCCGCGTTGAATGCAAGCCCGGAATAGGCCCAGAGACAGACGATCAGGGTGAGGCCGCAATAGAGGTTCCTTTTGCCGGGCTGATTGAAATAGCGTGACTGGAACAGCAGAAGCAAAAACACAATAGGGAACAGAAACAGCACCGCTGCCATGATGGTCGGAATGCCCGTGACACGGATTTCAGGGGTGACCAGCAGATAAAAGAGCAGAATGACCGGAAAGGCGAGAACAAGATTGGCAAGAAAGCTCAAGGTCGTATCAAGGCGCTTGCCAAAATAGGCGGCAGGCAACCCAAGCGTAATCCCTGCCATGAAGGCAAAGGCCGTGGCCGCCGGCGCAATAGAGAGCACGTTGCGCGCCCCCATCACCATACGAGAGAAGACATCGCGCGCCAGATTATCGCCGCCAAGAAGATAATATTCACCTTCAGCGCCCCTCAAGGGGGTGCCCGGCACTTTATTTTTCATCCCGGAAACCTGCACCAGCGGGTCGGCAGTAATGATAAAGTCAGCGAAAATGGCCGTCAGCACCCAGAACAGTACCAGGGCGAAACCTATCAGGCCAACACGAGAGCCATAAAGCCTGCCATAAAGCCCCAGCCTTTCACGGAAGATATAGGAAACAGTCATGATCACGGCCATGCCTATCCAGACAGGCGTGAACTGCGTGAATATTCTGATGATAATTTCAGACCAGCTTAATGGTTCCATATCCTCGCCTGCCTCAGGTCACCCTGATTTTGGGGTTCAGGAAAACGTATCCGATATCCGATATCAGTTGCGTGACCAGCACGACGAGCACCGCCACGATCGAGCATGACAGCAACAATTCGATATCGTTGTTGCCCGCAGCCTGGATCAACGTCCAGCCGAAACCTTTATAGTTAAACAGCGTTTCCACGATCACCACACCGGTCAGCAGCCAGGGGAACTGCAGCATGATCACGGTGAAAGGCGCAATCAAGGCGTTGCGCAACGCATGCTTTAAAACAATATTGGCAAAAGATACCCCTTTGAGCCTGGCGGTGCGAATATATTGCGCGGTCATGACCTCGGTCATGGAGGCGCGAGTCATCCGCGCGATATATCCCACACCATAAAGCGCGATGGTGACAACAGGCAGGGTAAAATTCGTAAAATTGGCATCATCCATGGCCGAGGTCGCCGTTCCATTGAACCATTTGAGGCCAAAGGCAGCGCTGGCAAAGATGGAAATAAACACCACCCCGGAGACATATTCCGGGGTTGCCGTCGTAATAATGGAGAAAGTGGATAAGGTCCGGTCGGTGCGTGAGCCTTCGTGCATCCCAGCTAAAATGCCGATGACAAGGGCCGTCGGCACCATCAGCAGCATCACGAAGCCCATCAGTTTGCCGGTCAACTCAAGCCGCTTGAAAATAATGTCCTCAACACGCCCCTGGAAAAGGGTGGTGTAACCAAGCTTGCCCTGGAAAACACCACAGAAACGAGGATATTTGCCATCTTCATCCGCCAGATACCCGCACCTGGCGATTTCGCTTCCATCCTCGTTGGTATATGTCCACCCCGGCATAAGCCCCAGCCATTCGCCATAGCGCAAAAAAAGATTTTGATGATAGCCATGGCGATCAAGCCAACGCACCACCTCTTCTTCGGTCATCCGGTTATTGGCTTCGGTCTTGGCCAGTTTCTTAAGATTTGGCTCAAGGTTGGTGAGAAAAAACACAACAAAAGTCAGGCACAACGAGGTCAATACCATTAAGCCCAGTCTTTTGATGAGGAAGATCAGCATATTTACCCGTAGATCAAATAAGCCATGCCGAATACTCGACATGGCTTATTGTTATGAGAGGTATTAAGAGGCAAAGCCCATATACTGGAAGCGATTCTCAAAGGTCACGTGCATGTCGGCACCTTTGAGATTTTTCCGGATATAGCGGAAAATGGCCCGCCAGTAAGGCTGAATTGTAACGCCTTCGGACTGGACAATTTCTTCCATCCTTCGCATGAGTTTGCGCCGCTCATCAGCATCGGCAATGGCCAGTGCTCTTTCCAGCAAGTCATCAAACTCCTTGTTGCTCCAGCCGAATTCGTTCCAGGCTTCACCTGAACGATAGGCAAGACCATAGATCTGGACACCTAATGGACGCTGGTTCCAGTTGGTGGAGGAGAAAGGATATTTCGTCCAGTCATTCCAGAACACCGACCCGGGCAGAATGGTTCTTTTCACCTTGAAGCCCGCATCACGCAACTGCTGCGCCACGGCATCCGTGGTGTTCTTCCGCCAGTCATCGTCAATCGAGACGATTTCATGCTCGAAATCTTCCATCCCGGCTTCCTTCATCAACGCCATGGCTGCAGCCGGATCATGCTTGAGCGGCGGCAGTTTTGCGTATTCGGGATGGATAGGGCAAACGTGATGGTTTTCAGCCACCTCGCCAAGCCCCGCATAGCCGAGCTCAAGGCAGACCGCATTATCCACCGCCAGCGCTATGGCGCGGCGAACACGGGCATCAGCATATGGCTTTTTGCCATCCACTTCAGCTTCCTGGTTAGGACGAATAACGATGGTGGCCGCCGTAACAACCTGCGACTTTTCAAAGGATCCAAGTGCGTCCATGACCTCAACAAAGTCACCCGTCATCTGGTGCACCATGTCAATCTCATCGGATTCGCAAGCTGCCACCCATGCCGATGGATCGGTACCATAGTCAATGATCTCAATCCGGTCGAGATACGCGCCATTGCCTTCGTTCCACCATTTATGGCTGGGATTGCGTTCCAGCACAGCCTTGACCCCTACCTCATGGCTTACCGGCAGATATGGACCGGTGCCAATCGGGTTGTTGACAAGCATGTCGGCCGTGTTGTCGTAGGACTTGTGCACGATAGCGGCAGGATAATCCGCCGCACCAACGATGATGGTGATATCCGGCTTTGGCAGATTGAGGCGAACCGTGTGGGAATCCACCACTTCAATCACGCCTTTTGCAGCTTTGTTCGTATCCGGGTCAATCAGCGTTGCCATACGGCCTGCCATTGAATTACCTTCAACGGTCTTGTCGCACCAGCGCTCAATATTGAAGGCAACATCGGCGGCGGTGAAGTCATCGCCATTGTTCCATTTTACGCCTTTGCGAACATGCAGCGTGTACTGGGTGGCGTCTTGGCTGACCTCCCAGCTCTCCAGCAGCTGGCCTACCAGGCTGCCATCGGTTTCGTAATGGACGAGATACTCAAGAAAGCCGCGGCAGAAATTGGCAATTTCAGACCAGTCCCAGGTTCGGGGGTCTTTCATTGGGCGAACTTCCATCTGGCACCGCAATGTGCCACCCATTTTCGGCGCATGACCATCAGCAAGTGACGGGGTCATGCCGATCATGGAATATGCGGCAACCGTGGAGACACCAAGGGCCGTCGCCCGCGTCAGAAATTCCCGGCGGCTCAATTCGCCAGCCTTGAATTCATTCGCATACATCTCTGCTGCGTTATGCGTGTATCTTCCTGTTATCTTGTTGTGAGACATTCATTCCTCCAATGAAGTTTTTTTCCACTCCAGAAAACAGATAAACATAAAATATCAGGATGATCAATTCCCGCGGTCGAAATGACCGTGTTTGCCGGTCGTATCCGACATGAGTTATTAAACATACGTTATATAACTGTATTCTTTCATAAAAATTATATAATATAAAAAACAGAGGGCGCAACATGGCTTGAAGCAAAGCCAAACCGGGAAAGTGATTGAGACTCAATCGGGGATTATCAGCGCATCCACCGCGCAGGCCCTGTCTTCGCTGATGATGACCGGATTGATATCAGCCGAGGCGATGTACGCCCTCATGTCATGGGCAAGATGGGAGAATCGTGCGGCCATCTCGGCAAAATCCTCAATATTGAGGCGAGGTCTGCCCCTGTATCCTTCAAGCAGCCGGTAAATCTTGAGAGACGGGAGCTTTTCCAGCACCTCTTCGGCCGAAAACGGGGCCATCAGGATGAGTTTGTCATCAAGCAGTTCAACCCCTGTGCCGCCGGCGGAAATCATCACCGCCATGCCGAAATCCGTATCGTTCACCGCCCCGAGCGCCATTTCCGCCTCACCACGGATCATGCGGGCGACAAGCACCTTTTCCGACAGCCTGCCAGCCAGATCATGATAGGCATCAGCAACCGCATCGGAGGTTTCAAGGCCGATCTTCACGCCGCCAACCTCGGTTTTATGATGCACCCCGTCGGCGAGGGTCTTGAGCACAACAGGAAAACCCATGCGCATCGCCGCGGCCACGGCCTCATCACTTGAGGAGGCAATCCCGGTTTCAGGGGTTGTGATACCGTAATCACGCAGCAGGGCGAGCGCCGCATCTTCCCCCGGAGGCGATGCGGAGATTTTCTTCTTCCAGGCAGAAGCGTTCGGATGTTCCGGCATGTCAGGTGGCGGATAGCACCCCCGGCCATGATGGAGAAGATGCCGCACCGCGATCAGCGCTTCACGCGTGCCTTCCACCAGCGGGATATTCAGGTCCGCCATGCGGGAGGCCATGTCGCGGTTGTTGGTCAGCGCATAATTGCTGGCGGCGATCACAGGTTTGGTGGTGGTATGGGCTAACGAGCAGAGCACCTTTTCATGCATTTCATGCAGGTAATATTCCTGCCGCCAGTCCATCATGTAGAGGCCCGCCGCCACGGCCTTATCCGCAAGCATGGCCTTGAAGGACGTGGTGAAAATCATATCGGCGCCGTAGCCTGTTCCCCAGGCATCCATTGGGTTGTCGGCTTCCATCCCGGGCTCAAGGCAGGCCTGTATCTCAGCCCGTGTTTGAGGCGAAAGACGGGCAAAGGGAACTCCGAGATCTTCGGCGAGATCGGCAATAAGTTCACGTTCACCGCCGGAATCGTGGATCGTGGCAATTCCGTCGCCCGCGGCCCGCCGACCCTGGCTGAACACCGCCAGCGTTGCCGCCATCTCATCCAGGGTTTCCACCAGATGCGCGCCGCGGCTTTCCACGGCGGCGCGAAAGACCTCATGGTTTCCGACGATGGCCCCGGTATGGCTGAGCGCCATTCTCGCGCTGGCTGCACTGCGCCCAACCTTGAGGATGACAACCGGAATATCACGTCGCCCCGCCTCTTCCAGTGCGTCGATGAATCCATCCGGATCCCGCACCGCTTCAAGGAAAAGACCAGCCACGCGGGTGCCGGGCAGATCAATCACCCATTTCAGGTAATCGGCGGCGGTTGTCACCGCCTCGGCCCCGGTACTGATGACCGTATTGAACCGGAGGCGGCGGTCGTTATTGACCAGCGCGCCGAGAACAGAGCCGGACTGGATGATCGCGGCGATCCCGCCCGGCTTGAGGTCAAGCGGCATCGGAAAAGGGGTAATCCGCAGTTTAAGGTCAAGGTTGTGCAGGCCCATGCTGTTCGGCCCGACAAGCGGAATACCGGCTTCCCGCGCCATATCCCCGATCCGTTCTTTCATGGCCCTGTCCCGGGTATCGGCAAAGACGGTGGCGGCTCTCGTGCCGGCCCTGATCGCCGCTTCGAGCGCCGCCTCGGCACGTTCGGTTGCAACGGCGATCACCGTATGATCCGGGGCGGCGGGAAGATCCGCCATGGAGCCGTAGAAGGCGGCATCATCGCTCTTGCCGACATAGCCTGGATTGACGGGATATACGGCACCTTCATAGCCGCCGGATTTGAGCATGTCATAAAGAACATATCCGTAGGAATCGGGCTTCAGCGAAGCCCCGAGAAGGGCAACCGAAGAAGGCGCAAGCAACGGCGCAAGAGGCGGGTTGGTTGATCCCATGGCAATTCGGCTGAAACGCGCCCTTTCACAAATCCTTGGACACTCTATTCAAAAAAATTCCCGCATGACAACTGCTTTGTTGCCCCGGGTCCTGATTGTGCAAATCCTGCTTGCATGGAGTTCGGCTTTCACGATACGGTCCTTGAAGGGGCGGGCATCGGGTTCCCCCGGGAATGCGTTGCCCCGCGCCGTGATCAACCCCGTGCTGTGATAAACCCCGTACTGGGATAAACTAGGACGATTTTATCGGGGAGTATAAAGACAATGGATGATCTGCATGAAACCTCTCATGCGCTGAAGGAGGCTGTCCCGACGCTGCCCTCCTCATGGTATGGTGATGCCGACCATCACCGCCGTGAAGAGAAGCATATCTGGCAGGCGGAATGGGTCTATCTCTGCCACGGCAGCGCCCTTGCAACCCCGCGCCAGTTCCGGACGATCTGTCTCGGGGATCAGCCGATCGTGGTGGTGCGCGACGAGAACGGCATCTTGCGCGGATATTACAATACCTGCCGACATCGGGGGTCTATCCTGTGCCAGGCGGAAAGCGGACGACTGGATTCAAATGCGCTTGTCTGCCCGTATCACCAGTGGTCCTACCGGCTGGCGAATGGCCAGCTTGCAGCAACAACATCCTTCACCGAAGCCGATGGGTTCAGCAAGGATGACTACCCGTTATTCCCCATCGCCGTGCGTGAGTGGCGGGGGGTTGTCTTCATCCATCCCGATCCGGGTGCGGAATGGAATCCCGATTCTCTTTTCCAGCGATCGGCCGACGGGCTCAGGCGGTTCCCGCTCGAAGACATGAAGATCGGCAAGACCTGGTCCAAAATCATCAACTGCAACTGGAAGCTTTTCTGGGAAAATTTCAACGAATGCCTCCATTGCCCGAATATCCATCCTGAATTGACGGAACTGGTGCCGCTGTATTCACGCCGCATCATCAACAAGATGGACATGCCTGGCTGGACAGATCACGAAAGTTCAAACGATCCGCTTTATCGGGGCGGGCTCCGGCCAGGGGCGCAGACATGGTCAACAGATGGTTCAGCCCAGGGACATATCATCGCGAGCCTGAGCGATGAGGAAATCGAACGGGGCCAGCTCTACGCCTCGGCCTGGCCGTCGATGTTCATCGCCGGATACGCTGATCACATGCGGATCGTGCGGGTGCTACCAAAAGGCCCGACAACAACCGAAATCACCGCCGAATGGCTGTTTGAGGACGCAACGCTGGGCGATCCGGACTACGATATTGCCAATGTTGTCGATTTTGCCACCCTGGTGATGGAGCAGGACGGCGGTGCCTGCGAGATGAACCAGCAGGGTCTGGGTGCCGATCCCTATTCCGTCGGTGTCCTGATGCCTGAGGAATACCTGCTGAAACGGTTTCACGACTGGGTCCGCGCCCGAATGGACAAGGTATAGACACCCTCGAAGGAACCCGGAACAAGCACAGGGACGCAACTGCCGATATGGTAATTTTGAAAAGGTCACTCAATGAATACCATCCATCTTGAACAGGCCGATGGCGTTGCGAAGCTGACATTGAACAGGCCCGATGTGCTCAATGCCATTAACGAGGCCATGGTTGCCGAAACCAACGCGGCGATGGCTGAACTGGCCGCGGATGACCAGGTGCGAGCCATTGTTGTCACGGGAGCGGGGCGGAGTTTTTCCGCCGGATTTGACATGAAGGAAGCGGCGGCAAAGGAGATCAGCGGCCGGGACGCCTGGCGTGAGGTGCTCTTGCGTGATTTTGATTTTGTCATGCAATTCTGGACCTGCCCGAAGCCGACCATTGCGGCGGTGCATGGATACTGCCTTGCCGGTGCGTTTGAGCTCATGCTCGCAACCGATATCAGCGTTGCCGACAGATCGGCGCTCTTCGGCATGCCCGAAGTCCGTTTCGGCTCCGGCATCATCACCATGCTGGCGCCCTGGGTGACGGGGCCGAAACAGGCAAAGGAGCTGCTTCTGACCGGCCATGACCGCTTCACCGCCGATCAATGCCTGACCATGGGGGTGATCAACCGCGTCGTTGCGGATGGCACGGCCGGGGACGAAGCCCATGCCATCGCCAGCCAGATTGCGCATTCAGCGGCAAAATCGGTTCAGCTCACCAAACAGGCCATCAACCGCAGCTACGAGATGGCGCGGATGCGTGAGGCGCTCGACGCTGCGCTGGAAATCGACCTTGAGATCGAGAGCGATGAAAGCCCTGAACGGCTCGAGTTCAACTCCATCCGAAAGGAAAAGGGGTTGAAAGCTGCCCTCGCCTGGCGGGACAGCAAGTTCACCTAGACAGAAAAGCAACACAGGGGGGGGAGATTTCATGCAGCAATATGGTCTTGTCGGGCTGGGCAACCTTGGCGGCAAGATAGCCGATAATCTCCTCAAGGCAGGCTTCCCGCTCAAAATTCATGACACGGGCAAGGCCAAAGTGACGTCACCCATTCAAAAAACTTCCAGATCAGGACAGGCTAGACCGGAATGAAAATAGCTCTTTTCGAGGGACCAGCAAAAGACCGCCCCATGGCCGCACTCGGCCTGCTGCTGATGGGGGTGAGTTTCCTTGCCCTTCAGGACTCGATGATCAAGATGTTCGCGCCGGCAACTACCTTCTGGCAGTTTCAGGCCATACGATCCGTCTTCAACCTGATCTTTATCCTCTTTCTCGCAAAAGCATCCATCGGGATAGGGCAGCTCTGGCCCAACCGGCCCTGGCCTGTTTTCATGCGCGCGCTGATGCTGACCTGCTGCATGCTGTTTTTCTTCGGCGCCGCCCCCCAGATCAGCGTCAGCCAGATGGCGGCGGGGCTGTACACCTACCCCTTTTTCATCACGCTGATGGCGGGCCCGTTTCTTGGTGAGGCGATCGGCCCCTGGCGGCTTGCCGCCCTCGGGCTCGGCATGGCCGGGGCATTTACGGTGCTTGACCCGCTGGCTGAAGGGTTCCGCTGGGTGCAGATCATGCCGGTCATTGCCGGGTTTTTCTATGCCCTGAACCTTTTGATCCTCCGGCGCTGGTGCCGCAATGAAAGCCCTCTTGCGATTGCCTTTATTGTCGCGCTGGTGTTTATCATCTTCGGCACAACGGGCGGGACCATCATCTCCTCCCTGCCGCTTGCTGCCGAAACCCGTTCAGCTGTTCCTTTCCTGCTGAACGTCTGGCCGGAGATCAGCCTTGCCGTCCTCGGCTTCTGTCTTTTCGCCTCATGCCTTAATCTGACGGGGAATATCTGCCTCAGCCGTGCCTATCAGACGGCGGACAGCAGCTGGCTGGCGCCGGCGGATTTCAGCTATCTTCTTTTTGTGGCGATATGGAGCCGGGTGTTCTACGAAACCTGGCCGACGCCGCAGGCCGCAACCGGCATGGCGATGATCGCGCTTGCCGGCGGGGTGACCGCGTTAAGGGAGCGGCTTCGCAGCCGGGTACCTCCAGCCCTTGAAGCACGGCAGAAATAGATCTTTCTAGAATGCCTTGAAGGTCAGGGTGGTCAGGGAGCGGTCAATATTCGGGATGTCGAGAATATTGTCGTTGATGAAACGGCCAACCTCTTCGCCGGAAGGGATGTAGATGATCATGAAAAGATCCCACTCCCCGCTGGTTGAGTAGAGTTCCGAGACGATTTCCCGCTCATAGATCTGATCGGCCACATCATAGGCTGTTCCCGGGCGGCAACGGAGTTGAACAAAAACCCGGGTCGGCCCGGCGGTGGAAGTGTTCATACCTCTCTCCTCTCAGCGCAGCAGGCAAGGTGCCGGCGACGCAAGCAGTATACCCTTTCCTGCCTTTCGGTAAAGAGCCGAGGCTTGCGGGCGGGCGGATCATGTCCGGAGCGAGGTCTTGACCGCCAGCGGCTTGCGCCGCACCCCTTCGCGGATAAAAATGAAGAGACCGCTGGCAACAATCGTCACCATCCCGATACCCGAAAGGAGATCTGGTATCTCATCGAAAAGAAGATAGCCAAAAAGGGATGCCAGCAACAGAAGGGAATATTCGAACGGTGCCAGAACCGGCGGCGAGCCGACCCGATAAGCGCTTGTCAGCAGCAGCATCCCGAGACTGCCGAATGCCGCCACCGTCGCCATGGCCAGAAGAAGGAAGGGATTGTCAAAGCTCCAGCTCCG
Source organism: Alphaproteobacteria bacterium LSUCC0684 (assembly GCA_041228335.1). Classification (NCBI taxonomy): domain Bacteria; kingdom Pseudomonadati; phylum Pseudomonadota; class Alphaproteobacteria; species Alphaproteobacteria bacterium LSUCC0684. The sequence continues at coordinate 289,553 of CP166130.1, read as the reverse complement.
GACGAGATAATCCAACTCGGGAAAGGTATCGGCATCAATGCCGAGGAGGTTGAGCGCCAGCGCCGCGACCGTGCCGAAAACAGCACTGCCGATGTAAAGCTGGAGCATCTGCTGGAAGATCGTATCCTTGTCCCGGGTATGCCGCGCGATCATCATGGCAATCGCATAACCAAGGGCGGTGAATACCGGCAACAGGGCTATCGCGTTGAACTGCCCCGGTGAGGGTTTGATGATCATCAGCACACCGGCAAAGCCGCCAACAATCGCCGCCCCCCGATACCAGCCCACATCGCTCTTGAAGACCAGTTTTGAAATGATCGTGATGAAAATAGGGCTGACAAAAAAGAGACTGGTGGCCTCGGCCAGACTCATGCCTGAAAGAGCAAAATAAAAGGCCAGAAAGCCACTGAAGAAAAGCAGGATACGGATCAGGGCCAGAACAGGATAGGCTGAACCTATGCGAATGGGCCGCCCGGTCAGGCGAAGAAACGCCATCAGCACAAGACAGCCAAGCAGACCACGGAAAACCATGATCTGGACAAGCGAGCCTTCGCTTGCCATCATCCGGATCAGCACATCCTGCACGCTGAAGAGAAGCATGCCGGATAGAATAAACAAGATACCGCGTAAATCGTCCTGCACTGTCACCCTCACCAGGCATATTGCTCAATGGCACCCAGCAGAGTGCTGTTAAAATGATGAGGTGAATTGACATGGGTGGCAAGATGATTTTTTAAGACAAATCAGTCGCTTACAGAACATTTTGAGAGAGTTTTCCCGGCCTGATCGAGCAGGTTCAGCGCCTTGCCTGAGGGCGCGAAGCCGGCATTGCCCGAAGAGCCTCGGATACTCTTCAACCGAAGAAATGATGTTTGGTCAAGCCCGTCTCTTGATGTACTCTTTTCAAGATGATCAGCGTGTTGAAATATATCCTTGCCGCCTTTATCGATTTGCCCCGGCAGTTCAGGCTGAGCTATCTGCCTCCGCTCATGGTCTATGCCGCGGCGGGTATTTCCGGGCTCACGGCCATTGTCGGCACGTTCTTCATCAAGGATTATCTTGATCTGTCCGCCGCTTTTCTTGCGGGGCTTGGTTTCTGGGCGGGGCTGCCATGGGCGCTCAAGATGCCGCTCGGCCATCTGGTTGATCTCATCTGGAAGCACAAGAACTATATGGTTTTTGCCGGCGCCGCTGTCATTGCGTCGAGCCTCCTGATCATGCACGGGCTGATCGGCCATACGGTGATGATGTCCACCATCCTGCCGGTGGAAACCTGGTATGTGATCAGCGTTATCCTTGCCCCGGTGGGATATGTCATTCAGGACGTTGTCGCCGACGCCATGACGGTTGAGGCCGTGCCCGCGGTTGAAAAGGATGGCACCCCTTTTCCCGAAGACCAGATCAAGGCCATGCATACAACCATGCAGATGCTTGGCCGCTTTGCGATCATCGGCGGCACGGTGCTGGTGGCCCTGGCCAATGTCATTCTGTTCAGCGGCGTTGATGATCTGGGGGAAAGCCAGCGCATCGATCTTTATGCCGATATCTATCTTTATGCCCTGATCATCCCGGCGATATCCGTTCTCGGCGTGGCGCTGGCCTGGTTTCTCGCCGCGAAATCGGCAAGGGATTTCGCTGCCCGCGGCATTGACGCCCCGAGTGAAGACGCCATGCGGGAGAAGACCGAGGTCAACTGGTCTGTTCTTCTCGGCAGCCTTGTTTTCGTGATCTTCTCGGTGAGCATCGGCGCCTTCAACCTGCCTTTTGCGCAGGAAATCGTTTTTGCCGGTTCGGCGGCCATCATCCTTTTCCTGATGAGCCGCCTTGTGGCCTACCTGCCACCATCCCAGAGACTGATGATCATCGGCACGGCGATCATCATCTTTGTCTTCCGGGCGATGCCAAGCCCCGGGCCCGGATTAACCTGGTTCGAGATTGACGTTCTGCTTTTCAACGAGCAGTTCTTCTCTGTTCTCTCTCTTCTGGCATCGGTGCTTACCCTTGCCGGGATCATCCTGTTGCGACCGTTCATGGCGCGGAATTCGATTGCCCGGATCATGGTCGTGCTGACGATTGCCGGCACAGTGCTGTTCCTGCCGAGCATCGGGATGTATTACGGGCTCCATCTGTGGACCGCTTCCATGACAGGTGGCGTGGTCGATGCAAAATTCATCGCCATCATCAACACGGCGGTGGAATCGCCCCTTGGTCAGGTCTCCATGATCCCGCTGCTGGCCTGGATCGCGAAAAATGCGCCCGCAAACATGAAAGCCACGTTTTTCGCGGTATTCGCGTCCTTCACCAATCTGGCCCTGTCGGCAAGTTCGCTCGGCACCAAATATCTCAACCAGATCTTTGTCGTGACAAGGGAAGTGAAGGACAAGGTGACGGGCGAGATCGTTTCCGCCGCTGATTACTCGGAATTGGGAATCCTGATGATCACCGTTACCGTGATCACCCTCTGCCTGCCGATAGGCGCGGTGGTGATCGTGCAGAAGAGCCGCCTCAGAACAACCGACTAGATCTCCGGCCAAGGGCCCCGATCCGGCAAAAAATCATCAGGCAAAAAGTTCCTTCCAGCGGTGGCAGGCGACTTCGTGTTCGCCATCGGCAACCTCAAGCCTGGGCTCGGCGGATTTGCAGATATCCACCGCATGGGGGCAGCGTGTATGGAATTTGCACCCCGGCGGCTGATTGGTTGGCGAGGGAATCTCCCCTTCCAGTTTCTGGGCCTTGCCGCGCTCATCGGGATTGAGCGAGGGGATCGCGGAGAAAAGCGCTTTCGTGTAGGGATGCCGCGGCGCCGCAAAGAGTTTTCTGGTCGGCGCGATTTCAACCAGACGGCCAAGATACATCACCGCCACGTGATCACATGTATGGGCAACGACGCTCAGATCATGGCTGATGAACATGAAGGTCAGCCCCATCTCTGCCTGCAGCTGCTTGAGCAGATTGAGCACATCCGCCTGGATGGACACATCCAGCGCCGCCACGGCTTCATCGGCGATGATGAACTGCGGGCGGGAAACAAGAGCACGGGCAATGGAGATCCGCTGGCGCTGGCCACCGGAAAACGCATGCGGGAACCGCCGCAGATGCTCAAGATTAAGCCTGCATTTAGCGGCGATCTCCCGGACCCTTGCGTCGGTTTCTTCACGCGATGAGGTGATCTTCATGACTTCGAGCGGCTCGGCGATAATGTCACGGACCGTCATCCGCGGGGATAGTGCGGCATAAGGGTCCTGAAAGATCAGTTGTGCCCTGCGCCTGTAATCCCCAAGCTCATCCTTTCCGATATTGGTCAGGTCGTAACGAACCTCATCATCCTGATAGATCGCGTTGCCACCTGTAATCGGAGCAGCCCGCAGCAATGCGCGGCCAAGTGTCGTCTTGCCGGAGCCGGACTCCCCCACGATCCCGAAGAATGACCCTTTCGGGATATTCAGCGATACATTATCCACGGCCTTGAGATTTGCGTGACTGAAGAGACTCTTGCCAATCCGGAAGCTGACCGAAAGATCCCTGGCGGAAATCAGCATCTTCTGCTCCATCACCGGCCCTCCTTCTGATAGAGGTGGCAAGCAACACGATGCACCGGATCAACCCATTCTTCGAACGGGATTTGTGTTGAACAGATCGGCCCGACCAGTTCCGCGCATCGGGTGTTAAACACACAGCCATTCGGCCGTTCCAGCGGCGACGGAATATCACCCGGCACCGGGGTAAGCGGCGCGTCAAGATCATCAAGGCGCGGCAGTGCCGCAAGAAGGCCGCGCGTATAAGGGTGCTTCGGATTACGAATTACTTCGCGTACCGAACCTTCCTCGACCAGACGACCAAGATACATCACGCAGACTTTGTCGGCGGTCTGGGCAACAACACCCAGATCGTGGGTGATGAAGATGATTCCCATCTGAAATTCGTTGACAAGGTCCTTCATCAGGTCAATCACCTGTGCCTGAATTGTCACGTCCAGTGCTGTCGTGGGCTCATCCGCGATGAGCAGTCGCGGCTTGGTTGACAAGGCCATGGCGATCATCGCCCGCTGCCGCATACCGCCTGAAAGTTCAAACGCGTATTGGTCAAACCGGCGTGAGGCATCAGATATGCCAACGCGGTCCAGCATCTCGACCGACAATGCCTTCGCTTGTGCCTTGCTCATGTCGGAATGCAGTTGCAACTGCTCAACCATCTGCTTGCCGATGGTGATCGCCGGGGCAAAACTCGCCATCGGTTCCTGAAAGATCATGCTGATCGAACCGCCGCGCACGACTTTCAGCTCACGTGGGGTGCGCAAGGTCATGACATCGACCGGGCCACTTTCGGCTTCCAGCATCACGCGGCTCTGCGGGGAGTAAACGGCATTACCGGCATTGAGCTGCATCAGCGCCTTTGCCGTTACCGACTTGCCTGAGCCGCTCTCACCGACAAGACCCATCACCTCACCTTTCTTCAGGGAAAAGGACACATCTTCCACGGCCGTGATCAGCCCTTCATCCGTACGGAACTGGATAGTCAGGTTCTGAACGTCAATCAGCGAGGTCATTTTTTCGTATCCGTATAAGGGTCTGCGGCATCACGAAGACCATCTCCGACAAAGACGAAGGCCAGCACAAGCGCAACGAAGAAAATCACGGGGATGAAATACCACTGGTAATTCAACAGCACATCTGCCTTAGACACGTTCTGCAGCAATGCCCCAAGAGAGTTCACCGGATCCTTGAGGCCGAGACCGATGAAACTCAAGGCGGTTTCGGTCCGGACCATATAGGGAAAAGAGATCATCAGATCGACAATGATGTAACTGGTGAATGAGGGCAACAAATGGCGGCGGATAATATGCCGTGGCGGGGCACCACACAATTCGGCCGCCAGTACATATTCCTGTGTACGTTCAGTCAACAGGTGGGTTCGTATGCGCCGCGCAAGGGTCGGCCAGCCGACCAGCCCGAGAATGATCGAAATGACAAAGAAACGCATCTCGGATGATATCTGCGGCCAATAGGCCAGCAGGATCGCCGATATCGCCATGAATAGCGGGATCTGCGGCACTGTTCGCACCGCGTCCGTCACCATCTGCAACACGGAGTCAATCCAGCCGCCGAAATAGCCGGCCACCCCTCCTATCACCAGCGCGAGAACAAAAGCGATCATGACACCAAGAGTGCCAACTGCAAGCGACGTCCAGATTGCATGCAGGGTACGACTGAATATGTCCTTGCCACTGCCATCGGTGCCGAACAGGTGTATCTTTCCGCCCTCTACCCCGAACAAATGCACGTTGGTTGGCACAACCCACAGAAGTTTGTAATCCCAGTCACGAACAAAGAATTTCACATAAAGCCGCTTATCCCTGTTCTCGGTGATAACCCAGCGGAAATTCGTTGCAATCGAACGTTCACGTTCGGTTGCGTAAATGAAGGGGCGGATGGAAAAGCCATTCTCATCCCAGAATTTGGGCAACTGTGGACGACCATTCTCGTACTGTTCGTCCCGGCCTTCGATGCTCGGATTGTAGGGCGAAAGGAACGGCGCAAAGAGCCCCATCAGCACCATGATCGTGAGTGCCCAGGCAGCGATCATCGCCGTCCGGTTGGACTTGAAACGCGCCCAGATCAACTGCCCTTGCGAGGCGGTGAAATACGCCTCCTTGGCTTTCTGGTCAACGCCAGTAACTTTTGCTTTTCTTCTCCATAACATCGGCTTTACCCCATCAGTCCACGGCGCACCCGCGGATCGATCAGCGCGAGCAGGATGTCAGTGGCAAAGTTCATCACCACAATGCTTGCCGTCAGCAGGAAGATAATCGCGCCCGCAAGCTGCTGGTCATTGGACCGTGCGAGGCTCTCAATCAGCAATGCACCGCTTTCGGTCAACGTCAGAATCATTGCAATCACCGGCAACTCGTTGAAAATGCGGTTCAGATCAAACCCAAGCGAATTCACCACGGGCCCCAGTGAATGCTTGGCCGGGTAACGCCATAACAGTTTTGCACCCAAAACCCCGCGTGCCGCTGCGGCTGTAACGTAAAGCTTGCCGATTTCATCCAGCATCAGTGCCCTTACCGTCTGCAGAGCAAAGGCGGTGGCTGACCAGCCAAGCACAAAAACCGGTAGCCAAGCGTGACCGAGAAAATCCATGAACTTGGCCCAGTTCCAGGCAGCATCCCGGTACTCTTTGGAATAGAGACCAGTCAGACTCTCCCCAAACCAAACAGTGGCGAAGAGCATGATAATCAGCGCGAGCAGAAAGTTTGGCAGTGCCAGCCCGAGATAACTTACAAACCGCATTGTATTGTTTGCGACCGCACTTTTTGAACTGGCGGATATGATGCCTATGGGTAAAGCGATCGCATAGGATAAGATCAATGCTGCAAGACAGATTCCAAGCGAGATAAGAAACTTGTCCGCAAGCAACTGGTTGATGTCCAGCCTGAGGATGCAGCTTTCGCCGAATTCGCCGTGAACAAAGACCTTATAAACCCATTTCACCCAGCGTTCAGGAAAAGGACGGTCAAGACCAAGTCGGCGTTCTTCCGCCTCGATATCAGCGATGGTGATCTGGCTGCCTTGGGTATTCTTGAACGCAAGATAGCGCTCAGCGCAACTGCCGGGCACCAATTCCATTAGCGAAAACACGATCAACGACACTATCATCAGCGTCATGACCGCCATCGCTGCGCGGGTTAGCACAAACTGAATAAACTGTGCCATGGATAGCCTTATCCCGTCAGGTAAGTGTTTCTAGGTGATCAGGGCGGCAGCTGAACACTGCCGCCCCAACTCATTCCTATGTTCGAGAGGTCAGGACCTTATTCGTCCAGATACCACTGCGCACCACGGTACGGATAGGTGCGGTAGTATTCATAGGACTCGGTCATGAACTCAGGCACGTTCTTCAACGCGTTGCGATGATAGATCGGTCCTGCCGACAGAACTGTGCCAAGGAACAAAAGGTTGGAAGTCATGTTTTCAACCATGCGTGCGCCGATGGCGTTTGATTCCGGCGTGCCGACCGGGGTCGACTGGAATGCGTTGATGTCATTCATCAGCTGCTTGACGTATTCCGGCGGCTCAACACCTGAGGCGCCATTGCTGTCAACCCACTCAGCCCACAGCATGCCTGTGCGGTGAGCGAAGTAGTTTTCGAACGGTGGAACCCACAGCTCGTTATTGCCGAGAACGATAGCCAGCGGCTGGGATTTCTCCCACAGGCCAACATCGAGCTGGTTTGATGACTGAGCTGAGCGATACTCATCTGGTGTGACTTCCTTGACCGCGCTCTGGATGCCGACAGCATTCCAGCTTTGCGCGATCAGTTCCACCACCTGACCCGGCAGGCCCTGCTGGGCGAACTGAAGGTTCAGGATAAATGGAGCGCCACCCGGCAGGTCACGGATACCATCGCCGTTCTGATCGACCAGCCCGATTTCATCCAGCAGTGCCTTGGCACCGGCAGGATCATGCTCGGTTGCAAAGGTCAGCCACTTGGAATCGACAAAGCTGGGCACCGGCGAGAAGCCTACATACTGGCGTGCTTCACCCTGGCCGAAATACGCCGTCTCGTTGATCGCGTTACGGTCCATCGCGATGGACATGGCCTTACGGAAACGAAGGTCACCGAAGATAGCACGCTTGCCGGCATCTTCACTCGTCACGTTGAACGACACCGTCGGCATTGAAATCCGCGGCTTGATCTGTACCGTGTAGTCACCCTTTTCCATGTTCTGGAGCAGGATCGGGGCGTCAGGCAGGCCGAGAGACTGGGACTTGTAGTCAACTTCAGCGTTGATCAGCTTCAGCAGGCGGACTTCGTGATCATTGGCGTAGATCTCATCCATCTCGTTGATGTAGGGAAGCTGCTGACCTGAGGTATCCACCATGTGGAAGTAGGGGTTGGCCACGAAATGGCGGCCTTCGGTGGTTTCCGAGACAACAAAATGGCTTTCAAGCGTTGGCACAGCCGCGCCAGGCATCTTGGCCACTTTGTCAGGTGAGTTCAGCATAGGTGACGGCGTGTCGGTCCAGTCAGATGAACCATAATAGGCACGAATTACTGCATAGCCATTCTCAAAACCCAGTGCCTTTGCCTTGGCATCTGCATCCGCGCTGATGCCTGGATGGAACTGACCCAGGAAGTGCTTCGGCTGGAAGCCTTGAGCATAGGAGGTTGCGAAATGCGCCAGAAGGCCTGGCTTTGGCGCAGGCAAGTTAAACACAACTGTAGTCGCGTCCGGCGTATCAACCGTCATCCGCTCACCACCGACAAGGGCATAATCCTTGGGCTTCTCGAAGACGTTCGTGTCCATCATCAGGTTGTCATACCAGAACTTCACGTCCGCAGAGGTGAAAGGCTGGCCGTCCGACCACTTGTGACCTGCGCGAAGATGGAAGGTCAATTTGGTGTAGTCAGAATTCCATTCCCATGACTTTGCAACGTTTGGAACGATTGTCTGCAGGTCATCGGAATAGCGAACCAGGTTCACGTGACGGATCGAGAGAAAGTCCGAGGTGCCGGCTTCGGTGGCGTTGGAAAGCGCATCCAGGGTGCCGCCGTATTTACCAATGCTGCTATAGGGCACAACGACCAGCGGTTCTTGCGGGATACGATCTGCCAGCGGTGGAAGATCTGGATTACCCTGAATTCTTGCATTAAGTGATGCCGCATCCGGATTGGATGAAAACGACATTTTACAGCCCGCGGCCGCTTCAAATTCAGCGACTTCATATTGTTGCGGGTAGGCGCCGGATTTGACACCTTTCATATCTGCCACGGTAATTCCCGGGCAGTTGGCATAGGCAGCCGCCGGCATGGCCAGAACTGCAAATGCCGAAAGTATGTACTTTTTCATTTGTACCCTCCTGTTTTGCTCCCGGAATGGGAGTTTGAGCTGATTGATCTGGGGTGTTGCAAAAAGATAAATTGCTAGAGGGGCAAAATATTTTTGGAAAAATATTCATGAAACCCTGAAACCTGAGGTCTTGGCGCCTCTTTGCTCTCATTCATTGCGACTATCCCAAATAAGCATCAGCAAATATCTTTCACACAAACCTGCCCTTTGGCCAGTTTTTTTTTGCAAATATTTTCCAGGCCTCCTTCCGGTCGGAATGTGGATCGATCCTGCAAATGCCGACTGAAAGATATAAAACCAAGGTTACAGCTTTGTGACAGGGAAACGAAAATCAGCCAGACAAACGATTCGGTGAAACAATCAATACACTCCTCGCACCGCCCCGTTTGAGGTAATCATGACCCTTGAGAACTGCCCTTCCGCGTGACGCATCCGATGCCGCAAAAGAGCTTCGGTCAACTCAAGCCGGATATCGCTGAAGGCCGAATCATGGGCAAGGTTTTCAACCTCTCCCCCGGCGTTATGATCAAACAGAAGCGGCGGAAGATCGGCGGTAAACTGGACCAGTGTGTGCCGGTCAGACCGGATGATGGCAAGACCGCATTCCTCCGAGGAAAGATTGAGTTCACGCTGCCAGACCGTCGGGCTGACCGGATCACCAAAATCAAGTTCGGAGACCGAATATTTCCGCCAGTCCGCCCCGGGCTCACCTTTGAGCAATGGAGAAAGCGGCACCCCGTCCATCGAATCCGGCACCGGAATATTCAAAAGATCCAGTATGGTGGGGGTTACATCGATGGATTCCGTCGGCAGGCTGATCTGCTGGCCGCGCTGCGCATCGCCCGCAAGGCTCGATGGCGTGCGAATGACCAGCGGCACGCGAAACGCGGCGTCGTAATAATGCATCTTGCCCCAACTGTGATGATCGCCAAGCATCTCCCCATGATCCGAGGTCACGATGATCACCGTGTCGTCATACTGGCCTGTTTCCTTAAGATGGCTGATTATCCGCCCAAAGTGATGATCAAGCTCGGCGACAAGCCCCATATAGACGGCCCTGATCCTGGCGGTTGTTTCGCCGCTTGCCCGCAGGTCCGGGCATCCTTCAACCATATCGGTCACCTGGCGAAAGGCCATGGCCGGCCCGTTGAACGGATGTGATGCCTGATAATCCTCCGGCGAGCCACCACTGAGCGCTGGCGGCATGTCGGCAGGCTTAAAGAGCGCGTTATACGGCGCCGGCGCAACAAAGGGCGGATGCGGCCGGATGAAGGTGACATGTGCGCACCATCCCTGGCCCCGGGTCGGCAGATCCGCCAGCACGCGATCGGTCAGAAAGGCGGTATCGCTGTGCTCGGCCTTGTAGAAGGCGGGGGAGTCCGGCTGGTTACCTTGAGGCACATAAATATCCTGACCTTCTGGCACATCGTATCCAAGCCCGGCCAGATAGGCCCGCCAGGTCCGGCTGTCATCAAACCTCATTTCAAGCGCTTCCATGAAGCCGCTCATCACCTGTTCATAGGAGGTCAGCACCGGATCATCGGCAGCAAAATGCCTTGGGTCGGCCGATGTATCGGTATATCCATACAAGAGCGGCTGGATGCCCGCCCCGCGAAGCTCGGTGGCGAGATTGAGCTTGTCTTTGGGTAGGGGCGTGCCGTTGCGGATGGACCGGTGATTCATGGCATACTGCCCGGTCAGGAGCGAGGCCCGGGCCGGACCGCACGGACTGGTGACCGAGACATGATTGGTGAACGTCACCGCATCGGCCATCAGTGCCTTGAGATTGGGCAGATCAGCCGCCGCCGCCAGCGCGCCGGCAAGGCAGTCAGCCCGCATCTGATCAAATACCACGAAAAGCACGTTCGGCCGTTCCATTCCCTTTGCCATCAATCCGATCCTCAAGATTTCATCACCCTGATTGCCGCCCCCTTGATCCGGAACGGCTCGAAATTGCGATAAAGCAAACACTGGCGGCGAAAAGCGGTCAACCAAAATTCTTGCGTCAGATCAGGCCCCGTCTTTCATCGTCAACACCCCCATGAAGGCGCGGATGATCGGCACATGCTGACGTGACCTGAGATGGGCAAGCGTTTCCGGCATTTCCAGCATATCGCCCTTGAGTGCTATCCGAAGAAGCCTGGTATCGCCCTCGATCTCCGCTTCCGAGACGAAACCGATGCCGAAGCGCTGGGCCACCATATCCCGCATCGCCTCCCTTCCCTCGACCACCATCGCAGGGTCAAGCCTGACGCCGGCCTTTCGCGCCGCAGCCAGCACCCGTGTCTGGGTCTGGGAGCCGCGCTCACGAAAAATCAGCGGCAATGCCCTTATATCCTCAAAGGAAAGATTCTCCGGGGCTGCGGTGAAGAAATCCGGGCTGGCGACAGCCATGATCGAAGATGTGCCGAGGGTCACCGAGATGAGGTCCGGGGCCTCGGCAACACGGCCGAACACCCCGATCTCGGCGTCGTAATTGCGAAGCGCCATGAGCACCTCGTTCGAATTGCCGATGCGCATATCCACCACCACCCGGGGGTGCTTGCCCCGGAAACGATGCAGCATCTCCGAGACATGGGCGGGCGAATCGACCATGATCCGGAGCGTTCCGCTGAGTGCATGGCGTGACTGATCAAGGAATTCACCGATCGAATCCTCGATCTCGAAATACTGGCGGGTCAACTCCAGAAGCCTTTCTCCTGCCTCGGTAAGCACCACTTTTCGATTGCGGCGGATAAAAAGCAGCACATCGTGATCACGTTCCAGCTGCCTGACCTGTTCGGACAGCGAGGGCTGCGACTGATTGAGATATTCGGCGGCACGCGAAAACCCGCCCCTGAGGGCTACATGATGAAAAGCACGGAGCTGGGTGTATCGCATTTTATGTATAACCTTATCCTATAGATAAATAATTTATAAAGATTATACATATAAATATTCCTGTGCCAAGATGGCGCCATGAGCTGGACCTCTGGCGGAGAAACTTCATGAAAACGGATCAGTCAGCCATGACCGGAGCGGCCTTTCCATCCCCTGCCCTGGGTGAGCCATATCTGCTGACGCCGGGGCCGCTCACCACCGCTATCGAGGTCAAGAAGGCCATGCTCCGGGACTGGGGAAGCTGGGATGGTGATTTCCGGGCGCTCACGGCCGAATTGCGCCGGCGCCTGCTTGATATCCTTGGTGCCGGCGGCGAGGCCTATGAATGCGTGCCGATACAGGGCTCAGGAACATTCGCGGTGGAAGCCATGCTCGGAACCTTCGTTCCAAGGGACGGCAAACTGCTGGTGCTGGCCAATGGCGCCTACGGGCTGCGGGCAGCGGAAACCATGCGGTATCTGGGGCGGGAGGTCCACCTCCTCGACAAAGGCGACTATCTGCCGCCACGCGCATCCGACGTGGCGGCGATCCTTGCCGAAGATGAAGATATCAGCCATGTGCTCGTGATCCATTGCGAGACGAGTTCGGGCATCCTGAACCCGATCCGGGAGATTGCCGAGGCAACCGAGGCCGCCGGGCGGCGCCTGCTGATCGACAGCATGTCCGCCTTTGGCGCCATCCCCGTCGAGCCGGCCACGATCCGTTTTGAAGCGATGGTGTCTTCGGCCAATAAATGTATCGAAGGCGTGCCGGGATTCGGCTTTGTCTTTGCCCGCCGGGAGGCGCTCAAGGCGGCGGCGGGAAACTGCCATTCGCTCAGCCTGGATATCCACGCCCAATGGGCGGCGATGGAAAAAACGGGCCAGTGGCGCTTTACCCCGCCAACCCATGTGGTTGCCGCCTTCATCGAGGCGCTGAACCTCTTTGAGGCCGAAGGCGGCGTCGCGGGGCGGGGCGCGCGCTACACCCGAAATCGGGATGTGCTGGTCGATGGGATGCGCCGCCTCGGTTTTGAAACCCTGCTCGATCAGGAATGGCTGTCGCCGATTATCGTGACGTTTTTCTGCCCCGCTGATCCCGCCTTTGAATTTGCGCGTTTCTATGAATTGATGAAAGCCGCCGGATATATTATCTATCCGGGCAAGCTGACCGTGGTGGACAGTTTCCGTATCGGCTGTATCGGCCGCATGGACGAGGCCGTGATGCGCGGCGTCATCACCGCGGCGGGTGAAGCCCTGGCCGATATGGGCGTCCGAAGCGCAGCCCCGCCTGCCGAAGCCCTGGCCGAAAGACAGAGACTCTGTTCCTGAATCCAATCAGATGCAATCACGAAGGATCTATCGATGCCCCTGACCTCCCCTGTTGAAGCCAATGGACGAAATTACGCCGTACCGCGGACCTGTGCCGTTGCCATCTGCCTTGATGGCTGTGAGCCCGAATATCTTGATGTCGCGATCGCCGAAGGGCTGATGCCCAATGTTGAACGGATGCGCGCCGAGGGCACCGACCGGATCGCGCATTCGGTGATCCCGTCCTTCACCAACCCGAACAACATGTCGATCGCTACCGGCCGGCCACCCACGGTGCATGGTATCTGCGGCAATTTTCTCTATGATCCGGAAACCGGCGAAGAAGTGATGATGAACGATGTCCGTTTTCTGCGGGCACCCACCATCTTTTCAAAATACTACGCCGCCGGCGCCCGGCTTGCCGTGATCACCGCAAAAGACAAGCTTCGCGCCCTGCTCGGGGCGGGGCTTTCCTTCGACGATGGCCGGGCTATCTGTTTTTCCTCCGAGCGGGCGGATCAGGCGACGATGGAAGCCAACGGGATTGATGATGCCAGCGCCTGGCTTGGCCGCCCCGTGCCGGAAGTCTATTCAGGCGAGCTGTCGGAATTTGTCTTTGCTGCCGGCTGCAAACTGCTGGCGGAATGGAAACCTGACGTGATGTATCTTTCCACCACCGATTACATTCAGCATAAATTCGCCCCGGATGAGCAGGGAGCAAAGGATTTCTATGCCATGGTGGACCGCTATATCGGCCAGCTCGATGAAATGGGCGCGGCCATTGTGCTGACCGCCGATCATGGCATGAAACCGAAACATGATGCCAGCGGCGCACCGGCGGTGGTGTATATCCAGGACCTTCTCGATGACTGGCTTGGCAAGGCGGCGGCGCGGGTCATCCTGCCGATCACCGACCCTTATGTGGTGCATCACGGGGCGCTTGGATCTTTCGCCACCGCCTATCTGCCGGATAATGCCCGGCGGCAGGAGATCATCAGCCGGATCAGGGAAATTGACGGCATCATGCTTGCCATCGACAAGGAGGACGCGGTCAGCAGGTTCGATCTGCCCGCGGACCGGATCGGCGATATCGTCATTATCTCCGATGAAAACATGACCATCGGCACTTCCGAAGACCGGCATGATCTTGCGGCGCTGAAAGAGCCGCTTCGCAGCCATGGCGGGTTGACCGAACAGGAAGTCCCGTTCATCGTCAATCGCCGGATTGATCTGCCTTCGGCCCCGGAGTTGCGCAATTTCGATGCGTTCTTCTACGCCGCCATCGCCGCCGCTGAGTAAGCCCGACGCCACCATATCAAGCAGGATAGAGGAACCAACCCATGTCAACATCATCCATCCGCCGGGAAGCGATGCGTATCGGCGGCGAAAAAGTTCACACCGACAAGGTTGTCGAGGTGCGTTACCCCTATACAAACGAGGTGATCGCCACGGTTCCCGCAGGCACGGCGGAACATGCGCGCAAGGCTTTCGAGATTGCGGCCGCGTATCAGCCGAAACTCACCCGCTATGAACGCCAGCAGATCCTCTTCCGTGCCGCTGAACTCATCCGTGAACGCCGCGAGGAAATCGCCCATTGGCTGACGCTGGAACTCGGTATCTGCAAGCAGCATTCGCTCTATGAAACCGGCCGGTCCTATGATGTCTTCACCCTTGCAGGTCAACTCGCCATCCAGGATGACGGGCAGATTTTCTCCTGTGATCTAACCCCCCATGGCAAAAGCCGCAAGATCTTCACCAAGAGAGAGCCGGTGCGGGCCATTTCGGCCATCACGCCGTTCAATCACCCGCTCAACATGGTCGCGCACAAGATCGCCCCGTCTATCGCCACCAATAACTGCATGGTCTGCAAGCCGACGGAACTGACCCCGCTGACCGCGATCACCCTTGCCGATATTCTCTACGAAGCCGGCCTGCCGCATGAGATGTTCCAGATCGTCACCGGCTGGCCGCAGGATATCGGTGATGAGATGATCACCAACCCGAATATCGATATCATCACCTTTACCGGCGGCGTGCCGGTGGGCAAGATGATCGCCGAAAAAGCCGGATATAAACGCACCGCGCTTGAACTTGGCGGCAATGATCCGTTGATCCTGCTCAACGATCTCAAAGGTGATGATCTTGACAAGGCGGCCACGATCGCGGTTGCCGGGGCAACGGGAAATTCCGGCCAGCGATGCACCGCCGTCAAGCGTATCCTCATCCAGAAGTCTATCGCCGATGATGTTGTCCCGCTGATCCTTGAGAAGGCAAGGGCCATCCGCTTTGGTGATCCGATGGACCCGGAGACACAGCTTGGCTGCGTGATCAGCGACAAGGCGGCGGAGATTTTTGAAAACCGTGTGCTTGAAGCCGAAAAGCTCGGGGCGAAAATCCTCTATCACCCCGGCCGCGACGGCGCCCTTTTGCCACCGATTGTGGTCGATCACGTTCCCCATGAATGCGAACTGGTGATGGAAGAAACCTTCGGGCCGATCGTTCCGATTGTCCGGGTGCCGGACGATGATGCCGCGGTCATGGCGATTTCCAACAGCACCTCCTTCGGGCTGTCCTCCGGGGTGTGCACCAATGATCTGATCCGCGCCACCCAGTATATCGAGGGGCTCAATGTCGGGACCGTGAATATCTGGGAACAGCCTGGCTACCGGATCGAGATGTCGCCCTTCGGCGGGATCAAGGATTCGGGCAACGGCGTCAAGGAAGGCGTGCTTGAGGCGATGAAGTTCTTCACCACCGTCAAGACCTACTCCCTGCCCTGGCCAGCCTGAGAGGACAGGATCTTGACCCGTTCCGGCCAGGCCCATGACGCCTGAGGTTTTCAGCATCGTTCTGGTTGCGGCCCTGATGCACGCAACCTGGAATGCGGTGATCAAGGGCGCCGCTGACCGGACTGTTACCTTCGGGCTTGTTTCGATCGGCCATACCCTGCCAGCGCTTGCGGCGGTGCCTTTCCTGCCTCTGCCCGACCCTGAAATGATCCCCTATATCATCGCCTCGACGATTATTCACTGGGGGTATTATTATCTTCTGAACATGTCCTACCGGTTTGGTGATCTGTCGCTTGTCTACCCGATTGCGCGTGGATCAACGCCGCTGCTTGTGGCCATCCCGGCGTTTCTGTTTCTTGGTGAAGAGCTTTCGGCAAGCGGCTGGGCCGGGCTGCTCATGGTTTCCGCCGGAATCATGATCCTCAGCCTCAGGCCTTCCCGTACCGGACGGCCTCTCCTGGCCGTTGCGCTCGCCCTTGGCACGGCTTTGACCATTGCCGCCTATTCGCTGGTGGACGGCCTTGGCGTGCGCATCTCCGAGAAGACCTTTTCCTATATCGCGTGGCTGTTTGTTGCCGAAGGCCTGATTGTCATCTTTATCTTCTCAACACGGATGGAACGGCTGCGCGCGTTAAGCCGGACACAGATGGTGACCGGCCTTGCCGGCGGGGCGCTTTCCGCCTTCGCCTATGCGCTTGCGCTCTACGCCAAGACGCTGGCTCCGCTCGGCATGGTCTCCGCGCTCAGGGAAACATCGGTGATCTTTGCGGCAATGATCGGCTTGTTCTGGTTTGGTGAAGGCCCGGCACGTCCGCGGCTCATCGCCGCGGTCATCGTCGCCGCGGGCATTTTCCTTTTATCTCTTTCCTGAACCGTCAACGGCTGGACCACGCGCAAGCGTTGCGATGCGCCCTGCGCCCGGGCAAGGGGATTTCCCGAAAGGCCCGGTCCGGCAAGGCGAATTGAGGCGTGCTACCTGCCCCGTGAATTCATCCACCCCTCGGCGCCGGTCTTGACGAACTGTCCGGTATTGAGTTCGCGGAAAGCTTCCTGCAGTTCCGCCCTTGTGTTCATGACGATCGGCCCGTGCCAGGCAACCGGTTCACGAAGAGGCGCGCCGGAAATGAGCAGGAAGCGAACCCCCTCTTCCCCTGCTGTCACTTCAACCTCATCACCAGCGCCAAACACCACCAGCGTGCGATTTCCAGACTTATCCCTGATCTTCAGCTCCTCGCCATTGAATTCCTTTTCCACATTGACACCAAACGGCGCCGATGCATTGCCGAAACTGGCGCTGCCCTCAAAAATATAGGCAAATCCCTGGCGTCGTGTATCGAAAGGAAACCTCTTCTTCACGTTCGGCAGCAGCGTGATATCAAGATAGGATGGATCGGTATCAATCCCGTCCACCGCCCCGCGATAGCCGCGATAATCCCCGGCGATGACCCGGATATGTGTCCCGTCATCATCGGTCAGCGCTGAAATATCCCCCGATTTGATATCCTGATACCGGGGGGTGCACATCTTCTGATGGCTGGGCAGATTGGCCCAGAGCTGAAAGCCGTGCATCTGGCCTTTTGCGTTGCCGGTGGGCATTTCCTGATGGATGATACCGGAGCCCGCGGTCATCCACTGCACATCGCCGTCGCTCAACACACCGTGATTGCCCAGCGAGTCGCCATGTTCAACATTTCCCTTAAGGACATAGGTAATGGTTTCAATCCCGCGATGGGGATGCCATGGAAAGCCTTTCAGATACTGATCCGGAATGTCGTTGCGAAAATCATCCATCATCAGGAACGGATCAAACATATCGGTGTCGCCAAACCCGAACACACGATGAAGATGAACGCCAGCCCCTTCCATGGTGGGTTTCGCCTGGCTGCTTAGACTGATGGGACGGATCGACATGGGTAACCTGCTCCGGGTTAGGTAGACTTACATGCTATTAATCTGGTATCGCCTTTGCATATTTCAACAACTTGCCGCCGCCGACAATATGAGAAATAGCCGCAATGACTGAAATCATGGCTTACGCCGGAATATTTGCCGCCGCATTTCTGGCGGCGACGATCCTGCCGGCACAATCCGAAGTCGGGCTTGCTTTATTGATATCTTCCGGCACATATTCGGCAGCCTTGCTGCTGTTTTTCGCCAGCCTCGGCAATACGCTGGGCTCGGTGGTCAACTGGTATCTTGGCCGAAGCCTTGAGCGGCTGAAATCAAGAACGTGGTTTCCGGTGGGGGAAAGGCAACTCGATCGTGCCAGAAGATGGTACGAAAAATTCGGCTGGTGGAGCCTTCTGTTGAGCTGGGTGCCGATCATCGGCGATCCGATCACGGTTGCAAGCGGCTTTTTCCGAACCCCTTTCCTTCTTTTCCTCGTGGTCGTTGCGGTGGCAAAGACCTCGCGTTACATGGTGGTCGCGGCCATCACCCTTGAGCTGCTGTGATGGGGAAAAGCTGCGCGCCGGCGCGGCGCTGCCCCCCCGATACGCCGATGTTCAGCCCGCCTCAACCCCGGCAACCCTGTAGAGCATGGGCAAATAGTGATCAAGCGGGGGCACGTCCATGCCGGTGATCTTGCCCTGATCATCGCAACGCCGGACAAGGACAATGCGTTCAAACCCGGGGATGCGCTCGAACGCCTTGCATTCATCGTCACCCATCGGCCCGCCCTGCAGTTTCAGCGAGTGTTTCGACGCATCGGAAAGATCGTCATAATACTCTTTATCAACCGCGCAAAGATATCGTTTGGCGGCAACATGGTGTCGAACACAATCCACCACGGTTGCCGGAAAGATGCCTTCGATCAGCATGGCGCCTGCATCCTCGTGCATGCGATCCATGACATCATTCATCTCAAACGAGCCAAGTTCGGAGGTGAAATGCCCCACATCATGAACAAGTGCACCGATCACGGCGTCTTCATCGCCGCCTGCTTCCGCCGCGAAATAGGCCGCCTGCAACATATGCTCGCCGATTGTAACGGGCTCACCCAGATATTCTTCTGCTCCATTGGTCCTGAAAATGGTGATGATCCGGTCAATGACCTGACGCCGAGCTTCTTCTGTCATCATGCTGTTCTTTCCTTTTCCATGGCCGCCAGAGTTGAGTAAAGCCCATCCTTATCGGGATAACACCCCTGAAGCCAGCGCGAGCCTTCCCCGCTATAGCCGTTACGGGCATGAAGAACCCTGGTGTTTTCAACAACAAAGCACTCCCCCGGCGCAAGTTTGAAACTGACCTGCATCGACGGGGCCTCGATAATTTCTGCAAAGCGCCGCCAGGCACGATAGTAATCCGCCATGGAATCATAGGGGATATCGGTCAAGGCCGCTGCTGACCTGTTGTTAAAGCGGATGGTAATGACTTCCCCATCAGGGGTGGTTTCGATCATTGGTCGCCGTGAATTAAGGGCAACACCCTTGCTGCCTTCATAGGAAAATCGTGCGCAATGACTGGCAAGCAGGGCAAAGGCGGCGGTGTCTTCTTCAGCCAGCAATCTGGCTGCATGAAAGCCATCCACGACAATACTGTCACCGCCATGGGCCGAATTTTCAAGGCAATAGAGGATCTGCATCGACGGCACCGGATCACGATAGGGATTATCGGTATGCGCCTGAAGCCCAAGACCGGTATAGGCAAGATTGACCGGGTTGACCTCTGTTCTGACTTCAAACCATTTGCCGTAATTGGTTTCGCGTACAAATCCGAACAGGCTGGCCACCTCCATCAATGCCCCGCTTTTGACAGGGCCGCCCTCAAGTTTTGCAAATCCATACCGCCGCAGATCAGCAAGCCAGCCATACAAGGCGTCGCCGTCTTCCCTGACGTTGTTGAAATCCGCCACCGGCAAAGCCCGGCTTAGGCGACTGTCCCATGTCTCAACCCAATCCGCAAACCAGCAGCCCCTCGACCCCGGTTCGCGATCATAGCAATGCGAGATCAGCCATGCCGGATCATAGGCAACCTCAAGGTCACGGTCGCTATAGGTGATGGTGATAATATTATCTTCAAGTCGTGCCTTACGGATCACCACATTTTCGGGAATGTCCTGAATGGTGACCAGCCGCTGGCCATTGCCCGATGCCCTTGTTTTATCATCGGTGGCATTATCCCTCAGCCAGATTGCGTGAAACCTGATCACCTTTCCATCCGGCAGATGGCAATTCAGGCTCTGGCCCGTATCATCAATGGAAATGGATTGGATGGTCATCATTATTTCTCAACATCTCATCCTTTTCAGCGTATCACCGAAAACATGATCAACAAAGAGGTATCAGTAGCCTGTGATACGGTTTTCACCCCGGATTCATGGTGGCGGAAGCCGCCTTACCACAAGCGCCGTGATGACCAGAAACACCGTTGATCCGGCAAGGCAGGCCAGCAATCCACCCTGCTGGTAAAGAAGCCCTGACAAGAATGTGCCAACCAGCCGCCCTGCGGCATTGGCCGCATAATAAAAGCCGATATCTTCCGCGGCTTTCCTGCTGCCGGCATAGGCAACAATAAGAAAAGAGTGCAGAGAGGAGTTCACGGCAAAGACCACCCCGAAGACAAGGAGGCCTGAAATCAATATCAGCACATCCGGCTTCACCATCATGAAGCCAGAAAGACCCAGCGGAACAAGCGCGAGCGCCACGGCCCATCCCACCATTGCAGCCGAAGAAACGGCGCCGGCACGGGCGGCGGCGGTGCGCATGATCTCAGGTGCGATACCCTGAACACCGCCGTAAATCACCGTCCAGATGGCAAGGAACCCGCCTGCTTCCCAGAAACTCCAGCCATTGGCATAAAGAAAGACGGGGAGCGCGACGACAAACCAGATATCCCGCGCCCCGAAAAGAAAAATCCGCGCCATCGCAATCGCATTCACCGCAGGGGATTTGCTGAACAATTCCCGGATTGTCCTGGACGAAACACCTGCTCCGAGTCTTGGCGGAAGGGTTACCGCCACCATCACGGCGAGAAGCCCGAGCAGGCCTGCCAAGAGCCACAGCCCGCCACGGAACCCGATCGTGGTCAACATGACCCCGCCCAAAAGAAACCCTGCCCCTTTCATGGCGTTCTTTGAGCCGGTGAACCAGGCAACCCACCGGAAGAGGCCTTCACCTTCATCGATCTGGACAACCTTGATGGCGGATTTCGAGGCGGTCTTGGTGATGTCTTTGGCGAGCCCGGCAATGCCTTGTGCTACCAGAACCCAGATGACGGAAAGAACAGGATCAAATGCCGGGTCAAGAAACGATAGCAGTAATAAACCAGAAACTTGCAATGCCATCCCGAGCAGCAGCATTCTCGGGATGCCGAAGCGGGTTGCGAGCCAGCCGCCGCCAAGATTGGCAACGATCCCTGCCGCTTCGTAAAGAAGGAAAAGAAGCGCAAGGGTAAAGGGCGAATACCCGAGCGTGAAGAAATGAAACAGGACAAGGATGCGCAAGGCACCATCCGAGAGCGTGAACCCCCAATACGATCCGGTGACGGTCAGATACTGGCTGAGGGATGTTCTCATTGGTCGAGGTCAGCCATCTTTTTCGCCAGATCCACCATCCGGCAGGCATAACCCATCTCATTATCATACCAGGCATAGACTTTGAGCATCGTGCCATCGGTCACCAGCGTGCTGGCCGCATCGACGATCGAGCTCCGCGTATCGTTCACGTAATCCGCCGAGACAAGAGGCCGTTCTTCAAGGCCGAGGATGCCGGCAAGCTCATTTTCAGCTGCTTCGGCAAAATATTCGTTCACTTCTTCTGTGCTGGTGGGGCGGGCAAGTTCAAACACCGCGTCGGTCAGGCTGGCATTGAGCACCGGCGCCCGCACGGCGTGACCGTTCAGCCTGCCCTGAAGCTCGGAATAGATCAACCCGATGGCTTTCGCACTGCCGGTGGAGGTCGGGATAAGCGAGGTCATGGCGGAACGTGCACGCCGCAAATCCTTATGCGGTGCGTCAACAATCACATTCGTATTGGTGGGGTCGTGAATAGTGGTGATCTGGCCATGGCGTATGCCGATCTTCTCATGCACAACCTTGACGATCGGTGCAAGGCAGTTGGTGGTGCAAGACGCCGCCGTCACCAGATGATGCATCTCGGGGTTATAAAGGTGGTCATTGATCCCGAAGACGATATTGAGGGCGCGGCTATCCTGGACCGGGGCCGCAACCATGACCTTGCGAATCCCTTTGGCAAAATATCCCGCCAGTTTTTCCGGCGTGCGGAACTTGCCGGTGCATTCAAGGACAAGATCACAACCATGCGCGGCCCAATCGACACTTTCGGGCATCTCACATGAAGAAAAACCCATGCGGCGGCCATCGATGGTGATGCTGTTTTCATCGGATTGAATATCCGCGCGCCAACGTCCATGCACGGTATCAAATTCGAGAAGATGTGCCGTGCTCTCAGCCCCGCCCTTTACCTCGTTCAGATGCATGATTTCAAGCCGTGTATCCGGGTTTCGGTCTTTCGCATCGCGGAGAACACCACCCAAAGCCGCCCTCAGCACCAGACGGCCAATGCGGCCCATGCCATTAATGCCAATCTTCATGATAAAATCCTGCCAAATAAGGGGATTTATACCGAATAAATGTGACAGGTTTATTGCAAGTGATCTTTCCTTCAAGACCGGAAGGGTTGACGCAATCCCCCAAGACGGCCTTTCAATGCAACATGATTGAAACCTCACGGTAATATTTCTGCAATATCGGGTTTTTATAGCTCATTCATGTTTTCTGGCATCAGGGGTTTTCGCCTTGAATACCGTCCTTGAGCATCAGCTTTATTTCCGCACGATCTGGATATCGGATACCCATCTTGGCACGAGTGGGGCCCGGGCAATGGAACTGTTGCATTTTCTGAAACACACCCGCAGCGAAACGCTCTATCTGGTGGGTGATATCATCGATGGCTGGCAGCTGAAGAAAAGATGGTACTGGCCCCAGCCGCATAACGACGTCATTCAGAAAATCCTGCGAAAGGCACGGCACGGCACCAAGGTTTACTATATTCCCGGCAATCACGATGAAGCGGCGCGCGAATTCACCGGCCTGACCTTCGGGGAGATCGAGATCTGTGAAGACGCGGTGCATGTCACCTCGCAAGGCAAGCGTTTCTGGATCGTGCATGGTGATCTTTTCGACAACGTGATCCAGCACGCACGGTGGCTGGCCTATCTTGGCGATACGGCCTATGTCCTGTTGCTCAAGATCAATCACTGGCTCAACCTGTTGCGGCGGTTTTTCAACATGCCGTACTGGTCTTTTTCCCAGTATCTCAAGCACAAGGTCAAACACGCGGTATCGTTTATCTCGGCGTTTGAAACCGCCATGGTGAGGGAAGCCCGGCGGCGGGACTGCACGGGCGTGATCTGCGGCCATATTCACAAACCTGAAATCCGCCATATCGACGATGTGCTGTATTGCAACGATGGCGACTGGGTTGAATCCATGACTGCGCTGGTCGAGCACCATGATGGCCGGTTTGAAATTCTGAACTGGTCGGAAATGATGAAGGTTTCCGTTGTCTCCGGGGAAACTCTGCGTGAAATGAAGGAGGCCTGATGCCCGAGTGCGGCCAAAAAATCCTGATCGTAACCGATGCCTGGTATCCGCAGGTCAACGGGGTGGTGCGAAGTCTCACCCATACAAGAGATGCGCTGATTGAAATGGGCCATGACGTGACCATGCTGACGCCGGAGCTGTTCCGCACGGTGCCCTGCCCGACTTACCCGGAAATCAGGTTGTCGCTGATGCCGGGAAGCCGGGTTGCCTCCTTTATTCACCATCTGTCACCAGATATTATCCATATTGCCACCGAAGGCCCGCTGGGGCTGGCGGCCAGGAATTTTGCCCGCCGCCATGGGCTCAACTTCACCACCGCCTATCACACGAGATTTCCCGAATATGTCCATTCCCGCTTTCGTATCCCCTTAAGCCTGACCTATGGGTTTCTTCGCTGGTTTCATCGCCCTGCTACGGTGGTGATGGTGCCGACGAAAACCGTCGAGGAAGACCTGAAGCGCTGGCGTATCGGCACGCCCGTGCTCTGGCCACGCGGGGTGGATCTTGACCTGTTCCGTCCTGCCCGGCGGCGCAAGACCAATCCGAAGCCTGTCTTTCTCTATGTCGGCAGGGTCGCGGTGGAAAAGAATATCGAAGCGTTTCTCAGCCTTGATCTGGACGGCGAAAAATGGGTGGTGGGTGATGGCCCGTCTCTTGAAAAGCTCAAGGCCAGATATCCTGATGCTGTCTATTTCGGCATGAAATCGAAAGAGGAATTGCCCGAGTTCTACCGCAAGGCGGATGTTTTCGTCTTCCCGTCGAGGACAGATACATTCGGCCTTGTCCTGCTGGAAGCCATGGCCTGCGGTCTGCCGGTGGCGGCCTATCCGGTCACCGGGCCGATCGATGTGGTCGGTGCATCCGGTGCCGGCGTCCTTGACGATGATCTTGGCGCAGCCTGCCGGGAGGCCCTTGATATTGCGCGGCAACAGGTCCGTCGTCATGCAGAGACATTTTCATGGCAGGCGGCAACATCTGTTTTTGCCGAGCATCTCGTGAAAACACGGCCGGATGATTCCTATCACATCATTGACAATCCCTATAAGAATAATACCGGGATGAAAAGGGCGTTCAACGCGGCACGACATTCCATCTCCGGGCTCAGGTTTGCGATCACCGAGGAAAGTGCGTTCCGGCAGGAATTGCTGCTTGGTGTGCCCTTGCTGGTGCTGGCGTTTCTCCTGCCCGTTGATCTCTTCGAGCAGATGATGATGATCTGCTCGGTGCTTCTTGTCTTTATCGTCGAATTGCTCAATTCGAGTATCGAAGCGGCGGTTGACCGCATCTCCCTCTCCCGCCATGACCTGTCACGACGGGCCAAGGATTACGGCAGCGCGGCGGTGATGATGGCGCTGATTTTCTGCGGCATTGTCTATGCGACCTGCATCACCATGGCGCTGACAACCTGAAATGGCACGGCAGGCTCAAGCATATTTTGCTCAATCAACGGGTTATCATGCGGTCTGGGGTGAAGTTTCCCGGCGGTGGTGGTGAAACTGGCCAGGCCTCCGAGCAGATTTACAGCGAAAAGAAAACCATCACGGTTCCCAAAACTCCCTTGAGTCCCGACTCTATCGATGGCTTTCCAGTGATATCATTCACCTTCATCGGTAATGCCCATAAAAATCCTGTGACCCTTATGGGCTTTGCTAAGGGAGGCTTTATTGGTTTTTCTTCTCAGCCTGTTTTGCTTCCCAGGCGGCTTTCTTTGTCGCGTATTGATCTTCTGTGAGGCTGTGCCAGCCAACGCATTTGCCAGTTGGGCTGCGTCCACAACCGCAGGTATTTGCTTCACTCATTCGATTCTCCTTGTCGAAAAGATTAAAGGTAAGCCTTATGTAGAATATCATCCCTGCTTTTCCATGCGCCCCATGCACATTTTTTGTGGCCGCACGCTTTGAGAGGTTGAATAGTTGACAAAGTGGTGCCCGAGGGCGAGGCGAGAACCACCGAAACGCGGATGTCCAGCATACCGCTTTTAAGATATCGTCATTTATATTAGTTGATTGCAGGGGAGCTCACGCGCCGAAGAGTTTGCCAGGATTGAGGATATCATCGGGGTCGAGTGCTTTTTTCACCGCGATCATGACCTCCACCGCCGGGCCCATCTCCTGCCTGAGATACGCCATCTTGCCCTGGCCGATCCCGTGCTCGCCGGTGCAGGTGCCGCCCATGGAAATGGCGCGTTCGGACAGCCTTTCCGAAAACCCCTTGATCTTCGCCCAGGTCTCCGCGTCATCGGGCAGCGCCATGGGCAGGGTATGGAAATTCCCATCCCCCACATGACCGACGATGGGTGAGATGATGCCGGTGGACTCGATATCACGGCGGGTCTCCTCAACACATTCCGCCAGGCGTGATATCGGCACGCAGACATCAGTCGATATCCCCTCCCCCCCGGGCAGGAGCGCCAGCGCCGCCCAGAACGCATCGTGACGCGCCTTCCAAAGCTTGCCCCTCTCTTCAGGATCGGTGGTCCATTTGAACGCATGCGGGGTGTGCTCGGCGGCGATCTCACCAAACATCTCCGACTGCTCCCGCACGCCATTTTCGGTGCCATGAAATTCGAGCAAGAGCAAGGTTTCCTCCGGTAGTTCAAGCCCGGAATACTGGTTGCAGGCCTTAACCTGCACCGCGTCCAGCAACTCGATCCGGGCCACGGGGATGCCATACTGGATGGTCGTGATCACCGCGTTGCAGGCGGCCTCGACGCTGGGAAAAGAACAGATGCCGCCGGCGATGGTCTCCGGGATGCCATGGAGCTTGACCGTCAGTTCCGTGATGATCCCGAGCGTGCCCTCAGAGCCGATGAGAAGCCTTGTTAGGTCATACCCGGCGGCCGATTTCTTGGCCCGGCTGCCGGTGCGGATCACCGAGCCATCCGCCATCACCGCCTCCAGCGCGAGGATATTATCCTTCATCGTCCCGTAGCGTACAGCATTAGTCCCGGAAGCCCGGGTCGCCGCCATCCCGCCAAGGCTGGCATTGGCCCCGGGATCAATCGGGAAGAAAAGCCCCTTGTCACGGAGATGGGTGTTGAGCGCCTCCCGCGTCACCCCGGGCTGGACCACGGCATCGAGATCGTCTTCATGCACCGCCAGCACCTTGTCCATCGCGTTCATGTCGATGGAAACCCCGCCCTTAGGCGCGTTCACATGCCCTTCAAGCGATGAGCCGACACCAAAGGGAATGACCGGGCAGTGATGCTCCCGGCAGACCGAGACAACCGCCGCCACATCTTCGGTGGAATGGGCGAAGATGACCGCATCGGGCAACTCGCTCCTGATCTGGGTCGTTGTGTGGCTGTGATGCTGGCGCACGCTTTGAGAGGTTGAAAGCCGGTCACCAAAACGCTGCTTCAGGATATTGATCGCAGTTTCAATTGAAGGGCTGGTCATTTTCTGGCTTTCCCGGGCTACTGCTTTAAGGTGATGGCCGTCTTTTCTCTCATCAGATTTTGAGATCGAGGCGCGGCTTCCAGAAGGGGCGGAAGAGCTCAATCTTCGGGCAGCGGTTCATCACCACCCTGAGCCCTGCGTCTTCAGCGAGGCGCGCGGCTTCATGATCCACCACGCCGATCTGCCCCCACAGCACTTTCGCGCCGATGGCGATCGCTTCCTCTGCCACACCATAGAGGTCTTCAGGCTTGCGGAAAACCTCCACCATATCCACCGGCCGGTCAATGGCAGCGAGGCTCGGGTAGACTTTAAGCCCCCTGATCTCTTCAAGCCCCGGCCGCGGGTTGATCGGGATCATGTCATAGCCGGTCTCATGCAACACCCGCAAGACACCATAGCTGAACTTGGTCTTGTCGGGGCTCGCGCCGACCATGGCGATCGTCTTCACCGAAGAGAGGATATCTTGCAGATATTCATCCGTGTAAGGTTCATCATGGTTCATATACGCCATCAGTCTATATCCTTCGGTGTTGCAATATCGGCCTTTAATTCATGGGGTGCAAGCGGATCCAGAAACGGGTTGCGGTAGAGTTTATCATGGCTTTCCACCCCGATCTCAAAAATGCAGTCGCTTTTGGCCCGGGCAACGCAGAGTATGACATATCCATCGCTGATCTGCCGATTGTTGAGGGCTACCTGGGCCCGTTGGTCCACCTCACCCTCGATGAGTTTTGCAGCGCAGGTGATACAGCCGCCATATTTGCACCCATAGGGGAGGTCTACCCCCTGATCGCGCAACTCATCAAGGAGAGGCTTACGGCCCTTCACCTGATAAGTGGCGTTATCCTGATTGGCGATGGTAATGGTGATCATAGCCAGATATCGCTTGTGCAATCACCGCCGGGATACCGCATCTCATGGCACCGTGACGGGCCGTTCGGCTCACCACCGAAATTGACGATGAAATCAGGGTTGATCGACATCCCGCCATTGATCGGATCGCAGTCGATCATCACCATGACGCCGCCTTTCTCACGTATCTCGGGATAGAACTGATTGTCCCATGTTGAAAAGAGCGAGGTGGTGACGTAAAGCCGCCGCCCATCAAGTGAAAGCTGGAACATCTGCGGGCCGCCCGCCATCTCAACCCCGTTGACCACCGGCGCCCGGCCCAGAAGCCCGCCCATCCAGACCTGGCCTGTCAGTTTGGGGTTATGCGGGTCCGAGATATCGTATTGCCGCATATCGCCATGGAGCCAGTTGTTGAGATAAAGGTATCTGTCGTCCATTGAGACAAGGATCGCCGACATCACCCCCGGCACCGGGATGGGCCAGTCGGGATGCGGCTCGTTTGCCACATCGATGATCTTCTCCCATTGCCAGTTGCCGGCATCGTTCTTCCACCAGTGGATCACGTTGGTGCTGAGCGCCGCGCCGCAGAAGCCATGGGTGCTGTCCGGGTTGTGGTGAAATTTGACCTCCAGCGGGATCAGCCCGTCTTCGCCGAGATAAAAACTCTCTATCGGCTCACGTTTTTCGAAATCCCAGAAATGGAGCTCACGCCCGTATTTGAGATGGCCGACTTCTTCCAGATCAAAGCCGGGCATAAAGGTGTTCGGTGCCGCCCATTCCGACGAGACCATCACGTTATGCCGCGGCTGGTACCAGAAATCATAGCCGAATTTGATTTCCCCCATGGAATTCTCCCAGCGGCCCACAATCTCAAAATCCTTGTTGAGATGAAGATACCCGCCCGGTGCCTCGCCCTTCGCGTTGCCGAGGAAGGAGATGATGATCTCACTGCCGAGGCAATGCACCGTATGCGGGCCGGAGAGATCGGCCTTTGATTTGATCTCTGCGCCATCAATCACCTTATGGAGGCGCGGCGCCCGCGGGTCGGTGGCGGTATCGACAATATGCAGATTGTTTGATCGCACCCCGGGCAGGATCAGATATTTGCGGGACATGCTCGCATCATCATGGCAGGAGGAACACGCGTTCCAGCCCATGTGATGCAACTCATCGCCGATCCCCGGCATCTCAAGCCGGTGGATCACCTGACTATAGGTCGGGCTGTCGGGGTCAACATCCACGGTGGCCAGATAATCCGGCTTCTGGATACCTGTGCCGGTATAGATGGCTATCGTATAAAGCAGCTTCTCCCGCGGCGCCCTGATCGCGTCTTGAGGGCTTGCATAACCCGGGCCACAACATTCCATTATCCAGTCTCCCTCTATTAATTCTTATTATAATCCCATCTGGTCGGCAATCGCCACAATTCGGTGTATATCCCGAAGCACCGGTTTTTCGATCAGCTTGCCGTCGATCACCACCAGGCCCGGCACTGGCCGCCGCAACGCCGATCAGCAGAGATGAACTTTTAGCGAAGATGGCCAGCCATCACCAGACCCCACCCATTCACCAGCCATTATCACCTTAACAAAGTACAGCGGTGCGGTTTTTGCATACCCGATGGCAAAAATTAACACTTTTTTGAACAATGCTTTTCTGTTCAAACTATAGTGTAATTAAGCGCCAGTCGCGCGGAGTCAGGTGACGATGTTTGATGAGATGTTAAGCAGCCAAAGTGAAGATGGTCGTGAACCATACAAAAAGCTTTTGGCGTGGCTAAACAGTCAGGACTTGAAAAAACTCTCAACAAAGTCTGCCACAGCTGAAGAACTTTTCCGTCGGGTGGGTATCACCTTCAATGTATACGGTGACAAAGAAGCTGAAGAGCGCTTAATACCTTTTGATCTGATACCCAGGATTCTATCAGCGGATGAATGGCGAGGATTGGAGCGCGGCATCATACAGCGCGTTGCTGCAATAAATGCGTTTCTTAATGATATCTATAATGGTCAGGAAATCATTAAAGCAGGAATAATTCCTGCGGATTTGATATACAAGAATAAAGCTTTCCTGCCACAAATGTGCGGTTTCACCCCTCCGGGAGGTGTCTATACTCATATTGTTGGTGTGGACATAGTTCGGACAGGTCCAAACGATTTCTTTGTTTTGGAGGATAATGCCAGGGTTCCTTCTGGCGTATCATACATGCTTGAAAATCGCTCTACGATGCAGCACATGTTTCCAGAGCTCTTTACAACTCACCAGATAAAACCAATCAGCGGTTACCCAAAAGAGCTTTTCAAGTCACTTTCGTCCTGTGCCAAAACCAATACCAGTGACCCGAATATTGTTGTGCTGACACCAGGCATTTTCAATTCAGCCTATTACGAACACTCGTTTCTGGCTGACGAGATGGGTGTTGAGCTTGTGCAGGGCTCTGATTTGGAAATCTGCGACGGACGGGTGATGATCCGCACCACCGCCGGCACAGAAACTGTTGATGTCATTTACCGACGGGTTGATGATGAATTTCTTGATCCCCTTTCATTCAATCCCAACAGTCTGCTTGGTACACCCGGCCTCTTTGATGCCTACCGGAACGGGAGTGTAATACTTGCCAATGCTCCGGGAACGGGCATTGCTGATGATAAGGCAATTTATTCATATGTGCCCGAAATCATCAGATTTTATACAGGCGAAAGAGCGTTGCTAAACAATATTCCAACCTGGCGCTGTGCCGAGGCTGACAATCTGAGCTATGTGCTTGACCATTTGAATGAACTGGTGGTCAAAGAGGTGCATGGTTCAGGCGGTTACGGAATGCTGGTCGGTCCTGCTGCAAGCAAACGCGAACTGGCAGCCTTTGCACGAAAACTCAGAGCTAATCCGGGTAAATATGTCGCTCAACCGACTCTGGCACTGTCCACCGTGCCAATCCTCACAAAAAGCGGTCTCGCGCCACGCCATGTTGACTTACGGCCATTTGTACTTGTGTCACCCGACTCCATAAAGGTCACGCCCGGCGGGTTAACCCGAGTCGCCCTTAAAAAAGGGTCATTGGTGGTAAACTCAAGCCAGGGTGGGGGCACCAAAGATACTTGGGTGTTAGGATCATAAATGCTTGGACGCCACGGTGACAATTTATTCTGGATGGCGCGCTACCTTGAGCGCAGCGAGAATACTGCGCGCCGGATTCAGGCCGCCCTGCACCATGCCTTATCGCGAGAGGATGAAGGCCAGGAGGAATGGACCGCCATAGTTGTCTATGATGGGCTAGCAACCGTCTTTGATGAAAAATACGGCACTCCCTCAACAACAAACGTCATCAATTTCCTGCTTCGAGACAGAGATAACCTGAATAGCGTAATATCGCTCATGTCGAAAGCCAGACAAAACGGCCGGTCGGTTCGCACATCTCTTACGCAAGAGGTCTGGTTGTCACTGAATGAAAGCTGGATCGCCTGCGAGGCGGCATTGAAAAGACCTGTGAACATCCACGATCTGCCGACAATTCTTGAAGGCATCATAAAGGGGAGTTCCCTGTTCCGCGGCGCGCTTTATGGAACAATGCTGCATAATGATATCTTCAATTTCATATGTCTTGGCACCTATATCGAGCGGGCAGACAACACTATCAGAACCGTAGACGCGAAATATCACCGCCTATTGCCAACTGCCAAGGTTATCGGAGGCAGTGAGGATCAGAGCCAGTGGGAAGTCATGCTTCGTTCCCTTGCTGCGTGGCGTTCATTCAATTGGCTGAAAAAAGGCCGCCTTGACCCCCTTGGGGTTTCCGACTTTTTGATTTTTGACGAACGTATGCCGAGGTCGATAAATTTTTGCTATAAGGAGATGAGTTCAAATCTTGAAGAACTTTCCAACTCCTATGGCAGAGATTATAAAAGTTTAGACATGGCGCGTGAGATTTGTCTGGATCTAAATCATGCCCGGTCACAGATTATAAAGAAAATCAATCTCAGGGACTTTATCAACGAACATATTGTAAAGAACAATCAATTAAGCCTGACCATCGCCAGTGATTTTAATTTCAATTAACCATGATTCATTCAATTAATCATCAAACTGTATTTGACTATGAAACAACTCCTAAATCTGTTGTCCAGCGTTTGCACCTTACACCGCTAGAAAACACCCACCAGCACGTCATTGAGTGGGACGTAACCGTCGAAGGTGGGGAAATAGTGATGGAAACAGTCGATTATCATGGCAACAGGGTTCATCTTTGCAGGAATCATGCTGAAGCCAATAAAATGCAAATTTTGTGTGGTGGACAGATTGATGTCACGGATATGAACGGCATAGTTGGCGTGCATGACAGCCACCTCCCTCTTGACCTTTTCAAGAACCCCACTTCACTCTCAATGCCCGGCCCCCTTCTTCGGCAATTGAGCAAAGAGATGAGAAGCTTGAAGCAGGCCGATCTGAATGGAGACCTTCAGATTCTGCACGAACTATCAGCACGTATATTGGCTAACATTGAATATTCGAAGGGAAAAACTGATATCAATACAACCGCAGAAATGGCCATGGAAATAGGCGCAGGTGTATGTCAGGATCACGTACATGCCTTTACGGCCGTGGCACGCCTGCTTGGTTTCAGCGCACGCTATGTCAGCGGATATTTGATGATGCATGACGACAAGATTCAAGAAGCCAGCCACGCCTGGGCCGAAGTTCATGTCGAAGGACTGGGTTGGGTGGGATTTGATATTTCAAATGGAATCTCGCCTGATGACCGCTACGTGAAACTTGCAACGGGATTTGACTATGCGGATGTAATTCCATTATCGGGTGTCAGATTTGGCAGTGGTGAAGAGCAGATTGCCACGCGAATAATGGTCAGCCAACAATGATTAAGGTCGATTTCAAATGTCATATTGTGTAGCCCTGAAACTGTCGCGCGGACTGGTATTTATGTCGGACACGCTCACCAATGGTGGCCTTGACAACATTTCGCGATACCCGAAGACATTTAGATGGAGTGTGCCCGGAGAAAGGCAAATTTTGCTTACCACCGCCGGCAACTTGGCTACCAGCCAAGCCGTGATCAGTATTTTGTCAGAGCAAACAAAAGTTCGGAGCGAACGGTCGCCGTCCATTTTGGAAGCTCCAACCATGTTCCAGGTTGCGCGCACCGTCAGCCAAGTACTGGCAGAAGTGATCGACACTTCCGCCAGAGGCCAGCAAAAAGCCGAGAATACATTTTCAGCAACCTTTATCCTTGGCGGCCAGATCAAAGGCGGTGATATGCGACTCTATTTGATCTATCCGGAAGGCAACTTTATCGAAGTATCAGATGAAAACCCCTTTTTTCAGATTGGAGAGACCAAATATGGGCGACCAATCCTGGTCAGGGCATTTGACCCGGACATGAGTTTTGAGGATGCCGTTAAACTCCTGATGGTTTCTTTCGACTCAACCATGAAAGCCAACCTGTCTGTCGGCCCGCCACTTGACTTGAGCATTTACGAGATAGACAGTTTTGCTCCAGCCAGAGAGATAAAGATCACCGCCGAAAACTCATATTTTCAAATGGTCTCGAGAGAATGGGGCGAGGCGCTTAAAGAAAGCCTGGCTTCTCTTCCGAAATTTAATTTTGATGCCTGAAATCATCTGAAGTCATCAACTAATTGCCTGCTTGCTGATTTATCAAGATTGAACACCAGGCTTCTCCTGAAATATTGGAAAGCAAGCCGAGACGATATTTTATTTCTCTTCGTTATGTATCAACCAATCTGGTGGCTCATGTGGTGCAAAGCCTGAAATTGCCGCATCAACACATTCCTTGAGCGAACCTAATCGTGAATGACGATTACTCAGGCCGTGAGCGTAGTGTGCATATTTTCCAGAATTCGTCATTAAGCCCTTTGCGTCTCTAGGAAATATAGGTTCGATGATCGAGCACCAGCAAAGGTCTGGTATCAGCGTTACACCTGACCGGTCAAGGATCTCAATGATCCCCTCTTTCTTCGCCATTT
Organism: Alphaproteobacteria bacterium LSUCC0684; assembly: GCA_041228335.1. Classification (NCBI taxonomy): domain Bacteria; kingdom Pseudomonadati; phylum Pseudomonadota; class Alphaproteobacteria; species Alphaproteobacteria bacterium LSUCC0684. The sequence goes on along the minus strand of CP166130.1, from coordinate 255,931 downwards.
CTAGCGTTTTCCTGCCCGTGGTGATGATAAATCTAGTGCCAGTCCGGCATCTGTTACCATTCATGAGAGCTGACAGTTTTCTAATTTCATCAATTGATGAATGCGGGCTACCGATCGCGACCAGATCTATCTTTGACAGCCCCCGATTAAGTTCGCTCCAGGCATCGAGTAAATCTTTATGGGTGATGACCTTAATTGGCATTTTCTCATCATATTGATCATCGGCTTCCGGAGTATGCCCCCTGATATGAAGCATCGGAGCGCCGGATGTTGTGCCAAAAGCAGCACATAAGGCTTTCAAATCATCGGTTGTCGGACACAAGTTTTCGAGCCCTGAAATTAACGGTATTTGATCTGGAGCGTGCTTGCCGGCAATCCATCCCACCAGCGGCCACAGTACTTCATCATCAGCGCTCCACTGACCTGGAACATGTATCTGAATCAATATTTTCGCTTTTCTGCCAGCAATCGAATAAACACCCGTTGCTGGAGCCCGGCCTGTCATCGCAATAAACAGATCAAGATAATCAGGGTGTTTTTGCGTTTGCGCACCGATCACCGTATTTGCATAAATCACGGCGTTGGATTCGGACCATCCAATTTTCTCACCGAATTGTGGCGCATCATCAAGCAGGTATGGGGCACATGTGAATGTGGGTTTCACGCCCATATTCACATATGCATCCGCGAGGCGGCTTGCTTTTTCTCCAAACTCAGTCGATAAACCCGAGCTTTTCCAATTCTCACGATCAACGGAGATGGCATTAATCGTTGTAGGAATATTCACCCTGGCCCCAAGCGTCGCCATCTTTTCGGCAAATATGAGATTTGCCTCATGTGCCAGGATGCACCCATCAATATGGCCTTTATGTACGGTTACCAGTTCATCTGTATTTTCAACAGCAGCCATCAAACAGATAGTTTCCATTGCAGCTTTGGCCGCTGCTCCATGGTCTCCTGAAAGAAATGATTTATCCCGTTCTGTCAAACTCAGATGATCAACATTTACAGGAATTAGATCGATAACTTTGTCTTCAATAATAATCTGCCGCTCAGCAAGTGTCATTGTGGCAGCACTTGCAACATCAAGGTAGTCTTCTTTTGTGAGGTAGATGATCGGTATTTTAACCCCAAAGATACGATCACAGACAATTGCGCCGAGCGTTAATACCTGTTCAGGCTCATTGAAAACGATTGCTGCCGGCCCTGATTCATTCAGGGCGAGCTGCAATAGAACGCCGCTGCCACTGCAGGACCCTCTTGAGGTTGGCATCAACAGGCATTTTCCTGAAATACAGTCGCCATGGTTTGGGTGATGCGCATCGATAATGACGCCTGATTGCGGGTCCACCCCTCCCCAGAAGCTTAAACCCTCTGGACATACCAGAGTGTTTCCGACTGCCGAACCTTCTACAATCAATCTGTTTGAGGTTGCCGGATGGCTCTTATTTTTGTTCATCCTGAAAAAACTCTTGATGGATAAAGACGTTGCCCGTCACATTTATTTTGGCAAGGTTGGAAATGATTCGAGTAAGGATGCTTTGGCACCTAAAATATGTTTGCGAAGAAGTTCAGCCGCCAAATCTCCGTCGCCCTGCAGGCAAGCGTCTAATATTGCCTGATGCTCGTATCGTGCCCTTTCCATGCCATCACTGACAACAAGTTGTGCCCTTATATAACGATCAACTCTATCCATTGCATTAACGGCAACTTCTTTAGTGAATGATTGGGTGCTATCGGCATACAGCGTGTTGTGGAAGGTCCGGTTCAACCCTCCCCAAGACAGAGGATCGGTTGAGTTAGAGAAGTCATTGCAGTGAATGATGGCCTGCTGCTTGGTCTCTTCAGACATTTTGGGAACTGCCTGACGAAGTATTTCAGGTTCCAGGAGAGCACGAAGATCAAAGATTTCCGATGCCTCATCGGCCGAGAGTCCCAGGACTACAGAGCCTTTGAATCTTTGTGTTTTAATCAAGCCCTGCTCTTCCAGTCTTGATAGAGCTTCGCGAACCGGGATTCTACTTGTTTGAAATGAACGTGCTAATTCATCTTGGCGTAGAGGGGTGCCAACGGGGAGATCCCCACCGATGATGGCCTTGCGGAGCGCAGAAAAAATTATCATCGATGCGGAATCTGTCTGGGAGATATCTACGAAATCTATTTTCAATTCAGGCCTCAAAATAGCCGCTTGTCTATTGGATACAATATGCGATATTAGTATATGTTGCAATAATGCTTATGATAACTAGGGTGGATAATAGCATGATTAAAAAAATTATAAGTATGGCGGCAATAACAATGCTCGTTGCAGGGACTTCAGTGGCTGATACGCTAGATGATGTTATTGATCGTGGTAAGCTGAGATGTGGGGTCGTTCTCGACTTTCCTCCAATCGGATACAGGGATTCAAACAATCAGCCTGCAGGCTTTGATGTCGAATATTGCAAGGACATGGCGGCAGCTTTGGAAGTCGAGCTTGAATTGCTGGAACTGACATGGGCAGATCGCTTGCCTGTTATTGTTACAGGTCGCGCGGATGTCGTATTCGGCGCAACTTCTGACAGTCTGGCCCGCGCTAAAACAGTTGGTTTCTCTATCCCTTATGCCATCTATTACGCTCAAGGCATCGTTAACTCGAAAAGTGGCATCAAAACATTTGATGATATCCGCGGCAAACGAGTTGCGGCCGCAGTTGGAACTGTTCCTGAACAGGAGTGGTTGAAGATAGCCAAAGAGTGGGGTGAGGAAAACCTGTACCAAGGATATCAAAGCGAAAACGAGGTGTTTTTGGCCGTCGCTCAAGGTAAGGCTGATATCGGGATAACGACAAATACTGCTGTCAAGCCGGTGTCTGATCAATACGAAACCGTAGAGCCTGGCCCGCGTATGCCATGGACAACTGACTACACTTCAGTGGTGGGCAAGCGACAAGATGTAAGTTGGCTGAACTATCTCAATCTTTTCGTAACGCACCAGGTACGTTCTGGCCGATATCAGGAATTATGGGGTAAGTTTGTGGGTGGTGAAGCTCCCGAACTTCGAATTCCTAACGTCATGTACTAGAAATGGAGTGCCCGACCGGTTCTGCCCTTATCCCGTAGAGCACCGGTCGGGCTTTTTATGTTCGATTATAATTTTCACTGGCGACCCGTTTTAAAGAGTCTGCCCGATCTTCTCGAGGCTGGTCTCACAACCCTTCAAGTTGCCTCTCTAGCGATGCTACTGGGCATTCTAATTGGCTTATGTCTCGCGGTTGGTCGTTTAAAGGGGAATGGGCTTTGGTACTGGCTCTCGACCATATGGATCGAGTTGGCAAGAAATACACCTGCGCTTTTTCAGCTCTTTTTCTTTGGTTTTGGTTTAGGGGCCCTCGGTATTCATTTCTCACCTTATATGATAGTCCTAGCCGGTTTGTCGTTTAACACAGCAGGATATCTCGGTGAGAATTTCAGAGGGGGATTCCAGGCAATTCCTGATACCCAACTAAAAGCTGCAAGAAGTCTGGGTATGAACCTTTGGCAGGCTTATACGAGAATATTGGTCCCTCAAGTATTTCGCATCGTTTATTACCCTATGACAAACCAATTTGTTTGGGTTGTCCTCATGTCTTCGTTGGGCATGCTGGTTGGATATAGAGAATTAACTGGTGAAACCCAGTTTTTCGCGAGCAAAACCTACAGGATCTTTGAATATTTCGCGGTGACAGCAGTCATTTATTATCTCATGGTTAAAATTATCCTGGGGTTATCGAAACTGTTTGCATCCAGGTATTTTCGCTATTAGGCCGGATGATGGAACCAACCGTTAAAGTATTTAGCAGCTTTACTCTTCAGGACCTTTCCTTTTTAGGGGAGGCTGCCTTGAGAACTCTCTGGATTTCGTTTCTGTCAATATCCATTGGCTCGTTTATCGGAGGCATTTTTGGTTGGATATTGCACGAGACACGAATGTGGGGAGGTGTTTTCATCAATCCGGTGCTGGATGTGTTTCGTTCCGTTCCGCTGATTGTGCAGCTTGTACTATTTTACAATTTCGCGCCGATTATCGGGCTTAACCTGGATGCATTTGAATCCGGTCTCGTTGTCCTCACCCTTTATACGGCTGCATTGGTAGCCAACGTGGCACGTGGCGGTATCGAGGCGGTGGGCAAACCTATGCGCATGGCATCTCGTTCGCTTGGGATGAACTATTGGCAGGATATGCGGTATGTTGTTTTCCCAATTGGTGTAAGGGCAGTCTTTCCCTCCTGGGTGGGTGTCGCCCTGGGCGTCATGAAGGACAGCGCTCTGGTATCGGTATTGGGGTATGTCGAGTTGGTGAAGGCAAGTCAGGTACTGATTACACGCACCCAGGAACCGTTGTTGATAATACTGGTGGTGGGAGCATTTTACTTTGCCCTTTCATACCCTGTGTCTAGATACGCTGCAAAAATTGAGAAAAGGTGGTCGTCATGATCAAGATAGCGGGGCTTCAAAAATTTTTCGATGATCTTCACGTCTTAAGAGGTATTGACCTTGAAGTGCAGAAGGGTGAGGTACTTTCGGTCATTGGCGCCTCAGGATCAGGCAAGTCAACGCTTCTATATTGCATAAACGGTTTGGAGCCCATTCAAGGAGGCCAGATCCATGTCGATGGTATAGAAGTTCATTCGAAATCGACTGATCTGAACCAATTGAGACAACGTCTTGGTATGGTTTTCCAACAATGGAACAGCTTCCCTCATCTGACCGCGTTAGAAAATGTGGCGCTTGCCCCACGGATCGTTAAAAAACTCTCTAAGGGTGAGGCTCTTGATATAGCTGCAAAGCAGTTGGAACATGTGGGACTTGGCGACAAGTTAAATGTTTTTCCCAGTGTTTTATCAGGAGGCCAGCAGCAGCGTCTGGCCATTGCGAGAGCCTTGGCGATGGATCCGCAGTATATGCTGTTTGATGAAGCTACATCCGCGCTCGACCCTGAATTGGTAGGAGAAGTGCTTGATACGATGCGCGTGCTCGCCGAAGAAGGCATGACAATGATTTGTGTTACGCATGAAATGGGTTTCGCGCGGGATGTATCTGATCGAGTGGCGTATTTCCATGAAGGTGCTGTAGAGGAAATGGGGTCACCTGAGCAAATTTTTGGTGATCCGCAGTCTGAAAATACCCGCAAGTTTCTGGCAAAAGTGCGTTGACATGGTGAGCAAGACTTTTATTTCCTGATGCCAAAACAAAAGTCGATCTAATGAAGGTGAACATAATGCAAAACAATATTTTTTCAGGATGCGTGCCAGCTTTGATGACACCATGCAATGACCAAAGAAAGCCGAATTATGGTGCTTTGGTTGAGAAGGGTTTAGAGTTAATTGATCATGGCATGTCGGCCGTCGTCTATTGCGGGTCCATGGGGGATTGGCCTTTGCTAAGCGACGCCGAGAGAATGGAAGGAGTAGCCAGGCTGGTCGAAGCAGGTATCCCGGTGATAGTAGGAACGGGCGCAGTAAACACCAGCTCTGCTGTGGCCCACGCGAGACACGCCCAAAAGGTAAAGGCTCAGGGGCTTATGGTAATTCCGCGCGTGCTATCCAGAGGCAATTCCCTAGACGCTCAAAGACATCACTTCAAGGAAATCCTGGATGCCGCACCGGACTTGCCTGCCGTCATCTATAACAGTCCATATTATGGATTTGCCACACGTGCAGATTTATTCTTTGCCTTGCGCGCAGATCATCCGAATTTGATGGGATTCAAAGAATTTGGCGGGTTTGATGATTTGCGCTATGCGTCAGAATACATTACCTCCCAAGACCCGGATATGTCTCTGATGATAGGGGTTGATACCGCCGTTTATCATGGATTTGTAAACTGTGGAGCCCGAGGCGTGATAACGGGCATCGGGAACGTCCTGCCCAAGGAGGTATTGCTGTTGGTTGAGCTCAGCCAGAAAGCCGCCAGGGGTGATGCTATTGCGCGCCGCCGCGCTAAGGAACTTGATGACGCTATGGCTGTATTAGCGAGTTTCGATGAAGGGGTGGATCTTGTTCTTTATTACAAGCATTTGATGGTCGTATCAGGCGATGAGAATTATTCATTACACTTCAATGAGACCGATCAATTGACAGATGCCCAAAGAAATTATGCTGAAGCGCAGTATCATCTCTTCAGACGCTGGTTTGATAATTGGGTGAAGGAAGAGTAGTTCGTTCTCACTGATTTTCTTCTGAGCCCCCTTCCCCTTACAGGAGAAGTGCAACACACCCAGCAACAAAACAACCGAAAGGTTTTTTTGAAACGTGATTTGAAGTCAGAGGGAAGATTACGCGTGAAGTAACAGATGCTATTCAATTGGAAATTGACTTGAGTCCCGCCGGAATCACCACCCCTATGCATGCCGGATGGGGAAGGTCAGGCGATTACTCATGAGAAATTACTTATGAGAAATCGTGAATTCTTACATTCCTTTAGCAACAGAATTTCCTGTTTATATTCCAGGTGAAAGCAAATCGCCGGCAATGTGCTCATCTCCCATGATGTCGGGATTGCCCGCCGGCTGGTCGAGGAAAAATCCGAATTCTCCCATCGCCAGCGAAAAAGCCGCAAAAGTCACTTGAAGCGCCTCGCCGCTGGCCGCACTGAAAGTCTTGAGACGAGCGATCTGCACCTTGAAACCAGCCTTGCCTTCAAGGATTTCAACAGCCAGATCGCCACCATCGCCTACCCCATTCTCTCGCGTGAAGGCCAATTGCTTGACAGCCGGCTGGTTGAAAAGGGTGGGAAATAAATTAGCATCCTTATGAGCTTGTTTGATCAGCCAATACAATTAAAGCCTATGCTTTACCCAAGGTTTTCTTGGTTCAATTGAATGTCTTTGCAGTCGCAGGAAAGCCTGCTTGCGAGATTGCGCCTGATATCTGCTTCCTCTTTTGCAAATATCCGCCATCATCAGCCCTTCCCGTGTGGCAAGGGTGTGGCAGACCCGATTGGGCCTTGTATCAGAATGGCTGAAAATGAAGGAAATCGAACAATTAATAGAAGAGCATATTCAAAAATTCACCAAACCCAGTCGCCGAAGACAGTGACATTCAGCGGTGAAAAAATACTGATATATACAACATGAGAGATACCGAAAAGTTGTCGCGCTAGTCTTCCGAGGCAAGGGCAATCGAGGCGAGTTTGATGATATAGCCATATAATATTGTCAGCATCGAAACAGCAAGCGCCGGCCCCATCTTTTCAAGATTGCCCCAAATCTCATACCGGTTCCCGGCAATCGCCACCAGCCCGACCAGCGTGCCGAGCCAGCCGAAAAACACGGCACCTTCCCCAAAGTCTTTGATGCGGGTATCTGATGTGTTTTTCATCAGGGCATAGCCAATAGCACCACCAAGCACGAAAAGAAAGCTCAGGATATCAAGATACAAATCGATCCCGACCACGGTTGTCGCCCCGAAAATGGTTGCAAGGCAAATAGCCAACCCCAACACCTTTATCATTTCACTGCTCCGGGAAATACTATCTGTTTCAATTCAATCACGACAAAACTGAACGGCCCTTTAGCCAGTGGTTACCACCGCAATCCCAATCAGCACGATGGCAAGAGATGTTCTAGCGATATAGGGGATGGTGTTCATGATTTTCGGATTGGGTGGTGTGCCCTTTTTCGCGCTATCGGCCAGGTGGTAGTTCAGAAAAGCAATAACCGCCAGCAATACAGATGCGCCAAGAAGTTTGAGATGGAACGCCCAACCCAAATCAAAGCTGCCGTAAATATGTTTGGTGAGACCTATGCCGGTGAGCCACAAGATAACCAGCGCAAGCAATCCAAGGCGCGCCAGTTTCATCATGGTTTGCTGAACCGGAGGCGCGGGCGGCATCTGCGCTTGCTGATGCGCCTTTACCAGCATCGCGTTTGCCACACCCAAGCCGCCTGCGAGAAACAGCGACAGATAATGAAAAAACTTAAGGGCGATAACCCAGGACATTACGCTCCCACCTTTTCAATATTCAGCCTTCAAACACAACCGTACCCGAAACGGGGTCGGTCACCCCCAATTCGGGGGAAATCTCTTCCAGCAGATCGCGTGCCGTATCAAGCAAGGCAATCATACCTTCGCGGGCAGCAATCATCGCCTCTTCACTTTCCCACAAACCATAAGCCACATAGGTGTTGGTCCCTGTTTTTGCCAGAATATGAAGTAATCTGCCTTCCCATTTCGGCACTTTCCTGAAGCGATGTTCAAATTCCTCTTGCTGCCCGTCTTTGACAATGAATCTGACAACATTCGTGTGCTTGGGCATGCTGAACTCCTCACTCTTCACCGGGGACTTTATATACCGACTTAACCGCATTGATGGCTTTGAGTCCTTTATCAAGGTCAAACTCAGGGAACATCATCATGTCTTCCCAAACGCCAGATGCCATGACTGATTTCAACAGCCCGCTCGCGGTTTCAATATCTGGCAGCTCCATGATTGCCGCCATATCCCAGTCACCCTGCAAATACATGACATCCGTCAATTTTCCACCTGCAGCACTTGCAATGGCACTTGCCGCCTCTTTTCTTTTGGCAAAACTGCTTCCCTCAAGACCCGCGTAGCCTTGCTCGTTATACATTCCTATATATAGAACCTTCATTTTCCCCTCCCTTTGTCAGGCCAATAAAAATGGCTGAGAACATGATTATCATGAAATTGGTATATTAAGCTTTTCTTATAAACCCCTTTATTACCCAATCTAAAACTATACCGGTTTCATTTCAGATATGGTTTTGAAGCCGGCAATTCCTGTGGTAGGTTCAATTATGAACGATATGAAAAAGAACATCATATTAGACCGCGGCGATGTGAGGTGCCCTATAGCTGCGGCTTCAGCCGTTCTGACGGACCAATGGTCCGTGATTGTTCTTCGGGATATTGCTTTCTTCGGGCGCCGGACATTCCGTGACATCATTTCAACCAATAATGAAAAGATACCGTCATCAACCTTGGCAAAGCGTCTAAAGCGTCTGGTGGATGTGGGCCTCCTCCGTTTTGAAGGTGACGAGACACATTCCCAGCGAAAAATATATTGCCTCACTCAAGCAGGAATTGACCTTGTGCCGATTATTATCGGCATGGCTGTCTGGTCAACCAAACATCATATTTTTGATGCGCACACTATCGAATTTCTTAAGCCACTTCAGGAAAAGAATAATCCAGCTTTGGATGAGTTTATAAAGAAGTTAGGAACAGAACATTTAGATTAAGGTATTTACCACTGTTGGCTGTTAAAGATGTATTGAACCTCATGGCTATGCTAAGATTTTAAGAGTTTCATTTAAAACCAGCAAGTTACTATCAATGAAACATGAACCTTCACTTTCCGAAATAGTTGAAAAAATTAAGGCTAACGCTGCTCTCCCAGATGAACTTGCAGAGGGCACGCCACCTGCCGCCTACATATCTGCGGAACTTCTGGAGCTAGAGCTTGACCTGATTTTTTCAAAAGAGTGGCTTTGCGTTGGCAGAGAGGATGAATTCTCCCGCCCCGGTGATTACAAAACCATGGTGATTGGACGTGACCCGGTTATCATTCTGCGCGACAAAGATGGAAGACTTCGGGCAATGTCTAATGTCTGCCGACATCGGATGGCAACATTGCTTGAGGGTGCTGGCCATCTCAAAGCTGGTATCAGCTGTCCTTATCACGCATGGACATACAATCTTGAAGGCCAGCTCGTTGGCGCAAGCCATATGCGGAATAACTTCCATAAGAATACAGTGTGCCTGCCTCAATTTGCTTTGGAAGTCTGGAATGGATGGGTTTATGTCAATCTAGATGCCGATGCTTCTCCACTAAACCCAAGGCTGGAGACGCTTGCCACACGATATCAGAATTACCGAATGGGTGAATATCAAACCTTGTTCAGGGCAGAGGAAATCTGGGATACGAACTGGAAGATTCTGGCTCAGAATTTCATGGAGGGTTATCATCTTTTTGTGGCCCACTCGAAAACCATCGAGCCTGCCATGCCTACCGAACTTGCCAATGCATTACATGGCGGAGAAGCCTACAGCCTTTACGAACAGGGCCGTATTCCGGGCAAGTCATATGAGCGGACAACACATACCCCAATCAAGAATATGAAACTCGCTGAAGAGGAAAAAAACAAGGCCGTGCTTTTCTCTGTTTTTCCCAGTCATGTTGTATCAGTGGTTGCTGAAAGAACGTTCTGGTTGTCGCTTCAACCCCATGGGGTCGGTCAGGTCAAAGTCCTTTGGGGTGTGGATATTTTCCCGGGCTCTGTTCCGGACGGTATCAGCAAAGACGAATACGCAAAAGAACTTAAAGCAGGATTTGATGCCATTAATGATGAAGACAAACCCATAGTCAGTAAGATTTTCGAAAACGCAAAAGCATCTGCCGCAATCCCGGGCAGGCTTTCCCCGAAAGAACGCACCATATGGTATTTTCAACGTTATCTTGCTCAGAAGTTAACGATGGCCGGATAGCCATCATACTGCCAAAAGCATAATGAATTTTTTATTTTGATAACGGGGTTCCCCAAGTTTCACCATGGGTGAGGACTCGGAACACGTGTTCAGAAATGCCCTCCTTCTTGAGCGCCGCCTTAAGCCTGACTGGAGGCTCATCCATTTTCTCCAGCGTCAGTTTGAATGTACCCCAGTGAATGCCAAATGCGTATTTCGCCCCCAAATCCTTGAACGCCTTGACCGCCTCTTCAGGGTTCAGATGCGCCGATTTCATAAAATCTCTCGGCTCATATGCGCCTATGGGTATAGCCGCCAAGGTTGGGCTTCCGAGTCTTTGGGCCGTTTTCCGGAAGTCATCCGAATAGCCTGTGTCTCCGGCAAAATAAAAGGAGAAGTCATCCCAGCGCAACATCCATCCCGACCAAAGAGTTTTGTTGCGGTCAAAAAATGACCGCTTGGACCAATGCTGAACAGGAGTGGGTTGTATTTCCACTCCGGAAATTGTTACAGATTGCCACCAATCCAATTCTTCAACATCCCGCGCGCCCCAATCTCTTAGTAGCGAAGCGAGGCCAAGAGGAACCAGAAATTTTAAATCTGGTTGAAGTTGCGCTAACTGCCGGATGCTTTCCTCATCAAGGTGGTCGTAATGATTATGGCTTATTAAGACGACATCAATCCTTGGTAAATCAGCTATATTGAAGGGAATTGAGGTTGCACGCTTCGGGCCCCAGAAGGTAAAGGGTGAAGCCCTCCCTGAGAACTGGGGGTCTGTCAAAACCGTGGTGCCTTGATGGTTCAGCATAACGGTAGAATGCCCCACCCAAATCATGTTTTCAGCAAAATCAGCCAGAGTTTCCTTGGATGAGAGCATCAGGGGGAAACCTTTCTCTTCCCATTCGTCGTCTTCACGACTGAAAAACTTCGATGCGAGGCCAACAAGGTCAGTGAGGCTTTTATCGTGCCTATCGCCACCAGGATGCTCGAAGCGGCCGGTGGAGGAATTAAAGTTTTCAGATTTGGAATAATCCATCGAAGCAGAACACCCCAAGAGGAAAATGCTGAACGGCAGAATAATTATATATCGTAAAGTCATTTAAGAAATATGTTCACTGTTGATTGTTTTCTTTATCTACAAGCATCAAGCTAAGTCACTGATGGACATTATCAATTAGGATTATTAATCGGAGATGGGTTTCTCAGGCCATCAATGTAATCAATATCCTGGATTAAATAACTATAGAATACTTGTTGGGGGCAGGGTTTTCCCGAAGACCCCACAATTATTCTTTAGATTTAACTTGCTGAAATGCTGCGCAAACTGCAGTGCTTCTGCCTTGACTTTAAGAGTTCATATAGAATGACGAAATGTTTTGTCGGGCATTTAGAGACCAATTTTTTCGGATATTGAAACTGCCCCATATTCATACCGAGCAGGTCAGATATGATATAGAAAGGCACCAGGCAATCTGTCCGGTCACCCTCGGCTCATATAACCTGACTCAAGGCTGATGTATTGGTCGCAAAAGGCGATAGCGGCATCGCTGTTTTGGTCAACCAGAATAACCGCAATTCCCGTTTCCACCAGCTTTCCCAGTGCAACATAACACTCATCAACAACTTTTGGCATCAAGCCAAGCGAAAGTTCGTCAACGAGTAAAAGCCGAGGCCGCGACATCATTGCCCGGCCGAATGCCAACATTTGCTGTTCTCCGCCTGACAGTGAACCTGCAAGCTGGCCTTGTCGATCCGCAAGTCGAGGAAAGACATCATAAACCGAAGCCAGACTCTCACCCTCATCGGTTCTTGGTCGTGAATACCCCCCGACAATGAGATTTTCCAGAACGCTGAGATCCGGGAAAATTCTTCGCCCCTCGGGGACAAGGCCAATACCACGTTGGCACCGTCGGTTTGGCGCAATATGGGTGATGGTTTCTCCATCAAATGTAATAGAACCAGATTTAGGTTTCACATGCCCTGCAAGTGACATGATAAATGTTGTTTTACCGGCACCATTCGGGCCAACAAGAGCAAGGGTACCGCCATTGGCAACCGTCAGGTCCATTTGGTGAATGGCGATAATATCACCATAACCGCAAACTAGATCCGTTACCTGCAACATCACATATCCTTCCCAAGATAGGCTTGCCGCACCTCAGGCATTGCCATCACTTCTTCGGGTGATCCCAAGGCGAGGCCTTTACCATTCGCCTGAACATAGAGCTTGGGGCACACCCGCATAACTTCCGGAAGATTATGTTCAATCAAGATGACGCTGAGACCCGGTCGTGGTAGTTGGGCGATCAAATCAGCCATATTTCTGGCTTCGGGCTTGCTGAGTCCGGCCAGCGGCTCATCCAGTAGCAGCAGTTCGGGGCGCAAAGCCAGTGCCCTGGCTACTTCAAGGCGCTTGAGAAAACCGAGAGGAACCTCATTGGGATTTTTATGCATTTCGTCAGCAAGGCCAACGCTATTTAGAATGTCGGCGGCAGTTTCACGTTCGGCAATTCGCGATTTTTTGAACAACGCGTGCATCGGGGATAGCAGTTTTTGTCCCCCGACCGCCAATGCCACATTGTCAAGAAGCGACATCTGGCGCAGGGGTTTAACTATCTGCTGACCCAGAGCAATCCCAGCATGGATACGTTCTACTGTTGGAAGATCTGTAATATCTTCAGCATTGAGATAAACTCTCCCTGATTTTGGCCGGATCAAGCCCATGATTACCCGCATCAATGTCGTTTTGCCGGCTCCATTCGGCCCGATAAAGCCCAACAGTTGATTGTCATCAATTTTCAACGTGACCTTATCCAGCGCACAAAGTCCACCGAAGGAAACCGTCACATCAAGGATGGAAAGCCGAGCCTTGCTCATCGCCCTGACCTCCGATGAAACAGGCGCTTGAGCAGACCGTCCACACCATCAGGAGCAAACCGCATCGCCCCAAAGAGAAGCAGGCCATAGACGAGAAGCTTGTAATCATCAATGATTTGGAAAAATTGCGGGAGAGCTGAAAGCACAGCGGCAGCCAGTATCACACCCCAAATTGAGCCAATCCCTCCAACAATAACCATCGCAAGCACCGAAATCGATTCCACAAAACCAAAGCTGTCCGGGCCAATAAATCGGACCTGGTGGGCATATAGGGCCCCTGCCAGCCCTGCTCCAGCCGTTCCCACGACAAAGGCAAACAATTTGAACCTTGGAACATTGACACCAAGCAAGCGCGCCGTATCTTCATCCTCTGCTATGGAATCAAAAGCAAATCCGGCCCATGACTTGCGAATATGGATGGTAAACCACAGATATATCGCAACACAGGCCAAGGCTGTAACAAGCAACCCCGGTCGCCCGAAGGCAGGTGCTGGAATACCGGAAATACCAATTTCCCCCCCCAGGAAATCCTGTTTTCGGACAATACCGGTGAACAGAAAGACGACCCCCATTGTTGTGATTGCCAAAAAATCATGGCGCACCCGCAGTGATGCCATACCGACAATCAGCCCGACAAGAGCCGCCATTGCCATAGACGGCAGGAAGGAAACAACAAGCGGGACGCCTGCCTTGGTCAAGATGGCGCTGGTATAGGCACCTATACCAAGAAAGGCAGCGTGCCCCAAACTTACCTGACCACAGAAACCGGTTATTACATTCAATGATAAAGCGAACAGGATGCCGATCGCCATGTTTGTCAAAACAACAATCTCGTAATCCACCGCTCTACTCCCGCGTCAACAGGCCCTGCGGGCGAAGCATCAGAACAAGGATCAGAAAGGCAAAGGCGATTGAGTCACGATCGAGAAAGTTGCCTATATATATAGTTCCGTAAGCTTCGATTACGCCCAGAGCCAGAGAAGCCAGCAAGGCACCTCTTACACTTCCAAGCCCCCCAAGCACGATAATTGCAAGTGCTTTATATGATGGCACAGCACCCATTGTCGGCTCGACCAGATTATTCAGCAAAGAGACCAATACCCCGGCCGCTCCGGCAAAAGCCGAGCCGATAAAAAAAGTGGCATAACGGATGGTTTCGACATTCACGCCGCTGCTGGCGGCCATCCTCGGATCTCCAACTGCAGCCCGGGCTGCAATACCAAGCCTGGTTTTAAGCGCGAGCCACCCGACGAGTGTGAGCAGGCCAATCGCCAGGATCACAACAAGAATGCGGGCATAGCTAAGATATATACCTGACAGGATTTCAATCTGCCCTTGAAGCGGCGGTTTCAAATAAGAGAGACCATAAGCCCCAAAGATGATGCGAAACAATTCCTCTGAAGCGATAAACACCCCTATGGATGCAATTAGCGCGATCAACGGTGTGCGATCCAGGAGTGGCCGGTAGATCACCCGGTAGCTTGCCATGCCGACAAGCCCCACCAAAAACATCGCCAGGATCAGGGCAGAAAGGAAACTACCGCTGTCATTTGTCACAATGACGCCGATATATCCGCCCAGGGTAAACAGGGCAGCATGGGCTACATGCAGGATACGCAAGAGACCGTAAACCAAGGTCAACCCAAGTGCTACAAGTGCGTAAATTGCACCTTGAATCAGACCTTGTATCAATAAATCGAAATAAAGCATCATTGATCAAGATATAGGCAAGCCCCTTTTTAAGGGACTTGCCAGTAAATTTGTTTGGCGATCAAGTCTGGATCACTTGCTTGGCGGAGCAAGCAGAACTGCATCGCTGATTACAGAATGGTGATGCCAGTTCCCGTCTTTTACAATCTGAACCTGCACATCCTTTTTCACCTCACCCAATGCGTTGAAGGAAATCTGACCGGTGGAGGCTTTCAGGTTTGTGTCGGCAATGGCATCACGCAAAGCCGCCCCGCCCTTTCCACCTGACCGTTTCAGCGCATCAGCCAGAACAAGGATTGCCGTGTGGCCAGAAGCTGCAACCATATCAGCCGGGTATCCAGCCTTCGCCGCAAAACCGCTGATAAAGTCTTTGGTTTCGGCTTCGGTTGAATCCCGATCAAGTGATGTGGTGATCATTACCCCTTCCGAGGCAGCGCCAGCAATTTCTATGAATTTCTGACTGTCGTAGCCCTCTTGACCAATCACTGGCTGGGAAAGACCGGCGGCGCGCATCTGGCTTACCATCGGGCCGGCGGTAAAGAAATACCCGGAGGCATAAATCGCATCAGGGTTATCGGCTTTCAGTTTGGAAATAATAGGCCCAAACTCACGATCCTTAATGCTGTATTCATATTCAGCAATGATCTCAATTCCAAAATTTCCTGCCTGTTCGCGGAAACCGGCGGCAAGGGATTTCCCGAAATCATTATTGATCGTGACCATCGCAACCCGCTTTTTGCCAAGCGTATCGCCAATCAGCTTGGCGCCTGCACGGCCTTGCACCTCACCCATGAATGAGGTGCGGAACACGTAATCACCAGCCCGCGTAATGTCAGGATGAATAGCATAGGCCGAAATGTAGGGAACCTTGCTTTCGGCAAAGATCGTTGCTGCGGCACGCGTAGATCCGGAATAGCTTCCTGATACGCCTGCAACAACATTATCTTGGGTGATCATCTTCACGGAGAGCGGTGCCGCTTCCTTAGGGCTGGCCTGATCATCATAAACAACCAGTTCAATTTTGCTGCCATTCACGCCACCTGAATTATTGATCTGCTCAACGGCGAGTTCAGCACCATGCAGCGCGGACATGCCATCGGCTGCAGCAAAACCAGTAAGCGGGACATTGAACCCAATTTTGATATTATCGGCCGACGCAGCAGTGATTAATCCCCCAAAAGTGATCAAAGTTGCCAGCGTCAATCTCATCACATGATTTATCATCGTCTCCTCCCAATAAAGGCTTTATGTATGCACATAATAATTAATTTAAGCACTATCCAATGGACCGGTCAAGAACCAAGCCGCCTCGTTTCTGCTAATCCAATCAACCAGTCCACTCTATTGATTGCGGCCGGGCGAGGAAGATCAGATCATCATGATTGACATGCCTTTGGTCTATAGGATTGAGGGCAGATTCAACTTGTGTTCACGAGCACAGGCCAAGGCATCCTCATACCCGGCATCAGCGTGGCGCATGACACCGCTTGCCGGATCATTCCACAAGACATTTTCAATTCGCCTGTCGGCATCAAGACTGCCATCACAACAAATGACCATACCTGCGTGTTGGGAGAAACCCATTCCTACGCCGCCACCATGGTGCAGCGAAACCCAGGTAGCTCCGCTCGCCGTGTTTAAAAGCGCGTTGAGCAGCGGCCAATCTGAAACGGCATCCGATCCATCTTTCATGGCTTCGGTCTCACGGTTAGGTGAGGCGACCGAGCCACTGTCCAGATGATCCCGTCCGATTACGACCGGGGCGGACAACTCGCCGTTCCTGACCATTTCATTAAAGGCAAGTCCGAGGCGGTGGCGCACGCCTAATCCTACCCAACAAATTCGGGCCGGCAGCCCCTGAAAGGCTATACGTTCACGCGCCATATCCAACCAATTATGCAAATGTGGATCATCCACCAGTTCCTTGACCTTGGCGTCGGTCTTGTAGATGTCTTCAGGATCGCCGGAAAGAGCGCACCAACGGAATGGCCCTATACCTCGGCAGAATAATGGTCTGATATAGGCAGGCACAAAACCGGGAAAACTGAAAGCTGTCTCCAATCCCTCATCAGAAGCAACCTGTCGAATATTGTTGCCGTAATCGAGGGTTGGAACGCCCGCATTCCAGAAATCAACCATGGCTGCGACATGGGTTTTCATCGACGCCCGCGCCGCCGCCTCGACTTCTTTCGGGCTTTTTTCCTGCATGTCTCGCCATTTGGCCACGGTCCAGCCCTGGGGCAGATACCCGTGAAGTGGATCATGGGCTGATGTCTGATCAGTCACGATATCGGGCCTTACCCCCCTC
Source organism: Alphaproteobacteria bacterium LSUCC0684 (assembly GCA_041228335.1). Taxonomy (NCBI): domain Bacteria; kingdom Pseudomonadati; phylum Pseudomonadota; class Alphaproteobacteria; species Alphaproteobacteria bacterium LSUCC0684. The sequence goes on along the minus strand of CP166130.1, from coordinate 238,588 downwards.
TTGACCAACTCCACAAATATATCTGCAGCATTGCCGATAAGGGCAACGGATTTAGCCTCACCAGCGGTTGTCCAGCGATCAATAAGGGATAACGCTTCATCCAGGGAGTGGGTCTTCTCGTCAACATATCGCGTACGCAGGCGAAAATCCACGCGTGCCTCGTCACATTCGACCGCCAGACAGCACGCCCCGGCCATCACCGCTGCAAGTGGCTGGGCACCGCCCATGCCGCCCAGACCGGCAGTCAAAATCCAACGCCCTTTCAGGTTTCCATCGTAATGCTGACGCCCGGCCTCAACGAAGGTCTCGTAGGTTCCCTGAACGATCCCTTGAGTTCCAATATAAATCCAGGATCCGGCCGTCATCTGCCCATACATGGCAAGACCACGCTTGTCGAGTTCATTGAAATGTTCCCAATTTGCCCAATGAGGCACCAGATTCGAATTGGCAATAAGCACCCGTGGTGCGTCTTTATGGGTGCGGAAAACTCCAACCGGTTTGCCTGATTGCACCAGCAGTGTCTGGTCGGCTTCCAAATTTCGAAGCGATGCAACAATCATGTCAAAATCTTCCCAGGTGCGCGCAGCCCTGCCGATACCGCCATAGACAACGAGTGCATGCGGATTCTCGGCAACATCCGGGTGCAAATTGTTCATAAGCATCCGCATTGGGGCTTCGGTCAGCCAGCTTTTGGCAGAAATTTCTGCCCCTGTTGGGGGGATTACATCACGGATATTATGACGACTGTTCTGCATTTCACGCTCCTCTTACTGTCTTAAAGATTACACCGAACCCTGAATATAAGGCGACAGGTCAAGCCCTTCGACAATTCTGCCATTGGCGATCAAGTCGGCGGCCTTCTCAAGATCTGATGCAAGATAACGGTCTTCTTCAAGAGGGCTAATCACCTGCCTGACGGTGGCGATAACAGATTGAAGCTTTGGGCTGGTTTTCAACGGTTTCCTGAATTCAATCCCCTGAACGGCGCAGATGAGTTCAATGCCAAGAATCATGTTAAGATTTGCGGTCATCCGGCGCAATCGATATGCGGCATGTGCCGCCATGCTGACATGGTCTTCCTGATTGGCTGAAGTCGGGGTGCTGTCGGTTGAACAGGGGTTGGCAAGATGCCGGTTTTCACTCATCAGGGCGGCACTTGTCACTTCTGCAATCATAAAGCCGGAATTCAGGCCAGGCTCAGGGGTCAGAAAAGGCGGCAAGTCAAAACTAAGGGATGGATCAACCATTAGAGCGACCCGCCGTTGGGCTATCGAACCTATCTCAGCCACAGCGAGAGCTATCTGGTCGGCAGCGAAAGCAACCGGCTCAGCATGAAAATTACCTCCTGAAACAATCCGACCTTCCTTCACAAGAACAATAGGGTTGTCGGTGACCGCATTGGCTTCGTTTTCCAGCGTCCGGCCAGCAAATGCAAGAATGTCTATCGCGGCACCGGTGACCTGTGGCTGGCAACGAATGCAGTATGGATCCTGAACACGCGTATCGTCCGCGCGATGACTTTCGCGGATTTCCGAGCCCTTCATGATCTCCCGCTGTGCCCGGGCGACTTCGATCTGGCCCGAATGTCCACGCAGAGTATGGATCTCATCCACGAGTGGTGTTGTTGACCCCATGATTGCGTCTGTTGACAACGCTGCGGTGACCACACATGCGCTCGCATTACGCCAGGCTTCGAAGAGTCCGGCCAATGCGCATGCGGTAGAGAATTGTGTGCCATTAATCAGGGCCAGACCTTCCTTCGGCCCGAGCACCAACGGCTCAAGCCCGGCCGCCTGTAGCGCGATATTACCGGTCATCACGCTATCGTCTTTCATGGCTTCGCCCGCGCCGATCATCACAGCGGCCATATGGGCAAGTGGCGCCAGATCGCCAGATGCCCCAACCGAACCCTGAGCAGGAATACATGGCAGAACGCCGGCATTGATCATATTTTCTATCATCATCACCGTATCCCAACTGACGCCGGACGCCCCGCGCCCCAGCGAGATGAGCTTGAGTGCCATCATCAGCCGGGTTGTTGCAGCATCAAGCATCTCACCCACGCCACAACAATGGGACAGAACCAGATTGTGCTGAAGTTTCGCCGTCTGATCAGCGGGAATAACCATATGGGCCAGTTTGCCAAACCCTGTATTGATCCCATAGATGGCATCCTTGCCTTGTGCTGCTTTTCTGACAAGAGCTTGCGCAGCTTCAACCGGAGCCCGGGCATCATGATGCAATGAAATTCGGTCTTCACCTCGCCAGATCTGCTCAAGCTGAGACAACGTGACCTGACCTGGCACCAGAGTAATCATGCTATCTGACCGGCAAACAGGCGGAGGTGAAGAGGGTTCAAGCCAATCCGATAGGAAAGTTCTGCCGGCTGCGCGACATCCCAGAGAGCAAGATCGGCCCTCAACCCCGGACGGATAATTCCGGTATCGCTCAGGCCCAACGCCCTCGCCGCATTGCGGGTCACACCTGCCAATGCCTCGGCCGGGGTAAGGCCGAAAAGCGTGCATCCCATATTCATCGCCAGCAGAATCGAGGTCATAGGCGAGGAGCCAGGATTGGCGTCCGTCGCAAGAGCCATGGGTACATCATGCTTGCGGAAAAGACCCACCGGAGGGCTTTGTGTTTCGCGTAGCGTATAAAAGGCGCCTGGCAGCAATACAGCCACACTTCCCGCCGCAGCCATAGCTAAAACATCCTCTTCGCTTGCATATTCAACATGATCAACGGAAAGCGCCCCATGTTGCGTCGCAAGCAAGGTGCCACCACATCGCGACAACTGTTCTGCATGCAGTTTTACCGGCAGGCCTAATTGCCGTGCAGTGGCAAATAATGGCGCAAGTTGTTCCGCCGAAAAGGCGATCGATTCACAGAACCCGTCAACCGCATCAACAAGCCCTTCCGCATGGGCAGCGTGTAACGCAGGTATGCATATATCATTAATATAGTCTTCGGGTTGCCCGCCAAAATCTGACGGCATTGCGTGCGCCCCAAGAAAGCTGGTTACAACACGCAAGGGGCATTCATCCGCAAGCATCCTCGCTGCCCGCAGCATCCGTAACTCGGTATCCATATCAAGGCCGTAGCCTGATTTTACCTCGATAAGGCAAACCCCTTCAGCCAATAATGCATTTACACGCGGCAATGCCGTTTCAACAAGTTCTGAAACCGACAAGGCGCGGGTTTCTCGAACGGTGGAAACAATGCCTCCTCCGGCCCTTGCTATTTCAGCATAGCTGGCGCCATTCAGGCGCATCTCGAACTCTGTCGCACGGTTGCCGCCATGTACGATATGCGTGTGGCAATCGATCAAGGCCGGGGTAAGCAGTCGGCCACCCGCATCAAGACAGTTCGCCGACCGGTTCCTGGCAAGCGCTGGAGGCATTGCTGCCATGGGACCAAGACTACTGATCAGGCCATCTTCAATGACAAGGTAGCCGCTTGATATCAATCCAAATGGATTGCCGGATACATCGCTTTCTGTCCTGGTAACTATCGGGGCATCCAGTGTTGCAATTTTTGCATTTGTTATCAGTGTCTGCATTGGAGACCTTGTGTTAACTGGTACTTTAATTTATATGTACACACATAATAATCTGTCAACAGTAATCAACATGACTATAATTCAGGCTGAAATTGCGCTCCTCCCTGACGGCTGGCAGCAAAATATACAAGTAAAGATCGGCAATGATGGGCGCATCGCTGAAGTGAAACAGGACGCTGCCAGTTCTGCTGCAGATGCACATGTTCCGTGCCTGTTGCCGGCGCCGGTTAATATTCACAGTCACGCCTTTCAGCGTGCCATGGCCGGGCTTACCGAACGCCGTGGCAACAACCCGCAGGATAGTTTCTGGACCTGGCGTGAATTGATGTATCGCTTTCTTGATCAATTAACCCCAGATCATGTAGAAGCAATTGCCGCCATGGTACAGATGGAAATGCTGGAAGCCGGATATGCGACATGCGTTGAATTTCATTATCTGCATCATGCGCCGGATGGAACTCGATATGAAAATCGTGCCGAAATGGCACAAAGAATTGTCGCCGCCGCCAGCCACAGCGGCATCGGCCTTGTTCTCTTACCCGTTCATTATCAATTCGGAGGGTGCGACGGGCGGGAACTGACAAGGGGCCAAATCCGCTTTCGGAATGACCCTGATGAATTTGCGATGCTATGTGGGGATGTGCAGCCAATACTCGCCAGACTAACACCTGATGCCGGTTTCGGCGTTGCTCCACACAGCCTTCGCGCCGTTGCAAAAGATAGTTTTGCGCAAACCCGTGCCCTTGCTGCAGGCGGGCCATTTCACATGCACCTGGCCGAACAGACAGCTGAGGTAGATGAAGTTCTGCACTATCTTGGAAACCGCCCTGTGGAGTGGGTGATTGATAATATCGAACCAGGGAAGGATTGCTGTTTCATCCACTGCACGCAGATGTTGCCTCATGAAACCTCTGGCCTTGCACAGACGGGTGCCGTAGCAGGACTTTGTCCGATTACCGAAGCCAGTCTTGGTGATGGAATTTTTGACGGAGTTAACTGGCTGGGTTCCGGCGGGCAAATCGCGATAGGCTCTGATTCAAATATCCGGATTTCTCTCTCGGAGGAGTTGCGTAGCCTCGAATATTCACAGCGACTTCGCGACCGTACACGCGCCGCCCTTGCAACTTCGGCACGGTCGACCGGCCGCCGCATCTTTGAGGCAGCGGTATTGGGCGGGGCGCAAGCTGCGGGACGACATACAGGGAAGATTGCTCCCGGGTTCTGGGCTGACCTGACGGCTCTTGACCACTTTGGTGTTGAAACCTGCGATCTGGAAGGTGATGTCATTCTTGACAGTTTCATCTTTGCTGGAGACGATCGACTGGTTCAGGAAGTTTGGTCAGCGGGTCGCCATGTGGTTTCAGGGGGGCGTCATATTGCCCGTGAACAAATTTCCAAGGCTTATCAGGGCGTGTTAGCCAGCCTTCGTGATCGTCTTTGAGGACTGAAAATGACGCGACACTCGCTAACAAACTGGCAGGCAGTTATGGCCGAAGTTGAACGCCGGATTTACACCCGTGAGTGGAAACCGGGCCAATCCATCCCAAATGAGGCAGATCTTGCCATCGAGTTCGGTTGCGCTCGCGTGACGGTCAATCGGGCCCTGCAGACCCTTGCAAGTAACGGCCTGCTTGACCGCCGACGCAAAGCTGGCACGCGCGTGGCACTTCATCCGATAAGTAAAGCCACGCTGCAGATACCACTCATCAGAAAGGAAATTGAAGCCAGCAACAAAGCCTACAGGTATCATCTTCATCATCAGGAAGTTGAAGCAGCGCCGGAATGGATCAAAGCTCGATTTGGGCTAGAGGAGAACACATTTCTGCTTCATGCAGTTGCTCTTCATACCGCCGATAATAAACCCTATGTAATTGAAGACCGCTGGATCAACTGCATTGCGCTACCTGAGGTTTTGTCGATGAAATTTGATACTATAAGTGCCAATGAATGGCTTTTGCAAAGCATCCCGTATACCCATGGCGATATCGTATTCAGAGCGCTCAATGCCAGCATTGAGCAGGCAGAGCTTTTGGATACAAAAGAAAACAAGGCTCTCTTTGAAATTGAACGTACAACCTGGGATCACGATACCGCGCTTACCACCGTCCGACTGGTGTTTCATGCCGGCTATCAGATGAACACAGGGCTCTAGATTTGCTTCAAGAAGATATCTTGGAGCATTTGGGATTTTTCTAGTACCGCTGCAAGGTCATTAAACGCCATCGGTTGCAATATACCTTGCTGCCAGAGAGCAACGCCATCTAGACGGATCGTCGGCTCGGCAATCATCCAGCATATTTCACCGGGTGGTGTCACACCACAGGTGTGAAAATGCAGATAATGCGGGCTGCCAAAGACTGTATTGGCCCAGTAATCAGCATCTTTGGAGGAGACCTTCGCTGGTTCCAGCCCGGGGTGGATTCCGGCATGAAAAGAATGGACATAAAACGGCTCCAACCCAAAGGTTTCGGCGACATGATAATAATGTTGGTGAAATCTCTCTTGATCAGCCTTACTTCCTTCTATGGAAGCCATCACATGACCATCAAGTGTTATGGTTAAAGCATCCTCCAGGTGCAACACTGCTGGCTCATAGACTCGGGATCCGGTGGTTGTCAGATTACCTCGGATGACAACCTTACCAGCAAACCCGGCACAGCCAAGCGGTTGCGGAACCGACATGGGAAAGCGCTTGATGCCAACTTCCTGAAGGCCTTCTTGTTCGTGCGGTGGTACGGCCACATTGCCAACAAGATAGGTTCCCAACGGGCAGGTAATCTCAATCTGCTCGGCTTGCATGCATAAACGGTCAATTTCTTTTTTCAGCCTGACCATATTGTCATGCGGAACGAGCCCAAATGGGCTGGCAAGCATAGCGGCGTTGCGCGCATAGCACATAACAACAGGTTTTGCTTCGGTCTTGCGCTCAAAACGTCCCTGATCACCACTGCGGCAGAGAAAGACCAGAGCGTCCACCTCAGTTTCGAGAGCGGTGATCCGAGGGTCGGTTTCATTCGCCGGACCATTGCTGGCAAGACGACGGCAGATCCCGCCTCTGTCGGTAATGCGTTCTTCCAGCACATCGGCAATGGCGGCATCATACCAGCCCAGTTCAGGCCGTTCAGCGATCAAGCCGATTATCTTGCCATTTATCTGGCCAAGACAGCTATCGATCAGGTTATCCGCTCCTCTTGTGGCGAGTGCCTGACACATTTGCCGTCTACCCCTTTTTTTGCTGGCGATAGGCAAAAGCGCGATTGAATCGCCAGATCAGGTAATCACCACAACTGATGGGATCTTCGCTGGCTGGCTTGCCGGTAACGGCACTGGCATCAATCATTGTTTCAGGCTCCGGGTCCCATGCCAGCACCAGCGACAAGCGTTCGCGGCCCGAAGAATTGATCACCCGGTGCGGTGTTGATTTATAAGCTCCTTCGGTCCAGCGATGTAGCAGATCACCGACATTGACAATCATGCTGCCTTCTATGGGCGGGGCCTCTATCCAGTCGCCATTGACATCCTGAACCTGCAAGCCGCCGACGCTATCCTGGCAGAGTACGGTGAGCACCCCGAAATCGGTATGCGGGCCGACCCCGAACTGATCCTCTCCCAGTTCCGGTGGCTGATCAGGATAATAGACAAGCGAGCAGCGGCTCAAGGGACGTGCTGTCTGGCGGAGGAAGAAATCATTCTCAAGCCCCAGACCAATGGCAAAGCCTGCCATCAGTTCAGCGGCAAGCCGGTGGCTGTGTTCAAACCATGCCATAGCGTGGTGTTCGAGTTGAGGCAGGAATTCCGGCCATTGATTAGCCCCGCGAAGGGCATGATCTTCCATCGTCCTGCCATCTTTATCCTGATATCCCCAGAGAAAACTTTCCTTGCGGTCAGGTTTGGCATCATCATACATCTTTGCCCCGCCAGTGCTGATCCAGCCGCGATGACGGTCTGATACCCGCACGGGTTCTTTATGGGCCTCATCAGCGGTAAAGAAATCCATCGCTGTATTACGCAGATTATCTATGGCTTCGTCAGGAATGCCGTGGCCGGTGATATAGATGAAACCAAGTTGCTGGCTTGCCTGATGCAACTGGCGTGCAACCGATACCGGATCACTGCCATCACGCAGAGGCGTTACATCAATAACCGGGATCAGTTTGGGATCAAGTGGCTTTGCAGTTGCATACCCCATTTCACGCTCCTTTTGGCTGGCCTTCCTTATAGTAGCCGACAATATCACCGGCGGTGGTAACGCCGAGGCCGTTCAGGCTTCGGTTGACATAGTTGAAATAGCAGATGATCTGGTTAGCCTCCAGAATGGCTCCGTCATCCATACCTGCATCACGCATGGCAAGGATATCATCCTCGGTCATTGTTGCTGGCGCAAGTGTCAGTTTTTCAGCATAGCGTAGCATGGCCAGTTCAGCACCGTCAAAAGCAGCTTCGGGGGTTCGGGCATCCAGTGCCTTGCGGATAGTATCCGAACGCTCGGCATTACCAATAAGATGGGCGGCGTTTTTCCAGTGATTGGCTAGCGAATAGGCGCAGTCATTAAGGATGGAAACATAGCTGCTGATAACTTCCTGAAACCAGGTCGGGATGGTGTTGCTGTCATCATGCAGGACAGCTCGATACAGAACGATATGGCCTCGCATTGTGCTCGGGCGGTGGCTGTGTACCCGCATAACATTGTCCACCGTGCCATGCGGTGTTCTCGCCATTTCCAGCACCTCAACAAGGGCCGGACTTGCATCGGCATCGCTGATCATGGAAATCCACGCTGTCATGTTGGTCCCTTTCTCAAAATGTTTTTCAGTTTCGCTCGTCTGCCTGTAAGTGACGTTCGAGCCAACGCACACCCGCTGAAACGATTAGTATCAGAACCAGATATTCAAGCACCAGGAATGAATAGATTTCCAGTGGCCTATATTCGGTCACAACAAGCTCATTGGCCTTACGTGTTAATTCCTGCATGCCGATCACTGATACAAGAGACGACATTTTCAGCATATAAACAAGCTGATTCCCCAATGCCGGCAATATTCGCCGGATCGCCTGAGGCAGGATTACAAATCGCATTGTATCGCGATAATTGAGCGAGATGGAATGCGCGGCTTCATACTGGCCACGGGCGATCGATTGGATGCCGGCACGGAATATCTCCGCCATAAAGGCACTATCTGAAACCGCAAGCGCAATAACCCCGGCCCAGAAAACACTGATGGACAGATCCATAAGTTGGGGCAGACCATAATATACCCACAAGATCAGCACCAGTATCGGAACCGACCGGACAATTTCCACATACCCGCGATTGATGCCCCGAAGAAGCGGTCTGCTGGTGATCCCGGGCAGGGCAATCACAAGACCCACGACGATTGAAATCGAGATAGCAGTTATTGACAGGCTGATAGTGTGCCATAACCCACTGAGAAGAAACCGCAGATTGACCATGCCGTTATCCAGTGTCGGGTCAATAACATACCAACCCCAGTTAGCAGAGCATCCACCAAGAAGAACCACCATAAAAGACAGACTGAAAATCGGGATTTTGTTCTTGCTCATCCTTGCATCCTTAAGCCCTGAGCCAGCTTGAAATTGCGTCATGTACTGACTCCTAGTGATGCAGAATCTTGTTGAGAAAGTCCTGAGTGCGCGGGCTTTCAGGATTGCTGAAAAACTGCTCCGGTGTGTTTTCTTCAACGATTTCGCCATGATCCATGAAAACCATACGGTCAGCGACTTTGCGTGCGAACCCCATCTCATGGGTGACAACCACCATGGTGATACCGCTACCAGCCAGTTCAGTGATCACTTCCAGCACCTCACTTATCATCTCCGGATCAAGGGCCGAGGTCGGCTCGTCAAACAACAAAATACGCGGCTCCATGCATAGGGCCCGGGCAATCGCAACCCGTTGCTGCTGGCCACCGGAAAGCTGGCGGGGATATTTGCCACTCTGTTCAGGGATATGCACCCGTTCAAGGAATTTCTTGGCCAGACTTGTAGCCTCATCTTTGGGCATGTTTCGCGCCCGCATGGGCCCGAGTGTCAGATTCTCCAGCACCGTCAGATGAGGGAAAAGGTTGAATTGCTGAAACACCATACCGACATTCTGGCGGATAACACTCATGGACTGCCGACTGTCGTCTATTTCGGTATCATCTATCCGGATAGTGCCTGCCTCGTGCTTCTCGAGTCTGTTAATACAACGTATCAGCGTTGATTTGCCGGAACCGGACGGCCCGCAAATAACAATGATATCTCCAGTTCCTATATCAAGACTTACCTTGTTCAGCGCCTGGAAATCACCAAAGTATTTTGTCAATCCTTCAATGCGGATCAACGGGGCGGTGTTACTGGTCATGATAAGTGCTCGTTTATGCCGTGGCGGTTATTTCATGTCTGGGCAAACCACCATCAACCAGCGACCGGAAAAGGAATGATCCGGGGCTGGATGACGGCGGTTTGGCTGACGGCTTTTTTACAGTTTCCACTTGGCCTTCAGGTCTTCGAAGAAACCGCGTGTCTGTTTCAACGCAATCCAGTGATTGACAAAATTAATCCAGACCTGATCATCCTGTGGCAACAGCATGGCAAGCGGAGTCCGTGCCTTGGCCTGACCAACATCGACGATCATCATCTCCGGATATTTTTCAACCAGTTTGTTCGCTTCGATAGTAGAAGTAATATGCCCATCAGCACGACCTGCCAGTACATCCTGGAAATCACGGGCGGGGGATTCCACAATACGGTGAGTGGCATTTGGAAAAAATGACTTGATATACTGCTCCTGGGTAGTGCCAAGCGTGGCTGCCACGGTGACACCGGGCTTATTGAAATCATCCCATCCCTTGAATTTGTCAGCATTTTTTTTCAGGATAAGCGGCACCTGACCAACTTCGACATAGGAAGAGGAATACCCGGCGGCCTTTGCCCGTCCCGGATTGATTGAGGCCGAACCACTCATGTGGTACTTTCCTGAGGTAATGCCCGCAACAAGGGTTTTCCAATCGGTTGGAACATACTCGATCTTGACTCCAAGATCCTCGGCAAGGGCCGTTGTCACGTCAATATCAAAGCCGGTATAGCTGTTATTGGCCGGGTCTTTCATGGTCATGGGGTTCCAGTCACCGGTGGTCCCGACTTTGAGCACGCCGCTTTCGATAATTTCGGTCAGAGCGGAATCAGCGGCCTGTGCAATTCCTGATGACATGGTAAGGGCAACAAGCCCAGCAAATAGTTTTTTAAGCATAATTTCCTCCCAATGCTATAGCACTTGCTTTTTGTTGTTCTACTACTTTTATAGTCACTTATTTAGCCGAAATTATCTAACAGAATTTAGCCAATCACGGCAAAATTGTTCCATATCCTGTCTTCTGCTGTCCTCGTTAACGTCCGTATTGCTCAGCATATGGTCCACAAGTTGGCGACTGAAGGCACGTTTGCCCTCTTCATCCAAGCTGGCTTTAAAAACACTGTCCTGAACAAAAGTCGCTATCTGCCCGAGTTTATTTGCCGATGGCTGATCAGGCTCTGTGCCTGCCTCAAGGGCGCGGATACGGTCACGGATCATCTGACGCACGCGAGCAACACCACGATCCGATGAGGCGAGGTTTTCAAGCCGGTGAATTGCGATGGGCCGTTGCGAGACCTGAGCTTCGTAATCACCTGGTTGTCGCTGGCTCTCTTCATAGCTTCGCTCATCCTTGGTCTGGCCGATAAAATCGATGGATTCCACGCCAACCTTGCTGCGATCACCCTGATTGCGCGGGTCGAGATCATGGCTGAACAGACGCCAGCCTATCGTTCTGGTCACAAAATTATCCTGAGGAACCATCCAGCGGGTGAATGCCGAACGGTTGAAGACTTTCTCGCTTTCCGCTTCTTCCCAGATTGCTCCGCCCTGATTCATGTTCGGCAGGATTGTTTCGGTTGTCCGGATCCAGATATTTTCACCAACCTCCCGTGTCTGGACATTAATCATGCCGAGGGGCGTGTCGCGATATTCGATCATCTGATCTATCCCCGAGGCCGCGCCAAACTGAACCCCGGATGACCGGGCATGGAGATGCAACACATGTATGGGGTCCTGGGTGTTTTCATATACCTGGAGCCAGTTGCAGTGGGTGGTAATACTGAACGGAATTTTTTCCACCCCATCATCCAGCAAGGTATCAAATTGCGGGAAGGGCGGGATGGTGCCCGTCGGCCCCATATAGGCAAAAATCACCCCTTCGAATTCATGGGTTGGATAGGCACCCTGAACGACCCGGCGATGCACCGGGCTATTCTCCGGTTCTGAGCCGGCTCGTATCAGCGTGCCATCGATAGCGTAATGCCAGCCGTGATAACAACAGATCAGGCCATGATCAGCGATGATGCCGTATTCAAGAGAGGCGCCGCGATGCGCGCAATGTTTGTGAAACAGGCCCAAATCTCCAGATTTGTCCCGGAAAAGGACAAGTTCCTCGCCTAGCAAAGTAATTTTTTTGGGCAGATCGCCCAGTTCAGCGGAAAGCATAACCGGCTGCCAAAACCGGCGCAGATATTCACCGCAAGGTGTTCCTCGATCTATGTGGGTGATTTCCGCATCATCATCACTCGTATCCAAAAGGATATCATATCCGGAAAATGCACCTTTGACTGTTTTACCCGGCGGCGTTGTCTCAGTCATTTCTTAAACCATAAAATTTCAAAAATATTGCAATCACCCAATCATTCTATAAAGTTTCAAAATGATCAATACATTCTCATCTTGTATTGCCCGGGCCATCCCGACTGACACCAGCATAAGCGGGCGGGAAGGCAAGGCCCGAACGCCGCCGATCTTTTATGCCACGTCAGTTTCCCTTTATTGCGCCAAGGTCAGGATCATGTTGCGTCATAAGCACATCGCATGGCAGGAAAAACAGCCCACTGGTGGTTATGGCAGCGCCCAATGGCGGCAACAGGTCCCGGCCGGCAATCTGCCCGCTCTTGAACATGATGGCCTGATGCTGATGGATTCAGAGGTGATTGCGGAATATCTCGAAGAGGTATGGCCTGAGAGATCGATGCAGGCTGAAACACCGGGATTGCGTGCACTTGTCCGCCAGCGCAGCCGCTTTCACGATACGCGGCTGGAGCCAGCGTTGCGCGGCCTTTTTGGCTGGCTGAGCACTGGCGCTGTTGCCAGTGACGCCTCATCGACCAATACGGTTGGGGAAAAATTGGATATGTTTCAGCAACGCCTTGATCAGTTGGGTCAGTTACTGGATATAGAAAAACAACAACTCGATAAAGGCAGACTATGGCTTGGCGATTGTGGTTTTGCCGCCAGTTTCCCATGGATAGAGATCATGGAACAAAAGGCTGGCCGGATTTTCATCTGGCCTGATCAGGTTCTGGCGTATCGCCATCAGCTGGAGACTTTTCCGGCTGTAATGGACGAATATGATAGCTACAAGCAGGCAATCGCCAGCTGGATGGATACAAAATAGCCAGATACTTCTCCGCCAGCAACGAGGATAAAGGGAGTATGATTGATGCGGCTTGAACAGGCAACATGGCAGGAAGTTGACGCCTATCTGAAGACAGACACGGATACAGCATTGCCAAGAGGTATCCTGCTACCAACAGGGTCTACCGAACAGCATGGTCCGATGGGGTTGATCGGCACGGACACGCTATGCGCCACATCTATTGCCGAAGCCGCCGCTCAACGTGCCGGGGTCTATATGGCGCCGCCACTTGGCTATACACCAGCCCCGTTCAACATGAGTTTCCCCGGTACAGTTTCGGTTTCAACGCCGGTATTTTCCGCATTGCTGGGCGAGGTGGTGACATCTTTGCTCAGTCATGGTTTCGGTTTCGTCTATATTCTTAATGGTCATGGCGCCAATATTGAAGTGATTGAACAGCTGATATCACAGTCCCCCGCAGGCCGGGTGTATTACCGTTCCTGGTGGGCGCTGGATGGAGTCAATCAATTGCGACAATCGCTCTATGGTGATTGGGAGGGCATGCACGCCACGCCTTCAGAAGTGGCCATTACCCAGGCGGTGCATCGCGTTATTCCTGCGGGTGATGCAACACACCCGCCGCAACCATTGAGCGCTGAATATATCCGCGATCATGGCGGGGACCGACATGGCCCGCCGGATGAACATCGCGCGCAATTCCCCGATGGTCGCGTTGGCTCGCATTCAGCACTTGCCAACCCGGCGGATGGAGAGAAGCTCCTTGAACTTGCTGTTTCCTCCCTGGTCGCCGAACTGGCAAAACTCAATACCCACACTGGCGAATAACAACACCGAAAAGCACATATATAATTCTACATTATATCAATAAGAGCAGGGTGGAAGAACTGAGCCTTCTGCTGTCAGATGAAGGGCTCGACAAGAGGCCGACAGCATCATCCCTTCACCGATAAAAAGGATAGATATATCACCCGAAAAATAAAAGATCTGCATCAAGTTCAGCTTGAGGGAGGACTTGTGGCGATATTGGAACTTGCGATATCAGGATAAAAGAAAACTGCCCTCCAAGCGGATATCGGTATTGGCAGAGACTTGATGGTTACAGGAAAGCCTGCTTGCGAGATTGCGCCTGATATCTGCTACCTCTTTTGCAAATATCCGCCATCATCAGCCCTTCCCGTGTGGCAAGGGTGTTGCAGACCCGATTGGGCCTTGTATCAGAATGGCTGAAAATGAACGAAATCAGTGGTGCCCAGGGGCTGGGTTCGAAGCCCAGGGGCGGATTCGAACCACCGACACGCGAATTTTCAGCATACTGCTTTAACTTTTCCTGTTTTATTTCAGTATTTTAACGGCCCAATAATCAGGTGTGTTAAAAACTGTGTAATGGAATTTGACTGCGGGGGCTCAATTTTCCCGAAGAATTCCCCTTGAAAGATTTTCATGACTGGGTTCGTGACCTCATCAATACGTCAAAGGCGTCCTGATGCTATTAGCCCTGTTCTCTCCTTTTGGCTTATAAGAAAAAAAGGTGATTTCTACGTATCATCCGTCTTGATCGATCTTGCGGTATCACCACCCTTATCCTCTTATTCCCTAAACTTTCTTGGGACAGGTTCAGATTGATGCTGATTTTTATCAGGCCACCCTGGAAGCTGCTGCGCTTCTTAAAGTAAATTTATACCGGGGTCAGGACACTACCCAAAACCTAATCACTCAGCAGATGTCTTCCCTTGCCATCTAGTGGAACGGTGCCAGCGATCTTGGCCACTATATGATCCGCCCAGGCCAGTTTTGTAAGATTCACCGCAAACAGCACACCATCGGTGCCGGCAATCAGCGGTCTTCTGTTAACAAAGGCCCCCTCACCCTCAAGGTCCAACATCTCTGCGATGACATCACCCTTGCGAACTTCAGCCCCAAGCGGCAAGTGATAAAGCATCAGACAGGGCCGATCCACGCGCAAATATTCCAACGCCGTCAGGGGAACGGAGGCAGGAGATTTGGGCGGCGTCTTCAGCATATCTTCAATCATGCCCCGGCCAACCAGAAACCGATAAAGGTTTTCAGCATCTTTGACGTTTATGCTATCGGCCACCGCATCCAATCCTCTGTATTCAAGCGTTGCCGAAAGAACCAGTTGCGGCCATGATGCTTCGGGATAGCGCTGGGCGAGCTTGATCCATAACCCTGGCCAAACCTCATCGAAAGACCCACCACCTGAATCCACGGCTGTCATTGTTGCCGCTGATCCCATCCAGTCAGACAGATCCTGATATTCCGGCATCAATTGCGGAACAATGTAAATGTGGTTGAGTGCATCATCGTCACAATGCAGATCAAGCACCATTTCGGCGTCGTATGCCTCGCGCATAACCATATGCCTCAGCCGATCCAGTGCCGTAACTGGCCGCAAGGCTTGAAGCCAAGACTTGACGGCGGTAAGAATGACTTGCCGATTATGCATCGCATCACCAGACAACTGATCGGCAAAATCAGCTCCATGCTGATGAATGATTGCATCGAGATCTGGCCATTGGCGATTATAGTTCATGGCATTGACCGGGTGATACCGGCCGCGGTGGGTTCCAAAAGACAAATGTGCCATCCCAAGTGGATTAACCATGGGCAGAATGACAAATTCAGCCTTAAGGCGATCTTCCTTTTCCGCCTCAATGAGTTTTTGGATCAGATGGTGAAGCACCAGCATCCCGGGCTGTTCATCGGCATGAAGCGATGCCTGAAGATAAACCTTAGCCACCGGATCAGCTGGTCGAAACCGAAAAACAGTCAATTCATGGCTTGTACCGGCGCTGTCACCAGCAATGGTAAACGTATCCTTTATCATGCCGTGCTCCTGTAATGCTGGCTGATTTATCGTATCAGAAAAGGCCTAATCAAAAGTCGGGGACGGATGGCATCGGGAAGATGCCTGTTCAGGCGGCGATTGACGATCCCGAATAACAAGATAATCACTAATGTTAACAGGATAAAATAAAAGGCAATAATCGGATATGGAATGAAAGGGTTAAACGTCTTGTCGGCAAAATAATTGGCATAATAAAGCGCATCACCGGATTGACGCCATGCCGGAAAGCCTGAAAAAAAGACCAGCGTTGTGGCATGAAAGAGAAATATGGCCTCATTGGTATATGAAGGCCATGCCAGTCGCATCATATTCGGCCACAGCACTCTCCAGAACACCTGCCATGATGTCATGCCATAGGCGTTGGCGGCCTCAATTTCACCGCGGGGAATGGCGCGCAAGGCACCGTAGAAAATTTCCGCCGAATAGGCCGTTGTGTTGCAGATCAGTACCAGCAATGCACCTAGCCAGGCACGCGTGAGCCAGCGGGTTTCCATATCAATTACCACAAACCATAAATCCAGCGTCACGCCGACCTTCGGCAACAGGACAAAGAGCTCATAGGCAAAAAAGAATTGAATAAACAGCGGCGAGCCGCGGAAGACAAAAATGAAGCCTAAGGAAAAACGACGATAAATCCCACGCCCGGATGCCTTGCCAATGGCAAATACCATTGAAAACCAATACCCGATTACAACGGCCAGCACCCCGAAAAAAATATTCCAGATCAATCCCGAGCCAATGAGGGCAAATTGATCACAAAGGGAAATATCTGTTTTTGGCAGTAGCCGTGCACCATAACCAATGGCACGGAGCCCGTAATCCTGAAAAGAGGCCAGGCACGATGCGCTCATGCCCTTTTCCTCCCTCCTTGCTGGTGGTTGATGAACATGGACTGACCATGCGAAAAATGCCGGTTGAGACGTTCAAATCCACGCTCACTCATCCATGTTATCAAGAGATAAAACACCAGCAGAGCCAGAAAATACCAGAGCCGCCAATCCGGATGCGGATAGCTGAAGGCTGAGGTTTTAGCACTGCCAAGTTCACGCGCCCAGTAGACGATATCCTGAATGCCGAGGAGAAACAGCAACGGCGTGGCCTTGATGAGTATCATCCATAAATTGGACAGCCCTGGCAGAGCATAAATCCACATCTGGCGAAACATGATGCGCCAGAAGACCTGACGTCTAGTCATGCCATATGCTGCCCCCGTTTCAAGTTGTGCCCGGGGTACAGCCGCCATTGCACCGGCCAGAACATTGCCGGCAAAAGCCCCGAACACCAACGCAAATGCAACCACAGCAAGGCCAAAGCCATAAACATCATGCACCCATGAACTTGCTGTTGATAAAGGCATCTTGGCCATATCGCATACAACAAAGTCATTGCCTTGCCAAACGGAACCTGTCTGATCCGAACACAGGATCAGGTGGCGAAGATATTCGATACCCTGATCGAGCGCGAGCGGGACAAAAAGAAAAAAAACAATGTCAGGAATGCCGCGCACCATGGCGATATACATCTTGCCTGGATACCGGATGAAAAAGAGACCAGACCGGCTTGCCGTCGCGCTGAGCAAGCCAAGCGTGATCGCCAGTGGCGCCGTCACTGCAATCAACAGCAGGACAACAATAAAGGATTGATAGAATGCCAGATGCTTGGCTGTAGTGAGATAACATCCAAGCCATGCCATGCCTTCAATCTGATCCGGATTAACGCATGAAAACATCAGGCTCTTCCTGCCTAACCAAACGAGTGGTTGTCGGGGCAGATACCTGCCCCGACCTGATAAACTATCTTCTTATCAGAAGGTAAGGCCGCTATCCCCGAACCATTTCCTGATCAGGATATTGAGCGAGCCATCTGCCTTCATTGAACTGATAGCCTTGTCCATTTTGGCTTTAAGCTGGCCATCGGATTCGCGAATTCCCATGCCGACACCGCCACCGATACCAACTTCACCCACCGCTTTAAGTTCTCCGCCGGATTCTTCAACGATCGGCATCAAGTAATCGCCATCGGCCAGCACCGCATCAGCCTCGCCATTACGGACAGCTGCAATGGTTTCGTCAGGGGTGGCAAATTCCACCAGCGTAGCCCCTGAAGACGCTACATGCGCTGCCTGAATCGTGCCAGTCTGGGCAGCAATAACGCCACTGTTTACATTGACGCTGCTGCCGGAAAGAGCAACGTAGAGCGATGGACTTGGCGGATAGTATTCCTGAGTGAAGTCGATAACTTCATCACGTTCAGCCGTTATCGACATACCGGCGATAATGGTGTCGTAATTGCCGGACACCAGATTCGGGATTATCGAATCCCAGTCATTAACGACCCAGACGCAATCCAAACTTGCCCGCCGGCAAAGCTCATCACCAAGTTCACGTTCAAAGCCGTCCACTTCATTTTTGTCGTTGATGAAATTATAGGGAGGGTAAGCTCCTTCAGTTCCCATCCGAACAGTTTCCGCCAGAACAGGCCCGGCAACCATTCCGGCAAGCAATGCTGCCAAAATTATCTTTTTCATAAAGACCTCCAAAAAGCGCACCCTTTGTATCAAGCCACAGCACTTGCGCTCAGAAATTGCTGTAACCTTTTGGATTTGGGTTTATCCAGCAGATGTTCTGGAGGGCCCTCTTCCTCAATTTTTCCTTCATGCAGAAATATCACATGATCTGACAAATCACGTGCAAGCCGCATATCATGCGTAACCAGTAGCATGGTTCGGCCTTCTTCTGCCAGCGCCTTGATAACCCGCACGACTTCCTGTTCGAGTTCCGGATCAAGCGCGGATGTAGGCTCATCAAAAAGCATGGCCATTGGCTCCATTGCCAGCGCCCTTGCGATGGCCGCGCGCTGTTGCTGACCACCTGAAAGCTGTGATGGCCAAGCCTCTGCCTTGTCTGCAATCCCGACTTTATCAAGCAATTCAAGCCCAAGACTTCGCATCTCTTCACGCTCACGGCCAAGCACGGTCACCGGCGCTTCAATAACATTGTCCAGCACTGTCATATGCGACCACAGATTAAACTGCTGAAACACCATGGAAAGATTGGTTCGCATAGCGATAACCCTTGCACGGCTCGCAGGTTGACGAGTTGCTCCATGGCCCTTCCATTCAACCAACTCACCATCAAAGAGAATATCACCAGAATGACTTATCTCCAAAAGGTTACAGCAACGCAGAAGAGTTGATTTACCTGACCCGGAGGAGCCGATAAATGTCACCACCTTACCCCGAAGAGCCGTAAAACTTACACCTTTCAGAACCTCCAGATCACCGAAGGATTTATGCAGGTTTTTTACCTCGAGCACCGGCACATCAGATGATGATTTTTGCATATGCGTCATGCTTTTCCAGCTTACAGCTTGAAATTAAAGACCGAGCAAAATTTTATGTCCATTTCGCCCTTTTACACAATGCAAAACATGATTGCGGGTATTGGCCCTACTCTGCGGCCTTTAAACCTTATCTATACAATACAAACTGCCTTAATACAGGGAGAAGTCTTTGCCTTGCCCTAAAACACGATTGTGTATGTGAACCTTGATCATGGTGAAATGCAAGGAGAATGACTGTTCTTTTATGCTCTAAACAAATGGAAGATTATTGCGCTATCACCGTTACGGTACTGGTGATCTTTGATCCACCAAGGCTGAGCCCACTATGGTCATTGGCGTATAGAGATACCGAGACTTCATTGCTGCCGGAAGGCAGGTTGGCGACATGGTACCAGTCGCCATAAATCCGGCCAAGTTTGATCCCATTCACATAGACATGTGCATGGCCATGCCCCTCAACATTATCGTATCGATGCGGCGGCCGATACAGTGCTCGACCCAGCCACTGATCGGGCGATGATCTGCGGGTCGATGGTGATGCTGGAAAGCATGAGTGAAATGCTACAGGAGCGCGGCCTGAGCGAAGGGTCGAACGCGCACCCGGCAGATTTCGTGATCGAAAAAGCCTTTGTCGGATGACCTTGGTTCATCGGATCTAACTCATTTAACCTATCACTTTAGTTTACGGCTGATGGCGTTCATCTTTGTTCAAGACGATGAATTCAACAAACAAATGAAGCCCGGCATTAGCAACCGCCCCTCGTATTGAAGCGTCATACTGCATTGAAATAAAACGGAAAAGTGGTGCCCAGGGGCGGATTCGAACCACCGACACGCGGATTTTCAGAATACTGCTTTAACTTTTCCTGCATATAATCAGTGGCTTGCAGGCCCAAAAATCAGGTGTGTTAAAAACTGTGTAATGGAAGTTGACTGTGGGGCAGGATACCGGATGACCGTCTACTTTACTCGCATTTTTATCAAATATAATTTCTTACTAGAATTTGGCATCTGATCTACAGATATATGGTTAAAGCGGATATTTTACTGAGTTCGGTTCCAACTAACCATTTATTTGAGCCAATAAATAAAAAGGGTGAATGCTGCCGGGATCACAATTACTGGCGCGACGACGTGGGTTTTGTGACATAAAATCTGGCCAAGAAACTACGACGTCTAGAGTTCTGCTAACGGAATGTGGCAGTTGATGATATGCCCCTTGCCAATAGTTTGAAGAGGCGGGGTGGCCTTCTCACAAATTTCTCCCAGTTTACGCGGGCAACGACGCTGAAAAGGACAGCCCACCGCCGGGGGAGAAAGTTCAACGACATCTTCTGCACTTAATTTTGGTGCCTTATCCGGATCAGGCTCTAACACGGCACCAAGCAAGACATCGGTATATGGATGGAACGGGGCCTGATAAACAGCTGATGACGGGCCAATTTCGCATAAACGCCCCTGATAGAGAACTGCCACGCGATCCGAGATGGCCTTAACGACGGCCAGGTCGTGTGAAACGAAAATGTAGGTGGTGTTCTGACTGGCCTTTAATTCATCAAGCAATTCCAGCACAGCGGCCTGAACCGATACATCAAGTGCGGATGTTACCTCGTCACATAGGACGATTTCAGGTTGAGCGGCAAAGGCGCGGGCAACCGCGACACGTTGCTTTTCTCCTCCCGATAGCTGGCTTGGCAAGCGATCAAGATAATGTGAGCCAAGTCGAACCTGTTCAAGCAATTCGGCACTGCGCGCCCGCAGCCGGTCACCCGACAACCCGAAATAAAGTCGGAGCGGTTGGGCCAGAATTTGTGCAACGGTATGTCGTGGATTGAGGCTGTCATCAGGGTTTTGAAAGATCATCTGAATTTGCCGCAGATTCATTGCAGGTCGGTCTTCGACATTTGCTTTAAGCGGAGATGTTTCATCCATCGTAATTGTTCCGGATTTTGGTGCAACAAGTCCGGCAATTGCCTTGAGGATAGTTGATTTGCCGCTTCCGCTTTCACCTACAAGACCAAGTGTTTCACCTTTTTCTATGGAGATGTTCACGCCATCCACCGTGGCTGGAGGCGCTTTATCATTTGCGCCGCTCAACGACGCCAGCCAGTTGTGTTTGGAATAACTGATTGAGAGATTTGAAAGACCTAATGTTGCCGCTTGCTGTTTCCCTTTTGCAAGATCAACTTGCCGAGATGGTTTGTGCCTGGATTTTGGCATGAGGTCTATTCGGTCCGGGTGAAAGCAACGCACGGTTTCCCCTGAATCCAGCCTTGTCAATTTGGGGGAATGGGTTCGGCAAAGCGCACCGGCTAGGGCGCATCGATCAGCAAAGGCACAGCCATTAACTGTTTGTCCAGGTAGTGGCGGGCGGCCATCCAGAGCCATCGGCAGACTCTTTTGGTTGAGCCGGGGGATAGATTGAAGCAGACCATGAGCATAGGGATGGGCCGGTGTCGACAACACCTGTTTGGTAGCGCCGTAAAGCACAATCTCGCCAGCATACATAACAGCAATTTTGTCACAGACACGGGCAATCGCCCCAAGATCATGGCTGACATAAAGCATGGCCATGTTATGGCTGTGTGCTAGTTCTCGGAGCAATTCAAGAATATGTGCCTGGGTTGTCACATCAAGTCCGGTAGTTGGCTCATCCAGCAAAAGCGCATCCGGTTGACCTGCCAGCGCCATGGCAATAGCCACACGTTGCTGTTGTCCGCCTGATAGTTCATGCGGGTACCGGCGAACAAGAGCTGCAGGATCGGGAAGACGAACCTGGGTGAGCAGTTCGATAACACGGGCGTCGATCTGTTCAGATGGAAATGCGCTGTGCAAATGCAAGGCTTCGGCAATCTGGTGACCGATACGCAATGTAGGCGTTAGTGACTGGCCGGAATTCTGCGGGATCAGAGCCAGTCTACTCCCGCGGATATCCTGCAACTCATCGCGGTTGAGCTCCAGCATATCGACACCGTCAAAATGTATACTGCCATCCAGCACCTTCAGACCGCGCTTGAAAAACCCCATCGCCGCAAGCGCCAGCGTGCTCTTGCCTGACCCGCTCTCACCAACAAGGCCGATGCTTTCGCCTCGATTCAATGTCAGGCTTACATCACGAAGAACCCTGATAACATCACCGGATCGGCTGGTGTAACCTATGGAGAGGTTTTGAATATTAATACAGCTGATTTTACGCATTTTATACCGGTGCCTTTTGCGCACGATCTATCCCAAGGGCCTTTGCCAAGGCGTCGGCAGTAAGATTTATTCCGATAATAAGCGATGACAATGCAATCACCGGACCGATCACGCCCCAGGGTGCAAAGGACATGAAGCCACGCGCATCAGAAATCATCAGCCCCCAATCCGGAGTTGGTGGAGATACGCCAAAGCCAAGGAATGACAATGATGAAAAAGCAAGCAGCATCCAGGACCAGCGCATCGCCCCTTCGACCATCAATGTATCAAGAACATTCGGTAGTAATTCACGAAAGATGATACTGACACGATTATGCCCCCGTGCCTTTGCCGCCCAGACAAAGTCACGCGCAATGACATCGTGGGTTGCGGCTCGTGCTATGCGGATAACAGGTATCCCGTAAAAAAAGGCAAGCGTAGGAATTAGCACTTCAATGCCTGTCCCGAAAGTAACAATCAGGACAAGCATTTTCAGGATCCATGGAAGCGACAAAAACGCATCCACGATACGCATCAGCACTTCGTCAAGCCGTCCTCCGACTAGTCCGAAAAGAATGCCTATAAAACCACCCCACATCACAGCAAGCGGGGTAGCAATGCCAGTAACTAGCAACGCTTCACGCCCGCCCATGAGCGTCCGTGAAAAGACATCTCGCCCGAGATGGTCGGCACCAAGCCAGTGCACGGCATCAGGCTGGGTTAACATTAAAGCTGAATTCTGAAGCTTGTAATCGAAGGGAACGATAAACGGGCTTAGCAAAGCCAGAAGAATATGGAATATTACAAGTGACAGGCCAATCGCACCGGACGGCCGCGAAACAAGGTCCTTGAAAACGACAACAACGCGACTGCGTGAGGAAGTGTACTGAATATCAGTTAATGCCATCACTTCCTCATGTACATTGTGCGCAGTTTGGGGTTGGCAAGCATTGTCAGCAGATCAGCTGCGAGATTCACGCAGACATAAATGCTGGCTACGATCAGTGCGATTGATTGCACAACGGGAAGGTCCCGGTCAGAAATTGAGTCGATCATCAACCGGCCAAGCCCCGGATAATTAAACACCACTTCAATAACCACTACGCCACCTAGCAGCCAGGCAATGGTCAGCGCAACCACATTAATGGCTGGCAGCAGGGCGTTTGGCAGAGCATGGCTAAATACCATCTGCCAGTAAGGCACACCTTTCAGCGTCGCCATCTGGATATATTCACTAGCCATCACTTCGATGACTGACGAGCGAACCATCCGCATGATATGCGCACACATCACCAAAGACAGCACAATAACGGGCAACAGAATTTCAGGAAAAAATTCTGCTGCAGGCGCGCCTGCTGAAGTTAGCACAATGCCAGGAAGCCAACCCAGCCAGATACTGAAAACAAGGATCAGCAATGTAGCGGAAACAAATTCAGGGACGGTCATGGCAAAAATAGCGAGTGTCGAGATGATAAGATCTGGCATACGATCCCGCCAAAGACCAGTAATGATGCCAAGTAACAGTGCCAGCGGTATCCCTGCAAACATTGCGCATACCGCCAATAGCAGAGAATTCTTTAGACGATCACCGACGATGGTGCTGATCTTGGTTTTTCCATCAACGGCAAGTC
Organism: Alphaproteobacteria bacterium LSUCC0684; assembly: GCA_041228335.1. Taxonomy (NCBI): domain Bacteria; kingdom Pseudomonadati; phylum Pseudomonadota; class Alphaproteobacteria; species Alphaproteobacteria bacterium LSUCC0684. The sequence goes on along the minus strand of CP166130.1, from coordinate 214,552 downwards.
CGAGATCACCCTTGAGCGCACCACTTGCCCAATCACCAAAGCGTTCAATTGCCGGCCGGTTCAGGTCGAGGTCCTTGCGGCACTGGGATAGCAATTCATCATCCGCCTGATATTCACCCAGATATTGGGTGCAAGCATCTCCGGGCAGTATTTCAACACCGGAAAAAATAATAAGTGAGACAATGCATACGGTTACCAAGCCAAGAAGAAGGCGCCTTAAAAGCATCAACAGCATACTGCCCTCCCCATTTTAATATCGCTCTATTGGTAATTATATTAAGGGCCAGTGCACCACTGTTCATATTCTTTTTAGGTGCACTGGCCTGATGGTATTTCTCGAACCTATCTGGCTGAGATTATTTGACGGTTACCTTGTTCCAGCGGATCGAGTGATTTTCCACCGGATCAATGCCGTTGACCCTTTCGCTCATCGCATAGATTTTTGAGACGTGATAAGGGATCAATGTACCGGCTGTTTCATATAAATGCTCTTGAGCCTGAACATAAAGCGCTTTGCGCTTGTCAAAATTCAGCTCCCGGCGTGCCTTGCCTAGCAGAGCGTCAAAATTGGAATCCTTATAGTAGGATTCATTCCACTTGGCTGTTGACAGATAAATTTCATGCAGGGCTGAGTCGGCAGGCCGTTCATTCCAGCGCGTTGCTGATACGGTTTTCTGCATCCAGGTATCACTCCAGTACCCGTCAGAAGGCACCTGCTTAATGGTGACACGAATGCCGGCTTCTGCTGCCTGTTGCTGATAGGCTTCCGCAAGGATAGGCCAGGTTGGCTCAAGCGTGGCAACATAGACTTCGATATCAATTCCATCCGGAAAACCAGCTTCTGCAAGAAGCTTTTTTGCACCAGCAATATCCTGGGGGCATTTTATATCAGCTCGGTACTGATCATCTGGTTTCACGGGTGTATCGCAGGCGACTGTTGCCGCCCCACCCATGATCAGTTTCACCAGCTCTTCCCGGTTGGCCGCCTTGCGAACGGCCTGACGCACACGCACATCCGTAAATGGTTCAATATCTGTGCGGAACACTAATCCACGCCAGTTGCCTGTTGGCACTTCCATGATTTTGAATTTGCTGCTACTGGCAAACATGGGTTTCTGCTGGTTTGTCACCGTGTTCTCAAAATCAATCTGGCCACCCAAGAGAGCTTGCATACGGGCCTGACCATCGCCGATACCGATGATTTCCATCTTGGCAACACCGGGGGCTCCTTCCCAATAATCCATATTGGCTTCAAGTTTGGTCACGCCCGCGGCATCAAAAGAGACCAGTTTGAACGGACCTGTTCCGATACCAGAGGTTGCTATACTATCCCCGGAACCTTCGGGAATGATACGCAAGCGGTAATCCATCAGCTGCAGCGGCATGTCAGCAAAGGGTGTGGAAAGCGTGAACTTTACCGTGTGGCTGTCCGGGGCTTCCATTTTTTCGATCATTTTTATGGCTGACCGAGCCGGCGACTTGTTTTCCGGGTCCAGCACTCGATCGAAGGTGTAAATCACATCTGCAGAATCAAATGCGCTTCCATCGTGAAATGAAACCCCTTGACGCAATTTCAGGGTCCACTCTGTGGCCTCTGCGTTTGAACTCCAGGATGTTGCAAGATCTGGGCTTGGTGATCCCTTCATGTCAGGTCGTATCAGGCGACTCATCAGCTTTTCAGTGATCTGCATTACCCGCCCGCGAGAGGCAGGGTCAAGGCTGGATTTGTCGCCAAAACCATATTCATGCGCTTGTCGAAAAGTGCCACTTGGCGATGCGATTGCACTCGTCCCACCTAGTATAACTACCATTGCAGACGCGATTAGCCATTTTTTCATCGATACTTCCTCCTAATGCCGGCGGCATACAGCCATTTTGGCTGATACTGGCTTTTATCGTGATTTTTTTGAAGAAACACCAATCCTGCCGGACCAGTTTTTCTAATATAATTTTATGTAAAGTATGGATTTATAGAACTGCACAAACAAATATAATTTATGAATATACCCATACGAAAATTGTATAGAAAAGTTTTTTATATTCGGATTGCGTATCTAGAGATTTTCGCACAAACTGGCAACTCAACTCGTAAAATCATGTTGTCCATCTGGCGTTGAGCTCAATGTAGCATCGAAATTTGTAAGTTTTAGACAGCGGAAACTCATAGCATGGCAGTTCAGATATTTGCAGTCGGTGGTGGCGGTTTCACCCATCCCGAAGATGCCATACCTGGTGATTCTGTGCTGGAAGATGAATTGTTGGCTCTTGTTGGCCCGGTTGAATCCGTTCGTATAGGATATATAGGGCATGCGAATGATGACAATACCGAACGTCTGCGCGGGTTTTACGATCGTTTTCAAAAATGTGCTGCTACTGATCATCTGCCCTTGAATGCAGATGCAGCTTCAGCCGATAAGTTTCTGTCACGAATTGATATTCTCTATGTAAGTGGGGGGGCGACGGTGAAACTTCTTGCCCATTGGCATAAGACAGGCATTGTATCAAGCCTTTTGAAGGCGGCACATCACGGCGTCATTATGTCCGGGGTGAGCGCCGGTGCTATCTGCTGGTTTGAAGACCTTCTTCTTGGAACGGCTCAGGACGGGTATAATTTGCATTCTGGTCTCGGACTTCTTCCAGGCAGTGCCTGCCCGCATTACCATAACGAACCTGAACGCAAGGAAGCTTATGACAGCCATGTTTCTAACCGGCAACTGGCAGCGGGATTGGCTATCGACGATGGCGTTGGCGTATATATTATTGATGGAGTTGTGAAAAACATTATCCGTGCCAGGGGTAATACTGGCAATGCCTACATAGTTGAGTGTAACTACGACAGTGTTGCTGTGTCTGAACTTCAGACCGGGCATAAATTAATCTAAAAAGAGCGGGAATGGTTAAAAAATGACGCATGACATTGACTCCCATCAAGGTGCCAGAGATCGAGGCACACGCCGGCGTCGCGCAAATAAACCTGAGGCTGATCCCCGGGTCTCGCTTTCAGGGCATCGCATCATCGGCCGTGGCGGCAGTCTCAACCCGCTGGATGAGGCGGGGGTTGCGTCTATTGACGCAACAGTAAGGGAGCTTCTTTCAACAACCGGCCTTGCTGAGGCGCCACCTGCGGCGGTTGAACTGGTCCAAGGGTTGGGCGGTATGGTTGATGACCGGGGCCGGCTTCTCTTTCCCGAAAAGCTGATTGAGGCGGCGCTCGCCGGACTGCACCGCAAGATCACCCTCTATGGCCGCGGCGGGGATACCGATCTTGAACTTGCGGCAGGCAAAGTTCATGTTGGCACGGGCGGGGCCTCGCCATTGATCTATGACAACGTGTTTGGCCGCTATCGTGAAAGCACCCTTGCCGATATCTACAACGCCGCAAGGCTGGTTGATACCCTGCCGCATATCCATTTCTTCAGCCGCCCGCTGGTGGCGCGGGATATGCCGGATCAGCGTCATCTTGATGTCAACACCGCCTATGCCAGTCTCGCAGGCACGCGAAAGCATGTGATTGTCAGCGCGGGCACTCCGGAAAACGTGCGAGATATTGCCCGCATATGTTATCAGCTGGCAGGCTCGGAAGAAGATTTCCGGGCGCGGCCTTTCCTTTCGCTGAATATCAATCATGTGGTCCCGCCGCTCCGTTTTGACGGGGATGCGGTGCTGGTCCTGATCGAGGCGGTTCGTTGCGGCATTCCGGTGATGGCCAATACGTTCGGCCAGCTCGGGGCGTCAAGCCCGGTGACGATTGCGGGATGCGTGGCCCAGACGACAGCGGAGACGCTGGCGGGGATGATCCTTGCCTTTCTGGTGGACCCCGAGGCTAGGGTGGTGTTCGGCCCGCGCCCGATGATCACGGATCTGCGCACCGGCGGTATGGCTGGCGGCAGTGGCGAGCAGGCGGTGCTCACCGCCGCCTCAATGCAGATGGCAAGGTTTTATGGCCTGCCCTCCTCCACCATTGCAGGCGCCACCGACAGCAAGCTTCCCGATGCCCAGAGCGGGTATGAGAAATGCCTGACCGTTGCCCAGACGGTGCAGGCAGGAGCCAATATCATCACCCAGGCATGCGGCGCGCAGGCGGCCCTCATGGGCATCTCGCTTGCCGCCATGGTGATCGACAACGACATGCTTGGCGCGATCCTGAGGGCGACGGCGAAGGTGGATATCTCGCCGGAAACCCTTGACGCTGGCGTCATTGATGCGGTGGCGACAGGGACGGGACATTTTCTGGGTGAGGCAGAGACCTATGCCCGGATGCATTCCGATTTTCTCTACCCTGAGATCGCTGACCGCACCAGTATTGACACCTGGCAGGAAGCCGGCAGCCGAGATATACAAAAGGCGGCGGAAGACCATGTCAGAAAGGTGCTCGCCGCCCATCATCCCTATTACATCGATCCGGCGCATGATCAGGCCCTGCGGAAAGCATTGCCTATCAGGCTTGAATGGCCTCATCAGGGTTGAGAGTCTGCACGAATAATTGGGTCGTCTTCAATAGCCGTGATCAGAGCATCAGCAAGTTGTCGCGTTTCCCTTGTCATCAGTTCTGTTCCTCTGGTGATGATGCTGATGTGATAGAGAAGTTTCTGTTGCAAGGGGCGAACGACCAAATCTCCATTTGTTGCGGAGAGGCGGGCGGTGAAAGGATCAACCAGTGCAGGCACCCCGACTTCGCGCACAAGGGCAGCAGCAGCCAGCACATTAGCAACGCTGTAGCGGGCGTTATTTTGGAATTTTTCAGCAAGGTCCGCATCCATGCCCTGCATTTCCAGCGGGTATATATTGCCGAAAGTGACAAATTCATCCCTTCCTGCAACTTCCCGAAGATCAAGATTTTCGGTACTGTTTGCAAGCAGATGGTCTTGAGGTAATAACGCCACATACCGCGCCGCTGTTTGATAGACAATATGGACACCTTCATAAGGTGGTGAGCGTGAAACAATGCCAAGATCGTATTGATGCAAGCGCACAGCATCAACGATGGCGGGTGTGTTGTGCGTATAGATAACCGTATGGGTATCATTAAGACTTTGCTGCATTTTCCCAAGAACCTGTGGCAGCAGGGATATTGAAAAGGTTGGAATTACGCCAACAGACACTTTACCAATCGCCGTTTTGCGGATGGATGCGGCAAGATCATCAAGGTGATCGATATTGATAAAGGCACTTTCCACGGCCTGATGGAACCGCCTTGCCTCCAACGTTGCAACGATGCCACGACCTTTACGGACAAAAAGGGTGAACCCGATGGCCAGTTCAAGCTCATGGATAAGGCGCGTGACGCTCGGTTGCGATACGCACAGGTCGTTTGCCGCAGCAGTAATCGTGCCCAACCGCATAACTGTATGAAAAGCTTTTAATTGTCTAAAATTCATGATCTTGTATCTCTTCCTGAATCATAGGGTTTTTTTATTGATTCATGCAATTATTATATTTGATTGATGAATTTGAAATTTGTTAGCGTTCTGTATTGCAAAGAAAAAGGTGAACGCGTGACGCAGAGTTTGTTTTCAGTGGAGCAGGCCCGGGCAGGCGCAGAGCAACGTCTGCCAAAAATGATTTTTGACTTTATCGACGGGGCTTCTGGCGATGAGAGTCTTGCTGCGTTGAACAGCTCATCCCTGAATGATTTGCGCCTCATGCCACGTGTGCTGATTGACGTGGCTGAACGTGATCTTTCCACCCGGATACTTGGCCTTGAAACTGGTGCTCCCTTTGGAATTGCCCCAATGGGGATGTGCGCATTGACCTGGCCAGGTGCTGACATGTATCTGGCCAGGGCGGCGGCAAGGCGCCGGATCCCCTTATGCGTGTCGACAGCATCATCAATGGCTTTGGAAAAAGTGATCGAAGAGGCTGAGGGCTATGCTTGGTTTCAGCTTTATGCGGACCAGTCTGGTGATTTCATCGATGAGTTGATCGAACGCGCCTCGGCCGCGGCATACAACGTGCTGATCCTGACCGTTGATGTGCCCATCCCGTCGGTGCGAACACGTGATCTTCGCAACGGTTTTGCTGTTCCAATGCGCTGGGGCCCCCGTCAGATCTGGGATTTTGCAACCCATCCGCGCTGGTCCCTCGCGACGCTAGCGCGAAGTCTTTCCGAAGGCATGCCCCGTCCGATGAATTACATCACCTCACGTAGCACAACCACTTTTGTGCGGAACGCCAGTCGCAGTGGAGCAAATTGGACTTTTCTTGAACAGCTCCGGGATCGTTGGCGGGGTAAGCTTGTGGTTAAGGGGGTGCAATGCCCTGAGGATGCTCTTCGCATCAAGGCTTTGGGCGTGGATTGCATCTATGTGTCGAACCATGGTGGCCGGCAGTTGAATGCCGCCCCGACAGCTATTACTTCGCTTCGGCATATCCGTGATGCGGTGGGGCATGACATGCCGCTCCTTTTTGATGGTGGGGTGCAGAATGGTGAACAAGTGGTCAAAGCGCTTGCTTCGGGGGCCGATTTTGTCATGCTGGGGCGAAGCGTGATGTATGCCATCGGCGCGAATGGCGAAAAGGGCTTGTCCGATATTCTCGATCTGATTGGAAATGAGGCTAGTTCTATCATGGGTCTTCTAGGGTGCAGAACTGCCCCTGAGATAACCGGTGCGTGCCTTGCCGCAACCCACGGACATCAAGCTTATGGTCAGGAGAGGGAAGATGACGGATAGTCTAAAGATTAGGGGCGGCGCACTCCTTGCCCGGGCGCTTCAGGAAAAGGGTGTTGAGCATGTGTTCACCCTGTCTGGTGGTTTCTGTAATCCGGCCCTGGAAGGGTTTATGGAATGCCAGATGAAGGTCATAAACTGCCCCCATGAACAAGTCGCCGGTCATCTGGCTGATGGCCATACGCGGATCACGCGCAAACCGGCTGTATGCCTTGTCGGGCCCGAAGGCTTTGCCAATGCGGTGCCAGCAATGATGGAAGCCTGGGGTGAGCGGTCTCCGGTGATTTTTGTGACCGGGTCAAGCACGCTGAAACGGCAGGGGGCCGGCGGCTTTAAAGAGATTGATGACGTTGCCATCGCCCAGCCTCTGACAAAATATAGCGTTACCATTACGGATGGGAATAGAATTACCGAATTTGTCGACCGTGCCTTCAAGATCGCGACCGATGGCTATCCTGGCGCCGTACATCTCAGCCTGCCGGTGGATATCATGTTTTCCTCTTTTGCGGAGGATGCGGGGCGGCAGGAACGTCCCTTTGATCTGGGCGCCCAAGCTCCTTCCCGGGCCTGGCCTGATCCCGAGCGACTGGAGCAGGTCCTGGCCAGGGTGAGCACGGCCAGGAGACCGGTTCTTATCGGCGGGCATGGTGTCTGGTGGTCAGGGGCGGAGGCTGAGCTTGAAGCGGCGGGGCAACGTCTGGGTATACCTGTATTCAACATTCCCTATCATCAGAAATTGCTTGGTGAAGAGTGTGAAGCCTATATGGGGCTTGCTGATATTCATCAATATCATCCCTCGGCAGATGCTTTCCACGAATCGGACCTGGTGCTGATGGTGGGGGCCAGGCTTGATAATCAGATGAATTTTGGCAATCCGCCCCTTTTCCCGGTCACAACAGAGCTTGTATGCATTAATGGCTCCCATGAGGAAATTGCCTTTAATCGGGCGGCTGATTTTACCCTGTTGAGCGATCCGGGCGCCTTCCTGAAGGCACTGATCGCGCATGGTCAAAGCCCTGATTTCACCCTTGATCGAAGCTGGTTTGACCTTAACCGGAAACGCCGCGCCGAATGGGTTGCCAAGATGCTGGCCGACGTGGAACATGAGGCTGGCCAGCCGGAGTTTGGCGGGCGGATCCATCCGCTTCAGCTCGCCCTTGATGTGCAAGCCGCCATGGCTGATGATGACTGGCTTGTGATTGATGGCGGGAATACGCATTTCTGGTCTGAAATCGCCGTTAATCTCGCGGGATTTCAGGGCAAAAAACTTGGGGGAATCCTGCATCCGGGGACGTTTAGCCTGCTGGGAGTCGGGGTTTCTTTTGCCGTATCCGCCAAGAATTTGCACCGGGACAAGAATGTTGTGCTGATTAGCGGTGATGGCGCGTTCCTGTCTGGCGGCTTATCAATTGAGGCGGCGTTCCAGGAGAATTGCCCGATAACGGTAGTGATCGACAATAATGGCGGGCTGGACTGTATTTCTCAACAGCAGGAGCGCCTTTTCAAGAGCGGTTCTCATTACGCCACCGATTTCCGCGATATTCCCTACCACACCATGTTTGAGGGTCTTGGCGGCTATGGCGAATTGGTCACCAGACGCGAAGAGATAATCCCGGCGATACGGCGGGCTTTGGAGAGTGGTAAGACAGCTTGTGTCAACGTCAAGGCCAAAGGGGTTATCAGCCCGATTGTGCTTGCCACCACGTCAAAACGTGACAAAGCGTCAATCGAATAGGCTCAGGGGGGGAAAGGAAGATCATGGCGGTATTATCTTCGCATTTTTTGAACGGCGTCGATGGAAGTCACGCCGGCGGTGTTGCCGTGAAGCTTGTGCATATCGATGATGCCGGCGAGCGGGAGACGGTTTTTATCTCCGCGAGTGATGCGGGCGGACGTTTTGCCGAGGAAGTAAAGACACATCCCGCAGGCCGCTATGAGATGGTTATCGAAAGCGGCTCATATTTTCAGCAGTTTTCCCTGCCTCAAGACGGCAAACAGATCCTCACGGAAATTGTTATCCGGTTCACCATGCCTGATCAGGATGCCCGCTACCATATTCCTGTCATCATGGCGCCGCACAGCTATTCCTGCTGGTGGTCACAGTGACCGGCATATTGCTGATGAATATAGTGGAGGCATAGATGTCGGAAACCGGGTTGAATATGTCACGCCGGATCAGGCGGACACCTTACACGGACAAGGTGGAAGAGCATGGTGTGCGTGGGTTCAGTGTGGTCAATCACATGTTGTTACCCAAGGCCTATGGCCCATCGGTTGAGGAGGATTACTGGCATCTCCGTGAACATGTTCAGATCTGGGATGTGGCCTGTCAGCGTCAGGTGGAGATCCGGGGGCCTGATGCGGCCCGGCTTGTGCAACTGATGACGCCGCGAGATTTGCGCAAGGCACGTCAGGGCCAGGGCCTTTATGTCCCCCTGATTGACGAGAATGCTGGCATGATTAACGATCCGGTCCTCCTCAAACTGGAGGATGACAGATTCTGGCTCTCCATTGCGGATTCAGATGTGTTGCTCTGGGCAAAGGGACTTGCCGTGGGCGCAGGTTTTGATGTTGCAATAGATGAACCTGATGTCTCACCACTCGCCATACAAGGCCCCAAAGCAACAGCATTGATGACGGAGTTGTTTGGCGATGCGATACGCAAAATGCCCTATTTTGGTTTTGCCGCCTTTGATATGCTTGGAACGCGCCAGATTATTGCCCGATCGGGATACAGCAAGCAGGGTGGATTTGAAATATACCTTGAGGGCAGCCACCTCGGGGGGGATCTGTGGGATCTGATCTGGGAGGCGGGGCGGAAATATAATATCACACCGGGTTGCCCGAACCTCATTGAACGGATCGAAGGTGGGTTAATGTCATATGGTAATGAATTCACGCGAGCGAATAATCCACTGGAATGCGGATTCGATAAGATGTGTTACCTGGGCGATGATATCGATTATATCGGCAAGGCTGCGCTTGAACGCGTTGCAACCTACGGGCCCTCACAGCGTCTAAGCGGCATCAGGTTCGGTGGCGGAAAGACACCTCCCTGCGGTAAGCCGTTTCCGGTAACCAGCCATGACGGCAAGCCATTAGGCCAGATAACGTCAGGTATTTATTCCCCGCGCCTGGATTGCAATGTTGGGCTGTCAATGATAATTCGTTCCCATTGGGAGGTGGGCACGCCGGTTGTTGTTCACACGCCGGATGGGAAGGAACGCGAAGGCAGTGTTTCAGCCTTGCCTTTCTACTAGCCAAAAGGCAACCCACAAGGCCAAGTTCCACCCTTCGTATTCTTGGCGCTTATTTGCTCTGGAGTGGTGACGGCAAGGTCATCGATCGTTTGACCTGCCCGAAGGCAAAATACGTCTCCAGCTCGCCAAGGCCGGGGACACGGGTCAGGCTGTTGCGGACAAAATTCTCATAATCTTTGAGGGAGCGTGCAAAAACCTGCAGCATATAATCATGCCGCCCTGACATGAGATAACAGGCGACAACCTCATCAAGTTCCATGATGGCTTTCTCGAAACTTGCAATTTCCGTCTCTGTCTGGCGTTCAAGCCGAACAGAAACAAAGGCCATGATGGGCAATCCGTAGGCTTCAGGGTCCACGATTGCGCTATAGCCTTTGATGATGCCTCTTTCTTCCAGCATCTTGACCCGCCGCAAAGAGGGGGTAGGCGACAGGTTGACCCTTTCGCTCAATTCCTGATTGGTGATCCGCGCGTTCTGCTGCAATTCTTTGAGTATCTTCAGATCGATTTTGTCCATAGCAAAAATAATAGCATAATCTGCTAAAATATAAAATATACATAGCATAATTTGGTCAATAATTCTGCTCAGGTGGTGATATCATTTTCGATGAAAATCAGAGGAGCATATCTTGGAAGGTGATGTCAGGCCACTAATCCCAGCTGAAACAAGCGTTGATGACGTCTCACCATTGCTCGCGACATCCGTATCCTTAGGCGATAAATATGATCTTTCCCGCGACCGGGTCTATCTAACGGGCAGTCAGGCGATCATCCGGCTCTGCCTGATCCAGGCAGCGCGTGACCGGGCGATGGGAATGGATACAGGCGGGTATGTGACGGGGTACCGCGGCTCCCCCCTTGGTGGGCTTGATCAGCAATTTGCCGCCGCCAAAGAACATCTTGATGCGGCGGGCGTTCACTTCCATCCCGGGCTTAACGAAGATCTTGCCGCAACGGCGATCTGGGGCACACAGCAGGCAAGCCTACGCGGCGAAGGAACAAAAGACGGTGTCTTTGCGCTCTGGTATGGCAAGGGGCCGGGCGTCGACCGGACAGGCGATGTCTTCCGCCATGGTAATCTTGCCGGCAGCGCGGAAAAGGGCGGCGTGCTGGCTTTGCTTGGCGACGACCATTCCTGTGAAAGTTCCACCACCTGCCATCAGAGTGAATATGCGCTGGTTGACGCGATGATGCCCGTGCTGAATCCGGCCAATATTGAAGAGATCGTTGCTTACGGTCTGCATGGCTGGGCGATGAGCCGCTTCTCCGGATTGTGGGTTGGGCTCAAATGTGTCAAGGACAATATCGAGAGCAGCGGATCGGTGCTGCTTCCTGCCGCCCCGCCCTCTCCGGTTTATCCTGAGTTCAATATGCCAGAAGGTGGTGTCAATATCAGGGCAGGTGATGATCGCCATGAGCAGGAAAGGCGCCTTCATCGCTATAAACTCGATGCGGCCCGGGCTTATGCAAGGGCAAACCATCTTGATGGCATCCGGTGGCAAGGCGGCAAAAAGCCGAGCATAGGAATAATCAGCACCGGTAAAAGCTGGATGGATACTCAAACTGCGCTGGCCTTGCTTGAGCTGAATGAGAAACGCGGGGCGAAACTCGGTCTTGCCACCTATAAGATCGGGATGGTCTGGCCGCTGGAACCTCAAGGCTTAAAAGCGTTTGCCCTTGGTCTTGATAAGCTGATCATCGTTGAGGAAAAACGCGGCCTTATCGAGGGGCAGGCGCGTGAGATTCTCTATGGTCTTGACGGTGCCCCAGCGATCATTGGCAAGCAGGATGAAGCCGGCAATATGCTTTTTCCTGCCGATGGGGTGCTTGATCCCGTAATGATTGCCCGTCAGTTGGCTTTGCGGTTGCCAGGTCTTGAAGACGGGTCTACGCGCTTTTCCCATGGGGACGGCCAACCCCCTCTTGATGTGGCACGAACGCCCTATTTCTGTGCTGGTTGCCCACATAACACCTCGACCATCCTCCCTGAGGGCGCACGAGGATATGCCGGCATCGGCTGCCATTGGATGAGCCAGATGATGGACCGCGCAACCGAAGGCTATACCCAGATGGGCGGCGAAGGGGCCAACTGGATTGGCGAGGCACCGTTTTCAACGCGCAAACATGTTTTTCAGAATCTTGGCGACGGCACCTATAATCACTCTGGATTGATGGCGATCCGCGCCGCCGTCGCCGCCAGAGTCAACATGACCTACAAAATCCTCTATAACGATGCCGTTGCCATGACCGGCGGGCAGATGCATGAAGGCGGCCTGCCGCCGGCCCAGATAGCAACGGAAGTATTAGCTGCTGGAGTTGCAAGGGTTGAGATTGTCACCGAGCACCCCGGGAATATTGACCCAGCAGGATTGCCCAACGGCATAGGGATACATCACCGTGATGAGCTTCAACCCGTTCAGCGTGCGCTTGCTGATGTGTCGGGGGTGACAGTTCTTATTTATGTACAGACCTGCGCCACCGAAAAGCGACGCCGCCGCAAGCGGGGACTTGAGGCCGATCCGCCGCGCCGGGTGATGATCAACCCGGAGGTGTGCGAAGGATGCGGAGATTGCGGGGGGCAGTCGAACTGCGTGGCGATCCTGCCCCTTCAAACGATGCTTGGCACGAAACGTACGATCGATCAATCGGCCTGTAACAAGGATGTGTCCTGCCTCAAGGGATTCTGCCCGAGCTTTGTTACGATTGAAGGCGGCAAGCTCCGTAAGCCCGCAGCGTTAAATAATCACCCCGACGACTTGCCGCTACCGCAACCCGTGCTTGATCTTGATTCCCCCCGAAGCATACTGATCACCGGTGTTGGCGGCACCGGCGTTGTCACCCTTGGGGCGCTACTTGGCATGGCTGCTCATATCGAAGGCAAGGGCGTTGGCGTTATCGACATGGCGGGGCTGGCACAAAAGGGTGGTGCGGTGACTACCCATCTTCGGCTTGCCGACTCCCCGGACCAGATCCATGCCATTCGCCTTGCCCCGGGGACGGCGGATCTGATGCTCGGCTGTGATATCTTAACCAGCGCAGGGCATGGGGCGCTCAACCTGCTCAGGCCAAATGCCCATATCATCGCCAACACCCATGAGATGATGACCGGCGCTTTCGTGCGCGACCGCAACTTTACCCTGCCATCCATGCAGATGCAGGCGCGTCTTGAAAAGGCGGTACCAGAGGGGCAATGCCTTTTGACCAACGCTACCGAAATGGCTCGGCAACTCCTCGGTGATACGATTGGCGCCAACCTCTTCCTGCTTGGCGCCGCCTGGCAACGGGGTCTTATCCCCCTTTCCGAGGTAGCGATTATGGAAGCCGTCAGGCTTAATAAGGTAGCGATCGAGTTCAATCTGGCAGCCTTTGGCTGGGGACGGGCCTTTGTGGTGGAACCTGCCCGGTTTGATGTCAAGGCTGATGAGAATATAGGAACCGAAACCCTTGAAGCCCTCATCAAGGATCGCGCCTCCCGACTTGCCGCCTATCAAGATAAGGATTATGCGAAGGTTTATGAGGATTTCATCACAAACATCGTTGCTACGGACATAAATCCCTCAAAGAATTTTGCCATAGCTGTCGCAAAAAACCTCTACAGGCTCATGGCCTATAAGGATGAATATGAAGTGGCCCGCCTGCTTACCAATCCTGATTTTGAGCAATCACTTGCCCAGCAATTCGAAGGCGATTATCGCGTGGTCCACCATTTGGCCCCGCCTTTTCTCGGGGGTGTTGATGCCGCGACCGGCCGGCCTCGAAAACGTCGCTTCGGACAATGGGTGCGGCCAATGCTCAATCTGCTTGCCCGTGGAAAATACCTGCGCGGCAGTTGGGCTGACCCTTTTGGTTACTCGGCAGAGCGCCGCATGGAACGTACCCTGATTGTGGAATATAAAGCAATGATCACAACGGTGTCCAACGGACTTACGACCAGTAATTATGCCATTGCTGTTGACCTTGCCGAGACACCGGATCAGATCCGTGGCTTCGGTCCTGTCAAGATGGATGCAGTACAACAAACCCACGCGAGGCAAAACGAGTTGCTAGAAAATTTTGAACTCGCTGGATAATGGTTTAATCGCCAAACAGTAGGGGACTAAATGTGCCTACATTCGATTACTAAAAAGTGGTGCCCAGGGGCGGATTCGAACCACCGACACGCGGATTTTCAGAATACTGCTTTAACTTTTCCTGCTTATAATCAGTGGTTTGCAGGCAGAAAAATCAGGTGTGTTAAAAAGTGTGTAATGATACTCGATAGTTTTTCAATTTTTTCTATGCAAACATTCTTAATTGATATCTTTTTGAAAAACTAAATGTTCTGCGCCTTATTACCATAGGCCACTAATTTAAAATTAAAGAATTAAAAAGATAAATTTAAATTCCTGAGTTCAGACGGCATCCATCAACGTGAAATAATTGAGGTAGAATACTTGAGGGACAATTTGCCGAGCTAATGGTCTGTCTTCACCTGTTGCAGGTGTCTTAGTAAGCGTATACTTCCAAAATCCCCTCTAGCAGCACCATGATCACAACAGCGACCCAAATCACAAAATATACCGGCATCAAACATTAGCTTGCTAAACGTTATATGCTGTCTCATTTCTGACATCTCAGGCATAACTGGGGCACAATTTCATTGACAAACAGGCATGAGCAACCCGGAACCAGGTAAATACTAGTGGAATGGGGCATTACCCATCACCGCATCTTTTTTGATCAAGGAACGTGATGATACGTTCGCTTTCAATGAAATATGAATATCATGTTCCTTAGTGATACTATGTTACTAGTCTAGAAAAAAGAATTTTATTTTGAAATAATCAAATATAAGATATTTTAGATAAGAGATTGAAACTAGTTCAAAGCAGGCTAATTGCATGACTACAATGATAAACATGTTTTGATTTCACCATAATTATTACTGATTTGCGAGGTGATTGATATGTTTGGTACAAGTGTTCAATTCCGAAAAGCCCTGATTCTCTTGATGCTTGCAACGTTTCTTGGCTCATGCGGGGGAGGATCTTCTTCATCCTCATCGAGCACTTCCACTGCGACAAGTGGGATGCTGACGCCTAGTTCTGTGTCGGCGGTTCCAGCGAATTAACCAACCGTTATATTGTAGACAGTTGTTCGATGGAGAAGATTATGAAGCGTTTCAACATACATTTGGTAAAAACTGCAATCGTTATCTCAGCTGTAATACTTAACGCACCACCCTTGATGGCAGCTTACAATGATGCTGGGACAGACTATTCCAATCAATCTGTGGAAGAATGGACTGAAGATTCTGCAAATGAGTTGATAAGCCTTGCAAATTCATTTGCATGTATTATCAAAAACTCTAGAGGTGATCTTTCCCAACATGTTAATGGGAACTGGCAGGCACTTATTGATGAAGTGGCCTGTGGATTGGGCTCAGATAATAGTCAAAATGGCAAGCAGCTCGCGAAAACTATTTTGACGTCTTCGCGAGCATCGAACTCATCGCCGCAAGAAGTTACAGCATGGTTTTTGTCTTCAAACTCCGACCGTTACATTGCAAATGTTACAATCAATTCTGACGCTGAGACATTGCCTCCTTTCGGGGCGTGGTATTTTTCCTTTTTCCAAGAGAGGAAAGGGGCTTCAGGCTCTTCAATTGATCTGACAACGAGCAACCTTGCTTCCACCGACAATGGCTTTACTTCCATAACCCAGGACGGCTCAGATATTACGCTAGATGTAGCAGAACTATATTCTGAAACAGGTTATAGTCAAGTTAACGCCGCAACGTTCAGCATCATTAACGGTGACACCGACACCGTTAAGTTTCTTGGAAAAACAACCACAACCAACAACGGTTCAACATCGATCACTGGAACAGCAGGGCAGACTAGCGCAAACTATTATTACAAAGCATATGTCAACAGTTCTGGTGTTGTCGATACTTCCACTGATCAGTGCTTGTCCAGATCAACCAAATGGGCAAATAATTATGGCTACAAGCTTTTTGATGCCTCCTCCGGCGCAGCTGTATCTCTTGATGCGGGATATGGCTTCGAAACAGCAGGAGGCACGCGAGGGTATATCGGGAGTTGGGGCACCTGGTTTGATAATGATGCAAACCCTTTTTCTCCATCTTCGCCAACGGTTTCCGCAACCAAGAACAGTGACTCAAGTTCTGTTACATTTTATTGGTCACCGGGGAAACTCTCCAGTTTGTCTGAAGAAACGGAATCACTTGTAAATGGTGATAGTTTTCGCTGGTGGGGTCCAAATGACTCGGGAACATGGGGAGGTTATTATGCGACGTGGGATGCTGCAAATAGTCAATTTAACCTGACAGATTCTAATGGGTCATCACAAGGCACTTTGACCGGGGCTGAAGTTTCAAACAGTCCCTGGTATGGGTATATGTGGTCTGATCTTAAGAGAACGCAAGTCTACTGGTCGGGAGGAAATTCAACCAGCATATCTTTTTTTGTGCAATCATATATTAATGCCACATCAAGCATGGCATCGGCAACGAGCACAAGCTTTTATTGCGCTGAAAACAGCTGCCCTGGATCAGCATCAACAGGTGCAAACTATACAAATATGACCCTGTCTGATTATGCCTCACAAAGAAATGATGGTTTTATGAATGGGTCGACAGGTGATCTGTATTTCTATACAGGGAAAACCCCAGGCGGAAGCTATGAGGCGTTCACGATGTACCACGATACAGATGATAGTGGGGCTTTATCGTCATCTGATACACCGCTGCGATTTGATTTCAAGGTAACTGGTCAAGGTGAGTATACCGATTGGGACGCCAGCGCTACTGGAACTTATAATGGTGATTGGCCTGAAAAGTCCTTTAACTTTATTCTGAAATCAGAGGTTGATGCAGGAACTTGTTCTGTACAATCTCCAGGGAATTGCCCTGAATACCAATGGAATATTGGTGCATATCCTTGGCATCATTCGGTAATGATCTTCAATAGTTCCGGAACGGGCGTAAAACTCGATGACCCGCTTAAGTTCAATTACACATATGCAAAGACAAGCGATGTAAATGAGGGGACTTCCCTAAGCTTTACAACCACTTCAGATTACAACCCTGTGAAATCCCTCTGTACAGAAAGTAACGGAACCTACGCGTGTTCAAACGTCACCCCCAATGATCTCGATGGAAGAAAATTCCTTCTTGAATATGATGGTGAGAATATACATGGTCTTCCAGGGGTAGATTCAGCAGGCAACAATCAAACAATATGGTTGCAGCTTGTGAATCTTGAAAACGGAACAACACTTACAGATACCGAAGGGAACAGTTACGTTGTAAAGGCGGCAGAAATCGGTTATTCCTTTACATCAACTAATATGTCGAACTGCTCCAGTATTGATTTCACTAATGTGTCTGAAATTGGATTTACAATGAGTAGCGTCCCGGATATCACGGATAATGATACATATCCTCGTCCAGTTAATGTGGATTGGTCTGATATTCCAAGTATAGATGCAACAAGTTGTGATATTGTTCATGGAGTTGCAACCTGTCCATGATGACACAACTTGATGCTTCCTGTACAGGATAGCAAAATGGTTTCAATTTATCTTGTGATAAGACAGCGGCTTTTGACGCTGTCTGTCACTTTTCTGTCTTTATATTGTCTGTGTTTGGAAGCTTCAGCCTCAACATTCCCAGATGAGGGCATATGGAAACGCCTTTTTTTGGAAAGACCAGCGACGATGCCACTAGATGGTAAGGTCTTTGCGGTAAACCTAAATCCCTCATTTACATCTATTGTTGTTTCATTCGAAGGCAGTTCTCCCATCTTTATGGTACCAGGTGATAGATATGTTCTCTCGGGTCGAGAGTTAATATTGAGTTCAGTTTCCGATGAAAAAGTGATTTTTGAAGATGCCGATGGTTTATCCTTTGTATTATTTCTAAGTGAAGTTGCGAAAGATAAGTCGCAAGTTTCACAGGCTCCACTCTCCCCAGGCGCAGCACAAGGTATTGGCTTTCTGGGTGTCCAACGACAAAAAGCAGCTTCAAATCTGATGCCCCAAAAGGGGCCCATGTATGGCCTGACCAATGTTCCGACCGATCAGGTGGAGCAGCTGGCTGCAGAAGCAGGAATCCCAGAACAATTTATACATCTTGTTGCGGGAAATGTTGAACCAGCAAGAAGCCGGGGCGGGCGACCTGGCTGGAAAGTTAACGCTGCCCCCCCTCTTTTAAAAAAATTTGGGATCAATCTGCATAGAGGTGATATCATTCTGGCAGTAGATGGAATCCCTTCCCAAAGACTTGAAGAAATACAAAAACATATAACAAAAAGACAAAAGGGCCAGATATTTCAAGTTGAAGTGCAACGGGACAACAGATTGATCATGTTGGAATTCAGTGAATGAGATTACCAAATAACAAAATTTTATCTTGTTTGTTTGCTGTTGCCTTTTGCATCGGAAGGTTTTTACCGGCTCAGGCTGAAACCATGCGGTTCATTGATGCGCCGCTCTCATCCGTGCTGGCAACCTTCTCTGCCGTTACAAATTATATATATACGGATGATTTGCGTTCAGAAAAAACCATTACCTTTCTAACCAGTGATGAAATTACACCAACCAATGCCCATGAGTATCTGGAATCTATCCTCACGTCTTTAGGTGGCGCCCTGGAACAGATTGATGCCAAGAGTTATCGAGTGCTGCCGATATCTTCCAATGAAATCAGAGATTTGCCAAAAACTGTAGATAATGAAAATTCTGCATCTTCTCACAGACTAACTCAACCCACCCAGACTGCTGACAAGCAACCTCCCAAAAAAGTCACAAGATTAAATCTTGAAAGCAAGTTGGACCGTCGAGGGTTGGAGCAATTGGTCGGTCTTGATCCGGAATTGAGGTCTCTGGGCATTGTCAATGATGGTCTGTCATCCGAATCCGTCATCCTCATCGGATCAGAATCGCAGATAGATCGTGTCAAAGACCTATTAGCAGAATTATCTGGCCTACCACAGAACAATATTGATGTTGCCCCAGTTCAAGTAGCGACTACAGCGACGGTTTCCAATCCAGCACATCAACATGAAAGCGAGATTGCCAGCAGAATCATTGACATGCGTTTCTCAGTTGCTGAAACAGTTGTGGCAAGCCTTGAGAAAATCATCTCCCTAAGTGGTCTTGACGGAAAAGGAAGCATGACGGCCCATTCGGAATCCAACCAGATTGTCCTGGTTGGCACCGTTGATTGGCTTGAGGTGATTGAGCCTCTAATTCTTCAAATGGATCGAGAACCAAGGCAGGTATTCGTTGATGCTATTATTGCTGAAATATCTGAAAACTCCACGCGTAGATTGGGGCTTCAATTTTCAGGTCGCAAGGGTGTCTTGGGGGTAGCGCAGGGCTCAACCACAGGCGGGTTAAGCCAGGGATCTGTTGTTGGCAACACAATGCTATCTGGATTAACAGGCGGTATGCTGGCTGTTGGCGGCGGTGCGTCAGCACTGCCGGATCTTGGCATTCTTCTCACGGCTATTGAAGGAGATGCCGATAACCGTATCCTTGCCACACCAAGCCTGATGACACTAGAAAATCAAGAATCCGTAATTCTGGTGGGGCAGAATGTTCCTTTTATCACGGGTAAATATTCATCTGATAGTGGGAATCAGACAGCCTCACCCTTCCAAACCATTCAACGCGAGGATTTGGGGATTAGCCTCAAGGTTAAGCCCAGAATTGGTAGTAATAACGATCTCATTCTTGAAATTCAGCAGGAGGTATCTGGGCTGGATAGCGCGACTACAGGGCTAAGTGATGTGGCAACAAAGAAGAGAGAAATATCCACCGTCATCCGGGCCAGGCCAGGCGAAACAATAGCCATCGGCGGTTTGCGTGACACGCAGACGGAACGGATGACGACAAAAGTTCCTTTCCTTGGCGATCTACCCGGCCTTGGTCTTCTTTTTCGTCAGGAGATGGTAAGAACAATCAATACCAACTTGGTGATTTTTTTAAGGCCTACATTAATGACAACACAACCTGCACGGATCAAAATACTTGACCTAAAGCAGCAAGAACTTGAAACAGAAAACCAGAAATTCCTGTCCGGGCCGGGGGAGGACGCAACTGCAATTGATCGCAAGGTCTTCAAGTTTTTTAAGCCTGATGGATCCTTCCCGTCACTTCAAATCGATCAAAATTCGAGCAACCAGCAATGATTAATCCGAAGAGCATGGCTAAATTTGGCATAGCTTGTAATTTTGACGCCAGCGGCAAAGTACTCACATTAATTCACAGCCAGCCTATTGATCCTTATCTGCTTCAGGATATTACGCAATCAGGTGATTACAAAGTATTATGCAAGCAAGTTTCGGCTTCTGAACTTAAAAATTCGTTAGATGAACTTGAAGAAAAAACCAGCCCCAAAGCACTTGTTTCTCTTGGCCAACAAGTGTCACTATCTGAAATTGATGCAGTCGCACGTCTAGCATTGAATTCATCAAATGAGGCTGATGCCCCTATCGTGCGATTGCTGGACGCGATATTGACGGCGGCAATTTCCCGTGGCGCCTCTGATTTGCATTTTGACACCGATGAGAATGCCTTTCGTGTGAAAATGCGTATAGATGGTGTGCTTTCACACTTTACCGAGTTTGATATTCGTCTTGCTCCAATGATGATTGCACGTCTCAAAATATTGGGAAGGCTGGATATAACCGAAAGACGACGCCCCCAGGATGGTCGTATCGGCCTTACTTATGGCGGTGCTCCAGTTGACATTCGTATAGCAAGTCTGCCAGTCCAGGAAAATGAGCGTGTTGTTCTTCGTTTTTTCCGTCACCTGAATGGGCAAAAGACACTCCAGCAGATTGGGTTGTCACAGCAACATGTTGAGGTGATTTCCAAAACAGTTTCCCACCAGTCTGGAATTATACTGGTTTGTGGCCCAACCGGTTCGGGGAAGACCACAACTATATATTCAATTTTAAACATGTTGCGTGGGCGCGGGCTCAATATCATGACAATTGAAGATCCGGTTGAGGTCGAAATTCCAGGGATTGTTCAATCGCAGGTAAATGACGCCATTGGATTTAACTTTGCTTCAGGACTACGTGCACTTCTTCGTCACGACCCTGATGTACTACTTGTTGGTGAAATTCGCGATCAGGAAACTGCAAGCACAGCAATTCGAGCAGCACTCACGGGGCATCTGGTGATCGCAACAATTCATGCCAACAGCCCTCTTGGGGCTATCATGCGTCTGCTGGATCTCAATGTTGATATTGGGCTGATTGCTGATGCTTTGCTGGGGGTATTTAATCAACGGCTGATAAGGACCTATTGCCCTGAATGCCGATCGGAATCTCTTTCGAGTGAAGAACATAAAACATCTTTGCCGGTTATGTTCAAGGGATGTAGGGATTGCTTCTTTACTGGTTTCGCAGGCCGCGTTCCCATAATGGAGCATCTGATAATGACAGCCCGAAACCGAGACATAGCATTAAAGGACATTCACTCTCTGGCCTGTGCTTCAACTCTTGCAATAGAGGCCAGAGATTTGTTTGAGCAGGGTTTGGCCCCCTTCTTTGAGGTCGCACGTGTAAGTGAGCAGGATGGTTGAATATGCAAGAATTCTTGTATATCGGACAGTCTGGTCAGGATCGGGTAAGCGGGATTCTGTCATCGGGAAGCCTTGAAAAGGCTACCAGAGAATTGAAGCTTGCAGGCACATCAATTATCTCAATCAGGCGCATAAAGAAATATAGCACTAAGCTTTTCTGGGAATTCCTAGTCAGATTAGCCATGTTCGTTCGCCAAGGATACAACGTGACAGATGCCTTGAGCTTACTGATGGATGATGATGATATAAAAATCAAAGATATATCCACCGTTATCTTACGACGTCTGGAGATAGGTGTTGGATTGGTGGAAGGCCTGAGAAAATCTTTCCCATCACTGACGCCGGAAATATTGGCTGTAATTCAGGCTGGTGAAAATGCCGGCGAACTTGAAAATGCATGTGAGCTGTTATTAAAAAAACATGACTCAGAACTTCGCAGGCAACGACAAATGCGCATTGTGCTTGCCTATCCTAGCGTTGTTCTGGTTGCTACTTTTATTGTAGCTTGGATCTTGTTTGATGTTGTTCTCCCAGGCCTACAGACAGCTTTTCCAAATCAAGTTGAATTACCTCCTATCAGCCAGTTCATTTTGTCTTTGTCTGGCAGATTTGGTGCGCTTGTCGAATTTATCATTTGGGCTTTATTACTGGTTCTGTTTCCTATTGCTCTACTTCGGCGGCATACAGGTATAAAACGCTGGTTGGACATGGTTCTAATAAAATTTCCAGTTTCCCGATATTTCATTATTTCATCAGCAAGAAGCCAATTTTTTGAAATTTTAGCACTAGGTCTGGAAAGCCGCCTTCCTCTTCCGCGGGCACTCGTCCTAGCTTCAGCGGCTTTGGGAAATGAAGCCCTTTCTGAATTTTATAAAAAGGCACTAGAGCAAATTCAGCATGGTATCCCTCTTTCATTAGCCCTGAAAGAGACACGACTCTTGAACCGGCGTGAGTTAAGCCAACTCAGAGCTGCTGAAAAGAGTAGCCATCTTGAGCGGGTGGTTACCTTGATCGCAGCCGAAATTGAGGAAAAACGTCATTATTCAGCGACTATTATTTCGCAAATCACCGGCCCAGTTTTTGTTATTATAATTGGCCTAATTGTATTCATCGTAGCTATGGCCGTGGTGATACCAATGATATCGATGCAGACACAATTTGAAAGTTTGGTTCAATGATTAATAAAAGATCACGTCGAGTTACAGGCTTTACTCTGATTGAAATCCTGGTTGTGTTGACAATTATTGGGCTTCTGCTTTCCTTTGTTGCACCGATGGTTCTTGATCGACCAAATCAAGCTCGACAATTGAAAGTCCAGAACGATTTGGAATCAATCAAAGCTGCCTTGTCACTTTATTACATCGATCAAGGCTCTTTACCGACTGAGTCGCAAGGTCTCGATATTCTGACAGAAGGTGGATCCAACGGAGTATATCTTGCTGAAAAGCCCATCGATCCTTGGGGGAATGGATATCAATATCGTGTTCGCGCTGGCGGTCAGGTTATCATTTTTTGTCTTGGTCCTGATGGGGAGGTTGGTGGAGGTGATGATATTGAGATTGAGGTAAGACGGTGAAAACTGAACATAAAGCGGGAGGGTTTGCCCTGCTTGAAGTTCTCGTAGCATTATTGATTGTCGCGCTTCTGGTTTCATTTGGCCAGAATGTAAGATTGGGAAATCTGACAAGCTATAGCGACAAATCTCTTTCAGAGCGAAACCAGCAACTTGTAAGAAATGCTGTTTGGCGGATGGCGATTGCTCAGGACAGACCTGTTGAAGATGTCGGTCTCCTGGCCTGTGGTTCCCAAAAGGTACTTGTGGGCGCAGGGGGGATAGTCCAGCAAACCAAGATAAGCTGTAAATGGGGCGAGGTGAGCATAGATAAAGCCGGGAATTTTACCTATGCTTCCGAATAGAAAAAGGGGCTTTCTGATACTGGAGTCGTTAATAGCACTCCTGATCTTCGGAATTATTTCAAGTTTTTTCTGGCAAGGTTGGCAAAATTTGAACAGTCATAGTTTGGCTATGCTGAAACGCATGTCACGAGAGCGTGCGGCAACAAATGCTCATCTTCTTTATAGTCGGGGACTGGCTGAAAAATTGCCTGTAAAGGTCCATGAAGCTTTCAGTCTGGTGTCTTTAGTTCAAGAGGAGGATGGTATTGATGCACAAATTATCACCATGCACTTGCAGGATAGTAATGGTGCTAGTTTTACAAGAGAGGTAAAGACCAGGTGAAGTTTAGAACTAGAAAAAAGGCGTTTGTTCTAACTGAAACTCTGGTTGCCTTGCTCCTAAGTGCCACAGTGTTATCAGGTGCAATTCTTATGGCACTTCAGGGAAGCCAACAGCTTTCACATCTCGATAAAAGGAACAATACCTTTATCGGGATTGAGGCAGGCCTCGCGGTTTTACGTGCTGATCTGAATAACGCGTTAACATTTAATGGAAGGAATGCATCTCCTCAGGAAGGGGGAGAAAAGACGACACTGGAAATTAAACTTGAGCGATTTGTCGTTAATCCAGCAAATGGCCAAATGATTTTAGCAAGAATTGGCTGGCATCTTGGATCTGGAGGTGTAAAACGCGAAATTAGCACCTTGGATGACAGGTCATGGTCAGCACATCAATTTAGCACCATGCCAATAAGCTCCAGCTTCACGTATTTAGGTGCTGATCTCTGGAAGCTTGATCTTACTCTCACTGAAGAGTTGCTAGAAAAAGCTTTCACCACCATTCTTTCCATTGATACCAATGAGGCGGGCTGAGACGATGAAGTTGAAGCGGGCAATAAGAATTATTTTCCGCATCCCTTGGCTTAAGCGGCGGCGTGCAACAGCTCTTATTCTACCAGGATTGCTGGTATTGCTAATCGCACTCAGTACACAATTTGGCCTACAGCAGAGATCAATTGAAGCACAAATTGACCTATACAAAAGCCTCCAAAGACAGACCCGGTTTATGGCTTTAATCGATAGTTATAAAGAAGCTGCATTGAAGATTGATCCTCTTGCCCCTCAGATAGAAGATACCGCCGCAACGCAGTCTTTGCGCGTCAGGTTAACCGGGGGCTTATACAATCTTTCGCATGCGCTTAATTGGAATGGAATTGCTTCGATGGCAACTCTGGACGAGAATCAATATGAAACTCTTCGCCGTGTTGTTATGAGCTGCGGTTTGTCTTCAGATCTAGTTATACCCCTTGTGGAGTATGCACGACGCGCGCCTGTCAAGATGCGGCCGCGTCATCTTTTGACTTTACAAGATGGCAATTCTCTTGATGCAGAGACGCTCTCTCAATTGGCAGGTTGTGTCGAAATGCGCCCGTTTATCGCCAGATTTGAGATTTTGCACACAGAGCCAAAATTGGGTGCTGCGGTGCTAGGCATCGGGGTGACTGATTTCATCAGGATAAAAAGTTTCATACGTGATGGTGTCATAACCAACAGATCAGCTCTGAAAAATGAAATTCAAAAAATAACCCCCGATGCCATCAATAACATTGATTTCAGTATTCTTTCATTGTCATCAGAGCCAAGTTGGTGGACCATTGATCTATTGGATAATGATCGAGTGTTTGCCAGCTTCACGATCTATCAACATGCTGATCGAAAACGTGAAATCGTTGCAACACAGATACTCTGGATACCTGAATTTGAGGGTGATATTCTGTGAAACATCTATTACTTATAAATAATCGATTTAAAGCACAACTATACGGTGTATCCAAGGGTATTCTGTCACTCCTTGAAACATTTGATGAAGGTGAATTGCAACCACATCAACGAATCAAGATTGATGCTGTTTTGATTGGTGCAAGCATGTTGGCCTGGAGGCTGAACAGTCACAATGGAATGAGATTCCCTAGCAAGGAGTTCTTTTTTGGTGATCATACCCCAAACAACCCTGATGAACTTTACTGGACGGAACTGACCGCAAATCAAGAAAAAACCAAAGTGTGGCAGGCCTGGATTAAGAAAGATAGGCTAAGAGATTTGCTTAATTTCTGGGGCCTTCCTGACGCTAGTATCTGCTATGCAGAGCCTTTATGTTTTGAGGCTTCAGCTAAAAAGTTACAGTGGATGTCTGGATCATTGGTATTGGGACTTGAAAAAGGGGAAGGTGCCGCAGAAATCATTGCCGACAATGCAACAGCATCAGATTTGTCATACCCTGAAGGGTTGGTATTCAATCCTGATGGTGCGCAATTTCTGACTTCTGGAACAGGCAACAGCATTTTCGATATTCTGTCTCGCAAGACGTATTTTTGGACCTGTCTGATCATTACCATTTCGATCATTTTTTTGGCGATCGGTGGAAACTTAATCCTCAAAGAGCGAATTAAACAAGTTAATAAGATGATGATAGAGGCTTCAAATAAGATGCCTCCTCCCGCGATGAACTGGTTTTCCCGTCTTATACCGCATCTGCAAAATGGTAGTCTTGAAACATTTAAAATTGCACAGGATGGAAGGCTGTTGTCCTTGCAACTCAATCTCAAACCTAAACTAGATTTGTTGGAATTAAAGAGACTTTTTGAAGATGCAGATATCAACATGACAGACAAAGATGATGTTTTCTCAATTATTGTCAGGAAAAATTAGCATGCGAAACCCGGCTGTAAAAATCCGTATGTTAATTCTAGGCACAGCAGTTGTTTTGATGATTGGAGCGATCGTGGCTTTCGACAATATCTATAGCGAATGGAATGAACAGAGCAAGTCACTCACATTCCAATTGGCACAAGGCATTGAACCTGACAAGATCGAAAATTCATATTGGCAAAGGCATTTTGGAAGTAACGCTGGTATCGAAATCGTCACTACAGCTGAATACACTATAATCACTCAACAAGACTTGGAAGTTAATCAACTTGCTCGATGGGTTGAAGCAATCTTCAGGCTTCCGGCATGGAATGTAAGCATCTTTCAATTACAGCGAAGAGGTGAAAAGCTGAGCATCTCTGCCAAAATCATCTCAACAACAGACAGAAAATGACCGTCGTTTTATTGATTCTTATTGTCGGGATAATACCGATTATTTTCTTGTCGCATTACCTTGGATCAAGGACTGTTTTACATGTTCTGTTTCGCCGTGGGGGGATAATTTGTCTGATCCTGCTCATCCTCTGGGCTGTAATGGCCAGATCTCATGGAGGACCAGGAGTTACAACCGAGATCAGCCCGGCATTATATTTGCTGGCCACAGGACTTGGATGTCTTGGACTTTTGTGTATTGAAGATCTGGCAAGTAGAACAGTTCCGGTAGTATTTCTCGTGGCTACAGTATGCATCTTGATCAGCTATCATTTTTTTCGACTATGGCCAGACAAAGGCATGTTGTTCACTGATTATATATATGCAGCTTGCTGCGCAGGTGGAATTTGGGTTCTGGCTAGCTTTATTTCAAAATACTTGGGTCATGCCGCCCTTGGAGAAGCAGATCCCCCTTTAATCTTTGCTCTTTCCTTGGGGATGAACCCCCATGGAATTTCAGTTTGGATTACGCTTTTCAGTGCTGCCGCGCTAGGAGGTCATATTCTAGCGCGGGGGATGTTAAATAGTAGAAACGATGTATTAGATCGAGAAATTCCCCTGATACCTTACATGGCTGGAACCGCTGCTATCATCCACGTTATTGGCTAGTCTTTTTCATTTTCGAATGCTTGGGCAATCTTCCTTGCTGAATTTTCCAATCCCTTTGGCCACATCATCGTGATTGAGATCTGGCTATCATCCAAAATGAATTCTATCATCACAGCCTGGCGCGCATCGGGGGATACCTGGCACCCAGTGATGACGGATGTGCGGGTTTCATTGACAGCAAAGACAGTGCCCAGATCATATTTCAGACACAATCCAACGAAGGTATCTTGAACTTGTGCAATGGTTTTTCCTGCAACTATCCAATTTTCAGATGAAATCGAGTTGGCATGTGAGAGAAGCAGGCGATTGGCTTCATTATTTGACAGTTCAAGCCATTTTTCTGGCATGGCAGGAGAGCATGTCATCTCTCCAGAAATAATATTTAACTCTTGAATGGGGCTGTCTGATCTGTCCAAAAAGATTAGCGAACCCTCAGCAATTAGAATGGTTTTTTCGGCTAAACGGTTATCGCATTGATTGGTAAATTGTAGTGGATCATCAGATTTTTCATCGGGGGCGAAATTTGCATCAGGTGTGTTTTGAATTCCAGTACAGGAAATCAGAAAACACAGTAAAAATAAAATGGCGCCTCGGAAAACCATGAGCAATCTATCATTTAGGTATATTTCATCAAAATTTCAAACATTTCCAAAATACTGTATTTCCCCAAGCGGGTCCATAAGCACAATTTGTTTTCGAGATAGCTATCTGAAGCAGCCTGCTTGGCTTCGTTTAGATCGCTTTTTCCAGAAGTGATGCGTATTCATTGACCATATTTTTTCAAGGCAGCTTCCATTTGCGGCATTGCTCACCCCGAAGTTGCATCAGCGGTGGCGCAACCCAATAAGTATATAAGAGGTGTAACGCTAAAAATGCCGCAGAGGTATTTTTGAAACGCCATAAATAATTGTAGGTATTGGCAAAAAAGTTGGTGGCGGAGGAGGTTGTGCTTGCCCCCGACACGCGGAATATGATGAGTAAGTGGTGCCCAGGGGCGGGTTCGAACCACCGACACGCGGATTTTCAGAAAACTGCTTTAACTTTTCCTGTTTTATATCAGTGGCTTGCAGGCAGAAAAATCAGGTGTGTTAAAAAGTGTGTAATGAAATTTGACTGTGGGGACAGGCATGACGTTTTCTTCGCGTGTCAGGCCTTTGGTTTTAAAATATCCAGGCTTTCCTTCAAGATCAACTTGTCCAACTCAAGTTTAGCTACGATCTTCTTCAGCCGATCATTCTCTTTCTGAAGTGACTTCATCTCGCTGAGCTGTGAACGCCCCATGCCGCCAAACTTCTTGCGCCAAAATTAATAAGCCTTGTCTGACACGCCGGCTTTACGGCAAGCACCGACAACATCCATTCCGCTATGAACATGCACCTCAATCTGATGCAACAGCTTGAAAATATCCTCGTCTGAGTGACGCTTGCGGGCCATAATTCTGTTCCTCCGTATCTATAAAATTATGGCTCTGATTTAAGGGGCTAAGGCACCCCAATAAAACTATACCCCACAAACTCTGCGCATCTATCACCCCAGCAAAGTCACATAATCTGTAATGTAATGTTTTAGGGGCAACCCCCCCTCTGATCTTTATTCTTGCAAACGGCAAAACCTCCAAGTAACCCCCGATCCAAGGTCCAAGACCCGCGATGAGATGCAAAAAATGGTACTGCTCAAGGTTAAATAATTATTGCCTAAACTTCTTGTGACAGGCCTTGCAACTTGCGGCCAAGTCTATGAAAGCCGTACGAACCGATTGCGCATCACCGTCTTTTGCTAACTTTATCAATCGGCGGGCAGCCACTTCATTTTGAGCAGCCGCAGCAGCAAACTCAGCTGGTTTTTCCCAGATCACATCAAGAGCTTCTGATGGTTTTCCATTCGATCCTTCGGGGAAGTACGACACCATCTCATTGGCCCAAATTTCGATGCTTTCAGTATACTCAACAAGGCGATCAAAATCTTCCAATGTCACCGCATCAGCCATAGATTTCATGGCGTCTTGACTGGCTTTGAAGCGTTCCTTACGTTCATTTACGATGCCTGTGGTATCGCTATGGGCAAATGTATTTGATGTAACTATTTCAACAGTCATAGCTATAGCCACAATCATGGAATACCCAATGATTTTTTGCATAGTTTTAGATCTTGAATAACCGATCAGAAAGATCTGTGAGCGGATCACCAAAGAAGGCTCTATCCTTCATCGTTTTGAAATCAACATCAAAACATGTTGACATGGCAGAGCAATAGACTGAACGAGCATCAATCGTGGCGTTCAAATCCTGTCGCTCAAAGAGATTCTTGGTAGCCAGGCCTGGCCAATCAGCATAAATTTGAGAAGATTTGACCAATCCCCCTGCCATCAAGATCGCCGTGCCATAGCCATGTTCAGTGCCATAGCCCCCGTTTTGTTCTACCTTCCGACCAAATTCTGTTAATGTAACAATCAGAGTCTGATCGAATTGATTGCCAAGTCCGTTGCGCAATGCGTTCAAAACTTTATCAAAATCAGCCAAGCATTCACCATGGGCTCCATCTTCACCACCTTGAGCAGCATGGGTATCAAAACCTCCAATGTCAAAAACAGCAACACGAGGACCATCTTCACGGCGTAATTCCTGCGCAGCCACAACCGCCAGTTCATGTGCTTGGTTATCACCACCACGTTTCATCATAGAAACAGGACGTGAACGAACGCGATTCATCACTTCAGCCAAGGCTGATCCTTTTGAATAGGAACTTTCAATAACTCTTAGATCACCATCATTTGGCAAGCTCATCCAAGTGGGAAAAAAATTGTCGAGTGTATTCTTCCCCCGCAACAGCAAAGGCATTGGCAAGGATATCGCCAATCCGCCCAAAGCTGAGACTTCAATCCCACGCCCGAGCCAGCCTGTTTTTTCGGTATAGGGGGTATGCCCGCCACTTTGCATCAGGTTTTGTCCATCAAAATGTGACCGCATCGTGTAAGGTATTGAGGTAGCATGAACAACTGACGCCTTGCCTTCTTGCCAGCATTCATAAAAAGCCTTTAGGCGAGGATGGATATTAAAATCAGCAGTAAGTTTTTTTACCCCTTTGACCAGAATATCAGGCCGCACTTGTGCCATTTTGCTGTCATTGGGTTGGATCGCCGTAAGACCGTCCATCCCACCCCTCAGCATGATCACTACAAAGTTTTTCTTCTTCATGGAGGCGGCACGGGCATTAAATAAAGGAGATCCCAGCAAGGTCAGGGATCCTATCCCTGATATGAAATGTCGACGGCTAATAGTCATACTTTTAACATCCATTTACTAGAAAATAGGGCTTGTCCCATTCGTTTTGGATTAGAGTAAAAATCAACATTTTTAGCCTTATGGAGGAAATAATTCACGTCATCCAACGCATCAAAATTCTTTTCCGCCACTTTGTGATAATCCACAAATACACTGTACTTCGGATCATTGGCAAATTTGCTCGACGCCGCCAAACGTCGGATCAGCAGTTCCGGAGACAACCATTCTGCCTCTGTATCTGGCCAGCCGTTAGGTTGTGAGGGCGCCAACAGATTATGCCCTAATTCCCGCATGATAATACTAGGTTGACGAGCAGGTTGACTAGGCTTTGATTTGAAATCATAAGCCATGACCTCCGGCGAAGGTGGCCAATTCGTTCCGGAAATACGAATGCATTGCAACAGCCACGTTTCAGGATTCAGAAACTTTTGCTCCGATCCTGTATGCTCATAAACAACCTTAATTAAGGCCTTGTAGACCGATGGCAGATCTCCGTCGGTTTCTTCCCATGCTTTAATCAATGGCGCAATCATCGCATCGGTGGGTTCATCGGTAACAAAATGTCGAACCAATTTCCAACTGATAAAGCGGCGTGTGCATGGGTGCGCACAAAGGTCTTCAACAACATCAAATAATTTGGTTTCTGAGGAAATGCCCCGTTGCTTATAACCTTTACCCATAACTTTATGGGTGCCAGGCTCATGTTTCTTGTCATTGAACTGAACGGGATTGCACTCCTCACGTTTTTTAGACCACCTGTTTTCCCATCCCGCCATGATATAGGCCAGATTTATCACATCCTGCTGAGTATAGCCCGCAGCTGGTGAAACCGTATGTAATTCAAGTAATTCGCGGGCATGATTTTCGTTTACAGTTGCGGGCTTACCCTTTTTACGGCGATTTTTTCCCCATTTCGAATTAGGCCCCACTGACTCGGTGTTGTCCAGATGATGGATCATTGTCCAAGACACGGTTACTTTCTTAACCAAATCGGTAAAACTGCCACACAAATTGGGACGGATGGTCTCACGTTGATAACCGCCGGTGTTCCAGCGATCGAGCATATCCTTTTCAGAAATCGCAAAATGATTGCACCAAAAATGCCATAGCCGCTCAAATACAGGCGCCTTACCCTTAACTGCGGCATGATGGCGAATTACTGTCTCTAAACTGGGGAAATAACGTTCGCCAGTTTTGTATCGCAACTGCGTTTTTGCATCATCATAGGCGTTGCGATTATTTTTGAACTTTTCGCGAAGAATACGCCGATCCTGATAGACAAATTCAGCCCTGTGATCAAGTAATTCCTGTTCCGATGGTATATGCCCTGGCCAAGTGAGTTTTGCAGGTGTTTCAACCTGACGCACTGCCCATGCAATGGGATCAGATGGAACATTTTCATCCGGTGCTAAACCAAAACCAATCTTCCGAAAGAAATCAAGTTTCATAAAAATTACTTTAATCTCATAAAAAATAAGAATTCAATAATTAATGAGGTTTCATGTTTTTTAATTTTACTATAGTTGTCTAGCCCCGATTTTCTGTGCCAGTAATTTTGGATTTCTCTATTGATGTTTCAGGAAGCCCCAAATATGTATATTGATCGGTCGAGATATCCCCATCCCATATGTAAACCGACATAAATGCGGAGTCTTCTGTCCGGGTCGCGTGTGGCATCATGGAAGGGTGATAGGACCGCTGGCCGGTAAAGAGTTGCTCGTAAGCATCATCGCCACGTTTCCAGAACGCATTTCCTGCCAGCATGAGATAGGTTTCTTCTGCCGGATGGGTGCGGATACCGTATTCTGAATGTGGCAGCATTCCATATAGCCCTACGCGCACCTCGGAGGATGGAACAAGCCCGGTCGGACCAAGCAGTTCCACATGAGCCTTGAAATGGCTATGTTGTTTATAAAGAGGGTCTTTTGAAGTTTCAGGCGGCGCCCAGTGAAAGGGGATATCCCTGATCAGATCACATATGGGATTTGCCTCAGCCTGCGCCATCACCTCAAGGAAAGGTGCGGACAGGGGGGATGATTGATACTTCAGATCAATCTCGGCATCCGCCTTCTGCAACGCCTTGATGGCGTTCGCTTCAATCGTGTAGTCACCGGAAAGAAGCGCAGATAATTCATCAAACAGCCGTGAGAGTGTCATGATCTCCTGACTCCGATTTAAAATGCTATCTTACCGTATTATCTCTGATCATTATACTAATCTGTCTTAGCGGCCACTAGCACCACCATGGACCCTGCAACACCCATTCTTCTTGTTGGCAGGTCGTTGGCACTCAGTTCCTTTTCTTGTCTTGGCACCGCATCGCTGGCCAGGCCAATCAGCCCCAAAACGTCATTCAATACCTATGGTGGCATTATCTTTGGTCTGCAACCTAAAGACCCCGATGTGAGTGTCTATTATACCGCATATCTATTGCATCCAGAAGAGTTGGATCTCTTGATTAAATTTCAGGTTACGGGGGCCCCGCAACCGCCGCTTCTTGCACTTTGATTTTGTCTAGTTCTGGCCGGGTTACGGATTAACATCTACCTTGGCCACCAGTAACAGATAACCAATAGCATGCAAGAATCGAAATTACTGAAAAACTTAACCTGGCGGTTAAGTGGCAGAAAAGGCGAGGATTTTCAGGGAAAAAATGGTGCCCAGGGGCGGATTCGAACCACCGACACGCGGATTTTCAGTCCGCTGCTCTACCAACTGAGCTACCTGGGCGCAAGAAAGAAACCGTTATGTTTCTTTCGACATACGGTACTAGCCCATCTCCACGCCGCTGTCCAGCGGTGATGGCACGATTAGGCTGAAAATTTTGCCGCTCCCCCGGCTTTCCTCCCCCGTCCCCGGCTAAACTGATGAGCCTTTGCCATTAAAAGCACCAGAGCTAATCCTTGCGGCGAAACTCACCCGGAACAAGCGTGCCGTTTTCCATGGCCTCGACAATAGCCTTTTCCAGTGCTTCGAGATCGGCGCTGTCAGGCTCCTCTTCAGCCGGCACGGCATAATGGCCTGAAAGCCAGCGGCCCAGATCCGCCTGGGCGCAACGCTGTGAGCAGAACGGCTTATGCTTTCCCTGACCAGGGTTTCCGCATGTCGGGCATTTCACGGCCATCAGCCTTTCCTCTTTGGTGCCATATCCTGGACGAATGCGTGGTCTAAGGTGCTATCTGATCGGAAACGCGGCGCGAAGACAAGCCCTTCTTCGATTTTCGCGCGGCTCAATGCACCTGGCCCTTCAAGCCATTCAAGTCCTGCGGGCGGCAGACATATCTCAAGAGGATGATGTGGCCGCCTTGCGCCATTCCTCCGCAAAAGCCTGAGCGCATCACGGCCAATCCGGGCAGGTGACGGCGCCAGATGCACCGCAAGCGAGCGCCAGCGCCAGGGTCGTGTCAGGGTAAAGAGCCCGCCTTCGGTAAATCCGTGGCAGCGAGGGCGGCAGGGATCATCCTGGACAGCCGCATCCATGAGATCCGCGATCTGACGGCGGTCCTTTGCCCCCAGACGCGGAAAGTCAATCACCACGGGACCACCGATCCGCCGTAACCGTATTTGCCGCGCCACTTCAGGGACCATGGCCCGGGCAAGCTGCATCGGCGCAAGCGCATCATCGCCGCTATCACCATCAATCACGGCCGCACCCGGGGGTGTGCTGATATGGATAGCGCCGCCTCCGGCAAGAAAAACCGTCGGGGCAAGCGCCGCCTCCAGCGCCTCATCGATGCCAGCCTCCTCCCACGCGCTGCCGTCATCATCCATCACCATCTCGGCGTCGGGCTCCACGAGACGGGCTTCTTCAATCCCGGTAATGGCCGGGGCAAGGATGGCAGGGCCGGATGATGGCAGATCAAGGATCGACTCCGCCCAGGTGACGAGTTCATCAAACTCCGCCTTTACCCATGAAGGATCTGCCCCTGCCACTGCCCGGCGCAGCGTAATGGTGAGCGACGAAAGAGGGCGCAGGAGATCATCCGGCGGCATATACCCCGTCTCACGCAACCCCCTTGAAAGACGGCGTTCAGCCGCGCCATCTTCCACCATCACATATCGCCCGGCCCTGAACAGGCCGCGGCGGAGTTGAAGCGGTTTTTTCTCCCGCGCCTCGGCTGCGACGGTGGCAAGGATCATCTCCCCGGGCCGCACGGCCTTTCCGCCACGGTTGCGCATGCTGGCAGGAATACCGCCGATATCGAGGGAAACCCGGTCGTGATCGGGAAAGACACGCTCCACCCTTGCGCGAAGCACTGCACCCGGCCCGGGGGCGAGATCATCGGCATCATCGATAAAAAGATCGGTCAGCAGGTTATCCTTCAGCAACGCCGTGCGGGTATATCCTGCCAGCCGGTCAACAATGATCCGCGTTGAAGCCACGCGCCACCTCCATGCCGAGAGAGAGCCTCAATCCGGGCGGGTGGGGCGATACCCTGCCCCCTCAAGCAGCCGGGCAGTTTCCGCGAGCGGCAGACCGACGATACCGCTGTAAGACCCGCTGATGAAATCAATGAAGCGGGCGGCCTGACCCTGGATGGCATAGCCGCCGGCCTTGCCCTGCCATTCCATTGTCTCAAGATACCGGGTGATCGCATCATCGCCAAGACGGAGAAAACGCACGGTGCTGGCGCTTGTCCGGCAGGCCGGTTTGCCATCCTTCGGGGATATCAATACAACAGCGGTCAGCACCTGATGGCGGCGGCCGGAAAGCAGGCGAAGATATCTTTCCGCCTCATCGCGGGTTGCAGGCTTGCCAAGGATGCGGCGACCAAGCGCAACGACCGTATCCGCCGCCAGCACCAGATCACCGGGATTTCGCATCGCGGCGGAACGCCCCTTTTCTTCGGCCATGCGGCGGACATATGTTCTGGGAGACTCATTGGCATGCGGCGTCTCATCAATATCCGCAGGCTCAATTCTATCGGGGAAAATATCGATCTGGGCGAGAAGTTCCTGCCGCCGGGGCGAGGCAGAGGCCAGAACCAGTTTTGGGGTTGCCTTGGGCATTATCAACATCCCCGATCCGGCAGGGGTTTTACTTGAAACGGAAGGTGATCCGTCCCTTGGTCAGGTCATAAGGCGTCATTTCAACATTCACCCGGTCTCCGGCAAGCACCCGGATCCGGTTTTTCCGCATCTTGCCGCTGGTATGGGCAAGCACTTCGTGATCGTTATCCAGTTTTACCCGAAACATTGCGTTCGGCAGCAGTTCGGTTACCGTACCAGAAAATTCAATGACATCTTCCTTGGCCATGAAGAACCTTTTTTTATCGTTAATCCTGCTGTTTTGTGACGGACCAGGGCAATCTGGTCAAGCCTTTTGTTGCGCAAAGTCTCTTCAGGTGCTGAACCTTTCCCGAACAAGTTCGTGGATCCGGTCACGAACAAGACGATACGCCGCCAGACGTTCTTCACGGTTATCGCTGGCAAGACCTGCATCAAAAACAGGCCAGTACTCGACCTCGGTTGATCTGGTGCGGGCAAGCTCGGCTGCCACCTTATAGGAATCTTCGGAAAAACAGATGATCAGATCAAAGAACTCATCATCAAGATCGCTGAAGGATTTTGGCTCATGCCCGGTCATGTCAATCCCGATTTCCTGCATCACGGCAATGACAAACCCGTCGCTTGACCCGGCGTTGATCCCGCAGGAATCAACAAAAACACGGTTGGGGTAGAGCTGTTTCATGATGCCTTCGGCCATGGGCGAACGGATCATGTTATGGGTGCAGGCGAAAAGCACGGTACCGGGGAAAGCGGGGGCTGTCGTCATTCTATCCTCTCAGCCTCAGAACACAGACAAGACTGAACAGTCGCCGGGATGTGTCCTTGTCCATGACCACCTTGTTTTCCAGGCGTTCCTGCAATATGGCAGAGCCTTCGTTATGGAGCGACCGCCGACCCATATCAATGGCCTGAATCTGGGAGGGTGATTTGGTCCGGATCGCATCGTAATAGCTCTCGCAAACCATGTGATAGTCACGGATCACCCGACGCAAGGGCCCCATGGCCAGAAAAAACCCGGCAATGGGCTGATCATCAACAGTCCGTATATCGAAATGGATGTGGCGTGAATCCGATCTCAGCACAAGGTGGTACGGGCCCTCAACCTCGGCCAGCGTGAAGTAATTTTCTTCAATGAGATCATAAATCGCGATTGAACGCTCATGCTCGGCTTCAGGTGAAAGCCGCGGCGCATCGGCCTGATCAAGCCGAATATGCACAATCCGGCAGGTATCCGGATGTGATGGAGCGCCGCTCATCTCATCACCTGTTCATCCGCCTTGAGATGGAAAGACCATGCGCTTCAAGCCCTTCGGCATGGGCGAGGGTCACCGCCGCCGGACCGATTTCGGCCAGCGCATCCGCATCACAGCGGACGGTGGTCGTCCGCTTCATGAAATCAAGCACCCCGAGACCGGAGGAGAATCTGGCCGTCCGCGCCGTCGGCAGAACATGGTTCGGCCCGGCAACATAATCGCCAATGGCTTCCGGCGTCCAGCGGCCAAGGAATATCGCCCCAGCATGGCGGATCATGGCAGCGATATGTTGAGGATCCTCGGTCATGATCTCAAGATGCTCGGCGGCGATGCGATTGGCAAGCTCAGCTCCTTCGGGCCAGTCGGCAACGGTAATGATCGCCCCGTGATCCCGCCAGGAAGCCCCGGCCACCGCGGCCCGTTCAAGCCCGGGCAGAATCCTGCTGACCGCATCGGCGACGTCATTGGCAAAGCCCGCATCATCGGTGATGAGAATGGCCTGGGCTGCTTCGTCATGCTCAGCCTGGGAGAGAAGATCCATGGCCACCCAGTCCGGATTGTTCCGGCCATCGGCCATCACCAGAATTTCGGATGGCCCGGCGATGGAGTCGATCCCCACCTTGCCGAAGACCTGACGTTTTGCCGTGGCAACATAGGCATTGCCGGGGCCGACAATCTTATCCACCGGCGCAATAGATTGCGTGCCATAGGCCAGCGCGGCGATCGCCTGGGCGCCGCCGATCCGCCAGACCTCCGATATCCCGGCGATATGCGCCGCCGCCAGCACCATGGCAGGCACGTCGCCATCCGGGGCCGGCACCACGATCACCCGGCGCTGAACCCCGGCAACAAGAGCCGGTATTGCGTTCATCAGCACCGATGAAGGGTAGGCGGCCTTGCCACCCGGAACATAAAGCCCGGCCGCATCCACCGGTGTGTGCCGAAGGCCGAGATCAACCCCCTGATCATCGGTATAGCTGATATCCTCTGGCAGCTGGCGTTCGTGAAAGCGGCGGATACGGTCCGCGGCCACGGTCAGGGCTGCGCGAAGATCATCGTCGATGGCATCATAGGCTGCCGCCATGGCATCACCATCCAGGCGAAGATCAGCCATGGAGTCCGCCCTGATCCCATCAAAACGATGCGTGAATTCAAGTACCGCCTCATCGCCACGGGAAATCACCTCGGAAATGATGGCGGAGACGGTAGCGCTGACATCGGCGCCATCTTCCCTTTTCGATTGCAAGAGGGAGGTAAACGCCTCCTCAAACCCGGCATCGCTGGTATTGAGCCTAACCGGCATCAACCGCCTCCCTGATCCGGCTTACCCAGCCGCTGATCTCCGCCGGTCTGGTTTTCCAGGCGGCGCGATTGACGACAAAACGGCTGGACACAAGGGCAATTTCCTCAACCTCTTCGAGGCCGTTGGCTTTCAGCGTTGAACCGGTTTCGACAAGATCGACGATCCGCCGACACAGGCCCAGACCCGGGGCAAGTTCCATCGCGCCATTGAGTTTGATGCATTCCGCCTGCACCCCCCTTGCGGCAAAATGCCGACGGGTGACATTGGGATATTTGGTGGCCACCCTGACATGACTCCAGCTGCGGGGGTCTTCTTTCCTGATCTCTTCGGCCGGGCTTGCGACAACCATCCGGCAGGCGCCGACACCAAGATCAACCGGCGCGTAGATTTCAGGATGATCAAATTCCATCAGCACATCGGAGCCAGCAACACCCATATGCGCGGCACCAAAGGCAATGAACGTGGCGACATCGAAACTCCGCACCCTTATCGCCTCCACCCCCTCGGCTTCGGTGCTGAATCTGAGCCGCCGGTCGCCTTCATCAAAAAACCCCGGTTCAGGTTCGATCCCGGCATGTTTCAGGATCGGACGGATAGATTTGAGGATACGCCCTTTCGGCAATGCCAGCACCAGGCTTGTGCCCCTGCCCGTTCCGGCCATGTTCAATGGTGATGTTTCCGTCATGTCTGATCCCTGACCATCTGTCCCGGGCTGATCCCGTTCAGCCTTCATCCACGTCGTGGGCAGGCTGAAAATGTGTCTGCCAACCTTCCCCCAGATCAGCGGCATAAACATTTATTCCGTCACATTCAAGCCTGACTGTTGCCGCACCGGAAAATATTACCTCAAGCATGGTGCCTTCAGCGCGGATGGCAAGCAGAATAAGCACATCATCACGGTCTTTCGGGGAGAAACCCCGTCGCTGCAGGCGTTGAACCCCGCCGATATGAACACCCATCAGCCGTCGCCGCATCTCCCCCGATGATTCCCTGAGGTGCCGGGCGGCCACAAAAAGAAACTGGCCTTCGCCTGCATCATACCCCATATCACCGATCAATACCGTGGCATCCTGCAAAAGCGAGGACAGGACGTTGAGATCTTCACCATCCTTGACGATCAGCCTGGCCAGATCCGTTCCGGGGGCGCCGCCCTTGCTCATGTCACTGCCTGTCATGATCTTCTATCCTCGTTCCCGCGTGATCCGGGCTCCACAGGCGGAGAGTTTTTCTTCAAGCCTGTCATAGCCCCGGTCAAGGTGGTAGACACGGCCGATCACCGTGGTGCCTCTGGCCACCAGACCTGCCTGAACCAGCGAAACCGAGGCGCGAAGATCGGTCGCCATCACCTGAGCACCGAGAAGATGCTCAACACCGGAAACCCGGGCCAGCCCCCCCGATACCTGGATATCAGCCCCAAGGCGAACCAGTTCAGGGACATGCATGAAACGGTTTTCAAAAATCGTTTCTGAAATTTCGCTCGTTCCATCGGCAATGCACATCATCGCCATGAACTGGGCCTGAAGATCGGTCGCGAACCCGGGATAGGGTGCGGTGGTGACGTTAACCGGCCTTGGCCTGCCCTGCCCTCGCACCCGCAGACTGGTCGCCATTAAATCAATCTGGGCGCCGCTCGCACGCATGACCTCAATCAATGCCCCAAGATGCTGCGGCTGGCATCCGGTGAGCGTGATATCCCCTTCGGTCATGGCAGCTGCCAGCGCGAATGTCCCGGCTTCAATACGGTCAGCCACCACGGCATGGCGGCAACCTTTGAGGCTGCTGACCCCTTCAACCTCGATGGTCCCGGACCCATGGCCGGTAATTTTCGCCCCCATGGCATTAAGGCAGTCGGCAAGATCCGTGATTTCCGGCTCCCTTGCCGCGTTGACCAGCCGACTGGTGCCATCTGCAAGCACGGCCGCCATCAGCGCATTTTCCGTGGCCCCGACGCTGACAAAGGGAAACGTGATCTTACCCCCCTTGAGCCCATCGGGTGCCGTCGCAACGACATACCCGTCTTCAAGTTCCACCCTGGCGCCAAGAGCTTTCATGGCCATGATATGAATATCCACCGGTCTTGTGCCGATGGCGCAGCCACCGGGCATGGAAACCCGGGCCTCGCCAAAACGTGCCAGAAGCGGGCCAAGCACCAGCACCGATGCCCGCATCTTGCGGACAATATCGTATGGCGCGAAGGTCACCGGTGCCGCATTTGGGGAAAAGGTGACGGTCTCCCCCTCTCTCGTGCTGCTGATGCCAAGATGATCAAGCAGTTCAGCCATGCAATCGGTATCGGCAAGTTCCGGGAGATTTTCCAGCACGAGCGGTGTTTCAGCCATGAGGCTGGTTGCCATCAGGGGAAGTGCCGCGTTCTTGGCTCCGGAAATGGCAATCCTGCCTTCGAGTCGCGTGCCACCTTCAATCCGGAGCTTATCCATTGCTGTTTTCCTTATCTTTTCCGGCGGCGGCGATGTCACTGGCATGACGCCCGCGTTTCTGCGCCTTGCGGCGATGGAGATTTGCCCGCAACGCTTCCGCAAGGCGAGATTCACGCTTCTGCCTTTCGGATTGAGCCTGGGAGTTAGGGCACTGCTCGCCCTGGTTCTTGTCGGTCATGGCACATATATTCATATTGTTCGTGATCACCATAAACTTTGCCATATCAAAGGCCAAGAATTTTCCCTAGCATGGCGTCATGTCAGAATTATGGCTTCACCCTTCACGGATTTGTGAATTGCCGCAGATCAAGGGGCTCGTTAGGGTAGACGCGATCATATGGGAACGTGTTATGTCACCTGTATCAGATACATCCCCGGAACATCGGCAGCCGCACCGGCTGCGGCGTCTTCTC
Source organism: Alphaproteobacteria bacterium LSUCC0684 (assembly GCA_041228335.1). NCBI lineage: Bacteria > Pseudomonadati > Pseudomonadota > Alphaproteobacteria > Alphaproteobacteria bacterium LSUCC0684. The sequence continues at coordinate 173,681 of CP166130.1, read as the reverse complement.
CCCTTGGGGATACTTCTTCTTGGCCTCGTGTTGTTCTTTGCCTTTGATCTTGATGATATTTTCAGTTTTGCTGCGTTGAGCCAGCATTACACGGCAATCACCTCCTGGGTTGCGGAGAACACAATCCTGGCCTGGGGCGGGTTCATGCTGGCCTATACGCTGGCCGTGGCCTTCTCGCTGCCCGTGGCAACGCTCCTGACACTTGCGGGCGGCGCGATCATCGGCTGGCCGGCCGTGCTGCTGGTGGTAACGTCGGCCACCGCCGGGGCCCTGATCCTTTTTCTCGCGGCCAAGGGCGCACTGGCCGACAGCCTGACCCGCAAGGCCGGGCCGTTCATCTCGCGGATCAAGGCCGGGTTTGACCAGTCCCCCTTTCTCTGGCTCCTGGCGCTGAGGCTGATACCCGCGGCCCCTTTCTGGGTGGTGAATATTGTGCCGGCGGCACTGGGGATGAAGACAAGAGATTTCCTTTTCGCCACCTTTATCGGCATTTTCCCCGGCACCTCGGTCTATATCTGGGTCGGGCGCGGGTTTGACACGGTGCTCGCCAGTGGCCGGACACCGGATACAAGCAGCCTTGCCCGGCCTGAGATCATCCTGCCGCTGACGGCGCTGGGATGCCTTGCGCTGGTGCCGATGGTGGTGAAATTCATCAAATCCCGAAAGGATGCGTCGCTGTGAAAACCCTGACTACGGATATCTGCATCATTGGCGGCGGCTCCGGCGGCCTCAGCCTGGCGGCGGGCGCTGTCCAGATGGGGGCCGATGTGATGCTTTTCGAGGGGCATCGCATGGGGGGTGACTGCCTCAATTACGGCTGTGTTCCGTCAAAAGCGATGCTGGCGGCGGCCAAAATGGCCAAATCGGCCAGAGGCAATGCGGCCATGGGGATCAAGGGGGCGGCGGCCGAGGTGGATTTTGCCGCCGTCAAGGACCATGTCGCCGATGTCATTGCCGGGATCGCCCCACATGATTCGCCGGAAAGGTTCCGCGGGCTCGGGGTCAAGGTTATCGAAGACTATGCCGGTTTTACGAGCCCTGATACCGTAACCGGAGGCGGTTATACAGTTCGGGCAAAACGGTTTGTCATCGCCACGGGATCCTCCCCGCTTGTCCCGCCCATCCCCGGTCTTGCCGATATCCCCTTTCATACCAATGAGACGATTTTTGCAGATCGCACCCTGCCCGAACATCTCATCATTATCGGCGGCGGCCCGATCGGGGTTGAAATGGCGCAGGCGCATCAGCGGCTCGGGTCGAAGGTGACGCTCATCGAAGCTGCCCCTTCCATCATGATCCGGGATCATCCCGATCTCGTGGACACACTTCGGCGATGCCTAACTGAAGACGGGATTACGCTGATCGAAGGCGTCGGCGTTACCGCGGTTGGCGGCAAGGCAGGTGCCATCCGGGTTGAGCTTGAGGGGAATGATGCCATTCGGGGAAGTCATCTGCTGGTGGCAACAGGCCGGAAGCCCAATCTTGAGCGGCTCAATCTTGAGGCGGCTGGAGTTGATCACAATCGTGCCGGCATCATCACCGACCGGCGCCTCAGATCCAGCAACCGGCGCGTCTATGCCATGGGCGATGCGGCCGGGCGCCACCAGTTCACCCATGCGGCGAGCTATCATGCGGGGATCGTGATCCGGAATATCCTCTTCCGAATTCCGGCAAAGGTTGATGATGCCATCATGCCCTGGGTCACCTATACGGACCCTGAACTTGCGCATGTCGGTCTTGGCGAGGCTGACGCAAAGGCCCGCAATATCACCTACCGGACTGTCAGCTCGTCTCTTGCCGAAAATGACCGTGCCCGGGCGGAACGGCGCGGTGAAGGCCGCATCATTGCCCTTACGGATAAAAAGGGATTTATTCTTGGCGCCAGCATTCTTGCCCCCCATGCCGGTGAGATGATACAGCCCTGGGCGCTGGCCATCTCAAAGCGCCTGAAAATCAGTGCCATGGCCTCCTATATCGCGCCCTATCCCACCTATGGCGAAGCTTCCAAACGTGCCGCTGGCGCCTATTTCACCGAAGCCCTTTTTTCAGCACGGACACGGCGTCTTGTGCGGCTGTTGCTGAAACTGCCGTTCTGACATTCCGGGCCCTTTACCGGCGGATTGGAACCAAGGAGCGACGAGGGGCTTGCATCCCCCGGCCGGTGCTGATAATAAAGCGGCAATGCTGCTGTAGCTCAGTCGGTAGAGCACTCCCTTGGTAAGGGAGAGGTCGATGGTTCAAATCCATTCAGCAGCACCAGCACCCTATTGATTTAGCTGGTAAATTTTCAGGTTTTTTCAAGCTTTGTCCTCACCGCGCTGGCACAGCGTTAGAGTGATTTTTATGCTTTTAGTATTTTTCAACTTTTGAGGTCGAGTTTCCGTCCCGGGTGCGATTAAGCATCTGTACTCAAGGGGAGACAAAAAATTGAGAAATGTATTCGACCAGTATTCCCAAAATGAGAATAAACTTACTCATGCACTGTTTGCGGCATTGAATAATGATCCAGATCTGCTGGCCTGCTTTATAAAAAATATTTGTGGTGTTTCGCCCCCGAAATCACCTGAACTGCAAATTTGCGTACAAACATATCCTTGGGCTAAAAATTATCCAGACGGCGACAGCAAGGCCAGGAATATACGGAATATACCAGATGCGTGGATTTTCGATGAAAAGTCTGAATTTACCATGGTTTTTGAAGCGAAGATCACGGCGCCCCTTGATGAAAATCAATTGAAAGGACATGAAGACATTGCGAAAAAATACAGACCGGAATCCAACTCCATGTATTTCTTCACAATCGTTGGCACAATCCCAACCCCTGGAACAAGGGAAAATGCAAAATCTGGAGCATGGACGGAATTATACTGGTCAGACATTTATCTTTGGCTACGCAAGAAACCTTGCAAGAAACCTTCAATATGGGCGAAACACGCGGCCGATTTCTTTGAACTGCTGGAAACACGCATGATGAAGGATGGAAAGATGCATAACACAGCGATCACAGAGTTTGATGGATTTCCAAAATTTGAAAACGATTATAGCTATTCGGTTGCCAAGTTGAAGCTTCGACAAGCAATGGCTAAACTTCGAGAAAATACCGATCTTATAACTCGATTGGGTATGGACCCGGAACACAAAGGACGTGCCTCAATCACAGGTTCCCGTGAACGGGGCGTCTGGGATATTATCAAGTTAAACAGTGGTCCAGAAGAAAAGAGTTCCGATAAATTTATGCATTTGACGCTTTCTTTGAGTGAAACGGATGTGATGGCTGAGATTACGATTCCTAACGGGCTTAACGGACCGCCCAGGAAACGTCTTAAAGAACTGGGGAAAGACGGGTTTAGAGACGTATGCTTAATGATTCTCAATAAGATGGATCATATTCTGCGCGATAATGAAAAGGCCACGCCCAAGGTCGGCGGGTATCAGAGACGCTACAAGTCACAAGGGGCCGTCCCAGATGAGGATGCAATACTGCGTTTTGACCTGCGCACAGCATTAGTCACTGGCGCTGGAAGCCGCCAAGAGCAAAAGTTTCAACCCAAGTTTCAACCCCAATGGTTGGATGCGTTGTATGATGTGTTTATTTCCCATAAGTCTAATTTCCAGTTTGGGATTGGGATCAGTTTTAAACATAATGATTGCCCCAAAATCCATACACCAGAGTCCTTGAAATTGATTGCAGATACCTGGCTTGCATGCGAGCCACTGATTTCATTATGCAAAAATGAATAACTCAGCAGCACCAGCCTTTTCATACCGTTTCGCGGGCTCCTTCCAATAAAGGTATCAGGTCAATCGCGTGCAGGCTTGGCAGGGGCCGGGTTTAGGTGCAGTATGTCCCCAAGCTTCCGGCCATGTAACGCCGCGCCGGGGCTGCAGCCGTTTTTTCTCCAACCCGCCCGATTGATCAAGGCCGCCCCGACATGTCGTCGATCTTCCCTTCGAAAGACTTTATCCTCGATCAATGGAGATTCCTTCTTTTCGGTTTCCTCCTCGCGTTTTTCTCAGGCCCGGGGCAGACATTCTATATCTCCCTTTTTTCAGGCGTGATCCGTGAAGATCTTGCGCTCAGCCACGGGGAATTCGGCACGCTCTACGCCATCGGCACGCTGGCCAGCGCCGCCACCCTTATCCCGCTCGGCCGGCTGGTGGATACGATCCGGCTCAGGATAATCGCCACGGCGATCATTCTTGGTCTTGCGCTGGCCGCGCTGTTCTTTTCTTTTGTCAGCAGCGTTGCGATGCTGGCGGCGGGGATCTATTTCCTGCGGCTCAGCGGCCAGGGGATGATGACCCATCTTTACGCCACCGCCATGACACGGCGCTATGTGGCGGAACGTGGCCGGGCGCTGGCTTTTGCCACTTTCGGGCATCCGGTGTCGGAATTTCTGTTGCCTATACTCGCTTTTGCCCTGCTGACGCTCTATGACTGGCGGCAGGTCTGGCAGATCACGGCGGCGACGGTGCTGATCGTCATGATCCCGGCCGCACTTTCCCTGACCGAGCGCCGCGAAGGCCAGGATGGCGGCGGCGTGGACGCGATGGCGGCTGGACGTGACGGCCAGCACTGGACACGCAAAGAGATGCTCCTGCACTGGCGGTTCTGGATGCTCACCGGCATCGTGATGGCACCAAGTTTCACCTCAACCGGGCTCTTTTTCCATCAACTCTATATCGCCGAGCAGAAGATGGTCGCGCTTGATCTATGGGTCAGCGGATACGCGTTTTACGCCAGCATGAGCATCCTTGGCGCCTTTCTCGGTGGCGGGGTCGCTGACCGTTTCACCAGCGCCAGAACAACCCCTTTTGCGGTGATGTCCATCACGCTTATCCCCTGCCTTCTTTACATGGTCGGGCCGGGGGTGATGATCTATCTCTATTTCATCGTCTTCGGGCTGATCCAGGGGCTGGTGCATACAGTGGCAACCCCGATCTGGGCGGAAATCTACGGCACAAGGCATCTTGGCGGCATCAAGGCGATCACCGCGGCATTGATGGTCTTTGCATCGGCGATGTCGCCTGTTACGCTTGGACTGATGATCGATGGCGGCTACCCGTTCGGCGCGTTGCTTCTTGTGCTGGGTATTGTCCCGTTGCTGGCTGGAACATTCGGCCTCATCGCGGTAAAAACAAAAGCATGATCAGGATGGCCGGAGAGATGATGGGACTGAAAAACTCAAACTGGCTGATTTCATTTGCAATGCCTGGCCTTGCCATGGCGTTTTTTGCAGGACCTGCCCTTGCCGGATCATCGGATACCGCGAACTCGTGGAACGGCATCTGGTTCGAGTGTGAATTCGCGTCACGTACCAGCCCGCCCGGCGATGGTTGCGCGATGCTGGATGATGACGGGTTCATCTTTGAAGGAAACACGGTTACCTATATCAAGGTCATCGACAGCACGGAGACGGATGCCTGCAAGAAACAGCGCGCCGGCCAGTGTTTCAGGGCAGATGCCCCTGCCATCACGGTCACCCGCAACAGGAAAGGGGAGGCGGAATTCACCCCCGGCACCATCGGCATTCGTTTCATTGGCTGCACCCAGGTTTTCCACACCACTCAACTGGCGGATTATATAGAAGCGAAACCGGATGCGTCGCGGTGTTTTTGGGCCGGGGAAAAGCATTTCTATCTTCGCCGTTATAATGGCATGGTACGTTTCGATGGCTGAACCTTCTCGTTGTTTTCTGCCCGAACGGGGGCTGATCTCGATCCGCGGACCTGAGGCTGCGGAATTTCTTCACGATCTGGTGACGGCGGATATCTGCGGTCTGCCTGAAGGAATGGTGCGGCCCGCGGCCCTGCTCACCCCGCAGGGGCGTATTCTTCATGATCTGCTCATCAGCCGTGATGACGGCGGATTTCTGATCGAATGTGATACAAATGGGCGAGGTGATCTCCTGCGGCGGTTCAAGCTCTTCCGGCTTCGGCGCAAGCTTGATCTTGAAGAGACTGACCTGCCTGTCCATGCCAGCATCAATGGCGCCGGCCTCAAAGATGAACGCTTTGCCCAAGATGTCTTCCGCCTTTACGGCGATCCCGCCCTTCCTGCCGACGGGGATACTGATGACTGGAAGAGGTTCCGCTGGCGTCACGGCGTGCCGGAAGGCGGCCGCGATCTTCCCTCCGAGAAGGCGTTGCCACTCGAGGCAAGACTGGACCTTAACAACGGGATCAGTTTTGAGAAAGGCTGCTATGTCGGCCAGGAAGTCACGGCGCGGACCCGCTATCGCGGCCTGGTGAAGCGGAGCTATGTTCCTGTACATGCCGACCGGATGATTGATGCCCCGGCAGACATAGAGGTGGAAGGAAAGCAGGCCGGGCTTCTTCTTGATACCGTCCGCGATGGTGAAGGATGTCTTGGACTGGCCTCGCTCAGGCTGGAATATCTGCGGGAGGAAAGTCGTGTCTACCTATCAGGAGGGGTTGCGATCACGCCCTTTTTCCCGGACCGGCTCCTGCCTCTTCCTGGAGATACTACCGCCGATGAGAGAGGATAGCGGGCATTCGAGGTTTTCGCTTGCCCGGGTAATTTATTGCGCAGTCCAGGCACCATCGATTGGCATGGCTGTGCCGGTTATGCTGGCCGCCCCCTCACCTTCGATGAGAAACCGGACCAGATCACCGATTTCCTCTACCGTGACAAACCGCTCATTGGGCTGACGTTCACCAACAATGGCGCGGGCTTCTTCATCACGGGTGGTGCCATTGGCCGCCATTCGTGCCTCGATCTGGGCTTCCACCAGCGGGGTCCGAACCCAGGCAGGGCAGATCGCGTTGCAGGTAACCCCGGACGTCGCCGCCTCCAGCGCCACCGCCTTTGTCAGGCCTACAAGCCCGTGCTTGGCGGCGATATAGGCCGTCTTGTTCACTGATGCGATCAGCCCATGCACCGATGAGATATTGATGATCCGGCCAAAGTTCCTCTCTTTCATCCCCTTGAGCACCGCGGCAATGGTATGGAAACTTGCCGACAGATTTACCGCGATGATCTCGTCCCATTTTTCGGGTGGAAATGTCTCAATCGGGGCAACATGCTGGATCCCGGCATTGTTCACCAGCCCGTCTATCCGGCCCAGAACTTCTTCGGCCTCCGCCATCATCGCGCGGATCGCCCCGGCATCGCGCATATCACCATCAAAATAATGGCAGCTTTCAGCGCCTAGACCGGCAAGTTCAGCTTTGACGGCGTTAACCGTGCTGGCATCCGCAAGACCATTGAACGCGACATGATGACCGGCCGACGCAAGTTTCCGTGCAATCCCAAGCCCGATACCACTGGTGGCACCGGTAACAAAAACAGCATATCCTGGCATGAAAACTCCCTCTTATATATCTAGGATTTGAACAGGTTTTCGGCCGCCGAACGTACATCGCCCTTGCCATCCAGAACAGCATCAATGCGGCGAACTTCCTCCAGCAGGCGCAGTTTATAGGCGTTAAGATCTTCAATATTCCAACGCTCCAGCTCTCCCGGGGGATGAGCTGGCCTGAAGGCTTCAAATTCATCTTCCATGATCCCCTCCATCGCTCGAATGAAATACCAGTCTAGGACGAGGCCGAAATCTTTGCAATTTTTTGACGCAATCCCTATTTATAGTGTATGAGATGTTCACTCCGGCGCCGACCGCGCCAAAACCTATTTGTCCAGGAGCCACGATGTCTGATCTGCTTATGCCAAAAGCCACCGCTGTATGGCTGATTGATAACACCGCATTGACCTTTGCTCAGATTGCAGATTTCTGTGCTTTGCATGATCTTGAAGTTCAGGCCATCGCTGATGGGGATGTCGGCGCCGGCATCCAGGGCTATAATCCCATCCTGAACAAGCAGTTGTCCGAAGATGAGATCAAGCGCTGCGAAGCTGATCCTTCTGCCAGGCTCAGCCGGGAGAGTTCTGCCCTGCCCGAGCCGACGGCCCGCACCAAAGGGCCGCGCTATGTGCCCCTGGCCCGCCGCGGCGACAAGCCCGACGCTATTGCCTGGATCGTCAAGCATCATCCAAATATCAAGGATAGCCAGATTTCAAAACTGATCGGCACCACTAAGGATACGATCGGCAAGATCAGGGACCGTTCCCACTGGAATATTGCCAATATTTCAGCCAAGCATCCGGTCATGCTCGGGCTGTGCAGCCAGCAGGATCTGGATATGGCGATCGAGAAATCAGGCGGCACACCTCAGGCACCCGAAGATCAGGTGGCAAACATTTCCGAGTTGCCCTAGGTTTCAGCCCCTATCCCTTGCGGGGATAACCGATAGATGCAAGAACAATCGTGATCTCATCTAGGATGGCGGGATCATCAATCGTAGCCGGTATCGGATAGTCCACTCCATCCGCGATTTTCTGCATCGTGCCGCGGAGGATTTTACCTGACCGTGTTTTCGGCAGACGCTGGGCAATGACCCCTTCCTTGAAGGCTGCTACCGGGCCGATCCGTTCACGCACCATCTTGACGCATTCGGCGATGATCTCATCCCCGGCGCGATTGACGCCTGCCTTCAGCACCAGAAAACCAAGCGGCACCTGCCCCTTGAGTGCATCCGCCGCCCCGACAACGGCGCATTCCGCCACATCGGGATGGCTTGCCAGAACTTCTTCCATCCCGCCGGTGGAAAGACGATGGCCTGCGACATTGATGATGTCATCTGTGCGGGACATGACATAGACATATCCGTCTTCATCGAGGTATCCTGCATCACCGGTCTTGTAATAGCCGGGATATTCCGCCATGTAGCTTTCCTTAAAGCGATCATCGTTGTTCCATAACGTCGGCAGGCTTCCCGGCGGCATGGGCAGTTTGACCACAATCGCCCCGATTTCGCCAGCGGCAACCGGATGACCTGCTGGATCCAGCACCTGAATATCCCAGCTTGGGACCGCGCGCCCCGGGCTCCCCACCCTGACGGGGGATTTATCGATACCAAGGCAGGTGGCCGCAATGGACCAGCCGGTTTCCGTCTGCCACCAGTGGTCAATAACCGGCACCCCGAGATGGCGTTGCAGCCATTCAAGCGTATCCGGATCACAGCGCTCACCGGCGACAAACTGGGCCCGATAATGGCTGAGGTCATGGTTCTTCAGCAACGCGCCATCGGGATCTTCTTTCTTGATGGCCCGGATAGCCGTTGGCGCCGTGAACATCACCCTGACCTTATGCTCGGCAATAACACGCCAGTAAGCCGCGGCATCGGGCGTGCCGACCGGCTTGCCTTCATAGAGGACGGTAGTGCACCCGGCAAACAGTGGCGCATAGACAATATAGGAATGGCCGACAACCCAGCCGATATCCGATGCCGCCCAGAAAACATCCCCCGGATCGGTATCATAGATATTTTTCATGGACCACTTGAGGGCCACGATATGGGCGGCGGTGGAGCGCACCACCCCCTTGGGGACACCGGTTGTGCCGGATGTATAGAGAATATAGCAGGGATCACTGCTGTCCACGGGCACACAATCCGCCGGCGCGACACCTTCATGCGCTTCATGCCATTCGATATCACGCCCATCAATGAGGGGAGCGATAACCTGCTCACGCTGAAAGACGATACAGTACTCAGGCTTATGTTTGCTCAAGTCGATCGCTTCATCGAGGAGAGGTTTGTATTCCACCACCCGGCTCGGCTCGATCCCGCAGGATGCCGAGACAATCAGTTTCGGCGTGCAGTCATCAATTCTCTTGGCCAGCTCGTTGGCGGCAAACCCGCCGAACACAACCGAATGCACGGCACCAATACGGACAACGGCCAGCATGGCGACAATCGCCTCAGGTATCATGGGCATGTAGATGATGACACGATCGCCATAGCCGACACCGCGGGACTTCAACACCCCGGCAAAATGCGCGATTTTCTGCTGCATTTCGGCATAAGTGTAGCTTGCCTTTGTATTGGTGACCGGACTGTCGTAAATCAGGGCCGGCTGATCACCGCGGCCATGTTGAACATGAACATCAATGGCGTTATGGCAGGTATTGACCTTGCCACCTTCAAACCAGCGATAGAAAGGGGGGTTATCGTCATTGAGGATGCGGTTGTAAGGTTCAATCCAGGTGATATCCTCTGCCGCTTCCGCCCAGAACGCTTGCGGATCTGCTTTGGCGGCGGCGGTAATCTCATCAAAACGATCAGTCATGGTCAAAGCGCCTCAATTCTCGTATAATATTCATGTTCCGGTCAGCGGAAGTCATTATTCTGGCTGTTCATACAGTCTGGTGCAAGTCAATTAAGGGTGGAGTTCGCCTAGACCGGTAACGGATCAGGTATCCGATAATCATGGACGAAAGCAACGATCTGGCAAAGCAGCAGGAGATGCTGCGAAAAAAACTGGAGCAGATAACACTTGAGCACCGTGACCTTGACGAAGTGATCGAGGACATGGCGCGCAACCCTTCATGCGACATGATCAAGCTCCAGCGGCTCAAGAAACGCAAACTGGCCATCAAGGATGAAATACGCCAGCTGCACCAGCGGCTGTTGCCAGATATCATCGCCTGAATTACAGTCGCATTTTACGAAAAAACAGTCGAGGCACAGGAATATGGGGGCATCTGAAATTTGCGTAGGTATCTGCATGGGCAGCCAATCCGACTGGCCAACCATGCGTCATGCCGCAGAGATGCTGGACCAGTTCGGCATCGCTTATGAGAAAAAGATCACGTCTGCCCATCGCACGCCAAAACGGATGGCAACCTATGCCGAAGAAGCCCGCGCCAGAGGGATCAAGGTGATTATCGCCGGGGCAGGCGGGGCCGCTCATCTGCCGGGCATGATCGCGGCCCATACGACGCTGCCGGTTCTCGGCGTGCCGGTTGAATCCGCTGCCCTCAAGGGGATGGACTCGCTTCTTTCGATTGTTCAGATGCCCGCCGGCGTTCCGGTCGGCACGCTTGCCATCGGCAAGGCCGGGGCGGCAAATGCCGGCCTTCTGGCCGCCAGCATCATCAGCCTCGACGATACCGGTATCGCCGAGAAACTCGCCCGCTGGCGTCAGGACCAGACAGCCGGGGTCATGGAAGAACCCCAGGATGACTAGTGCTACGAGCTTAGTGCTTCCCGAAGGATCAGTCATTGGCATTTTGGGCGGTGGCCAGCTCGGCCGGATGACCGCCATCGCGGCAGCAGAACTCGGCTATCGTTGCCATGTCTTTGCCCCTGAAGGTGATGCCCCTGCAACGGATATTGCCATGACCTCCACACGCGCAGCCTATGAAGATGAGGATGCGCTCGCCGCTTTTGCCGATAGCGTGGACACGATCACCAGCGAATTTGAAAACGTCCCCGCCGAGACCATGGAGTTTCTCGGCCAAAGGCGGCCGGTCAGCCCCGGGGCTGAGGCATTGCGCGTCGCCCAGCACCGGATTGCCGAAAAATCGCTCGCGGCAAAACTGGGGATAGCGACGCCGCGTTTTGCGGCCATCGCCCGGGCCGACCAGATCGCAGAACCGCTGGCCGACATGCCCAATGGAGCCATTCTCAAAACCTGCCGCTTCGGCTATGACGGCAAAGGCCAGATGCCGGTGATGGCGGCAGGCGAAGCCGATCAGGCTTTTGATGCCCTCCGGTCGGATGACTGCATTCTTGAAGAGCGGATCGATTTCATTGCCGAGGTCAGTTTTCTGATTGCCCGCACCGAAAATGGTGAGACCGCTCTTTTCCCGCCAAGCCTCAACACCCATAAGGCCGGAATTCTCGATACATCGACGGCACCGGCGGATCGAGACATTGTCTCTCTCGCGCTGGTTCGTGAAGGGGGTGAGGCGGCACTGGCGCTTGCCGATCATCTTGCGCTGACCGGGCTCTTGGCGGTGGAAATGTTCGTAAAAGACAACAGGCTCATCTTCAACGAGATGGCACCGCGCCCGCATAATTCCTTCCACTGGACGATTGAAGGCGCCGAGACAAGCCAGTTTGCCCAGCTGGTGCGCGCCATCACGGGCCTTCCCCTTGGCTCAACCAAAGCCACCGGGGTCTGGCAGATGGAAAACATCCTCGGCCAGGATATGGAAAAACTTGACTTAGCGATGGGGCAGCCTGGCGCCTATATTCACCGCTACGGCAAGGCGGCCGCACGCCCGGGCCGGAAGATGGCCCATATCACCCGGCAGTTGAGCTGATCAGCCTTCAGCGCTCGGCCAGTTTTTCAAGATCAAACGGCGTGGCCTGATAGAGATCATGGATCCAGTTTGTCATGAAAAGATAGGCAAACGGCCGCCAGAAATTTGTTGGGGGCCTTGATGGATCATCGCCCGGAAAATAATTCACCGGCAAGGCTGTCCCGAGGCCGGTTTCACTATCCCGGCTATATTCGGCACCAAGTGTTTCCGCGTCATATTCCAGATGATTGAAAATGAAGATATCCCCTGATTTGCTGTCGCGCACCATGCCGGGGCCGGAATCGCGGCTTTCAGCCAGAAGGTCAAGCTCGGGGATGGCCAGTATCTCATCCCGCAGATTGGTGGTGTAGCGTGATACCGGCATGGGGAACAGATCCGTGAACCCTTTCATCAGACGAGAGGTGTTCTCGGTCACCAGATGATCGTAGATGCCGAAGACCTTGCTTTCCAGCTGATGCTTTTCAAGCCCGTAGAAATGATAGAGCAGAGCCTGCGCCCCCCAGCAGATCCCAAGTCGGCGGAAACAGTGCTGTTGAGACCAGTCAAAGATTTCCTTGAGTTCGGGCCAGTAGTTCACCTCCGTAAAGGGCAGCGTTTCCACCGGTGCCCCGGTGACCAGAATGGCATCGAAATATTCATCCCTGATATCATCAAGGCTGCGGTAATAGCGCCTGAGATAGCCGGGTTCGGTATTCTTGGGCGTGTAGCTCGCCGTCGCCATGAGGGTAAGCTCAATCTGCAGGGGCGAGTTACCAAGAAGCCGGGCGAACTGAATCTCCGTTTCCTTCTTTTTCGGCATCAGGTTGAGCAGAAGAATTCTGAGCGGGCGGATATCCTGTTTCAGCGCGGCATCGGAAATGATGAGATCCACGTTCTCATCTTCAAGTACCGATCGCGCCGGCAGATCATGTTGAATCTTGATGGGCATGGGTTATGGTCTGTAACGGTCAATTTCCGGGGGATGGATGAAAGGACGCTGGATCAGCTGGAATGCCGCATCGGCATTCGGCTGAACATCCGGCCCGCCATCTTGAGCCCCATCGCCGCGGCTTTCCGAGCCGGTGCGGTAATTTTCGGGATGAGGGCGACTTCGCGCAGCCGCTGGTCAAGAAACGTCTCCATCCGCTGACGATCCGCCGACGGGTTGGCCACCCAGTAAAGAAGCGTCGCCGAATAGACACCAGCAAGTGTCGCCCGTTTTGTGTAAAAGGAAAAATCAACCGCGCCGTCTCCGGTCAGCCGCCAGATCCGGTCCACGGTACGGTAAAGCGTTTTTGCCGCCAGCGGTGCATGTGGCGGGCGGGCAAGAATCCGCAATGCTGTGGCCACCGCCTCACGATGCGGGGCGGCACCATCCAGCCGGCACAGAATGGCTTCACGGATGATCGATGTGATGCCCGTTGGTCGCGGATCAAGCTGGTCCAGTGCCACGGCCATATCCTGGTCAGCAAGATGGGTAAAGTGATCAATGGCATCGATCGGGCCACCTGGCAGGAGAGTGCGCGCGTCATCATCGCTGATGCCACATTCCTGGGCTGCCGCAGTTATTGCAGCATCGCTCCAGCCATCAAAAGGCACATGGATGAGCATCGCGCGGACAAGTTCATCCTTATCTGTATCAGCCATTATCACTCTCCTTGTCCTATTTATATAGTATCGGGGGCCGGGGATTGGAAGTCCTAATCCGTCACAGCCTGGATCAGGCTTTAGGGTTTGCCATCCAGATCAAGTATGGTATAAGAGGCGCTTCCGGCCACAAGGCCATAACCATTTATCCATCTGAAAGGATGTGAAAGCCAGTGTTCGTAACCGTTCGGGACAATAATGTTGATCAGGCCCTGCGCGTATTGAAAAAGAAAATGCAGCGCGAAGGACTTTTCCGTGAGATGAAAAACCGTCGTTCCTATGAAAAGCCATCGGAGCGTCGCGCCCGGGAAGCCGCCGAATCAACCCGCCGTGTTCGCAAGCTCATGCGCAAGCGCATGGAACGTGAAGGATTCTAGTTTCCTGGAATTCTCCACATCAGGTTTTGTAAAACTGTCGGATGAAGCCACCCCCCGGGTGGCTTTTTCTTTTTCGGAATTTGCGATTTCGGCCTTATACTTACGATCATGACTGATTCGATCCATATACGAAGCTACGATGACAGCGATGAAGAGGCGGTATGCGCGCTCTGGAAACGTGTATTTCCGGATGATCCCCCCTGGAACGAGCCCAAAGCCATGCTTGCGCAAAAAAAATCCTTTCAGGCCGAAGGTCTGCTGGTTGGCGAAGATAAGGGACGTATCGTTGCCGCGGTCATGGCTGGCTATGACGGCCATCGCGGCTGGATAAACGCCATGGCGGTGGACCCGGCCCATCGCGCCAAAGGGTATGGCAAGGAGTTGATTGATGCGGCCATCGCCAAACTTGAAGACATGGGGGCGGTCAAGGTCAACCTCCAGGTTCGAGGCAACAACATGGCCTTGAGGCGGTATTACGAAAGCCTTGGCTTCGAAGTTGAAGACCGGATTTCAATGAGCATGCTGACGCGCCGCGGCGAGGAAATGGCCTGAACCTTCCGTCACCCCGCCCGACCCGAAACCTGAAGAGGAAAAAGGCGAGGTCTCCCTCGCCTTCTTTAATTTGACTTCTTTAGGCTTAGGATATCTGTGAGAGCAGATTATCGACGCTGGCCTTGGCATCGCCATAGAACATGCGTGTATTTTCCTTGAAGAAAAGCGGGTTCTCAATCCCGGAATATCCCGTGCCCTGTCCACGTTTGGACACAAAGACCTGCTTTGCCTTCCAGACTTCCAGAACCGGCATTCCGGCAATCGGGGAATTGGGATCTTCCTGGGCGGCCGGATTGACGATATCGTTCGATCCCACCACGATCACCACATCGGTATTCGGGAAATCCTCGTTGATTTCGTCCATTTCAAGGACGATATCATAAGGCACCTTGGCCTCGGCGAGCAGCACGTTCATGTGCCCGGGCAGACGCCCTGCCACCGGATGAATGGCAAAGCGAACGTTCTTGCCTTGCGCCCTCAGCCGCCGTGTTAGCTCGGAGATCGACTGCTGGGCCTGGGCCACGGCCATCCCGTAGCCGGGCACGATGATGATGCTGTCGGCGTCATCAAGCGCCGCCACAACACCATCGGCGTCGATGGCGATCTGCTCACCTTCAATTTCCATGGCAGGCCCTTTGGCATCTCCCCATCCGCCAAGGATGACCGACACGAAATGGCGGTTCATGGCCTTGCACATGATGTAGGAAAGGATCGCGCCGGAAGAGCCTACCAGTGCCCCGGTAACGATCAGGAGATCATTGCCAAGCAGGAAGCCTGTCGCCGCCGCCGCCCAGCCCGAATAGGAATTGAGCATCGAGACAACCACCGGCATATCCGCGCCGCCAATCGCCATGACCAGATGCACACCAAGCACAAGCGCAAGGGCCGTCATGACATATAGCGTCCATGATCCGGCATGGTTCATATACATGACCATGAGAACAAGCGACACCACAACAAGTGCAATATTGAGAAGATTTCGGCCAGGCAGGATCAGCGCCTTACCATCAATCCTGCCAGCAAGTTTCCCATAGGCAATGATCGAGCCGGTGAAGGTCACCGCACCGATGAACACCCCGAGGAAGATTTCCACTTCATGGATGATCCGCTCGGCCTGGCTTGCAAAATCATGCACCGTCAGATCAGAATTGATCCCGATGAAGACAGCGGCAAGACCGACGAAGGAATGCAGCGCCGCCACCAGTTGCGGCATGCCGGTCATCTCCACCCGCATGGCGACAACAGCCCCGATGATCGTTCCGATGACGATCGCCCCAATCAGCACCATGCTCAACGGTACCGATGGGCCAGCCACGGTTGCAAGCACGGCTATGGTCATCCCGATAATGCCGTACCACACCGCGCGTTTGGCGCTTTCCTGATTGGACAACCCGCCAAGAGACAGAATAAAAAGAACTGTTGCCGAAATATACGCGGCGGCCTGAATACCAAAAACCATATCTACACCCCCGCCTTAGGACTTCTTGAACATCTGAAGCATGCGGCGCGTCACCATGAACCCGCCAACAATATTGATCGTTGCGATCAGCACCGATATGGCCGCCAGTGCCGTGACAACCGAATTTCCTGTATCAAGCTGCAGCAATGCGCCGAGAATGATGATCCCCGAAATCGCATTTGTTACCGCCATCAGCGGCGTATGCAGCGAATGCGCCACCCCCCAGATCACCTGAAAGCCCACGAAGACCGCCAGCACGAAGACAATGAAATGCTGCATGAAACTTGGCGGTGCATAGATGCCGATCAGGGCCATCAGAAGACCGCCCAGAACAAGCAATCCTGCCTGCTGACGTCCGGCCCGGGCCATGGCGGCCGCTTCTTCGGCGGCGATCTCTTCGGGTGTCTTCTGGGGTGTTTTTTCCGGTTTCTTTGAGGCAATTGCCTGAACTTTCGGCGGCGGCGGCGGATAGGTGATCTCTCCTGCGAAGGTCACCGTGGCCCCGCGGATGACGTCATCTTCCATATCATGGACCAGGACGCCATCTTTCCCAGGTGTAAGATCCGACACCATATGCCGGATATTCGTGGCATAGAGCGTGGAGGCCTGGGTGGCCATCCGTGACGGGAAGTCCGTATAGCCGATGATGGTCACCTCGTTATCCGTGATGATCTTTTGATCGGCAACGGTGAGTTTACAGTTGCCGCCCTTTTCGGCTGCCAGATCGACGATCACCGATCCTGGCTTCATCGCGGCCACCATATCAGGCGTCCAGAGTTCAGGCGCGTCCCTGTTCGGGATCAAGGCCGTGGTGATGACAATGTCAATTTCCGGGGCCTGTTCACGAAAGAGCGCCAGCTGCTTTTCACGAAATTCAGGGCTGGACGGGGCTGCGTAACCGCCGGAGGCCGCGCCATCCTGGCTGTCCTCGAAATCAAGGAAGAGAAATTCCGCGCCCATGGATTCGATCTGTTCGGCCACTTCAGGCCGGACATCAAAGGCACGGACAATCGCCCCGAGAGACTGCGCTGTCCCAATCGCGGCAAGCCCGGCCACGCCGGCACCAATAACAAGCACCTTGGCAGGCGGCACCTTGCCCGCGGCCGTGACCTGACCGGTGAAGAACCGGCCGAAATTGTTGCCAGCTTCGATAACCGCACGGTAGCCTGCAATATTCGCCATGGAGGAGAGCGCGTCCATCTTCTGGGCCCGGGAAATCCGCGGCACCATTTCCATGGCAATGACATTGATGCCCTGTTTCCTGGCCTGCTCGAGTGCCGCCGCATCACCCGCCGGGTTGAAAAATCCGATGAGAGTCTGGCCCTTTTTCAGCAGTTTGAGCTCATCGGTGGTGGTGGGGCGGACCTTGGCCACCACGTCGACCTTGGCGAAAAGATCCTTCGCCGACTCCACCACTGTCACGCCAGCTTCCGCATAGGACGCATCTGAAAACCGCGCCGCTTCGCCTGCGCCAGCCTCGATAAAGCAGTCATGACCCAGTTTCTGAAGCTGACGCGCCGAATCCGGCGTCATGGCAACCCGCGCTTCACCTGCCATGATCTCCTTGGGGGCACCTATCCGCATCACATCGCTCCGATATCAATATCCACGGCGGCAAGGCACCGTTCGTTTTTCAAACACACCCGAAGACTACCCATGCGAATAGACCGTCTCAGGAATTCCACACAAAGATGCCGCATCACGCTGACGCTTTGCAAGGTCTTTTGCGTCAAATGCGTCAATTAATCCTTCAAACAGTTGATGCCAGTTGACCTCTGCTTTCAGGTGCATGAAAACCGAGCCAAGTCCGATCGCGGCCCGATCCATGAGCACGAATTCCCGGGGCGGCTGCACACCGCCGATCCTTTTCAGCTCATCATAGACTTTCATGGCAACCTCACGTCCCTGGTTGCCTGTCCGCATTTCCTGTATCGGTCTTGCCCGGTCCTCGAGAAGCGGCGTGTAGATGAATTTCGCCCAGATATTGAGAATATCGATGGCCTCCCGGTCAAGCCCGGCAAACCCCCATTTCTCATAGGCCTGAACCGCCAGATCCGTATCCCCATTCCTTAGCGCGTGATAAAGATCAATGACGCCGGCGACAAAATCCGGCCGGAACAGTCTGATACAACCATAATCCAGAAGGTTGACCGACCGATCCGGGGCGATGGTGTAATTGCCCGGATGCGGATCACCATGGATCACCCCATAATAATAGAAAGGCACATACCATGTTCGAAACATATTGATGGCAACGGCGTTGCGTTCATCCTGATCTTCGGTGGCGGCGATATAGTCTTTCAGTTTCTGTCCTTCAACCCAGGTCATGGTCAGAAGCCGCTCTGTAGAGAGTTCCGGCACGGGTTCAGGCACATTGGCCCCGGTTTCATCCTTGAGCATCAGATGATAGAGCTTCATGTTTGCGGTCTCGCGCGCGTAATCAAGCTCTTCTTCAAGCCTTTCAGCGAGTTCGGCGTGAATCTCACCTGTTGAGATTGCCTTGTCGTAGCGTTCGTAGAGCGAGAAAATCAGTTTGAGCTGACGCAAATCCGCTTCAACGGCAGAGCGCATGTCCGGATATTGCAGCTTGCAGGCATAGGCGGTGCCATCATGACCGGTGGCCCGGTGCACCTGGCCGAGCGACGCGGCCGCCGCGGCCTGTTTTTCAAAATTGGCAAATCTGGACTGCCAGTCCGATCCCAGTTCGGTTGCCATCCGGCGCTTGACGAAAAGCCAGCCCATCGACGGCGCATCTGTCTGGAGATTGGCCAGTTCTTCGGCGTATTCCCGGGGCAGGGCTTCGGGAATGGTCGCCAGTATCTGGGCGACTTTCATGAGCGGGCCCTTGAGCCCGCCCAGCGCATCGCGCAATTCGGTGGCGTGACTTTCCCGGTCAACCTTGATCCCGAGATAGCGCTCACCGGCGATTTTCATCGCCAGATTTCCCATGGTTCCCGTAACTTTGGCGTAGCGGCGAATACGGCCACCCATGCCGGACTGATCATCGCTCATCTACACCTCCCCAATACCATCAGCGGCAAGATCTTCGGCCAGGCTGTCGATCATCCCGGCGAGCATGTCGAGCCCAAGTGACCAGAAGGTTGCCTGCCGTGCATCCAGCCCGAACGGCGCCAGCGCCGCATCATGGCGATCGGTCCCGCCAGCCCGCAGCAGTGCGAGATAATTTGCCACAAACGTCTCTCTGGCCTCGGCGGTATCGGCTTGCTGATAGACCTGCCACAACGCGTTCACCAGGCAATCCCCGAAAGCATAGGCATAGACATAGAAAGGCACATGAACGAAATGAGGAATGAATCCCCAGATCGGCCGATAGCTTTCGTCCATCGTGATCGCCGGGCCAAGAGCCATGGCCTGGGTTTCCATCCAGATATCGGAAATCTGATCCGGGGTCATCTCGCCTTGCCGACGCTGATCATGAAGGCGTGTCTCGAAATTGTGAAAGCCGATCTGGCGAACAACCGTATTCAGCATATCCTCGATCTTGCCTGCCAGCAGGGCACGCCGCTGGATCGGATCTTCAGCTGTATCGATGAGTTTCCGGAAGACCAGCATTTCACCAAATACCGAAGCTGTTTCGGCCAGCGTCAGCGGGCTTGAGCACATCAGATGACCTTTTGGCGCTGCCAGTACCTGATGCACCCCGTGACCAAGTTCATGGGCCAGCGTCATCACATCCCGCACCTGCCCGCTGTAATTCATGAGAATATAGGGATGCGCCGACGGCACCGTCGGATGGCTGAAGGCACCAGAGGCCTTGCCGGGACGCTGTGGCGCATCAATCCATTTCCGGTCAAAGAACCAGCCCGCCACTTCGGCCATGCCCGGATCAAACTCGCCAAAGGCCTCAAGAACGATCGATCTGGCCCTGTCCCATGAAAATTCCCGCGTATCCTCCCCGGGAACAGGGGCATTGCGATCCCACCAGGGCAGAGTATCCATGCCCATCCAGTCTGCCTTGAGCCGGTAGTAGCGGTGGGTCAGATCCGGCATGCGGTCTGTCACGGTCCGGGCCAGGGCATCGACGACGTCATCCTCGACATCATTGGCCAGATTGCGCGAAGACACCGGCCGCGGAAACTTGCGCCATTTGTCATCGACGCTCTTCTCCTTGGCAATGGTGTTGAGGATAAGCGCCATCAGCCTCTTGTTCTTGTCAAGAACATTGGACCGGCTGAGCCCGGCCTCGCGCCTGATCTCGGGGTCGGGATCCGTCATCATGTCGAGGATTTCGGCTTCGCTCACCTCCCGGTCGCCAACGGGAAAACGAAGTCCGGCGGCGGTTTCGTCAAAAAGACGGATCCAGGCAGCCCGGCCGGAAGGCTGGCGTTCAAGCAGCAGGGTTTCCATTTCATTTGAAAGCTGATGCGGCCGGAAAGCACGAACCTGCCGAAGCCAGGGCTGCCAGGAGGCAAGACGCGCACTTTCGGCATAAAGCTCCTCCATCCGGGCATCATCAATCGCCGCCAGTTCAAGCTCGACAAAGACAAGCCTGGCGCTGATCTCGCTTTCGGCCTCACGCATCATCTGTGCTTTCTGGCCAACCGCGGGATCGGTCATGTCGGCGGCAAAGGCGAGATCGGCAAAGCTTGTCATCCGGCCGAGTTTCTCGCAAATGCTCTCATATGTCTCGATTACGGCGGCGAGTTCATCTCCGGTGGCACTGCCGAGCTTGCCTTCCCAGTTTCCTGCAAGATCAAGGGATGCGGCCTCGCAACTGACGCGATCATGCGCAAGTTCTGGCGCATCGGGAGAAACATAAAGATCATCTAGGGACCAATGGGGAAGACTGTCAGGCATGGCTCACACATATCAGATGGGACACTTGAGATATAAGGCCGATAGAGGATAAAGCAATATCCCTGACCGGCCCTTGGGGTGATTATCAATCATATGGTTTCAAGGCTCAAGGCTTGCCAGCGTCTTTTCTTTCCTCCTTAATAGGGAAAAAGGCATGCCATGAACAGAATGAACCCTTCCACGCTCTTTCCAGAGGATCGATCCCTCCCTGCAATGTTTCTGCGCATTTCAACCCGGATGGGGCCTGGCAAGTTCATCTGGAATCGCCATATGGGCGGCTGGATCGGCATCAGTTACGGCGAGGTGGCAAAAGAGGTGAGACATATTGCCTCCGGCCTGCTTGCCCGCGGAGTCAATGCCGGGGACCGTGTCATCATCAATTCGGAAAACCGGCTCGAATGGGTCATCGCTGATCTTGCAATCATGTCTATCGGCGCGGTGACCGTTCCTGCCTATACCAGCTACACGATTGACGATCACCTTCACCTGATCAATGACAGCGGGGCGGTGGCGATTATCTGCTCGACCCGGAAACTGGCATCGGTTGCGGAGGTGGCAGCCGAACAGGCCCCTTCCTGCCGGCTTCTGGTGCTCATCGAAAGCTCCAAGACCATCCATCAGCCAGCCGGGCTTGCCATTATCTCCTGGGATAATCTGATTGCCGATGGCAAACGTTTCCCTGCTGATATCGATGCCATGATCTCAACCCTTGAGCCTGATAATCTGGCCTGCATCATCTACACATCCGGCAGCGATGATCAGCCCAAGGGTGTCATGCTCAGCCATCGGTCGATTCTCGGCAATATCACCGCCGCCCGCGAGAGGTTTCCCATGGTGCGGGAAGGCAGGGAGGTTTTCCTTTCCCTTTTACCGTTGAGCCATGCGTATGAACACACGATCGGGCTTTATTTCGCGATACTGGTGGCAGCGGAAATCTATCATCTACCGACGCCGGAACATATCGCCCAGGCCCTTCGTGAGGCGCGGCCCACCATGATGACCGCCGTGCCCAGATTATGCGAGCTCTTGCATGACCGTATTCGCAGCAGCGCCAAAGGCCGGGGAAGAATGGCTGAAAACCTTCTCGCCCTGACGCTTCGTCTTGGCCGCAAAAAAGAGCAGAAGGACAGGCTTTCGCCTGGGGAGATGCTGCTTGACCTGTTCCTGACCGTGCTGGTCCGGCGTGCCGTTGCAAGGCAACTTGGCGGCAGACTGAGGATCATCGTCTCAGGCGGGGCTGCCCTGTCACCCGCCGTGGGCCGCTTCTTCCTCGCCCTTGGCATCCGGCTTGTACAAGGATACGGCCAAACCGAGGCTTCCCCTGTGATCAGCTCAAACGGAACGGACGATATCCGTATCCAGAGCGTCGGGCGGCCGCTTGAAGGCGTTGAGGTCAGGCGCAGCAAATCCGGCGAGCTCCTTGTTCGCGGGCCCCTCGTCATGCAGGGATACTGGGGACAACCCGAGGAAACCGCCAAAGTGCTGAAAGACGGCTGGCTTCATACCGGCGATATTGCTGAAATCGACGGGGACGGTTTCATCACCATCACCGGCCGCAAGAAGGACATCATCGTCAATTCCGGGGGTGAAAACGTGTCTCCCGGACGAGTGGAAAGCCGCCTTCTCGCCCAGCCATACATCGAACAGGCGATGGTGTTCGGTGACCGACGGCCCTGGCTGGTGGCGGTAGTCGTGCCAAGCCAGCTCTGCCTTGATCACGCCGCAAAAAAGCCCGACAAGATCACCAAATATATCCAGAGTGATATCGACACGGCGAACTCCCGCCTTGCCGCAAGTGAACGGGTGCGCCGGTTTATCATCGATCGGGACGGCTTTACGATTGACAACAAGCGACTGACACCGACGCTTAAGCCCAGACGCCATATCATCTGGCGGGATTTTGAAGACAGACTGAACCAGCTTTATTCACGCCAGAACTGAAATTTTTCTTGCCCGATGGATGAATTTGGGATCACTCTTCGATGAGGAAAACCTGGGGAGTGCACCATGCGCATCGGATTTATTGGTCTTGGCAATGTTGGCGGTAAACTGGCGGGAAGCCTTGTTCGCAACGGGCTCAATGTAACGGTCAGGGATCTCGACAAAGACGCGGCCACTTCGCTGCTTGAAAAAGGGGCAGGATGGGCCGAAAGCCCTAAGGAATTGGCCGAAACCTGTGATATGATCATCACCTGCCTGCCCTCGCCTGCGGCCAGCGCCCGGGTGATGGAAGACGAAGACGGAATCCTGGCCGGACTCGCGCCTGGCAAGATCTGGGCAGAGATGAGCACCACCGATGAGGCTGAAGTTCGCCGGCTTGGGGCTCTTGTGGCGGAAAGAGGCGGCGCTGCGGTCGACTGCCCTGTTTCGGGCGGCTGCCACCGGGCGGCAACCGGAAATATCGCCATTTTCGCCGGTTGCGACCGCGACGTGTTTGAGCGGATTCTGCCTGTTCTCACCGTCATGGGGCGCCGCATCCTGCATACCGGCCCTCTCGGTTCTGCATCGATACTCAAGGTGATGACCAACTACCTCGCCACCGCCAATCTGATCACCTGCACCGAAGCGCTGGTGACGATGAAGGCTGCCGGCATGGATCTTAACACCACGTTTGAAGCAATCCGGATTTCATCTGGAAACTCCTTTGTCCATGAAACGGAAAGCCAGGTCATCCTGAATGGCAGCCGTGATATCAACTTCACCATGGATCTGGTGCTCAAGGATATCGGCCTCTTTCAGGAGATCGCCGAACGCTCAAACGTGCCGCTTGACGTCTCCCCCCTTCTGATCGAGATCTTCAAGGATGGCATGGCCAGATATGGGGCAAGGGAATGGTCACCGAATATTATCAGACGGCTTGAAGATGCAACCGGGCTCGATATCCGCGCGCCCGGCTTTCCTGCTGAAATGGTTGATGACGAACCTGAAGAGGTGGGCTATGAGATCATCCCCCAGCGCTAGGAGCACGGCTCGCAAGACAGCCCGCCAATCCGGTCAGCCCGCCACCTGATAAATGCATCAAGGGAATGCGTAAAAACGGATCGAGGCAAAAGATTGGTATTCATGCCTCAACAAAAGGGATGGGATGTGGTATCACATGCCTTGTGGTCCCGTAGCTCATCAGGATAGAGCGTGAGATTCCTAATCTCAAGGTAGCAGGTTCGAGTCCTGCCGGGATCACCACCCAAGTTGGGAAGTTGAGGATATCTTCTGGCAAATCGAGAAGGTATTTCAGCCCTGCAAGTACGCTGGGAATTGAGGTATTCTTTCGTCAATCCCGGCTTCTGAATTTTATTTCAGATAATTTAGACGTTCAAAAACAGTGATAGACAACCACAGCTTATTATTTGATTATAATATTAGAAATAGTAAATTTATTTCGGGAGGAAGAAATGAAATTGGCAAAAATGATACTCGCAACCCTGGCCACGCTTGGTGCTGTTTTAAGTGTAAATTTTCAGGCGGCAGCCAAGGAAAATGTCAATATCGGGATATGCGTTTCATGGCCGGGCTATGCCATGTATGAAGTCGTACGGCAAAAAAATCTTGCCCCTGATTATGACCTTAATCTTACAATTTTCGAAGATCCGATTGGGGGGCACTCCGCTCTTGCAGCCGGCCAGATAGATATCTATCTCTGCACAGGAGATTACACGCCATTGACCATTGACAGCAACACGCCCGTTGCCAATGTGGCCTTTTTGAACCCGTCTTATGGTGTTGACCATATCATCCTTTCCCCGGATCAGGATATCGGCGCGTTGAAAGGGCAGAAGGTATCCGCACCTCAAGCCTATATCGGCCATCTCCTGATGGGGTTATTCCTGGATAAAAACGGAATCTCACCTGATGACGTGAGCTGGGTGAACCTTAACGCTGACGAAGCGGTCGGTCCCATGATGTCAGGTGATCTGGCGGCGGCCTACATGTATGAGCCGTGGATCAGCAAGGTTATTGAAAGCCGCCCTGGCACAAAAAGCGTGATCAACACTGCTGATCCAGACATGCTCAAGACAGGCATCTTCATGGATGTGATGTATATGAACACCAATTTCATCAGCCAGCGGAGAGCAGTTGCGGTTGATATGCTCAAGGCCCGCTGGGATGCCGTGCAGTATTGGCATGACAACACCGAAGAAGTTAACCAGCTCTTTGCCGATTATCTGCAATGGCCCGCCGAAGATATCGGCTATGTCATCGGAACCAATGGCAAGTTTTTCGACGGCGGCATCTACATGTATGATTTCAATGAATCTGCCCGTGTCTGCGGGGTGCTTGATGGAAATCCCCCGTTTGGCCTGCCTAATGGCTCGATGAAGGATGTTGTATCCCTGACCAATGAATGGTGGATCAAGCTTGGGCTGATGAGCAAGTCCCATGATGCCGGCAAAGGCATTGACTGCAGCCTGATGGGTGATCTCGTCAAGCAAGGCTACAGGCAGTCCATCTCCGCCAGATAAATGCCGTTTCGATTAGAGGCAGCATCACTGGTGCTGCCTCTAACCCATGTTTATCAAGCAGATCCGACCAGACCAAAAAACCGAACCTCCGCCATGAGCGAAACGAAAAAAAAGCTAGAGATCAGAAAGCCGGTCAAACGGATGACCAGCATTTATCTGGGCATCTCGATCTGGGGTATTTTCTTTGGCCTCTGGCAGATATCATCAAGCATGGGTTGGGTTAACCCATTACTTGTGCCTGGCCCGGTTGATGTGCTGGAAGCTCTGCGTGAGTTAATTTTCGAGCGTAGTTTTGCCGAAGACATTTTGCACAGTATATGGCGGGTGATCATCAGCTTTTTCCTGGCTTCTGTCGTGGCTGTACCGCTGGGTATCATGATGGGATACTCCCATGCTGTTGAATCTTTTTTCAATCCATTTGTATCCGCCTGGCGGTATCTGCCTGCCCCTTCCTTCATACCGGTGCTGCTGATGTGGTTTGGCACTGGAGAGACCCCCAAACTTGCCTTGCTTTTTATAGGAGTGGTGTTCTTTCTCATCACCATGGTGATGGATTACACGAAAAAAGTGAAACTTGAATTGCTGGAAACGGCAGCGACGCTGGGGGCGACCAGAAGGCAATTGATCCACACTGTTGTCATTCCGGCTGTTCTGCCAGACATCGTTGTTTCCATGCGTCAGATGCTGGCGGTAACATGGACCTATCTGGTGATAGCAGAAATCGTCGCCTCGACTACAGGTATTGGCGCGATGATGATGCGGGCCAGACGGTTTTTGCACACGGATGAAATCATGGCAGGCATTATGATCATCGGGGCGCTGGGTTTGATCTTTGATCTGCTGTTTCGTTTTCTTCACCGAAAGCTCTTTGCCTATCTTTACTAACTGGGCTGAAACCTGATTTAGGGAAAATATCGAAATGAAACCCGTTTCAAAAAGATCAGCTGTTTCAGACAAAAATACCATTCTTCGGATAGAAGACCTGCATAAAGTCTTTGACCAGAACTCAGCCCACCCCGTTGAAGCTGTAAAGGGGGTCAGTTTCCATGTTATGGAGAATGAACTCACTGTTCTTCTTGGACCGTCGGGTTGCGGTAAATCCACCGTTCTGAGAATGATTGCAGGTTTGGAGATACCTAGCAGCGGCCAGATCATCCATGGGGATCAGATGGTGGATGGTCCTTCCCGAAAACGAGGCATGGTCTTTCAAAGTTACACATCTTTTGAGTGGCTGACGGTATCAAAAAACATCGAGTACGGAATGAAACTCAACAAGGTTGATGCGGCCATCCGCAAGGAACGTGTTGAATATTATCTTGAATTGGTTGGGTTAAAGGATTTCAGGAATGCCTATCCCAAACAGCTTTCCGGCGGTATGAAACAGCGTGTTGCCATCGCCCGTACTCTGGCAAATGAGCCTGAATTGCTCTTGATGGATGAACCTTTCGGTGCACTCGATGCCGAAACACGCTGGAATATGCAGGAATTGCTGATTTCGATCGCCCAATCCACCAAGACAACCATTATTCTTGTCACCCATGACCTGGGAGAGGCACTTTTTCTCGGCGACCGTATCATCTTTTTTTCAAAAAGGCCGGCCAACATCATCAGCGATATGCCAATATCGTTCAAAAAAAACAAAAGGTTCATCCGCAAGGAAGATATTCTTTCGGAAAAAGGCTATAAAATGGCTGAACAGGAATTGATGCGATTGATGCGATCACAGGCGCATGCGTGAGCAGGGAGAGCATAAAGAGATTTCATGTCATCAGGGTTTGATTTCACCAATAAGTCCGTAGTTGTTACAGGTGCCTCGCGCGGGATAGGCTATGGCGTAGCCGAGGCATTTGCGCGCCATTGCGCCGAGGTGCATATTCTGTCCAGCGGTAAAGGCATCTTCAGCGCCGGAGAGAAATTGTCGTCGATAGAGGGATGCCGCGTTAAATCCTATCAATGCGATATCAGCCGTAAGGATGAGGTGGAGGATATCCTTGGCGAAATCGATCAGATTGATGTGCTGGTCAATAATGCGGGCCTTGAAAAGCCAACCCCGATTACCAGCCGGGATAGCAGCACCATTGCTGATTTTGAGCGCATTATATCCATCAACGTTCTGGGTACGTTTTATGTCAGCAATGCGGCCATCCCCAAAATACCTAAGGGCGGGAGCATTATCATTACCTCCTCCATCTGGGGGAAAACAGCCGTAGCAGAGTTCAGCGCCTATTGCGCGTCCAAGCACGCCAATATCGGTTTCATGCGCTCTCTTTCAAAAGAACTGGGGCCTGCTGGAATTCGCGTCAACGCCGTATGCCCCGGTTGGGTGGAAACCGAAGCCGCCATGAAATCACTTAAATGGATGTCGGAAAAAATTCAGACAACTGAAACCGATCTCTTAAAGGAAATTGTCGACGCCCAGTCTCTTGACGGATTGATGAAACCGGAAGATGTCAGCCAGACTTATCTTTTTCTGGCATCTGATTACGCCGCCAATATTACCGGACAGGCTATCAATGTCGATCGTGGTGAGGTGCTGGGATGAAAATCAGCCTTAAGGGAAAAACTGCGCTGATAACAGGGGCCTCACGCGGTATTGGCAGAGCCATCGCCATGGCTATGGCTGAAGCAGGTGCTGATATCGTTTTTACCTATAACAGTTCTCCAGATGCTGCTGAAAAGACCAGGGAAAACATTATAAGACATGGAAATATGGTGACCGCCATCAAAGCCGAGATATCGGATGAACGGGCAATCCTTGACTTCTTTCAAGTGATTGATAAGCAGAATATCCAGATAGATATTCTGGTTAACAATGCCGGCGTTATACTCGAAAAACCAACCATTGAGACAAGTGCGGCCGAATTCGACCACCTGATGGCAATAAATCTCCGCGGAACATTCCTGACCGGCCGGGAAGTTCTGATGCGCATGAAGGCAAATGGCACGGAAGGTCGTATCATCAATATCAGCTCTGATCTCGGTTTCCTGGGAAGGGAAAGTTTCGGGCTTTATGCCGCATCAAAGGGGGCGATCAATGCCCTCACCAAATCCTGGGCGCTTGAATTTGCGCCGCATATACTTGTCAATGGAATTGCCCCGGGGCCGGTGGACACCGATATGCTGGACCTTGAAAACATGACACCTGAATGGCGGGAAAAAGAAGAACAGATCCCGATGGAACGAATAGGTCAGCCTGACGAAATTGCTGGTCTTGCCGTTTTTCTTGCCAGCGATAAAGCCAGTTTTGTCACCGGGCAGATTTATGGGGTCAATGGCGGCAGCGTCATGCCCTGACCTTTCTCTTTTTCAGAGAGAGAGCGAAAAACATAAAATCCACCAGATGATTGACTGTTCAGGCGGATGAGTTGCTTTTATTTTCTCCGGCCTGGGCTGCGTAGATGGATGTATAGCCCTTGGACCAGTCTGGCGGCATCTGGCATGGTCTCGGGTCATGATGCGCCCATAAAACAGGTTCACCCCTTACCAGTTTATAGCTGTTCTCTGTTGGCTGGGGATGCGCTGTGTATGGTTTTGCATCTGCCGAGGCATAGCAGTTCAACAACAGAGGCCGCGGCACGGGTGATTTGGACGATGGTGAATAATGTAGCGTCCGCGCATTGTGAACAGTGATTGACCCGGCCTTGCCAGTGATATAGTCGACACGGCTCATGTCAATACCGGCAGCATCTTCTTCCGAGAGCATTCCCGTCCAGTTGCCATTCTTGTCGTACTGATCGTAAAGATCCTGATTATGCGATCCTTTGAGAACAGCAAGAGGCCCGTTTTCCATGGTGGTATCACTGAGATAGCACCCGATGGTTATCACGTTGTAATTTGTATGCGGGAAAAACTGGATATCCTGATGCCATTTTACCGTATCGCTTTCATCAAACCATTTGAAGTTTAGTTTTGAATGATGAAAGGTGACGTTTGGCCCAAGCAGGTCCGCGGCGACATCTGCCATGAGGCCGGTTGCGAAATTCCAATAGACGTCGCTTGCGGAATCAGGACATTTAAGGCGACGCAGGACAGGCTGGACAGCAGAATGCCCGGGGCCGATATCGAACCGTTCGTCGCTTTTCGTGACGCTCTTGCTTTTTTCGACAAAGTCATCCGTTACAGCCTGAAGCTCAGCCAGAGTTTCGGCGGGGACAAGTTCGTCAACGCCGATATATCCATGTTCAAAGTAATGTTCCCGCTGGCTTTGGCTGAGCACTCTTGCCGGGTATGATAAAATTTCCTCGGGTAGCAATCTTTCCTCCATCATCAAAATGGCCGTGCCCTTTAAGACTACGGCAAGTTAAAGGCAGATTTTGTAAATTCCAGCACATAGTCGTTGAGAGTATCGCTTGCCTTGCCTGCCTGTTTAGGATCACCCTCGGTTATTGCCCGAGCTAATTCGGCATGCAGTTTGGCAATAAGCGGCAGATCGGCTGCGCGTTGATAATGCAGATACCAGAAACGGCGGGACAACCCGTTCCAGATGCGGCTCATGCGCATGGCATATTCATTGTGGCAGGCTTCCGCAAGCAGGATGTTTAGCCTGCCGTCATATCGGATAAAGGTTATTCCATCATTGACTTTTGCCGCCTCTTCCATGTTTTCAGCAATAAGCAGAAATTCGTTGCGTTCTTCCTGGGTAGCCCGCAAAGATGCCTTTGCCGCCATCAGCCTTTCGACTTCGCGGCGCACTTCAAGTACGAGCATCTGTTTTCCGTAGTCAATCTCCGACACCAATACACCTCGCCTCGGCATGATGACTACGAGTCCGTCCCAGTTCAGCCGTTGAAGCGCCTCCCGGATCGGAGTCCGGCCCAGGCCAAGCTGGCCTGACAATTCGGCTTCCGAAAGCAGCTGCCCCGGCTTTAACTGCTGCGTTACAATCAATTCTTCAATCTGATTATACGCATCAAGAGATAAACTTCTTTTTCTGTCGCTCATGGATTGTTTTCTTGCCTGAATTTTAGGTTTGTTTCCTTTTTTCAACCATCGTCATGAACTTGTCCAATTCTTTCTCGTCAACACCATAGGTATGATCTTCGTCAGGGAAAGTGCCAGCCTTCACTTCTGCAACATATTGGGAGACACCTTTGACGGCCACATCGGTCAGGTTGGCAAATCTCTTGGTGAATTTCGGTTTGAAATCGGTGAAGACACCAAGCAGATCGTGGCAGAGAAGGATCTGCCCATCTGTTCCATTACCGGCACCGATACCAATCGTCGGTATCTCCAACTGCTGTGAAATGACTGTGGCAATCGGGCCGGGCACGGCCTCAAATTCAAGCATGAAGCAGCCTGCATCTTCAATGGCCAGGGCATCTTCAAGGATTTTCATCGCTGTTTCTGCCGTGCGCCCTTGTATCTTGAAACCGCCAAACATGGCAACCGTATGCGGGGTCAGTCCGATATGGGATGCGGTCGGTATGCCGGAATCCACCAGTGCTTTGAGGATATGGGCCTGGCTTTTGCCGCCTTGCGGTTTTACCGCATCAGAACCTGCCTCCTGCATGAAACGAGTGGCATTCTCCAGAGCGCGGTCAATTGTGTTGTAACTCTGATACGGCATGCAGCCGAGCACAAAAGTATTTGGCGCGCCCCTCCGGATAGCGGCTGCATGCATTACCATCATGTCCATGGTCGCGGGAATGGTGTTGGCATGGCCATGGGCGATCATCGCAAGGCTATCACCAACTACAGCCACATCTACACCGCCCATCTCCGCCCATTTCGCCGAGGTATAGTCAGGGACAGACATATAGACCATTTTCTCACCGGTATGTTTTGAATCCCTGATTTCAGTGATCGTTCTTTTCTTCTTGTCCTCGGCCATAGGCTTTCCCCTTCACGGTCCATTTTAATATTTACCCTTAAAATATCACTGATATATTAGTGTGTAAAATATTTTGCTATGGTGAAGTTTACGTTGCGTCAGGCATGGGCTGAAGGGGTGGAAATATCCGTCAACACCCCTGATGCGGCGTTTTTGAAACTGGTTGTATAATTTCAGGAGAAGATCTTGGATTTCATCCTCCCCATCCCGTCCTATTGGGAGCTTTTCCTTGCCATCATCGGGATGTTTATGGCGATTGTTTCCTTTGTTTTTGCCGCTGGTGCCTTTCAGCCCGGATTTCTTGCACAGGAAGATGCTCACACAAATGGCTCATTCCGCCTCCCTGGTGTTGCAACGCTAGTGCTTGCAACAGCCTGCCTCTTTTCAACGGTCTGTTTCATCTGGCTTTATATTCCATGGTATGTGGCGGTTCCCGTCATGGGGCTTAATCTTCTTTATGCGCCACCGATGGAAGAGGTTTTTCACAAAACATTCAAATCACCGGGACTAATTGCCCTGGTGATGTCACTTCTTGATATGTTGGTGATTTACCTGATGTGGTATGTGCCTTGAATTTCAGCAGGCACCATTCAGGGTTGTTTCTTTCGCTTTACCTTGCCGGTTTCTGGGAAAATCCAGATGGCCAGGATCATCATCAAAGAGAGTGCTAGTGTGACCTTGCCGACACCTGGGGATGAAGTATCCATAGCGTATAAACCATAACCTCCAATAACCAGAGCTACCAGAAGGGACAGGATCAGCTTAATCCGTGGTGGCATTTAGCATTAACTCCCCGATGGCTTCGCATCATTCAGCTGCTATTGGCTGGGCGGCCGCCTCATCCGGCCGTTTTGGAATTTCGCGAAGGTCTTTCTTGAGGTGCTTTGTGTCATATCCATTGAAAATATGACCGAGAAGTCCTCTATCCAGATCCGATGTCCCAAAAAGCCAGTCAGCAATCGGAAACGTCAGATTCATATTCACATTCATCATGATCTTGTCGTTGTGATGCGCGGTATGGTGGCGGCGCAGGGTATTCACAAAGGGACACCAGCGCACAAACCAGTTTTCATCCACATGACAGCAGAAATGCATAAATTCATAGATGAGATACATCGCCGTTGTGGTGGAAATGAAAAGCCAGGCGGCGTTCGGCGTTGCAATCACATGCAACCCTACGACCCCGACAGATGACATGAGAATGAACACCACCAGCGCATAGGGTGGAAAGAAAGTAACACGCCAGTCTTTGGAATCCCTGAACCTCATTTCATGATCGGTGAAGAACTGATGATGGTTCAATGTATGCCGTTCATAAACAGCTCGAAGAGCGGGATTCGTGTGCGGGCGGTGCATCACATATTTATGAAGAAACCATTCAAAGATATTGCACATCAGGAATGCCGCCGGGATGATGAGATATTCCCATAAACTTGGCGCATTGATGTGCTGTGCGTAGATCCACATTGCCGTCAAGCCGATGGCATAGATCACGACAACATGTATCGGTCCATTATACCAACCCACAATCTTTTCTCTGTAGGCTTTCCGGAAAGATAACTGACGATCCTTCATGAATCAGGCTCCTAATACATTGATTGGGTAATCATGATTAATTTCGAACTAATATATCAGTCACACATCAGCTTTGCAAGGACATCTGCACATCTTAAGCACTTTGTTCTTGCAGGATTATCAATCAAAAAATACCGACGGGGAACACCATTGAGCGTCAGTTAAAACCAAGCAGTTGTTCCGGTAACCAAAGTACTGTCTGCGGGTAAAGCATGACGATAAACAAGGTCACTATCTGCATCAGGATAAAGGGTACGACGCCCTTGAACATATCCGTGAGCTTGATCTCTGGCGGCGAGATTCCCCTGAGATAGAAAATGGCCGGCGCCATTGGTGGTGTGAGATAACTTGTCTGGATAACTATGAGAAACAGAATACAGAACCAGACAGGGTCAAACCCTAACGACACGATGATGGGGATGAATACGGGGATGAAAATCAGCAGAATGGATATCCATTCAAGGATGAAACCCGCAAGAAAGCTGATGGCAAGAAACAGGAACAATGTCCCCCAGGCCCCGAGATTGGATTGGGCTATCAAGTCAGAAGTGAGCGCAACACCCCCTGATGCGATGAACACACCGGAGAAGATGCTGCCAGCGAGCAGAATCAGCATGATCATGCAGGTGACCTTGACCGTTTTCTTGAGCGCCTCTCCAATTACCGCAAGGCTGAACGTGCCGTAGAAAAAGGACAGCAAGATCGAACCAAACGCACCCATGCCAGCGGCTTCCGTCGGCGCAGCCCACCCCAGCATGATCGATCCAAGCACCGCAAAGATAAGCAGAACCGGAGGAAGCAAAGCTTTGAATGTTATGATTAATTTATCTTTAATTGGTATATCCGTTTCCGCCAGATCAGCCGGTGATCCGTCCTGCGGCCGGATAATGCAGCGGAGCAGAATATATAAAATATAGCATCCCGACATGATCAACCCGGGAAATATCATGCCGACAAAAAGGTCTCCCACGGACACATCGGCCACAGGACCAAGAATTACAACCACCACTGATGGCGGGATAATCGTCCCCAGCGAACCACCAGCACAGATTGTCCCTGAAATAAGCCCCGTATTGTATTTATGCTTCATCATTACAGGTATCGCAAGCAACCCGACAACCGTTTCCGTTGCACCGATAACGCCTGTGGATGCCGCAAAGATTACGCACATAATGATCGTACCGATCGCAAGCCCGCCGGGAAGACGCCTGGTCCAGAGATGCACCGCATCAAACAGTCGCTCGGCAATCCCTGAGCGCTCCAGCATAGATCCCATGAAAACAAAAAGCGGAACAGCGGCAAGGATAAAATTGCCGCCGATATCCGAAACTTTTTCAACAAACTGAAAAATGACGGGAGAGCCGAAGTTATAAAGGCCAAAATAAAGCGCAACCCCCATCAGCGACAGCGCCACCGGAAAACCCATAAACAACACTGTCAGGATAGCGGGAAACATCAATAAAGCTGCATATTCACCCATCTTCTTCGCCTCAATCACTGTTTCGTGGTGGCGCCTTGCCAGCCAGTACCATTAAACTGCGAAACCACTCAGCCAGGCTTTGAAGCGTAAGCAGCAGAAAGCCGAGAACAAAGACAACCCGATATGGCCAGATGACCGGGTTCCATGCAGATTCCCCCGATCGCTCTCCCCAGATCCAGGCATCATAGGCATAAAGCCCCAGGCGCCAGGTCAGCCAGATGACAAAAGGCAGCATCAGGAACGTATAGCCCAGCGCATCAACCAGAGACTGCGTGCGCGGTGAAAAATGGCTGTATAGAACATCAATGCGGATATGCGCCCGCTCACGCAAGGCGTATGACATGCCGAGGAAAAAATTCGTGCCCGTCGCCATATACCCAATTTCATAAGCCCATATTGTCGGCGCATTGAACACATAGCGCGAGATCACCTCAAACACTGATGCGAAAACAAGGGGCACGATGAGAAGGCCGGCTATCCAGCCGAAGGCTCCCGATAATCTGTCTATACCTGCAAGTAAGTATTTCATTTGAATTCAGTCTAAATCAATAAAGCAGCACCGGCAGCATTGTTTGTTGCCGGTGCTGATCAAGATTTAGTTTGCTGTAGCTACATTGCGGTAACGCGATGCATCTTTCCACAGGTTTTCGTAAGCCAGTTGACTTTCATAGGCTTTCTTAAACCACTCGTTTTCATTGCCCTGGGCCTTGCCCCATTCGATTGCCGCTTTCTTGACATTCACCTGAACATCTTTGGAAAGTTCGATGATCTCATTGCCCTGCGAGCGGAAAAATTCCAGCGCTTTTGCATCTTCATGACCAATGCGAAGCCAGCTTTCGAGGGTAACCAGCTTTGCCGCTTCTTCGATCAGTTTCTGATCATCTGCCGAAAGTGCTTCGAAGGCCTCCTTGTTGATAACAAGCTCAAATGGCGCGACAGGCTGGTGAACACCGGGGATGACAACATACTTGGCGATCTTGTGGAAGCCCGGAGAAATATTTTCATAAAGCGTGCCCCATTCCGTTGCATCAATGGTACCCCGTTCAAGCGATGTGTAGACCTCGGCTCCCGGCATGGTCACGGGAGCTGCCCCCATTCCCTTGGCGATTTCAAGCCATGCACCGGCAGTGCGGACCTTGAGCCCCTGCAGATCATCCATGGATTCAACTTTCTTGCGGGAATGAAGAAAGGCTTCGGCTGTCCGGATGAAAAGCGGCATGGATACCACGCCGAATTTCTCCATGCGGAAATCGCGCTGCATCTGGGTACCACCACCTTCATAAAGCCAGTGCAGCATTCTTTCGGAATCCATGGATCCGGCAAAACCACCAAAGACAACCGTGGCCTTGTCCTTGCCCCAGTCATATCCCATCCAGGTATGGCCGACCTGCGCGATACCGTTGCGAACCGTTTCGGAAACATTAAGAGCCTTGCCCAGCGTGCCGCCGGTAAAGACCTCTATTTCGATACGTCCGTTGCTCATGAAAGCAACCTTGTCGGCAAAGGCTTTGGCCCCGATTTCCATCAGCGGACCGCCTCCCCAGCTTGTCGCCATTTTCCACTTTACTTCAGCGGCAAATGCCTGAGACATGGTCAAAAGCGATGCCGCTACAAAGAAAACGGTAATTGCCCGTTTTAGGGTATATTTTAATTGAAGCATGTTTACCTCCCTTTACTTTTCCTGCTGTTGCTGACCTAAGGGATACGCTGCAGGACTGCATAAATTCATCCCTTGGAAATACTTGTCTTTATGAAACCCTCAATTTCTTCGGAAAAAAGTGTCCAGTGATTGTCGAGATTGCTCACCACTTCGCTGGCAAAACTGTCAGCAAGCGAAAGTGACGTTGCCTGATCATTGGTGTGATGCATGAGTAGAGCAAATGCCAGTTGCTTTGATGCGTCTCCGTAATATCCCCATTCAAAACCGGCAGGGCAGAAGGATTTGATATCCGCATATGTTTGAAGCGGAGTTCCATCAAATGTAACCACCAACCCATCGATGGTCCTGGAACCTTCATATTTTGCTTTCTCTGCCAATGTTCAAAACTCCAGAGAAGTTCCCCCAATAATGAATTTAGAACTGTCGATGTCTTTTCTTCAGGATCACAAATTCATTACACAACAAATATATCACACATATATCAATAATATCTAAATATTTTTTACAGCCCATTCCGGCGCGCACAAAATCAGGTCAAAAAATGAAGAAAGACTAGGTGGAAAAAGGATTGTCGCTTCATAAAATTATACTTAACGTCGTAGTGTTCATATCGTGCCAACCCGCTGCTGGCGCCTGGCACGTCCTGCCCTCCTGGTCCGGTAAACCTGAAAGAATATGATGGTCCAAAAACTGCTTTTCCTGATTATGCCGTAATGAGTATTGACGTCATATTCCTGATCATTGCAGGTGCGTTCGCCGGCGGCTTTGTCAACGGGCTGGCCGGGTTCGGTACTGGTCTGTTTGCGCTTGGCTGGTGGCTGGCTGCCTTACCGCCGCTTGATGCGGTAATTACCGTTGTAATCATGTCGCTGGTTGGCGGCCTGCAGGGGCTCTATGCAGTTCGCCATGCTGTTGACTTGCCGCAACTGGCACGGTTTCTCCTGCCATCCTTTGTGGGTATTATTATTGGTTTTATTATTCTCGATGCCATCAATGCCACCATTTTGAAATTTCTGGTGGCCTGTATGCTGATACTGTATGGCGGCTATTTTACCTTCAGCAAGAAACTGCCCACGCTTCAGAAACGCTATCCTGTGATTGATGGTTTGGTTGGATTTCTTGGCGGATTTCTTGGGGTGATTGGCGGTTTGTCGGGGTCGGTAATGACCATGTGGTGTTCGCTTTACGACTGGCCAAAGGCTGAGCGTCGGGCACTAACCCAGCCCTTTAACATGGCAGTCCTTGGATCGGTGTTCGCGTCGATGGCTTGGCGCGGACTTATCGATGCTCATATCTGGCTTATTGTTGCGATAGCGTTTCCCTTTTCGGTAATGGGAACCCAGCTTGGCATCTTTGTCTTTCGCCGGTTGACCGATCGGGGTTTTCAGCAATTGCTGATCTGGCTCATTCTGGCATCGGGTCTGATGCTTGTCGGCCGCGAATTAACTGCAACGGTTTTGGCGGGCTAGGGTTCTGGCGGGCAGGATAAGCCCTGGCAGCATAACTTTAAGGCATATGGGGTGGCTCGGCATCACATCGACATTTGCTCCATTACCCGTCAATTTCCGGGCTGGTCAATTTCCGGCGCCGTCAGGATTGAAATGGGTGTCGACGGTATGATTACAGATCAACCTGAACGATTTTTTGCCTCAAAATCAAGCGCTGCGAATCTGGTGGTTTGGGCCAGCTTCAAGGCTTTTGTTCCCTTACAATTCTTTGGACAAATAACTGGTTGCAATACGGTCGATGGCCAGGATGAATGCCGCGGTGCGAAGGCTTTCCACATCATCACGACGACGCCAGATCTCGCGAATTGATTGATACGCTCCACGCATGGTGTCGTCTAAACCAGAACGCACCATTTCAATTTCGCCCGCACCCATCATATAGGTATCTATAAAATCAGAAGACAACTGCCAACCGCTACCTTTATCTGCAGTCAGGCGTTTCAATTCGCTTATAAGCATTTCATGGCGCATTTCTTCGCGTCGACGTTCCATTCTTCCGAAGCGGATATGGGTAAGGTTTTTGACCCATTCGAAATACGATACCGTCACCCCGCCAGCATTGGCATAAAGATCCGGGATGATCACAACACCCTTCTTGCGCAGGATATCATCCGCAAGGAAAGTGACAGGGCCATTGGCCGCCTCGATTATAAGCGGAACCCTGATCCGGTCAGCGTTACCCTGATGGATAGCCCCTTCCATAGCGGCGGGGATGAGGATATCCGCCTCAGCTTCGAGCATGGAGGGGCCGTCTTCAATGAACCTGGCATGGGGATAGTTTACAATACTGCCGGTCTGGTCCATGAAAGCTCTGATATTTTCGACATCAAGCCCTTTGGGATCATGCAAGGCGCCTTGCCTCTCAATGACAGTCGTGATTAATGCACCATCTTCTTTCGCCAGCAAACTCGATGCGTGATACCCGACATTACCTAACCCCTGAACGATCATGCGTTTGCCTTCCAACCCGCCTTTCAGCCCAGTGAGAGCCACATCTTCGGGATGGCGAAAGAATTCTCGCAAGGCGAATTGAACTCCCCGACCCGTCGCTTCAATGCGCCCATTGATGCCTCCTGCATGTATCGGTTTTCCTGTCACGCAAGCACGTGCATTGATATCCGTTGTATGAATTCGGGCATACTGGTCAGCAATCCATGCCATCTCGCGTTCACTTGTTCCCATATCCGGCGCGGGAACATTCTGGCTTGGATGTATCAGGTCACGTTTAACAAGTTCAAAGGCAAAGCGCCGGGTAATCCTTTCCAACTCTTCTTCCGAATATTGAGAAGGATCAATGACCAGCCCACCCTTGGCGCCTCCAAACGGCACTTCGACAACAGCACATTTATAGCTCATTAATGCGGCAAGAGCTTCGACCTCATCTTGATTAACAACACTGGCAAAGCGGATGCCCCCCTTGACCGGCTCCAGATGTTCAGAATGCACGGCACGATAACCTGTAAAGGTTTCGATGCGGCCGCGCAGCCTGACCCCAAAACGGACTGTATATACGGAATTGCAGATTTTTATTTTTTCTTTAAGGCCGTCCGGCAGATCCATCAAGGCCGCTGCACGATCAAACATAAGATCAACAGTTTCGTTGAAACTGACTTCTCTGGTAGTGGTAGTGGTTGTTTTCATTTCATTTCCACTCATGACAATAAATTTATCAAAGAAATTTTCCCATGATATGAGCCATTATCATATGTGAACAGTTTCGATTTCCGTATGGCAATTCATACATACGCCTCATCGTAACTCATAATTCAAGGAAATGCATAAATATACGTCCGTTTTATGTTCACATATCAGTGATCTTGATAAAGAGATGATGGTGATTATCGCCATATATTCCCAAACTCAAGGGTGCAGGTTCGAGTTCTGCCGGGATCACCATTTCAGCCGGAAAATTACGGACTATATTATTGGAAAACCAAATCAATGCCGTGTTCTGCATATGTGTGGGGGCATTTGAGCACGCTTTGCCATGTGTGGTGGGGTGAATGGGGTGTATATGGGTGTATCGCTGGGCGGCAGACTGCTGCCCTGATCGTGATCATTCAAAGCATCAATTTTAGCTGTTGTTCTTTTATTTCTGAATGAGATAGCCCACCAACCTCTTGGTCGGCAGGATATCTCTATTTTTGGCTTTAGTGTTTATCTCCTGGAAATACCCAGGTGAACCAGCGCGCCCAGCGATGCCCCGATTATCCAGGCATATCCACCGCCGCCGCCCAAGTTTGCGAAAAAGTCATCCAAGCCGAACACAAGAATGTTTGGCCACACTGAACCTACCGCGATGTAACCTGAAATAATCCAAGCCAGGATGGCTTTGCGGTTAAATCCTCCATCGTAATGGTACTCGGACTCCGGGCTGTCATCAAACAGGGCATCAATATTCAACTGCTGCTTTTTGATCATGTAGTAATCAACGATCATGATACCGAATACCGGCGCCAAGATAGCACCCAGTGTGTTCACGAATGGGAAAAGGCCCATCTGCGTTATGACAGCGACCCACAAACCGCCAATTACGAAACCAAAACCGGCAGTTATCAGACCGCCCGTTCGGAAATTGATCCTGCTGGGAAGCAGGTTGGCCAGGTCGTAAGCAGGCGGGATGAAATTCGCCACCATGTTGATCCCGACGGTAGCTGCGAAGAAAGCAAAGGCAGCAACGATGGTCAGAAACATATTATCAACTTTTGCGACCATTTCTGTCGGCTCAGCTATGTATTCACCGAAAATTGCAATTGTTCCCCCAGTGATCATCAACGTGATAAATGAGAAGAACACGACATTGCCGACCAATCCCCATAAATTACCTTTCCTCATCTCTTCTTCACTTTTGACAAAGCGTGCGAAGTCGCCGAAGTTGATCACGACGGCGGCAAAATACCCGACCATGATGGAAAACACCGCTACAAATGCGCCAAATGAACTGAGATTTTCAAATTCCCCTGAACGGGCGCCACCGGAAAACACCGTGCCCACTTCAGACAGCAGACCGCCACCAGCCTTTGCCCATATAGCGATCATCAGAACAATCATCACCAGATACACCGCCGGGCCGGCAAAATTAAGGAAGCGCTTGATGAGATCCACGCCATGCCAAAACAAGTAGACCTGGAATGCAGAGACAAAGATAAATGAAACCCACATCACCCCGGTCATTCCGAGGAACATGACTTCGCCTTGTATTCCCGTTATGCCGGTGATCAGCAGTGCCACTGCGGTTGAGGCAGCATAGGTTTGTGCCCCATACCAGAACATGGCCACAAGACCTCTGGCCATGGCAGGAAAGTTTGCCCCGAAAACGCCCATGCTGACGCGGGCGAAAACCGGATACGGGATGCCGTGCTCCACACTTGGCTTGCCCGATAGATTGACCAACCAGGAAATAAAGAAGCCGGCCAGTATCAACGCTGCAAACACAGCCCAGCCATTGAGTCCCGAATACAGAAACAATGATGCGGCAAGCGTGTAGCCGAAAAGGCTTTGAACATCGTTTGCCCAGACATTAAATATTTCAAACCAACCCCAATTTTTTTGCTCGCTTGGCGTCGGTGCCAAATCAGGGTTGTATAACCTCTCAGATTTACTCATTTTGTCCCCCTTCGTACAAAATAATTTTGAGTCTCAAGATCTCAAAAGATAAACGTGCATTAGTCAACAAATAATATCCAATTGATTTAAAATAATATCCAATTAATATAAAAATTGTATACGATATAGAAAAAACTGTTGCGGAAATTATGATTTTTTCTCCATTAATTCATATTGTGTTGGAATAAAAGTTTTTCACGAAAAATCACACATCAAGGAAGATAGTTGAAATGATTGGAAAATTATTGACATTAAAACCCCTTGCAGCATCAGTTGCCGTTACCGCGACGATTGGGTT
Organism: Alphaproteobacteria bacterium LSUCC0684; assembly: GCA_041228335.1. Lineage (NCBI taxonomy): Bacteria > Pseudomonadati > Pseudomonadota > Alphaproteobacteria > Alphaproteobacteria bacterium LSUCC0684. The sequence continues at coordinate 132,304 of CP166130.1, read as the reverse complement.
CAGCGGATTATCAGCACAGGCTGAAAACGTGACACTGAAAATAAGTTTTGTTGGCGTGACGAGTGGTTCGGCGGCAACTTGGGGTGTATCAAATGCGCGCTCGATGAAGGCGCGCGCTGCCTGGCTCGATGAAATCGGCGGTGAAAAGATCGCCACAAGGCCCAAAAAAATCGAGATCGTCACATTTAACGACGGGGAAAACCCGATTTGGGCCAATGCCGGTTCGGTCAACTTCATCAACCCGATCATGGCGCATGACCAAGGGAGTTGGCACGATGAAATGACATTGCGTATCGCTGGGTTAAACCGCCTCCCTTCATTGTCGCTTGATACCGTTTCTGTGTTCACCCAAAAAACCTGATTTTAAAAGGAGTTCTTCACATGACCCCCCTAAATGTTTTGATCCTTGGCGCATCCTACGGATCCTTGCTTGCGACTAAAATTGTTCTGGCTGGTCACAATGCGACCATGGTGTGTCTCCCGGCCGAAGCTGACCTTTTCAACAGTGAAGGCGCGATTATTCGCACTCCAGTAAAAGGCCGCGATGGTCTTGTCGAAATCCGTAGTCGCGATCTTGCTGGCAACCTTGCGGCCTGTGCGCCGGGGGATGCCGACCCTGCAGCCTTTGATCTGGCGGTGCTGGCAATGCAAGAGCCGCAATATTCAGCCCCTGAAGTTGGGGAATTGCTTCAAAAGATTGCCAAATCAAGCGTGCCGACAATGTCGATCATGAACATGCCGCCGCTGGTATTTCTGCGCCGCATTCACGGGCTTGATATTGACGCGCTTCGGGGATGCTATACAGACTCAACCGTCTGGGATGCGTTCGATGCTGCTAAATTCACCCTGTGCAGCCCCGACCCACAGGCATTCCGTCCGCCAGAGGAGAATCTGAATGTGTTGCAGGTGCGCCTGCCAACCAACTTCAAGGCCGCACGTTTCAAGGGTGATGAAGATACCGCAATCCTTTACCGCCTGCAGGCCGATATTGAAGCTGCCCTGTTTGCCTCCGATGACGGCAGCAAGTTCGAAATTCCGGTGAAACTGAAAGTGCATGAATCCGTGTTTGTCCCCATGGCGAAATGGGCCATGCTGATTGCCGGCAATTACCGCTGCATCGGCAACAACGAAATGCGCCCGATCCAGCAGGCCGTGCATGGCGATATTGCCTTGTCGGAAGCAATCTATAACTGGGTTGTTGATCTGTGCATTTCGCTTGGCAGTGACCCGGCCGATCTGGTGCCGTTTGAAAAATACGCCAATGCCGCCCTCTCGCTTGGCAGCCCGTCATCAGCGGCGCGTGCGCTTGCTGGCGGGGCCAAGAATATCGAACGTGTCGACAAACTGGTTCAATTGATTGCCGCGCAGAAAGGGCAACATCTCGACAGTCTTGACGAAATCGTTAGGCTGGTAGATCACTGGCTAACCAAGAACCGCGGCTAATCCATGACGTGAAAAGAAGTTCCATTTCCGATGGAACGATAAGGAGAGCAAGACAAAATCCACGGGCTTGCCGTTTTTCTTGTCAGCGATAAAGCCAGTTTTGTGACCGGGCAGATTGTTGGGGTCAAGGGCGGCGTCATGCCCGGACATTTCTCTTATTTCAATGAGACAAAAAATGGTTAATTCCGTCTAACCCAGAAAAACTCCCAAAATCAAAGAAGGCCCCGGGGGATGGTCTCGATCCATTCCTTGGTGAGGACTTCGGATTTGACTGCGCCCTCTGTTGCGCGCAGCCCTCGATGCAAATAGAAATTCTCCTCATCACAGGTCATACGCGTTGAGGTATCTATTTCGACTTGCCATTGATCCCGCCCGTAGGAAAACCGCCATGTGACCTGTAGATCCGCGCTTTCCGGCCTTTCGGGATGGATGGAATATCGCATATGGACATGACTGCTCGTGACCATGCCATGGGTCAGGTCCTCCGATTTGCCAAAATCATCAAAACTTTCCTGGACGATCGTGCCATCAGGTTCAACATGATCCTTTGCCCAGCCACCGGCAGAACGAAGCATCCGCGCAGCGTCCGGTACCACAGGGTCAATCGATGCCGGATTGGCAGGCGGAAGCAGATCCTCGCTCTTGCGCACCGGCAAGGTCAGCTCAACGGCATCTTCATCAAGGGTAATGGTAACCGGTTTCGGGGCAGGCCAGACAATCGGCCAGTATGAAGTGGAAAGCGACAACCTTAACCGATGTCCCGCCTTAAGACGATGGGCGCAGGCATTAAGCACAAATTCGGCCATATAGGTTTGCCCGGGCACAAGCGCTGAAGGTGTTTCATGACTTTCCCAATGCGTCAGATTAAAGGGCCGATACGAAATACGCTGGGACACACCATTGCTGTCCACTTCACATAACCTGGCGACAATCTGGGCAACAGGCTGATCAACACGAAAAGCCAGTTTCAGCCGGGGTTGCCCCATTAGTTCGATATCTTCGCACAGCACCATGTCAAAATGTGTTGAGAGCGCGTCATCTTCGGCCTGATCACCGGCCAACTCGTTATCAAATCTCATCCCGGGGCAGAAATATCCGCTGGCCATCCCGAGATGTGCCGGGTTGCTGATCTTCACCTCACCCGTACCTGCCTCTGGCCCGAGCGTTTCGGCGTTTATATAGAAAACCTTCTCCATGACATTGGGAGATGGCCATTCGGCCTCGGCGATCCAGCGGCCTTTTGGCGGCGCCATCTTTCGGGATGGTGCATGGAATTCTTTGCAGAATGTTCGAAAATCGGGAATATTGTCGATCCCGTTCTCCTCACCTTTGAGCCAGCGATCAAACCAGTTCAGGACCTCTGAATGGAAGTCCGCCGCCCCAAGTTTTGATATATGGGGATAGCGATGCTCCCAGGGGCCGATCAGTGCCTTGGCCGGACTCCTGAGGTTTTCAACGAGATATCCAGGCGTGTTGACATAGGCATCCGCCCAGCCGGTTATGGCCAGAACAGGAATGGAAATACGTGACCAGTCCTCGCAAACCGAACCATGTTTCCAATAAGCATCCCGGGTCTGATGGCGGAGCCATGTCGCCGTCAGATCTGGCAGATTTTCCATCCGGGCAATCCAGTCTTCTCGCCAGTCTGGACGCAGCAGCGGGTCCGCCGGACGCGACAGATAGGCAAGCATGGTCGCCCCCCAATTGGCGTTATCGCTCAAGAGGCACCCGCCCATATAATGAATATCATCAGCATACCGGTCGGTGGTGGATGCCACGCTGACCAAGGCTTTCAAGGCAGGCGGGCGGCGATAGGCCAGCTGGAGACCATTGAACCCGCCCCAGCTGATGCCGATTATCCCGATAGAGCCGTTGCACCAGTCCTGCCCTGCAATCCACGCAAGCACCGCTTCCCCATCGCTCAGTTCCTGCTCGGAATATTCATCGTCAAACCGGCCTTCGCTGTCGCCGGTGCCGGCTATATCAACGCGAATGCAGGCATAGCCCCGCTTGACAAAACAGGCATGGGTGGTCGCGTCTCTTTGTGCTGTTCCATCACGTTTCCGATAGGGCAGATATTCGAGGATTACCGGATGCGGGGTCAGGTCTTCAGGTAACCAGACACGTGCCGAAAGCCGGCGGCCATCCGGCATTTCGATCCAGTAGGTGTCATCCGAATTGGTTGCTGAACGCATGATCTGGCCTGGTCAGAAAGATACAATTCCCAATTATAATCCAACGGAATTTCCATGAACGGAAGAATTTTCTGGTCTGGGAAAGGGGGTAAATAAACGAATAAATCATTAATATATCCAAGAATTTATATCTTAACGTGTTGAAATAATTAATTTACTTATTGCGCCACTATATATTTCCCAATCGCAACGGTTCAGGTTCGAGCCCTGCCAGGATCATCATCTCGGCTGAAAAGATGCGTGATTTCTTATGGGAAATTTCTAATTCAGCTGAGATCAATAACGCGCAATTACATATATCTGCCTTAAACCTTTGATTATGTGACCGGCAACTGATAGTTTTTTCGTGATTTCAACCCCGTTGCCAGTGTTTCATGTCACTTGATCCGTCCCCCCACCAGCAGATACACAACCATCCTGTTGCGAATGGAACCAAACTCCATCTTGACGCGGTGATTGTCGGCGCCGGGTTCTCCGGGCTCTATCAGCTCCATTGCCTGCGTGATACGCTCGAGATGAATGCAGCAGTACTTGAAGCTGGAGACGGTGTTGGCGGGACCTGGTACTGGAACCGCTATCCCGGTGCCCGGTGTGACTCGGAAAGCCATTCCTATTGCTATTATTTTAACCGGGACCTGCTGGATGAATGGCGCTGGTCCGAACGTTATCCCGGGCAGGCCGAAATCCTCAGTTACCTGAATTTCTGCGCCGACAAGCTGGATTTGCGGCGAGATATCTACCTCAATCAACGGGTTGATCAAGCGGTCTGGGATGAAGCCTCCGGCAGATGGCAGGTCAGATGCACTTCAGGATTAGAGGTCGAAGCCAGATACCTCATCACGGCGGTCGGGTGCTTGTCTTCGGCCAATCTGCCATCGATCAACGGCATCACGCGGTTCAAGGGCGAGATCTACCACACCGGGGAATGGCCGCATGACGGGGTGGATTTTGAAGGCAAGACGGTGGTTGTGGTGGGCACCGGGTCAACCGGCATTCAGGCTATTCCGGTCATTGCCGCTGAAGCGTGCAAACTGACGGTCCTGCAGCGCACCCCCAATTTCAGTGTTCCGGCCCGTAACGCGCCGCTAAAGGAGGATTTTCACCCAAATTTCTGCGAGGAGATTGACTCCTGGCACCAGAAGATGCTGATCTCACGGCACGGCCATCCCTGGAGTGCGCCACCACGTAAATTATGCGAAACGCCTGAAGATGAGCGCAATGCCATTCTGGAAGACGCCTGGCGGATCGGCGGGCTCCGCTTTCGTGAAAGTTTTGACGATATCCTCCTGGATGAGCGTTCTAATCATCTGATGTCGGATTTCATCCGCGCGAAAATTCGCGGCATTGTCGATGATGCCGAGACTGCCGAAAAGCTCCTGCCCCTGGATCATCCCTTCGGCACAAAACGCCCGCCGATCGATACAAACTATTTTGAAACGTATAACCGCGACAATGTCGAGCTTGTCGATATCCGTCCCAACCCGATCGATTGTCTTGACGAGGATGGCGTGAAACTGGCGGATGGCGCGCATATTCCTGCCGATATCATCGTCTTTGCAACCGGCTTTGATGCCATGTCGGGCGCGCTGCTGAAGATGGGGATCGTCGGGCGCGATGCCTGCACGCTTGACGAAGCATGGAAGGAAGGGCCGAAAACCTATCTCGGACTTGGTGTTCACGGATTTCCCAACATGTTCACCATAACAGGCCCGGGCAGCCCGTCGGTGCTGACCAATATGCCGCGATCCATTGAACAGCATGTGGACTGGATCACGGCATTGCTGAAACATGCCGAGTCCAGCGGCATTGCCAAGATCGAAGCCGAGGATGACGCCATGCGGAACTGGACCGATCACGTGACCGATACCGCCAACCTGACACTTCTGCCCAAAGCCAACCATTCCTGGTATCTGGGCGCGAACGTGCCTGGCAAACCGCGGGTGTTCATGCCCTATGCCGGCGGCCTTGATAGATACAGGTCCCATTGCGATGAAGTTGCGGCCAAAGGATATCCGGGCTTCCGCATGACCGGCATCCACGACCACATAAGATGCGTGTAACCACCGCTGTTTTACTGGGAGCTTAATCTTTCCGGCTTAATAAATGGTATACAAGGTTGAGACCTTGGACTAGGTTGGATTCATATGCGTATTTAAGGGGGTAAGGTATGTCGATTGAACGTTTTCAAACCAATGATCGTATGAGCCAGATGGTGATCCATAACGACACCGTCTATCTGGCAGGTCAGGTTGCCCTGAAGGCACCTGGCGCTTCGGTTGCAGACCAGACGCGCGCCATTCTTGATCAGATCGACGAATTGCTGGCCTTGGCCGGAACAGATAAATCGAAGGCACTCACCGCCACCATATGGCTTTGCAGCATGGACGATTTTGCTGAAATGAACAATGTCTGGGATGAATGGGCAAAGGGCGGAAATGCCCCATGCCGTGCGGCGGTGGAATCGCCACGTCTCGCCGCGCCTCAATTCACTGTTGAAATCGGTCTTATCGCCGCGCGATGATTTTTCTGCGGTGAAAAATTGCAGGGCATCCGATGCATATTGTTGTCTTAGGCGCTGGCATCATCGGAATCACAACAGCCTATCAGTTGTTGAAGGACGGCCACAACGTCACGGTTATTGAACGTGATACAGGTCCGGCACAATTCACCAGTTTTGCCAATGCCGGACTGGTTGCCCCTGGCCATGCCTATGCCTGGGGGTCGCCTGCGGCACCTGGCATGATGTGGCGATCATTCTTCCGAAATGACCAGGCCATCCGCTTCAAGCCGCGAATCTCGGTGCGGCAATGGCGATGGGTGCTGGCTTTTCTGGGTGAATGCAACTCCGAGCGTGCCGCCATAAACACGCAAACGAAAGCCCGCCTCTGCCGATATTCGCAATCCATGCTCGAGGAAGTCGCCCGCGAAACGGAAGTTGAGTATGACGGCCAAACTGGCGGGCTGCTCTATTTCTATCGAGATCCGTCACGGCTGGCGGCAGCAACACGGAAGGCAGATATCCTGCGCAGTCAGGGCCTGACCGTACATCAACTTACCCGTGATCAGGTTGTGGAAAAGGATCCCGGTCTGGCGGGTGCCGGGGACAGGATTGCAGGCGGGCTCTATGCTCCGACAGATGCAAGCGGGGATGCTCATCTCTTCACCCGTGCACTTGCAGCCAAGTGTAGCCAGATGGGGTGCAGCTTCCTCTATGGTGCTGAGATACATGATATCAGGCGCAAGTCCGGCATGGTCGTTTCAGCCAGCACCAGCAAGGGCGAGATATCTGGTGATGCCTTTGTAATGTGTCTTGGGGTGTTCAGTCCATTTCTTGCTGAAAAGATTGGAGTGCAGTTGCCGGTCTATCCGGTGAAAGGTTATTCCGTGACCGTTGCCGCAGATGATCTCCGGATACCACCAAGACTTGGAGGTGTCGATGAAGAAAATCTGCTGGCCTATTGCCCGATGGGAAACCGCCTGCGATTGACAGCAACAGCGGAAATAGCCGACTATTCAACACAGCACAGCCCGGCGGATTTCAACGTCATGCTGAAAAAGGCGAGAGAGCTGTTCGGCGATGAACTGGGTGCTTCGGGTATTGAATACTGGGCCGGGTTGCGTCCCATGACGCCAACAGGACTGCCGATTGTTGATCGTTCGCCGATCGACAATCTTTTCATCAATACCGGTCATGGTCACATGGGCTGGACAATGTCAAATGGATGTGCGCGGATGATGGCTGACATGATCGGACAGAAACCGATGGCCCATTCAAACGAGGGGATGAACTATGCCAGTTAAGACAGAACATATTGAACATCTGCCGTTCCAGACAAGCAAGGTGATCGGCGCCAGGGCCAGAATAGGCATGGTGGTGCTCGCAACCGACTATACGCTGGAACATGAGTTGCGGCATCTGATTACCTTGCCCGGTGTTGATATCTATCACGCCCGGATTGCCAACTCACCCAATATCACACCAGATACACTGAGAGCGATGCAGCCATTGATAACATCAACGGCCGAATTGATTCTGCCAGGAGACAGGCTTGACGTATTGGCCTTTGCCTGTACGTCGGCATCAATTGTGCTCGGCACACCGACGGTGGCCGAAAACCTGAACGCCGCCAAGCCGGAAGCAAAAACCACCAATCCGGCCTTCGCCGCGTTCAATGCATTTCGAGCCCTCGGGGCAAGGCGGATTGCCTTGCTGACCCCCTATGCAAAACCAGTTAATGAAATGGTTCAGCAATCGGTGGAAGAGGCAGGGTTTGAGGTTCCGGTCTTCGGCAGTTTCAACGAGCCCCATGACCCGACCGTTGCTGCAATTGACACATCCAGCCTGAAAGATGCCATTGCCAGGATCACCGCAAACCATGAGGTTGATGCAGTGTTCATATCCTGTACCTCGGTGCGTATTGCGGCCGATGTTGCGGCCATCGAGGCTGAGCTGGATATTCCGGTCACCTCGTCAAATCATGCCCTTGCCTGGCATTGCCTGCGGCTTGCTGGTATTGACGATGAATTACCCCAGCATGGAAGACTGTTCAGCCTCCAGGGATAATTCCGCTCTCGACCCTTGGCAAGGTCGGCGCCAAACTCGTGGCCAGATTGATCCGCAACGCATCTGACGTCACGATCATGAATACGAAGCCAAAGGTGTCAACCTCATCATCAGGAATAGACAAAGTTCTGAATAGGAAAATGGAGATTTTCAGATGGCTGTGAAATCAGATACACCTGCCCTTTCCAGGGATCAGATATCCTCCTTTGAGGAAAACGGTTTTTTAGCAATAGAACAACTGATCGATCCCGATGACCTTGTTGAAATAGAAAGCGAATACGAAAATCTTCTGGATGAACTGGCAACCCGCCTCTACGCCGAAGGCAAGATTTCAACTGAACACGTTGATGAGGATTTTGGTACCCGCTATTCAAAGATTATTGCTCAATATCCTGAATTGCACCGTTTCTTCAACATATCGCTGCCGCTGTTGAATGGAGAGATTGATCCAGAAACATTTCATATGCATAGCGGCCCGGCGGCCTTCAACCTGATGCGTCATCCGAAAATTCTGGATGTTGTGGAAGCAATCATCGGCCCGGAAATCTATTCAAGCCCTGTTCAACAGATGCGGATGAAACCACCTGAAAAGGCTGTTCACCATGACCTTGCTGGTCATTCCAATGTTGGCGCCACCACCTGGCATCAGGACATTGTCGCCTTGCTGCCAGAAGCCGATGACACCCAGCAATTGACTGTCTGGCTGGCGATAACCGACGCCAATGTGAAAAACGGCTGCCTCACCTCCATCCCGGGCTCTCATCGCGAGGGACCAAAGGCGCATTGCAGCAATTCAAAAATCGCCTCAGAACCGCAGGTTCCAGACAGCATTATGCAAGGGCGTGAGGCTACGGCTCTTCCTGTCAAAAAGGGCGGTGTGGTGTTGTTCCACAAGATGAACGTGCATCGGGCTCTGCCCAATCTTTCCGATGGGTTGAGATGGAGCATGGATTTGCGCTACCACCCTATTGGTCAGGCGACCGGCCGCCCGGCTTTTCCGGGTTTTGTTGCCAGAAGCAAGGCAGACCCGACACAGGAACTTCATGACCCAAATATCTGGGCACGTTCTTGGGATCAGGCACGTAGCAATATCCTTTCCGGTCACTACAAAGGCCGGCTTTTTGAAGACACAAGATGGAATGACAGCGCTGTCTGCTAGTATCTGAACAGATGATGCCAGATTGAAGGGAAACCCCCAATAACAATCTATTTCTATCTTGGGCAATACGTCCTGCCATGCCGAAGGGTTTCTGTAACCACCAGATTATATACACACCGGATGGATGAACGGGTTCCGAGACAGAATACCCATCCTTGCCGGCTTTAATGTGCAAAAAGAACAGGTGTTGTGCACTCGCTTAACACGGTTTCCGTGACACCACCAAAGATCTTTTCGATCATCATTGAACTGCCATAGGCGCCCATCACCAGAAGATCGGCATGCCTCGCCTGCTCCATGATCAGCTCGGCGACTGTTGCATCGCCGCTGACTTCGCTTGCTATACTGGCTTCGATACCATGTGCCGCAAGATAACTGCCTATATCGGTTGGCAGCGAGCGGCTTTTGGCATCAATGGTGATGACATCAACCTCATCAAAACGAGGCAGAAGCGGCAGAGCGGCGCGCACTGCCCGGCCTGCTGCCATGGAGCCATCCCACGCGATCACGCAGCGCCGGTGAAATCCGCCGATCTTCGTTGCACCGGCAATCTGGATGGCGGCCGAAATACCCGTGTTTGCCAATTCGGGGGCAGAAAAAGGTGGCGTTGCGACCACCAGATCAAAATATGGGGACAGAGCTGGCCATTCATGCCGGATGAAACCGTGCTTCCCGTACCACTCCTGGGCAATGCCATGGGCCTCGCACAGTGACCTGAATTCCTCCTCGCATTCCCTGATCTGATTTTCAGCAGTTTCGATACGTTCTTGCACCACGTCAATCATGCCACCTTCACCCATGGGGTAATAGTCAAGACCCTGTTCACTGGTGATGATTCCCGTAATTGATGTATCAATCTCCTTGGCCAGATTGATGGCCTGGATTATCTGGCCAGCTGGAAAGGCGCGAGCCGCAGATATCAATACAGCGATTTTCATTGCAATGCTCCATGTGTTGTAGGTTGCAACACCAGAAAATCATAAATTTTACCGGCAAAAATTGATCTCGATCAAAGAGAGGGCGAGAGACCGACTTTAACTTGAGGGAGTCTTGATTGCTTTTATGGGAGATCAGTAATGGTTACACAATTCACGTATCTTGCGATGGTGCTTGCCGCGTTTTTCATTTTCATGCTGGTGTTTATGTACCTGCAGATTTCGTATGCGCGCAGCAGGCAGGAGCCGGCGGGGGTATCGGAATCCAGCCTGTCATCTGAAAACAGGGCTGATGCCTGATGCCCTGTTTCAGATTTCGCGCTGAGCAGATTTGTACGGATTGCCGTCTTGCACCGAATTCGCCCAACCATGTCGCTCAACATGTGAACAGCCCGGTTGCGGCCGCATTCCGGAATCTGCTGGCGCGGGGTATCCACCCTCATCAAGCGGCGCGTTCGGCCATGATCGTACTGCGGATACATCATCCTGATCTGTGCCTTTACAATGCTAACCTTGTGCGCAACTGGCTTCTTCAGACCGCCAGGCCGTGCGATTTTTCAGGGGCGACATACTGATCAAAATATTGGGCGACCAGTCTTGCGGTCAAATGTGGCTCTTCTGCGATTTCATAGACCTCCCTGCCGTCGCCATCATCAACGCGAACAAGACCGATCTTGCGGGCATTCCGGGTGATATCGCAAGAGAGCAGTTCTGCCAGGGTGCCAAACCTCTGCCTGATTTCATCAAGTGAGATGCGGAAACGGCACATCAGTTGCTCGATCACATAGCCACGCAGCTGATCTTCGTCGCTGAACCTGTGGCCGCGGCTTGTGGCAAGGGCACCGTCTCTGATCATTTCGAGATAGGCCTGGGTGCCGCTGGTATTCTGGGCATATCCTTGCGGCAGGCTTGAAATTGCCGAGGCGCCAAGACCGATCAGATATCTTGACTGGTCATCGGTATAACCCTGAAAATTGCGGCGAAGCTGACCTTGCCTTGACGCCTTGACCAGCTGGTCTTGGGGGTTGGCGAAATGATCAATACCAACCGGCTCATACCCATGATTGGCAAATAATTGACGACCTGTTTCGAGCAAAAGATACCGGGCATCCCCGCAAGGCAGGGTAGCGGCATCAATCAGTTTCTGGCGGCGGGCCATCCATGGAACATGGGCATAACCGAACATGGCCACCCGATCAGGGTTCAGCGCGAGCACTTTTTCAAGTGTATTGCGGAAACCGGCAGGCGTCTGATTCGGCAGACCATAAAGCAGATCTATATTGATGCTTTTCACCTGGCCTTTTCGAAGCATGTCAAAACAGTCTTTCGTCTGCTCGAAACTCTGCGGCCGACCGATGGCCTTCTGGATGAGAGGGTTGAAATCCTGGACGCCGACACTGGCACGGGATAATCCGGCGTCAATCAGGACATCCATCCGATCCTGATCAATCTCGGTCGGATCTATTTCCACCGCGAGATCATAATCCTGGACGAACCGAAACCGGGTTTTGAGATATTCCAGCAACTCAATCATCAATGGCGGGGGTAACAGGGTTGGCGTGCCGCCGCCAAGATGCAGGCTTTTCACCATAATGGATGGGTCAAGCAAGCCCGCAACCCTATCGATTTCAACCTTGAGGCCATCGACATAATGGTGAAGCGCATCAACGCGGCGTCTGATGCCTTGCGTGCGGCAGGCACAGAACCAGCAAAGATTCCGGCAGAAAGGTATATGCACGTAAAGAGAAATGCGGCTAGCGGCGGGGGTGGCCGCCAGCCAACCCGCCATGCAATCAGCATTCACCGATCCGTTGAAGTGGTTTGCCGGCGGGTAACTGGTATAGCGCGGAACTCTTTTTTCAAGAGCGCGGCTTTTAGCAATTTGCGAAACATAATTCATGCTGGTAGAATAAAAGTGCGTTCAATGAAAACCTTGATCGAAGTCAAACTTGTCGACATAAAATGAAACCGGCAGAATCATCCTGGAATATGGCCGTGGTAAAAGACTGCGGCGCGTGCCCCATCCAGCGTCAGGCAATCTGCTCGCGTTGCGCGGCTGATGAATTGGCCGTTCTTGACGGCATGAAAACATATCGCACCTACGCCAAGGGAGAGATGATCACCTATACCGGCGCACCTGTCAGCCATGTGGGAACACTGGTTTCCGGCGTTGCGTCGATTTCGCAAGGCCTCGAGGATGGCCGTCGTCAGATCATGGGGATATTGCTGCCCAGTGATTTTATCGGCCGCCCCGGCGCGCGTGTTGCGCAATATGACATTACCGCATCTTCAGAAGTCACCATGTGCCGGTTTGAGATCAACGCTTTTGAAAAACTTCTGGCCGCCTCCCCCGCGCTTGGCCCGCGGCTTCTGGAAATGACCATGGATGAGCTGGATGCCGCAAGAGAGTGGATGCTTCTGCTTGGCCGGAAATCCGCGCGGGAGAAGATTGCGACCCTGCTCTTCTTGATAGCCATGAAAAACAAGTCTCTTTCCGGCAGCCACGCCCATGAGTCGCTGAGCTTCACCCTGCCGCTGACCCGTGAAACCCTTGCGGATTACCTTGGCCTCACGATTGAAACCGTCAGCCGGCAATTCAGTGCCCTGCGCAAGGAAGGCGTGATCAGGATCCAGGGGCAACGGCATATCACGATACCGGATTTCCGCCGCCTTATTGTCGAAGCCGGGGATGATTACAGCGGCAGTGTGCTGCCCTAGCTCCCGAAAACATTATCCGCCTCCCCCGTGAAAAATTGATTCATATCAAGGTTTAAGACAGCCCATTTTCCCATAATGAGTTCCGACCGGGCAGATGTGTGGCCTCATCGCTGCACCCCGGCGCTGAACAGGGGGAAAGGCAAATGGGCAAAAACATCTTTTATCTGCTGTTGGTATTTGCTGTCGCGGTGCTGGGCTCGGGCGTGATAATGGCCGAAGATCTGCCCTATCAGGTGGCCATGGCGATCTTGTTTGGGGCGGCGGCAATCTGGCTTTTGAAAGAAATCTTTTCAGGGACTGAACACGTTGCGCCGGACCCGGCACAATATATGGATGATGTTGTCCGCGCCGGTGCGATCGCCACAACTTTCTGGGGAATCGTGGGGTTCACGGCAGGTGTCTATATCGCCTTTCAGCTTGCATTTCCCGAATTGAATCTCAATCTTCCCTATACGACCTTCGGCCGCCTCAGGCCACTGCATACCTCGGCGGTGATCTTCGCCTTTGGCGGCAATGCGCTGATCATGACGTCGTTCTATGTGGTGCAGCGCACATCTGCTGCACGACTCTGGGGCGGCAATCTGGCCTGGTTCGTCTTCTGGGGATATCAGATCTTCATTCTGATGGCCGCGACCGGCTATCTGCTTGGCGCGACCCAGTCCAAAGAATACGCCGAGCCGGAATGGTATACCGATATTTGGCTCACGATTGTATGGGTTGCCTATCTGGCGGTGTTTTTTGGCACCATCCTGAAACGCCGTGAGCCACATATCTATGTCGCCAACTGGTTCTATCTCAGTTTCATCATCACCGTGGCGATGCTGCATCTGGTCAATAACCTGTCGCTGCCGGTTTCGCTTTTTGGTTCAAAATCCGTGCAGCTTTTTGCCGGCGTTCAGGATGCACTTACACAATGGTGGTACGGGCATAACGCGGTCGGGTTTTTCCTGACGGCCGGCTTTCTCGGCATGATGTATTATTTCGTTCCCAAACAGGCCGAACGTCCGGTCTATAGTTACAAACTGTCGATCATTCATTTCTGGGCATTGATCTTTCTCTATATCTGGGCAGGCCCGCATCATCTTCATTACACGGCCCTGCCGGACTGGGCGCAAACCTTGGGCATGGTGTTTTCCATCATGCTGTGGATGCCATCCTGGGGCGGGATGATCAACGGCCTGATGACTCTTTCCGGAGCCTGGGACAAATTGCGGACGGATCCGGTCCTGCGCATGATGGTGCTATCCATCGGCTTCTATGGCATGTCGACTTTTGAAGGCCCGGTGATGTCCATCAAATCCGTCAACGCCCTCAGCCATTACACCGACTGGACAATCGGCCATGTGCATTCGGGGGCATTGGGCTGGAACGGGATGATTTCCTTTGCAGCGCTGTATTTCCTGGTGCCGCGCCTGTGGCAGAAAGAAGGCCTTTACTCACTTCGTCTCGTCAGCTGGCATTTCTGGCTCGCCACCATCGGCATTGTTCTCTATGCCGCCTCGATGTGGGTGACCGGCATCATGGAAGGGCTGATGTGGCGTGAAGTGGATGCCCAGGGCTTTCTCGTCAATTCCTTCGCCGATACGGTGAGCGCGAAATTCCCGATGTATCTGGTGCGCGGTCTCGGCGGGATACTCTATCTGGCGGGCGCGGGCATCATGGTGGTCAACCTCTGGAAGACCATAAGCCTCGGCAAAACCAGGGCCGGCGCCCTTCAACCAGCAACCGTTCAGGAGCAGTAAGATGGCACTTATCGACCGGCACAAGATACTGGAAAAAAACGCAACACTGCTGCTGATCTTCAGTTTTCTTGCAGTGATTATCGGCGGCATCATCGAAATTGTTCCGCTCTTCTACCTTGAAAACACCATTGAAAAGGTCAGGGGCATGCGCCCGTATACACCGCTGGAACTGGCCGGTCGCGACATCTATATCCGTGAAGGATGCTACACCTGCCACAGCCAGATGATCCGCCCGCTTCGTGACGAAGTTGAACGGTATGGCCATTACAGTCTGGCTGCGGAATCCATGTATGATCACCCATTCCAATGGGGCTCAAAGCGAACCGGGCCGGATCTGGCGCGGGTTGGGGGGCGGTATTCCGATGAATGGCATGTGGACCACCTGAAAGACCCGCAATCGGTGGTGCCGGAAAGTGTCATGCCGAAATACGCCTTCCTTCTGGAACGTGACCTTGATTACAGCAACGTCCAGGCATTGCTGGAAACCCACCGTCTTGTCGGGGTGCCATATACGGATCAAATGATCGCCAATGCCGAAGCGGACCTCATCACGCAGCTCGACCCTGATGCGGATACCGATGGGCTGGCATCGCGATATGAGAATCTGACCATCCGCAATTTTGATGGCAATCCGCGCATCACGGAAATGGACGCGCTGGTGGCGTATCTGCAGATGCTCGGCACGCTGGTCGATTTTTCGACCTTTGCTCCGGATAAAACCCGGTAGGAGGGCGGAACCATGTCTCAATATGATTTTCTTCGTACATTTGCTGACAGTTGGGGGCTGGTGCTGATGGTGCTGATATTCCTTGGTGTTGTTCTCTTCACCTTCCGGCCAGGCAGTTCCAGGGTTCATGCGGAAATAGCTCGCCTGCCCCTGCGCAACGAAAAAGCACCCGATATGTCTTCCGGCAAGGATGGAGGCGGAAAATGAGCCCTGATAAAAAAACGGTAACGCCCGATGAAGAAAAGGAAATCGAAACAACGGGCCATTCATGGGACGGGATCCGTGAATTCAACAACCCGCTTCCCCGCTGGTGGCTATGGACGTTCTACGCAACCATCATCTGGGGGCTCGCCTATATGGTGGTCTATCCGGCCTTTCCCCTGCTGAAACAGGCAACCCAGGGGCTGATTGGCTATGATTCCCGCGCTTCGCTCGAAGAGGACATCAATGTTTTCAAACAGGCCAATGCCCCGCTTGATACGGCCCTTGTCTCCACCGCTCTTGAAGATATCGGCGCCAGGCCTGATCTGGCACATTACGCGGCAACCGGAGGGGCGGCTGTCTTCAAAACGTTTTGCGCCCAGTGCCATGGTGCTGGAGCGGCGGGGGCAAAAGGCTACCCCAATCTCTTGGATGACGATTGGCTTTGGGGCGGAAGCATTGGCGATATTCACCTGACGATCCGTCACGGCATTCGCCAGGAAGGTGACGACGATACCCGCGCTTCTGAAATGCCGGCCTTTGGCGAGATTCTTGAACGCTCGGAAATCGCTGATGTGACGCATTATGTCCTTTCTATTGCAGGTAGCACCCATAATCCATCGCTGGTCAATAGCGGCAGCAGGGTCTTTGCTGAAAACTGTGCCGATTGCCACGGCCCGGAAGGCAGGGGCAACCGTGAATTGGGCGCGCCAAACCTCACCGACAGGATCTGGCTTTATGGCAGAAGCCAGCAAGCTGTGGCCGAAACCATCACCAATGGCCGCAAGGGAATGATGCCGGCCTGGCAGGATCGTCTCACCGAAGCACAGATACGTCAGGTTACCTATTACATCCATCAACTTGGTGGTGGGGAGTAGATCGCATCAGCCATGGCGCAGAAAGTTTCAACTCCCTCATTATACGCGGCGCGTGAACCTGTTTTCCCGCGCCGGGTCAAAGGCCGCTTCCGCACGTTGAAATGGTGGATCATGGGAGTGACGCTGGGGATTTACTACCTCACACCATGGATCAGGTTTGACCGCGGCCCGGATATGCCGGATCAGGCGGTGCTGGTGGATCTGGCTGGTCGCCGCTTCTTCATGTTCTGGATCGAAATCTGGCCGCATGAATTCTACTTCGTGGCCGGACTCCTGATCATGGCCGGGATCGGGCTTTTCCTGTTCACCTCGGCATTGGGCCGGGTCTGGTGCGGCTATGCCTGCCCGCAGACCGTTTGGACCGATCTGTTCATTCTTGTTGAACGCTGGATTGATGGCGACCGCAATGCCCGCATCCGCCTGTGGAGCCGCAAATGGGATCCTGGCAAAATCGCCAAGCGCCTTTTCAAATGGTCTCTATGGCTGTTGATCGGCATGCTCACCGGCGGCGCCTGGGTGTTCTATTTTGCCGATGCCCCTAGCCTGGCCGCATCGCTCTGGGCGGGAACCGCGCCACCTGTTGCCTGGGCTTCCATCGGGGTTCTCACCGCCACGACTTTTGTCTTTGGTGGTTTCATGCGTGAACAGGTCTGCACCTATATGTGCCCCTGGCCGCGCATTCAGGCGGCGATGATGGATGAAGATACGCTAACCATCGGGTATCGCTCCTGGCGAGGTGAACCCCGCGCCAGGCATCAACGCCGGATGGACGCTGAGGCCCATGGCGACTGTATTGACTGCAATGCCTGTTTCAATGTCTGCCCCATGGGGATCGATATTCGCGACGGGCAGCAGTTGCAGTGCATCACCTGTGCACTTTGCATTGATGCCTGCGATGATGTCATGAGGCGCCTTGGCAGGCCCCGCGGCCTGATCGACTACATGGCTCTTTCTGATGAAGCCAATGAAAGGGCCGGCGGAAAGCCCCGCCCGGCCTGGCGGCATATTTTCCGTCCCCGGACAATTCTCTACACCGTGATCTGGTCGCTCATCGGTGTTGCCCTTGTCTACGGGCTGTTTATCCGGTCTGATCTTGAATTCAGCGTTGCACCGGTGCGCAACCCGGTCTTTGTCACGCTGGCCGATGGCACGATCCGCAATATTTACGAGCTGCGCCTTCGCAACAAATCCCCGGAGGTGAAGTCGTTTATCATTGGCATAGACAGCGAATTTTCTGATCTGAAACTGTCTTTGGGCGACAAGCTGCAACCATCGGTAACCGTGATGGCGGACAGCACCTATCTGCAACGTGTTTATGTCCTGGCAGAGCCAAAAAGTCGGCCAGCCTTGACTGCAACCACACCCATAACGTTCTGGGTCGCTGATAAAGATGGCGGCAGGACATATCATGTCAAAAGTGTCTTCAATGGAGAAAAGCGATGAATAAAGGGAAGGCAAAATTTTCCGGCTGGCATTTTTTTCTGATCATGTCAGGAGCCTTCGGGGTTGTCATTTCAGCCAATCTGACTCTGGCCTATTTCGCCCAAGGCAGTTTCCCGGGGCTTGACGTTCCCAACCCCTATATTGCCAGCCAGCAGTTTGGCGCCAGGCGAAAGGCCCAGGAAGCATTGGGCTGGGAAAGCCGGTTGATTGTTAATCGAAACATGGTGACGCTTAGCCTCATGGCCAAAGACGCCTCGCCCGCATTTCCGCAACATGTAACCCTTCGTATCGGCAGCGCCACAACATCGCGTGACGATCAGGTGATAATTCCACGCCGGGATGATGATCATTTTGTTGCACCAATAGAACTCGAACCTGGCAACAAGTTGATTTTCATAGACGCCATTGCCGAGGATGGCACGCTGTTTTCCGAGCGTCATACCGTGGTGGTGCAATGACGGCAAAGCCATCCACCATGGCAGGATATCCACCCTTGGACGAGGTCAGGGAGACGCCGCTGCAACCACATATCCTTCATGTGCCATCGATGCATTGCGCCGGTTGTATCGGGAAAATCGAACAGCATATGAACGCGCTTGCCGGGGTTGCTTCGGCCCGGGTGAACTTGTCGCGCAAGGAATTGCGGGTAATGGCAAGGGATGACATTGCTGTCTCAGATCTGATCAAGGCCATGGCCGCCATTGGTTTTGACGCCGATGCCATTGATCCTGCGCAACTGCAAGCTGACAACCCGGGGCCAGCGGATGCGATGCTGAAAAGGCTTGCCGTGGCGGGTTTCGGGATGATGAATGTCATGCTTCTGTCGGTCTCGGTCTGGTCCGGAGCAGATGCAGCGACCCGGCAGTTCCTGCATCTGGTCTCGGCGCTGATAAGCTTGCCTATACTGGTCTATTCTGCCCAGCCATTTCTGGCTAATGCCTTCCGTGCCCTTCGGACGGCCCGGCTCAATATGGATGTACCGATTTCACTGGCCATTGTGCTGGCCGCGATGATGTCGCTTTATGAATCCCTGACGGGAGGTGCCCATGCCTATTTCGATGCGGCATTGTCGCTTACCTTCTTTCTGCTGGCAGGACGTTACCTTGATCTCAAAGCCCGGCAGAAAGCCCGTTCTGCCGCCGCCCAATTGGTGCGAATGCAAACGCCGATCGCTTATCAGAGGAAAGACGGCAAGATCATTGAAATTGCCGTTTCAGCCCTGGCCCCCGGCATGGTGATCGTTACCCGGCCCGGTGAGCGTATACCGGCCGATGGAGTAATCATCAAGGGAAAGGCGGATGTAGACCGATCCCTGTTGACAGGCGAAGCCGTGCCCCTTTCCCTTGCTCCGGGCAGAGAGGTCTTTGCCGGGGAGACCTGCCTGAATGGCCTGCTGGAGATCAGGGTCACAAAATCCAGCAAGGACAGTTTTCTAAGCCGGTTTATCGATCTGGTGGACATAGCCGAACGCGGCCGCCACCGCTACAGTTCCCTTGCTGATCGTGCCGCGTCGATTTATGCCCCGCTTGTGCATATACTGGCGCTGGCAGCTTTCGCTTTCTGGATGTGGGCAACTGGCGATGCATATCATGCATTGACGATTGCGATTGCAGTGCTGATCATCACCTGCCCCTGTGCATTGGGGCTTGCGGTGCCGGCGATGGTTACCGCGGCAAGCGGGCAGCTGTTTGCCCATGGAGTTTTGCTCAAAAACGCATCAGCGCTGGAACGGCTGGCTGAAATTGATACGGTGATCTTTGATAAGACAGGCACCTTGACCAATGGCAAATTCAGGCCCGAAAGCCTTGATGGATGGGGGGATGCCGAACGGGACCTGCTCCTTGAATTGGCTTCTGCATCAAGGCATCCACTTGCCATTGCCATTACTGATGCCCTGCCTCCGGCCGGAGGTGCGAGGCTTGACCCTTCGTCCATTACCGAAGTGCCGGGTTGCGGCATGGTGGCCAAGGTTGACGGTAAAATTGTCAAATTGGGTCGGCCTGAATGGATCAGCGGCAAAAGGGAAACGGATACATGGGATCGACGTCTTGGGTTCCGGATTGGCCGGGGTGCGATCAGGTGGCTGGATTTTGCCGAGGAAATCCGGCCCGATGTCACGGCCATGCTGGATCGACTTGATGAAGCCGGGATCACGCGCATCCTTCTGACCGGCGATAATGAACACGCGGCGTCTGCCATGGCTGCCCGGCTTGGCTTTACCTCGCATCATGCAGGCATGACACCTTTGGAAAAGCAGGATTTCATCAAGAGGATGAAAGCTGGTGGCGCATCGGTACTGATGGTGGGCGACGGGCTTAATGATACAGGGGCCATGGCGACGGCTGATGCAGCGGTGGCGCCGGCATCGGCGCTTGATGCCGCGCGCGCCACCGCGGATGTCGTCCTTCTTGGGGGGCATTTGAAGGCGCTCCCGTATATGCTTGATGTTGCCAAAAATGCCAGACGGCGGATCCTCCAAAATTTCAGCGCCGCCGCGCTCTACAACCTGATTGCCCTGCCGCTGGCCTTTGCTGGATTGGCGACACCTCTGCTGGCGGCCATCGCCATGTCCGCATCATCAATCACCGTGGTGCTGAATGCCGTAAGGCCGGGGCTTGGGTCCCGCGGAGCATTTCCATCTCAACAAGGATCCGGGGAGGCGGGCTGATGACAGTTCTTCTGACGCTGATCCCTCTGTCCCTGTTGCTGGGCCTGTTTGGGCTTGCCGCTTTTGTCTGGTCTGTCAGGGATAATCAATACGATGATCCCGAAGGCGAAGCCCACCGTATCCTTGACCCAAGATTTGATGAGGCGCCAGGTGATGACAGGCTGGAAGATACCTGACTTTTTCAAGCGAAATATCGCGTTGACTACCCCCCGCCACTTGATATCCCCATTTCTCTGTATCCATCATTTGCATGATGGTTTCAAGGTCATAAGCTGACGATTGCCAATTGCTTTTCAGCATTCTAGCATCAGGATAAATTCATCCAGTTTTCAATCGCGGATCATGATGTATCCAAAGGTCATTCTTGTTGTTGTTCTGATGGCTTCACCGGCATGGGGGAGCGAGGAAATCCCCTTGGACAAAACCGAAGTCACGATCGGCCAGTTTTCAAGATATGTCGAAGCTACAGGCAAGATAACCAAAGCGGAAAAGACCGGCGGAATGGTTTATGAAGATGGATGGACCACAAAGCCCGGCTGGAATTGGCAAACACCTTATGGTGTCCAAAGTCATCCGGATGAGCCAGCCGTTCACCTAACCTATGATGAAGCCCAGGCCTATTGTCAGTGGCTTGGCAAGCGTCTGCCAAGTCGCGATGAATGGATCCGCTTTGGCTATACCGAGATGCGGGAGAAACCTGCCGCGCCTTTTCAGGCAGGCACAACCTATCCCTACCCGACCGGAAAAAGCCCCGAAGGAGCGAATTGCCTTGCAGATTGCGGCTCCATGACCGGAAATCCATATGATAAGACGGATTATTCCATCCACCTTGATCGCGGATATGGCCACGCAAGGGCTGGCTCAACAACGGCAGGGGTCAACGGTCTTTATGATATGGGGGCGAATGTCTGGGAATGGGCAACCATCGACGATGACACCCATCAGGCCACCATGGGGGGATCGTGGTGGTATGGGGATCGCCAGATGAAAGCTGATTATAATGCCACCAAACCAAGAGACATGGCCGTGGTCTATATAGGTTTCAGATGTATCAGCAACTGAAATCCATTTCTTTTCGGGGGGTGATTATAGCCCTGCTGGTGATGTGGTTGTCGTATCCGGCCATCGCTGGTGAGCGAAGACTTGATGTGAAATATCAAATTCAGTGGGGCAATCTCGATATTGCAGAAATGGAAGCAAACTGGATCTTCACCCGAACTTCCTTTGAAATGACCGGCAAGGCCAGATCACTGGGCGCGCTTTCAACCTTCAGGAAATTCAGGGGATTAACCTATGCAAAGGGCACCATCAGGAATAATGAATTCTTCCCTGAAATGATCGACATCCGGAGCTCGCGCAAAGGGAAAACCAGACAAGCTAATGCCCGCTGGAATGCAGCAGCAGAAATGATCAGCACAACCAGAAACCCTGAACTGGATCTCAATGAAGTGCACCCGATAGAAAATGAATTCCTTACCAATTCGATTGATCCACTAACAGCCATGCTCAGATCGCTTGCTACCATCGACCGGGACGACAAATGCGGCGGCACATATCAGATTTATGATGGTCTTAGAACCAGCCAACTGACCTTGTATGATCTCGGGAAAGACCATATCAAAGCCGATCGTCCATCAGCTTTCAGCGGCAATGTCTGGAAATGCGGTGTCGTCAGCAAGCCGACCGGCGGCCATCGCCTGAAATCTCGCTGGCGCAAAAAAGACCCTAAAAAAGATGATGTGATCGTTTTTCTTGGTGCTGTCGATGATCAGATTTTACCTGTCAGAATAGAAATCAAAACAATTCTGGGAAGCCTCATTACAAGGCTGGTTATGTAGCAAAGATCGGGGCACAAGAAACCGGGGGCAAAAACCTCTTTGTTGATCCGGTGATCCAACAGAGGTTCAAGTGTTGCCTGTTTTGAACGTGTTCACTTCATCGAAACCTGATCGATATGCCCGGAAGATTTGGAACATGTGTATTTCATCCATATATACATATGCGCTCATTTGAATTAAGCTGAACTAAATACAATGAAAGATGGGCCACCCATCACTGGAGGAGATTATGTTCAAAAAACGGTTTTTGGCTCTTGTGGCAGGTGCTTTTGCTTTTTCAGCAACACATGTTCACGCCGCTGGAGAGTTGAATATTTTCAACTGGGGGAACTACACCAGCCCGGAGCTGATCAAGAAGTTTGAAGAAACCTACGACGTCAAAGTCACCATTACCGACTATGACTCAAACGACACGGCGCTTGCCAAGATTCGCGCCGGCGCCCATGGCTTTGATATGGCGGTTCCGTCGGCCAGTTACATGCCGATCTGGATCAGCGAAGGGCTGCTGCTGGAAACAAACC
The DNA here is from genome assembly GCA_041228335.1 of Alphaproteobacteria bacterium LSUCC0684. Classification (NCBI taxonomy): domain Bacteria; kingdom Pseudomonadati; phylum Pseudomonadota; class Alphaproteobacteria; species Alphaproteobacteria bacterium LSUCC0684. The sequence goes on along the minus strand of CP166130.1, from coordinate 109,272 downwards.
CCAGCGGAATGTCCAATTATCAAAATGTGCGCGATGAATTTAAGAGTCCCGAATGGGACCCCGGCCATCGCTATTCGGTACCGTATCAGTGGGGAACGGTCGGCGTGATCGTCGATACCTCTCTTTATAATGGTGATATCAACAGCTGGTCCATGGTGTTTGACCCGCCAGAAGCCCTTTCCGGCAAGATCAATGTTGCACCTGAAATGAAAGATCTGATTGACGCCGCGCTCAAATATACAGGCGGTGATCCCTGCACCAGCGACAAGGGTGCCCTGAAAAAGGCGCGCGATGTCCTGATCAAAGCCAAGCCGCATTGGCTCTCCATGGACTATGGTGTCATCGAGAAATTTGCCGGCCGTGACCTGGGTGCCTCACTTTACTGGAACGGGGCGGCATTCCGCGCCCGGGAGAAGAACGCCGATGTCCGCTTCGGGTATCCGAGAGAAGGCTATCCCATGTGGATGGATGCGGTGGTTGTTCTTAAAGATGCCAAGAATGTCGAAAACGCAAAGCTCTTCCAGAACTTTCTGATGGAGCCGGAGAATGCCGCTCTGGCATCGGCTTTTGCGCGCTACGCAAACGGCATCAAAGGGTCCGAGCCCTTCATGCCGGACGACATGAAAGGTGCGCCTGAAGTTGAGATTGCCGCAGAGCATATCCCCAACGGTTTCTTTTCAAAGACATGTTCACCCGAAGTTACCGAAATGTATTCGGCCATCTGGACAGAGTTGCAGAAGTAAACCAACTGCCTGATCACCACAGAGCGTGATCTTTAAACATCATGAATAGAGGCAAGGTTTCTTTGCCTCTATTTTTTTGTCTGGCGGTTAGTGCAGGCGGCGTATAAGCGAAAGCTGCTTCTTCTGCCATGGCATGGCCAGTTCCAGTTGCCGGGAGAGCCCCATCAGCAGCTCATCCTCGCCAAATGCTGCGGCAAAATGAACCCCCACAGGCAGATCCTCTCCTGTCCAATGCAGGGGCAACGAGATGGCAGGCTGGCCGGATGCATTGAAAACAGCCGTATACGGCGAATAGGCAAATACCCCGTTCGGCCCGTTGCGATAATCCATGAAATCCGTATTCACTGGCTTGAAACGGCCAATCCGCGCCGGTGGTTCAGCCAGCGTGGGGCTGAGCAGCACATCGAAATCCTCAAACAGGGCGGCCATCCTGCGGCCAAAGGCATGCACGGTATTGATGGATTGCAGATAATCTGCGCCGCTCACCTCCCTGCCAAGCTGAACCGCGCCATAGGTCACCCCATCAACGTCATCTGGTTTCAGCTCATCAATCGGTTTTTTCGCGCGGACAGATAAAAGGGTGCCTGCCGCGACAATTCTTGTCCAGGCAAGCATCATGTCCCGGACGTCTTTTGCCACGGTTGAATCCCATGGATCAACGTGATGGCCCAGATCTTCAAGGATCTTTGCTGTACGCCGGACAGCCTCAACACATTCCCCGTCGACGGGATTGCCCATGAAATCAGTTTCAAGGATGGCAATCCGGAGCCCTTTCGGCGGGTTTTCGAGAGCTTTCATGAAACCGGCGTTGAGTGGCGGCGCATGATACGGCGCACCCAGATCAGCCCCTGAGCATTGATCAAGGATCAAGGCTGTATCACGCAAGGATCTTGTCAGAAACCCGTCAATCGCCATCCCGGCCCAGCCTTCGCCGACCCCCGGGCCATCAGGAAGCCGTGCCCGGGTAGGCTTGAAGCCGACAAGCCCGCAACTTGATGCCGGGATGCGCACCGAACCGCCCCCATCCGAGCCATGTGCCAGGGGCACGATACCAGCCGCGACCGCGGCAGCAGAGCCCCCCGAAGAGCCGCCACTTGTATGACCTGTATCCCAGGGGTTGCGGGTAGGTTCACCATAAACCCCTGCCTCGCTGGTAGGACCAATGCCCAATTCAGGCGAATTGGCACGAGCGAAAGGAACAAGCCCGGCCTGACGAATCCTTGTATAGATCGACGAGTCGTACGAATAAACCGTGTCCCGATAGAGCCTCGAGCCATTATGTGAAGGAAAATCCTTTGCCTCAGCCCCCAGATCCTTGAGCAGCGTCGGCACCCCGTATAACGGAGCGTCCAACGAGGTGCTGGCGATAAGCTCTGTTGCTTTTTGCTTCTGGATATGAACGATGGCCTGAAGTGATGGATTGAGCCGCTCGGCACGCGCGAGACTTGCGTTGAGCATTTCTTCCGGCGTCACATCACCTGCCCTGATCCTTGTAGCAAGTTCCATTGCGTCACATTCAAACAACTCGTCCATGGCGAAATTCCTCAAAAGGCGTTAAGGACCGGCTGACCGATCCTGGGTTGACATATATAGATGTGTTGCTCAAAATTTTATTATTACAGGTACGTGAGATATTACAATATCAGCATCATATAAAAACAGTGATCGCATCCCATCACTTCTGGCAGGATCAGCGGCTGAGATCTTTGCCAGAATGCCGCGGATGGAATGGGACCGGCCACCCTGGAACCGCTGGAGCTTTCAGCGCATCCGGGAGTTTATGCCAACAGCCCAAGTCTGGCGCGGCAACACCCCGAGCCAGCCTCTGCCCCGAGCCGAACAGGATATCACCAAGGTTTCCTTCACCGCGAGCAGTGGTGAGACACGCACCATCGGTGGGTTTCTGGATGACAGTTACACGGACGCATTTCTTGTCATGTGCGACGGGCAGATCATCCATGAGAGTTACCATAACGGGATGAAACCGGAGACGCCGCATCTCATGCAGTCGGTGTCGAAATCCATCACCGCTACAGTTGCAGGCATCATGATCGGGCGCGGCGAGCTTGATCCAGCGGCGCTTGTTCAGACTTATCTTCCGGTGCTTGAGCATACCGCATGGAAGGATGCAACGCTCCAGCATGTTCTGGATATGACAACCGGCGTAGATTATAGCGAAGAATATACACGCCTTGATTCAGATGTTGGCAAGACCGATGTTGCATCCGGATGGCGCCCTATTCCGCCTGATGCAAGCCTCGATATCATCTGGCCGAAAACGGTGTGGGAGCAGATCCTGACGCTGAAGAACACCTACACTCAACATGGCAGCGCGTTTTTATACCGGTCCATTGAAACCGATCTTCTGGCGCATATCATGATCCATGTCTCGGGGATGCCGCTGCATGAACTCGTCAGCAGAGAGTTATGGCAGAAAATGGGTGCCGAAGAAGATGGGTATTTCACGACTGATCCCGCAGGATACGGCCTGGCAAGCGGAGGATTTAACGGAGGCCTCAGGGATTTTGGACGTTTTGGCCAACTCTATCTTGATGACGGGATATGCCAGGGAGAACGCATCATCCCTTCGGACTGGATTACCGATGTCAGGCGCGGGCCCCATGGCCTGTTTTCAGATGAGCGCCGCCGGCTTCTGCCCAATGGCTGCTACCGCAACCAGTTCTGGATTGAGGATCAGACCACCGAAGCTTTCATGTGTCTTGGGGTATTTGGCCAACTGATCTATATTGCGCCTGCCTATGACATGGTGGTGGTCAAACTTTCCACCTGGCCGGATTTTCTTGACGACACGTTCAAAGTCGACACCCAGCTCGCCATCCACTCCATCGCCCGCGCCCTGGGAAAGAGCTCATCCTGACACCACTTGGCACTTGAATTCACCCTGTCTTGGGTGAATACTTGTGGATAAACGCAACATTAGATATCAGTGGTAATCATTTTTATGAGTAAAACGCATGAGGCAGATAATGCTGTTAAAGTAGAAGGTGTTGGAAAATATTTTGGCCCGCAATCGAATGTGGTTAAGGCGCTTGATAATGTATCTGTAAACATCCGGCGTAATGAGTTCTTCACCCTTCTCGGCCCTTCAGGATGCGGCAAGACCACGTTGCTTCGACTTATTGCCGGATTTGAAAGCCCGACATTTGGCACGATACTGCTCGACGATAAAGACATCACCCATCTCCCCCCCTTCAAGCGTTCGGTCAACACGGTATTTCAGAATTACGCCCTGTTTCCGCACCTCACCGTTGCCGAGAATATCAGCTTTGGCCTTGAAATGCTGAACAAGCCAAAGAAAGAAATCGAACAGACGGTAAATGAGATGCTTGCCCTTGTTCATATGCAGGACCTCAGGGACCGCCGCACCGATCAGATTTCCGGTGGCCAGCAGCAGCGTGTTGCCCTTGCCCGTGCGCTGGCCCCAAAGCCCGATGTCCTGCTTCTGGATGAACCTCTTTCCGCACTTGATTACAAATTGCGCCGCGGCATGCAGATCGAACTGAAACGACTTCAGCTTGAAACCGGCATCACCTTCATCTTTGTCACCCACGACCAGGAAGAAGCCCTGACCATGTCGGACCGCATCGCGGTGATGAATAACGGGCATATTCTGCAAGTTGGCTCGCCGGATGAAATTTATTACAAGCCAACGAAACGCTTTGTTGCCGACTTTATTGGCGAGTCCAATTTTGTCGAGGCCAATATAAACAAAGTCGACAAGAAGAAACGTCAGGCCACGATCCGGTTTGAAGGAAGAAAAAAGAGCTTTACCGTCGGGTTGCCTGAAGAAAAGATGAGCGCGGCGACAACCATGGTCTTTATCCGGCCGGAACATACACAGCTCAAAACCTCCACCCATGGCGCGGCACTTACAGGCATACTCACCGACAGGATCTTTTTCGGCACCGACACCAACTACCACCTTGAGCTTGACAATGGCGAGCCGTTCATCGTGCGTTCGCAAAACACGATACACTCCAGCTTCAATCCCGCGATCGGCGACAAGCTGGGCATATTCCTTGAAGAAGATGCCCTCAAGATTCTCGAGGATTGAAATCCATGACACGGCAATTGAGCTCGCTCGAACGCGAAGAGATCAGAAGAAAAACGACAAATAACTGGCTGTTGTCGATGCCGGCGCTGGCGTTGCTGCTGTTCGCCGCTGCCGGCCCGCTCGTGATTGTCCTGATCTATTCCTTTCTGACGGCGGGCAGCTATGGCGGAGTTGTTTGGGAATACACAACCGAAGCCTGGTTCCGGGTGTTGTTCACCCGGGATATTTTCGATGATACGGTTTCGCTCTCCGATGCCCATCTTTCCATTTTCTGGCGGTCAGTTCAGCTATCTTTCATGACAACCCTGATCTGCATGTTTGTCGGGTTTCCAACGGCCTATTATATTGCGACCCGGCCGCCCACAACACGGAATATCTGGCTCTTTCTGATAACTATCCCTTTCTGGACCAACCTGCTGATCCGCACTTTCGCCATACTGGAACTTGTCCGCAACAAAGGTGTAATCAACAACTCGCTGATCGGCATGGGAATCATTTCCGAGCCGATCAAGATGCTTTACACGGACCTCGCCATCCTCATCGGCATGACCTATGTCTATCTGCCGCTGATGGTTTTACCGATCTATGCCTCCATGGAGCGTTTCGATTTCAGGTTTGTTGAGGCCGGGTTTGATCTCTATGCAACCCGCATCAAGGTGCTTCGCAAAATCATCCTGCCGATCATCAAGCCCGGCATCATCGCCGGATCCATCCTTGTTTTCGTCCCGTCGCTCGGGGCTTATGTGACCCCGAGAATTCTGGGGGGCGGCAAAAGAATGATGATCGGCAACCTCATTGAACTGCAGTTTGGTCAGGGGAAAAACTGGCCACTTGGCGCGGCACTTGCGGTGACGATGTTGTTTATCGTGATGATTGCCCTGATTGTCTATGTCCGGATCATCCAGAAATCGGAAAACAAAAATGCCTGACGGGTTGAATATGAACAAAGAGTTTTCGGTCACTTATCAGTTTGGCTTCAAGCAGATCGCGCTGATCTGTTTTTTCGCTCTTTATGCACCTATTCTGCTGCTGGTGTTCTATTCATTCAATGCTGGCAGCAACCTCATGCTGTGGGAAGGTTTCTCGCTCCGCTGGTATATCGAGGCAAGCGAGAACCAGCTTGTTCAGGAAGCCGCCATGCGTTCGGTCATCATTGCCATATGTGCTTCCGTCATTTCAACTTTTCTGGCGACCATGGCCGCGCTTGGCACAACACGGACCCAGCCCTTCAAAGGGCAGCAGATCATATTCATCCTGATCAACCAGCCCCTGATGGTGCCTGAAATCGTCACCGCGGTCGCCTTGCTGATTTTCTTCGCCATTATCAAGAATTTCACCAACTATTTCGGCCTCGGGTATCTGATCGCAGCGCATGCCGCTTTCTGTATTCCTTTTGCCTATCTGCCGATCAAGGCAAGGCTTGATGGCATGAACCTCAGCCTTGAAACCGCCGCAAGCGATCTCTATGCCCGGCCCTCCATGGTGTTTCGCCGGGTTACCCTGCCCTTGCTCTGGCCGGGAATAATGGCAGGTGCCATGCTTGCCTTCGTCATTTCCCTTGATGATGTGATCATTACCGAGTTTGTGAAAACCCCGGGCCAGGATACTTTGCCCACCTATATGCTGGGGCAGCTTCGGCGCACCATCACCCCGGAAATCAATGCCATTTCAAGCATTCTGCTGGCAATTTCACTTCTCGTCGTGACGGTATTCTTCCTGTTCACACGCAAGAAATACTGACCCGGAATCTGTTCAGGCTTCCCAGGTTATCCGGCCATCACAGATGGTGATCTGCGCGCCTGCCTTGTCCAGATCCCCGGGATCCATGGCATCCAGATCATGAGACATGACGACAATATCCGCCATCATCCCGGTCTTGAGCTGGCCCTTGCGGGTTTCGTTGAACTCAACCCAGGCATTGCCTGCTGTATAGCTTTCAAGTGTCTCATGCAGTGTCTGGGCCTGATCACGCCAGGGCGGCGCAAGTTTTTTCGGAGCAACCGCGGATTTCACATTCGGCATCACATCGACCGGGATGACCGGCCAGTCGGTTGAAAAGATCACCTTTGCGCCGGTATTGCGGATATCACGCCAGGCAAATGCCGTTGGTATCTGATGCGGATGCAGCATCCGGTTGATGGTATCCGAGCCGAAATAAACACCAAACGGCGCATGGCCGGGCTGGATCGACGCCACGACACCCAGTTCAACAAAACGCATCAGATCATCGGGATGGAGAACTTCGATATGCTCAACCCGGTGACGACTGTCCCGCGCGCCATTTGTTTTCCGGGCGAGCTCATAGGCATCAAGCGTCTGGCGGATGGCAAGATCACCGATCGCATGGACCGATATCTGGAACCCGAGCGCATCGGCCCTGACGCAAGCTTCCATGAAATGATCTCTCTCAAAGACCGCATCGCCAATGGTCTCAAGGCCTGGATATGGCTCCAGCATCAGTGCCGTTGAGCTTTCAACTACGCCATCAACAAACATCTTGACGCGATTGCACCAGACCCAGTCGCCAGTGAAATCACGCCGCATGGCCTCAGCCTCGGCGAACCGATCAAGACTGTCGAAACTTTTGTAATGGAAAGGAACTTCCGTGCGGCAGAGCAGCTCACCGCGGTCTTCCAGCGTCTTGAGCAACTCAAGCGTGTAGATATTCCCGTCCATGTTGTGTAGCCCGGTAATGCCATGACTTGCACAATGTTTAAGCCCCCGGGCGATGGCGTCGGCATCAAGGGCGCGTTCTGTCATGTTTGCCGGCGGCTCCGGGTTACGGCCCGTAACCAGCCCGATCATGTCCCGGCCGCCATAGCGCGTCAGTTTCAATACCGGGGCATAGGCGCCGGGCTCACGCAGCTCGCCTTTCGCCGTGCCATCCGCCGCCATGACGATCTCCGCCCCCTTGTCCACTTCGCCGCCATGGAGGATTCCCGCAAGTTCAAGCGCCCTGGTATTGGCCCAGATGGTATGGTGATCTGCCGCGAACATCGCGAAGGGCCGGTGCGGCATGACCTTGTCGAGATCATGACGGGTGGTCTGATGCCCCGGGGAGATGATGTTGTAATCAGCCTGAATGGCAAAGAGGATCTTGTCCTCCGGGCAGGCGTTCGACCAGGCCTGCACCTTTTCAGCAAGCATATCCATACCCTGAACACCATAGAGATCAAGATAATCCAGCTCAACCGACCCGCCAAAGAGATGCACATGGCTGTCAATGAACCCAGGCAGAACGGTGCTGCCCAAAGCATCGATGATTCGTGTATCCGGCCCCGCCATCTCACGAATATCGGTTGTCGTTCCGACGGCGATGATCTTCCCGCCCTGTACCGCCAGGGCGGAAGCCGCTGGCCGGGCTTTGTCAAAGGTAAGGAGGCGGCCATTAAGGACAACAAGATCAGGGGTCATGTGTTACTCCATTTATCAGACGAAGGGCCCCCGGATCAGGTAAATCCGTGATCAGGTTTTCACCCTCATACTACGTTCAGTTGAGCAAATGCCAAAATGCTGGCTTGATTTTTCCACCTGCCTAATACTTGATCCAGGTTGTCTTGAGTGCGGTGTATTTATCCAGCGCGTGCAATGACAGATCACGGCCGATACCGGACTGCTTGAACCCGCCAAAAGGCGTCATCGGGCTGAGCGCATCAACGGTGTTGACCGAAACCGTTCCGGCCCTCAACTGGCGTGATACCCGGTGCGCGCGGGACAGATTCCCCGTCCAGAGAGACGCCGCAAGGCCATATATCGTATCGTTGGCAATCGACACGGCTTCCTCTTCGCTGTCAAACGGAATGACCGAGAGCACGGGGCCGAAAATCTCATCCCGGGCGATATCTGCGCGCGGCGCCACATTGTCAAAGATGGTCGGCTCGATATAGAGACCGCGATTGTCGATCTTGACCGCGTTTCCGCCGATGATGCAGTCCGCGTCTTTTTTGCCAAGCTCGATCATGCTGACAATCCGTTCATGCTGCTCCTGGCTTACAATCGCGCCCATCCGCGAGGAGGGGTCAAGCGGGTTGCCCGGCTGATAGGATTTGGCACGCTCCTTGATCTTCTTGACAAATTCGGCATGGATCGATCGTTCGACCAGAAGACGTGAATTGGCGGAGCAGACCTCCCCCTGATTGAAGAAAATGCCCAGCGCGGCCATATCCGCTGTCGCATCCAGATCAGCGCAATCTTCAAAAACCAGATTCGGGCTCTTGCCGCCGGTTTCAAGCCAGACCTGCTTCATGTTCGACTGGCCCGCATATTGCTGGAACAGTTTGCCCACCGGGGTTGAGCCCGTGAACGCGAGGCAATCCACATCAGGATGAAGCCCGAGCGCCTGCCCTGCGGTTTCCCCATATCCGGGAACAACATTGAACACCCCTTCCGGCAACCCGGCTTCCAAGGCGAGTTCAGCAAGCCGCAACGCCGACAGGGGTGACTGTTCTGCCGGTTTCAGCACGATGGAATTCCCCGCAGCCAGCGCCGCCGATGCTTTCCAGGTTGCCATATCAAGCGGAAAATTCCACGGCACCACCGCACCGATCACCCCGAGCGGCTCGCGGGTGATGAGCGCGAGATCACCAGGGCCGGTGGGAGCAACCTCGTCATAGATCTTGTCGATGGCTTCGGCATACCACTGAAAGAAGAGGGCCGAGCCAGGCACATCGATCGCCGCCGCATCTTCCACCGGCTTGCCCATGTCGATACTGTCAAGCAGGGCCAGCTCATCAAGGCTGGAACGGATCAGTTCAGCCAGCCGGAGCAGCACCGCCTTGCGGTTCATCGGCGTCTCTTCGGACCACCGCCCGCTTTCAAACGCGTTCCGGGCCGAAATAACCGCGCGGTCGATATCAGCAGTATCGCCTTCGGCCACATCGGCAATCACCTCACCTGTTGCCGGGTTGATGCTGGCAAACGTCTTGCCCGAAGCAGCGTCTTCAAATCGGCCATCGATCAGCAACTGCCCTTTCGGCCTCAGGCCGGCGGCAAGGTCATTCCATTCCTTCAGGCTGTGTACAGGCATAATTCCATCCCCCTAATTATTTCATTCAGCATCAGCGCGGCATGCTGTACTTGCTCCAGCATAACATTTTTGACGGAACGATGACCAGCCGAACCACACCCACATGATGACCTGAATATCAGGCCATCAAAAAAGACGATATTTGATGATGCCTTCCATCTTGTGCTATGGATTGAATATGCAAAGATAGAGCATGAATAAAGGTGCAGCGGGGGAAGGGATAGTGTCCAGAACAGCGGTTGATATCGTATCGGTTTCCAAAATATACCCGCACCGGCACCAGCCAGTCACCGCACTGGACGCGGTAAGTTTCGACATACGCGACAGTGAATTCTTCACCCTACTCGGGCCATCGGGATGCGGCAAGACAACTCTTTTGCGAATCATCGCCGGGTTTGAGGATATCACCAAAGGCCAGGTGCTTCTCTATGGAGATGACATCAGCACCCTTGCCCCGCACCAGCGGCCCGTCAATACTGTCTTTCAGCAATATGCCCTTTTCCCCCATCTCAGCGTTTATGAAAACGTCGCCTTTGGCCTCAAGCGGTTGGGCCAGACCAGTGATGAGATCATCTCGCGTGCCCGGGCCATGCTTGAGCTGATCCGGATGGTGGACTTCGCTGACCGCCGGCCGCACGAACTTTCCGGCGGGCAGCAGCAACGGGTTGCGCTGGCCCGGGCGCTGGCACCAGCCCCGAAGGTGCTGCTTCTCGATGAGCCGCTTTCGGCACTTGATCTCAAACTGAGGCAGGCAATGCGGGAAGAGCTCAAGGCCATTCAGAAGCAGACCGGCATCACCTTCGTCTTTGTCACCCATGATCAGGAAGAAGCGCTGGCCATGTCCGACCGCATCGCGGTGATGAGCAACGGCAAGGTTCAGCAGATCGGCACGCCGCAGGATATCTACAACAACCCGGTGAATAACTTTGTCGCCAATTTCATCGGTGAAGCCAATATCATCGACGCGGTGGCCGAGCCAGGGCGCGGCACCACGGCCAGGCTGATGTTCAATGGCTGGAAGGAAAAGAAAATTGATCTCGGCCGCAAGATTGCCGGGCCGGAAGACGTGTCTTTCATGATCCGCCCGGAACAGATCAGCATCCGGCCGGCAAGAGGCAAAACCCCCTCAAGCGGGTCACGCGGCAGGATTGAGGATATGTCTTATCTTGGCACCGACACCCAGTATCATATCGCGCTGGACAAGGGCCAGCCTGTGCTGGCACGGATACAGAATGTATCAGGTGATACGGCTGAACTAAAGGTAGGGGATGCCGTGCATGTTGATTTCCCCGACAGTTCCATCAGGGTTCTGGCAAAATAATGGCGGGGATGATTTCCAATCAGCAATCGACAAAGGCCGAAGGCTCGATTGTCGACGGCCGCCAGAAGGCGCTTCTGTTCCCGGCCTGGCTGGTGATCGGGTTGCTGCTGGTTGTTCCTGTGCTGATCATGCTGGTCTATTCCTTCCTGACGCAGGATTTCCGTGGCGGCGTCATCTGGGAATTCACCCTTGATGCCTATGACCAGTTCTTTCTTGACCGGGGGCTTTTCGGTGATGAGCCGCCGACGATCGAGTGGACCTATATCCTGATCTTCTGGCGATCCTTCCTGCAGGCGCTCTTTGCCATGATCTTCTGCCTCTTGATCGGTTTCCCGACTGCCTATTTTATCGCCACCCAGCCACCGCAACTGCGCTCCATGCTGCTTTTTCTGGTAACGATTCCCTACTGGGTTAATCTGCTCATCCGCACGGTCTCGATGAAATTCCTCATCCGCGATACCGGCCCCATCAATGAATGGCTGGTGGCCCTTGGTCTTATCGATGATCCCATCCGCATGATCAATACCGCTTTCGCCATCCAGCTTGGGCTTTTTTATTCCTATCTGCCGTTCATGGTGCTGCCTGTCTATGCGTCAATCGAACGGTATAATTTCGTTCTCTCCGAAGCGGCGGCTGATCTCTATACCGGGCGCTGGACGACCTTGTTCAAGGTGGTGATCCCCTCGGTCAGGCCCGGCATTGTTGCTGGCTGCATCCTTGTCTTCATCCCGTCTCTTGGCGCCTTTCTGGCACCGGATCTTCTGGGCGGTGCAAAGAACTTCATGATCGGCTCGCTCGTCGAGGAGCAATTCAAGGGCCAGGCCGGAGACTGGCCGTTTGGCGCGGCGGTCTCAATGATCCTGCTGACAATCATCATGATCATCCTGCTGTTCTATGCCCGCCAGCAGACGCAAAGCAATCAGGGCAGGAGCTGACATGGAGAGAAAGGGCAAATCCGTTCGCTTTTATCCCGGCTTCCGAGAGATCACCCTCGCCTGCCTGATCATCCTCTATGCGCCGCTGATTATCGTGATGATTTATTCCTTCAACAACTCACCATCGATTACCATCTGGGGCGGCTTCAGCCTTGTCTGGTATGAAGACGTCTTCTTCGGGCTGGAGGCTGGCAAGTTTAAAAAAGCAACGGTAAACTCGCTCATCATCGCCGTGATGGCGGCCATCATCTCAACAATCATTGCCACGATGGCAGCGCTGGCCATGGTCAGGGGGCGGGTTTTCAGGGGTAAGGCGCTGACCTTTGGCCTCATTAATCTGCCGCTGATGGTGCCGGAGATTGTCACCGCCGTGGCAACGCTGATCTTCTTTTCGGCGATCGGTTTCGATCGCGGGGTGCTGAGCATTCTGCTGGCGCATATAGTTTTCTGTATCCCGTTTGCCTATTTGCCGATTGCCGCCAGGCTTCAGGGGATCACAAGCATCTACGAACAGGCGGCGCGGGATCTCTATGCCACCCCGGCTGAGACCTTCAGGCTGATACTGCTGCCGCTGATGGTGCCGGGCATTCTTTCCGGCTTCCTTTTGGCCTTTATCATCTCGCTTGACGATTTCATCATCACGAATTTTGTCAAAGGGGCCGGGGTGGAAACCCTGCCGACAGCTATTTTCGGGGCCGTGAAACAGGGCATCAAGCCAAATATCATGGCGATTTCGACACTCATGCTGCTTGTATCTTTTCTGTTGGTATCGGTGTCCTATCTGATCAGCCGGATCGGCCGTGAGAAATAGGCTAACCTATGCTTAGATAAAAATCTGTTTGTGCTGATTGATGAATAAACTAGAGTTTATGAAAGTTCATAGAAATCCAGATAATGGATTATCGCAAAGGAGGAACGAATGCGCAGATTTACATCATTGATTGCTGCGGTTGCGCTGACCGCCATCGCGGCACCTGCCGCCGCTGAAAAACTTTCGGTCTATCACTGGTTTGAATACATTCCCCAGGAGTTGCTGAACAAGTTCACGGCTGAAACCGGCATCGAAGTGGTAATGGATACCTATGATTCCAACGAAGCCATGTTATCCAACCTGAAAGCCGGCGGGATGGGCAGTTACGATGTCGCCGTGCCAGGTGATTACATGGTCAAGATCATGATCAACGAAGGCATGCTGGATACATTCGCCCCGTCGGAGTTGAAGCATTTCGACAATATCGAACCCAACTGGAAGAACGTGGATTTCGATCAGGGCCGCAAGCACTCAATCCCGTATCAGTGGGGATCAACCAGCTTTTCCGTCGACACCAATATCTATGGCGGCAATATCGATACCACCGATATCATCTTCAACCCGCCAGCTGAACTCAAGGGCAAGATCAACGTCCTTGATACCGCCGGGGAGACGATCACTTTTGCATCGATCCATATGGGTATCCCGCAGTGCAGCACCGACAAGTCCCAGCTCAAGGCGCTCAGCGCCATGCTTGAAAAAGCAAAGGTGGATTGGGCATCGTTCAATTCCGATGGCGCCAAGGATGTGCTCGTCTCCGGCGATGCCAGCGCCGGCATGATATGGAACGGCTTCGGCGCCAAAGCCCGCGCGGAAAAAGCTTCCCTTAAATACGCCTATCCGAAAGAGGGCTATATCGTCTGGATGGATAATGTCGTACTGCTCAAGGATGCGCCGAACCGGGCGGCGGCAATCAAGTTCATGGATTTCCTGCTTGAACCTGAAAACGCTGCCGCTGTCACCAATTACGCCCGCTATGCCGCTGGCGTCAAAGGTGTGGGGCCATTCCTCGACCCTGAACTTGCCACCGCACGTGAAAACAACCCGCCAGCGGATGCGCCGGCTGGTGTTTTTGTCGAAGTGTGTGACCAGCAGACCCAGGCGCTCTATGACGCGATCTGGACACAGCTGAAAAAATAACGTCTCAAACCCGGTGATGCATGAAACCGTATCACCGGGATCTTTCGATTGATGAAAGACACAGCACCTCTCCCTTTTTCAGCTGCCGCCATTGCCGGCGGCATTGCCGATGGCCGCATCAGCGCGGAAAGCGTGATGGAAGAATGCCTCGGGCGCTGCCAGCGTGTTCAGGAAAGCCTTAATCCCTTTACCGCCATTTACACAGAAGAGGCGATGGCGAAATCAAGAGAGGTGACCGCACGTCTGAACGCCGGCCAGCCCCGCCGCCGCCTTGAAGGCGTGCCTGTGGCGATCAAGGAATTCACCCCGCTCAAGGGCAGGCTTACAACCCGGGGTTCTGCTGCTCTCACAGGTCAGATTGAGGATGAAAATCCGATCCTCGTGGATCGGCTGGAACAGGCAGGGGCGATTATCGTTGCCCGCACCACCACCCCGGAATTTGCCCATTCAAGCTTCACCCGCTCCCCTCTTTTCGGGCATACGCGCAATCCGTTTGATCGGGAACGCACCTGCGGCGGCTCTTCGGGCGGGGCGGCGGTGGCGGTGGCCACGGGCTGCGTGCCGATTGCCGAAGGCACCGACATGGGCGGCTCGGTACGTATCCCGGCCGCACTCTGCGGCGTTGCCGGCTTAAAACCCAGCCTTGGGCGGATACCCATGGATATTCTGCCAACCGTCTTTGATACGATCTCTCATTTCGGCCCGCTTGCGCGGTCCATCGCCGATATCCGCCTCTTCATGGACGTAACCGCAGGCCCCGATGATCGCGATATTCTGAGCCAGCCTGACCTTGCCGGATTTGAACAGCGGCAGCTCGACCCTTCCCGGTTAAAGCTTGCCGTCTCTCCGGATCTCGGGATGTTTGACGTCGATGCTGAAGTTGCCGCAAATTTTGCCAGGGCCGTGGATGCGCTGGCCCGGGCAGGGGTCAGGGTTGAACATGTCGATCTCGGCTGGTCCGCGTCGATGGTCGATGCCTGGTATGACTACTGGTGTGTCTATCTGGCAGCGGCCGTCGATGATCTTCTGGATGAACATCGTGACCGGATGGACCCTGAATTTCTGGCGCTTGTTGATCGTGGCCGTGCCATGCCTGCGGTCACTTTCCGGCGCATTGACGAGGTACGCACCCGCCAGTGGCACGGTTTCGTGAAAGCCATGGCCGGGTATGATGCGTTGCTCTGCCCGACCATGGCGCTGCCCGCCCCGCCGCTTGACGCCAGCGAAAGCGACTACACGCATCTGGGGCCGGATGGGAGGCTCAAGGGTCTTGACATGACCTGTCTCTTTAACTCCATCGGTCAATGCCCGGCGCTTTCCGTGCCATCTGGTCTGACCGCCAATGGCCTGCCGACAGCTATTCAGATCATCGGCCACCGATTTGCCGACAATCTTGTCCTGAACATTGGCGAGATGCTGGAAGCGCTGATACCCTGGACTCCACCGCTTGAACGTATTGCAGCAGGTTTCCGCCCCTAGCCCTGCCGAACCGAAAGAGGATCACCATGCCCGATGATATGACTTCAACCACCAGCAGCCGCTATGACATTTTGTTTGAGCCCATGGCCATCGGACCGGTCACCGCCAAAAACAGATTCTATCAGGTGCCGCATTGCAATGGCGGCGGTTATCGTGACCCTTCTGCGGTGGCGGAGATGCGCCGCGTCAAGGCTGAAGGCGGCTGGGGCGTGGTCTTCACCGAACAGGTGGAGATCCACCAGACAAGCGAGATCACGCCCTTCATCGAACTGCGTCTCTGGGAAGACAAGGATATGCCCATGCTGGCCCGAATGGCCGAGGCGATCAAAAGCCATGATGCGCTGGCTGGAATTGAACTGGCCTATTCCGGGATCAATGGCCCCAATCTCTATAGCAAGGAAGTGCCTCTTGCGGCCACCGGCGGGCCGATCCTCACCTTCACTTCGGACCCGGTGAGCGCTCGCAGTCTTGAAAAAGAGGAGATAAGGGATGTCCGCCGCTGGTATGTCAACGCGGCCCGGCGGGCCCGTGATTGCGGCTATGATCTGATCTGCCTTTATGGGGCGCATGGCTTTGGTATTATCCAGCATTTTCTTTCGCGCACCACCAACAAGCGCGACGATGAATATGGTGGCAGTCTTGAAAACCGGAGCCGCTTTATGCGTGAAGTGGTGGCCGATATCCGTGATGCGGTGGGCGATACGATGGGGATTACCATCAGGCTTTCACTGGATGAGGCCTTCGATGAGCTGAGCTTTTCCAACAGCGAGCTTCGCGACTGTATTGAAATGAACGGGGAGGTGCCGGATCTCTGGGATCTTGCCCATGGCACCTGGGAAGACTGTTCGGGCACGTCCCGCTTCAAGGATGAAGGGGCCCAGGAAGAGTTGATCCGCGGCATCAAGGCGCTGACATCGCGGCCGGTTGTCGGGGTCGGGCGCTTCACTTCACCGGATGCGATGGTCCGGCAGATCAACGCCGGTATTCTCGATTTCATCGGCGCAGCCCGCCCATCCATCGCCGACCCGTTCCTGCCCAACAAGGTCAAGGCGAACCGGATTGAAGATATCCGGGAGTGCATCGGCTGCAATATATGCGTGACCGGCGACATGACAATGTCGATCTCACGCTGCACCCAGAATCCGACATTCATGGAAGAATGGCGCAAGGGCTGGCACCCGGAAAACAAACCCGCGAAAGGCGACAGCCAGTCCGTGCTGGTGATCGGCTCAGGTCCGGCCGGGCTTGAAGCGGCTCGCATTCTTGGCGGACGTGGATATGAGGTGGCGTTGGCCGAGGCAACGCGCGAGCTTGGTGGCAGGGTGGCAAAGGAACGCCTGCTGCCAAATCTTTCCGCCTGGGGGCGGGTGATGGATTACCGGCTCGGGCAGATCGAGCCTCTTGCCAATGTGTCGATCTACCGCGAAAGCCAGCTTGGCGCCGATGATGTGCTGTCCTTCGGCTTTGAACATGTCTGCATTGCCACCGGATCAACCTGGCGGCGCGACGGCACCGCCCGGGCCCATCTCAGGCCGATCCCGATCAGCCCCGAGATGCCGGTCTTCACCCCTGATGACATCATGGAAGGCAGGATGCCCGCAGGCCATGTGGTGATCTATGATGATGATCACTACTACATGGGCGGAGTGATGGCGGAACTGCTCCGCCAAATGGGATCCACCGTCACCCTGGTAACGCCGGCAAACTGTGTGTCGGAATGGACGGCAAATACCCTTGAGCAGGGTTTTATCCAGCGCCGCCTGATCGAAATGGAAATTGCTTGCGTGACGTCACGGCGGGTCAATGCCATTGCCGGGGATCATATCGTGACGGCGTGCAGTTATTCCGGCCGTGAAGAGCCCATCGCCGCCGATGCAGCGGTGCTGGTGACGGCCCGTGACGGCAATGACGGACTATGGCAGGACCTCAGGCGACGAGACGCGGAATGGGAAAGTGCCGGTATCAGGTCAATCCAGCTGATCGGGGATGCCGCCTCGCCCGCCCCGATTGCCTGGGCCACCTATGCCGGGCACCGCTACGCCATGGAACTGGATGAAACGCCTCCGGGTGATGAGCCATGCTTCCGGCGCGAGATTGCCGGACTTGAAGACTGAAATGAACTAAGGAGGATTTCTTAATGGATACCATCTACACGGAAAAACATCGTCTTCGAGCATCAACAACAGAACTTTACGGTGGCGAATTACTGCCCCCTTTTGAATGCCCGGAGCGCATGGATTTCATCCTTGATGCGCTCAAGGAAACAGGTCTTGGGAAAATAGAAGAACCGGAAGATTTCGGCCGGGCGCCAATCACCGCCATCCATGACGAGGGATTTGTAAACTTCATCGAAACCTGCTGGCAGGAATGGCTCGAGGCCGGGTTCAAGGGCGAGGCAATCGCCACGTCCTGGCCTTCTCGCTCCATGCCATCGCCGCATATTCCATCATTCATCGATGGCAAGATAGGCTATTACACCCTGGCCAGTGAAACCTCCATTTCCGCTGGTACCGCCGAAGCGGCCTATGCTTCAGCACAGGTTGCGCTGACCGGCGCATCCAGAATAAGTCGCGGGGAGACCAGATCCATTTTCTCGCTCTGCCGTCCGCCAGGGCATCACGCCTCAAAAGATCAATATGGAGGCTATTGCTTTTTCAACAATGCAGCCATTGCAGCCCAGCATATGCGTGATGAAGGCGCGGCAAAAGTCGCCATCCTGGATGTCGATTTCCATCATGGCAATGGCACGCAGGCTATTTTTTATGACCGCCCGGACGTGTTCTTCCTGTCGCTGCATGGAGATCCATTTGAAGCCTTCCCGTATTTCCTCGGTCATGAAAACGAAACAGGAAAAGGCCCGGGCGACGGGTTCAACAGAAACTACCCGATGGCGCCAGGCACACCCTATGCCGTCTGGTCCGAAGCGCTCGATGATGCCCTTGCCAGGATCGCCGGCTTTGCCCCTGATGCCCTGATCGTTTCCTTCGGGGCAGATACATTCGAAGGCGACCCGATCAGTTTCTTCAAACTTACCTCGAATGATTATATCGATATGGGGCGCCGCATTGCCAGCCTCGGTCTGCCCATGCAGGTGGTGATGGAAGGCGGCTATGCCGTCAGCGAAGTCGGCGTGAATACGGTTAACCTCCTCAAAGGGATGAAAGACGCATAATGACAAGGGTTGCAATCACGCAGATGACCTGCTCCTGGGATCAGGCGGCAAACCTAGACAAGGCGGAAGCCATGGTTCGCAAAGCCGCCGCAGAAGGGGGGGAGATCATTCTTCTGCAGGAGCTTTTCGCCAATGTGTATTTCTGCCCTGATCAGGACCCGCGTTATTTTGACTACGCCCATGAAGCCCGGGGGCATCCTTTCCTCGGCCGATTTGCCTCACTGGCAAAGGAACTTGGCGTCGTCTGCCCGATCAGTTTTTTCGAGAAATCAAACAACGCCTATTTCAATTCGGTGATGATGATCGATGCCGACGGGGAAGAAATGGGTATTTACCGCAAAACCCACATCCCCCAGGGGCCGGGATATGAAGAAAAGTTTTTCTTCAGCCCTGGCGATCTCGGCTTTCGTGTCTGGGATACGGCCTTCGGACGCATCGGGGTTGGCATCTGCTGGGATCAATGGTTCCCGGAGGCCGCCAGATCCATGGCCATCATGGGGGCGGATCTGCTTCTCTATCCAACGGCGATCGGCAGTGAGCCGCGAAGCCCGGGTTATAACTCATCCGGTCATTGGCAGCGGGCAATGCAGGGCCATGCCGCCGCGAATATGGTGGCACTTGCCGCCAGCAACCGAATTGGCACAGAAGAGGTCGCCGGCACAACCATGGAGTGGTATGGCCAATCCTTCATCGCCGATGGCACCGGCCTTGTTGTGGCTGGCTGCGAGGGCCGGGAAGATGTGGTGGCGGTTGCTGATTTTGACTTTGCTGCCATGCGCAGGGAACGCGCCGCCTGGGGCCTTTTCAGGGACCGGCGCCCTGAAACATACGGTGCTATCATGGGATTGTCCTGAAGATGGCAACGTGGTTTTCCGGCACGTGCCATGATGTTGACCGTGCAAGCCCATCACCTATTCGGCGGCATTGCCAGAAGCCCGTCTTATCGGATCTTCCCAGTTTGGCACACGTTTTTCGATAAAGGCATTGATGCCTTCTTCGGCGTCACGTTCGAGCATATTCTCAACCATCACCCGGGCGGTGTAGCGATAGGCTTCCTCCAGCGGCATTTCCGCCTGACGGTAGAAGGCTTCCTTGCCAATCCGGAGCGTTGCTGCGGATTTTCCCGCGATGGACAAGGCCAGTTCCATCACCGTATCATCAAGTTCTTCTGTCAGCACAACCCTGTTGATCAGCCCCCATTGCGCGGCCGTCGCCGCATCAATCATCTCTCCGCCAAGCAGCATTTCCATCACCCTTTTCTTGGGCATATTTCGTGAAACCGCGACCATCGGCGTTGAACAGAAAAGCCCGATATTGACCCCGGGGGTTGCGAAACCTGCCTCCTCGCCTGCAATTGCCAGATCACAGGTGGCCACCAGCTGGCACCCCGCCGCCGTGGCAATTCCCTTGACACCGGCAATCACGGGCTTGGGGCAATGGACAATCGCCTGCATCATGGCGGCGCAGGAATCCATGGTTTTGGTGAAAAAGGCCTGCCCCCGATCATCGCTCGCCCGGGCCGCGGACATTTCCTTGAGGTCATGGCCTGCGCAAAAGGCCGGGCCTTCGGCCCGAATCACGATCACCCGGACCGAAGGGGCATCGCCAAGCCGGTCAATGGCTTCATGGAGTGCGGCGATCATGGCAAGCGAAAGGCTGTTCCGTGCCGCCGGGCGGTTCAGTGTCAGAGTTGCAACACCTTGATCCATGGCCTCTAGCAGAATGGGTTTTTCGGTCATCATCGTCTCCGAGGTAGAATTTTCCGCCACATCATCTTGAGGGGAAATGACTTACCCTTTTCGATATGGCTGGTTGCGATCAGCGTTGTCTTCCATTACATAAAGGGTACCTGATTTACGTAATTTTACCAGCGCGGACAATCATGCCCCCATTTGACACCCCTGTTCCTGATGGCGTTTTTGCCGAAACGGTCACCGAGGTTGAACACTATACCGATCGGCTTTTCCGGTTTCGTCTGACGCGCCCGGCATCGTTCCGGTTCCGTTCAGGCGAGTTTGTCATGATCGGCCTGCCGCCCCGGACCGCGGAAGACAAACCTGTCTGGCGCGCCTATTCGGTGGCCAGTCCGTCCTGGGATGAGACCGTGGAATTCTATTCCATCAAAGTTCCCGGCGGACCGCTGACCGAACATCTGCAGAAAATCCAGAAAAATGATATTGTCTGGATGCGGAAGAAACCTACCGGCACACTTGTTCTGGATGCCCTTCTGCCTGGCAGGCGGCTCTGGATGATCTCAACCGGTACAGGGTTTGCGCCCTTCGCTTCGCTGATCCGCGACCCGGAAACCTACGAAAAATTTGATCAGATTTTTGTCACCCATACCTGCCGCAGCAAAGCCGAACTTGCCTATTCGATCAGGACCGTCGCCGATATGGTCAATGATCCTCTCGTCGGGGAAATGGCGCGCGACCGGCTTCATCTGGTGGCAACGACCACGCGGGAGGAAAGCCCGCTCATGGGGCGCATTACCACGCTGATCGAAAACGGCCAGCTTTTTGAGCATCTTGGCGTGCCTGCCCTCAATCGGGAGGAAGACCGGGTCATGATCTGCGGCTCGATGAATATGCTGAAAGACGTCAAGGCCATTGTTGAAGACCTTGGTTTCATCGAAGGCGCCAATTCCGCGCCGGGGGAATATGTGGTTGAGCGCGCTTTTGTGGACTGATCGATCTGCCTAGGCGTCGTCTGTCACCGCCACCACCGCAAGACAATCTCCCATTTCAACAAGCCCCGGAAAATGCCGGGCAGCCAGCATCCCGTCACGCCGGGCGGTAATGATCTGTGGTTGGATGCCTGTCCTGTCCAGGGGCCAGATACGGGCCAGCGGCTCACCTTTTCTGACAGGCTCGCCCAGATCAACCATGGGTTCGATCATCCCTTCTGTTTCGGCGAAAGCAAAACATTCCGCGTCCGGCATATCAAGAATACGGGTTTTCTCGACAACAAGCTCGCCTTCCAGAATACCCGCATGGATCAGAAGATTGCGGGCACCTTTGATCGCAATTCGTGCCGTTTCCGCCGTGATTGTGCCGCCACCACTCAATTCGGTTGTCACGAAGACCTTGCCCTTCTCTTCCACCGCCGTGTCGTACATGCCAACATTGTCGATCTCCAGCATGGTCATGGAATATGGGGCATTAAAGGCCATCATGGCTTCGGTGGATCTGGCCTCAAGGTCCTTGTCCGGAAGCCGGTGGCACGCCGCGAAGGGAATAAAATCGAGGGTTTTGCCACCGGAATGATAATCAAGCACGATATCGGCCATGGGAACGAGTGTCCGGTCAAAATAGTCGGCAATCTTCGCCGTCACCGTGCCGTCAGGCGCGCCGGGGAAAATCCGGTTCATGTTGCCGCCATCTATGGGCGATGTCCGTCGCCCTGCCCGAAACGCCGGATAGTTCATATAAGGGATCAGGATGACGCGCCCATGGATCATGCCGGGCTCAAGACTGGCGGCGAGATTCTGTATCGCCACCGGGCCCTGATATTCATCGCCATGATTAGCGCCGGTGAATAACGCTGTCGGTCCATCGCCGTTTCGGATCACGGTGATCGGTATCATCAGATTCCCCCAGGCAGATGCATCCCGGCTATGGGGCAGACGCAGATATCCGTGATGACAGCCATCTTCATCAAAGGGAATGGTCGCGGCAATCGGGCTTGGTTTCATCTTACCTATCCTTTTATCAGCAGCTGGCGCGGCACTTCAGCCAGGCATTCCGGTGCACCATCGGTGATGACGATGCTTTCGGTAATCTCAAGCCCCCAGTTTTCCATCCAGAGACCGGTCATGAAATGAAAGGTCATGCCGGGCTCAAGCACGCTTTCATCGGTATCGCGGATCGACATGGTGCGCTCGCCCCAATCCGGTGGGTAGGAAAGGCCGATCGGGTAGCCTGCCCGGTTGTTCTTCTCAATCCCGTAGCGCCGCAATGTGCCGAAAAACGCGCGGGCGATATCCGCGCATCGCCGCCCGGCACGCGCTTCTTCAAGTCCGGCCTCCATCCCTTCAAGAACGGCTTTTTCCGCCTCAAGCATATCTGCTGGCGGCTTGCCCAGAAACACCGTGCGCGACAGCGGGCAGTGATAGCGGTGCATGACGCCGGCAATTTCAAAGAACGTGCCCTCACCGGGTTTCATCGGCTGGTCATCCCAGGTCAGGTGCGGGGCGGCGGCATCACTGCCTGAAGGCAGAAGCGGTACAATCGCCGGATAATCCCCGCCATGGCCCAGATCTGCATCATACCTGAGACCGGCATCGTAGATTTCGGCAACCAGGTCACATTTCCTCAGCCCGGGCTCGACGGTTTCGGCGATGCGCTGATGCATCTTGCCGACAAGGCGTCCGGCTTGCCGCATATAGGTGAGTTCCTGCTCGGACTTGACCGCCCGTTGCCAGTTCACCAGCCCCGTGGCATCGGCAAAGCGGGCATTGGGCAGATGCCGCGTCAAGGCCTGATATGCCGCCGCGCTGAACCAGTAATTATCCATTTCCACCCCGATCTTGGCCGCGGCATGGCCCTGGTCTTCAAGAATCCGGGCAAGATAATCCATCGGGTGACGTTCGGTGGACTGAACGTAATGATCTTCATACCCGATGATCCGGTCCGGGTTCATGAAACAGGTCCGGAGTGCCCCGTTCGCATCCTGCCCCCGCCCGAACCAGTACGGCTCGCCCTCAAGACCAAGCAGAACACATTGATGCACGTAGAAGGACCAGCCGTCATACCCGGTCAGCCAGGCCATATTCGACGGGTCACTGACGATCAGCAGGCTTAGTCCCTGCTTTTCCATGGCAGATCTGGTGCGCGCCAGCCTCGCCTCATATTCGGCGATGGAAAAATATAACGTGGGTGAGATCATTCTTAACTCCTGCACATGAAAAAATTACGATACCCGACGAGACTCGGTTGGTGCATGCGTGCTCCGGCTCCATTGATCAAGCTGCTGTTCGGCGGCATCCATGGTGGCCAGTTTGACATGACCATATCCCCGGACGGTCAGCACGATCTCAAGCAGTTCTTCAAACCTTGTCGCCTGCCCCGGCGACAGTGACGAAGCTGCCGCCGATATCAGGGAAATCACCCGCTCACGGAAGGCCCGCTCACGGCGGCGTTCTCTGGTGAGGCCAAAGGGATCGAGCCTCGTCCCCCGCAAGCCTTTCATCCGTGCAAGAACATGAAAGACACCTGTCATCCAGGAGCCGACGCGTATTTTCCTCGGTGTTCCATCGCGATACCGCAGCCACCCCATCAGTGGCGGCGCCAGATGATAATTCACCTTAATTGATGATCCGAACTCATCTTTCAACCTGCGGGTGAACGCAACCGACGTCATCAGTCGCGCCACTTCATATTCATCCTTGATATGCATGACACGGAAAACTGCCCGCGCGGCCTTGCGGGCAAGGCGATCGTCCTTCTGCGTAATCCGGTCGATGTCGGCATGAATCTTGCGCATGATTTCGCGGTAATGCCTTGCGTAATTCTGGTCCTGATAGCGCGTCAGCTGATCGGTAAAATAGGCAATGGCATCCGGGGCCGGCATCTGATCAAGCAGTGGCTTTTCTGCCCCGCCGATCATGCCCGCGGCCTTGAGCACGCGCTCCGGGTCCACCATCAGCCAGCGGCCCCAGGAAAGCGCCTTGAGGTTCGATTCAATCTCAACGCCGTTCAGCCGCAGGGCCTCTTCAAGCGAGGCCGGACTCACGGGCAGAAAGCCACCCTGCAACGCCGCCCCGAGCAGCATGACATTGGCGCTGGTTGCCCGGCCAAGAAGACGTTCGCACAAACCTGCCGTATCGAAATGGGTGATCCTGCTTGTATCCATCACCGCCCCAAGACGAGCGAGGAGCAGGCTGTCATCAACAACATGGCCTGCCCCGACTCCATCCACCCCAACGGGATCTATCCGGGCGCTGATAATCGCGTGGCTGCGCTTCGGATGCAGGCTTTTCAGCACCATATCTCCGGCGGCGACAACCGCATCACAGCCGATCAGCAGATCGGTTGACCGCGCCGGCAGGCGAACCATCCGCTCATCCAGCCTTTCGCGGCGTGACATTCTAACCTGGCTTGTCACGCCGCCATTCTTCTGGGAAAGACCTGTCTGGTTGACCGCCTGGGCCGAAATCCCCTCAATGCGGCCAGCCATGACCAGCACGGCCGAAAGCGTGGAAACACCGGTACCGCCAATGCCGGCAAGGAAGATGTTGCGTATCCCTTCCCCGGGAAGCGGCGGCGAGGGAAGATCATCCCCCGGGGGAAGATCAGGTGAAACATGTGGGATAGCGGCACCGCCACCACCGGTGACCGAGACAAAACTCGGGCAGAAACCCTCACGGCAGGAATAGTCCATGTTGCAGACAGTCTGATCGATCTGCTTCTTGATCCCTTCGGGGTGAATGACAGGCTTGACGGCAACACAGTTGGATTTGACCGCGCAGTCCCCGCATCCCTCACAGACAGCCTCGTTGATGATAAGACGCTCAGGGCGGTCAGGAATGCGGCCACGCTTGCGGCGGCGGCGAAGTTCAGCCGCGCAGGTCTGGACATAGATCAGCCCGGTCACGCCTTTGATACGGGCCAGATCTTCCTGCAC
Source organism: Alphaproteobacteria bacterium LSUCC0684 (assembly GCA_041228335.1). Taxonomy (NCBI): domain Bacteria; kingdom Pseudomonadati; phylum Pseudomonadota; class Alphaproteobacteria; species Alphaproteobacteria bacterium LSUCC0684. The sequence continues at coordinate 83,949 of CP166130.1, read as the reverse complement.
TGACACAATATCACGCCGGTGGTGAAACCCGGTTCCGGAAGGCCAGTTGCCTGTCTTTTTAATCGCCTCCGGATCATCGCTTACCACCACGACCGCGACGGCCCCTTCGGCGGTGATCTGGCGGGCGATTTCATCGGGGCTTGACCCGCCTTGCGCGTTCTGCCCGCCTGTCATAGCCACGGCATCGTTATAGAGGATCTTGAAAGTCATGTTGACGCCAGCGCCAATGGCGGCACGTATCGCGAGATAGCCGGAATGGGTATAGGTGCCATCACCGAGATTCTGAAAGGTGTGATCGAGATCGGAAAACGGCGCCCGGCCAATCCAGAACGCCCCTTCACCTCCCATCTGGGTAAAATTCGTAATCGTGTCAGGGGTGAGGAATCCACTGATGGAATGGCAACCTATCCCCATGCCCGTGACCGCACCACCCGGGAGTTTCGTGCTCGAATTATGGGGACAGCCCGCACAGTAATAGGGTGTTCTTGATGCCACATGCGGCAGATTGCCAAACTCGGCGGCAGCCTCAACAGGCTGAAGGCTGATATTGTGGGCTTCAGCCCGTTTGAATATGGTGCCCGCCACCCCTTCAAGGCTGAGCTCTCCATAGGCGGGGATAAGCGCCTCCCCATCAGGGGAAGTCTTGCCTGAAAGTTTCGGCCGGCTGGACTGATTGATCAGCAGATGGGCGAGTTGATCTTCAAGAAGGCTGCGTTTTTCCTCGATCACGAGAATCTCGTCAAACCGCCGGACAAAATCAAGCATGGCGGCAGGTTCAACCGGCCAGGGCATGGCGACGGACAGGACACCGATCCCCTTTTCGGATGGATCGTCAAGCCCGAGCATATGCAAAGCTTCCCGGGTTTCGGTCACCGCTTTGCCGACAGCAACAATCCCGAGTTTGCCACGATCCGGCAAAGAGGTGATCGGAATATTGACCGGATTTTTCTTCTGCCAGTTGAGTACGGCCGGCAGACGGGCTTCATGAAGCCGTTCTTCACGCCGGATAGCCGGATCATGGCGGCCGACATGAACAGGTCCGGCATCTTCCGGCGTACTTATCACCGGGCGAATTGAACCCATATCCAGCACCACATTGGCATCAGCCGTATCGATCACGATCTTGAGGCCGATGCATGTACCCGCATGTCTTGAAAGTGCAAATGCCTGGAGCCCCATCGGAATAATATCTTCAACCCGGCGGGGGAAGAAATAGGGCATGCCCATGGCAACAAATGTCTGATCAGACTGATAGGCCAGTGTTGAAGATTTCCCCGTTGGATCATCTCCAACGGCGATGACCATCCCGCCTTTTGGCGCAACTCCGCCCTGATTGGCGTGGCGCAGCGCATCAACGGATCGGTCCAGTCCAGGCCCCTTGCCATACCACAGCCCGAAAACCCCATCATAAAGGCCGTGATCGTAAAGGCCGATATGCTGGCTGCCCCAGAGCGCGGTTGCCGCCAGTTCCTCGTTGACGGCAGGCTGAAAGACAATGCCTTCTTCATCAAGGTAGCGGCGTGATCTCGCAAGTTCAAGATCAAGACCGCCGAGAGGTGAGCCCGGATACCCGCTCACAAGCCCTCTGGTGTTGAGCCCGGCTTCACGATCCATCCTTGCCTGCTCAAGCAGGAGACGCACCAGCGCCTGGGTGCCGCTGATCAGCGCAGGCCCCGAATTCGAGGTATAGCAATCGTGAAGGCTGATGCCCATTTTCCCTCACAAAATCATCACCAGTCACATGTTCAACGCTAGCCGATTTGTCCGTCAAAGCCTAGGCACTAATTGAAGCGGAATAGCGTTTGACGGCAGCTGGACTCGCCACCTAGTATAAAGGTGTTATCTGGTCTGATGATGCGATCAACATAAGCGGAGTTTTCCATGACCGATGTTTACGTTCTTGCGGCGACCCGTTCCGCCATTGGCAGTTTCGGCGGCAGTCTCAAAGACACACCACCCATTGATCTTGGCGTGGAAATAGCCCGATCAGCGATCAGCAAGAGCGGTCTGGACACCGGGGAAATCGGCCATGCCGTTATTGGCAATGTCATCCATTCCGAGCCAAGAGATATGTATATCTCCCGCTGCATATCCATCGGTGCCGGTATGGCGGAGGGAGCGCCTGCGCTGACGGTCAACCGGCTCTGCGGCAGTGGCCTGCAGGCGATTGTGAGCGCCACCCAGCTGATCCAGCTTGGCGATACCGAAACCGCGCTTGCCGGTGGTGTCGAGGTAATGAGCCGGAGCAGCCATATCATTCCTGATCTGCGCTGGGGTTCACGCATGGGCGATGCCGGTGTCCAGGACATGATGCTCGGCGCGCTTCATGACCCGTTCGGGCTTGGTCATATGGGGATTACGGCAGAGAATGTCGCTGCAGATTACGGAATCAGCCGCGATGAGCAGGATCAATTTGCCCATGAAAGCCAGCAGCGGGCGGCCCGCGCCCGGGCAGAAGGATATTTCAAAAGCCAGATCACGCCGGTTGAAGTCACGCAAAGGCGCAAGCCCGTCCTTTTTGATCAGGATGAATATATTCGCGATGATACCACCATCTCCTCCCTTGGCGGACTTCGCGCCGTCTTCCAGAAAGATGGCACCGTCACTGCCGGCAATGCCTCCGGCATCAACGATGGCGCCGCCATGCTTGTGCTGGCCTCGGCCAGGGCTGCCAATAGCGGCAGCACGTCCCCGCTTGCTAAAATCATCGGCTATGGTTTTGGCGGGGTGCCGCCTCGCATCATGGGAATGGGGCCGGTTCCCGCGAGCCGCATGGCGCTGGAAAAATCCGGCCTCAAGATCAGCGATCTTGAAGTGGTGGAAAGCAATGAAGCCTTCGCCGCCCAGGCCTGCGCCGTGTCAAAAGAGCTTGGGCTTGCGCCGGATATCGTCAACCCTAATGGCGGGGCGATCGCCATAGGCCACCCTGTCGGCGCAACCGGCGCGGTGATCATGACCAAACTGATCCATGAGCTGAAACGCCGGGATGGGCGCTATGGTATGGCAACCATGTGTATCGGCGGCGGGCAAGGGATCAGTGTAGTAATCGACATGAAGGTGGGATGAAATCTCCGCCATGATGTATTCGTTCACCAGAAGAGTTGATGTATCACCAAGACTTGAGAGATAAGGAGAAACCCCATGGCCACCACCGAACTCAGCCTGGATGAGATCTATAATCTCGCTTATGACTGCCTTACCCAAAATGGTGCCGATCATGAAAACGCCACCGCGCTGGCCACCACGATCATGACAGCGGAACGTGACGGATCTGTCTCCCACGGGTTGTTTCGTCTGCCTTCCTATGTCGCCTCGCTCAGGTCAGGAAAGGTGAACGGGAAAGCCCGGCCAAAGGCAACCACTGCCACCCCTGCGCTCGTCAAACTGCATGGCGATAACGGCTACGCGCCGATGGCGCATCAGGTGGGCATCCCGCTACTGATCGAAGCCGCACGGAATTCAGGCGTTGGTCTGCTCGCCATAAGCCATGTGCATCACATGGCCGCGCTCTGGCCGGAAGTCGAAGCGCTGGCGGAAGCTGATCTTGTCGGGCTCGCCTGCACCGCCTATATGCCCATGGTTGCCCCGGCAGGCGCCAAGTCAGCACTCTTCGGCACCAACCCGATCGCCTTCGCCTGGCCACGGCCGGGCCAGAATCCGGTGGTCTATGACATGGCGACAGCCTCCATGGCGATGGGTGAAGTCCAGGTTGCCGCAAGGGAAGGTCATGATGTGCCGCCCGGCACCGGCCTTGATAAAAATGGCGAGCCCACCACCGATCCGGCGGCGATCGCCGATGGCGGGGTACTGCTTCCCTTCGGCGGCTATAAAGGCTCGGCGATTGCCATGATGGTGGAACTGCTGGCCGCTGGCCTTGTCGGGGAAAACTTCTCCTTCGAAGCTCGTGAAGGGGATAATGGCGATGGTGGCCCACCCCAGGGTGGCCAGTTCATCCTTGCCATGAGCCCCGAAATTGTCGCCGGCCCGGGCTGGGCGGATCATTGCGATACATTCTTTGCCCGTCTGACCGGGCTCGAAGGTGTGCGTCTGCCAGGTGAGCGGCGACATAAAAACCGCCTCTCCGATGCCCCAAGAGCAATCAACACCCCGCTGGTGGAAAAGATCCGTAGCCTGATGACTCAAGCCTGAAGGCGCGGCAGGACGGCGCTTGCCCGTGTTGTCAGCAATTCGACGCCATCGGATCTGAGGACGATATTTTCTTCATGCACCAGCATCCGGCCTTCGCTGATCTCAACAGACGGCTCAAGGGTAAGGACCATGTTTTCCTGCAGCACGGTCTGATCCCAGCTGATATGTGAAGGCGGCTCGGTCAGTTGCATGCCGAGGCCATGGCCAAACCGCCCGACCCCGTCGCCATCGGTCCCAAGTCGTTCCGCCATGATGGCGAAAAGATCGGCCGAGGTCATGCCGATCTTGATTTGCGTCAGCGCATCTTCCGTCGCCTGCCATAGAAGCGCGTGGGCATCCTCGGCCTCGGAGGAAACATTCCCGACCGCGAAATTGCGGTCAAAGTCACAGAAATACCCGTCCCAGCAACAGCCGGTATCAAGCATCAGCACATCGCCGGGCTGGAGCGGCTCATCGCCGGGCGGGGAAATGATATCGCCATAGCCACCCTGACCGGCCGCCCCGACAAGATAGGAGACATCATCAAGTCCTGCTTCAAGGGCCTTGATCTTGAACCGGCGGAAGATATCGGCAAGTGGCATACCGGCCGAAGCCCAGCCGGGCAGCTGCTCAAAGACCTGACTTGCAAGGCGGCAGGTATGCCTGATCTTGGCAATCTCCGCCTCTGACTTCACCATGCGGGCAATTCTGAAAATTTCCGTGGCGTCAACCGGTTCAGGGGAACCGATTGCCTGTTTAAGCAGCTCCAGGTCACTGAGAGGCATCATCAGTTTGGTCTCCCGCCCCATCAGCATGCCAAGCCCGGGCGCCGTGCCTGCCATGGCGCGAATTACCCCGGCCAGCAGGTTGATCCCGTCATCCGGTGCGGCAGGCGAAGGCCAGCTATGGATCTTGCCGATAAAGCCGCGCTCCATCAACGGCACGCCAATCGTCGGGATGACTGCTTCGGGCAGGCCACGCGCAGGCACCACCACAAACCACGGGCGGGTCGGGCTCTGCCAGAACTGGCTCCGGAAGCCCGTAATATAGCGGATGTCGTGCTCAGAGGTCAGCAGTATCACCTCAAGGTCTTGTGCCGTCATGGCCCCTTGAATGCTGTCAAGCCGGGCTTCAAACTCTGCCCTTGGAAAACCGCGTTGAGGCAACATGTTTTTCTCCTTGATGGATTTAATGGATGAATTCCCTAGATGGGAAAACGTTCTGCCCGAAATGGCGTGATATCGATGGGAGGCCTCGTGCCGCTGATCAGGGCAGCGATCACCCGGCCAGATCCCGGCCCCATGCTGAGGCCGATATGCTGATGCCCGAAATCAAACCACAGGCCAGGATGACGCGGCGCGGCACCAATCATGGGCAGGCTGTCAATCAGCGTCGGGCGGCGGCCCATCCATGGCTCTTCCTCAATGGGCTTGCCCAGTCCATGGTTTGACCTTGCATCGGCAACGGAATCCTCCGCCTGGCGAAAATTGGGGGGCGCATCACGATCATTGAACTCAACCCCGGTGGTGATCCGCACCCCTTGTTCCATCGGCGCGATGACATAGCCGCCGTCAATATCATAGATGGCGCGGCCGAGCGGCATGCCCTCCCCGGGCTCAAGGTGCCAATGATAGCCGCGCTCCCAGGCCAGGGGGATCTTATAGCCAAGCCAGCTGGCTATCTCCGCAGACCAGCCCCCCGCCGCCAGCACCACGTCATCCGCGTTCAGCACATCACCTGAAGCCAGCGTGATCTGCCAGCCACCCGAATGGGTGAGGGCCGTCACCCTGTCTTCCCGGACAACGCCGCCAGCATTTTCAAAAAGGCGAACATAGGCATCCGTCAGCCTTGCGGGATTGGTGACCCCGCAAGTGTCATCCATCAGCACGGCTTTTTCGTAAATCGGGCTGAGGCCGGGCTCAATCTGGCGGATCTGATCACGGTCGTAGACCGAATACCGGACACCGACCTCATCCATCAATTCGAGCTCCTTGGAATAGGCTTCGAAGGTGGATTTTTTCCGGAACGTCTTGAACCATCCGGCGTAACGCAAAAGATCATCAACTCCGGCTTCCTTGATCAGGGCCTTGTGCCGGTCCAGCGAAATATCCATGAGCGCTTTCAGTGCCCGGGCGGCATGTCTCGCCCGCCTGTTGCTGGAAAAAGCCAGAAACCTGAGCGACCAGCCAAGATATCTGAGCACGAAAAACGGGTTATATCTGAACCCGTTGCTTTTATTGAGAAGAAGCTTGGGCAGAGCTTTGAGCAGCTGGGGGTTGTTCAGCACCACCACCGAGCTTTCCGACAGCACCCCCGCATTGCCATAGGATGTCTCACGTCCGGGGGTCTTTGGGTCGATGAGCGTAACCTGATGGCCGCTGAGCTGCGTTTCAAGCGCCGCACAGACACCAACGATACCGCCACCAATAATCACTACATTTTTATTTTTCTTCATCACGACAGATCCATTTCCCTGAATATATGATCGGCAATGGCAAGGCTTGATGTCAATCCGGGGGAATCAATCCCGTAGAGTGCCGTGACACGAGGTGCCCCATGCTCCCTTTCCGTTGCGATGACAAAATCCTGAAACTTAGATCCATCGGGGATGATCTTGGGGCGCAGCCCGGCCCAGGCGGGCACCAGTTCATCAGGCTGAAGCGCTGGCCAATAGCTTGAAATCAATTGATGGAAGCGTGACGCATCCTTGGGGTCAACATCGTAGGAGGGTGTGTCCACCCAGCGGATATCCGGGCCAAATCTCGCCCCGCCGCCGCTATCAAGGGTGAGATGAATGCCAAGACCACCGCCGGAAGGCATCGGATAGATCAGATGCCGAAAGGGAGGCTTGCGTGTGGAGACAAAATACTGCCCCTTGGCCATATAATGGGGCGGCACCTTGTCAGGCACCATCGTGTCAATGGCAAGGGAAACCTTCCTTGAGCCGTGCCCCGCCGCATTGATGATGCGACTGGCCGCAAGGGACATTTTCTCTCCCTGGCCATCAATGGTCGCAATATAACGCTTGCCATCGTAGATTGCCTGCTCAAACCGGCTCTGATAGGCGATGACGGCACCTGCATTTTCGGCATCTGCCTCAAGTGCGGCCATATAGCCGTGGCTGTCCACCACGCCGGTAACAGGTGAATGCAGCGCGGCGATGGCCTTGATCTCCGGCTCCAGGGCCAGAAGGGCATCCTTGCCAAGAAGCTCAAGCCCGGGCACGTCATTCGCATCTCCCGTATCCTTGAGGCGGGCAAGCCCTTCAATCTGGCTTTCCTCGGTGGCGACGATCAGTTTGCCATGCTTTCGGGTTGTGACGCCGCGTTCCGCGCAATAGGCATACATCATGGCAGCCCCGGCAACGCAAAGCCGGGCTTTCAGCGATCCGGTCGGATAATAGATACCCGCATGGATAACTTCCGAATTGCGTGAGGATGTTTCCATGCCGAACCCGGGATTGCTCTCGGCAAGGATCACGCTTGCGCCGCTCATAGCCAGTTTTCTTGTTATGGCCAACCCGACCGCGCCTGCACCCACCACCAGAACATCTGTTTCTGCATCGACCATAAATCTATCCTGTCAAACCCAAAGCCGGACCACGATATCCCAGCACCACTTCACGCCCCGGCCCGGGATGGCGCGGCACATTAAAGGCAAGCAGCAACGAGATGAAAGCCATCACCGCCCCGGAAAGAAATACCGCCGCCGGTGAGATCAGCCAGATCAACCCGAACAGCGCCGGCAGGAAGACCGCAACGACATGGTTGATCGTAAACGACACACTGGCAGTCCCGGCAAAATCCGCCGGATCGGCAATTTTCTGAAAATAGGTCTTGATCGCAATCGCCAACGCAAAAAACATATGATCAATCAGGTAAAGCCCGGCAGCGATGGTGCTGTTCTCAACAAAGGCATAAGCAGAAAATACCCCGATCAGCCCGATATATTCAAGGATCAGTGCCGCTCTTTCCCCGATCCGGCCGATCATCCGGCCCACCACCGGCGCCAGCCAGATGTTGAAGATCGCGTTGATCAGAAAGAGAAAAGCAATCTGCCCCACCGAATAGCCGAATTTTTCAACCATCAGAAATCCGGCAAAAACGACAAAAATCTGCCGCCGCGCCCCGGACATGAAGATCAGCGCGTAATACAGCCAGTACCGGGGTTTGAGGATGATTGACTTGCGCTGGGGGCTGCCTTCTTCGAATTGCCTGAACGCGAAATATCCGAAGGCTGCAATCCCCATGGTGATGACGCCGCCTGTAAGATAAATAATGGTATAGCCATCACCAGCGGCAGCAAATGCATCGCCGGAGATGGCCGTTTCAAGGTCAAGTCCCGGCGTCATCAGCACCACGGCCGCGAAAATGGAAAGAAGCGTGGCCACCTGGGCCATCGAAGCAACCCCATAGATGCGTCCAAGCAGGGCTGGCGCGTTTTTCTTGTCCAGCCACTGCATGGCAAGAGACTGATTGCAGGTTTCGTAATAATGAAAACCGATGGACGCCAGAACCGTCGTGATATAGAGCCCAAGAACCGATGGGAAATACCCTGTCAGCGCCGTCCCCAGGCCCAGCATGCCAAGCGTGACCAAAGCAAGACGCTGCTCGTTGAAGACAAGGAGAAGATAAACAACCAGAAATGAGAGAAACCCGGGCACTTCACGCAAGGACTGCAAAATCCCGATCTCGCGGCCGGTGAAGGCAGCCTGCTCCACCGCAAAATTATTGATGAGGGTTGACCAGGTGATGAAACTGATCGGCATGGCGGCCGCGGTCAGCATCAGCAGAACATGGGGGGACTGCCATCCTGTAATATCACCAGAGCGATGTTGAAATGCCATCAGATACCTGCATGGGAAACAACCCTTAAAGTCTATTCATCCAACCCCATGAACAACCTGTCAAGACCTATGCGCCACGCTAGGATGAAAGGCGGTGGAGGAAAGAGGATATGCGTTGAAATCGATTGAATCAGCCCATGGGTATCCGGGTTTCAGTCTGGTGGAACTCATGGTGGCTTTGAGCCTTCTCAGCCTTGTCCTCATCGGCGGGTTCACGATCTTCAACACCATTGAGGCAAGCTATGTGCGGGAGGCAGGATACGCCAGATCAAGCCGGGCGGCCGGTCTTGAAGCTGAACGGCTCTTTCTTGCGATGCATGATAACAGCAGCTTTTCAGCGCAGGTGGTATCTTCCTGGCCTCAAGGGGAAGAAGGGGGAGGTCTTTTTTCACTCACGCCCATATGGGACAATACCTCCATGTTGAACAGCCGGGGCGGGTTTGCCTGCCGTGTCAGCGGGGTTGATCCTGCCGTGCCGGGTTTCAGCATACCTGCCGCCTGCCTTGATGCGGCCGGGGTTACACCAACTGCCCTTGATGAGATGGCAGGGGAGGATCTGCCCGGCGTCCTGATCATGGACGCGCAGGAAGGCTGCATTCTGCTGAGGATGGAAAGGTCGGGAACGAGCATGACATTCGATGTTCTCAACGAGGCCTGCCTTAAAAACAGTAGCGGCGAAGTGGTTCATGCAAGCGAAATTGATGGCAGTGGCGTCATCTTTCCCCGCTATCTGATCCGTGCAACCGATCTGCCCGGCCCGCTCAAAAGCGCTTTTTTTGATCATCCCGGAAGCCCCAAGGATGGCGCCGGGCTTCATTTCGGGCAGAACAGCCAGGGTTCAAGCCCGGATGGGTCGCTCTTTGCCGTAAGCTCAACCTTGCCTGATGACAATTTCAGCCGGGCGTGGGTCAATATCCACGATTTTGGACATGCCCGGTCATTAAGTCTGTTGAATCCCCGGCAACTTGATATCTTCACGCTCAAAGTGGAAGCCTTGTCACCGGCCAGCCGCGTTGCAACCAGCCTGGCAGGTAGAGACGCATCGCGCCGGATTTACCGGCAATTTAACTCAAGTGCGGGGCTTGAGCGTTTTCTGCATAGTCTCCATGTGCAGAGTGCTGGCAATCCGGCCAGGCTCAGGATTCATCTTGGTGCCGGCCATACCCATTGGGTCCGGGATCTCATGCTCGAGCATCAATAGGGCTGCATTGCCGGGTTCAGGTTGTATCACCACCAAGATCAAGCAGGACAAATTGTCCATCGAAGCGCGCAAATTCGCCCCTCAGTGCAGCACCCTGCGCGTAGTTACCAGTCGTGATCACACAGCCCATCACGATATATGTTTCGAAAGGCAATTCCCCCCGGTCAGCCAGATATACCCCGGCGATGATGCGATTGCCGGCATAATCTGTGCTTTCCTGCCTGAGGGCAAGACCGAAAACACGGGCATCTTCCCGGCCCCAGTTCTCGCCATCATGCCCAGCATAACCTGAACAGTAGCCAAGATCGGTTCGGGTTTCGGCTCTATCCGGAATATTGCCCTTGCTCCAGCCAACAGGCAGACCGCCATGCATGAGCATATAGGCTTGGGCAATCATGAACATCTGGCGTGCCTGCACGATCGCAGAAACCCTGACCTGATCCCGGCGTGCGGCACTGATGTTTTCACGATTAAGCGTAAACATGAGCGGCACCATCGCGCTGACCATCAGGGTCAATGCAAGAACACCGGGAAGGGCAAAACCGTTGAGCGGCATTTTCATCCCGGCAGGCGATCTCCCTGACCGAAAGGTCCGGCCTCGCATCGAATGCCCGGCCTGAATTTGCCAGATGGAGCATGGAGAAGAACACATAAATCTCTATCCTGTCGAATGTCTCGGCCCTTCAGATATGATGGTGACTTACCATGCGTCTGCCCGGATTTACATTGATTGAACTGGTCATCTATATGGCCATTCTGGGTGTTGTCAGCGCCGGGGTTTTTTCTGTCTATGCGTTCTTTCTAAGGCACCAGCTCAACGCCCGGCAGACGGCTGAACTCAGATCAGGGGCCGATGACGCATCACGGCTTCTTCGGCAACACCTTGCCAGCGCGGACAAGATCACGCGGGCAGGATCAGGCCTGCAGGCTTGTATCATCGCAACCCATCTTGAATTTCTTGAACGGACAGGGATAAACCTCACTTCCGCTGAGAAAGTTACCGCAAGCAGTTTTGGCGGGGTCGGCGGCTCCTCCTCCCGCAGCCTCGGCTTCTGGCTGCTCGCACCAGATCAAGCCGGGCCTGAAACCCTCCTTGATTTCGGAGCAGATCAGCCCGGAAGACGCTGGCAGGTCATGCTCGATGCAAGCGGCCGCCTCACGCTTGATATCGGCAGCAGTTCCATCCGTGGTGAGACCAGTATCAGGGATGGCAACTGGCATCATGTGATGCTGGTCTTTGATGCAGCCAGTGGCACTCAACTCACGCCAGCAAGTCTTGCCATCTATATAAATGGTGAGCCCGAGCGCCTGACGCCGGGTGCGGGTGCGCCTGTCGCGGTTGACACCGATGCTTCGGTACCAATGATCCTTGGCAGCCGTTCGACCGATCCATCTTTCAGCGGGGTGCTGGCGGCGGTAAAACTGTGGCAAAAAGCGCTTCCCCCCGGAGATATCTGGCCTGAAGTCCTCTCAGCCAGGGCAATTGACCGCTTGGATCTCCTCCTTGAGCTTGTTCTCGAAACCTCGCTCAACGATACATCCGGAGCCAACCATTCCATGGCCGGGCCTTTGCCTCTCTCTTTCATTACCCGCCACCGGTCCTATGCCCGGAAAACCGCCTTCCGCTTCGCTGAAGACCGTACTGATCCCAATTTCCACCTGCTCTGGTGGAAGAGTTATATGACGGGTATACGTAGCGCCCCAGCCGACAGGTGTTCAACCCCGTCACCAGAGGATGGATGGAAAATATCAGGAGATCAGCGCTGGCACCTTGCCGAAGAAACCCCCTTTATTCTTCAAGACGGCATGCTGGAGATCCGGGCCAATATTGCCAGAAAAACTGCTGGCCGTCGCCTGAGCTTATCGGCCAGTGCAAGCATCCTTGCCCTTTCCCGGGAAGAGCCTGCCGGCCTGTGCCAGATAACCCCTGACATGTCCGGGTTTGAAACCGGTGGAAGACCCATGGCGAAAGCGATGATCCGCATTGCGCCCGGCCAGATCGAGCCGGACGGGGACAGGCTTTACGTTGATGAGAGTACGGCGACAGAACACGGCCCGCTTCAGCGCATTGCGGATGGGCAGCCGGTTACGTATTTCTCCTATAAAGACATTTCGGCTTCAGGAACCATGATCTGGGGAGATATCACGGCCGAATATGTGCCGGCCACCGGCGTTATGACAATATGCACCACGAGCGAGACTCATTGCGGTAACGCCGATACGCGCCTTCGCCACCCGCTTGCTTCCTGGGGAGAGGTATTCCGGCAAGTCCGATACACGTCAAGCCGAGAGACCTACCATCCCCGCAAGCGATTTATCTTTACCCTGATGGACGGAACTCCGCCCGGCACAGATCATGTCCTTACACAGGAGAGCATGATCAGCCCGGGGAAATTTTTCACGCAATGCCCCTGAAATCCCGTTGCCGCCTAGGTATTGAGCGGGAAGTTGAACTGCGCCCCTGACCTGATGCCGGTTGGCCAGCGTGACGTCACGGTCTTGAGCCTCGTATAGAACCGCACCGCTTCCATGCCATAGGCGCCATGGTCCCCAAAAAGTGACCGTTTCCAGCCACCAAAGGAATGATAGGCCACCGGCACCGGAATAGGAACATTGACCCCGACCATGCCGATCTCGATCTGATCGGCGAAGGAACGGGCGGCATCACCATCGCGGGTGAAAATTGCCGTGCCGTTGCCGTATTCATGATCATTGACCATCTGAACGGCGGATTCAAACGTATCGGCGCGCACCACGCTGAGCACGGGGCCGAAAATCTCTTCCTTGTAGATCGACATGTCGGTGGTGACATTGTCAAACAGGCTGCCACCGATGAAATAGCCGTTTTCATACCCCTGCAGGCTGAACCCGCGACCATCGACGATAAGATCCGCGCCTTCATTGACGCCGGCATCGATATAGCCGCTGACCTTATCCAGATGCTGCCGGGTAATCAGCGGGCCCATTTCAGCTTCGGGATCATCCCATGGGCCAACCTTGATGGACCTGACTTTCGGGGCAAGTTTCTCAACCAGTCGGTCCGCGGTTTCCTTGCCCACCGGCACCGCCACCGAGATGGCCATGCACCGCTCACCAGCAGAACCATATCCGGCCCCCATAAGGGCATCAACGGCCTGATCCATATCCGCATCCGGCATGATCACCATGTGATTCTTGGCCCCGCCAAGTGCCTGTACGCGCTTGCCGTTTGCCGTGCCAGTTGTATAGACATATTCCGCGATCGGGGTTGAGCCAACGAAACTGACCCCCTTGATATCAGGATGATTGAGGATCGCATCCACCGCATCCTTGCCGCCATTGACGATATTCACCACGCCCTTCGGCAGCCCGGCCTGCTCAAGAAGCTCGATCGCCATCTGCGGTGCCGCCGGATCACGTTCGGAAGGTTTGAGAATAAAGGTATTGCCGCAGGCAATCGCCATGGGGAACATCCACATCGGCACCATGGCCGGAAAGTTGAATGGCGTGATCCCCGCCATGACACCAAGCGGCTGACGGTCGGAATAACTGTCAATGGCAGGCCCGACATTACGGGTATAATCCCCCCGCAGGAGATGGGGAATACCGCAGGCAAATTCCACCACTTCAATGCCGCGAATAACTTCACCCCTTGCATCTTCCTTGGTTTTGCCATGCTGGGTAGAAATAGCTTCGGCAAACGCATCGAGATTTTCTTCGAGAAGATGCTTGTAGTTGAACATGACCCGCGCCCGCTTCAGCGGCGGCGTGTTGGCCCAGCCCGGCAGCGCAGCTTTGGCCGCCGCAACAGCCTTATCGACTATTCCGGCACCGGAAAGACTGACACTTCCTGTCTCTTCCCCGGTTGCGGGGTTGAAAATCGGTTGACTGCCAGCGTCACCGTCCACAAATTCACCATTGATCAGGTTACGAAAGATCTGCATCGCGGGAGCTCCTCAACTAGAATACCATTCCCTAGTTGTGGATGATCAGATGGCGTAAATCAACCTTCAATCCTGACTTCCGGCAGAAATCGGCCGCAACGGCAATGCCGTGGTGTATTTGATCTGCTCCATCGCAAACGAAGACGAAACATCCGAAAGCTTCACCTTGCTGATCAGCTTCTTGTAGAACGCATCATAGGCTGGCATATCCGCGACAACCACCCGCAGAAGATAATCCACATCACCGCTCATGCGATAAAATTCCACCACTTCCGGCAAGGCCGAGACCACCTGCGAAAATCGATCCAGCCATTCGGCATTATGCTCATTGGTCCGGACCGCAACGAATACCGAAATACCGGCACCGACCGACTGCCCGTTAAGCAAGGCCACCCGCCGCCGGATCACACCCTGTTCTTCAAGACGTTGAATACGCCGCCAGCAGGGGGTCACCGAAAGCCCGACCTTGGCCGCTATTTCCGCCACCGGCAGGCTTGCATCCTGCTGCAGAAGATTGAGGATACGAATATCAAGCTCATCGAGTTTCATGACGTGAAGCCCTGAATATCTGAAATATTATTTTATAGATATAGTAATATTTGAGATGAATTAGAAGTATATTCTTTTTTTCTAATATTTTAGGAAAATTATTTCAAATGGGCGGCGACATACCCGTAGAAACCTTCGGTGTGACCGTCAGATGAGGTCCATTTCCTGTTCCATCGTCGGCGGGCTTCAAGGGCAGAGATGGCCCGTGCAGGTTCAGGCCCGGAAAGAGCTGTTTTCCCTGAACGGATCATCCGGATCATGCGCTGATATTGCTGATCTATCCGCCAGGAATACCTAGGATCCGTGGTGATACTGCCCTGCCGGAGGTAAAGATGATAGGAGGTGTCAGCGGCCAAAGGTGCCTCGCCACCCATCTGGCCCAGCACTTCGATGGCATGAATGATATCCTGCCCGGCGCCATCGATGAACCGCGGGCAATACTCCCGGCGGACAAGGGGGCGGAAGGATCCGGGCCAGACGCCCAAATCCTCGAGGCGGAAATACCGTCTTCCTTCGGCCATGGTCATCAAGGTCTTGCCCTTCGCAGAAATCACCCGGGTTGGCGCGAAAGCAGCACCATGTCGCCGTGCCAGCGGCAGCATCGCCTCAAGATATCCCTCCCCCCAGGCATCATCAGCATCCAGAAAGGCAAGATATCGGCCCCGGGCGCGAGCTATCGCCCGGTTTCGGGAAGCACCGGTGCCTGTCCGCCAATATCGTTGAGGCAGAATTTTCACCGCTGGCCATAGCGGCCTGATCCAGCCGTAATCACCGTGATCATCCGGGGCAAGGACAATTTCTACCTGTTGCGGGGTGAACCCCTGGATAGCAACACTTTCCACGGCCCGCCTGAGTGTCGCTCCGGCCTCAAAAACGGGGATGATGACGCTGATTTCAGGCACCTGCAACAGTCTCCGACTTAAAGATAATATTAATCAGTAACTTTTTCGTGATATCCGTTTTTTTGAGCATTTTTTGCCGGTTGGTTAATTAAATTTTAATGAGTTTATGTCATCTTGTTTCTATTGATCCTCCCCAACTGCACCACCTTATTTATAAGGTGGTGCTTTTTTTCGTCTCTGCCAGTATGATCGTACACGGGGGTGCCGGGCGGCGCGTGATGCCCATCAATTTCACATGCTGCCGCCACATTTCCCGCGCGGGGCAGATGCCCCTTGATGAAACCCGGATCAACGCTGCCAAGACGATAGAAGATTCTCATGCCTCAATCTTTTTCTGACAATGCCCTTATTCTTGAGGCCGAAGACTGGAAGGATTACGCCCTTCTCGACAGCGGAGATGGCCGCAAGCTTGAGCAGGTTGGCCCTTACCGGTTCATCCGCCCCGAAGCCCAGGCGATCTGGGCGCCGTCCCTTTCACCGGATGCGTGGCAGTCTGCCGACGGGGAATTTATCTCCAGCGCCGCTGGCCGCGACCGCGACGACAGTGATGCCGGGAAATGGAAACTGTCACCATCGCTGCCGGCAACATGGTCTGTTTCCTATGATGGTATCTGTTTTCATGCCATGCCAACCCCGTTCCGTCATCTCGGGTTTTTCCCCGAACAGTCGGCCCATTGGCGCTGGTGCGCCGATCACATCACCGCGTTCCGGCAGCGCCATGGCCGTTCGCCGAAAGTGCTCAATCTTTTTGGTTATACCGGCATTGCAAGCCTGCATGCCGCCCAGGCCGGGGCCGAGGTCACCCATGTGGATTCCTCAAAAAAAGCGATCACCCAGGCATTCGAGAACCGGGACCTCGCCGCCATGACCACCGCCCCGGTCCGTTACATCACCGATGATGCCCGCCAGTTTGTGCGCCGCGAAGCCCGCCGCGACCGTAAATATGACGGGGTTGTTCTCGACCCCCCCAAATATGGCCGCGGCGCCAAGGGGGAAATCTGGCGCATGGAGGAAGATATCGCTCCATTGCTGGCTGATATCCATTCGATCTTGAGCGATGAGGCGATCTTTGCGGTGCTCACATCCTATGCGATCCGCAGCAGTTTTCTCAGCCTGCATCACGTGATGGATCATGTCTTTGGCATGCGCGCAGGGCAGGTTTCTTCAGGTGAACTTGCTGTCCGGGAGACATCCCCCCGGGCCTTCCGGATCGGGCAGGCTATTTTTGCCCGCTGGGCGCCGCACCCGGACCATCACCAGCCCTGAGGAATTCATAAAGACAGAGACCGGTTGCCACCGCCAGATTGAGCGAATCCGACCGCCCCAGCATGGGCATACGGACAAGTTGGCGCGCCGCCGCCATCATCCCCGGGCTTAACCCTGCCTGCTCATTTCCCATCAGGAGAAGCAAAGGCGCCGACCATGGCGCTTCACGATAATCGACCGATGCCGGCAGGGCCGTGCCGAGAATATTGAACGAAGTATCTTTCGCCGCGGTGACAAACGCATCTTCGGCCATCCGGACAAGATCGACATTGAAGACCGCTCCCATGCTGGCCCGGACAGATTCCACTGAAAACGCATCAACGCAATCGCCGACGAGTATCACGCCAGACGCGCCCACGGCATCCGCTGTTCGCAGGATCGTTCCCAGATTTCCCGGATCACGCACCCTGTCCAGCACAACCCAGCAGCCCGAAGGAGTTGCAAAAACATCTTCCGGCGTCTGCCAGCGTTCCATAAAACTGGCCAGCACCATCTGCGGATTGTCCTTGCGGCTGATCTTGGCCATGATTGCCTCCGATACGGCAAGACAATCCGCCCCGGCGGCTTCGGCCTGCTCCAGCAACCGTCGGATATGCGGCTCCTCCTCGCGCCCCTCGACCAGAACAAGGGTTTGTGGAGACCAGCCCTGTTCCAGTGCCTCGGTGACAATCCGCACCCCTTCGGCCAGAAACAGCCCGGAACGGCGGCGATGCTTGCGTTCATGAAGGCCGCGCAGGGCCTTGATGGCAGGATTTGTCAGGCTGGAGATCTGGCGCATATCTTCCTCAATTGAACGATCATTCCCTGTTGGAATTACCCTGTTGGAATTACCCTATCGGTCAGCGAAAAACCAGCGGACATCATATTTCCGCCGCTCCTCGCATGGCCATTATACGACATAACCTGATTAAATCGCGTCATTTCGAGTGACATTTTGCTGGATATATTCGTTAAATCTGGTTTATCGTGAAGTCGAAATTAAGGTAAACGCTGCCTATGGACGAAAACCGTATCCGAACTCTCTTGTCTTCAGGTGATGACAGCCAGGTTTTCCGCGTCGGCTTTCTTCTTGTGCCGAATTTTTCCATGCTTGCCTTTGCCTCGGCGATCGAGCCTTTGCGCTCCGCCAACCGGATGAGCGAAAAGCAGCTCTATGAATGGGTGATTGCCTCCGAGGATGGCATGCCCGTCATGGCCAGCAACAAGGTTGAAGTGACAGCCAATGGCAATCTGGAAGATCTTTCGAGTTGCCGGATGGTTTTTGCCTGCGGCGGCCTTGATGTCCAGAAACATGCCCGCAAGGAGGTGATCAACGCCCTCAGGCTCGTTGAACGTCGCGGCGCGGCCGTTGGGGCAATCTGCACGGGCACCTATCTTCTGGCGGTGGCAGGCCTGCTGGATGGCCGGCGCTGCACCATCCACTGGGAAAACCATGATGGACTTATCGAGGAATTTCCCGATATTGACGTCAGTTCGGACCTCTTTGAAATCGATGGCGATCGGGTCACCTGCTCAGGTGGTACCGCCTCGCTTGATATGATGCTTCATCTGATTGCCCAGGCCCATGGATCCAAACTCGCAACCCAGGTATCAGAGCAGTTCATCCATGACCGGATAAGAGATTCCCATGATCGCCAGCGGATGGAATTGAGATCACGTCTCGGCATCAGTCACCCGAAACTTCTGGCGGTGGTGGCGGAAATGGAATCCAATCTCGAGGACCCTCTGCCCCAGACGGAGATTGCCAGCCGGACAGCGCTTTCCACCCGGCAGCTTGAACGCCTGTTCCGAAAGTATCTCAATACCACGCCAACCCGGTACTATCTCAATCTCCGCATTGCGCGGGCACGGCATCTGTTGCGGCAGACCAGCATGTCGATCCTGTCGGTGGCGCTGGCCTGCGGATTTGTTTCCGCCTCGCATTTCTCGAAATGCTACCGTGAAACCTATGGCCGGACCCCGCGGGCGGAACGCTCCCTCGAATAGCCGGTTCAGGCAAGCTGGCGGCGGGCCGCATCCATAATCGCCGTCACCAGCGAAGCCAGCCCGTTCTTTCGGGTAGGGGAAAGATGCTCATCCAGCCCGATCTGATGAAGAAAATCAGGCTGGGTTGCGAGGATATCCTCCGGTTTCTGCCCGGAATAGACGCGCAGCATCAAGGCGATCAACCCCTGGACGATCGCCGCATCACTCCCCGCATGAAAGAGGAGAACAGGGGCATCGTATTCTGCCTTGAAATGCACCACCGACTGGCAGCCGCGAAGGCGGTTTTCTTCAATCTTGTGCCTGTCCTCTAGTGGTGGCAGCCGCCGCCCCAGATCAATCAGATGCTGGTAGCGATCCTCCCAGTCATCAAAGAAACTGAACTCATCCACAATTTCGGCGGCATGATCTGATGCATTCATGTGATGTAACCCCTGGCCTTGCCTAACTCTTATCTAGGCAACATTACGTCGTTTGCCAAGGATATCCATCAATTCAAGGGCCGCCGCCCCGATCATCGTCCCTGCCGGGAAAACCGCGGCCACGCCATGGGTTTCCAGCACGGCCACATCTCCCGGGGGAATGATGCCGCCGACCACCACATATATGTCTTCGGCCCCGCGAGCCTTGAGTGCCTCCTTCAGTTCGGGAACCTGCGTCAGGTGACCGGCAGCAAGTGAAGACAGACCGATGACATCAACCTCTTGTTCCATGGCAAGATCAGCCGCCTCTTCAGGTGTCTGGAAGAGCGGGCCCGTCACCACGTCAAATCCGGCATCGGCAAAGGCAGAGGCCACAACTTTCTGGCCGCGGTCATGGCCATCCTGCCCGAGTTTGGCAATCAGAATGCGCGGGGCACGGCCTTCGGTTTCGGTAAAGGCAGTGATCCGTTCGGCCAGGAGTTCAAGCTCATCCAGCCCTGCCATTTCCTTTTTCCAGACGCCGCGCACGCCTCTGATTTCAGCCACGTGACGATTGAATACCCGCTCCATGGCATCGGACATTTCGCCAACCGTTGCTCCGGCGCGGGCAGCGTCGATTGCCGCTTCAAGCAGATTGCGCTGGCCCATGGCCGCATCTGAAATCCCGCTCAACCGCGTTTCAACCAGCTGGCCATCGCGCTCTTTTTTCAGGCGGTTAAGCTTGGCCTTCTGCTGGGCGAGCACATCGGCGTTGTTGATGCGCAGGATCTCCACCTCTTCTTCCCCGTCCTTGAGATCCGGCGGGAAGATATTCACCCCGATGATCTTCTGCCTGCCGCTGTCGATATGTGCCTGAGTCCGGGTGGCGGCCTCCTCGATACGTTGCTTGGGCAGCCCTGCATCAATGGCCTTTGCCATACCGCCCAGCGCGTCAATTTCAGCAATATGCTCCTCGGCACGAGCCACGAGATCCCGGGTCAGCGTTTCAATGGCAGCACTGCCTCCCCATGGGTCAATGACATGGCGGGCATTGGCCTCACCTGCCAGATGCAACTGGGTATTGCGGGCGATACGGGCGGAAAAATCTGTTGGCAGACCAAGTGCCTCATCAAGGGCGTTGGTATGCAGGGACTGCGTCTGTCCACCAACCGCCGCACTCGCCTCGATCAGGGTTCGCACCACGTTGTTATAGACATCCTGTGCCGCCAGTGACCATCCCGAGGTCTGGCAATGGGTGCGGAGCATCAGCGCCTTGGGGTTGGTGAAACCGAAATGCTTGCCAAGAAGTTTCGACCAGAGCAGTCGTGCCGCCCTGAGTTTGGCGACCTCAATCAGATACGGCATGCCGATGGCAAAGAAAAACGACAGCCGCGGCACAAACCGCTCGGCATCAAGTCCTGCCGCAAGCCCGGTCCTTATATATTCAACCCCGTCGGCCAGCGTGTAGGCAAGTTCGAGATCTGCCGTCGCGCCGGCTTCCTGCATGTGATAGCCCGAAATCGAAATGGAATTGAATTTCGGCATTTCTCTTGCGGTATAGGCAAAGATATCAGAAACAATCCTGAGCGATGGGCGCGGTGGATAGATATAGGTATTGCGCACCATGAATTCTTTCAGGATATCATTCTGGATGGTCCCGGTGAGTTTTGCCGGCAACACGCCCTGTTCTTCGGCGGCCACCACATAGAGCGCCATCACCGGCAGAACCGCACCGTTCATTGTCATCGAGACACTCATCCGATCGAGCGGAATCCCCTGGAACAACTGACGCATGTCAAGAATGGAATCGATCGCCACCCCGGCCATGCCTACATCACCGGCAACCCTTGGGTTGTCGCTGTCATAGCCCCGGTGTGTCGCCAGATCAAACGCAACCGAAAGCCCCATCTGCCCGGCCGCAAGATTGCGGCGGTAAAAGGCATTGGATTCCGCGGCGGTCGAAAAGCCGGCATATTGCCGGATCGTCCAGGGGCGCGTTGCGTACATGGTCGGGTATGGGCCGCGGATAAATGGTGCCATTCCCGGCATGCCCGAAATATCCTCCGCCGACGGATCAACCGGATAGACCGGCGGGATGGCAATCCCTTCGGGTGAAATCATGGTCGTGCCATCGGCGCTGGCAGGATGGAGCATGCGTTGAAATTCGTGATGGCTGAAATCAGGAATACGGCTCATCTCTTGCCCCCGAGTGTTTTTTCAAGCAGCGCCAGTACATCACCTTTAAACGCACCTGCCTCAAGATGACGTGGTGGTACGGCCATGCCGCTGATCTGACGTGCGATCGCGGCGTCAACACCATCCGTGACGATGAGATCAGGGCTGGCCGCCGTAATGATCTTGATCGCCTCATCAGCGCTGGTCTTCATGGCAGTTGCATTGATCCCGATTGCCTGGAACCAGCGAGATGTTGCCCCGGCCCCCCTGGATTCGCCGAGATCAAGCAAGAGAACCCGCAACCCTTTACCCTCTGTTCTTGCGCGCAGTTCCTCCCATGGACCTGAAGGTCGGCAGGCACCCCCGCGCGGGCCAAACGATGTTGCGAGAACCTGTGCCGAGGATGCGCCCATGACCGGATGCAAGGTAACGCCGAGAAGAGATGACTTGCCGGAATTGACCTCTTGCTGGCGGCGGGATGAGGCTTCTTCAGCCCATCGGTCGATCTTGCCCCGGACAAGGCTTTCGGCAAGACCGCCCTCGCCCTCAATCTCCTGGAAGAGTGCCCAGGCTTTCGCACCCAGTTCCATGGTAAACCGGTCAAGGAAATAGGCTCCCGCGGCCGGGTCTGCGATCTGGCCCAGCCGCGCTTCATCACGCATCAGATGGTGGCTGTTGCGTGCCAGCCTGCGCCCTCTGGCGCTGCTTCCGGTCAGCCAGTCATGGGCAAGGCAGGTAATTATGCCAGCACCCCCAAGCACAAGCCCGAGCATGGCGGTGCCATTCCTAAGGATATTGGTGTCAGCATCAACCGTGGTGAGGTGCCGCGCGGAAGTTATCCCATGGACACGTTCCCCGAGACCCGGATCAGAAATGCCGCAAGCTTCCGCCACCTGCCGAAGACCCTGCCGCAACGCGCGGGTCTTGGCAATCGTCAGATAGATATCAGGTTCCGCCGCCAGCCGGAATTCCATCCGCCGGAAAAGCTCATCAAGGCTGCCACCTTGATCTTCACCTGCCCGCAGGATTGCGACTGTCCCGGCCAACACCGCCGCCAGTTCACCTGCCGCGGTAAGCCCAAGCTGATGATAGAGATCCCCCGCAACCGCAAAAGGACGGATACAAGGCAAGCCCGCGCCAGCCTCCTTCATCCAGTTCAGTGTTGATTTGAGCGCCTCCCCGGCCTCGGTTTTATCCATAATCCCTGAGGCCAGCATCGCCCATGGATCCGCGCCAAGAGACGCATTGGCGTCCTTTGGATCAACCCCGGCCTCCGCATATGCCGAGCATATGGCCGCCGTCGCCGCGCCGGTATCCGGGCCAGGTTCGATTGAAAACGACACGGCCCCGACCAGCACATCCCGGAGCGCCCCGGGCAGAAGGGAGATATCCATGTCGGAAGGAAATTCTATACGCTGGGCGCCGCCAGCAAGCTCGTCCAGCATGGCGGCATTCAGCGCCTTTTCACTGGCCTGAGGTTCTATCCGCTGGGCGATCATCCATTCCCGCGGCACGGCGACAGGCGCGCCTCCGTTTCGGGTTTGATGCCGGCTTGTGTAGAGAGCGTAAAGTGGAATGCCGTCTTCTGTACTCTTTTCAAGACTGGACAGAGACACACCACTTAGCGTTGCCTCCGCCAGGCGTTCCCAATCTTCGTATGTTGCCTTCGGGTGTTGTGAATAATCTTCTGGCATGAGAGTATCTATCCGTTAGATATTCATACCCGATAACCTCTATCCATGGCAAGGCAAAGGCCGGGGCATCCTGGCAGAAGGGCTGGCCGGAATTGCTCTGTTTCTCACGCCGCTTTCTTGCAGAGGCGGGGATTTGCTGGCAAGGTGGAACGGGATAAACCAGAGCTGGTTTAAAGAGGGTTCTTTCTGCCATGGGTGGGAACAAGGCGGTTGCAACAGTATTGCTGGTGATGACGGCGCTCCGGCTGATCGCGATTGCTATCACGCCCCTTGGCCTTGATGTGGAAGAAGCCCAGTACTGGCTCTGGAGTCAGACGCCGGATGGCGGGTATTTTTCCAAACCGCCGATGATTGCCTGGTGGATCGGGCTGACGACAGCAATTGCCGGGAATACCGAATTTGGTGTCCGGATGGCTGCCCCCTTCCTGCAACTGATCTCGGCCCTGCTGATCTGGCGTATTGCCGCCCGGGCCTATGATGCGCTGGCCGGAAAACTTGCCGCCCTGATCTGGATCAGCCTCCCCGCAAGCGCTATCGGCAGTGTCGTCATGTCCACCGACAGCCCGATGCTGCTTTTCCTGCTGGCGATGATTCTGGTCCTGACGCCACTCGCAAGGGGAGAACGGGTCAGCTGGATTGAGGCGGCTCTAGCCGGGATTTTTGGCGGCCTTGCCATGATGTCCAAATACGCGGCAATCTACCTGCCCATCGGCCTTGTCCTCTGGTGGTGCTGGCAGGGCAGGCTGGATCGCACCACAAACCCCCGGCATGTCCTGTTGTTCCTTGCCGGGATGATGGTCAGCCTCAGCCCAAATCTTATCTGGAATCTCAACCATGGATTTGTCACCGTCGGGCATCTCGGTCATAACGCCAATCTTGATGGGGGCGAATATTCCTTCCTCCGTGCCGTAAATTTTCTTCTATCGCAGGCCGGGGTTATCGGCCCGCTGATGATGTTATGCTGGGTGTTTTCCCTGATCAGCACAAATGGCAGCAAGCTTTCACGCTTCTGGATTGCGCTGAGCATTCCCGCCCTTGCGACAATCACCGTTCAGGCATTCATTTCTGATGCGAACGCCAATTGGGCGCTGGCATCCTGGCCCGGCGCCATTATCCTCACCTCCGGATGGCTGTCGGGAAACTGGCGGGGTTGGAGCCGGGCCTTCGGCCAGGCCGCCATCGGCGTCAATTTCATCCTCTGCGGTATTCTGCTGGCGGCGGTCATGGCCGGAAGCCTTGGCCCCCTGACCCCGGCATCTGATCCGTTACGACGTCTCCGGGGCTGGGATACGCATGTCACCGATCTTCAAAAGGTTCTTGAGCAATGGCCAGCCGAAGCCATTGTCACCGAGCGGCGCGGCGTTGCCGCAAAACTCTTCTGGGGGCTGCGTGATCAACATATTCCCGTCGAGTTGATCGACGTCAATGGTGTTCCCGACAACCATTATGAGCATCGCCATCCCTGGACGCCCACCCAAGGGCGCAAGGTCATTCTTGTAAATGAAACCAGCACAGCGGACAATCCCGCGCTGCGTATTGATCAGGCCCCAAGTCAGTCAAGCATCGAAATCAGCCAGCGACGTGAGCGGGTGCTCTATTTCCACCCAGCAGTTGAATCAGGAGAACACTAGGCCTTCACACCTTTTTTGATAACATTCCTGAAAGCATCCAGTGTCTCATGGCTCACATGGTGCTCAAGCCCTTCGGCATCGGCTTCGGCCGTTTCGGGGTCAACCCCGATGGCAATCAGAAAATCCCGGACAATTGCATGTCTTTTGGCGCAACGATCGGCAAGTTCGCGACCAGCATCGGTGAGAAAGATAGACCGGTAAGGTTGCGTTATCACCAGCCCTTCCCTCGCCAGTCGCTGAATGGTGGCGTTCACCGTCGGTGCCGTAACGCCGAAGCGCGCGGCCAGATCAACGGCGCGTGCTTCCCCGGTTTCCGCAATCAGATCCGCGATCATCTCAACGTAGTCTTCCGCCACCTCGCTCTGGTGGGCGCGCCGGATCCGTTCAAAACGGCTTGCACTCTCATATGCTCTTGCCTGCCAGTCGGTGATGGAATTTTCCGGGCTCGCCATGGAATTGTTCCTGCGCTGCGTGGGTGGTGAACCAGTTCAGGCAACTGGAACATATGCCGATTTTAAGTAAAGCAAAAAACTTAGGCAAGGCAAAAATCATTATAGGTCTTTATACTATCTTGAAGCGCCAGGGGTTGGCGTTATGATGACGACAGCATAATTCACCCAATCTGAGGGAACTGATCATGGACAAATCATCATCCCGGACCGAGCTTGAAGCCGCTGCTTTCCGCCGCCTGGTTTCACACCTCCAGGAACGGACCGATGTCCAGAATATCGATATGATGAATCTTGCCGGCTTCTGCCGGAACTGCCTTTCCCGCTGGTACAGGGAAGCCGCCGAGGAAGCAGGCCAATCCATCGATAATGACACGGCTCGCGAACTGATTTACGGCATGCCCTACGCGGAATGGAAAGACAGATACCAGACCGAGGCCACGCCAGAACAGATGGAAGCGCTCAAGCAGTCCCATAACCATTAACCTGACAGGGAATCTATCCATGCCGCCATCAGAACACCTGAGAACAGGGGCACCAGCCCCGGAAATGCTGCGCCAATATGTTGAGCGAATCGAACGTCTCGAAGAGGAAAAGGCGGGGCTTATGGCTGATATCCGTGATGTCTATGCCGAAGCCAAAGGGCATGGTCTTGATCCGAAGATCATGCGTCAGGTGATCAAGCTCCGCGCAATGGACAGAGACAGCCTGATGGAACAGGACGCTGTCCTTGAACTCTATCGCTCCGCCCTCGGCATTCTCTAGGAGAGCGATGATGGCAGACCTGCCGGATTTCGCCAGCCGCCTGACAGAACAGACCCGGGCACGGGGCAATCCTCTTTGCGCGGGCATCGACCCGCATCTTGACCTGATCCCGGCCCTGTTTCGACGTGGCGACATGTCCGACACCGCCCCGGCCACCGCCGAAAGCTTGCGTGATTTCTGCTTTGAGATACTGACCCGTCTTCACGGCAAGGTCCCGGTGATCAAGCCACAGGCCGCCATGTTTGAGCGCCTTGGCCCGGCGGGCATGTCCATTCTTGCTGATCTGTCGCGCGAAGCCATGGCACTGGGGATGCTGGTGATCATGGATGCCAAGCGCGGGGATATCGGCTCGACCTCTGCTGCCTATGCCAAAGGGTGGCTCGGCCATGCGGCAGGCTTTCCTTCCGATGCGCTGACCGTTAATCCGTTTCTCGGCCTTGATACATTAAAGCCGTTCATCGATGTGGCAGACAGCACCGCATCAGGGCTTTTCGTGCTGACCCGGACGAGTAACCCCGGCTCGGCTGATATCCAGGGCCTAGAAGCCCGCGACGGGCGCCCGGTCTTCCACCATCTTGCAGATGGTCTGCGGCCACTCATCGAAGCTCATGAGGGAAAATCCGGCTTCTCAAGCCTTGGTATCGTCGCCGGCGCAACATGGCCCGAAGAGGCCGCTACCCTGCGGCGCCTTTTACCTTCGGCCCTTTTTCTCGTTCCCGGCTTTGGTGCCCAGGGCGGCGGCCGCGAGGAAGCTTTGGCCGGGCTGGTTGAAGGGCCGGAAGGGCCGGAAGGCGGGATTGTCAATACATCCCGCGGGATTACTTTCCCGGCAGAAGCTGCCGAGGCCAGACAGCTGGCTGGCTGGCGTCAGGCCATCGACAAGGCGGTGGATGCCGCCATCCGCACGATTCGCGGCAACTGAACCTGTCTTTCGGCCAGTTCTTCAGGCCACTGGCTTTGCAGAACAAGCCTTTCATTTCAGGAAAAAAGAGCAGATCAACGCGGCTTGAAGACAAAGTTCCTCGCCGCCGCCTCGACTCTGACCCCGGTATCATCGCTGTCGGCCCCGATGGCAATATAGATCGGATCGGCAGGGGCAAAGCCGAACGCATCTTCGAAATCCCGGGCAATATCGACTTCCTCATCATACCAGCGGCCGGTTTCAGCCGAAGGGCGTTTACGGATGATCATCGCTCCGTATTTTCCGGTATAGGGATTTTCAAAGCGCTCCCCTTCTTCCGCGCCGCCGCCCCAGACATAGGTCAGCACACGACCTGGCGTATCCTTGCCCTTGAGCGCTTCAATCAGGGGGCGCTGAAGCTGCTCGGAAAAGCTGGCATCTTTCTTCTGCCAGGGAAAAGCGATGTAAAGCGCCAGCGTGCGATCGTCACCACCTTTACGGGTGGTATCGGTATCAACGCCCGGAAGATCACTCCGCCACTGCCAGCTGAGGACCGGATTGCGTCGTATATCTGTATCCAGCGTGAGAAATGCAACGGATACCGTACGGTCCGACAGCACATTCAGCCCGATGACCCGGCCATCCTCCATGATGGCTTCAAACCGGTTGGGTGTGGCCTCATCGAAGAGAATTTCATCCCACCCCGCGTCAAGCAACGCCTGATCAAGCTCCGCCGAAGCAGGACCTGCAGCCGCCATTACCCAAACAGCGACAAGAAGTCCAGCCATGCCGGAGAATAGTCTCAACAGGAGCATACGCAGATTCCCAAGCCCGAAAATTCAAGGTCAACCATAAGACCGCAAAGAATTTTTCACAATAATGATTATCATTAAGTGTTTATTAACATATTTCAAATACCATTAGTTTTATACGATTCGCACCATCCAAGGTGAAAATTTGCTTGCCGAAGTTTTACCTTGGATGGGCGTGAAGACATAAACGCAATGCGTATGGAAGATGAAAATCGATGGTAATGTCAGCAAAAAAGACCTCTTTTGAAGATGGCACGAAAAGATTTCAGGGAAAGGTGAAGTGGTTCAGCGAACGCCGCGGCTATGGATTCATAGAAGTGGATGGTGATGAAGTCTTCATCCATCGGTCGGCTCTTCTGGCCTTCGGGTTGTATCGCCTCCAGAACGAGGACTTGGTTACGGTAAGCCTGACAACGACCGAACGCGGGCAGATTGTGAACTGCCTCTTTGGTATTGAACGGCCTCCAATTCCGCCGCAACTCATCGCCGAGACACCCGATGAAGACGAAGAGATCGCCACCGTGAAGTTCTTTAACGATTCCAAAGGGTATGGTTTCATCATGATCGACGGCCATGATGAAGATATCTTCATCCACTCGCGCGTACTCGAGGATAATGGTCTTGCCATGCTGGATACCGGCCAGAAGATTCTGGTCAGGGTGGAAGCAGGAGACCGCGGGGAACAGGTTTCCACCATCCGTTTCTATGCTGAAGGCAATGATACCCATAGCGCAGATCTCTGCGCTGAGGAGATAAGCGGCAATGACCTGCTCAGACGCGACATGCAAGATGATATCGATGATGATGCCGATCTGGATATAATTGACCTTTCCGAGGAAACGTCTTGACCGTCACCCGGGGGATAAACACTTCGCCCGGAAAGACATTGGTGACAAGGCCAGCCAGGGGTGAAGCGAGTCCTGGCTTGGGATTGAAAAATATCAACTCACGAAGGTGCTCCCTGATACTCCTTTCGCTTGTTCTGCCCGCGCCCCTCGCCTAAAGTAATCCAGCTGTCAACCTGGATATTTTTTCATGAACAATCGCTGGCTTATCATCCTTTTCAGTGCATCCGCGCTGGTCACCATCAGCCTTGGCATCCGCCAGTCCATGGGTCTTTTTCTCGGCCCGGTCAGCCTTGAGATGGGGACCGGGCGCGAGGTTTTCTCCTTTGCCATTGCCATCCAGAACCTGCTCTGGGGGCTGTCGTCGCCTTTCTTCGGGATGCTTGCGGACAAGATTGGCGGCTGGCGGGTTGCCTCAATAGGGGGAATTCTCTACGCCGGCGGCCTTGCCATCATGACAGGACTTGTGACGCCTGCCGGTGTTGTGCTCGGGAATTTCATGATCGGCCTTGGCCTCGGGAGTGCTGGCATGGCCGTGGCGCTTGGGGCGGTCAGCCGGTCGGTTTCGGATGCCCGTCGTCCCCTTGCCCTTGGTATTGTGACGTCGCTCGGGTCTTTTGGCCAGTTTGCCCTCGTGCCGCTGACCCAGATCATGATCCTCGATTTCGGCTGGCAGGCCGCCATGCTCAGCATGTCAATGATAGCCGCGATGATGATTGCCATCGGCTACGGCCTGCGCGGCGCCGATGACAGCAATACCGCCATGGTGGCCGAAGCAACCATCGGGCGCACGATCCGGCACGCCTTCAGTTCACGTGACTATATCCTGCTGACAATGGGATTTTTTGTCTGCGGGTTGCATCTTGTGTTTATTGCAACTCACCTGCCGATCTATCTGCGAGATCATAACGTGGACCCGTCGATTGCCAGCTGGGCGTTGTCGCTGGTCGGCCTTTTCAATATTGCCGGGGCCCTGTTTTTCGGCTGGATTGGCGGCGTCACCTCCAAGAAAATTCCCCTCGCGCTCATCTATCTGGCCCGTACATTGATCATCGCCGTCTTTATCAGCCTGCCGGTCTCCGGAACATCTGCGCTGATCTTTGGCGCGGCGATGGGGTTTGTCTGGCTTGGTACGATCCCGCTGACGAGCGGGCTTATTGTGACATTCTTCGGGCCGCGTTATCTCGCCACGCTCTATGGATTTGTTTTTCTCTCGCATCAGCTCGGCTCGTTCATGGGCGCCTGGCTGGGTGGGAGACTTTACGATCTCTACGGCAATTATGAGATCATGTGGGTCATCAACCTGATTGCCGGGCTGGCCGCCTTCATCCTGCATATCCTGATCCGGGAGAAGCCCCTGCCCATGGCAGCGCCGGCGCGTCCGTGATCAGTGCTGCATTCCGAGCCAGCGTTCCGCGTCAAGGGCAGCCATACAGCCCATGCCCGCAGCAGTGACCGCCTGACGGTAGATCTTGTCAACGCAATCTCCTGCGGCAAAAATCCCTTCAACCGAGGTCCGCGTGCTGCCGGGATCAGCCTTGATATAGCCCTCGTCATCCATGTCGATGACCCCCTTGAAGGCCGTGGTGGCCGGATCATGCCCGATAGCAACAAACAGGCCGTCCGCGGCAAGCTCCATCACCTCTTCACCCGCGGTTGAACCGAGTTTGAGACCAGTGACCCCGCCACCCATGCCTGCATCGCCCAGCACTTCCTCCACAACCCTGTTCCAGAGAACAGTGATATTTTCCGTCCGCATGAGCCGTTCCTGCATGATCTGTTCCGCCCGAAGGCTGTCACGCCGATGCACAAGGGTGACATGACTGCAGATATTAGCAAGATAAAGCGCTTCTTCGACGGCGGTATTCCCGCCGCCAACCACGACGACTTTCTTGTCCCGGTAGAAGAAACCGTCGCAGGTAGCGCAGGCCGACACACCCCTTCCATTGAAGGTCGTCTCGCTTTCAAGCCCGAGCCAGCGCGCCTGGGCGCCCGTCGCGATGATCACGCTTTCCGCCCTGATCTCGGTCTCGCTGTCGCAATGGAGAACAAATGGGCGCGCCGATGCATCTATGCCGATAACAAGATCATATTCCACCCTGGCGCCGACATTTTCAGCCTGGGCCTGCATCTGCTGCATCAGCCACGGCCCCTGCACCACCTCGGCAAAACCGGGATAGTTTTCGACATCGGTGGTGATCGTCAACTGACCACCTGGCTGCAGGCCTGCGAGCACAAGGGGGTTCAGATTGGCGCGGGCCGCATAGATCGCCGCGGTAAGACCAGCCGCGCCGGTACCAATAATAACAACTTTTTCTGCACTCATAGACATCTTCTCCGGTTTCAGGCCTGGTTTAGTTCCGGACGATTGCGGAAATTCTCCAGAGCTTCGGGGTTGGAAAGAGCTTCGGTATTCTTGACCTCGCGTCCCTCGACCACATCGCGCACGGCAAGTTCGGTAATCTTCCCGGAGCGCGTACGCGGGATATCCGCCACTTCAAGAATATATGACGGAACATGTCGAGGGGTTGCCCCTTTCCGTATTGCCGCCTTGATCCGGTCCTTGAGATCATCGGTCAGTTCAGCGCCCTCGGTCATGCGGACAAACAGCACGACCCGAACATCCTTCGCGCCATCGCTTTCAATAGTCTGGCCGATAACAAGAGCCTCGAGAACCTCATCAAAGGATTCAACCTGGCGATATATTTCAGCCGTGCCGATACGCACACCGCCGGGATTCAATGTTGCATCAGATCTCCCATGGATGATGATCCCGCCACGCTCGGTCAGGGTTGCCCAGTCACCATGCCGCCAGATCCCCGGAAAATGTTCAAAATAGGCAGCGCGGTATTTGCTACCATCGGCGTCATCCCAGAAACCGATCGGCATGGACGGGAAAGGCTTTGTGCACACCAGTTCACCCTGCACTCCTGAAACAGATTTCCCGTCTTCATCCCAGATATCCACGGCCATCCCCAGCCCGCGTACCTGTATCTCGCCGGCATGGACCGGCAGAACAGGACAGCCCAGCACAAAACAGGAGATAAGGTCTGTCCCGCCCGAAATGCTGGCCAGTTGAACTTCAGGATGAATGGCCTTGTAGACAAAATCAAACCCATCGGTTGTCAGGGGGGAGCCGGTTGAGCAGATCACCCGCAAATGGCTGAGATCCACCGCCTCCCCGGGGCGGTAGCCGCTTTTGCGCACCGCATCGATATATTTGGCCGACGTCCCGAAGAGGTTGATCTTCTCCGTGGAAGCCATCTGCCAGAGCCTTTCTGGCCCGGGAAAAAACGGGTTGCCTTCATAGAGCACCACCGCCGCTTCAACCGCAAGAGCGGAGACCAGCCAGTTCCACATCATCCACCCACATGTGGTGAAATAGAAGACCACATCCCCTGCCTTTGTATCGCAATGCAGCCGGTGCTCCTTTATGTGCTGGATCAGTGTTCCGCCCGCGCCATGGGTGATGCATTTCGGCGCCCCGGTGGTCCCTGATGAGTACATGATATAAAGCGGGTGATTGAATGGCATGGGCAGAAACCCGTCGACCGGGTCTGCTGCCAGCGCATCATCGAACATCGTTACATTCGGGATACTGCCGAGATCGGGTGCATCCTCAAGAAACGGGACGATCAGCACGGACCGGATGGACGGGATGGCCTTGGTCAGATCAGCGATGATATCGCGGCGGTCAATGGCCTTGCCGTTATAGCGGTAGCCTTCAGCGGCCATCAGCAGGACAGGCTTGATCTGGCCGAACCGGTCCGTCACCCCGCCGAGGCCGAAATCACTTGAACAGGACGAAAACACCGCCCCGATACTTGCCGCGGCCAGCATGGTGATGATGGCTTCCGGCGTATTGGGGGTATAGGCGGCAACCCGGTCACCCGGGCCGATGCCTTCGGCCTTCATCCATCCCGCCAGGGCCAGCGTCTTTTCTTTCAGTTCCGCCCGGCTCAGCACCCGCCGGCCACCTTCTTCGCGATGGGCAATGATGGCAGGTCGTTCATCAGCATGAACAAGCATGTTTTCAGCGTAATTCAGTATCCCATCAGGGAAGAACTGCCCGCCGGTCATCTGGTCCGGATCACGGAGCACAACGTCGCCTTTCGTTCCCAGAATGCCATGCCAATCCCAGAGATGGGACCAGAACGACTGAGGCTTATCCACCGACGCCCGCCAGAGTTTTTCGTAATCCTGTCGCCAGTCGACCCCTGTTGCCGCATGAAAGCTCTTCGCGAAACGTGCTACTTCCGTTTGCTCTATCGCATCAGGGCGTGGGGTCCAGAGAAGATCAGGCATGGCACGGCTCGAAGGTGGGCTGAAATCAACGGCGTTCAGTCTACTCCATTCATTGCGCCTATCAAGTCTATCCTTTAAGGTTTTTAGAGGGAATTTCACTTAAATCCGTTGATGGTGATCAAATTGAATATCTTGGCAAAGACAATGCGCCGGTGCTCATGCTTTTTCTTATCGCGGCTACTTATGTTCCTGATTGCGATGGTATGCGTCATGCCTGCCCAGGCCCTCGAACTTGTGCGGGGGGAGATAAAACAGGGCGGAATGATACTTCTCAAAACAGATCCGGGTTACCAACTTACTGCCGAGGGAGAGCCCCTCATGGTCAGCCCGGACGGGTTTGCCGTCATCGGCTTTCACCGTGATGAGGAAAACGCGATCACGATCCGTGAAATCGCCCCCGATGGCACGGCTGAGAACCATGTCTTCACCCCGGCTATCCGTGAATATATCGAACAGCGCATAGACGGACTGCCGCAGACAATGGTCACCCCGCCTGCAGATGTGCTGGCCCGGATCGCCCGGGACCGCGACGTGGTGAAAAAGGCACGCGCCTTTGCCACGCCCATTTCGGCTTTTGCCACCTCTTTTATCTGGCCGGTCCGGGGAATTATTACCGGTGTCTACGGCTCCCGCCGTATCCTCAACGGCGAGCCACGCGCCCCGCATTACGGGATTGATATTGCCGCAAGCAAAGGCACACCCGTCCTGGCGCCAGCGGATGGGGTCATCCGCATGGCGGATGACCTCTATTTCACCGGATGGACGATCATCCTTGATCATGGCCACGGGGTTTCATCCACCTTTCTTCATCTCGACACGATATCGGCACCGCTCGGCACGGCGGTGAAGCAGGGCGACGTCATCGGAACCGTCGGGTCAAGCGGCAGATCCACCGGCGCGCATCTTGACTGGCGCGTCAATCTTTTTGAAAAACGGCTTGACCCCATGCTTGTTGCAGGGCCCATGCCGGAATAGACATGGATAGGTGAATTGCGATCAGGCGATGCTTTTGCCGCGACCATGACGGCAGGCGTGGAAACTCTCCTGCATGGCTTCGACAAGGTCATGGATCATCTCTTCGCTGTGAAGCGGGCCCGGAGTTATCCGCAGCCGTTCCGTTCCCTTGGCAACGGTCGGGTAATTGATCGGCTGGATATACATGCCGTGACGTTCGAGCAGCCTTGCCGAAATCGCAAGACACAGCGCCGGATCACCGATCATCACCGGCACGATATGGGTATCGCCTGGCAGAACATCGAAACCTGCCCCTTCAAGAAGGTGCTTCAGCAGCACAACACGACCCTTCTGAAGCTTGCGCTCATCTGAATTTTTCCTCAGATAGCGGACAGAGGCCAGCGCACCGGCGGCAATACCGGGTGGCAGCGCCGTGGTGAAGATAAAACCCGAGCCGTAAGAACGGATCGCATCACAGATCACATCCGATGCGGCGACATAGCCGCCCATGACGCCAAAGGCCTTGCCCAGCGTTCCCTGGATGATATCAACTTCACCAGCGACCCCTTCACGTTCGGCGACACCACCTCCCTGATGCCCATACATCCCCACGGCATGGACTTCATCAAGATAGGTGATCGCATTATAGCGTTTGGCAAGCGCGACAATCGCCGCAATGTGCCCGGTATCGCCATCCATGGAATAGACCGACTCAAACACGATCAGTTTGGGACGTTCCAGCGGCTCGGCCTGAAGCAGCTCTTCGAGATGGGCGATATCATTATGCCTGAAGATCACCTTATCCGCCCGGCTGTTACGAATACCGCTGATGATGGAGGCGTGATTCATCGCGTCAGAAAAGACCTTGCAGTCTCCCAGCAGTTTGACCAGGGTTGAAATGCTGGCTTCGTTGGCGACATATCCGGAAGTGAAGAGCAGCGCGCGCTCCTTGCCATGCAGGTCAGCAAGTTCTCGCTCAAGCGCAACAAGCGGCTGGGTTGTTCCTGAAATATTGCGTGTCCCGCCAGCACCGGCGCCCTGCGACCGGACAGCCTCTGCCATTGCTTCGGTGACCAACGGGTTGTGCCCCATCCCGAGGTAGTCGTTGGAGCACCACATGATCACATCACGCGGGCCATCAGGAGCATGCCAGCAGGCCACAGGATGACGCCCTGCGATACGCTCGATTTCAACGAAGTACCGATATCGGTTCTCACGCCTCAGCGCATCCAGGCTGTCAGCAAGCCGCTTTTCGTACCCTGTTGCCAATATAATCTCCTAAATTAAAGAGATTATTACATGATTCAGCGCGTGATGCCACGCAGTCTGTCGCTTCTGCGACGAAGTAGCTCAAGTGTGGTGAGCAGAAGAATCGAAATCAACACAAGACAGGTCGCCGCCGCCAGAATTGTCGGGCTGATCTCCTGCCGAATGCCGGACCACATCTGCCGCGGCAGGGTGACTGTTTCCGGCCCGCCCATGAACAGCACGACCACCACTTCGTCAAAAGACGTGATAAAGGCGAACAGTCCACCTGAAATGACGCCCGGAAGAATAAGAGGCATCTGCACGCGGAAGAAGGTGACAAACGTATTCGCCCCAAGACTCTGGGCAGCTTTGGTCATGTTCTGGTCAAACCCGGTCAGGGTTGCGGTCACGGTGATCACCACGAAAGGTGTGCCGAGCGCCGCATGCGCCAGGATAAGGCCGGTATAGGTGCCGATCAGATTGACCTTGGCATAGAAAAGGAACATGCCGGATGCGGTGATGATCAGCGGCACAATCAGGGGAGAAATCAGCGTCGCCATCAGGATTTTACGGAACGGCATCAGCGGGTGCGAAAGCCCGATTGCCGCCATCGTTCCAAGACTGGTGGAAAGCGCCGTCGCCGCGACGGCGATAAAGGCTGAATTAACGGCCCCTGTCTTCCATTTATCGGAACACATGGTCTTGATGCTTGGGTCATCACAGAACCCAAGCATGTTCTTGTACCATTTGAGCGAAAAGGCATCCGGGTCCAGCGCCAGCATTTCCGGCGTGAAGCTCAGAAAAACGCCATTCGTGAAGGAGAGCGGTATCACCACGATCAACGGGGCGATCAGAAAGAACAGTACCAGCCCGCAGATCGAAAGGTACGTGTAGTGCCAGATTTTCTGGCCTGTTGTGGCATAGATGGGAAGCGCCATAGCCGTTACCCCATTTTCATGTTGTCGATACCGACAATCTTGTCATAAAGCCAATAGAGGATGAGGATCCCGAAAAGAAGAATAACCCCCATTGCCGCCGCAAGGCCCCAGTTCAGCGTATTCTGCATGTGAAAAGCGATGAAGTTGCCGATCAGCCGGCCATCCTTGCCCCCAACCAGTTCGGGCGTGATGTAATACCCGATCGCGACAATGAAGACGAGAATCGAACCTGCACCAACACCTGGAAGCGTCTGCGGCAGATATACGCGAATAAAGGCAAGCGACGGCGTCGCGCCAAGATTCTGGGCCGCCCGCATATAGCTTGGCGGTATCGTCTTCATCACGCTGTAGATCGGCAGAATCATGAAGGGCAGGAGGATCTGCGTCATCACGATGAGTGTGCCCGTGAAATTATACATCATCGGCAGGCGCAACTCTTCAGGCAGACCCAAGGCAACCAGCGTATCGTTGACGACCCCTTCCTGCTGAAGCATCACCATCCAGGATACAATCCGCACCAGCAACGATGTCCAGAACGGTATCAGCACACAGATCATCAGGAGATTGGATTTGCTGATCGGCAGGGTGGCAAGCAGATGCGCCACCGGGTAGCCCAGCACCAGGCAGAACACCGTCACCAGAAGCGACACAAGCAGCGTCCGCTTCCATAAAAGAACATAGACCTGCCGGTTTTCGGGCTGTTGTTCGATGGATTTCTCATACCCGTATTTCAGATCGACGGCGTTCAGGTAATAGCCAAGGGTATACGGGTCCTTCATGGCGCTCAGTGATTGCCAGAATTCAACATCCCCCCACCGATCGTGGATATCGATCATCTTATCCTTATAGGGCGGCTCCTTGATTTTTTTCATCATCCGGGCAGTTTTCTTGAGCAGGCTTTTCCAACCGGATTTTTCATAGTTCATCCGCGTTGAAACACGGCCGACATCAATCTTGTCCGCGTTCTTCAGATCCTGGAACATCGCCGCAAAGAGCGGCTCATCCGGCACGGACTGGCCATCCCAGTTTTTCAGTTCCTCAAAGGTCAGCGGCAGGACCTCATTGACCAGCATGTCATCCACGGATCTGGTAAAGAGGCTGGCAATCGGCACCACGAACGAAATCATGATAAAGACAAGGAGCGGCACAACCAGAAGAAATGCCCGCATCTTGATGCGCTGCTGGGACCGGCGGAGGCTGACTTTGAGCGGAACACCGTCCTGGGTCAGCAATGGGCCTGTTTGTTCTGCACCAGACATCGTTTCAGCCTTATCCCGTGAAATCCAGGGCCCGGCAATCCTGTGTATCCCAGGCAACAAATCCGGACGTGCCGGGCTTGATATCACCACTCAGGCTTGCGTTGGGCACTTTGACAATAAATTCCCTGTTGCCGGCAACGTCCATCCGGCACCGGATATGATCCCCAAGATAGATCAACTCTTCGATCTTCGCTGGCATGGCCACCTTGCCGCCCGGTTTTTTCTTCCCAAAGCTGATCCGCTCCGGACGAATTGAGAGCGTTGTCCGGTCACCCTTGCCAACATTAACGGCCGTGGCCTTGATCTTGCCATGCTCACCCAAATCGATCTGTGCCACGCCCCTGGTCACGCTTGAGACGGTTCCATTGAGCTTGTTGTTCTCCCCGATGAACTGGGCCACAAAAGCATTTTCCGGACGTTCATACAGCGTTACCGGGTCCGCAAGCTGCTGGATCACCCCGTCATCGAAAACCGCGATACGGTTGGACATGGTCAGGGCCTCGGACTGGTCGTGGGTGACATAGACAACCGTCACCTCCAGATTCTCGTGAATATGCTTGATCTCATACTGCATGTGCTCACGCAACTGCTTGTCGAGCGCGCCAAGAGGTTCATCCATGAGCACGAGTTCAGGTTCAAAGACCAGCGCCCGGGCGAGGGCAACCCGCTGCTGCTGGCCCCCGGAAAGCTGGCCCGGCCGACGGTCACCAAAAGCACCCATCTGCACCATATCGAGCGCTTTGCGCACTTTATCCTCGGTTTCCGCCTTGCCGAACTTGCGGACACTGAGGGGGAATGCAAGGTTTTCATTGACCGTCATATGCGGGAAAAGAGCGTAATTCTGGAAAACCATCCCGATGCCACGCTTGTGGGGCGGGATATTGTTGATCGGGTTGCCGTTGATCATGATATCGCCATGGGTGGCGGTTTCAAATCCGGCCAGCATCATGAGGCAGGTGGTCTTGCCCGACCCCGACGGCCCGAGCATGGTGACAAATTCACCTTTTTCTATGTCAAGATTGAGGTTTTTGACAACGAGGGTTTCGCCATCGTAACTCTTCTGCACATTCTGATAACGAACAAACGGTGTTCCCTGTGCCATTCCCATCCCCGATATTAATTATGTTATCACACTAAAACGAACAATGGCCCAGGATGCAAGGTTTTATTAGCAAAATTCGACATAAATTCGCTGAATTCCTGTCATTTTGAGACAAAATACCAATTTCACTCATATCCATTAACAGGCCAGCAGATGATGAAACTTCGGCCTTGTCCTGCATTTCATCGATGATGAAGTATTCGGCCAATGGTATTGAGAAGAAGCTGTGCCGCCAGCGTTGAAGTCGATCCGGTGGGGTCATAATCCGGCGCCACTTCGACCAGATCAAGGCCGATGATATCACCTCGCCTTGCCAGACCATCGAGCAGTTCAAGAATTTCGTAATAGAGGAAGCCGCCATGACTGGGCGTGCCGGTCCCGGGGGCGATCGAGGGATCAAATCCATCAATATCAATGGTGATGTAATACCTGCTGGCCGCGGGAATCCGTTCCAGCACCGCGGCCACGCCAAGAGAGCGGAACTGCCGGACCGAAAGAATGTCGCTGCCGAAGCGGCGGGCATCCTCATACCCTTCCCTTGCCGTGGATGAAACATTCCTGATCCCGATCTGGCTGAGCCCCGTCACATAGGGCTTTTCCGCGGCCCGCCGCATCGGATTGCCATGCCCGACGGTAACGCCATGCCGCTCATCGACAAAATCGAGATGGGCATCAATCTGCACGAGATGAAACGGCTTCTCTTCGCTGAAAGCATTGATCGCCGGAATATTCACCGAATGATCCCCTCCGAGAACCACCGGCAAGGCCCCTGCCTTGAGGATGGCACGGACGCCAGTTTCGATATTGGCGTGGCTTTGCTTTGTGTC
Source organism: Alphaproteobacteria bacterium LSUCC0684 (assembly GCA_041228335.1). Lineage (NCBI taxonomy): Bacteria > Pseudomonadati > Pseudomonadota > Alphaproteobacteria > Alphaproteobacteria bacterium LSUCC0684. The sequence goes on along the minus strand of CP166130.1, from coordinate 44,845 downwards.
GGTATGGATGATATCGGCATCGCCAATATCGACAATCCGGGTGGTTTCGGCGGCAAGATAGGTAATGTCGTCTTCATGGTCATAGGCCCCGGCATGACCAAAGGAAAAGAGTGTTGACGCCTCACGGATTGCCCTCGGGCCAAAGCGGGCACCAGGCCGGTACTGGGTGCCGAAATCGAAGGGGGCGCCAAGAATGGCAACATCCGCATCGATCGACTCCCAGTCCATCTGAACAGGATATTTGCCGAAACTGCAAAGCCCGACAAAAGGCAGATTGAGCCGCCCCGATGAATACCCATGTGTTGCCATAACGCCCTCCCGATCACCTCGAACAAAGGTGAAGCGCATCAAGAAGAAAGGCAAGCCCAATCCGTGGGGAGGAATTCAGGGCCTGCCTTCAACCGAGGAAATGGTACGCTTATTTCTCCCGGAAAGCGATGGTCTGGGCACGTTTGATCGGCGAGAGGATATATTCCATTATCGTTCTCTTATCCCCCAGAAGATCGACAATCACGGTCATGCCGGGCACGACATCGGGGGAGACGCCCGACTGCGGAAAGGTGGTGTCCGGCACGTTGACCATGGTGACAAAATAGGGCGGCTGGTTTTCTTCCTGGGTGCTGTTGCTGGCGATCTTCTGCACCTGCCCTTCCAGCGTGCCGAACCGGGACGGATCATAGGACGTGAGCGAGATTCGCACTTTCTGGCCGATCCTGATCTTGGATACATCATCGGTATTGACCCGGGCGCGGACCGTAACCTCGCTTTCATCCGGAACAAGCTCGGCCATGATCGCCCCGCCATCCACCACCGCGCCGATGGTGTTGATATGAACCACCGAAATCACGCCATCCGCCGGTGCTCGAACCGCGGCATAGGCGACTTTGCCCTTCAACGCCTCAAGCCGGGCTTCGGCCTGGGCTGCTTCGGTGCGCACCTCGACCAGCCGGGTTTCGGCATCGGCCCGAAAACTGTCATCGACGGCTTGCAACCGGCGCTGGCGACTTTTCAGATCTGCCTCCATCCGCTGGGCGGCAAGCCCGGCGAGACGTTCTCTTCCCATGGCTTCATCCAGCCTTGCCTGAACATTGAGCAGGCTGAGTTTGGGCTCATACCCCCGGTCCACCAGAGGTTTCACGACACTGAGTTCTTCCTTGATCGTGGCAATCTGCATCGCCGCCACCTCGCCCTCGGCAATCTGCTCGGCGATACCCTGGCGCAGGCTTTCGATTTCCTGCTCGATCACCTTCTTTTCACTGTCGAGCGCCTTGCGCCGGCTCTGGAAGACGGCCGCCTCCTGTGCTGTGACCTCAGGGGCTTCCTGCAGCAGTTCGGCGGGGAAACGGATGCTGCCATCGCCCCGGCTTTCCGCTTCGAGCCGGTGGATTGTTGCGCTCGCGGTCAGCCGCTGGATCTCGTTATCCTCGAAATTGGCGCGCACATCCTCATCCTCGACCTCAAAGACGACGTCACCCTTGGATACCCGGTCACCAAGTTTGACATGGATGGCCACCACCGAGCCCGGCAGACGTGACTGGATGATCTGCACATTCTCGCTGGGGACGACCTCCCCATCCGCGCGGACCACCTCATCGATTTCAGAAAGCATGGCCCAGGACACCGCCGAAACGAAGAACACCGCGATGATGATATAGATCATCTGCCCCTTGAGCGGGGCTTTGCTCCCTGAATCAAGGCTTATCTCCGGGGTGACGAGCTGGGCCGGAACAAGAACAGGCCTCGGGATGAAGAAATTTACGATCGCCTGCTTGCGCCGGCCGAACCAGGCCGCTATTCGGCCACCGATCGACAGGCGTGGCGGCGGGGTTTCAGCGTCATCCTCCTCCGGCACGGACCGGGGCAGGGGTGCTTTCGGGTCAACGGCTTCTGCCTCAACCTTCTCTACCTTGATCCCATCGGCACAGGTTTCTTCTTCGGGTGCTTTATCGGCACCCCGGCCAAAGCCAAACAGTCTTTTAATGAACGAGCGGGAAGAACCGGAATCTGAACGCATCAATTCCCTCCTTTCAATTTTTCCAACACCTCATCACGCGGGCCATCCATGACAATCCGGCCGGAATCCATAATTAGGATCCGGTCCGCAATACTCACAAGTGGGCCGCGATGGGTAACAAAAATGGCGGTCTTGCCGTTCAGAGATTCCTTCAGATTCTGAACAAGCTGGGTTTCGGTGGTGGCGTCCATCGACGACGTCGGCTCATCCATCAGAACGATGTTGGGGTTGCCGATCATCGCCCGGGCTATCGCCAGCGACTGGCGCATCCCGGCCGAAAGCTCCTGCCCGCGTTCCGAAAGAACAAAATCAAATCCGTTCGGCAACAGCCCGATGAACTGGCCGGCACCCGCCATCTCCGCGGCGGCAACCAGTTGCTCGTCGCTGGCATCCGGCGCCCCCATGAGCAGGTTTTCCCGCACTGTCCCTGAAAACAGGATCGGGTTCTGAAGAACAACGCTGACATTATTACGGACATCTTCGGGATGAAGGTTACGGATATCCGCATCATCGAGCAAAACCGCTCCAGCCGAGGCACTGTTGATCCCGGCCATCAGGCTGAGCAGCGAGGATTTGCCAGAGCCGATACGCCCGAGAATGGCAACTTTTTCCCCCGGCTTGACAGCGAAACTGCAATTGTTCAGCGAGGGCTCGTTCTGGCCTTCATAGGTCAGGTTGACATTCTTGAAGACAATACCGCCATTGAGTTTTTCCCGCCGCACATGACCGATACGCTCTTCTTCCTCGGTGGTGATATTCATCACCTTGGAAAGCCCGCTATAGGCTACAATAGCCTGATTAAGCCGGCCAAGGAGTGACGTGATCTGCCCGAGCGGTGCCAGCGTTCTCCCCGACAGGATCACGCAGGCAATCAGTTGCCCCATGGTCAGGTTGCCGCTGGCAATCAGAAAGACGCCGTAAACAATTATCCCGACCTGGGATGCCTGTTGACCCAACTGGGTGAAATAGGTTGCAAGCTGGGAGGTGAATCTGCTTCTCCGCTGGGCTGACCCCTGATTGATCACCCCCTGAAACCATCTGTTGCGCAGTATCGTGATGCCACGAACCGATTTCACCGTATGCAGGTTGCTGAGAAGCTCCACCATCACCGCCTGTTTAGATTGCCCCTGTTTGGCGCTGACATCACTGATCTTGCGCATGATCGGCTGCAGCAGCAGGCCGAAAAGAATGACCACCGGCACCACCAGCGCAGGCACCGCCGCCACCGGCCCGCCAATCGCGTAGAGGACAAAAAGAAACAGAATGACAAAAGGCAGGTCAGCAAAAACCGCGAAACTTGCCGAACCGATCACCTCTTTGAGAATTTCAAAATCCCGTACGGTATTCGCCAGCGCCCCGGTAGCCTGCCTGGACATGCTGATATCGTGGCGGGAGATTTTGTCAAAGAGATCGCTAGAAACCTGCTTGTCGATTTCCGTGCCGGCATGATCGACAAAACTGCCGCGGATGATCTTGAGGGTAAAGTCAAACCCCATGATGATGATGACGATCAGGGTCAGGGCAAAGAGAGACTCGGTCGCGTTGTTCGGTATCACCCGGTCATAGACCGTCATGATGTAGAGCGACGAGGCAAGAGCAAAGAAATTGATCATCACCGACGCGACAATAACCTGATAATACGTCCGCCGGTTGTTCAGCACATATTGCCAGAACCAGTGACCTTTGTTTGACGCTTTGGCATCTTTTGCCCCGGTTTTGGCCTCAGCCGGACCATCTTCGCTGGTACGTGGTGCAACAGGATTCAGCATTGCGGACCTCCATAAGGCAGGCTGAGCACATCGCCGAGCCGGTCGGCAAAGAAGACACCACGCAGCAGCGCCCCTTCGACTTCATAGGTCAGGCTGATCTGTTCCGCCTCAAGTTGAGCGATCTGCTCCATCAGGCGGGTCACGGAAAGAGGATCGCTCTCCGTCTGGCCCTGCCGGGCCTGTGCTTCCTCAAGCCGTTCCACAAGTTCGGCCATTTTCTCATCATTGGCCTTGCGTCTTTCCCTTGCCTGCCGCAGGGTTTCGATCACGTTTTCAACCTGATTACGATGCTGCCGGATAAGATCATCCCGCTGATTATCAAGGCTGCGGCCCTGCCATTTCGCTTCGGCCTGGCGGGCAGCATTGCTGCCGCCAACATAGAGGGGCATGCTGAACCGGACCTGCCCTGTCATCTCGTATTCTTCGGAAAATCCGTCGATATCAAAGAAGGTGGTGTTGAGCTGGCCGGTAAATTGCGGCTTCTTCTCCGCTTCAAGGCGGCCGACTTCGGCGATATTGCTCTGGATTTCGAAATCCAGCCGGCGAATCTCCCGGATAGTCTCACTGGCAATATCTGGTGGCGTTTCCGGCCGCGCCAGACGGAACCGGTCAAAAAGGGCCAGCGCCGCCGAGGCATCAAGAGCAAACCGGCTTGAAAGTTCCGCTTCGTTGAGGCTGATCTGCCTGTTGGCCAGTGTCAGTTGAATCTGGGCATCAAGCTCGATCACCTTATAGGCCCTGAGATCGCCAATTCGCGTGACCCCGGCATTGACCCCGGCCTCCACCCGCTCTCCTATTGGCGCAAGGTCCTCGGCATAATCAGCATAGAGTTTTGCCTGATCACGGTTTTCGGCAATCCGCATCGCCAGATCCACGATATCCGCAGCAACCCGATCGATCTGGATATGCATGCCCAGCCGCTGGGCGGCCGCATCATTGAGGGCGATCTGCTTGTCGGCTTCGATCACCCCCCAGTCATAAAGGACCTGGTTGACCCGCACCACCGCATCGATGGCATCATCATCAAAACGGCGACTCAATGTATCCCGCCGGGTAATATTGCTCGACAGCGATGACCCGCCCTGCAGATCAAAGGTAATCTGTGGATACTGCCTGCTTGTTGCCAGATCAAAATTGCTGGCAGCGCTGCAGATATTGGCCCGGGCGGCGGACACATTGGGATGACCGATCACCGCGGCCACGGCACGTTCGGCCAGCCCCCCACCCTCGGTCAGGATTTCGTGATCGGATGAAGATGTCTCTGCTGTCTGGCCGAATGCCTGACCGGCAACCGACGGCAGCAGCATCAGTATAAAAAGATAGCCGCAGGTATTCAACCAGCGGCCCTGTTGTGGATGTGTCATGGTACCTCCTTCCGTAACCACCAAAACTACTCTGACCAATGCGGGTGGCCTGGCCCTTTGCCAGATGGATTGACCGACACGGCAGATGCCCTTGCTATCGGTCAAGCCAACTGGCTGATTCGGAAAGAAGTATACGGACGAGTAGTTAATTTTTACTTAACGCACGGAAAATAAATAAAAATATTAATTTTCTATTAATTCTCGCATGGGCGCGGAAAACAATGAGACTTGCCCGCAACACAGGACAGAGGCTAAAAATACCTGGCAGGACTTTGCCACCTGACGCAGGCCAGGAACAGCACAGGTCTTGCGAGAAAACGCCGGAGGATGACATGACGCGCCTGCCCGAAGCCGGGGAACAGATCACGAAAGAGAATACCGGGGAAGATGACGCCGTCTATCAGGTGGCAGCGCTCTATCATTTCACGCATCTTGCCGATCCGGCCGAAAAACGCGCATCCCTGCTGCCGCTCTGCAAGAATCATGACATTCGCGGGACCTTGCTTCTTGCCCATGAGGGCATCAACGGCACTATCGCAGGTTCAGCACATGGTATTGCGGAGGTGATCCGCCATCTTGAATCCTGGCCGGAGATCAGAGGGCTTGAGGTCAAGTATTCCGCTTCACGCTCCCCGGGTTTTCTGCGCATGAAAGTCCGGCTTAAATCCGAAATCGTCACCATGGGCAAGCCGGATATCGACCCTCGCCAGGATGTCGGCACCTATGTTGCCCCCGAAGACTGGAACGCGCTGATCCGCCGCCAGGATGTAATGGTCATCGACACACGCAACATCTATGAAACACGGATAGGACGTTTTGCCGGGGCTGTTGATCCGGGCACCGAGACATTCCGTCAATTTCCCGACTGGGCTGATGCGCTTGCACATGATGCCGATGCCCCGAAGGCTGTTGCCATGTACTGCACGGGCGGGATCAGATGTGAGAAAGCATCGGCCTATATGAAACAGCTTGGCATTGATGAAGTCTATCATCTCAAGGGTGGTATTCTGAAATATCTTGAGGTGGTGCCCGCCGAAGAAAGCCTCTGGGAAGGCGAGTGCTTTGTCTTTGATGAACGGGTGGGGCTGGGCCACCAGTTGACTCAGGGGGAATATGAACTCTGCCATGCCTGCAAGGAGCCGGTCTCCGCTACCGAACGGGAGGACCCGAAGTTTGAAAAAGGCGTGTCCTGCCCGCATTGTTCAGACAGATACAGCGAGGCTCAGCGTCAGCGGTTCCGGGAAAGACAGCGCCAGATCACCCTTGCCGAAATGCGCGGGGAAAAGCATCTCGGCGCTGCCTCCGCCTGCGCCAGACGGCATCAGCGTCAGCGTTCATCCTGAAGGCGTTTCGATATGAAGCCCCTCAACCAGGATTGCACCAGATAAACCCCGCTCCCTGGCGAAATTCTTTCCGGCGGCCGGACAAGGACGGCATTGCCGTTGCGGCAACCTGCTTCCCGCCTTGCAACGTCGCCGTCGTCGCTGATCGCAAGCTTGGGGTGAAATCCCTAAAGGTTGGGGAAATAATCCTCGCAAGTGCCTTCACGGCGGACATCGGCCGTACAACAATGCAGCCCGCCACCAAAGGCATAGGCATCACGCAGATCGACTTCCACCACTTCCATGCCAAGTTTGTCCATCTGTTCGGCCTGATAGACCTCGGTCTTCTCGACACAGACGGTCTTCGGGTCAAGCACCAGCACATTCATCGACAGCCAGACCGATGAATAGCACAAAGGTGGCGGGGAATTATGGGCCGGCTGGGCGGCATCGACAATTTCCCAGCCGTTCTTCTCAAACATCTCGCGCTGGTCATCGGGCAGACGCCGCTGGGGGTTGTTCAGAATAAGCCCCGGGCGCAGTGGCGTGAAGGTCGCATCAATATGGATAGGATATGGATCACCCGGGAAATTGACCGAATGCACCCGATGATCAGGGAAATGCCGCCTGAGCCAGTCAATCCCTTTGAGGTTGGTGGTAAATCCATGCTGCACCACCAGATCGCGGCCAAAGCGAAGCACGTCGGCGGCATCGAAAAGCGGCTCTTCCTCGGTGGTCACAAAAAACTTCTCGGCGGTCCATTCAAGACGCTTGGCATCACCGATCTTCTCGGAGAGATAATCCGGCCGGTAATCCGCATCCGTGAGACGGGGTTTTGGCGCCGCTTCATGACGCATGCCGGGATCTTCCATGTAATAGCGCTGCAGCAGCGGCCGGTAGCAGAGATATTCAAACCAGCGGCACCGATAGCTCATGGTAGCTTCAAGCATCTCCTTGCCCACGGTCAGAAGCACATCCCGTGGCGGCATGCAGCCAAACATGGTTTCGGTTTCCCAATCGGGTGTTGCCGTTGGCTGATTGAAATCAAGCGGCGTCGGGCGATCGACCATTACGCCGCGCTTTTCCAGCATCGCCGCGAAATTGTCGAGTAGCTCATTGGCGCGATCAACGGTTTCCTGGGGCCGCGGCCCATACTGGCCACGCATATCGGAATCTTCCGGCACCTTGGCGTCAAGTGCAGGTTCAGGCGCCGGGATACAGCACCCATCCGCCCGTCCGACAATCACATGCTTGAGGGGGTCCCACTCGTTCCAGCTTTCAACAATTGTCCCTGTTTCCGATGCAGTTTCGCTCATCGCGGCCTCCGGTAAAAAATGCTGCTCTGCCATACCCTTAAATAGATATCACAGCAAGCAAAACATGTGCCGAAACAGCGCCGCAAAAACCTTGCTGAAAAAACGTTCCCGACACGATCAGAAATCATCATCTATGGCTGGAACGGGTCGGGCAACACAAGACTTTGTATTTATCACCCAAAAGAGTATGATATCTCAATTATTGAGTGTCAAAGGGGGAACTTATGACATCTTCAACATCTAGCGCAGATGATCTGCGTAATCCTGATTATGTGCCACCTATGGGTGACCGGGTGGCGCTGGGCCTGCAACATGTGCTGGCCATGTTCGTCAGCAACTTCACGCCCGCCATCATCATCGGCGGGGCGGCAGGCTTCGCCTTCGGCGGGGCGGATGCCGTATTTCTCATTCAGATGTCCATGCTGTTTGCCGGCATTGCAACGCTGATGCAGACGATCGGCTTCGGTCCGGTAGGTGCCCGGCTGCCGGTGATGCAGGGAACAAGCTTTGCCTTCATTCCCGTCATGATACCCGTGGTCAAGGGAGCAGGTATCGCCTCGCTATTCGGGGCGATCTTTGTTGGCGGGTTGTTCCACGCCACGCTGGGTTTCTTCATCGGCCGGTTGCGGCACTGGTTTCCACCGCTTGTCTCGGGCCTGGTAATTCTGGTCATCGGGATTGAGCTGATCCCCGTCGGCATCAAATACGCCGCCGGCGGTGCCGCGGATTTCCAGATGAACAATCCATCCTGGGGTGACGCCACCCATTGGGGGATGGCCCTGGTGGTCATCGTTGTTGCCCTTGGGCTCAAGTTCTGGACAAAGGGCATTCTTTCAACCGGCGCGGTGCTGTTCGGCCTGATCGCCGGCTATATCGTCGCCATCCTCATGGGTCAGGTGAATTTCGGCGGCGTTGCCAAAGCCTCCTGGTTTGCGATGCCCATGCCTTTCAAATACGGTATTGATTTCAATATTGCCGCTATCATTGGCATCTGCCTGATGTCGATCGTCAGCGCGATTGAAACCGTTGGCGATATCTCCGGCATAACGAAAGGTGGCGCCAGCCGTGAAGCCACCGACAGGGAACTGGCAGGGGGCACCTTTGCCGATGGTCTGGGGACGGCTGTAGCCGGGATTTTCGGCGGGCTGCCCAACACCTCCTTCAGCCAGAATGTCGGGCTGATTTCAATGACCGGCGTGATGTCAAGGTCGGTGGTCACCACCGGGGCCATTTTCCTGATCCTCTGCGGTCTTATTCCCAAGATCGGGGCAATCATTGCCGCCATGCCGATTTCGGTGCTGGGCGGCGGGGTGATCGTGATGTTCGGCATGGTTGCGGCCGCGGGCACCAACATGCTCTCTGATGTTTCCTGGACACGCCGGAACATGATGATCCTTGCCCTGTCTCTTGCCTTTGGCCTCGGCCTGCATCTTGAGCCGAAAGCCCTGCAGCATCTGCCCCAGACAGCCCAGATATTGCTGGCCTCGGGGCTTCTGCCCGCGGCTTTCCTTTCGGTGGTACTGAACCAGATCCTGCCTGAAGACGACAGTTGATCTGAAGGCTTGCACATTCACATGTAAGCCATGGAAATCCTTCCGTTGCCAGCGTATACTGGCAACGGATTTTTTTTACGGGAACCTCATGACAACCTTGCTGCTGAAGAATATTGACACCCTCGTCACCATGGATGAAGACCGAAGGGAGATATCGGGCGCCGCCGTCTTCTGCCGTAATGGCGTTATTGAAGCCGTTGGCAAGAGCGGTGAGGTGCCCGAAACAGCCGATAATGTCCTTGATCTTTCAGGTCATATCGTCATTCCGGGCATGGTCAACACGCATCATCATCTCTTTCAGAATCTGACCCGCGTAGTACCCGCGGCCCAGAACGAAACCCTGTTCGGCTGGCTCAAGACCCTCTACCCGATCTGGTCTCGACTTCATCCGGAAGCCATTGAGGCCGCGATCGCCCTCGGCCTTGCCGAACTTGCCCTCACCGGTTGCACGACCTCATCGGATCATCAGTATATTTTCCCCAATGGGGCCCGGCTTGATGACAGTATCGCCGCCGCCGAGGAAATCGGCGTCCGTTTCACCGCAACCCGCGGCTCCATGAGCATCGGCGAAAGCAACGGCGGCCTGCCCCCCGATTACCTGATCGAGGATGAGCCCTTTATCCTCAAGGAAAGCGAGCGCATCGTCGATGCCTATAACAACCCGGCACGCTTCGCCATGACGCGGGTGGCTCTTGCCCCTTGCTCTCCCTTCAGTGTCAGTACCGGGCTGATGCGCGACAGCGCGATCATGGCAAGGGAAAAAGGTGTCGGCCTGCATACGCATCTTGCCGAAAACGAGGAAGACATCATCTATTCCGAAGAAAAATTCGGCAAGCGCCCCGGCGATTACGCCGAAGATCTCGGCTGGGTCGGGGAGGATGTCTGGCATGCCCATTGTGTCCGGCTAAATACATCGGAGATTGATCTTTTTGCCCGGACCGGCACCGGTATCGCCCATTGCCCGTGTTCAAACATGCGGCTGGCCAGCGGCATCGCCCCTGTTCGCAAAATGCGTGACCATGGCGTCGCCGTGGGGCTTGGTGTCGACGGCTCTTCTTCAAACGACAGCGGGCATATGCTGAACGAAGCCCGTCAGGCGATGCTGCTTCAGCGGGTTGGCGGTGATCCGGCGGCACTGACCGCCCGCGATGCCCTGACCATGGCAACGCGCGATGGTGCCCGGGTGCTCAACCGTGATGATATTGGCCAGATTGCCCCGAATTACGCCGCGGATATGGCGGTCTTTGACCTCAATCAGATTGATTTTGCCGGGGCCCTTCATGATCCGGTAGCCGCACTGATCTTCTGCGGCCCCGTCAAGACCCGGCACACGATCATCAATGGCAGGCTGGTGGTGCGCGACGGTATCCTGACCACCATGGATCTGGGTGAACTCATGCAGCGTCACCGCAAGTTTTCGCTTGATCTTGTGAACGGCTAGAGCCTGATTTCAGCCACGACCTCGCCGAAGTCGTATTCTTCGAGATTGTTTCCATCGCCATGGCGATCGACGATGAAGAAATCCTGCACCGGATCCAGTATCAGCAACGGGTGATGCCAGATATCCGGGGCGTATTGCACCCCCTGCACCCCGCTTGCCTGAAAACAGTGAAGGCTTTCAGGATCAGGCCTGCCATCTATGTCATCGGCCACCACCACCAGCCAGTCCGATGGGCTGAGCGGGTAGAAAGCCTGACTGCCGAGCGGATGACGTTCCATCATGGTGATCGCAACCGGGGACGGGCGACGTGTCCCCCGAAAAATGGAAAGAATAGCGCTTCCATCAGGGGGGCGGGTGACAACATCCGCCAGCCGGTGATACCGTGTCGTTGTCCCGGCATTAATGGGAAATTGTTCGGCCCCGTCAATTTCGAGCACATCGCCATAAGGGGCAAAACTTTCCTTCACCAGCGGTTTCGGGGTCAAGAGTTGGGTCATCAGTTTCTCTATTGACGTTCATACCAGGCAGCGAGCAGCTGCCGTTCAGCGGTTGTGAGGCTTATCACCCCGCCGGGAGGCATGGCTTCGGACCAGGCCGCCTGTTCGGCCACTTTTCGCCGTTCACGTTGTATGGCCTCGGGATGATCAAGCACGACCCCCTTTGGCGGCATCGCCAGACCATCCCAGTCCGGGCGGGCTGCATGGCAGATAGCGCATCGCTCCACTACAAGGGCAATCGCTTCTTCATTGATATCGTTGCTGATCACGGCCTCTTCATCGGCCTTTTTCATGACGGGTGAGCCAATCATCGCGAGCCCGATGGCAAGCGCCATCAGAAGCGCCGCAACACCCCATGTCCACCAGGGGGCTGGATCACCCTTATGCTTGGTGTTGAAGAAATGCCGCACCACTGCCCCGATGACCAGCACAAGCCCGAGAATGACCCAGGCATAATCAGTTGCATAAAGCATCGGGTAATGCCCGCCAATCATCACCAGCACCACGGGCAGGGTGAGATAATTGTTATGGAGCGATCGCTGCTTGCCGCGGCGGCCGTATTCAGGGTCAGGATCTTCTCCCTTGATAAGGTTTGCAACAACCTTGCGCTGGCCCGGAATGATCACCATCAGCACGTTGGCCGCCATGATCGTTCCCATCATCACGCCCATCTGCATGAAGGCCCCGCGGGGAGCAAACAACTGATGGTATCCCCAGCCCATCACCACCAGAAAGACAAAAACCAGGCCCGCAAGAAGGCCGGTATTCCGGCCAAGGGGAGAGCGGCAGATCATATCATAGACCGCCCATCCTGCGATGATACCGCCAAAGGAAAGCGCCACCGCTTGCCAGGGTTCAAGCGCAATGCCTTCAAAATCGATCAGGTAGAGTTCGGCACCGAGATAATAGATCAGCACCAGCAAGGCGGCACCGGAAAGCCAGGTTGCGTAGGCTTCCCATTTGAACCAGGTGAGTTCCGACGGCATCCGTTTCGGCGCCACCAGATATTTCACCATGTTATAAAATCCGCCGCCATGGACTTGCCAGGCCTCTCCATGGGCCTCATCCGGAAGGCCCTTGCCCGGCTTCAGGCTGAGGTCAAGAGCAATGAAATAAAACGACGATCCGATCCAGGCCACGCCGGCGATGACATGCAGCCAGCGGATCAGCATCTCTACCCAGATCATGACAAGATCAATCATTCCGCACTCCCCTCTCGTTCTATTCTACATGCTGGCAAGCTGGGCGGCAATCGACAGCGCAACCCTTGCCGGATCCTTGCCCTCGACAGATCGGATTCCAACCGGACAGACCAGCCTTTCCAGCACGGCCTGATCAATTCCGGCTTCCGAAAGCCGGCGCAGAAACCTCATCCGCTTTGTATCTGATCCGATCAACCCAAGAAAGCCAAACCTCGCTTTTCTCATCAGAATTTCGCATATCTGCTGATCCAGCGCATGATCATGTGTCATCACGAGGTGCAGCGCACCATCCGGCGCATGGGCCGCCGCCCTGCCCGGGTCGGGTGCCACAAACACATCGATATCATCGGCGATCGTTGGCGGAAACCTGTCCCGGCTGATATCCACCCAGACCCGCGCAAAACCAAGATCACCGGTAACCGCCATCAATGCCCGGCCAACATGACCGGCGCCATAAACAAACAGCGGGCGCGGCAAGGATGCTTTAGGCCGATGATAGACGGCACCAGCCTCATCCCTGTGTTGCGGCGACGTTTGGCTGACCGGCAGACCGGTTTGAAGCGGATGAAAGGTCGGCACATCTTCCTTCAGCCGGTCAAGTTCAGCCATTTCGGCCACCCCCACCCGTTCAAAGAGCAACCTGACATGCCCGCCGCAGCATTGACCGAGGCCGGGGCCAAGCGGCTGATCGATGACCATTCTCCGCCACGGGGACGCATCATCAAGGAGTTTCCCCGCCCGCGCCATCGCGTCATATTCGAGCGCGCCGCCGCCGATTGTTCCGATAAACCCCTTGCGTCCAAGCGCAAGCCAGGCACCTTCCTCCCGCGGAGTCGATCCGCGCGCCTCAATGACAGTAACAAGCACCGCCACCCCGCCCTCAGCCAGAAGATCACGAAGCGCGGATGTCCAGGATGGTATCATCGCCCCTCGCCCTTCATGCGGGACAGCGCCATGAGCACGCGCTCGGGCGTCGCCGGCGCATTCAGATCAGGATAGAGGCTTGCGCCTTTGTAACCGCTTATGGCATGGCTCAGGGCCATAAGAACACTGATCCCCAGCATGAGTGGCGGCTCTCCCACCGCCTTCGAGCGGTGGATTGCATCAGCCCGGTTTCCCTCTCCTTCATAGAGATCAACCCGGAAATCCACCGGCTGATCCGAGATCGCAGGTATCTTGTAGGTGGACGGCGCATGGGTCATCAGCCTGCCATCGTCAGCGTAGACAATCTCTTCCATGGTCAGCCATCCCGCCCCCTGAACATAGCCGCCTTCGATCTGTCCCCGATCTATCGCCGGATTGAGCGAGTGGCCGACATCATGAAGAATATCACATCGCAGAATCCGGTTCTCGCCGGTGAGGGTATCGATGGCGACTTCGGTCACCGCCGCGCCATAAGCAAAATAATAGAAGGGGCGGCCTGAAAAACGCTCCCTGTCCCAGGAAATATCCGGGGTTGCGTAAAACCCGGAGGAGGAGAGCGAGATCCGCCCCATCCAGCATGCCTCAGCGGCCTCTTTGAAGGAAAGAGATGTCCCGCCTATCCGGACCATCCCCCCCATGAATTCCACCTCTTCCGGGGCGGCCTGATGCAGGCCGGCGAGATATTCGGCCATCCGGAAACGGATCGCCATCGCCGCATTAAGTGCCGCCATCCCGTTCAGATCGGTGCCGGAAGAGGCCGCGGTGGCAGAGGTATTCGGGATTTTGCCCGTATTGGTCGCCGTGATGCGGACATCTTCAAGCGGGATCGCAAAGCAGTCCGCCACCACCTGCCTGATCTTGGTATGAAGGCCCTGCCCCATCTCGGTGCCGCCGTGATTGAGTTGAACGGAACCATCGGTATAGACATGCACCAGCGCCCCGGCCTGATTGAGAAATGTCTTGGTAAAGGATATCCCGAACTTGACCGGCGTGAAGGCTATTCCGCGGCGCAGGACCGGATCCGATGCATTGCCGGCTTCAATCTCTTCGCGTCTTGTATGATAGGCAGAAGATGCCAGAAGCTTTTCGCTCAGCGCGTTGATATTTGCGTCCGTCACTTCCATGCCATAAGGGGTGAGCTGGCGCGCCGGATCAGGTTTGGTGAAATCCGGGTAGAAGTTTTTCTGCCGCACCCGCACAGGATCAAGATCGAGATGATGGGCGATCGCGTCAATGATCCGTTCCATGCCCACCATGCCCTGGGGGCCGCCAAAGCCGCGAAATGCCGTGTTTGAAGGCGTATTCGTCCGGTAAAGATGGGATCGCACCCGCACCGCTGGCAGAAAATACGCATTATCGGCATGAAGCATTGCCCTATCGGCTATGGGCTGTGAGAGGTCCCAGGACATCCCGCATCGAATATGATGCTCGGCAAGAATGGCGGTGATACGGCCATCGGCATCAAACCCGGCTTCATATCGGATAAGCATGTCATGGCGCTTGCCCGTCAGCCGCATATCGTCATCACGGTCATAGACAATCTTGGCGGGGCGGCCAAAGCGGTGGGCGGCAAGCGCGGCCACCAGTGCCGGCAGGTTGCCCTGGCTTTCCTTGCCGCCAAAGGCACCCCCCATCCGGCGCACTTCAACCGTCACCTGATGATACGGGCAGTTCAGCGCCTGCGCGATCTTGTGCTGGATTTCAGTCGGGTGCTGGGTGGAGGCATAGACATGAATGGCACCGTCTTCACCGGGCAGGGCCAGCGCCGCCTGACCTTCGAGATAGAAATGTTCCTGCCCGCCTATGCTGATCTCTCCCGACAGTCGGTGGGGTGAATCTTCAAGCGCTCTTTCCGGCTCACCCCGCTGCATGACCGAAGGCGGGGCGAGATAGTGTTCAGCGCTCATCGCCTCTTCGATCGTCAGCACCGGCGGCAGGGGATCACACTCAACCCTGGCAAGGGCGGCGGCGCGCCTGGCCTCAAGCCGGCTTTCAGCCGCCACGGCAAAAATGGACTGGCCATGATAGGACACAAGATCATCCGTGAAGATCGGATCATCTCCGGCAATGGGGCTCGCGTCATTGACGCCGGGAATATCCGCCGCCGTCAGCACCCCGATCACCCCGGGTGCTGCAAGCACATCGTCAAGTTTCAGATCACGGATATGGCCATGGGCTATTGAGGAGAGCCCGAGGCAGAGATGAAGGGTATCCGGCGGAACTGGCAGATCATCGGTATACCGGGCCTCACCACTGACATGGAGATGGGCACTATCGTGGAAACGGGATTGACGCACCTGTCCTGTCATGGCTTACCATCCGGCGGCGGAAGCAAGATTGGGGATAGCGCCTTCAAGACGCGCACGGGCCAGTCGATGTACAAAATTTGCCGCCACCAGAGCCCGGTAATCTGCGCTGGCCCGCATATCGCTGATCGGCGTGAAGTCATCCTCAAGGCATGAAACAGCCTTTTCAATTCCCGCCGTATCGGCAAGATCAACCCCTTCAAGCGCGGCTTCCGTTGCCCGCGCGCGTTTCGGGATCGCCGCCATACCACCATAGGCAAGACAGGCTGAAACGATGCGATTGCCCTTGAGCCGTAAACGCGCCGCGCCCATGATGGCCGAAATATCCTGATCAAACCTTTTGGCAACCTTGTGGCAGGCGAAGATCTCATCGGCCTCGAGCATCGGGATGCTCAGATGGCTCACATGCTCGCCCGCGCGCAGGTCCTTTTTCATGTAATCGAGGAAGAACCCGTCAAGGGGACGTGATCTTTTCTCCGCACCTGATCGCAGATGAATGTCAGCACCAAGGGCCAGAAAAGCCGGTGATAGATCGCCTATTGGGGAGCCATTGGCGATATTGCCACCCACCGTTCCGCTTGCCCGCACCTGGGCGGAGCCGAAACGTCGCAAAACCTCGCCAAGATCGGGGAAATGCGGCGCCAGCGCCCGTAGCGCCTCCTGATGGGTGACGCCTGCACCAATGGTGATCTGCCCGTCCCCGATGGCAATCTCCTGATATTCCCTGACACGGCCGATGGAAATCATCATCGGCAATTGGCGGTGCTGCTTGTTCAACCAGAGCCCGATATCCGTGGCGCCGGCAAGAACCGTCGCGTCGGGCCTTGCCGCATGGATCTGGCTGAAAGTTTCAGCATCCGCTGGCTGGACAAGCGCTGATCTGTCATCTTCAACAAGAAGGGTTTTTTCCATCAGGGGATCTTTCCCTGCCTCAAGAAGCCAGGCATCTTCAGCATCAAGCCTTTCCCGTGACCATGAAGGAGACAGCCCTGCCCCGAGGCCGAGCCCGGCCTCGACAATAGGGCGATACCCCGTGCAGCGGCAGAGATTTCCCGCAAGCCCGTCATGGATCATCTGCCGGGTCAGCTTTTCCGCGGAAGCCCACAAGGCATAGAGCGACATCACGAAGCCCGGCGTGCAGAAGCCGCATTGGCTGGCATGGGCCGCGATCATGGCCTCCTGGCAGGGGTGCAGCTCGCCCGCAGGCCCGAGCAGCCCTTCGACCGTTGTAACGGAAAGACCATCGAGCATGGGCAGGAACAGGATACAGGCATTGACGGGCATCCGTTCCACCGTTCCATCTGCCCGCAACCGCGCCAGCACCACCGTGCAGGCCCCGCAATCTCCTTCGGCGCACCCTTCCTTGGTGCCCTTGAGGCTGGCCTCTTCCCTGAGCCAGTTGAGAAGAGTTGTATCCGGCGAAACACCCTCCACCGATCTTTCCGTCCCGTTGAGTCTGAACCGGAGGCTACGGCGATATGGGCCAAGTTTTGCCAAAGTGTCAGCGTCCAGCATCCTAGCTCCCGCGATAGGTCGAATACCCGTATGGAGACAGGAGAAGCGGCACATGATAATGCTGATCCGGATCCGAGATACCAAAATCGATCACTACGTCATCAAGAAAGGCGTATTCGGGCAACTCGATACCCTGCGCCCTGAAATAGGCACCTGCCGAGAAGATCAGGCGGTATCTTCCCGCCTGCAGGGCATCACCTTCAAGAAGCGGGCCGTCCACCCGGCCATCACTGTTGGTCATGACTTTTGCGATATCGATAAGCTGCCCGTCGCTGCCGCCGCGTCGCTGCAGCACGATTTGAAGCCCCGCTGCCGGAACACCGAGGGATGTATCCAGAACATGTGTTGTCAATCGACCCATCACTTCAATCCATCATTATCAAGTCTCAGTCTAATGTGATATGATTTTGCCTCCTATGCAAGGTATAGCACATCATGCCGTCTTAAAGTGGATGAGGCTCGATCCCATGAACACACCTTACCTTACCCCGGACCCGGCCAGCCTGTCCCGTGACGGGTTCATCAAAACCTATGGCGGGATTTACGAGCATGCGGAATGGGTTGCTGAAGCGATTGCTGATCAGGGCCGTGATGCACGGGATCGTGATCCATCCTTTCTTGCCAGACGGATGCAGGCCGTCGTCAACGCTGCCCCTTATGAGAAGAAACTTGCCCTGCTTCGGGCTCATCCGGAACTGGTGGGCAAACTGGCTCTCGCCGGCAAGCTCACGGCGCATTCCACGAACGAGCAGGCTTCCGCCGGGCTAGACGCCTGCTCAGCCGAAGAGTTTGCCGCTTTTCAGTCTCTCAACACCCGATACACATCGGCTTTCGGCTTTCCCTTCATCATCGCTGTCCGCGATCATACCCGCGCCAGCATCCTTGCTGCCTTCCGTGAGCGGATCAACAATTCATTCGAAGATGAATTCGACACCGCCATCCGGGAAACACATCGTATCGCTCGGCTCAGGCTCGGCCAGATGACCACCTCCATCTGAAGCAGGGCCTGACCCGGCCGTGATAAAGCCCGGCCATCCAGACATTCACAATAATGTGATTTGACGAAAAAACCCCCTGATCCGCACCATGAAAAGAAGCCGGGATAGGCCTACCTTGCCCGGCCATGAGGGAAGGCTGACATTCGATGACAACAGCACCGTGCAGTTTCCATGATCAGGAAATATTTTCTCCCACTTCTTAACGCATCGGGGGTCGGCTGTATCCTGCCCCGGGGCCAGGTTCTTCATCACGCCGCCGAAGGACAGCCCACGCTCAAATTTCATCGCTACCGGGACATGTGGCGGCTGGTGATTTTCCCGGATACCGGCCTTGCGGAACTTTATGCCGAAGATCGCATCACCATCACCGGCGGGGATATCTCTGACCTCCTCCATGCGCTGATCAATCCGGCAGCGGTGCAGGCGATGCCGCTTCCCGCCCGGATAGCGGCGCGTTCCTTCGGGTTGATCCAGCGACTTAATCAGGGCTGGACGAGGCGCCAGTCAAGAAAGAATGTTCATGCCCATTACGATCTCGGCAATGCACTCTACGCCCTTTTTCTTGATAAGGACTGGCAGTATTCCTGCGCCTATTTCCATCAACGCGGCATGACCCTTGATGATGCCCAAAAGGCCAAGAAGGATCACATCCGGCGCAAGCTAAGGCTTGAGGCGGGGGCACGGGTTCTCGATATCGGGTGCGGCTGGGGCGGCATGGCGATGGATCTTGCCCGGGCCGGGGCCATGGTCAAAGGCGTCACCCTTTCCGATGAGCAATATGATCGGGCCCGGCAACGTGCCGCCGATGCCGAGCTGCCTATCATCTTCGCGCATCAGGATTATCGGGAGAAGGCGGCACGTTATGACCGCATCGTTTCCGTCGGGATGCTCGAACATGTGGGCAAGAGACAGCTTTCCCGCTTTTTCAGCCAGGTGGAAAAATGCCTTGAAGACGACGGGCTTGCGCTCATCCATACAATCGGTCGGCCGGAAAGCCCGAGGCCAACCAGCCATTTCATCCAGAAATATATCTTCCCCGGCGGATATATTCCCAGCCTTTCCGAACTCACCCTTGCCGTGGAAAAAACCTCGCTTGCCATCAGCGATATTGAGGTCTTGTTTCTGCATTACGCCGAAACACTCAGATCCTGGCGTGAAAACTTCCTGCGCAACAGGCAAGACGTCCTTCGCCTCTATGATGAACGCTTTGCCCGGATATGGGAATTCTACCTTGCGGCAAGCGAAGCAAGTTTTCGCCACAAGCGGCTTGTCGTCTACCAGCTTCAGCTGGTCAAGCCCGAAACGCCCCCGATGATGAGCCGGGCCTATCTCCACCCCGGGGGATGAGACCTAATCAGGATGAGCCGAGGTCTCGCTGCTGCCAGTGTTTGCGGCAGAGCGAGATATATTTCTCATTGCCGCCGATCTCCACCTGATCGCCGTCTTCAACAGGTCTGCCATCCGGGCCGAGCCGGGCCACCATCGTCGCCTTGCGGCCGCACCAGCAGATCGCCCGTATCTCCCTGATATCATCCGATATTGCCAGCAGCATGGCGCTGCCCGGGAACAGCTGCCCCTTGAAATCTGTTCTGAGCCCGTAGCACATCACGGGAATGCCGCCATCATCCGCAACCGCGGCAAGCTGCCAGACCTGATCAGGTTCAAGGAACTGGGCTTCATCCACCAGCACACAGTCAATACGTCTGGATGCGTGATGCGCCATGATCAGATGATGGAGATTGTCCCCCGGGGCAAAGCAGCTCGCCGGGGCGGCAATGCCGATCCGCGAGCTGATCTGCCCTGTCTTTCCGTCACGGTCATCGAGCCCTGCTGTCAGCAGGAAGGTGTTCATGCCCCGCTCGATATAGTTATGCGATGCCTGCAGCAGAATGGTGGACTTGCCGGCATTCATGGCCGAAAAGTTGAAATAGAGTTTCGCCATGTCAGGCTATCCTTCCGGCCGGGCTTTACACTAAAAAAGACAAGACTACCCCTCAGACCCCGAGGATAGCTTTCACCTCCAGGAATTCCTCAAGCCCCCATTCGGCTTTCTCGCGGCCATTTCCGGATTGCTTATAGCCGCCGAAAGGCGCATCCGTGCCGCCGGACCCGCCATTGACATGGATCTGTCCAGCCCGGAGACGACGCGCGATATTGAGCACTGTCTCCTTGTCATCCCCCGAAATATAGGCGGCAAGACCATAGTCGCTGTCATTGGCAATCGCGACCGCATCATCGACGCTGTCATAGGAGATCACCGACAGGACCGGGCCGAAAATTTCTTCCCTCGCGATGGTCATGTCGTTCGTGACATGGCCGAAGACGGTGTTCTTGACAAAATAGCCGCTGTTCAACCCTTCCGGTTTGCCGGGGCCACCGGTTACCAGGGTTGCACCTTCCTTTATGCCGGTTTCGATCAGATGCTGAACCTTGTTGAACTGCACATCACTGACCAGCGGGCCGATATCCGTGTCTTCGGCTTCGGGGTTGCCGGTTTTCAGGTTTTCACTGACGTCTTTTGCGATCGCCAGCGCTTCATCATGGCGATGACTTGGCACCAGCATCCGGGTTGGCGCGTTGCAGGACTGGCCGGTATTGTTCATGCAGCCATCCACGCCTCTGGCAACAGATGAAGCAAAGCTTGCGTCATCAAGGATGATATTGGCCGATTTGCCGCCGAGTTCCTGGCTGACCCGCTTGACGCTATCCGCCGAGGCCTTGGCCACGGCCACGCCGCCCCGGGTGGAGCCGGTGAAGGACATCATGTCGATATCCGGATGCGACGACATGGCTTCACCCACCACCGGGCCATACCCGTTGACAAGGTTGAATACCCCGGCAGGGGCACCGGCTTCGTCAATGATCTCCGCGATCACCATCGCGGAAAGCGGCGCAATCTCCGACGGTTTCAGCACCGCCGTGCATCCTGCTGCAAGACAGGGGGCAAGTTTGGAGACAATCTGGTTGATCGGCCAGTTCCAGGGCGTGATCAGCCCGCAGACACCGATCGGCTCATGCCGGATCAGGAAATTGCCATGCTCATATTCAAAGACATGTTCCTCCAGAACACGGATCGCCGTCTTGAGATGACCAAGTCCGACCATCGCCTGCGCCCCGCGGGCCAGATTGATCGGGGCGCCCATCTCGGTGCGGATGGCATCGGCAATATCATCAAAACGCCTCTTGTAGATCTCGCGGATGGTGGTCAGCAACTCAAGCCTTTCGCTAGTGCTGGTGCTGGCAAAACTCGGAAACACCCGCTTTGCCGCCGCCACGGCACGGTCAACATCCGCCGCCGATCCGATGCTGATGGTGGCCGCCACCTCTTCGGTGGCAGGGTTGATCACATCCAGGGTTTCCGGGGATGCCGGATCCACCCATTTTCCGTCAATATAGAACTGTTTCAGCGACATGATGGTCATCCTTTCTGGTAAACTCTTCTCTAGATGAGGCCCTGCTCTTCCAGCACCTTGCGGGCGGCACGGAAACATTCAAGCGATTGCGGCACCCCGCAGTAAATGCCGATAACATGGATGATGGCGCGAATCTCCTCAACGGTGACACCATTTTTGATCGCGCCGCGGCAATGCAGCTCCCATTCATGCATCTTGCCGAGCGCGCCGATCATGGCGAGATTCATCATCGATCTTGTCTTGGCATCGATGGCTTCATCGCCCCAGCCGAAGCCCCAGCACCAGGCGGTCATGGCTTCCTGAAACGGGCGCGTGAAGTCGTCCGCCTTCTCCAGGGTGTTTTCGACATATTCGGCACCCAGCGTGGCTTTGCGCTTTTCAAGACCGATTTCAAATTTGTTATCCATGAGAGGCTCCTGATTTCTGAACTTTCATTTCTACTGTTAGACCTCACCATAAAGGAATGCAAGGCGCAAACACCTCTTTCAAGCCTCTACCCGATGCCTGTTCACCCTCCGGATGCGGCCCTTAGTCGTGCAGTCGCGGAATCGCTGTCGGATACATAGATCAACCCCGCAAGCCGCCGCATCAGGGCATGTTCGTGATGGTCAATCCGGCCATCGGCAAGGATCACCTGCCAGAGTTTTTCCATCAGATAGATTTTCTCATCATGGCTGTATTCCGCGTTGACGATCTTGGTCCAGCCGTAAAGATCGCTGGCGTTGCGGGCAGTTTCCCGCGCCTCGACAAGCAGCGTGTCGACCGCCTCGTTGGCAAGCCCGAATTCTTCGGTGACAATCTTTCGGATCTGGTCTTCCTCTTCGGGTCTGGCATCCCCATCCACATAAAGAGCGCGGAACAGCAGCGCCGTTGCCGCCAGCCGCAGTTTTTCTTCATGGCTGTCTTCGGGTTGAGGGGCACCGGCGACAAGTTTTTTCATCAGATCAATCATCAGGTTTTCCTTGCTCAAGCCGGACTGGACTCAATGGGTCCGTCCGCGTGGAGATGAGGTCTTCCGTGATACCGGGATGGTGATAGAATGGCAAGAGAGGAGAACCCATATGGCAAAGAGTTCAAGCAATCCTGGCATGATGGGCCAGGGGCAGCAGGGCTGGATCAGGATGCTTTTCCTGAACTGATCTAGGGCCCGAGGCAACAGCACCTGAGATGACCGATGCCGTTGCCCGCGAGCTCATGCTTGTTAAGGCGTGATCAGGCGCTCTCCCGCAAATCCCCTGCGGCCGAAAAATCCAGCCGATCGGCCGCGGCATCAAGGCTGATGGCAATCTGGTCGCCATCGCCAAATTGCCCCTTGAGCAGAGATTCGGCCAGCCGGTCATGCAACGTCGATTGCAGGACCCTTTTGAGCGGCCTTGCCCCGAATTGTGGATCATAGCCAAGATCACCGAGCCAGACCCTTGCTTCATCGCTGACGGTAATCGTGATCCCGCGATCTGCCAGCCTCAGCGCCAGGGCATCAAGCTGGATATCGACAATCCGGGCCATATCATCACGGCCAAGACGATTGAACAGGATCATGGCATCAAGACGGTTGAGAAATTCAGGGCGGAACACCTGATGAAGTTCTGCCATCACCGCATCTCTTGCCTGTTCGCTCGGCGCATTATCCGGCAGGGCCAGAAGATGCTCAGCACCGATATTCGATGTCAGGAGAATGAGGGTATTCCTGAAATCAACCCGTCGTCCCTGGCCATCGGTCAGGTGACCTTCATCCAGCACCTGCAGGAGCACATTGAAGATATCGGGATGTGCCTTTTCAATCTCATCGAAAAGAATCACCTGATAGGGGCGACGCCGTACCGCTTCCGTCAGGCTCCCGCCGTCTTCGTAGCCGACATAACCGGGCGGGGCACCGATGAGACGTGAGACCGCGTGCTTTTCCATATATTCCGACATATCCATCCTCAGGATCGCCTGCGGGTCATCAAAGAGAAAGCGCGCCAGTGCCTTGGCAAGTTCCGTCTTGCCCACCCCGGTGGGGCCCAGCATCAGGAAACTGCCCGTCGGCTGATCCGGATCAGCAATGCCGGCACGCGACCTGCGGATGGCGTTGGCAACCGCTGCTATTGCATCGGGCTGACCGACCACGGATCTTGCCAGCGTGTCTTCCATATGAAGCAGTTTCTGCTGTTCGCCTTCCAGCATCTTGTCCATGGGAATACCTGTCCAGCTGCTGATGACCTGCGCGATGTGATCTGCCCGCACGTCTTCATCAAAAAGCGTGGTCGCGGCGATGGCCTCCTTGGCGGCCGCGAGCTGTTGTTCCAGCCCCGGAAGGGTGGCATAGGCAAGCTGGGCAGCCTTTTCAAGCTGACCTTCACGCTGGGCCACGTTGAGCTGGTGCCGCGTGTCTTCGATGGCCTGCTGAAGCTGGCTGACCTCGTTTCGCTGGGAAGTAACCTTTTCCCATTGTTCAGTCATCTCAAGTGACTGGTCTTCAAGTGATCTGAGCTCTTCCTTGATCACCTCGAGTCTCTTGGCCGTACGGCTCGCGTTTTCCTTCCTGAGGGCCGCCTGTTCAATCTTGAGCTGGATGATCTGGCGATCAACCTTGTCGAGGGCTTCGGGCTTGCTGTCCGATGCCATCCTGAGCAGGCTTGCCGCCTCATCCATCACGTCGATGGCCTTGTCGGGAAGAAACCGCTCACTGATATAACGGTCCGAAAGCTGGGCTGCGGCCACAATAGCATCATCGGTGATACGAATGCCGTGATGCAATTCATATTTCTCCTTCAGCCCCCGCAGAACATGGATGGTGTCCTCCACCGTTGGCTCATCGATGAAGACAGGCTGAAACCGCCGGGCCAGCGCCGAATCCTTTTCGATATAGCGCCTATATTCATCAAGGGTTGTCGCCCCGATGCAGTGCAGCTCCCCACGGGCCAGCGCGGGCTTGAGCAGGTTTGACGCATCCATGGCACCATCGGTCTTGCCGGCACCGACGAGCTGATGCATCTCATCAATGAAAAGAATGATTTCACCATCACGGGACTGAACTTCCTTGAGCACGGCCTTGAGCCGTTCTTCGAATTCACCACGATATTTTGCCCCGGCGACCAGTGCCCCCATATCGAGCACCAGAAGGGTTTTATCAAGCAGCGCCGTCGGCACATCACGGTTGACAATACGCTGGGCCAGACCTTCGGCAATGGCAGTCTTCCCGACGCCGGGCTGGCCGATCAGGACAGGGTTGTTCTTGGTCCGGCGCGACAGGATCTGGATTGTCCGGCGGACTTCCGCCTCACGGCCGATCACCGGATCAAGCTTGCCCCGGCGGGCGGCATCGGTCAGGTTGGTTGCATATTTCCCAAGCGCTTCGAAAAGATCCTCGCCACTGTCGGTTTCAACGCGGCGACCGCCACGCTGCTGATCCAGTGCCGCCTTGAGTCTGGCCGGATCAATGCCAGCCGAGCGCATCCGTTTCGCAACCGGGGCCGAAGACTGGGCCATGGCCAGCACGACCTGATCGGCGGCCACAAACCCGTCGCCATGATCCCGGGAAAGTTTTTCTGCTTTGGCCAGAATCTTTGCAAGATCCGGATCCATGCTGAGCTGACCGGCACCTGAACCGGTGACCGCCGGCAGACCTTCCAGCACGGTTTCAATCTCTTGTTTTAGCGCCATGCTGTCGCCGCCGGCGCGGTCAATCAGCATCGCGGCAATCGTGCTTTCATTTTCAAGAAGGGCCAGAAGCAGATGATCCGGGGTCAGTTGCTGGTGATCTGCCCGAAGCGCCATCATCTGGGCTTCACCAATTGCATTGCGCATCAGCGCTGTAAGATTGTCCATATTCATATCACTCTCCGTTTCCACCGGACCCTTAAGGCATCCGGTATCTTTCGCAGTAAAAACCGCCCTTTGAGGCACGGCCCGGGAAGTTTCTCCCTCCCTTTATAGGTGAGGATTGAGGAGCAGATTTTCAATAGGGGGCAAGGGAGGTGTTTTTGCCATCATGGTGCGGCGTTCGGGATGAACAAGGGCACCCCATCCCGCTGATAGGATGCGATCGCCATCTGCCCTCGGGGGGAAAGAATCCATGCTGCAAATGCCTCGGCCTTGTCTTGCTCTATTTCCGGGCAATGCGCCACGCTGATGGGAATAACGCTGTACTGATTGTGCAGAACCGGATCACCAGCAAAGAGAATGCGGCCGCCGGACTTGTTCCGCAGCGCCGTCCATGTCGCCCGGTCAGAAAGGATATAGCTTTGTGTTTCAAGGGCGAAATTGATCGCCGTTCCCATCCCGTTGCCGATCTCAAGATACCAGTCACCGGAATGAATCTCCGGATCCTTGCCCAGATCCGCCCAGATCCGGCGTTCCGCCTTATGGGTGCCGCTGTCATCTCCACGAGAGACAAATTTCGCCTTTTTTTTAATGATGCGATCAAAAGCATCGGCAATGGTAGCGGCATCGGCAACACCGGCCGGGTCATCTTCCGGGCCGATCAGCACGAAATCGTTGAACATCACCTTGCGGCGCCAGGCACCATAGCCGTTTTTGATGAAGATCTCTTCGGCCACATAATCATGGACCAGCAACACATCGGCATCACAGTTGCGGGCATTGCGCAGCGCCTGGCCGGTGCCAACCGCCACCACCCGGACAGGAATGCCCGTATCGGCCGTGAATTCGGGCAGGATCACATCATAAAGCCCGGAATTCTGGGTTGTGGTCGCGGATTGAAGAAGAAGAAAGTCACGCCCGAAGACAGGATAGGTGAAGGGCAGCCCCAGGGCCATCACCACCCCCAACATCAATCCGGCCCGGAAATATTTTGTCTTCAATATATTCATGGCCGAAATATAACGGCTAAACCTGCGTTGGGGTAGAGGAACGGTGATTTTTTCCGGCTTTCTGCATCAGGACAACAGATGCATGGAGCCAGTCGATCCTGTAACCGAAATATTGACTTAGAAAGTCAAATGTCTGCCGCTGGAAAAACGCCACATGGGTCGGGTCGCGGCGATAGTGCCAACCGGCAAATGCCGTTTCATCATCAAGAATCTGGGTCATGACCGCCAGCCACCCGCCTGGTTTCAGCATCCGGTCAAGGCGGGCAAAATCTTCCCCGGGATGATGCAGGTGTTCGGCCACTTCCGTCATGGTGATGAAGTCATATTGCCGGTGAAAGACATCGGGATTATCGGCGTAGAATGGATCGTAGATTTCCATGGTAAAGCCCGCTTCACGCAGCATGGCCGCCAGCGCAGGCCCGGGACCGGAGCCAAAATCAAGTCCGCCCGCCCCTTGGCGCAGCCTCGGGATCAGCGGGGCCGCGAGGCGGCTGAGAAATGTCCGATACCTGGGGTCATTGATATCATTCTCATGGGTGTCGTAATGATCTTTTTCAGCCTGGGAGGACGGCAGCTGCTCCGCCGCAAGAAAGACAAGAGCGCAGGATGGACACCGGAAATATCGCCGCTGATCGACCACGGCAAAACCTTCACCATTAGCACCGCATAACCGGCAGGGCGCGGCCTCAACCACTGGTGCCAGCCCTCCTCAACCGCGGCCAACGGTCAAGAGAACGGTTGACGATGCTCACCGGAATCAATCCGGCCAGAACAATGATCAGGGCGGGCAGGGCCGCCACTTCAAGCATTTCTTCCTTGGCATATTGATACGTCATGGTGGCCAGCGTCTCGAAATTGAAGGGCCGAAGCAGAAGCGTCATCGGCAGCTCTTTCATGATATCGACAAAGGCTATCAGCAACCCGGCAAGAAAGGATGGCCGCAGCAAGGGCAGAGCCACCTGGCTGACGCTGCTGCCAAAACCATGGCCCATCACCTGGCTTGCAGGCATGACATTTGGCGGCAGACGCCGGATTCCCGAACGGATCGTGCCATACCCCACCGCCTGAAACCGGACGATATAGGCAAAGATCAGCATCGCGACACTTCCGATCAGGATACCGCCCGCGCTACCGGTGATGCGGGTGATGGCCTGATCGAGCACCCCTGCCGCCGCCAATACGCCAATCGCAAGAATAGTGCCGGGGAAAGCATATCCCATTGCCGCGAGCCCGGCGATAAGGCGACCTGCCTTTCCGCTTCGCCAGATCGCCATGATGGCAACGAACCCGGCCATCGCCATGATTATCACGCTGCTCGACAGAGCCACGAGAACCGTATTGAAAAGAATATTTCCAAGATCAGGCGCCTTTATGAGCGAGATGTCTTCAATCACGAAACCGAGCAGCACTCCCACCGGCACCACAAAGCCGAGCAGCACCGGAATAAAACACCCCAACGGCAACAATACCCGCAAGACACCATGGGCCTCGCGGACCGGCACACCGGTCTGCCCCCTGATATTTGCCTCGCCGCCATTGCGCGACTGGGCATAGAGTTCGACCCCGAGCACCACGATGATGAGGACAAAAGCCATCAGGGCAATCTGCGCCGATGTGGTGATGCTGTTCATCCCGAGCCATACGTTGAAAATGCCAAGCGTGAGGGTTTCAACGGCAAAATAATCCACCGTGCCGAAATCCGAAATCACTTCCATCAGGACGAGCGCCAGCCCGGCAACAATCGCCGGCCGGCTCAGCGGCAGGGCAACCTTGAAAAAGATGTTCTGCCCCGAAAGTATCGCCGCTTCATAGAGCCGGCTTGACGTGATGCGGAAAGCTGTTCTGGCGGTGATATAGACATAAGGATAAAGAACCGAGGCCATCACAAGCATGGCGCCGCCCATGGATCGTATTTCCGGAAACCAGTACTCCCGGGAGGTCTGCCAGCCCGTCCAGTCCCTGAGCAAGGTCTGGACCGGGCCGGCATATTCGAGAAAATCGGTATAGGTATAGGCAATGATATATGCTGGCACCGCCGCGGGCAGGACCAGCATCCAGTCCAGCAGCCGACGTCCGGGGAAAGCATAACGGCTGACCATCCACGCCGTCGACACGCCGAAGATAAACGCCCCCGCCCCGACCCCGAGCATCAGCAGCATCGTATTCGCAAAATACCGGAAGAGAACGGTTTCCATGAGATGGGCCATCAGGCCCTGGCCATCGCCCATGGCGGTATGCACAAGCGCCGCAACCGGCGCAAGCAACGCAAGGCAGCAGCCCCACATCGCAAGACGGGCGACGAGCAATACCCCCGCCCTGCCGGTTTCGGAGCGCCTCTTTACTGTCATGGTTACGGCCATCGAATGCCCATTTCTTACCGCTACTCTATCCCGTAACCCTAATCAGAGATGATGAAGGAGATCAAGATTTATTGAGAATGATTATCATGCGCATAAAGACGCAGACGACCACAACCCTGAAGCATGTGAAACCTTATTTGATTTTTCGCCCGAACAGTTCAAGACGGTGGCCGACCAGTTCAAACCCCATATCCCGGGCAATCTGTTCTTTGAGCGCTTCGAGTTCCTCGTGCTGGAATTCGTGAATTTCGCCGCTGTCGACATCGACAAGATGCTCGTGATGCTCGCCTGCAAGTTCATACCGTGCCTTGCCATCCCCGACCTCGAGCTTCTCGATCACCCCGGCCTGTTCCAGCACGCCGACCGTCCGGTAGATGGTGGCAAGGGAAATGGTCTTGTCGACCGCGATGGCACGCCGGTAGATTGTCTCGACATCCGGATGATCATCGGCTTCATCGATCAGCTCGATGATGATCCGGCGCTGGTTTGTCATTCGAACGCCAGCTTCAAGACATTTATCGATGACCCGCATGGGCTTGAATTCCTGTGTGTTGATTTTATCCAAGCCTAGCGTGAAGATCGCCCTGTATCAAGGTCTGGTTCAGGCGTCGGTGTAAGTTACCGCATCACCAAGACGGATTTCACCGCCGTTTAATACACGGCAGCAGACACCGCCCCGCCAGTCTGGCATCAGGGCCTGCCGCAACCCAGCACGCTTGCTTTCCATCAGATCGCATGGCTCGGTTTCTTCCATGACTTCAAGCCGGACATCGCCAATGCTGAAAACACCGCCGACTTCCCGGGGTGACCGCATCCCCCGGACAAGGAGATTGGCGCGGCGCTCCATCCATGGCATCGGCTCGCCGTCGGTTGATGCAACCGCATCGTTCCAGTCATCTTCAAAAAGAATGGAAACCTGCCGGCGGCTCTTGCCGCCCCGGGCATCGCCATCGAGACCTTTTTCAATGGTGACGGCGACATGATCACGTCCTTCCATGGGGGCAAGGATGCGCGGTGCTACGGCAATACCTTTGACTGAAACCATGGTGATCTCCTTCCCGGAATGTTCAACTATTCCCTGACACTGCCCGACAATTCCCTGCCTGGCAAGGTTGTCATATTTCGGCCCGGCCTTTCCATTCCCGCCATTTGATCACCAGGCTTGCGCCCAAGGTTGCAAAGGGTTCCGGCGGCAGACGTTGCGGCATCGGCGCGGCAAGCATGTCGTCGACCACCGGCGAGTTGGAACGTGTTGCAAGTTCAGCGGCGGCAATCCCGGCCAGCGTGCCTTTCGCCGTGCCCAGCCCATTCTGGCAACAGGCGGAAAAGATCCCTTCCTCGATCTCCCCGAACGCGGGGGCGGAATTCCGGCTCAGGCACAATCGTCCCCCCCATCTATAGGCCATTTTCACGTCACCGAGCCGGGGAAAGCGCCGGGCAAAGCCCTTGTCCTGATCGCGGCCATATCGCTCAACCCGCGCGTCGGACACTTCCATTGATGGGTTGAATGACCAGCGGTTGCGGATCACGATGCGGTCGCCACCGATACCGCTGATCCGCCGCACCGTGCTCCCCATGGGATCGGCCGGCGTTATCCCCCAGCGGGGGTTGCCGCCCAGTCGCTTCAGCTGCGCACCGTCAAGGGGCTCGGTCATCGATGCATAGGTGAAGACATGCATCAGACGGCGGCTGAAATAGCCGAAACTTTCCGCATGGCCATTCACCGCAAGGATGATCCGTGGGGTGGTGATACGGCCGGCCTTGGTGGTGACGCACCATTCCTGCTGCTGGCGTTCGAATCGCAGCGCCGGGGTTTGCTCAAAAATATCCACCGATGCGGCAAGACCCGTCGCCAGCCCGCGAATATAAAGCGCCGGCTGAAGCAGCATGCAGCCGGGCATATAGAGACCATGGGCATAGAAACGGCTGCCGGTAATCTCGTACATCGCATCCGCATCCAGCGTCTCAAACGGCTCGCCCAGTCTTTCAAGATGCGCGGCGTAGTCGGTGTTATGGGCAATGCCCGCCGCGGTCACCGCCCCGTTGATCCGGCCGCAGGGATCAGCCGCCTCCTGTGGCAGGTCATAATCTTCGGCCACCTCACGCGCAAAGCTGATGGCCTGCCGGTTGAGCTTGATCTGCCAGTGATCCCGGTCAAGGCTGGATGTGTAGTGATCCGAGGAAAGATCATGGGGCAGGTCAATCATGAAGCCTGAATTTCGCCCCGCCGGTCCGTGGCCGATTCGGCAAGCCTCAATGACGGTGATCTTGTCGCCGCCACGAAGCTGGCTCAGCCGCCGCGCCGCCGAAAGCCCGGCAAACCCGGCCCCGATGATCAGCCAGTCGGTGGTGATATCCCCGGCAAGCACCGGATGTGACAGGGCAGGCTCGAGTATCTCGTTCCATGCCGCCGGCCCGGGATCACGGGGCAGGCGACGGGCCTCACGGCAGATGCCCATCAGCTGATCTCTTCTGGTTTCGGGTCGCTCAGATCTACCCAGATCGTCTTGATTTCGGTGTATTGATCATGGGCATGGATGCTGTTGTCGCGGCCACCAAAGCCACTTTCACGATAGCCGCCGAAAGGTGTTGTGATATCACCTTCACCATAGCAGTTTACCGTGATGTTCCCGGCCCGCATCCCTCTTGCCAGCCGCAGCCCTTTACGCATGTTGCTGGTGAAAAGGGACCCGGCCAGCCCATAGCTCGTATCATTGGCAACTTCCAGCGCCTCTTCGGCCGAGGTGACCGTGATCACCGACAGGACGGGGCCGAAGATCTCCTCCCGGGCCAGGAAATGATCCGTGGAAATATTGTCAAAAATCGTGGGCTCAACTCCGGCTCCATCCGGGCTTTCGCCACCGCAGAGCGGTTTCATGCCAGCCTTCTTTGCCCGATCAATGGCATCGGTCACCTTGGCGAAATGCCCCTGATCCACGAGAACACCCATCCGGTTCACCGGATCCAGCGGATTGCCCTGGCGCCACTCCCGCACATGGGCCAGAATCCTTGCCATCAGTTCATCCTTGATCTCCGCATGGACGATCAGCCTTGAAGTGGCAGAGCAGTTCTGCCCCATGTTCCAGAACGCACCATTGACAATATGCCCGGCGACACTTTCGAGATCCTCGGCATCTTCCAGCACAATGGCCGGGTTCTTGCCACCACATTCAAGGGTAACCTTCTTAAGGTTGCTCTCGGCCGCGTATTTCAGAAACAACCGTCCGGTTTCGGTGGACCCGGTGAAACTCACCATATCGATATCCGGATGGCGGCCGATCGGCTCACCCGTGGTCGGGCCGTCCCCCGGCAGAACCTGAAGCACACCTCGCGGCAGGCCGGCCTCCATCGCCAGTTCGGCAAGGCGAAGTGCCGTCAGCGGCGTCTGTTCGGCGGGCTTGACGATAACGGAATTTCCCGCCGCCAGCGCCGGGCCGATCTTCCAGGCCATCATCAGCATCGGAAAATTCCAGGGCAGCACACATCCCACAACGCCGATCGGCTCTCGCGTGATCAAGGCCATGGCATCATCACCGGCAGGGGCGGTCTCATCATAGATCTTGTCGATCGCCTCGGCATGCCATTTGATCGTGGTGATGGTCTCAGGAATGTCAATCGTAGCGCAGTCACCGATGGGCTTGCCGCTGTCGATCGCTTCCATCACCGCAAGTTCATGACGATTTCGTGTAATCAGCTTGCACAGGCGGATCAGCACATCCTTTCGCTCGGCAGGATGGGCACGCGACCAGGTCCCAATTTCGAAAACCTCCCGTGCCTTCTGGACCGCGTGATCGACATCATCGGCACTGGCGGCATGGATGGAGGTGATCTCCTTTCCGGTAGCCGGATTGGTGACGGCCATGGCAGGACCTGTTCCGGCACGGAAACCGCCATCGATGAAGGCCGCGGCGGGCGGGGTAAGGGTTTTGGCAATGGCTTCGTATTCTTCAAGGCTCAGCACATCACTCATGATGCGAACTCCTCTTCAATCTTCTGGATGGTGATGTTCATGATGGTGATGACTTGCGCGAGTTCGCGCTTCTCATCCTTGTTAAGGGGCTTGAGCGGCAGGCGCGGCATCCCCGAAGGCAACCCGCGGAGAGTCATTCCATGCTTGATGTTCTGGAGGAACTTGCCTCCCTGCTCGAGCACCTGCATCAACGGCAGCATTGCCGTCATGATCCGCCGCCCTTTTTCAAAATTGCCGTCAACGACACAGGCCTCAAACATGGCCCGATGCGCGGCCATGGCGAAATTCGACGCGGCACAGACCCAGCTTTTCGCCCCCCAGGCAAAAAACTCGAGCGCCTGATCATCCATGCCGCAGGAAAGCGAGATATGCGGGTACCGGCGCGCAAGAAGATGCACGCGATTGATATCGCCCGAGCTTTCCTTGATGGCCTTGAAATTCGGGGACCTGCCAACACGGTCAAGATACTCTTCATCCATGCCCACGCCCATGCGCCCGGGGTAGTTATAGAGCATGACCGGCAGATCAACGCTTCGTTCCACCGCCAGCGCATGCAGCGCATTCTCGCGCCCCGTTGGCAGGGAATAGGGCGGCGTGGTGATGAGGATACCCGAACAGCCCGCCGCTTTTGACGCCTCTGCGAGGATGATCGAATCTTCGGTCCGGAGCGTGCCTGTCCCGCCCACGACCGGCACCCTGCCATCCACATGCGCGCAGCCAAGCTTGAGCAGATCAAGGCGCTCTTCCATCGAATGCGCGTAATATTCCCCGGTGGTGCCGCCGATGATGATCGCGTCCACCCCTTCGGTGATCAGGTGATCCAGCACCGTCTTGAACCCCTCCCGGTCGATCGAGCCATCGTCATGACATGGCGTGATGACCGGGGTAATTATTCCCTTGAATTCCATCTCTTTGGTCTTTCCTTGAGCCAGTGTTGGGTTATGTTCCCGTCTGTTGATCCGAAGGTGTTTCGAATGAGGTGATGTCGTAGTCCAGCGGCCTTGGGTGAATATACTCATCCATATACTGGCGGGATAGCTCCCAGTGTTCAAGCGTAAGGCGGATAGCCTCGTCTTCATCCCCGGCGGCAAAGATCTCGATGAACTGATCGTGATGCCTTGAGGCCGCCCCGATGCGTTCATCGCGGGCATCACCTTTCTCCTGCCAGAAAATCTGGCCTATTCGCGCATGATCGATCAGTAGCCGCTGCAAACTCGGCATTATATAGGTATTCCCGGCAATCACGCCGGTCTGGTAATGAAAACGATCATTGAAATAGACCATGCCGTCGACATCCTGTCGCCTGACCGCATCCTTGAAATCCGCCTGAATCCGGGCCAGCGCATCGATCTGGGCCGGCGTTGATGCCTGCGCGGCCAGACGTGACGTTGCCGCGTAGATCATCGGGGCGGTGAGAAAGAAATTCCGCATGGATTTGTGATCCATCGGGGAGACAAACGCCCCCCTGTTCTCAAGGATCTGGGTATAGCCTTCACCGGAAAGCTGGCGCAGCACTTCGCGCATCGGCGTCCGGGAAAGACCAAAAAGCCGGGTCAGCCAGGCTTCGTCGAGCGGCTGGCCGGGCTCAAGCTCCATGGTCAGGATCTGCCGCCGCAACCGCGCCAGCACATCCTCTTTCGTATATCTGCCGATAGTATCCTTGACCTTGGTCACCGGGCCTTCTCACCTGCCAGAATATTTGGACGTATTTGTGTTGACTTGCTCGGGATGATAATGCAAGAAAAAAATGTATACAATATGTATTTAGGCAGTGTCCCATGGAACAAACCTCCTCGCTGAACACCCGCCGTGGCGGTCGCCGGGAACGGCGGAGCATCCGCACCCGGCCGCGGCACGACATGCTGCCCGCCTTGAGGCGCAACCTGCCGCTGGTGGAACCGCTCAGCCCGGAGCAGATTGAAAAAATCGATCATGCCTCCATGGATATTCTGGAAGAGGTGGGGGTGGTCTTCCGGGACAATATCGCCCTTGAGGACTGGCGCCGTGCCGGGGCAGATGTAAAGGGGGATCGGGTGCGTCTTGATCGCGGCCTTGTGCGCGAGCTCACCTCAACCATCCCGCCGGATTTCACCTATATTGCGCGCAACCCGGACCGCAATCTTCCGCTTGGCGGGCTGCATTCGATCTTCGTGCCCATGACCGGCGCTCCTTATCTGCGGGATCTTGAGGATGAACGGCGCAACCCCACTCTTGATGATCTGGCCGATTTCCACAAACTTTCGCATATGCTGCCAGGCTTGCATTCTTCAGCACATCATATCGTCGAGCCCATGGATCATCCGGTCTCTCACCGGCATTTGCGCATCACCTATTCCTCGATGAAACATTCGGACAAGACCTTCATGGGCATGACGACATCCGGCAAAAACGCCGAAGACGTGCTCGATATGTGCGAAATCCTGTTCGGGCATGACGTCATGGAAACGCATCCGGTGGTGACGGGAAACTGCAACGGCAACTCGCCGCTGGTCTGGGATGAGACGATGCTCAGCGCCATGCGGGCTTTCTGCCGCCGCAATCAGCCGGTGCTGTGCTCGCCTTTTGTTCTCGGCGGGGCCAACACCCCGGCCTCGACGGTGCCGGCGGTGGCCCAGCTCAACGCCGAGGCTCTCTCCGCTCTTGCCTATACCCAGGTTATCCGCAAAGGATGCCCGGCAATCTACGGCCATTACCTTTCGACGGTATCCATGCAATCCGGGGCACCGATGGCCGGCACGCCGGAAATCAGCCTCATGAATTTCATGATCGGTCAGATGGCCCGGCATTACAATATTCCCTGGCGCACTTCCAACACCCTTGGCGGCGCCAAGATACTTGATGCCCAGGCCGGGTACGAAAGCGCCACCACACTGATGGCCGTCATGTTGTCCGGGGCGAATTACATCTGGCATTCCGCGGGCTGGAACGAAGCCGGGATGCACTGTTCCATGGCCAAGTTCGTGGTGGATGCCGAGCAATGCGAGATGGCCTACCGGATGATGCAGGGGCTGAGATGGGATGATTTTGATGAAGCTCTGGCCGCGGTCAGGGATATCGGCCCGGGCGGCCATTACCTCGGCCATCCCCACACCCAGGAAAATTTCCAGCGTGCCTTTTTCATGCCGGGGCTGTTTGACAACAATTCCTATGAACAATGGCTTGCAGAAGGCGCCAAGGACACCACCAGACGCGGTCTTGAAAAAGCCCAGAAGCTTCTGGCCGAATACGAGGAACCGGCACTTGACCCCGCGATTGATGACGCGCTCAAGGATTATATTGCCCGGCGGGAGCGGGAAATCCCTGCCGAAGACGCGCTCAATCAGGAATTCTAGGTGAGGCCCCGTTCTTCCACCTGCACTCAGATCACGGCTTTTTCAAGGAAAGGCGTGTTGCTCCGGATACGCTCAAACCCGAGTGGCGAGAGATCGAGACTCCGGTATTCACCATAGGTGATCAACTCGGAAAGACCACGCCCCATCGCCGGTGATTGCTGAAAACCATGGCCGGAGAACCCGTTGACGAAAAGAAAATTCCCGACCTCGTCATGCGGGCCGACGATCGCGTTCTGATCGAGCGTGTTATAAGCGTAATGCCCGACCCAGGCATTGATCACCTTGATCGCCTCGAATGCCGGAATGCGATGGGCGATATGCGGCCATAGTTTCTCCTCCCAGATGCGATGATCGAGATCGAAATCATCAAAAGCGACCGCGGGGTCTTCATCAGGCGGACAGCCGCAGAGATAATATCTGCCATCGGTGCGGACATGAACACCGGACGGGTCAATGGTCAGGGGCAGATCACGGTCAAGCGGGGTGGCGGCATCGAAAATGAACGTATAGCGGCGGCGCGGCTCGATCGGCAGATCACATCCTGCCATGGCGGCGGTGCGGGCGGCGCGCGGGCCGCTGGCGTTCACCACCTTGCCCGCGGCAACAACCGTGCCCGATGCGAGGGTGATATGCTCGATCCGGTTTCCTTGCCGAGCCATCGCCACGACTTCGTTTTCGATATATTCAACGCCGTTCTGACGTGCCTTGCGCTTCCACCAGTCAAAGAGCGTGTTGCCGTCAAAATAGCCTTCGTCCCTGGTGTTATGGCTGCCGAGGATAATGCCGTCGAGGTTATAGAACGGATACGCCTCCTGAATTTCATCAGGTGTCATGATCCGGGTACCGGCACCAAGGGATTCCTGAATTTTCTGATTCTCGATCAGCACTTCGGCCAGCTCTTCGGTGCCGGCGAGATACATATAGCCAAAATTCTGCAGCAGAACATCCGGCACATCGGGATCATCATCCATGTAGTGACGAAAATTTTTGACAAATTCCGCGCCGAACTGGGAGATGCGGATATTAATCTCGTTCGAAAACTGCTGCCGGATGCAGGAATTGGTATGGGCGGTGGAACAGAATTCATATCTGGCGTCACGTTCGACCACTAGAATGCTGCCGTCGAAATCCGGGTTGCTGGAGAGAAACCAGGCAACGGAGGAGCCGATCATCGCCCCGCCGATGATGATGACATCATAGATCTGCGCTGTGGGTTCGGCAGGGAACACCCCTAAATTTGAACTGGATGATGCCATTGATCCCTCCCCGCCAACAGGATATCAAGGGTATTAATCCACAGGATGCCGGGTTGCGCAATAACGTAAAAGACAGCGCTTCATCTTGAGGATGCGGAATTGAGGGAAATCAGGTATGGTGGCCATATGAAAACGACGTATTACACCCCGAAAGGCGGCCTTCCGCCCCAGAGCGACACAGGCAATGACCGTGCGGTCTTCACCACCGCCTATGCGTTCATCCCCAAAAGGGTCATGACAGATATAGTCACCTCGTTCCTGCCTCATTGGACGGCAACCCGTCTTTGGGTGCTGGCCCGGCCTCTTTCCGGTTTTGCCGAAACCTTCTCGCATTATCTGATGGAAGTTGGCCCCGGTGGCGGCAGCACCGATCCGGATGATGACGAGGATGCCGAACACGTCCTCTTTGTAACCGATGGGCGCCTCGGGCTGACCATCGCCGGTGAAAAACACAAACTGGGCAAGGGAGGCTATGCCTATATTCCGCCGGGCACACCCTGGAGTCTGCGGAATTCAACGAAAAAACCTGCATCCTTTCACTGGCTGCGCAAACGCTATCAATACGCACCGGGGATTGAGGCCCCGCTCGCTTTCGTAACCTCCGATGATGCCGTCGCGCCCATGCCGATGCCGGATACAGGCGGTGCCTGGGCAACCACGCGATTTGTCGACCCGGCGGACCTGCGCCACGACATGCACGTCAATATTGTCACCTTCGAGCCTGGTGGCAGCATCCCTTTTGCGGAAACCCATGTCATGGAACACGGGCTTTATGTGCTCGAGGGGAAGGCTGTCTACCGGCTCAATCAGGATTGGGTTGAAGTCGAGGCCGGTGACTATATGTGGCTTCGTGCGTTCTGCCCGCAATGCTGCGTGGCGAGCGGGCCCGGGCGTTTCCGCTATCTGCTCTACAAGGATGTCAACCGGCACATGCCACTGCCCTGATCATATCGCCTCAGGGCTGGCTCACCTCACCGATCTCATACTGGATGCCGGAAACCGAATTGCCGGTGAAACCGGGCGTTACTCCGGTTGTATCCACTTCATCAACAGCAACGGAAATGCCACCGAAATTACCGTCAATGGCAGAGATGCCGTTTGAGATGGACCCGAAATGCCCGCCCAGGGAAACATGACCTTCGTAATCGGAAGATCCGGCCTGGCTGAGAACGCTCCTGTCAATCGTCAGGCCTTCGAGGGTTTCACCCGTATCAAGCAGGCCATTGCCGTTTTCATCCTGATTGCCTGATGCGGAAAGATTGCCTGCCGCATCAAACTGCGCGTATTTGAAGATACGCTCATCGGCATTGGCGGCCTGATCATGCAGTTGCGCGGTAAAGGATGTCTCACTGCCATCGGTGTAGCTGCGCCCGCCCATAACGAGATCATAGACCCGGTAGGTCCCCGTGAAGGTCAGGGTATCGTAACTGAAGGTGATATCGTAATCCGCCATGCCGGTATCGGCCGCGGTGTCCCCCGCATTGGGCAACTCAAGTCCGGTCTGGGCAAAATGAACCGAACCCGTATAGATCCGGGAGACAAGATCAGCGTAATCCGGCAATGGTGACGGGTTGCCGACCAGGGTATTGCCATTTTCGGACATCACCGTCATCCATTGCGGCTCTCCCCCTTCCAGCGCGTAGCTCAAGAGAGCCGTTGAGATATTCACGCCGACGCTTTCTTCCGGCGCCAGGAGCGCCGGATCAATATTGGCAAGGCTGAGGAGATGCTCGTTTTCAAGGACAATCCGGCCGACATCCTCAACCCGGAGAGACCCGCCCTCGTCCTCCGAGCCCAGCACGGCCGCGATCGTGGCAATGGCCTCATCGAGTGTTTCAGCCCCGGCAAGACGCTCTTCGAGCTCGGCAGGGGTGAGTGTGGCAAGACTTCCTGCTTCCGCTCCATCCGCCAGATTGCCGCCCTGGACCACGCTTTCAGAGCTTTCACCTCCCGCGCTGGCACTTGCCGGAGAACTCACTTCTGAATTTGCCGGCTGAATGAATTCCGCACCTGCGATAATACTGTCCAGCACATCAGCCGGCAGGAGTTCAGGTGCACCGATGCCGCCGCCCGGGGAAATGGTCACCCCCCAGCCCGAGCTCAGGAGATCTACCGGCGAGGGTGCGGCAGCTGAACTGACCGAAATGACGCCGGAGAGAAGCGCGATTTCCGTTGTCCCATCATCGCCGACACGCCCCGCACCGGAAGTGCCGCGGATCGATGCCACCGCATTGGGCAGGTTCAGTTTCATCTCGCCTGAACCTGCTTTGGCAATCCGCCCGGAGATGAACTTGAACGTCCCCCGGCTGATGCTTGCCACAAGAGAAGATGTAGCGGCATCATCCGGATCATAGACAAACCGGTCGATCGTGATGGCTGATGACGGGCCGATGGAGATGACCGACTGGTCTTTGAGCAGGATCTGCGCCGAGGTCTCGGGCCCGGTGACAACCTCATCATCTAGGAAAATCTGATCACCCGTACTGGCAAGGCGGCCGATATTGCCGCCCCCTTCGTCGGTAAAGCGCACCTCGACAGGCGAGGTGCTCGCCGCAACGACCCCGCTGACTTGTCTTGTTATCTGGGCGACGGCATCGGGTATCAGCGCCGCCATCGCCAGCATGATGAAAGGCACCATCAAGGGCCGAGCTAAGAACCTTGCAGCAGCCGTGTATACACTCTTTTTATCCATGGGTTTCACCTGACTTGGTCATAAATTTCAGCATCATCCTCATCTATACATTTCTGGCAGAAGCGCTCGCAATCACCCTTAGGAACAGGATATATGAAAATGGTCAAGTTCAGTGTTTTCAGTGCAATTGCCGCCGGAATTTCCCTCACATGTCTTGCCGCCATGCCTGCCCGGGCCAATGATGCGCCGCCCCTGACCGAAGATGAAGCCTTTGCGGCGGTATTTGAAAACCCGGGGGATCTGATATTGAATTTTCAGCTGGTGATCAGCCAACTCCGCCAGCAGAACATCAAGGGAGCGGTTGCCACCCTTGAGCGAATCCTTGCCCTCAGCCAGAACAACAGCCAGGCCCAGGCTCTTCTTGCCGGCGCCCAGTTCAGGCTCGGAAATCTTGCCGAAGCCCGGCGGATGGCTGAAATTCTGCTCCTCAACCCGGCAGCAACGGAAACCCAGAAAACCGAGATCAGGGACCTTCTTTCGCTGATCGACAATGCTGAAAAGAGCTACAACATCACCGGCGTTGTCACCTTAGGCGGCGGCGTTGTCGACAATCCCGAAGGCGGCTCCATCGGTAACCGGTCAATCACCGGTTTTGAATACACGAAACGCGCCAATGCCCATTCATTTCTGACGTCCTCCGCCGCCCTCAACATCACCGGCAACCTCGTCTCGCAACTGCCCGAAAGCCTCTCCTTCGGGGTCACCGCCAGTGGCCGCGACATGGAAGGATATGCACTCGGCGATATCACCAGCCTCGGGGTCAACAGCCGGTATCTCAAAACCTTTGCCGACCGTCAGCTGATTTTTCTTGGCACCTACCTTAACACCTCGATCGATGATCGAACCTATCTTGACACTTTCAGCCTTCAGGTCACCGATACCTTCATTCCGTCCCCGGACTGGGCACTTGCCACCACTGCCCGGATAAGCCGAAGCAGCTTTCATGATTCCTTTGACCCCAATCTTGCCCGCAAACCTTCTGATAAAAACGGCACGTCGATCTCGCTCTCGGGCAGGGTTCTGCGCTCATTCAGGCGCTATCAGATGGCCATGACTCTGAATGCGGCGGAAGATGACCGCCGCAAGGATTATCACGCCAAAACGAGCCGTGGCGTCGGCGTGGAGCTCAGTCGGCAAGTCTTCGGCGGCATTGCCAGCATCGGGCTTGATCATGAGACGGCCGAACACAAAGCCGCCGATCCCAGTTTCCAACATCGCCAGCGCAAGGATGAAATCTCCACGCTAACCGCAGGTTTTGCCATCGGGCTCAAGTCTTCACTCCCCGGACTTGATCAGCCCCCACGTCTTCGCTTTTCGGTCAACTATAGCAAGACCAGATCCAACATCGATGAATTCAGCAAATATTCAGGCGAAGCTCTTGTCTTGCTTGTCCAGCCCTTCTAGCGGCACGGCGAAGGCGGCATAAGCCGACTTATTTCTGCAATATTTTTCCCCTAAACTGGTAACTTCCTCAGTTAGCCTGTCTTGCAAAAGGCTGGCAGGGGATGCCATCGATTGATATGATGCACCTGACTTTGCCGGAGAAACACCATGCAGATGCGGTTTTTTAACGATATTCTTTCCTCCCTTATGGATGGCGGCCTCAGGCTGCCGCTCTTCAGCCGCAGCCAGGTGGGAGTTCTGGGAGACACCCCCGAAGCCGTGCTCAATTCGGTGGTGGCCGCCGAAGGTGAAATCTCATCGCTTGTACACGGCACGCATCTGCTTGATCTTTTTGAAAGCCTGACCGAAGAGACACGGGAGGAATTCTTCCATCTTCTGCTCTCGCTCGATCTTGATCCGGAGGCGCTGGCCGCCGCGACCTCCGCCTATCGAGACACGCCCTCAGCCGCCAATCTTGAGATGATCTCAACAACCGCCGAGCCTGGCTGGCAGGAAGTCTTCCGCAGGCTTAACGCCACCCCTGGAGGAACGGTCCGACTTGTCCGCATGCGTGAAGCATTGATCAAGGCGGCACGGAAGAGCCCGGCCCTCAAGAGACTTGATACCGGCCTCAAGCAACTGATGCGCGGCTGGTTCAATCCCGGATTCCTCGTGCTGAAACCCATCACCTGGGAAAGCCCCGCCAGCATCCTTGAGAAGATCATTGCCTATGAAGCCGTGCATGAAATCACCTCA
The DNA here is from genome assembly GCA_041228335.1 of Alphaproteobacteria bacterium LSUCC0684. Taxonomy (NCBI): domain Bacteria; kingdom Pseudomonadati; phylum Pseudomonadota; class Alphaproteobacteria; species Alphaproteobacteria bacterium LSUCC0684. Next base: position 2,648 of record CP166130.1, on the reverse strand, counting down.
TGGGATGACTTGAGGGCGCGGCTTGCCCCGCAGGACCGGCGCTGCTTTGCCTTTTTCCATCCTTCCATGCCCGATGAGCCGCTGATCTTTGTCGAGGTGGCGCTCATGCAGGAAATTCCGGGGACGATCCATGCCGTGCTGGCAGGCGAGCGGGACATCCTTTCTGAAACGGCAGCGAACACCGCTGTTTTCTATTCGATTTCCAACTGCCAGCAGGGGCTTGAAGGGATATCTTTTGGCAATTTCCTCATCAAGCGTGTCGCCCAGGAACTCAAGCGCGACCTGCCCGGGCTCAAGACATTTGTCACCCTTTCGCCTGTTCCGGGTTTCAGGTCCTGGCTTGAACGCCATGAACCTGAACTTTTCACCCTTAGCGCGAACCCGGCCCTGATCACCGAGGAGACCGATGAGAAGATACTTACCGCCGCCGCGCGCTACTTCCTCCATTCCGACCGTCCTGATGGCCGGCCCAATGACCCCGTGGCCCGGTTCCATCTCGGCAATGGCGCCATTCTCGACCGCCTCAACGCAAGAGGGGATCTGTCGGGCAAGGCCATCCGGCAATCGGCCGGGTTGATGGTCAATTACCGCTATGATCTGGCAAAGGTCGAACAGAATCACGAGGAATATGTTCGCAATGCCGAGATCAACGCCTCACCTGATATCAAGCGTCGCCTTGGCTAGAGCCGACGGCACCATCGCGGAAGGCTGATCAATCATTTGTCGCTATTTTGATTGACTTGCAATAAATTATAAATTATTTCCTGTCTTGAGTTTATTTTATCTTAAGCTAGGGAAAATGCAAAACAGCGACAAACTCCCTCTTTTCAATCTGGACCCCGGCCCGGGCGGCATTCCGACGGCCTGGAATCTGATGCATGTGCAGGAATGGCTTGGCGGTGACGGGGGCAGGTCTGATCGCCGTCAGGCGGAACGGCTGGTGGCCCAGAGCGGATTTCTGCCCGAGATGCTGAATTTGGAGCAGCTTGCCTCGATCAGCGGGTTCCGCACCAAAGTGGCGACATCGATGGTGGCATCGGTGCAGCGTCGTCGCGGCAAGGCGGTATTTATGCAACATCACCAGCCGGAACCGGGCGTGGACATGATCGTTGCCAATGACGGCCGTGGCGGACGGCACTGGATCTTTCGGCCCGCCGGCATGAAGGATGATACCTTCCTTGCTCTTGCCCTCATGTCTTTTCGCAACGCGATGAAAACGCCGCTCCTCGTTCTTCCGTCGGCTGAGCTTGCTCCTCTCCTGCGGTCTCTTGAAGACTGGCCTGATGGTGTTGAAAGCGGCCTTCCCGCCTATCCCGAAGAGGTGAGTTTTGATCTGCCTGATCTGCTGCCTGCGCACAAGGCCAATGGCAACCTTGAGCGCGGCACCCCGGGAAGTGATGCCCCGCTGCGGCACCTCACCCATCTCGATCGTCTTGAAGCCGAATCCATTCACATCATGCGGGAAGTGGTGGCCGAGGTCAGCAATCCTGTCATGCTCTATTCGATCGGCAAGGACAGCGCGGTCATGCTGCATCTGGCGCTCAAGGCGTTTGCCCCGGGCACGCCGCCATTTCCGCTTCTGCATGTTGATACGGGGTGGAAATTCAGGGCCATGTATGAATTTCGTGACGCTGTTGCCGATAAGACGGGGATGACGCTGATCACCCACCAGAACCCTGACGGGATAAAACGCGGCATCAACCCGTTTGATCACGGCTCCGCCGTTCATACCGATATCATGAAAACCGAAGCCCTGAAGCAGGCGCTGGACAAGCACGGATTTGACGCGGCCTTTGGCGGCGCCCGCCGTGATGAGGAAAAAAGCCGGGCCAAGGAGCGTATCTTTTCCTTTCGTTCGGCCAGCCACCAGTGGGATCCCAAAAACCAGCGACCTGAAATATGGAGCCTTTACAATACCCGGATAAACAGCGGCGAAAGCATGCGGGTCTTCCCTCTTTCCAATTGGACCGAGATGGATATCTGGCACTATATCTGGCGGGAGAGCATCCCCATCGTGCCGCTGTATTTTGCCGCGCCGCGGCCGGTGGTAGAGCGCGACGGCACCCTTATCATGGTCGACGATGACCGCATGCAACTCAAGGATGATGACGTCATTTCGATTGAGACGGTCCGCTTCCGGACACTTGGCTGCTATCCGCTGACGGGCGCCGTGCCCTCATCGGCCCGGAATATCCCTGCAATCATTCAGGAATTGCTGGCGGCAAGAACGTCGGAACGTGAAGGCCGCGTCATCGACCGTGATGGCGGTGCATCCATGGAAATGAAGAAGATCGAAGGATATTTCTGATGACCTCACCGGAGAATATCGAAACCTATCTGGCCGGGCTCGCCGCTCAGGATACGCTCCGCCTGATCACCTGCGGCAGCGTCGATGATGGCAAGAGCACCCTGATCGGCCGACTGCTCTATGATGCGCAAAGTCTCTTTGATGACCAGCTTGCCACCCTGGCGGCGGAATCAAGGGATTCCGGCACGCAGAATGGCGAGCTGGATTTTGCCCTGCTGGTGGACGGGCTTGCCGCTGAACGCGAGCAGGGGATCACCATCGATGTCGCCTACCGCTTTCTGGCAACGGAAAAACGTCGTTTCATCCTCGCCGACACGCCCGGCCATGTCGAATATACAAG